>NZ_NEJP01000005.1:130449-341760 GCF_002113125.1 Pseudomonas sp. B20(2017) | reverse complement strand
ATCGCCGATGGTAGTGTGGGGTTTCCCCATGTGAGAGTAGGTCATCGTCAAGATTAAATTCCGAAACCCCAATTGCGAAAGCAGTTGGGGTTTTGTTTTGTCTGCGAAAAAGTTTTGCTCGTAATAGCGAACAAATTTGCACAGTTATTTTCAAACCAGAACACTAGAATAGCCCCACCTTATTCGGAGCCAGAGCCTTTATGTCAGAGTCGGTTGACGCCCCCGGGCTGTCAGATTTACCGCTGGAAGACTTGGTGGCCTGTCACGAGTGCGACCTGCTGATGCGCAAGCCAACACTTGCCCACGGCGAGAAAGCCCTCTGCCCTCGCTGCGGTTACGAACTGTACGCTCACCGCCACAATGTGGTGCAGCGCAGCCTTGCCTTGGTAATCGCAGCATTATTGCTGTACATCCCGGCAAACTTTTTACCCATCATGCAACTCAATATCCTTGGACAATCCTCGCAGGATACGGTTTGGAGTGGCGTAGTCGGGCTGTTCAACACTGACATGCAGGGTGTGTCGATTGTTGTTTTCCTGTGCAGCATGGCCATTCCGCTGCTCAAGTTGCTGTGCCAGTTGTTCGTTTTGCTGACAATTCGTTTCAACGCCGGCCGCAGTTACGGTCTTTTGCTTTACCGCATCTATCACCACCTCAAAGACTGGGGAATGCTCGAGGTTTACCTCATGGGCGTACTGGTGGCGATCGTCAAACTGGCGGACATGGCGGCGATCACTGTCGGTCTCGGCTTGGCGTGTTTTATTGGATTGTTGTTGGTGCAGGTATGGCTGGAGGTGGTGATGTCACCGCATCAGATCTGGCAGGCGTTATCAGGGGAAGATACTCATGCGGGCGATTGATGCGGGCATTCTGACGTGCACCGAATGCCACGAGTTGAACAGACAGGAAGCGGATACCGACGAGCAAACCTGCACCCGCTGCGGTGCCTTGGTTCACGCTCGCCGGCCGAATAGCCTCAACCGCACCTGGGCACTGCTGATCACAGCGGCGATTATCTACATCCCGGCCAACGTACTGCCGATCATGACAGTCAGTTCTCTGGGGCAGGGTGATCCAAGCACGATCATGTCCGGTGTGATCCAGCTGGTGCAGCACGGCATGATTCCAATTGCCGCCGTTGTGTTCATCGCCAGTATCCTGGTGCCAACGTTCAAACTGGTGGGCATTGCGCTGTTGCTGTTTTCTGTACAGCGCCGCCAGCCGTTGTCCGCCCGTCAGCGGATCTGGATGTACCGCTTCATCGAGTTCATCGGTCGCTGGTCGATGCTCGACATTTTCGTGATCGCCATTCTGGTGGCGGTCGTCAACTTCGGCCGGCTTGCCAGTGTCGAAGCCAATCTTGGCGCCATCGCCTTCGCCAGTGTGGTGATTCTGACGATGCTCGCCGCTGTCACTTTCGATCCCCGACTGATTTGGGATAACACGGAGTCGGACGCCGACCATGACTGATTTGCCTGTAGCGAAAACCCGACCGGCTTCGAACTGGTCTGCTATCTGGGTGTTGCCCCTGATCGCTTTGATTATCGGCGGCTGGCTCGGCTGGCGTGCCTATAACGAAACCGGCATCGAGATTCAGGTGCGGTTTGAAAGCGGTGAAGGCATTCAGGCCAACAAGACTGAAGTGGTCTACAAAGGCATGCCGGTCGGCAAGGTCAAAGCCCTCAAGCTCGACGACGAAGGCGGCACCAAAGGCGTGATCGCCACCATCGAAATGAACAAGGATGTCGATCAGTACCTAAAGACCAGCACCCGTTTCTGGTTGGTCAAGCCGAGCGTGACCCTGGCCGGGATCACTGGCCTGGAAACCCTGGTATCGGGTAACTATGTCGCGATCAGCCCGGGTGAAGGCGAGCTGACCCGCAAATTCAAGGCCCTGGCAGAAGAGCCGCCTCTATCGGACTCCAAACCGGGCCTGCATCTGACGATCAAAGCCGATCGCCTCGGTTCGTTGAATCGTGGCAGCCCGGTGTTCTACAAGCAGATCAAAGTCGGTCAGATCAAAAGCTACGTGCTGTCGGAAGACCAGAGCACCGTCGAGCTCAAGGTGTTCATCGAACCGACCTACGCCAAACTGGTGCGCAAACACACCCGTTTCTGGAACGCCAGCGGCATCAGCATCGACGCCAACCTGTCCGGCGTGAAAGTGCGCAGCGAATCCCTGGCCAGCATCGTCGCCGGCGGTATCGCCTTCGCCACCCCGGAGAACCGCAAGGACAGCCCGCCCACCGATCCGAGCCTGCCATTCCGTCTCTACGAAGACTTCGATGCGGCTGCCGCCGGCATCCGTGTGAAGGTCAAACTCAGTGACTTCGAAGGCCTGCAAGCCGGGCGCACACCGGTGATGTACAAAGGCATTCAGGTCGGTAACCTGAAAGCCCTGAAGATCGATCCGGACCTGTCCAGTGCGACCGCCGAACTGACCCTCGATCCGCTGGCCGAAGACTATCTGGTCACCGGCACGCAGTTCTGGGTGGTCAAACCGTCGATTTCCCTGGCCGGTATCACCGGTCTGGAAGCACTGGTCAAAGGTAACTACATCGCCGTGCGCCCGGGCGACAAGGGCGGCGCGCCGCAGCGCGAGTTCGAGGCTCGGCCGAAAGCTCCACCCCTGGATCTGAAGGCACCGGGCCTGCACCTTGTGCTGTTCACCGACACCCTCGGTTCGATCGATGTCGGCAGCCCGATTCTCTACAAGCAGGTGAAGGTCGGTTCGGTGCAGAGCTATCAGTTCTCCAAGACCCGCAAGCAACTGGTGATCGGCGTCCACATCGAGAAGGAATACGAAAACCTGGTCAACGCCTCGACCCGGTTCTGGAACGTCAGCGGCGTCACGCTGACTGGCGGTCTGACGGGCGGCATTCAGGTCAAGAGTGAATCGTTGCAGACCCTGATGGCTGGCGGCATTGCCTTCGAAACGCCGCAAGCCAAGGCACCGCTGCAAAAACGTATCCCGCGTTTCCGTCTGTTCGCCAACCATGATGAAGCCAATCAGAAAGGTGCCGTCGTCACCATCAAGGTCGATCGCGCGGACGGTCTGCGCAGCGGCACCCCGGTTCGCTTCAAGGGCCTGGACGTCGGCAAGATCGAAAGTGTCGACCTGACCGATGATCTGCAATCGGTGATCCTCACCGCGCGCATCACCGAAGTGCCGGAGAAGATCGCCCGGGTCGGCAGCCAGTTCTGGGTAGTCAAACCGGAGTTGGGTCTGATCAAGACCTCAAACCTGGAGACGCTGGTCACCGGCCAATACATCGAAGTGCAACCGGCCGCCAAGAACCTCGGCCCGCAGAAGAACTTCGTGGCCCTGGCCAATGCGCCGGAAGTCACCAAGCAAGAGGCTGGCTTGAGTCTGGTACTGAGCGCTGCCCGTCGCGGTTCGCTCAAACCAGGTGTTCCGGTGACTTACCGTGAGATCACCGTGGGTAAAGTCACCGGTTACGAACTGGGCCAGACAGCGGATCGCGTGTTGGTACACATCCTGATCGAACCGAAGTACGCGCCACTGGTGCGCAGCGGCAGTCGCTTCTGGAACACCAGTGGTGTCGGTCTCGACATCGGCCTGTTCAAAGGCGTGACCGTACGCACCGAGTCTTTGGAGACAGTGATTCAGGGCGGTATCGCCTTCGCCACGCCGGACGGCGAGCAGATGGGCAACCCCGCGCGCGCCGAACAAACCTTCCCGCTCTTCGACAAGTTCGAAGACGAGTGGCTGAACTGGGCGCCGAAAATCCCCCTCGGCAAATAATCGGGGAAATATGGGGCATCGTTGAGGACGCCTTCGCGGGCAAGCCCGCTCCAACAGGTTTTTGTGTTGAATACAAATTTGTGTAAGACATCAATCCCTGTGGGAGCGGGCTTGCCCGCGAAGAGGTCCTGTCATTCAGCACAAAATTCCAAGACATAAAAAAGGGCCACGATCCAATGGATCGCGGCCCTTTTTTGTGCCCGTCAGTTACGCATCAAACCGCATCCAGCTCCGGCTCGTCGGCCTGGACATTGATGGTGGCCTTCACCACATCGTGGCGACGGATGTACTTCCAGTCCGCCTCATCGATGTAAATACCGGCCGGGCCGCTGCCGCCTTCCAGGTCGATGGCGACACTGGCGCAGACCTGCGGCTTCACACTCGCCAGAATCGGCACGAAGCCCAGTTGCAGGCTGGTTTCCAGCAATGCTGCCTGGTTCTTCTCGTCGATGTCCGCCGCCTCGTCGAGGTAGTACGGCAGGCGCACGCGACCGGCCAGGTCGCGATCCATCAAGTGCAGCAACAAGTACATGTTGGTCAGCGCCTTGATGGTCATCGTGGTGCCGTTGGACGCCGCGCCGTCGATGTCGGTGTGGATAACCGGCTGACCATTGACCTTGGTGATCTCGAACGCCAGTTCGAACAAGTCCTTGAGGCCGAGCTGGTTGTGGTTCGCCGCCACCAGCCGTGCCAGGTATTCCTTGGCCTCTTCGTTCTTGTTGTCCTGTTCTGCACTTTGGCTCAGGTCGAACACCGACAGGGTTTCGCCTTCTTCGTACTGACCGGCGCTGTGGATGATCTGGTCGATGTGCTTGAGCGCTTCCTTGTTCGGCGCGAGGACGATACGGAAGCTCTGCAGGTTGGACACCTGACGCTTGTTGATCTCGCGGTTGAACAACGCCAATTGATGCTCGAGGCTGTCGTAGTCGCTGCGGATGTTGCGCAGGGTACGCGCAATATCGGTGACCGCCGCACGACGGGCCTTGCCCAGGGTCAGGGCTTCGTCGGTACGGTGCGCGTAAGCGTTGATCAGCAACGACAGACGGCGCTCCATATCGTCTTCACTGTCGAACTTGGCCACGCCCTTGAGACGCACCTGTGCGTACAGGGCTTCGATCTGGCCGTCGGCGCGGAGCAGGCCTTGCCAGCTGTCCTGATAGTCGTTGAGCAGCGGCAGCAGGTTGTCCATCGAATCGTCGACCGGATCCATGAACGGCGTGCCGAACGGCAGATCTGCCGGCAGCAACTGACGACGGCGCAGGGCGTCGTCGAGAGTGCGTTGCTTGGCTTCCATGTCGGCGATCTGCCGGCCGACCAGTTGCAGCTTGGCCGACAGTTGCTGGACGCGCTCGGTGAACGCATCGCTGGAGCGCTTGAGTTCGTCCTGCGCGGCTTCCATCTGCGCCAGTTGCTCGAGCTTGTCGCCCTCTTCGGCGCTCAGGGTCTGGGTACGACGGAAATCTTCCAGCGCTTTCTGAGCATCCAGAACCTGCTGGTACAGCGCTTCGGTCTGGGTCTTGCTCGCGGCGCGGTCGGCGGCCACGGCTTGTTGGGTTTTCAGTTGCTTGAGTTCTTTTTCCAGACGCTCTTTCTGATCGCGCAGCGCGGCACGGTCGGCCAGTGCTTGCAGGGCCGGCGGTTCGATGTGCGAGATGTCGATCGACAGGCCCGGCACTTCGAAACGCTCGCCCTTGAAACCGTCGAGGATCAGTTCCACCGACTTCACCCATTCGCCGTTCTCGTCGAGGGTGATCCCGTGTTCGCCCAGCGGCAGGCTGAACAGCGCGCTGTTGAACAGGCGCATCAGGCGCTCGACGTCCTGCTGCGAGAATTCTTCGCGCAGGCGGGCGTAGCTGTTGTTATCGGCGTGATCGAGTTGCTGCTTCACTGACTTCAGGCGCTTTTCCAGATCGCGAAGACGTTCTTCCAGATCCTCGGCGCTGAACTGACGAGACTGCGCCAATGCACCTGCCAATTCGTCGTGAGCGTCCTTGGCCGCCAGCAGTTGCTGCTCTAGGATTTTGACGTCATCGACCAGCGCGAAGCGGTTCTTCAGAACGGACAACTCGCCGAGCCAGCGCTGGATGCCGGAGATTTCCCGCTCCAGACGCATCAGTTCCTGAGTGCCACCGCGCTGATCGTTTTGCAGGTCGTCCTGCTCGCGACGGTAGTGCTCGGCCTGAATGGTCAGCTCTTCCTTGCGCGCCGTGGCGTAGTCCGACCAGGTGCCGAGCAACGAATCGAGCAGCGGCGACAGGCGATGCAGCTTGCCGCGCAGCACATCGCGCTGTTTCACACCGTTGGACAGGGCTTCGACCAACGGGCCGGCAGCCACCAGCGAGTTGTAGTCCTGTTCCATGCGCCGCACATCGCGGAAGGCTTCTTCGCACGCGGCGATGTAATCGACGCTGCCGGAACGCAGGCTGTGTTCGAAGGCATCGAGGAACAATTGCTTGAGCTTGGCTGCGGTGATTTCGCGCATGTGCAGCAGGTTGATGAACAGCGCGCGGAAAGTCTTCAGGCTCTGCTCGCTGGTGGAGCGCAGCGGGATCAGCGTCAAGTCGAGCGGGATCGACGTGTGACCGCCAACCAGCAAACGACGCAGCTCATCCGGCTTGAGTTCGTAGGCTTTCAGGCCTTCTTTCTCAAGGTTGCTGAACAGCTCTTTCTGCCTTAGGCAGGTGTCGTTTTTCTGGTAGTGCGCCAGATCGAGCTTGCCGGCGTAGGCAAAGAACTGGTGACCGAAACCGCCACCCGGGCCGCGACCGACCACGCCGATCACGTGCGGGCCGTGGGGCAGGTTCACTTCGACGAGGATATAGCTGGTGTCGGAGGCAAAGTAGAAGCGCCGGGATTGTTCCAGGCTGTACTTGCCGAAACTCATGTCCGACATGCGTGCCAGGATCGGGAACTGCAAGGCGTTGATCGAGGCGGATTTACCGAGGTTGTTCGCGCCGTAGACCGACAGCGGCTCTTCCAGCGGGAACAGGCCGAGGCTGTAACCGGCGGTGTTCAAAAGGGCAAAGCGGCGGATGCCGTAGCGTTCCTGGCTCATGCATCGGACTCCTGTTCTTCGGCAATGGCGCGGGCCAGTGCGTCTTCTTCGCTCTCTTCCTCAAATTCGCTGAGATCAAGCGGGTCGTCGGTGGCGAGGAATTTGGCCTCGGCGGCTTCGTCGATCAGCACCGGTGCCGGCAGCGGCAGGACGCTGTGCACGCTGGCCGCCAGGTCGCGGTCCTGCTGAACCGACAGGCAGACGTCTAGGAAACGGTGCATCGGCGGCAGGAAACGGTACACGCCGTTTTCCTCGCTGGCGAAGCCGAGCTGGGTCATGCGGCGCATGATCTTTTCTTCCAGCTCTTCAACGGTTTGTACTTCGGCCTGGATGAACAGGTCGCGGTACTTCTCCAGCAACGACGGCAGCTCTTCGCGGCCGAGGCTGCCGCCATCAAGAACAGCGATCGGATCGCGGCCCTGATCGGCCAGATGCTCGACCAGGATGAAGGTGAACAGCGCCAGACGCTGAGCAGTCTTGTTCACCGCCGCAGCCGCCATGTCTGGCACGAAGTAATAGAAACCACGGGTGTCGCAGACCAGTTCGAAGCCCAGTGCCTTGAACAGCGTGCGGTACTGGTCCTGGAAGTTCGACAGTTGCGCGTACAGCTCCGGGTCGCGGCGGCTGACGTGGTAACCCTTGAACAGCTCGCGAAAGATCGGCGCCAGCTGAGACAGTTCGGATAGATCAAGATGCATTGGGGATGCTCGCAGAATTCTCGGCGGCGGTGTCGCCGGCCGAGAGCAGGGCGAAGGAGCGCAGGCTGACCTGGTGCTCGTGAGTGTGGTATTCGCGACGTTCCAGACGCTCGCGCTTGAAGCGTTTTTCCCGCGACAGGCGCGAGAACCAGTAAAGCAATTCGTCGGTCGCGCCGTCCGGCTCCTGCTCCAGAAGCCAGGTCATCAGATCCGGCATCGGCAGGGATTCTTCGCAACGGTCGACCATCTCGCGCACGGTGCGCGGTGCACGCGGGGCATCGCCAGTCTTCTGCGACTTGTGCGCCTTGGGGAAACGCGCCGGTTTCGGCTCGAAACGGGCCAGGGCGTAAACGTAGGCTTCAACCTGACTGGCGCTGCCGAGGAAGGTGCTTTGCGGCCGGGTGAACAGCGGCATCGCGGCTTGTGGTACGGCGTCGATACCTTTGCGGCGGATCGCGGCCAGCGCCAGCGCAGCACCACGGGTCACGGCGTTGTGTCGGCGTGCTTCTTCACGCAGCGGCAGCAGCAATTCCCGAGCGTGACGCAAGGTCAGCTGGGCGCTGGTCTGCATTTCGAGGATGCGCGCATGGGTGCGCAGCAGCATGTCGTCATCGACCAGATGGCCGAGGCGCTGCTGTTCGCTGAGCATCTTCAGCAGCACGGTTTCGACCTTGCGCACGCCTTGCTCGAAGGCGCCGTCGGCGTTCACCAGATCGATCATCGGCTCGACGTATTCGTCCCAGGTCGCCAGTACTTCGGCGTAACGCTGACGCAGCGGAATCTGCCGGTCGCTGGTCTTGGCCCGTTCGGCCACGGCCACCAGCGCCTGTTCGTCGTTGTCGAGTTTCTTCAGAACGTCGCGCACGCGCATGTCGAGCAGACGCAACTGACGCGCCAGATCATTGCCGTCACGGACATCGAACGCATCCTGAATATAACCGGCCAGACGCTCGAGGTGACGCAGATAGGCTTCGATCTCCAGGCACAGGCCCAGACGGTGCTCGCGGCGCAGGTAGGCGAGGAAATCGTGAATCTGCGCGTTCAGCTCGAAACGGTTCGGGCTCTTGGCCACGGGAACCAGAATGTCGAGGCGGATCCACACGTCGAGCAGGCTGGTGATGTCCTGCGGCGTGCTGTCCAGTTGTTGGGCGGCCAGTTGCGTGCGCAGTTCGTTGAGGCTCAGTGTGCCTTGGTCGAAGTGCTCGCACAGTGGCTCCAGAAGTGCCCAGTGTTCAGCGAGGGCGCGCAAGACGCGCTTGGGTTCGATCATCGGAATGGCCGGCTGGTTGGCGATTAAAAGCCGCGATTGTACTGCATCACGAAGGATGCGATTCACTCTCGGGACGGGCTGTCGCTTTTCTTTGCGTCAAGGTATCGGTCAAGACTATCGATCAACAGCGCGCGATCTTGAGCGAAGGGCGGTAGAATCAGCGCACTTCAGTTATCCACAAGTGGCCGACCCTTGCTAATCGAGTCCCGCCGCCGCGCCTATTTGAACGCCATGCAGGTGGTCAACTGGCTGCCGCGCACCGAATTGCCCTTTGCCGCGCCGTCGCGGCCCGAGCTGCTGGACATGCCCGAGCCCGAGCCCGAGATTGCTGCGCCGGCGTTTCCGGCAACCCCGGCCGAAGCGCCGGAGCAGCCGGCCACGCGTCCGGTCGAACGGCCGAAAATCGAAGTTCCGCGACCTTCGCTGGTCAGCACCCGCACGGGCGCCAAGCCGGTCGAAGAAGTCGACGAAACACCCGTGGTGGCCAAGCCGGCACCGGTGCCGCCACCGCGTTTTGCCCTGCAATTGCTGCGCGCCGGCCGTTGCCTGCTGCTGGTGGAGTTACCCACAGGCGAAGCCTTCCAGTCGCGCGATCCTGCCTATCTGTTGCTCAAGGACATGCTGCGTGCCGCCGGTCTGCCGGACGCGCCGCAGATTGTCGGTGAGCCGGTGCGCTGGCCTTGGCTGAACCGCGGCACGCTGGATCAGGGCCCTGAAGCGGCCCGGGATTTCGTTCAGGGTTTCCTGTCGGTGCAGATGGAGGCGGCGCCGTGTGCCTGTGTCTGGCTGATCGGCCTGCCGGCGGTACGGTTTGCCGGTGAGGCGGATGCCGAGGCATTCAACCGCGAGTTGCAAATCGAGGGCCTGGGTTCGGCGTGGGCCGTGCCGGGGCTGGAATTGTTGATGGAAGAGCCACAGCGCAAGGCCGCCGTGTGGCAAGCCATGCGTCGGCTGATGGCGCGCTGGAAAGAATCGAATGAGTGACGCTGTATCGTTTCGCCCGATGACCGAGGCGGATCTGGACGCTGTGCTGAAGATTGAATTCGCCGCGTACAGCCATCCGTGGACTCGCGGGATTTTTCTCGACGGCCTGGGCAAGTACCAGATCTGGCTGATGTTCGAAGGTGAGCAGCAGGTGGGCCACGGGGTGGTGCAGATCATTCTCGATGAAGCGCACCTGCTCAACATCACGGTCAAGCCGGAAAACCAGGGCCGCGGGCTGGGGCTAATCCTGCTCGAATACCTGATGTCCCGAGCTTACGCCGCCGATGCCCGGGAATGCTTCCTGGAAGTGCGCGACAGCAACACGTCGGCCTTTCGCCTGTACGAGCGCTATGGCTTCAACGAGATCGGCCGGCGCCGGGATTACTACCCGGCGGTCGGCGGGCGTGAAGATGCCGTGGTCATGGCCTGCACCCTGGTCGATTGAAGCGTTAAAGCATCGCGGGCAAGCCCGCTCCCACAGGTTTTGGTTTTAGTGTCGTAGACATAGTTTGAGTACGACCAGGATCCCTGTGGGAGCGGGCTTGCCCGCGATAGCGTCCTGTCAGGCAATACAAATCAACGCTTGCGATCCAGCGGATCGCGGCGCGCCAGTTCCGCTTCATCAAGTCCGTTGCCACCGCCAATGTCGTCTTCGTCGACCACGCTCAAATCCCAATCGGCGTGATTGCCTTCGCCGACCTCATGGGCATCCCGGGCGCCATCTTCATGGATCAGAGTTTCCGGGCTCAGGTCATCGTCGGTGGGCTCATGGTCGGCGGTCGATGCCCCGGTGAAACCCGCTTCGCGCACACGCTCACGGGGCAACAACTGTTCGCGCTCGCGCTCGGGCAGTTCCTCGCCGATCTTCGCGCTGGGCTGTTCGTCGTCGAAGTCCAGCTCATGCACTGAACCCATGCGGTCTTCGTTATCATCGATGGGCTCCGGTTGCACCGCATCGTATGGACGTCGTGAATCAGTCATGGCAATTCCTCATGCTGTGGGCCTTACTGGGGTGGACTCACCGGGCACGGTGGAAATTCCAACGAAATCACCTGTAATCGATCCGTGACCCCGACAGGCGGTCGACTGTCATACCAGCGCATCTTTCTTGAGGCCTTACCGCATGCATGACTTACAAGACCTGATTGATAACAACGAGCGTTGGGCTGACGCGATCACCAAGGAAGACCCGGATTTCTTCGCCAAGCTGGCTCGCCAGCAGACGCCTGAATACTTGTGGATCGGCTGCTCCGACGCACGGGTGCCGGCCAACGAAATCGTCGGCATGCTGCCGGGCGATCTGTTCGTTCACCGCAACGTCGCCAACGTGGTGCTGCACACCGACCTCAACTGTCTGTCGGTGATCCAGTACGCGGTGGACGTGCTCAAGGTCAAACACATCCTGGTGACCGGGCACTACGGTTGCGGCGGTGTACGGGCTTCGATGCAGGATCGCCAGTTCGGCCTGATCGACGGCTGGCTGCGTTCGATCCGCGACCTGTACTACGAAAAACGCGAAGAACTGGCCAAGCTGCCGACCGAAGAAGAACAGGTCGACCGTCTGTGCGAGCTCAACGTGATCCAGCAAGTGGCCAACGTCGCCCACACCAGCATCATCCAGAACGCCTGGCATCGCGGGCAGAGCCTGTCGATCCACGGCTGCATTTACGGCATCAAGGATGGTCGCTGGAAGAGCCTGAACACCACGATCAGCGGTTTCGAGCAATTGCCGCCGCAGTACCGCTTGCGTCCGGTCGGCGCGCCTTGATCGGCCATTCAGCGTAAACCTTGCCGACGTCGCCAGCTCAGCAAATAGCGCTGGCCTTCGAGATTGGGTGATTCGTCGTAACCGGTGATCCACCCACGGCAGCGCGAGGACCCGCAACCGCAGGCGAACTGCTGCAGCAGTTTGTCTTCGGTGGCGGTGTAGTCCATGGTCAGCCGTTCACCCTTGGCAATATCTCGCAGGGCCCACACCCATAACTCGTTCATGTCGAGAAAGGTGTTCGGGTCGCAGCAATGCTCGAACGCGCCGCAAAAGCGCGGATCGTAAAGGTGGATACCGGCGAGCAGTTGTCTGGTCTGCCGGCAGCGATAGGGCAGCAGCAGGCCTGAAACCCGGCAAATGCGGGAGACGCGCAGAAACGCCCGGCACGCTACGACAGCGGTGGTCACTCCTTCGGAATCGTGAACAATTTCGAAATCATGCTTTGACGGAAATCCCAAGCGGACGGGGAGCCCGGCAAAAGGATAAATGCCCTCGGTATCGCGTGCTGGTTTACCCGGTAATGCGTAAGTGTTCATAACGGTCCCTGTTGGCGGGGTGTCGCGACTTCCCTCGGCTGACATCCTGTCAGTCCTGCAACACGATAATAGGATCCAAGATCCCGTAAATCACACTAGCGGTCTACTGTCAGATCTGACAAGCGAAATAGACGACTTCCCGCGTCAGCCAAGGCTGACGCGGGAACATCTCCTGTCCGTTCAGAGGTGGGCAGCAGGTGCGGCCATGGCCGGCAGCGGGCTCTTCAATTGTTGCAGCTGGGATTTGACCGGTGCCGTCGAGCAGGTCTTGTCAGCCTCTGCCACGGTCTGGTTGCGGATCGTGGTGTAGAACAGTTCGCAGGTCTTGGCTTTCTGCGTCACTTGCCAGGTCTGGGTGCAGCTGTTGAGCAGTGTCTTCGGATCGGTGCCCGGTTTGCTGCCCATCCCGGCCTGCCAGCAGGCGGCGCTCAAGTCTTGCCCCATCACCTTCAGACCCGCCGCATCGGCTTTGGCCTGGGCATCGTCGCCGGTGTAGTTGCTCGGGTCGGCGGCGTACCAGATGTAGCTAGGATGGTTGGAGCCCAGCACCGGCACGTTCACGCCCGCGCTCGGGCTGATGGTGGCCAGGCCCAGTACATTCACGGTCGCACCGTATTGCTGCTTGATCCAGTTACGCACCGGCGCACCAAAGGCAACCATCGGCAGCACGTCGCCACTGGCGTTCTGGCTGACCTGCTTGACCATCGTGGTCTGGTAATCCTTGAAGTAGTCGTACACGCCTTCCAGATCCTTGCCGGCGCTGGCGGGTGCGGCGATCGGGGCGATGTCGATGATGGTCTGGTAGGCCGGCGTCTGGTCGTCGGGGATACCATTGTCGGTCAGCAGCGCGGCCCAGCGGTCGGTGGTGTTGGAGCGCAGGTAATCCTGGGCCTGGGTCAGCGAGTAATCCGGCGGGAAGTGCAGCAACTCGACACTCTTGCGGTTTTCCAGGGCCATGCCCAGTGGCAGGAACAGATACCAGCTGTACGCCCACTTGCCGTCGGCGTTGAGTTTGCTCGCGCCGTTGTAGGCCAGGTCACCAGCGTCCAGCAGCGCGGTCAGCGGCTTGTCGTAGCCTTTTGGTACGCCGCTGATTTCGGCGTAGAGCTGATCGTTATCGTTTTTCACCAGCACTTTGGCGTCGGTGTAGCCGTCGCGCTGCACGCTCTGGCTCAGGTAATGGGCGACGGTCTGCTCCAGCGTCCAGTTGCGAAAGCAGATCACGCTGCAATTATTGGGATAGGCGAAGAGGCGGGTGACGCGTTCGGTGCTGCCCAGTTTCAGGTCGACATCGGCGTGGGCTGCAGCGCTCAACGTGAGCGCCGCGAGGGTGAGGCCTGCGAGTTTCAACATGCTCAGATCCTTTTCAGCGAGGGTAAAACCTTGGTGGAGGGCAATCCGGCCCGCATCTAGCCTAGCCGGGGAACAGGTGTTTCAGCGAATAACCGAGTTGACTGGCGAGAATCACGCCGGTCATGACCACCAGAAACAACACTTGCAACGGACTGAAATGCGCCCAGTGCAGCGCGGTCAGCCAAGGGCGACGGTTACTCAGTTCCGGATCGAGGGTGCCGATGCGCCGCCTGTGCCAGAGCCCGATCAGGATCGTGCCGATGTAAGTGAAAGCCCCCAGACCGCCGAGCAGTACCGAGAACATCGCAATCATGATGGCTTGCGGCACGCCGTGGCGGATTACCAGCCAGCGAGTGTCGGGGTTCCATCGGCGCGGTATCAGGCTTTCGGTCAGCCAGAGGTCTTGAACGATCACCTCGGCGCTGAGGGGCACCCACCAACTCAAGGTGTTACGGAAAAACCACGTCGGGACGCAGGCGAACGCCAGCGGGATGATGATGCTCATCTCCGTGGTTTTGTGCTCGGTGGGTAAATAGAACAACCACAGCGCCAGCGCAATCGCGGCCCATGTCCGCAATGAGGTCTCGTCGGCAACGTAGCGCGGCAGAAACCGTCGCCAGTAGAAAACGTCGGCGTACGGCAAACGGGCGAGCAAATCGGGGAAACGCCATTTGAGGGTTTCCGACAGCTGCTGGCAGGCCTGCCAGTCAGCGGGAATGAACCGGTCGGTCATGTCTTTCTGTTGCCGCGGCTTCATCGGGCTGATCAGCATGCGCGCGGCGAGCGCGTCGGACGACCCGTTGCGCTGATCTTCGGCGCGGGCGCAAAGATTGTTGTAGAGGCTTTCCTGGTTGCAGCGCTCGATCAGTTCTTGCCAGAGCCAGTCCGGTTGCGGATGAATGCCCTTGGTGTCGTCCCAACCGAACAGTTGGGACACACGGTCGAACAGCGGCACGCTCCATTCCGTGTCCTGCAGCAGTTGCAGGATGATCTGCTGCCAGTGTTCCCGACGGTCGAACACCTGGAGCCAGGGTTGGGCCGTATAAGTCTTGAGCTGCGCGAGAAATTCACGCTCGTTCTGCGAGGCGAGCAATGCCTCCAGCGATTGCCGGTAATCCATCAGCAACTCGGTGGCGAGAATGCCGCGCTGCCCGTCGCCGATCACGATCTCCTGCCACGGGCCCAGCCATCCGAGGTGCTGCACTGCCCAACGAGCAATCGAAAGGCGCAGGGCGGGATGGTCGAAGCACAACGTCAGCAACAGTGTCTGGAACGCTTGCGCACAATCCTGCTGGCGCGCTTGTTCCCAGCGGTGGTCCAGATTGGTGTCCGAGAGGCCGTTCAGCAATTGCGACGCGGCTTCAACGGCCGGGTCAGCGGTCGGTTCCACGGGGGCTGGATTCAGGGGTTGTGCCCGCAAGATTGGTAATTCGAGCGGTGCTTCGGGCGCGGCCGGGGTCACCGGTTCGAATGGCGGCGAGGGATAATCCCACGCATCGGTCCCGGTCTTTTGCAGTGGTTGAGCGATGGGTTGCTCTTGTCCGGCCAGCGCAGCGAACCCGAGACTCGGAGCCAGCATGACGTCGCCGTGCTCCTCGGTCTCTTCGTTTTCAAGGCGCCACTGGGCAATCGACAGTGCGCTCTCGTAAGCCTCGCGCAGGCGCTGAAAGCCTTCGGCATCTTCATCGGGCCGGAAGACTTTCAACAGACGCGCATAGCTACGCTTGATATCACGCAGCCCGGCGTCTTCGGGCAGTTGCAGGACGGACCAGCATTCCATGTCGTGCTTCCTTATTGCCAGGGGCTGCGGTCGAGGGCGCTCAACTGCTTGCTCAGTTCGGTGCGGGTTTCGCGGATCTGCCGCTCGTCCTGGGAATCCAGCGCCTGCTGGAATTGCTTGGCCCAATGGCCGATCTGATCGCGCAGGTCGCCCAGGCTTTCCTGATACAGACGTTCCAACCGTGCACTGAGCAGGGTGTTCACTTGCTGCTCGCGCGGATGGATCTTCAGCTGCGCCAGGCTTTGCAGACGCTGCTGGATCTCCTCGGGCGTCAGCACGCCGGGGTTGTTCTCGATGACCAGCGAGTGTTGCTGACCGGTCAGGGGAATGCTGACCTGGGCTTCGAGCAAGCCGTTGTTGTCGTAGGTGAAGCGTACATCCAGCTCGACTTCGCCGGCCTTGCGCTTGGGCACCTTGATGTCCAGTTGGCCGAGCGCCACGTTGTCTTTGACCAGGCGGCTTTCGCCCTGAAAGATCTTCACGACGACCTGTTCCTGGTTGTCGTGAAGGGTCTGCACGGTTTTCACCCGGCTGACCGGGACGATGCTGTTGCGTTCGATGATCGGCAAGTAGTGACCGCTTTCATACTGGCGACCGACCTGGGTAGAGGTCTCGATTCCCAAGGTGTAGGAGCAGACATCGGTGAGCACCACTTCTTCCAGCGCAGCCGAACGGGCCTTGAGCGCTGCCTGAATGGCGGCGCCTTGAGCCACCACCTGGTCCGGATCGAGGCTGATCGACGGGAAGCGGCCGAACAACCCGGCAGCCAGTTTGCGCACCAGCGGCATGCGGGTGGTGCCGCCGACCAGCAGGATCTCATCGAGGTCGCTGACGCGGATGCGTGCGTCTCGCAGGGCCCGTTCGATCGGCGCGCGCAGGCGTTCGAGCAGCGGCATGTACAACGTCGCCATCTGCGCCTGAGTGATGGTCTGAGTCCATTGCTTTTCGCCGACCTGCAATCTGAATTCGGTGCTGGCGTCCTGGCCCAATGCACGGCGTACACGCTCGGCTTCGCGGCGCAGCGGCTGGAGGATGGTGGAGCGCTCGGGGAAGTCCGACACGTTGCGATGCTGATCGATAAAGTGCTCGAGTAGCACGTTGTCGAAATCCTCGCCGCCGAGGAAGTTGTCACCGGCGCTGGCGCGCACTTCCATGACACCTTCGAAGAGTTCGAGAATCGACACGTCGAACGTACCGCCGCCCAGGTCGAACACCAGGAACGAAGTTTCCTTGTCCCGTTGGTGCAGGCCGTAGGCGAGTGCGGCGGCGGTGGGTTCGTTGATCAGCTTTTCGACTTTCAGGCCCGCCAGCTCACCGGCGATGCGCGTGGCCTTGCGCTGGGCGTCGCTGAAATAGGCCGGCACGCTGATCACGGCTTCCGTGACGGTCTGGCCGTAAGTGCGCTCGACGTCTTCTTTCAGGCTCTTGAGCACCAGCGCCGACAGCTCTTCGGGACGGAATTTTTTATCCCCGAGCCAGACCTCCGTCGCACTGCCCATATGGCGTTTGAACAGCGACGCGGTCAGGCGCGGATGAGTGTGCAGACGCTCACGGGCGGCTTGTCCGACCAGAATCCGGCCTTGATCGTCCAGACCCACCACGCTGGGTGTCAGGAACTGCCCCAGGGCGTTGGGCACCAGCTCGGTGGCGTCGCCCTGCCATACGGCAACAAGGCTGTTGGTGGTTCCCAGGTCAATCCCGACGATCATTGCAACGAACTCCCTTTGCGCTCAGACAAAAAATGAAACAGATAATGGGCGCGCAAGAATATTACCGAGGCAGTGGCGCGGTAAAGAAAGATGATGGCTCTGGGCCATTATTTGCGACAGGCAACCGCAGGAGGGATCGTTCGGGTCGCTTTTTGTCGAAGGGGGCGAAGGGAAAGACAGGGCGCCGGAGCCGGCGCCCTGTCGTCATCGCTTAAGGCATGACGGGCGGCAAGTACGACAGCGTCGTGCCCAGCGCCCACAGCAACACCAGCACCAGCGGCGTGTGCACCAGCAATTGCACGAACGAGAAACCGATCAGATCCCGCGCCTTCAGCCCCAGCACGCCCAGCAGCGGCAGCATGTAGAACGGGTTGATCAGGTTTGGCAGGGCTTCGGCGGCGTTGTAGATCTGCACCGCCCAACCGAGGTGATAGTTGAGATCGTTGGCCACCTGCATCACGTACGGCGCCTCGATGATCCACTTGCCGCCGCCGGACGGAATGAAGAAACCGAGAATCGCCGAGTACACGCCCATCAGCAACGCATAGGTGTCGTGGGAGGCGATGCTGACGAAGAACGTCGAGATGTGATGTGCCAGGGTCTGGGCATCGGTGCCCTTGACCGTGGTCATCAGCGCGGCAATCGAGCCGTACAGCGGGAACTGGATCAGCACCCCGGTGGTGGTCGGCACGGCGCGCGACACCGCATCGAGGAAACTGCGTGGACGCCAGTGCAGCAACGCGCCGAGCATGATGAACAGGAAGTTGTAGGTGTTGAGCCCGGAAATCGCGGTGATCGCCGGTTTGGTCGAGAACTCGTGGAACAGCCATCCGGCCGCCAGCAGCACCAGCAGGATGATCAGTAGCGGGCTGTGCTCCAGCCACTCGCCGGGCCGGGTGCGCGGTTGCAGCGGCGGCAGGTTGAAGGCCGGGTCGATACCGCAGGCCTTGGCGTCACGCGCCGAGTTCGGACCGGGCGCGGTGGCGTAGGCAATGATGATCGAAATCACGATCAGCGCTAGCAGCATGACTCCCGACTGCCAGAGAAAAATCGTCTGGGTGAACGGAATTACCCCGGTGATCGACAGAATCGACGGCGGCAGGCTGGCCGGGTTGGCCTGCAACTGCGCGGCGGACGATGACAGCCCCAGCGCCCACACGGCGCCGAGGCCAAGGTAGGCGGCGGCACCGGCGGCGCGGTAGTCCATTTTCAGATCGGTGCGGCGGGCGAGGGCGCGGACCAGCAGACCGCCGAACACCAGCGACAGACCCCAGTTGAGCAACGATGCGACCATCGAAATCAGCGCAACCCAGGCCACGGCCGAGCGACCGTTCTTCGGGATCCGCGCCAGGCGATCGATCAGTTTCACGGCAGGCGGCGAACTGGCCACGACATAACCGCCGATCACCACGAAGGCCATCTGCATGGTGAACGGGATCAGGCTCCAGAACCCGTCCCCGAACGCCATGGCGGCGTCGGTGGGTTTGGCGCCCATGGCCAGGGTCGCCAGTGCGACGATGATCACCGCCAGCGCGGCGAACACCCAGGAGTCGGGAAACCAGCGTTCGGCAAAACTTGAACAGCGCAAGGCAAAGCGCGCAGAGCGGCTATCTTCGATATCAACGGCCACGGGAGTACCTCGGATTTTTATGTTTATTGTGGTCTTCGGGGCTTGGCCGGCCCGTCTGGACAGGTGCCAACAGTAAATCAACCGGCGGATTTTTGTGACCGTGTTTTGCTGAATCAGACTATGGTCTAACGGGTTGTCCGGCGGCCCGTTTGCGTAGACCATGGGCGCCTTGGTTTTTTGCCTGCCAGAGTTCTTTGCCATGACTGCCCATTCCACTGCCCGACCGGCGCCGTTCAGCCGTTCCGACTACAAGACCCTCGGCCTCGCGGCCCTGGGCGGGGCGCTGGAGATCTACGATTTCATCATTTTCGTGTTCTTCGCCCTGACCCTCAGCCAACTGTTCTTCCCGCCAGAAATGCCCGAGTGGCTGCGCCTGCTGCAAAGCTTCGGGATCTTCGTCACCGGCTATCTGGCTCGCCCGCTGGGCGGAATCCTGATGGCGCATTTCGCCGACCGGCTGGGGCGCAAGAAAGTCTTCAGCCTGAGCATCCTGATGATGGCGCTGCCGTGCCTGCTGATCGGGATCATGCCGACTTATGCACAGATCGGTTATTTCGCACCGTTGCTGCTGCTGGCGCTGCGCATCCTGCAAGGCGCGGCGGTGGGCGGTGAAGTGCCGAGCGCCTGGGTGTTCGTGGCCGAGCACGCGCCGACCGGGCATCGCGGTTATGCACTGGGCTTTCTGCAGGCCGGGTTGACCTTCGGTTATCTGATCGGCGCATTGACCGCGACCTTTCTTGCGCAGGTGTTCACTCCGGCTGAGGTGCTGGATTACGCCTGGCGTTATCCGTTTCTGCTGGGCGGTGTGTTCGGCGTGATCGGTGTCTGGCTGCGTCGCTGGCTGAGCGAAACCCCGGTGTTCATGGCCATGGAAGCGCAGCGCGAGGCACGGGTCGAGCTGCCGTTGCGCACCGTGCTGCGAGATCATCGGCTGGCCATGTTGCCGGCGATGCTCCTGACCTGCGTGCTGACCTCGGCAGTGGTGGTGTTCGTGGTCATTACCCCGACGATGATGCAGAAAACCTTCGGCATGACTGCCGGCCACACCTTCGCGTTGAGCGCGCTGGGCATTGTCTTTTTGAACATGGGCTGCGTGATTGCCGGACGACTGGTGGATCGCATCGGTGCCTGGCGCACGGTCATGCTCTACAGTCTGCTGCTGCCGCTGGGGATCGGCCTGCTTTACACCTGCCTGATCAGCGGTGGGGATTGGGTCGGTCTGGCCTATGCCATCGCCGGGTTGTGCTGTGGCGTGGTCGGTGCGGTGCCTTCGGTGATGGTCAGCCTGTTCCCGGCGCGGATCCGCGTTTCCGGGATCTCCTTCACCTACAACATTGCCTACGCCGGCTGGGCCAGTGTCACACCGTTGCTGCTGATCGGTCTGATGCCATGGAGTCCGTGGATCTGCGTGATGTTCTGCACGGTGATGGGCGTGGTGGGCGTCGTCACTGCCGCGTATTTCGGCTCGCGCATGCCGCGCGCAGAACAGTGTCCGGTGGCCGGCACCGCCTGAATTGTCGAGGCGTAACTATTTTTGTAGGACAAGCCTCAAGCGCTCTTCAGAAAAGATTTCCAAGGCCGATGGTTAGGCTGCATACCCGCTATCCATCCAGTCCATCGGTGCTTTCCCATGTTCAACAAACGCCTGAAGCAAGAGCTGGCGGCTCTTCGTGAAGAACTCTCCAGCCTTCTGCAAGTGAAGGAAAGCCTGGAAAGCGAGATGCTGGTGCTCACCCTTGAGCCCGACGGACGGATTCAGTCGGTCAACCAGAATTTCCTCAGTGAAATGTTCTACAAGAGCCAGGACCTGATCGGCCGAGCGATCGAAGACATCGTGCCGGCCCATGTGAAGTCCGACGATTTTCATCATCGCTTCAAGGCCGCTTTGACCCGTGGCGAGCATTTCGCCGGCGCTGTGCGTCTTTCCCGCGGTAATGGCGAAGAGGCGTGGTTGCGTTCGATCGCCCAGCCGATTCGTTCATCGGATGGCCGGATCAAGCATTTCTCGATTTTCTCCAGCGACCTGACCCGCACCATCGAGGCCTCCCGCGAACACGAGAACCTGATCGGCGCGCTGGTACGTTCGACCGCCGTGATCGAGTTCGACCTCAGCGGAAATGTGCTGACTGCCAACGACCGGTTCCTCCAGGGCATGGGTTACAGCCTGGCGCAGATCAAGGGCAAACATCACCGCCAGTTCTGTGAGCCGGAGGAGTACAACAGCGCCGAGTACCAGAACTTCTGGCGTCGCCTGAACAACGGCGAATTCGTCGCCGGCCGTTTCAAGCGGGTCGACAGCCATGGTCGGACGGTCTGGCTGGAGGCGTCCTACAACCCGGTGCTCGACGCCAACGAAAAACTCTACAAAGTGGTGAAGTTCGCCACGGTGATCACCGATCAGGTCAATCAGGAACAGGCCGTTGCCGACGCTGCCAACATCGCCTACAGCACGTCCCTGCAAACCGACAGCACCGCTCAGCGCGGCACCCGTGTGGTGACTGAAGCGGTCAACGTGATGCGCGATCTGTCGAAGCACATGCAGACTGCGGGCGAAGGCATCGAGGCGCTGAACGAGCAATCCCAGGTGATCGGCACCATCGTCAAGACCATCAGCGGCATTGCCGAACAGACCAACTTGCTGGCGCTCAACGCCGCCATCGAAGCCGCTCGCGCCGGTGAGCAGGGCCGAGGCTTTGCGGTGGTGGCCGACGAAGTGCGGCAACTGGCTTCGCGCACCAGCCAGGCGACCGAAGAAATCGTCGGTGTGGTGCGCCAGAACCAGGACATGGCGCGCAACGCCGTGGCCCTGATGACTGACGGCAAGCAACAGGCCGAACAAGGGCTGGCGCTGGCGGCAGAGGCGGGTACGGTGATCGTCGAGATCCAGGACGGCGCGCAGAAAGTGGTGAACGCGGTCGGCCAGTTCGCCAATCAGTTATCCAGCTGATGCCTGACAGGCGAAGGGATTGCCCACGGCAATCCCTTCGTTGTTTTCATCCCGCTACAATCGGCTCTTTTTCCCGGAGCAGATCCCATGAGCGAGTCCTTCCGTCGCCCGGTTCCCCTGAACAAAGCCTACCGCCTGCTCAATCACGGGCCGACCGTGCTGGTCAGCGCAGCCCATGACGGGCAGCGCAACATCATGGCTGCTGCGTGGGCCATGCCGCTGGATTTCGAACCGCCGAAAGTCGCGGTGGTCCTCGACAAATCCACCTGGACCCGGCAACTGCTCGAGGCGTCGGGCACTTTCGTTCTCAACGTGCCGTGCGTGAATCAGGCTGACATCGTGCAGACCGTCGGCTCGACCTCGGGCCTGGAAATCAATCGCGATCAAGGGCAGGACAAGTTTCAGGCTTATGGCCTGCCGACCTTCGCTGCTGAGCAGGTTGATGCGCCAATGCTCGACGGTTGTGTCGCCTGGCTCGAATGCCGGTTGCTGCCGGAGCCGCGCAATCATGAACAGTACGATCTGTTCCTGGCCGAGGTGATCGCGGCGCAGGCTGACTCGCGGGTGTTCAGCGATGGACGCTGGCACTTCGAAGGGCATGACGGCTTGCGCACGCTGCATCACGTGGCCGGCGGGCATTTCCTGACGATTGGCGATCCGGTGGATGGCAAGACGCTTTCGGTTTGAGCGCCGCTTGATGACAAGTCATTGCTGGATGTTGCAAGGTAAGGGTCTTTTCTAAACCGTCAGGCGCGTGCTCCATGGACCTTTCCTTTTCCGGTTATCTTGCTCCGTTGCTGTCGCTGGCGTTGTTGTGGACGGTTGCCGTGGTGACGCCCGGGCCAAACTTTTTCAATATCGCGCAACTGGCTGTCAGCCGTTCCCGACGTCATGGCGTGGTGGCGGCGCTCGGGGTGGCCAGCGGCACGGTGTTGTGGGGGCTGGCCGGCGGACTGGGCATCCAGTCGCTGTTCAGTGCAGCACCGGCGCTTTATCTTAGTTTCAAGATTGTCGGTGGTTGCTACCTGATTTATCTGGGCCTCAAGCAGTTCAGGCGCAAGACCCCTGTCACGCAAGGAACCCCGGACGCCCCGGAGCAAACGTTGCTCGGTGCCTATGGGCGAGGATTTCTGGGCAACATGACCAACCCCAAATCGGCGCTGTTCGTGGCGACGATCTTCGCCACCGCCATGCCGGCCCACGTCCCCCCGATGCTGCTGGCGCTGGCGGTCCTGACCATGGCCACGCTGTCCTTCAGCTGGTATTGCAGTGTGGCGTTGTTCTTCGCCAGCCGACGCATTGCCGGCGTTTATGAACGCTCACGCAAATGGCTGGATCGGCTGGCGGGTGGTTGCTATCTGTTGTTTGGTGCGAATCTGGTGGCTAATCGCTGATGACGAACCGCGCTGCAACCGAGCTTTTCTACCTCCAAGGACCTACAAAAAAGGCTTGCCTCTCGGTAAGCCTTTTTCAGTTGGCTGGTAGGGAATTCAATCCCCCAACGCTACCCCTTCACGCCGAGGATCCGCCCCACCCGACAGCGTTGCCTTCCCCTGAGCATCCTTGACCCGCACGATGGCCTGGGTGCCGCTGGTCATGTCGATTTCGTTGACGGTGTGGCCCTTGTCCTTGAGCGCCTGGATCAGCGTCGGGCTGAACTGGCCCTGTTCCAGTTCAGTGGGGCCGTTGCGGCTGCCGAAGTTGGGCAGGCTGATGGCGCTTTGCGGGTCGAGGTTCCAGTCGAGCAGGCCGACGGTGGTTTTGGCTACGTATTCGATGATCTGCGAGCCGCCGGGAGAGCCGACGGTGGCGACGAACTCGCCGCTGTTGCGGTCGAAGATCAGGGTCGGTGCCATTGATGAGCGCGGTCGTTTGCCGGGCTCTACGCGGTTGGCGACTTTCTGTCCGTTCTCTTCGGGAATGAACGAGAAGTCGGTCATCTGGTTGTTGAGCAAAAAGCCCTGAACCATCAGGTGCGAGCCGAACGCTGCTTCGATGGTGGTGGTCATCGACACGGCACCACCGAAATCATCCACGGCCACCACTTGTGAGGTGGAAATGCGCAGCGGTGAGCGATCCGGCGCGTAGGCGACCTGCACGCCCGGCGGTGTGCCGGGTTTAGCGCTGCCCATGCTGCGTTCGCCGATCAGGCTGGCGCGGCTGGCCAGGTAACCCGGATCGACCAGGCCTTTGACCGGCACCGGCACGAAGTCGGTATCGGCCACGTATTGCGCGCGGTCGGCGTAGGCCAGGCGCTCGGCTTCGGCGATCAGGTGCACGGCTTGCGGGGCAGGTTCGATGCCGGCGGGCTTATCGGTCTTCACAGGTTTGAGCGGCGTCAGGGACAGGCGCGGATCGCGGGTTTCCAGGGCCTGCAAGGTGCCGAGAATCTGCGCCACCGCAATCCCGCCCGATGATGGCGGCGGCATGCCGCAAACCTGCCAGCGCTTGTAGTCGGTGCACAGGGGCGCGCGCTCCTTGGCCTGATAGTGCTGAAGGTCGTTCAGCGACAGGCTGCCGGGGTTGGTGTGGCCCTGAACCTTGGCCACGATCTCTTCGGCGATTGCGCCTTTGTACAGCGCGTCCGCACCTTCATTGGCGATGCGTTTGAGCACGGCGGCCAGCGCCGGGTTTTGCAAGCGAGTGCCGACGGCTTTGACGCTGCCGTCGCTGTTCAGAAAATAGCTGGCCATGTCTGGCGAGTGGCGAATCACCGGATCGGATTCCAGCAGCGAATGCAGGCGAGGCGAGATTGCGAACCCTTGCTCGGCGAGTTTGATCGCCGGCTCGAACAACGTCGCCCACGGCAAGCGGCCGTGCTTTTTGTGCGCCAGCTCCAGCGCGCGCATCACGCCCGGTGTGCCGACAGAGCGTCCACCGATCTGCGCCTGCGGGAACGGCATCGGTTTGCCGTCGGCCTGTAGAAACAGCTTCTCGGTCGCGCCGGCCGGTGCGGTTTCGCGACCGTCGTAGGTGCGCACCTGTTTGCCATCCCACAGCACGATCATCGCGCCACCACCGATCCCGGAGGACTGCGGCTCGACCAGGGTCAACACGGCTTGCATCGCAATGGCCGCGTCGATGGCCGATCCACCTTTACGCAACATCTCGCGACCGGCTTCGGCTGCCAGCGGATTGGCAGCGGCGGCCATGTGTTTCTCGGCGTGGCTGGCTTGCAGGCCGGTGCGATAGCCGGAGGCGGCTTCCGGCGCCAGCGGCAGGGTCGAGGAGGGCGGGGCGTTGCAGGCCGTGAGGGCGATGGCGCTGATGATCAGCGTCAGGGCGGGCAGGCGAAAACGGTTCAGGGGCAGGGCTGGAAACACGCGGGGCTCTCCGTCCGTGGGATAAAAGTCTGACGGACTGTATCGACCGACCGTGTACGACGCAAACCGCAGGTATTTTTGTCCTTCATGCCTTGGCGGATTTTCTGTAGGGTCATGGGCAAACGTGAAGCCAGAACAATCAACAAGAGGTCGCCATGCACAACGAGTTTCCGACCCGGCCCAGCTATCGCGAACAGCGCGAGCGCTTTCTAGCCGCCGCGAAGGTGGCGGGTGCCACGCTCTCTTCGTACGCGCACCCGCTCAATGGGCCGTTTGGCGAGTCTTTGAGTACCGATGTCGCGGTGCTGGGGAATCCAGCGGCCAAGCGGCGCCTGGTGGCGCTCAGCGGCACCCACGGAGTTGAGGGCTATTACGGTTCGGAGTGCCAGATCGACTGGCTCAAGCATTTCACGCCGGAGTCGCTGCCGAAGGATGTCGCGGTGGTGATGATTCACCTGATCAACCCGTGGGGCACGGCATGGCTGCGGCGGGTCAACGAAGACAACATCGACCTCAACCGCAATCATCTGGATTTCAACCGACCGCTTCCGGATAACCGCGCTTACGCGGCGCTCCATGAAATTTACGCCTGTACCGATTTGAACGGCCCCGAGCGACAAAAGGCTGATGCCTTGCTCGATGCGCAAATTGCCGAGCACGGCTGGCCGGCGGTGATGTCGATTGTCGAGGGCGGGCAGCACAGTCATCCCGACGGATTGTTCTTTGGCGGACTCGCGCCGAGCTGGTCGAATCGCACGTTGCATTCAATCATCGGGAATCATCTGGCCGGTGCTGAAGCCGTGATGTGTTTCGACCTGCACACCGGCGCCGGCGAGTACGGCCATCCGATGCTGCTGACGATTACCCAGGCGCCGTATCCAGCGCTGGCCAAGGCGCAATCGATTTACGGTCCGTGGCTCTACACGCTGCACACCGGTGCCGAAACCCTGAGTGAAACCGGCGTTGCGGCAACCGCCACCGGTTACACCTCGCAGGCACTGCTCAATGCGCTGCCGACTGTGCAACTGATGCCGTTCGTGATCGAGTGCGGGACTTATCCGGGGCCGGACGTGCATCGTTACCTGCGCGATGATCACTGGCTGCATCTGCATGGCGATCCGCTGGATGCGACGGGGCGCGAGATCAAATTGAATTTGCTGGAGCAGTTCTATCCCGCCGACCCGGACTGGCGGGCGATGGTCGGGTTACGCACGCGGCAGATCTGGGCGAAAGGGCTGGCGGCACTGGCCGGATAAAAGAAAATGCCGGCTGACGATGGCCGGCACTTTTCTCGAGGCATAAAAAAACGGCCTACCTTTCGGTAAGCCGTTTTTAGTACTTGGTGGCTACACAGGGACTTGAACCCCGGACCCCAGCATTATGAATGCTATGCTCTAACCAACTGAGCTATGTAGCCAAGTGGCGCGCATTATTCCCCTGAAATGGAAAAGCGTCAAGCGTAAATTCAAAATATTTCTTCTTATTTTCAACCGCTTATCCTCCCGCACCGAAAATCGGGGCGGGAGGGGCTTTCAATGCAGCTGAAATCTTCCGGTGTTGGTACTCAAGGCATGGCTGCCCTGGCTCAAGGTGTCCGCCGCGAGGTTCACGGCCCGCGCGCCTTCGAGCAGGCGAACCGCCGCCTGATCCACCTGCTGGATATTGCCGCTGACCTCATCGGCGGTGCTGGCCTGTTCTTCGACCGCCGTGGCGATCTGGGCGAGGGTGTCGGTGACGCTCTGCACGGCGCTGGCGATTTCTCCCAGGCGTTCGCCAAGTCCCGTGACCGCTTCCGCGTCCGATTGCGCCTGGCCGCACGCAGCCTCCATCAGGCTCACGGCTTCATTGACCGTGTTGCGCAGGCTGTCGACCGTGCCGGCGATCTGCGCCGTGGACGATTGCGTACGTTGCGACAGGCTGCGCACCTCGTCGGCCACCACGGCAAAACCACGACCTTGTTCTCCGGCGCGAGCTGCTTCGATAGCGGCGTTGAGTGCGAGCAGGTTGGTCTGCTCGGCGACGCCACGAATAGTGTCGACCACCAATTGAATCTGCTGCCCTTGCTCGCTGACCCGGCCGAGCGCTGCTGCGGTTTCGTTCAGGCGCTGATTGAGCTGTTGAATGCTCGCCGTGGTCCGTTGACTGTCGCGGCTGCTGTCGGCAGCGATGCGCCGGGTTTGCTGGGCACTGCCGGAAGCCTGTTCACAACTCTGCGCCACACCTTGAGACGTCGCAGCCAGTTGCGTGGCCGCTGCGGCGATCTGGCTGATCTGCAATTGCTGCGCTTCGACTTCGCTGAGAGCGCCGCTGGAGTGATCGTTGAGGCTGCGCACGGCGTTGCTCAATTGCGAAGTCTCGTGATCGACACCGAGCAGACTGGTGCGCAATTGCACCACGGCCACGTTGAGTGCGGTGCTGATCGACGCCAGTTCATCACGGCCCACGACAGGCACTTGCAGGCTCAGATTGCCGTCGCGCAAGGCCTCGGCCAGCAGCGTGATGCCGCTGGCGCTGCGGCGGATCGAGGCTTGCAGGCAGATGAACAAGTACAGCGCCGCCAGCAACAGGAAACCGAAGACCGCCGCGACAAGAATGAACTGACGAATCGCCGATCCGTGGTAGTCATCCAGCCGCTGATCCAGCGACACCAGCGATTGCTGGCGCAGCGTGGCGAGGTTGCCGAGCAGGGCGTCGAGGCTGCGCTCGAATTCTTCAGGCTTGAGATTGATGCTGCCGCCGAACACGCCGTCATCCAGCACTTTCAAACCGGCATCCAGCTGTTTGAGGCTGTCGTGATACTGCCCGGCCCAGCCTTGCAGGGCCGGCGGCAGACGCGCTTCGAGCAAGCTCGCGGTTTTCACTAGTTGTTCGCGGGCATCGCCGATGCGGCTGCGCAGGTCGCGCAGTTGCAGACGGCTTTGCAGGGTGAACTGGCCGGACACCACGGACGCCTGACCCACAGCTGCCAGTCGGCCGACACGCTCGATCAGATCTGGCGCGTGCTGGGTGGAAATTTGCGTCAGCAGATAGGTTTCCAGCCACGGCGCGAGGATCAGGCGGTTGTCCATCGCGATCTGCTCGCGCAAGGCTTGTAGGGCGCTGAGGGCGTTGGTGAAACGGTCGTAACCGTCCGGCCACCAACCAACACCGGAAAGGCTTTTCGAGTCCAGACCATTGAGCGCGGCTTGCAGGGCCTGATAGCGGGTCAGGGTTTCGCCTTCCGCGCCTTCGGCTTGCAAGGCATTGCCCAGATCCAGCGTGGCTTGGGCGAGAGCAGGTTGTACGCCATCGAACGCAGCCATCGCCGCAAGGGTTGCAGGCGTCGGCTGACGGTTGGTTTCCGTGGCGCGCCAGCGGGCGGCGCGGTCGCGTTGGGCGGCGAGCAGGTTGTCGAGTGCATCGAGGGCGAGCAATTGCCGCACACCGGCGCGCTCGCCGGCGATCAGATTGAGTTTGTCGCGATAATCCTGGCCGATCATCAACAGGCTGCCGGCCAAAGGCAGGATAAACAGTAGAAACAACAACTGGAATTTACGCGCGAAGCCAAACCGCCCCAGCAATCCGATCCCCGGTGATAAAAAAGCCTGCATGCCTCATGACTCCTCTGGACACCACGCACCATCGGCGTGCATCGCGGTCGTTGCGACCGGGATTGGTGCCCTGCTAAAAGGCCTCGAAAGTTCACTCTCGCCCGCTCTGTAGGCTGGCTCTGTAGCGAAACTTCCCATTCTCGATGCCCTTTGTAAGGGCGCCGCGTTCAAGCGGATAAGCAAGGCAAGATTCAGACCATGGCGTTGCGCTATCACTTCAGTGACGACGAATGAATAGTTCGTTAGCTGGCTAAGGGGATGGCGCTGGCGCACCGAAAAATGGCACATTGACGCACCTGCCCGCGTGCACCCATCTGCAGTCCGGAAACTCCCATGGCTATCAGCAACGTTCAGACCGCCGCTGCCCCGGCGTCCGCTTCTCCTCAAAGCAGTCCACTGGTGATGCGCATCATCGGCGCGGTGGCGCTGGCGCATTTGATCAATGACCTGATCCAGTCAGTGCTGCCGTCGATCTATCCGATGCTCAAGGCCAATTATGGCTTGAGCTTCACACAGGTCGGCCTGATTACCCTGACCTTCCAGTTGACCGCTTCGCTGTTGCAGCCGTGGGTCGGTTATCACACCGACCGGCATCCGAAACCGTGGCTCTTGCCGGCGGGTTCGGTGTGTACGCTGATCGGGATTGTGATGATGTCGATGGTCGGCAGTTTCCCGTTGATTCTGCTGGCGGCGGCGCTGATTGGCATTGGCTCTTCGACCTTTCATCCTGAAGCTTCTCGTATCGCGCGGCTGGCATCGGGTGGGCGTTTCGGTCTGGCGCAATCGACGTTCCAGGTCGGCGGTAACGCCGGTTCGGCATTCGGTCCGTTACTGGCGGCGGCGATCATCATTCCCTTTGGGCAAGGCAACGTGGCGTGGTTCGGCCTGTTCGCGGTGTTTGCGCTGTTCGTCCTCTATCGCATCAGCCGCTGGTACGCCCATCACCTGAACCTTTTCAAGCTCAAGACCGGCCAGGCCGCCACTCATGGACTGTCGAAGGGCAGGGTGATCAGTGCATTGGTGGTACTCGGATTGCTGGTGTTCTCCAAGTACTTCTACATGGCCAGCCTGACCAGTTACTTCACCTTCTACCTGATCGAGAAGTTCGACCTGTCGGTGGCAAGTTCCCAGCTGCATCTGTTCCTGTTCCTCGGCGCGGTGGCGGCGGGCACATTCTTCGGCGGGCCGATTGGCGACAAGA
The DNA here is from genome assembly GCF_002113125.1 of Pseudomonas sp. B20(2017). Taxonomy (GTDB): domain Bacteria; phylum Pseudomonadota; class Gammaproteobacteria; order Pseudomonadales; family Pseudomonadaceae; genus Aquipseudomonas. Next base: position 312,150 of record NZ_NEJP01000005.1, on the reverse strand, counting down.
TCGGGCGTAAGGCGGTGATCTGGTTCTCGATCCTTGGCGTGGCTCCATTCACCCTGTTGATGCCGCATGTCGACCTGTTCTGGACCAGCGTTCTGAGCGTGGTAATCGGCTTCATTCTCGCGTCGGCGTTTTCGGCGATCGTGGTGTATGCGCAGGAACTGGTGCCGGGCAATGTCGGGATGATTGCCGGGGTGTTCTTCGGGCTGATGTTCGGTTTTGGCGGGATTGGCGCGGCGTTGCTCGGTCATCTGGCGGACATTCACGGCATCGAATACGTGTACTTCCTGTGCTCGTTCCTGCCGCTGTTCGGGGTGCTGGCGATCTTCCTGCCAAGAACCAAAAAGGTCTGACGGGCTGAATTTCAGGCATAAAAAAGCCGCGTATCAAACGCGGCTTTTCCTTGGGTGCAGCTTTTACACGTTGAAGCGGAAGTGCATCACGTCACCGTCCTTGACGATGTAGTCCTTGCCTTCCAGACGCCATTTACCGGCTTCCTTGGTGCCCGCTTCGCCCTTGTACTGGATGAAGTCGTTGTAGGCGATCACTTCGGCGCGGATGAAGCCTTTCTCGAAGTCGGTGTGGATCACGCCAGCGGCTTGCGGGGCGGTGGCACCGACGCGGACGGTCCAGGCGCGGACCTCTTCGACACCGGCGGTGAAGTAGGTCTGCAGGTGCAGCATTTCGTAGCCGGCGCGGATCACGCGGTTCAGGCCTGGCTCTTCCAGGCCCAGGGCCTCGAGGAACATGTCTTTCTCTTCGCCGTCGTCCAGCTCGGCGATTTCCGCTTCGATCTTGTTGCAGACCGGAACGACCATGGCGCCTTCTTCTTCGGCGATGGCCTTGACCACGTCCAGGTGCGGGTTGTTCTCGAAACCGTCTTCAGCGACGTTGGCAATGTACATGACCGGCTTGGTGGTCAGCAGGTGAAAGCCCTTGATGATCGCCTTTTCCTCGGCGCTCATGTTCTTCATCAGGCTGCGTGCAGGCTTGCCTTCGGTGAAGTGCGGGATCAATTGCTCAAGCAGGGCCTTCTGGGCCACCGCATCCTTGTCACCACCCTTGGCGTTGCGTGCGACCTTCTGCAGTTGCTTCTCGCAGCTGTCGAGGTCGGCGAAGATCAGTTCCAGGTCGATGATTTCGATGTCGCGCTTCGGGTCGACGCTGTTGGAAACGTGAATCACGTTTTCGTCTTCGAAGCAGCGCACGACGTGAGCGATGGCGTCGGTTTCGCGGATGTTGGCCAGGAACTTGTTGCCCAGGCCTTCACCTTTCGACGCGCCTGCCACCAGGCCTGCGATGTCGACGAATTCCATGGTGGTCGGCAGGATGCGCTTTGGATTGACGATTTCCGCCAGAGCATTCAGGCGTGGGTCCGGCATCGGCACGATGCCGCTGTTCGGCTCGATGGTGCAGAAGGGGAAGTTCTCGGCCGCGATCCCGGATTTGGTCAGGGCGTTGAACAGGGTGGACTTGCCGACGTTAGGCAGGCCGACGATGCCGCAATTGAATCCCATGGTGTTTCCCCTCGGATTAGAGTCAGGCCTTCTGGCTGTGCAGGTTTTTCATCGCGCGGTTCCATTCACCGGCGAGGATATCCGGCAGCACGCCGAGGGCAAAGTCGATGCTGGCATCGAGTTTTTCCTGTTCGGCGCGTGGCGCACGACCCAGGACGAAATTTGAAACCATACTGGCGACGCCCGGGTGGCCGATGCCAAGCCGCAGGCGGTGGAACGTATTCTGATTGCCCAATTGCGCAATGATGTCGCGCAACCCGTTGTGACCGCCATGGCCGCCGCCAACCTTGAGTTTGGCGACGCCCGGAGGCAGATCGAGTTCGTCGTGTGCCACCAGAATTTCTTCAGGCTTGATGCGGAAGAAACCGGCGAGTGCCGCCACGGCCTGGCCGCTGCGGTTCATATAGGTGGTGGGAATCAGCAGACGAACGTCCTGACCCTGATGCGAAAAACGCCCGGTCAGGCCGAAATACTTGCGATCGGCCACGAGATTCACGTTCTGTGCGTGGGCGATGCGCTCAACAAAAAGGGCCCCTGCGTTATGCCGGGTCTGCTCGTATTCAGCGCCTGGATTTCCCAGGCCAACGATCAGTTTGATGGCAGTCACGATAGGGGCCCTTCCTTTGAGTGGTGGATAACATCGCCGCAATCCGTGAAGGCGGCGAAAGTGGACGAAAAATGCTCATTTACCATGGATGTAAACTCCGCGTTCCCGCCCGCTTTCTCGCTACGTTCCAGCCCGCGATGTTACCTGCTCACTCAGGCATGACAGAGTGAATTACTCTGCTGCGCCTTCTTCGGTAGCTTCTGGAGCAACACGTGGAGCGTGGACGTTGGCAACAGCCTTGTCATCGCCGTGTGCCAGAGCAACGAACTCAACGCCTTTAGGAGCCTTGATGTCCGACAGGTGAACGATGGTGCCGATTTCAGCGTCAGCCAGATCGACTTCGATGAACTCAGGCAGATCTTTTGGCAGGCAGGAAACTTCGATCTCGGCAATAACGTGCGAGATTTCGCCGCCTTTCTTCACTGGAGCAGCTTCGTTGATGAAGTGCACAGGAACGATAGCGGTCAGTTTCTGGCCAGCTACAACGCGTACGAAGTCAGCGTGCATCACGTGGCCTTTGGCCGGGTGACGCTGCAGAGCCTTGATGATCACGTTTTGCTTGGTGCCACCAACGTTCAGTTCGATAACGTGGCTGTAGGCAGCTTCGTTTTCGAGCAGTTTGGCAACTTCTTTGGCCAGCATGCTGATGGATTCAGGGGCTTTGTCGCCACCGTAAACAACAGCTGGAACCAGGTTGGCGAGACGACGCAGGCGGCGGCTCGCACCTTTCCCCAGGTCGGAACGCAGTTCAGCATTCAAAGTAAAATCGTTCATTTTGTATCTCCAAAATAGCCATGACCGAGTGGCGTTTGCGACCAGCGCCGAACACGGTATGGGCAAAAAAGCCCCGCCCCGGCAGGAATGCCGGGGCGGGGCGCTTTTCGTCAACGAGACATTTCGAGAAGGGCAGGGCCCTTAACGGAACATCGCGCTGATCGATTCTTCATTGCTGATGCGGCGAACCGCTTCGGCAACAACCGGTGCGATATCCAGTTGACGGATACGTGCACAGGCTTGTGCTGCAGCGGACAGCGGGATGGTGTTAGTGACCACCAGCTCGTCCAGCACGGAATTTTCGATATTCTCGATGGCCCGACCCGACAGCACAGGGTGTGTGCAGTAGGCAAAGACCTTGGCTGCGCCATGCTCTTTCAGGGCCTTGGCCGCGTGGCACAGAGTGCCGGCGGTATCGACCATGTCATCGACCAGGATGCAGGTACGCCCTTCGACATCACCGATGATATGCATCACTTCAGAGTGATTGGCTTTCTCACGGCGTTTGTCGATGATCCCGAGATCCACGCCCAGGGACTTGGCAACGGCACGTGCACGCACGACGCCACCAATGTCCGGGGACACGATCATCAGGTTCTCGAAGCGCTGATCTTCGATGTCATCCACCAGAACAGGGGAGCCGTAGATGTTATCTACCGGAATATCGAAGAAACCCTGAATCTGGTCAGCATGCAGATCAACCGTGAGAACACGGTCGATGCCGACTACGGTGAGCATGTCAGCAACGACTTTCGCGCTGATAGCCACACGTGCGGAACGCGGACGGCGATCCTGACGGGCATAACCAAAATAAGGAATAACAGCAGTGATACGAGTAGCCGAGGAGCGGCGGAAGGCATCAGCCATCACTACCAGTTCCATCAGGTTATCGTTGGTCGGAGCGCAAGTCGGCTGAATAATGAAGACGTCTTTACCACGAACGTTTTCATTGATCTCGGCTGTAATTTCGCCGTCGGAGAATTTACCGACAGAGATGTCACCGAGAGGGATATGCAGCTGACGTACGACACGCCGAGCCAGATCGGGGTTAGCGTTCCCCGTAAAGACCATCATCTTGGACACGCGCAGTACCTGAAGGCTGAGGGTATACCTGGATGAGTATAGGAAAATGGCAGGGGCGGCTGGATTCGAACCAACGCATGGCAGGATCAAAACCTGCTGCCTTACCGCTTGGCGACGCCCCTGTATCTGTTGCTTTCAAGTGCCGGGCACTTGATTCCTTTAGAGCAGACTTTGCAGCTTGCGATGCAACATCGAAACGTTGCTTCCTTTTGCTACAAACCCTGTAAGGGTCTCTGTCAGAAGGGCCGAGACTTTATCAGCTTCAGCTTTGCTTGGGAAGCCCCCAAACACACAACTTCCAGTTCCGGTAAGTTTTGCTTCGGTAAAATTACCTAACAAATTCAATGCGTTACGTACTTCTGGATAACGCCTCGATACCACCGGCAAGCAGTCATTTCGACTGTTTCCCTCGGGAACGGGGCGCACTTTAATGGGCGGCGTGTTACGTGTCAACAATGGATCTGAAAAAATTTCTGCCGTACTAACAGAGACTTGCGGAACGAGTACGACATACCACGGTTCGGCGGGCTCGACCGGGGTCAGTTTCTCGCCGACCCCTTCGGCGAAAGCCGCATGGCCCCGCACGAACACCGGCACGTCGGCGCCGAGCGTCAGACCCAGTGCCGCCAGCCGGTCTTCATTCCAGCCCAGTTGCCACAAGTGATTGAGGCCGAGCAGTGTGGTGGCCGCGTTCGAGCTGCCGCCACCGATGCCGCCGCCCATTGGCAGGATCTTGTCGATCCAGATGTCGATGCCAAGGGCGCAACCGGATTGCTCTTGCAGTTTTTTCGCCGCACGCACGATCAGGTTGCTGTCGTGGGGCACGCCGTCGAATTCGGTGTGCAGGCGAATCACGCCGTCGTCCCGCACAGCGAAGGTGATTTCGTCGCCGTAGTCGAGGAACTGAAAAAGCGTCTGCAACTCGTGATAACCGTCTTCACGGCGACCGAGAATGTGCAGCATCAGATTGAGTTTGGCTGGCGATGGCAGCGTCAGGCGTGGAGCGGTCATGCGTTATTGCCCCAATTTGCGCGGTTGCCAGGTCTTGATGACCAGCGTTACGTCCAGATCGCTGCCGTGCAGCTTGATCCGATCGGGCAGCCAGTAACCGTTCTGTTCGGCATAGCTGAGGTATTCGACCTGCCAGCCATCCTGATCCAGATTGGCCAGTCGACTGTTGCCGTCCAGGGTCAGACGGCTTTTGCTGTCGGGGGCCGGGAGACCGCGGACCCACCAGGCCAGATGCGAGACCGGCAATTTCCAGCCCAGTTGCTCTTCGACCAGCGCTTCCGGAGTCGGTGCTTCATAACGGCCCTGATTCGCCACTTCCAGCGACACCGCGCCCGGGCGGCCGGTCAGTCGCGCGGCGCCACGCCCCAACGGGCCAGACAGGCGGATGTCGTAGTAATCCTGACGTTGCAGCCAGAACAGCGTGCCGCTGCCCGAGTCTTTCGGGGCGCGGATACCGATCTTGCCGTCGATCTGCCAGCCGTCGAGGCCGGTCAGTTGCTGTTTGTGCTCGCGCCATTGGCCCGGATTACCGTGGCCTTCGACCGACTCACGGGCGCCGAAACCCGCGCAACCGGCGAGCAGGGCGATGAAGCTGAAAACGATGACGTGGCGCAAAAACATGAGTTAAAGAGTCTCGGATCCGGTCAGGCGCTTGATGGTGCTGCGCAGGATGGTGCTGTCAGGCTGGTCCTTGAGGAACTTGCCCCAGATTTGTTTGGCTTCGCGCTGATTTCCTTTGGCCCAGAGGACTTCGCCCAGGTGCGCGGCGACTTCGTGATCGGGGAAGCGCTCAAGGGCCTGACGCAGGTATTTCTCGGCGTCATCCAGATTGCCCATGCGAAAGTTCACCCAGCCAAGGCTGTCGAGAACCGCCGGGTCTTCCGGGTTGATCTGGTGCGCTTGCTCGATCAGTGCCTTGGCTTCAGCGTAGCGGGTGGTGCGGTCGGACAGAGTGTAGCCGAGGGCATTGAGGGCCATGGCGTTGTCCGGGTCGCGTTTGATGATCAGGCGCAGGTCTTTTTCCATCTGCGCCAGGTCATTGCGTTTTTCCGCCTGCATTGCGCGGGTGTAAAGCAGGTTCAGATCGTCCGGATACTGCAGCAAGGCTTGTTGCAGGACTTTCCAGGCCTTGTCGCCCTGATTGTTGGCGGACAGGGTTTCGGCTTCGATCAGGTACAGCTGGATCGCGTAATCCGGTTGTTCGTCACGCTCGGCAGCCAGTTTGCTCTGGGCTTCGGCGGTCTTGCCGTTGTTCATCAGAATATCGGCCTGACGCAGTTGCGCCGGCAGATAGTCGTTGCCGGGGCCGACCTGGGCGTACTCGATGAGCGCGCCTTGCGGATCATTGCGTTCCTCGGCGATGCGGCCCAGGTTCAGGTGCGCCGAATCGACATGGCTTTCCCGGGCGATCAGGTCTTCCAGATAACCCTTGGCCTCGTCCCAGGCCTTGGCTTCCAGGCAGACCAACGCCAGCGAATAACGCAGCTCGTCGTCTTCCGGGTATTGCTGAACCAGGGTGGAGAACTCGACCTTGGCGTCGTCCATCCGGTCCTGTTCTACCAGCATCCGCGCGTAAGTCAGGCGCAGACGCTTGTCGTCCGGGTATTTCTTGATGCTTTTCTGCAACAGCGGCAAGGCTTCGTCGCCACGGTTGAGCCCTTGCAGCAGGCGTGCACGCAGCAGAATCGGGGCGATCTCGCCGTCTTCCGGCGGATTGTCTTCGAGCAGGGTCAGCGCACCTTTGGTGTCGCCGTCTTGCTGCATCAGCAGGGCCTTGCCGAAAATCAGCTGATTGTTGTTCGGGTGACGCTGCAACAGGCGGTCGAAACTTTTCATCAGGCCGTTGCGGGTTTCCTGATCGGTGTCGGCGGCCGACAGCGCGAGGAAGTCGAAATGGGTGTCGCCCTTGCCCTGCAGGACTTTCTCCATGTAGACCATCGAGTCGTCATAACGCCCGGCGCGGGCCAGTTGCACGGCAGCGGCGCGTTGCGCTTCGAGGTCGTCCGGGGCGTTTTTCGCCCAGATCAGCGCGGTATCGAGGGCTGGCTGATCGGCGCCCAGGTACTCGGCAATGCGGAACGCACGCTCGGAAACGCCCGGATCCTGGGTGTTGATGGCCTGGGTCACGTAGTTATCCAGGGCAATGTCGAAACGATTGCGCTGACCGGCGAGTTCGGCGCTCAGCAGGCTGAATACCGTTTCCTGGCTGAACGAGCTGTAAACCTTGGGCTTTTCAGGGGCCGGCGTGGTGTCTTCGACCGGTGAGGCACCGTCCTGCGAAACGGGGGCCAAGGCCTGGCAGCCGCTGAGGAAGACAAAAGCGAGGAGCAACGCGGAAGATCTATTCATATAGGAAGAGGACGACTAACCTGCGGTCGGATCATCATGACACAAGCCTTCGGCCAAACATAACCGAGTCTCGATTGTGGCCATTATAGGGGCCGACAATTGGGACAATAGTCAGCGGTAGTTGTTCTGAATCTGACGAAGTAGGACAATTGCCGGCTTCACGTCACCATCAGCGACCTTGAATGGCCTTCCTTGCACTCGGTATCAACCACAAGACTGCTTCAGTAGACGTCCGCGAGCGCGTGGCCTTTACCCCTGAGCAGCTGGTGGAGGCCTTGCAGCAGCTCTGCCGACTCACCGACAGCCGCGAAGCTGCGATCCTCTCCACCTGCAATCGCAGTGAGCTGTATATAGAACAGGATCAGCTTTCGGCCGATATCGTGCTGCGCTGGCTGGCCGACTATCACCATTTAAGCCTCGATGAGCTGCGCGCGAGTGCTTATGTGCATGAAGATGATGCGGCAGTTCGTCACATGATGCGCGTCGCCTCCGGGCTCGACTCGCTGGTGCTGGGCGAACCGCAGATTCTCGGCCAGATGAAATCGGCCTACGCCGTGGCCCGCGAGGCCGGCACCATCGGGCCGCTGCTCGGGCGACTGTTCCAGGCGACCTTCAATGCCGCCAAGCAAGTACGCACCGACACCGCCATCGGCGAAAACCCGGTGTCCGTCGCGTTTGCCGCCGTCAGCCTGGCCAAACAGATTTTCAGCGACCTGCAGCGCAGCCAGGCCCTGCTGATCGGCGCCGGCGAGACCATCACCCTGGTCGCCCGCCATCTGCATGAACTGGGCGTCAAGCGCATCGTGGTTGCCAACCGGACGCTGGAGCGCGCCAGCCTGCTGGCCGAGCAGTTCGGTGCCCACGCGGTGTTGCTCTCGGACATCCCGGCCGAACTGGTGCGCAGCGACATCGTTATCAGTTCTACCGCCAGTCAGTTGCCGATCCTCGGTAAAGGCGCTGTGGAAAGCGCGCTGAAGCTGCGCAAGCACAAGCCGATCTTCATGGTCGACATCGCCGTTCCCCGTGACATCGAGCCAGAAGTCGGCGAGCTCGACGACGTTTACCTCTATAGCGTCGACGATCTGCACGAAGTGGTCGCCGAAAACCTCAAGAGCCGTCAGGGTGCAGCCCAGGCCGCCGAAGAGATGGTTTCGGTCGGTGCCGACGACTTCATGGTGCGTCTGCGCGAGCTGGCAGCGGTCGATGTGCTCAAGGCCTATCGTCAACAGAGCGAACGCCTGCGCGACGAGGAGCTGCAAAAGGCTCTGCGCCTGCTGGCCAATGGCGGCAACGCCGAAGACGTGCTCGGGCAATTGGCCCGTGGCCTGACCAACAAACTCCTGCACGCCCCGAGTGTACAGTTGAAAAGGCTTTCTGCCGAAGGCCGCCTCGATGCGCTGGCCATGGCTCAGGAACTCTTTGCCCTCGAGGGCTCACCGGATAGCTTTTCGGATAAAAAACCGCAATGAAAGCGTCACTGCTCAATAAGCTGGACATCCTCCAGGACCGTTTCGAGGAACTGACCGCGCTGCTCGGCGACGCCGAAGTCATTTCCGACCAGACCAAATTTCGCGCCTATTCCAAGGAATACGCCGAACTTGAGCCGGTGGTACAAGGCTATAAAAAGCTGCTCAGCGTACAAAGCGATCTCGAAGGCGCGCAGGCGCTGCTCAAGGACAGCGACCCGGACATGCGCGAAATGGCTGTGGAAGAAGTCCGCGAAGCCAAGGAATTGCTGATCACGCTGGAATCCGACCTGCAGCGCATGTTGCTGCCCAAGGATCCCAACGACGGGCGCAACGTGTTCCTCGAAATTCGCGCCGGCACCGGCGGCGACGAGGCGGCGATCTTCTCCGGCGACCTGTTCCGCATGTACTCGCGTTACGCCGAACGCCGTGGCTGGCGGGTGGAGATCCTTTCGGAAAACGAAGGCGAACACGGTGGCTATAAAGAAGTCATCGCCCGCATCGAAGGCGACAACGTTTATGGCAAGCTGAAATTCGAATCCGGCGCGCACCGCGTACAGCGTGTACCCGCCACCGAATCCCAGGGCCGTATCCACACTTCGGCCTGCACCGTGGCGGTATTGCCCGAGCCGGACGAGCGTGAAGCCATCGAGATCAACCCGGCGGATTTGCGCGTCGACACGTACCGCTCCTCCGGGGCCGGGGGTCAGCACGTCAACACCACCGATTCGGCGATCCGTATTACGCACATACCGACCGGCACCGTTGTCGAGTGCCAGGAAGAACGTTCCCAGCACAAGAACCGTGCCCGTGCGATGGCCTGGCTGTCGGCCAAGCTCAACGACCAGCAGACGGCTGCAGCGGCCAACGCCATCGCCAGCGAACGTAAATTGCTGGTGGGTTCCGGTGACCGCTCCGAGCGTATCCGCACTTATAACTTTGCCCAGGGCCGGGTCACCGACCATCGCGTCAACCTGACCCTGTATTCCCTCGATGAAATCCTCGCCGGTGGCGTCGAAGCGGTAATCGAGCCGTTGCTGGCCGAATACCAGGCCGACCAGCTCGCAGCGATAGGTGAGTAAATGACCATCATCGCCAGCCTGTTGCGCGCCGCCGAACTGCCGGACTCGCCCACCGCGCGTCTGGACGCCGAATTGCTTCTGGCCGCCGCGCTGGGCAAGTCGCGCAGTTTTCTCCACACCTGGCCCGAGCGCATCGTGCCCAGCGAGGCCGCACTGGTCTTCGCCGAGTACCTGCAACGCCGTCGCAGCGGCGAGCCGGTGGCTTACATTCTGGGCCAGCAGGGTTTCTGGAAGCTGGATCTGGAAGTCGCGCCGCACACGCTGATCCCGCGCCCGGACACCGAGCTGCTGGTGGAAGCCGCACTGGAATTGCTGCCGGCAACCCCGGCCAAAGTTCTCGACCTCGGCACCGGCAGCGGGGCGATTGCCCTGGCTCTGGCCAGCGAACGCCCGGCGTGGAAGGTCACCGCCGTAGATCGCGTGCTGGAAGCCGTGGCCCTGGCCGAGCGCAATCGCCAGCGCCTGCACCTGAACAACGCCACGGTGCTGAGCAGTCACTGGTTCAGCGCCCTCGAAGGCAAACGTTTCGAGTTGATCATCAGCAATCCGCCATACATCCGCGCCGCCGATCCGCATCTGGTGGAAGGCGATGTGCGCTTCGAGCCGGCAAGCGCCTTGGTGGCCGGCGTCGACGGGCTCGACGACCTGCGCCTGATCATCGCCCAGGCGCCGGCGCATCTGGAGGCCGGTGGCTGGCTGATGCTCGAACACGGCTATGATCAAGCCGAAGCCGTGCGCGATCTGCTGCTGACGCAAGGTTTCGAAGAAGTCCACAGCCGCACCGATCTGGGCGGCCATCAACGGATCAGCCTGGGGCGCCTGCCGTGCTGAATGATCAGGAGTTGTTGCGCTACAGTCGGCAGATCCTGCTGCAACACATCGACATCGATGGCCAGTTGAAGCTCAAGGACAGCCGGGTATTGATCGTCGGCCTCGGTGGTCTCGGTGCGCCGGTGGCCTTGTATCTGGCGGCGGCGGGTGTCGGTGAACTGCATTTGGCAGATTTCGACACGGTCGACCTGACCAACCTGCAACGCCAGATCATCCACGATACCGACAGCGTCGGCATGACCAAGGTCGACTCGGCGCTCAAGCGCCTGAGCGCGATCAACCCTGAAATCCGACTGGTGCCCCATCGTCAGGCGCTGGACGAGGATTCTCTCGCCGCAGCGGTGGCAGCGGTGGATCTGGTGCTCGACTGCTCGGACAATTTCTCCACCCGCGAAGCGGTCAACGCCGCGTGTGTGACTGCGCGTAAACCGCTGGTCAGCGGCGCGGCGATCCGCCTCGAAGGGCAACTCTCGGTGTTCGACCCGCGTCGCGCCGAGAGCCCTTGCTATCACTGCCTTTACGGCCACGGCAGCGAAGCCGAACTGACTTGCAGCGAAGCCGGCGTGGTCGGGCCGCTGGTGGGTCTGGTTGGCAGCCTGCAAGCGCTGGAAGCCTTGAAGTTGCTGGCGGGGTTTGGCGAGCCACTGGTGGGGCGTCTGCTTTTAATCGATGCATTGGGCTCACGATTCCGTGAGCTGCGAGTCAAGCGCGATCCCGGTTGCAGCGTCTGTGGTTCGCAGCATGCGTGAAGCGCCGATCGGCGTCTTCGATTCCGGCGTCGGCGGTCTGTCGGTGCTGGCGGAAATCCAGCATCTGCTACCGAATGAATCGCTGCTGTACCTCGGCGATTGCGGCCACATTCCTTATGGCGAGAAAACCCCGGAATTCATCCGCCAGCGTTGCAGCGTTATGGCTGGTTTTTTCCGCGAGCAGGGTGCCAAGGCGCTGGTGATCGCTTGTAACACCGCGACCGTGGCCGGCGTCGCCGATCTGCGCCGTGACTTTCCAGAGTGGCCGATTGTCGGCATGGAACCGGCGGTCAAGCCGGCCGCCGCTGCGACCCGCAGCGGTGTCGTTGGAGTGCTCGCCACAACCGGCACTTTGCAGAGCGCCAAATTTGCCGCTTTGCTCGATCGCTTCGCCACGGATGTGCGAGTGATTACTCAACCGTGTCCCGGGCTGGTCGAACTCATCGAAAGCGGTGATCTGCACAGCGCACAATTGCGTCTGCTACTGCAGCATTACGTCGACCCCCTGTTGGGGGCCGGTTGCGACACGATCATCCTCGGATGCACCCATTACCCGTTTCTCAAGCCGATGCTCAAGACGATGCTCCCTGACGACATCAGTCTGATCGACACCGGCGCCGCCGTGGCGCGGCAACTTAAGCGCCTGCTGGCCGAGCGGAGTCTGTTGGCTGACGGCCCGAATCGTCCCGTGCAGTTCTGGACCAGTGCCGACCCGCGATCGTTGAAAAACATCCTGCCGATGCTGGGACAGACGCCTGGCGATGTGCAAAGCTTCGGTTTGTAAAAAAAATGTGAAATAACCTAAAAATAAGCTGAACTTCTTTTTAAGCGCAGATTTCTATAGCGTCAGGCAACAAGAAAACCAAACGATCGTTCCGGAAAAGGAAGTTTCAAGTGAAGCGACTATTCTGCTTGGCCGCAATTGCGGCTGCACTGATGGGGCACAGTTTTACCGCACAAGCCGCAGGCGTTGAATTCGGGGTGGGGGCCACCAGTGATTCGACGATGACCTATCGCCTGGGGATGAATTTCGACTGGGACAAAAGCTGGCTGCAAAGCGATGTCGGTCGCCTGACCGGCTACTGGAGCGGCGCCTACACCTATTGGGAAGGTGACAAGACCTCCAGCAATAACAGCCTGTCGTTCTCGCCGGTGTTTGTTTACGAGTTTGCCGGTCAGTCGGTCAAACCGTATGTCGAGGCGGGCATCGGCGTGGCGCTGTTCTCCAACACCGAATACGAAGACAACAAGCTCGGCGGTTCCTTCCAGTTCGAAGACCGCCTTGGTTTCGGCCTGCGCTTCAATGGCGGGCATGAAGTCGGGATCCGTGCGACGCACTATTCCAACGCCGGCCTGAGCAGCGACAACGATGGGGTCGAAAGCTACTCGCTGCATTACACGATGCCGTTGTAAAACGGCTTCATGTGAAAAATGTGGGAGCGAGCCTGCTCGCGATTGCGATTTAACATTCAATACTTGTGTTGACTGGTTATCCGCTATCGCGAGCAGGCTCGCTCCCACAATTGTTTTGTGATGACTGAATTGTCAGCGATACGCCGTGGCAATCCCCTGGCGTTCTTCGATGCATTCCGGGGCGCCCATTTCGAATTCGCGGCAAATCAACGGACGCTTCTCGTAGATCGTGCACATCATCGTGTCGCGATCCAGCGCCGCACACCAGCCGTCGTCCAGACGCAGCATCACCTCACCACCCCAATCGTCGGTATCGATAAAACGCTCGGGCACGCCGGTGTCGGTGATCAGCATCACTTCAAGCTGGCAACAGCAGGCGGCGCAGGTCGAACACGTGACCACGGGGTCGGCGATTTGCCGATGGGGAATGGTTTTCATGGGCGCCAGTGTACGGCAGAGCGCAAAGAGCGTGTGAAAGGCCTGACAGACGTTTAGTGGTCCAGGCGCCTGGACAGGTAATGCAGCAGTGGAAACAGCATTGCCCACAGCAAGGCGATGCCGATCAAGGTCGGCGACTCTCCGAGCGGAAAATGCACGGCGGCCAGTCGTTCACCCGCGCCATACGACAGCGCGCCACCCGCTGCGCCGAGCAGGCTCGCCAGCCACCACGGTCGGGCACTCCATTGCAGGCAATGGCGCAATGTTGTGGCGAACAAGGCCCACAGCAACATTAGCCAGAACGGGATCAGTGGTGACAGATCCTTGAACTCGAAAACCCCCATGCCGCGCAACACGCTGTCCACCGCCGTGCCGATGATCACCACGCTGAGAATCAATCGACCTTCCTGCGCCCAGCTGCTGATCCAGCGCAGATGAATCACCAGTACTGCCAGTGCCAGCAACAACCACAAACTGTTACCGCCGAGCACGCAGGCCAGCCAGCCAATCTGGAAAAGAACCGCATTGACCAACCGCTCAAGCATCGAACCGGCCCAGCAATGGCGCAGTCATCGCTGCCGGTTTGGCCAGCAACAGTTGCGCGGTGCCGATGGTGCGTTCGAGGAATCCGCCCTCGCAATAACACAAGTAAAACTCCCACAGCCTGAGGAAGTAATCGTCATAGCCCAATTCGGTCAGACGCCCCTGAGCATGCCGAAAGTTCTCGTGCCAAAGGCGCAGAGTGCGGGCGTAGTGCAGGCCGAAATCCTCCATGTGCAACAGGTTCATGTCGGTATCGCGGCTGACGATCTCGAGCATTTTCTGCACGCAGGGCAGGGCGCCGCCGGGGAAAATGTAACGCTGGATGAAGTCCACGTTACGGCGCGCCTGCTCGTAGCGCTGTTCGCGGATAGTGATCGCTTGCAGCAGCATCAGGCCGTTGCTCTTGAGCAGGTGTGCGCACTGTTTGAAGTAAGTCGGCAGGAAGCGGTGGCCGACCGCTTCGATCATCTCGATCGACACCAGTTTGTCGTACTGGCCGGTGAGGTCGCGGTAGTCCTCGAGCAACAGCGTCACCTGATTCTGCAAGCCGAGGCGTTCGATACGCGCGGCAGTGAAAGCGAACTGCTCCTTCGACAGCGTGGTGGTGGTGACTTTGCAGCCGTAACGCTGCGCAGCGTATAGCGCCATGCTGCCCCAGCCGGTGCCGATTTCCAGCAGATGGTCGTCGGGCTTGAGCGCAAGCTTCTGGCAGATCCGCTCCAGTTTGTTCAGTTGCGCCTGCTCCAGGCTGTCGTCCGGGCGGAGAAACTGCGCGGCCGAGTACATCATGGTCGGGTCGAGAAACTGCTCGAACAGGTCATTGCCGAGGTCGTAATGCGCGGCGATGTTTTTCTGCGAGCCCTTGCGCGTATTGCGATTGAGCCAGTGCAGCCCGCGCACCAGCGGACGACTGAGCCGGGCCAGGCCACCTTCCATTGCGTCGAGCACTTCAAGGTTGCTGACGAAGACCCGCACCACCGCCGTCAGATCCGGCGAGCGCCAGTAACCATGAATAAAAGCTTCACCGGCACCGATCGAACCATTGCCGGCGACCAGCCCCCAGGCAGCCTGATCCATAACCTGAATTTCCCCCACCAAAGCGCTGCCCGGCGTGCCGAAGACGTGGCGTTCACCGTTCTCGATGACGATCAGTTGGCCCTGTTTGAGCTGCTCCAGCTGGCGCAGTACTCCCCGGCGCAGCAGCGAGCCGCTCAGACCGTGGGGGCTGAGCAGGCTGGCTTTGGCCGAGACGCTAGTGGATTTCATGGTGGCGTTCCTCGGGGCGGTACGGTGGCGGTTCGAAAGCGGTCGTCGGCGCGCTGGTGCACAAACACCGGTGTGCGCTTGAGCAACAGACGCAGCGCCTGCCAATAGATGGCGAGCGCGGTCTTGGCGGTCATCCAGGGAAAACGCCACAGGTGCCGGTGCAAGTGGCGTCGATCAAGGGGGGCGCGTCGCAGGTCGAGAGTGGCGTCGAACAGTTTTTGCTCGCCTTGCCAGTCGGCCATGTGCACACCCAGGACCTGCGCGGCAGGGCTGAAGCTCATGCGGTACTCCAGGTCCGGCGGCAGGAACGGCGACACATGAAACGCCTTGGCCACGGCAAAGTGCTGGTGGAAATCCTGCAGGTTGGTCGGCGCTTGGGCCGGCAGCACGTAGTGAAAACGCTCGCGCCACGGGGTGTTGCTGACTTCGCAGAGAATCGCCGCCAGTTGGCCGTCGGCTTCGTGGCAATAGAAAAAGCTCACCGGGTTGAACGACAGGCCCCAACTGCGCGGCTGGGTCAGCAGGCAGATCGAACCTTGCGGCGCGTGGCCCAGGGCTTCGCCCACCAACTGGCGCACCGCATCGCTCAGGCGCACGCCGCGGCCGGTGAAGGTTTTCAGGTAGTCGGTTTCGCGAAATGAAAACGGCGCAAAGCGGCTGGAGCCCGCCAGTCGGGACAGGCCCAGCACCGCTTCCTGTTCAGCCAGATCGAGGTACAGCATGCCGATCCGGTAACGGAATTCATGACGGCGCGGGGCAAATCGCCGATGGGCGATCCAGCCGCTGTAGAGCGCGCTGTTCACAGGCTTTCCCCGAAGGATGCGGCCACGCGCAAAGCGCTGACCACGCCATCCTCATGAAAACCGTTGGCCCAATAGGCGCCGCAATAATGCGTATGCTGCGCGCCGTCGAGTTCGGCCCAGCGCTGCTGCGCCGCCACCGCCGCGAGGCTGAATTGCGGGTGGGCGTAGGTGAAGCGCGCGAGCACTTTGGACGGGCTGATCCCGGCGCTCTGGTTGAGGCTGACGCAGAACGTGGTGTCGCTCTGGATGCCTTGCAGGATGTTCATGTCGTAGGTCACGGCGGCCTGGGTATGACCGGCGCCGCCCAGGCGATAATTCCAGCTGGCCCAGGCCCGTTTGCGCGCGGGCAGCAGGCGGGTGTCGGTGTGCAGCACCACTTCGTTTTCGGCGTAGGGCAGGGCGCCGAGGATTTCCCGTTCTTTAACGTCAGGATTTCCCAGCAGTCGCAACGCCTGATCGCTGTGACAGGCCAGCACCACTTTGTCGAAACGTTCGATGCCGGCGGGGCTGTGGATAACCACGCCGTGCGCGTCGCGATCAATCCGGCCCACCGGGCAGTTCAGGCGGATGCGCTCCTTGAACGACGCGGTCAGCGGAGCGATGTAGGCACTGGAGCCGCCCTCGATCACCTGCCACTGCGGCCGATTGCTGATCGATAGCAACCCGTGGTTCTCGAAAAAGCGCACGAAGAACTGCAACGGAAAATTGAGCATTTCGGCCATCGGCATCGACCAGATCGCCGCGCCCATCGGCACGATGTAATGCAGGATGAAACGCTCGCCGTAAGCGCCAGCCTTGAGGTAATCATCGAGTGTGGTGTCGGCGGTTATCCGCTGTTCGGCGAGGTCGCGCCGGGCTTCTTTATTGAACCGCAGGATGTCGCGCAACATGCCCCAGAATCCGGGGGACAGCAGATTGCTGCGTTGGGCGAACAGGCTGTTCAGATTGTTGCCGTTGTATTCCAGGCCGGTGTCCGGATCGTTGACCGAAAAACTCATCTCGGTGGGCTTGAACGCCACCCCCAACTGGCCGAGCAAACGAATGAAGTTCGGATACGTCCAGCCGTTGAACACGATAAAACCGGTGTCCACCGCGTATTCGCGCCCGTCCACGGTCACAGGCACGGTGTGCGTGTGGCCGCCGATCCGGGCATCGGCTTCAAACACCGTAATGTCATGCCGACGAGCGAGCAGATAGGCACAGGTCAAACCGGCGATGCCGCTGCCGACAATGGCGATCTTCATGTTGCGTCCTTGAGCGGAGGGTTGCTGCGCACCATGCGTTTGCCAATCGCCAGTTGTACCCGCGCAGGCATTTTCGACAGTGGCCACAGAACCGCCATGAACAGTGCCGGAAAGGCGATTTCCAGCGGTCGATCTTTCAGCTTGGCGAAGATGTGCCGTGCAGCTTTATCCACAGGCCAACTGAGAGGCATCGGGAAATCATTTTTGGCGGTCAGCGGTGTCTCTACAAAACCGGGGCTGATCACGGTCACTTCAATGCCTTCGTCCGCCAGGTCGATACGCAGGGATTCGAACAGATAGCGAAGCCCGGCCTTCGATGCGCCATAGGCTTCGGCGCGGGGCAGCGGCACATAGGTCACCGAGCTGGCCATGCCCACCAGATGCGGTGCCGTGCCTTTGCGCAACAAGGGCAGGGCGGCTTCGATGCAATAGCTGCTGGCGAGCAGGTTGGTGCGTACTACGTGTTCGATGATCGACGCGTCGAATTGACGGGCGTCGACGTATTCGCAGGTGCCCGCGTTGAGGATTACCGTATCGAGCGATCCCCAGTCCGCTGCGATCTGTTCGCCGATTTCGCGCACGGTCTGACTGTTGGTCAGATCGCCGGGCACCACCAGTACCTGTCCCGGATAACGTTGCGACAGCACTTTGAGCGGTGCGACCTGGCGGGAACTGACCGCCAGATGTGCACCGGTCTTGAGGATTTCTTCTGCCAATGCCGCACCGATGCCACTGCTAGCACCGGTCAGCCAATAACGCCGTGGAGCTGTACGACTCATCCCAATCTCCTTTTCAGCCAGGCAATCACTCGGCCCAATACGGGTAAATGTTCATAAAGCAGCGCTCCGGCATCGAAGTAATCCCGGTGGCGGTAAACCTTGTCGCTCCAGAGCAGGTGCGAGCAGCCGGCGACGCGGATCAGTTGCCCACCGCTCAGACGCGGGTGGCGGTAGCTCATGACCCAGCGCAGATAGCCTTCGCCGTCGCTGATCTGGTCGAAGCCGTGGAAATCGAAGCGCAGTTCGTTGACGTTGGCGTACAACTCACTGAAGTAAGCGCGCAGGTTTGTCAGCCCCTGCACTTCGTGTAGCGGATCGGTGAAATGAATGTCCTCGCTGTACAGCTTGTCCAGGGTGCGCAAGTTGTCTTTGTCCAACTGTGCGAACCGCAGGGCGAAACCGCGCAGAAATTCACTCATCGCTCACTCCTTGAGATGCGCGTGACGGTAGGTTCTTGAACGCTGTCAGCGCCCGTTCCCGTGATGCGCTCAGATTGACGATTGGCGCGGGATAGTCCGCCACGCCGAACAGCCCGCCGGCACTGGCCGGGTTGTGGACTTCTTCCTTGTCCAGGCCGGCCAGTTCCGGCAACCAGTGCTTGATGAACAGGCCTTCGCTGTCGAATTTTTCCGACTGGCTGACCGGGTTGAAAATACGGAAGTACGGCGCCGAATCGGTGCCGGTCGAGGAACTCCACTGCCAGCCGCCGTTGTTGGCCGCCAGGTCGCCGTCGATCAGGTGGCGCATGAAGAAACGCTCGCCTTCGCGCCAGTCGATCAACAGGTTTTTGGTCAGAAACATCGCCACCACCATCCGCAGCCGGTTATGCATCCAGCCGGTTTCCAGCAGTTGGCGCATCGCCGCATCAATGATCGGCAAACCAGTGCGAGCTTCCTGCCAGGCAGCCAGCTCCTCTGGGGCATCGCGCCAGGCCAAGGCTTCGGTTTCCGGGCGGAAGGCGCGATGCCGTGAAACCCGTGGGTAACCGACGAGGATGTGTTTGTAGAACTCGCGCCACAGCAGTTCGTTGATCCAGGTGACAGCCCCGACCTTGCCGCTTTCGAATTCGCCCTGATTGCTTTGCAGGGCAGCGTGCAGGCACTGGCGCGGCGAGATCACACCCGCGGCCAGATAAGGCGAGAGCTGGCTGGTGCCGGGTTTGGCCGGGAAGTCACGTTCGCTCTTGTAATAGTCGATCTGTGCATCGGCGAACGTGTCGAGGCGGCGCCGCGCCTCAGCTTCACCGGCGGGCCACAGGGCGCGCAGGGATTCGCCGGGAGTCGGGAATCCTTCGATGGCTTCTGGAAGGGGGTCGCTGGCGATGTTCAGCGCTGACTGTTTGCCCGGCGCCTGTTTCAGCGAAGGCATCGAACGGTGCAGGTGCTCGTAGCAGACTTTGCGGAACTGACTGAACACCTGAAAGTAAGTGCCGGTGCGGGTCAGCACGCTGCCGGGCTTGAACAGCAATTGGTCGAGGTAGCTATGGAACGTTATGCCTTCGGCTTGCAGCGCCTTGGCAACGGCTGCATCGCGACGGCTTTCGTTGATGCCGTATTCCTCGTTGACGTGCACTGCCTCGATCTTCAGTTGCCGGCACAGTTCGAGCAGCACGGCGGGTGCTTGATCCCAGTGAGGCGCAGTGCGGATCAAGAGCGGGATGTTCAGGTCGCCAAGGCTTTTGCTCAACTCGCGCAGATTGCGCAGCCAGAAATCGATCTTGCACGGCGCGTCGTCATGTTCCTGCCATTGCTGCGGGCTCAACAGGTACACGGCCACGGTCGGGCCACGCTCGGCGGCGGCCGCGAGGGCGGTGTTGTCGTGTTGGCGCAGGTCGCTGCGCAGCCAGATCAATTGCATGTCGGTCTCGGTCTGAATCATTAAATCAACCCACGCTGAACGAGTGCCCGATGCGCCGAAAGAGGATCTTCGGCCAGCAGCAGATCTGCGATTTCGGAAGTTCTGGCGGACAACTCGGCGTGGTGAATGCACACCGTTGGTCCGGCAATCAGTTTCGGGCAGCTGATGCCATTCAACAGTTTCGGCAGTTGGGCAAGGTTCAGGGCTTTGCTGGAATACAGCAGTACGCCACGGGCTTGCAGGGTATCGGTTGCCAATGCCAGTTCGCCGGCCGGCAGCGGCCAGTCGAGTACTTGTACCGGGCAATCGGCGCTGCTGATGAGCCAGGCGCAGAGCCACAGATGCGGCTCCAGCGCCAGGTCCGATTGATTGACCAGCAGCAGCGGCGCAGTGCGCAACTGACGATTGTTATGGTAGATGCGTGCGCCGAATTTGCTGCGCAACCAGGCAAAGAAGAACACGCGCTCCATCTGCGCGCCGAACTGGTCCTGCCAGCGCTGTTCGAGATCGTTCAGCAGTGGCAGCAGCAATTGCTCGCAGAGTGTGCGCGGCGGATACAACGCCATCGCCTGATTGATGCTGTCGTCGAGGCTGCGCTCGTTCAGGTGAGTGACCGCCAGCAGGGCGGCCTGGCGCAACGGATGCCATTCATCCTCCACCGGTTCGTTGAATGCCTGCGCCGTGTCGAGTAACGGTTTGACCTGGCTGACCGCAACGCCGCGGTTGAGCCATGTGAGAATGTTCTGGATGCGTTGCACATGTTCGGCGCTGTAAAGACGATGGCCCTTGGGCGTGCGCTGCGGCACGATCAGCCCGTAGCGCCGTTCCCAGGCGCGCAGGGTGACGGCATTCACGCCGGTCTGGCGCGCGACTTCGCGGATCGGCAGCCAGCCTTCGTCGAGGGCTTTCTTGAAGTCGGCGCCGAGGTCTTCCCGGGCGCTGGTGTCGGGGGTGTCGTTCATCAAATGGCGTTTCGCAGGCTGAGGTTTTCCGGATGCGGTTGCAGGTACACCTGCTGCGCAATGTAGGGGGCCGGGTGGAGGCGAAAGTGATGCTTGAGCAGCGTCAGCGGCACTACCAGCGGCACGATGCCGTGCCGGTACTGGCCGATGACGTGCTGCACTTCCTGTTTGTCTTCGGGGGTGATGACTTGTTTCAGGTAGCCACTGATGTGCTGCAAGACATTGCTGTGGGTGCGGCGGGTGGCGCATTTCTTGAGCGCCGCCATAAGTTCACTGAAATAGCGTGGGCCCAGTTCGATCGGGTCGGTCCGGCCCATGTTGCCCAACAGATTGCCCAGCGCCTTGTATTGCACCGGGTTGTGGGCCATCAGCAGGTATTTGTAGCGCGAGTGAAAGTCGGTGAGGGCGCGGCGGCTCAAGCCTTGCTTCAGCACTTGCTGCCATTCGCGGTAGGCGAGTACGCGGGTGATGAAATTTTCCCGCAGCACCGGATCGTTGAGACGCCCGGCTTCTTCCACCGGCAGGTCCGGGTGCTGCGCACAGAACGCGTCGGCGTAAATGCCGCGCCCGCCACCATTCACCGGTGCGCCGTTGGCGTGGTAGACCTTGACCCGCTCCAGTCCGCAGGATGGCGATTGCTGCATGAAGATGTAGCCGCAGATGTCACTGAGCTCCCCGGCCATTTTCTCGCCGTAAGCAGCCAGTGGCTGAGTGACATTGATCGCTGGATTGACGGTGCCGACCGCTTCAGGCCGGGCGGGGTCGCCCACCAGCCGGATCGGCTCGCGAGGAATTCCCAGGCCGATCGCTACTTCAGGACATACCGGAACGAATTCAAAATGCTCGGCCAGGGTGCGGCTGCACAACCGCGACTCCTTGTGGCCACCGTTGTAGCGAACTTCGGCCCCCATCAGGCAGGCGCTGATGGCGATTTTTGGCAGGGACGTCGATGAGTCGGACATGCAGCAACCTCGAATCTGAACCTGTACAGACGAGTAAATCTGTACAACATTCTTCAAGCATAGATTCAAAGGTGTACAAGTCAAATGGTTTGTACAAGTTTATGCGATGTTCAGCACCAGCCCATTTTCCAGCGTGAATCATCTTGCAGAGCATGCCAGTCGCATTGCTCGGTACGCCGGGTCAGCACTGCTTGCAACTCGATTTCCAGGACCGTGCCGTCCTCATCGCGGAACAGTTCGGTGACCAGAAAATGCTTTTCACGGTTTTGCGGGTGGGCTGCTGTCCATTTCGACAGCAGCAATTTGCGCGGGTTGATGCGGTTCACTGCAGGTGTTCGTGCAAGCGTCTTGCAGCCTCCTGACCGCTGAGCCACGCCCCTTCGACCCTTCCTGACAGGCACCAGTCGCCACAGGCGTACAGGCCCAGATCGGCGTCGGCCAGGGTGCCCCATTCATGACTGCTGGCCGGCCGGGCATACAGCCAACGGTGGGCAAGGCTGAAGGTCGGGGCCGGCATGGCGCTGTGCAGTAATTCGGCGAACGCGCCGTGCAACTGTTCGATCACCGCTTCCTTGGGCAGGTCAATATGCTGCCGGCTCCAGGTGCTGGTGGCGTGCAGGACCCAGGTGTCGCACGTGGTGTCGCGTCCCGGTTTGCTGCGGTTGCGGGCCAGCCAGTCGAGGGCGCTGTCCTGCACGAAACAGCCTTCGATCGGCGTATCCAGCGGCGTGTCGAAGGCGAGGGCGACGGCCCAGGTCGGGTCCATTTTCACCCCGGCGGCGGCGCCGGCGAGTTTCGGCGCGGCGGCCAGCAAAGCAGTGGCCTGAGGCGCCGGCGTGGCGATCACCACGTGGCTGAACGGCCCGTGGGTGAAGCCTTCGGCGTCTTGCAGGTGCCAGTGCTCTTCACCGCGATAGACCTCGGTGATCCGGCAGGCGAAGTGCACTTCCAGTCCGCCGAGCAGGCCACGGGTGATGGCGCTCATGCGTGGCGTGCCGACCCAGCGGGTCTGTTCGTCCGGCGACAGGTTCAATTGCCCGCCATGAAAGGTGTAGAGCTGCGGTGCCCATTCGGCGACCCAGCCCTTGCTTTGCCAGCGCTGGACTTCGGTCACGAAGCGTCGGTCACGGGCGGTGAAATATTGCGCGCCCATGTCCAGCGAGCCGGCGTCGCTGCGTTTGCTCGACATGCGCCCGCCGCTGCCGCGGCTTTTATCGAACAACTGAACGGTATGCCCGGCATCCGTCAGGGCCTGGGCGGCGGAGAGTCCGGCGATGCCGGTGCCAATGATTGCGATAGGTACAGTCATAGGGGCCTCGTTTACCTTTCTGTACAGACTACGCCGTGGATGAAACCTGTACAATTTTGTTTTTTGGTATAACTTCCAGCGTTCTCGTTCTGACAGCTTGGCCTATGGTTAAACAATAGAGCCTGCCCGATAGAAAAGATCCCTGTTTATAAAAATAGACTAGTGATCGGGGTAAAACGCCACGCGAGGAAGAAGTCATGCACATATTGCTGACCGGCGGTACTGGATTGATCGGACGCCAGCTTTGCCGGCACTGGTCCGGGCAGGGGCATCGCCTGACGGTCTGGAGTCGTCGTCCGGAAAAAGTCGCGAACATCTGTGGCGCCCAGGTGTGTGGCATTGCGCGTCTGGAGGACCTTGGCGACGAGCCGGTCGACGTGATCGTCAACCTTGCCGGCGCGCCAATTGCCGACCGGCCGTGGACCCATCGACGCAAGGCGCTGTTGTGGAGCAGCCGGATCACGCTGACCGAATCGTTGCTGGCGTGGCTGGAACATCGCGGGCAGAAACCGTCGCTGCTGATCTCGGGTTCGGCCGTGGGTTGGTACGGTGACGGCGGCGAGCGTGAGTTGACCGAAGACTCACCGCCGGTGATCGACGATTTCGCCAGCCAGTTGTGCGTTGCCTGGGAGGAAACCGCGCAACGCGCCGAAGCGATGGATATTCGTGTGGTGCTGGTGCGCACCGGGCTGGTGCTGTCGGCCGAGGGCGGCTTTTTGTCGCGCCTGCTGCTGCCGTTCAAGCTCGGGCTGGGCGGGCCTTTGGGCAACGGTCGGCAGTGGATGCCGTGGATTCATATCGACGATCAAATCGCCTTGATTGATTTTCTTCTGCACCGCAATCAGGCGAGCGGTCCTTATAATGCGTGCGCGCCGAAACCGGTGCGCAATCGCGAATTCGCCAAGACGCTGGGCAGCGTGCTGCATCGCCCGGCGTTCATGCCGATGCCGGCCCTCGCCTTGAAGGTCGGGCTCGGTGAGATGTCATTGCTGTTGCTGGGTGGCCAACGCGCCACGCCAAAACGCTTGCTGGAAGCGGGATTCACTTTCCGGTTCACGGATTTACGCGCGGCCCTGGACGATCTTTCCAGCCGCCTCTGAAATAGGACGTTGCATGACCGATCACGCCTTGCTTCTGGTCAACCTGGGTTCGCCGGCCTCCACGTCGGTGGCCGACGTGCGCCGCTATCTCAATCAATTCCTGATGGATCCGTACGTGATCGACCTGCCGTGGCCGGTGCGGCGTCTGCTGGTGTCGCTGATCCTGATCAAGCGCCCGGAGCAGTCGGCCCATGCCTACGCCTCGATCTGGTGGGATGAAGGCTCGCCGCTGGTGGTGCTCAGTCGTCGCCTGCAGCAGCAGATGAAGGCGCAGTGGACTCACGGCCCGGTTGAGCTGGCCATGCGATACGGCGAGCCGTCGATTGAGACAAGTTTGATGAAGCTGGTCGCGGCGGGGCACAAACGCATCACCCTCGCGCCGCTTTATCCGCAGTTCGCCGACAGCACCACGACCACCGTGATAGAAGAAGCCAAGCGGGTGGTGCGTGAGAAGAAGCTCGATGTGCAGCTGTCGGTGTTGCAGCCATTCTACGATCATCCGGAATACCTCGACGCGTTGGTGGCTAGCACCAAGCCGCATTTGCAGCAGGATTACGATCACCTGTTGCTGAGCTTCCACGGTTTGCCGGAGCGGCATCTGACCAAGCTCGACCCGACCGGCAATCATTGCTTCAAAAATGAAGATTGCTGCAAGAACGCCTCGGCGGCCGTATTGGCGACCTGTTATCGTGCCCAATGCCTGCGCACAGCGGCGCTGTTCGCAGAACGCATGGGTTTGCCAGACG
This sequence comes from Pseudomonas sp. B20(2017), assembly GCF_002113125.1. Classification (GTDB taxonomy): domain Bacteria; phylum Pseudomonadota; class Gammaproteobacteria; order Pseudomonadales; family Pseudomonadaceae; genus Aquipseudomonas. The sequence continues at coordinate 287,262 of NZ_NEJP01000005.1, read as the reverse complement.
GTAAATGGTCGGTGTCATTTCAGTCGCGGCTGGGCCGGGCGAAGTGGATCGAGCCCTACACCGAAGCGCGGCTGGATGAGCTGGCCAAAAGTGGCGTGAAGAAGATTCTGGTGATGTGCCCGGCGTTTGTCGCCGATTGCATCGAGACCCTGGAAGAGATCGGCGATCGCGGCAAGGAGCAGTTCCGCGAGGCGGGGGGAGAAGAGTTGGTGCTGGTGCCGTGTCTGAATGACGACCCGCAATGGGCGAAGGCGTTGGCAACACTTTGTGAGCGGGCGCCACTGGCGCTCTAAAAGTGATGATCGTTCCCACGTCGAGGCGTTGATCGTTCCCACGCTCCGCGTGGGAATGCAGCCCGTGACGCTCCGCGTCACTGGACGCGGAGCGTCCCCAGAGGCATTCCCACGCAGAGCGTGGGAACGATCAGTGTGGGGGGATCCGCGCGGGAACGATCTTGATGCCAAGGCTTAGATCAGCGGCTCATCCGCCTTCTTCTGTTTCCAGCTGTCGTTGCCCGGCAGCAGCAGGTTCAGCGCAATCGCCACCACCGCGCACAGCGCGATGCCTTTGAGCCCGAAATCATCCGGACCGGTGCCGGTGCCGACCAGCACACCACCGATACCGAACACCAGGGTCACCGAAACGATCACCAGATTGCGCGCCTCGCCCAGGTCGATCTTGTGGCGGATCAGGGTGTTCATCCCCACCGCCGCGATCGAACCGAACAGCAGGCACAGAATCCCGCCCATCACCGGCACCGGAATGCTTTGCAGCAGGGCGCCGAACTTGCCGATGAACGCCAGGGCGATGGCGAAGATCGCTGCCCAGGTCATGATTTTCGGGTTGTAATTCTTGGTCAGCATCACCGCGCCAGTCACTTCCGCGTAGGTCGTGTTGGGCGGGCCGCCGAACAGGCCGGCAGCCGTGGTGGCGATGCCGTCACCGAGCAGGGTGCGATGCAGGCCCGGCTTCTTCAGGTAGTCGCGACCGGTCACGCTGCCGACCGCAATCACGCCGCCGATGTGCTCGATGGCCGGGGCCAGCGCCACCGGGACGATGAACAGGATCGCCTGCCAGTTGAACTCCGGAGCGGTAAAGGCTGGCAGGGCGAACCATGGTGCTGCGGCAATCTTCGCGGTGTCGACCACGCCGAAGTAGAAGGACAGGGCAAAGCCCACCAGCACCCCGGAAATAATCGGCACCAGACGGAAAATGCCTTTGCCGAACACCGCCACGATCAACGTGGTCAGCAGCGCCGGCATCGAGATCATCATGGCGGTCTGGTAATGGATCAGCTCCGAGCCGTCACCAGCCTTGCCCATCGCCATGTTCGCGGCAATCGGCGCCATGGCCAGGCCAATGGAGATGATCACCGGGCCAATTACGACTGGCGGCAGCAGACGGTCAATGAACCCGGTGCCTTTGATCTTCACGGCCAGGCCGAGGAAGGTGTAGACGAAACCGGCCGCCATCACGCCGCCCATGGTCGCCGCCAGGCCGAACTGGCCCTTGGCGAGAATGATCGGGGTGATGAAAGCGAAGCTCGACGCCAGGAACACCGGCACCTGACGCCCGGTGACGATCTGGAACAGAATCGTGCCTAAACCTGCGGTAAACAGTGCCACGTTCGGGTCCAGGCCCGTGATCAGTGGCATCAGCACCAGGGCGCCGAAAGCCACGAACAGCATCTGTGCGCCGGACAGCACCGTGCGCCAGAGCGGATCGTTAAACTCTTGCTGCATGCTTACGCGTCCTTCTGCTTGGTGCCGAAGATCTTGTCACCGGCATCGCCAAGCCCAGGAATGATGTAACCGTGCTCGTTGAGTTTCTGATCGATGGACGCGGTGTAGATGATCACGTCCGGATGAGCTTTCTCGACAGCGGCAATGCCTTCCGGCGCGGCAACCAGCACCATTGCGCGGATGTCCTTGCAACCGGCCTTCTTCAGCAGGTCGATGGTCGCGACCATGGAGCTGCCGGTGGCGAGCATCGGGTCGATGATCATCGCCAGGCGTTCGTCGATTTCCGGAACCAGTTTTTCCAGATAGGTGTGGGCCTGCAGGGTTTCTTCGTTACGGGCAACGCCGACGGCGCTGACTTTGGCGCCCGGGATCAGGCTCAGCACGCCTTCGAGCATGCCGATGCCGGCACGCAGGATCGGCACGACGGTAATCTTCTTGCCGGCGATTTTCTCGACCGGCACGGTGCCGCACCAACCTTCGATATCGTAGGTTTCCAGCGGCAGGTCTTTGGTCGCTTCATAGGTCAACAGGGCACCGACTTCCTGAGCGAGCTCGCGGAAATTCTTGGTGCTGATGTCTGCACGGCGCATAAGGCCAAGTTTGTGACGGATCAGCGGATGGCGGATCTCTTGGATGGACATGGGGAAAGGCTCCGGCGGCGGGCAAAAAAACCGGCCTAGATTAATCTATCCGAGGGTGATGTCCTATAGGACATACAGTACGTTAGTCCACAAATGCTTGATTCGGCCCCGGTTGATGCGTACCTTTGCCCGCTTTTCCGAAATCCGTCCCCCCTGGAGAGCGCCATGTCCGCTGATCTCGAGCATATCCGTCAAATCATGCGAGAGGCTGACTGCCTGTACACCGAAGCTGAAGTCGAGGCTGCCATTGCCCGCGTCGGTGCACAAATCAACGAACAACTGGCCGACAGCAACCCGGTGGTGTTCTGCGTGATGAACGGCGGCCTGATCTTCTCCGGCAAACTGCTGACGCATCTGCAGTTCCCGCTGGAAGCGTCCTACCTGCACGCTACCCGTTACCGCAATGAAACCAGCGGCGGCGACCTGTTCTGGAAAGCCAAGCCGGAAGTCTCGTTCATCGACCGCGACGTGCTGATCATCGACGACATCCTCGACGAAGGTCACACCCTGGGCGCGATCATCGACTTCTGCCGTCACGCCGGCGCGCGCAAAGTGCACACTGCCGTGCTGATCGACAAGGACCACGACCGCAAGGCCCGTCCTAACCTGAAAGCCGATTTCGTCGGTCTGCCATGCATCGACCGTTACATCTTCGGTTACGGCATGGACTACAAAGGCTACTGGCGCAACGCCAACGGGATCTTCGCCGTCAAAGGCATGTAAGCACCCGCATTGCACCCTGTGGGAGCGAGCTTGCTCCGGGCGGCGATCCGACGAAAGCGGTGTGTCAGTTTCAGAGATTTCAACTGACCCGACGCCTTCGCGAGCAAGCCCGCTCCCACAGTTGTTTTCGGTGTGCTGATCCACTTGTGTACACCCATGCTAGAGTGCTCGGCCCCGTCCCCCGGAGCCCGTCATGAGCCTCTTGATCCGCAGCTGCGCCGCCCTGTTGCTGACCCTCAGCCTGCCCCTGGCCGCCGCCCCGATGCACAGTCAATTCCTGCCGCCCGACGACCTGACCCTGCGCGATGCCGAGCCCGAGCAGCAGCAACTGTTGCAGGTCACCGACTATTCCGTGGTGGTGGGGGCCCAGCGCCAGTCCAATCAGCAGCCGATTCCGGTCACCTCGTCCTTGATGATCCGCCTCAAAGGCAAATCCCTGAACAAGGGAGCGACGATCAATCAGGTGCTGGTCAACTTCGATGGCGAAAGTAAAAGCCTGAAAAAGCCGGCGTATGACGCCAAGAGCAAGACTCTGACGCTCTACTACCCGCTGGCCCAATACCGGGTGGTGATTGATCTGTTGCGCAACGACACCGTGTATTGCCAGTTCCTGACCTACGCCAACGGTCACATCTGGGCCGATTTGCACACCGGCAGCACGCGCTCGCGTTGAGCCTTGTGCCTGCGCAGGGGTAAACTGCCTGCCCCGTGAAATGTCTGCGAGCTGGAGTCGGCAATGCGTAAAGATAAGAAGCAAGTGATTGGTGACGAGATCGGCGATGAGCAGATCAAGCTGTTCCTCGATTTTGAGCCGGTCGACGCCACCTCGCCGTCGCTGCACAAACTGGTCAAGGCTTACCGTGGCCTTCGCATTGATGATTTCGAGCGTTTCCTGACGTTCTTCGTTGCAGCCGGTTATGACCTGGACGGCAAGGACGAGCACGGCCAGACCTTCGTCGACCAGATCCGCGATCAACGCAACGCGGCGGAATACATCGAGCTGATCGAAAAAGCCCGCGGCTGATAGCCCGCGGTTTTCCCGAGGCATAAAAAAACGCCCCGCACTCATCGAGTGCGGGGCGTTTTTCATGGAGCCGAATCAGGCGTAGCTTTCGGTCTCGTTGCTGGCTTCAACCAGTTCCAGCGCGACGTTGTTCTGCGTGTTGATCTTGCGATACAGCGCAGCGTCGGTTTCCAGGACCTTTTCGCGGGCGGGGAAGATTTCCGCCAGTTTGGCGGCCCACTCACCCTTGGCTTTGGCCGGGAAGCATTTCTCGATCAGTTCCAGCATGATCGAAACGGTCACCGAAGCGCCTGGCGAAGCGCCGAGCAGGGCGGCGAGGGAGCCGTCCTTCGCAGCCACCAGTTCGGTACCGAACTGCAGGATGCCGCCTTTTTTCGGGTCTTTCTTGATGATCTGCACCCGTTGGCCGGCCACTTCCAGGCGCCAGTCTTCGGCTTTCGCCTCCGGATAGAAACGACGCAGGGATTCCAGGCGCTGTTCCATCGACTGCATCACTTCGCTGACCAGGTACTTGGTCAGGTCCATGTTGTTTTTCGCCACGGCCAGCATCGGCCCGATGTTACCGGCGCGAACCGACAGCGGCAGGTCCATGAAGGAACCGTGCTTGAGGAACTTGGTGGTGAAACCGGCGTATGGCCCGAACAGCAGGGATTTCTTGCCATCGACTACGCGGGTGTCCAGGTGCGGCACGGACATCGGTGGCGAACCCACGGCGGCCTGGCTGTAAACCTTGGCCTGGTGATGCTTGACCACTTCCGGGTTGTCGCAACGCAGCCACTGGCCGCTGATCGGGAAGCCGCCGAAGCCTTTGCTTTCTTCGATGCCCGAGGCTTGCAGCAGCGGCAGGGCCGCGCCACCAGCGCCGAGGAACACGAACTTGGCGTCGACTTCACGGGTGTTGCCGCTGTTGACGTCCTTGATGCTGACGGTCCAGCCGTTGGCGTTACGCTTGAGGCCGGTCACGCGCTTGCAGTACTTGACCTGAGCATCGGGTGCGCTGGTCAGGTGCTTGAGCAACTGATTGGTCAAGGCGCCGAAGTTGACGTCGGTGCCGTTGATCACGCGGGTGGCGGCGAGCACCTGGTCTTTCGGACGACCCGGCATCATCAGCGGCATCCACTCGGTCATCTTCGCCTTGTCTTCGGTGTATTCCATGTCGGCGAAGGCGTGGTGCTTGCGCAGCGTATTGAAACGTTCCTTGAGGAACGAAACGCCTTTCTCACCCTCGACGTAACTCAGGTGCGGCACCGGGCTGATGAAGGATTTGCACGAGCCGAACGTGCCTTTCCTGGTCAGGTACGACCAGAACTGCTTCGACACCTCGAACTGGGTGTTGATGTGCACGGCTTTCTTGATGTCGACGGTGCCGTCGGCAGCCTGTGGCGTGTAGTTCAGCTCGCACAGGCCGGCGTGGCCGGTACCGGCGTTGTTCCATGGGTTGGAACTCTCCGCGGCACCGGAATCCATCAGCTCGACGACTTCCAGCTTGATCGCCGGGTCGAGCTCTTTGAGCAGTACTGCGAGGGTGGCACTCATGATGCCGGCCCCAACCAGAACTACGTCGACTGCTTCGTTATGCGCCATTTAACGCGTCTCCAAAATCTGCAGCACCAAATTGTCGGCATGGCTGCCAGGCGTCCAGGGCAGATCAGTTGAGCCCCGGGGATCCTTGGTCAGGTGTGCCATGTCCGAATCTTCGCAATTTTTCGCAACTTCGACGGATGCGTGCGGCCTGGCTTAAAGAGTCCCATGAACTCATTTCGGCACGGGGCTGGCAATTCGACTTATGGTCGAGACATCCGTTTGTGCAACCAAATCCGTAGCGGACAGGCTTCAGGCTCCGGTAGTCGAGGCGTTCCCGTTCCTGTGTCGTTGGGCTGTTTCAGACGCTAATGGTGCATGTTCAGACGCAAAACTATTCATTTGCTCGCCACACTCTTGTGAAGTTGTGAAAACCCGTTTTTTTCACGCTCTTTTGAAGACGTGAACCTCAAAAAGGGCTGTCCGGGGCTGGCACCGTGCCCGGAGGGGCAAACAATCAGTGGCCGAGCGTCATGACAGCTCTGCAGATTCGCGAAAAGCGGGATTTGCCAGGGAAACAGCAAGCACGCCAGCTTCACTCGATCTGTGTGGGCGGCTCTCTGTGGGCGATTTGGATGCCAATGCAAGCGCATTGACGCTGTTGCGGGGCCCGATCAGGAGACGTCCTTATAATCGGGGGGAGATTGTATCGAAGAAATGCGGGGAGTTGGTCGAGTTTAATGACTTTTATTAGGCATCCGGTCAGATGCTCAACATTGCCTGGGCACGTGCGCGTGGGCGCTGCTGTTCGACCCGGGCGCTGGCAGGCAAGGGTTGGTGCAACCAGTTGAGGCGGATTTCCTCGATTTCGACCCAACCATCACCCATTGGCTGCAGGCTGCATTGCTTGAAGGCCTGGCAATGGCCGTTGCGGTCGAGCAGGGCGAAGCTGCGGTGCAGCGGGCGTGGGGCGAACAACGAGATCAGATAGCGCATGGCAGTGCTCCTTTTGGGGATCTGTGAGCAAGCTTGGCAAAGGGCCGTGACGCGCACGTGTATGGGGGGTGACGAATGTGTGACAGGAACCGCTGGCAGCGGGTTTTGTCATAGATATCAGTGCTGGTGACCCGCAGTGGCCCACCGCTATACTGCCGGCCTGTCTGTGCCTGATTCTGGAGAGAAGAGCATGTTGCAACGCCTGTTGTTCGGTTTGATCACTGTGACCAGTTTGACCCTGGTTGGCTGCGCCCACAGCCCGCAACAACTGAGCCCGGAACCGAAGCTGACCACTCAGCTGGCACCGGTCGGCCACGGCCAGCCTGTCGTGGTTCGCGTCGTCGACGGTCGTCCGTCGCCAACCCTCGGCACCCGTGGCGGCCTGTACCCGGAAACCAGCGCCATCACCGTGCAGCGCGAGCAGATCCTGCCGAAGCTGCAGGCCCAGGCCGAAGCGGCCGTGCGTCTGCTGGGCTTCACCCCGTCCAACGGCGCGATGAATGCTCCACAACTGACCGTGACCCTGACTGAACTGAAATACCAGTCGCCGAAAGAAGGCATGTACGTGACCGAGGCCACCATCGGTGCGACTTTCCGCTCCGACGTGCAGAGCGGCAACCGTCGCTACAGCGGCCGTTACGGCGCGTCGCTGGACCAGCGCTTCGGCATGGCGCCGAATCAGGAAACCAATACCAAACTGGTCAGCGACGTATTGAGTGATGCGCTGACCCGCCTGTTCAAGGATCCGAGCATCGGCCAGATCCTCGCCGAATAAGGCATGCGCCAGATGTGAAAAAGCCCGGAGCCAGTGATGGCCCCGGGTTTTTTTCGTTCAGGCGGCTTGCGAATAGAAGTCGAGGACGCTGACGCCGGTCAGCAGATCGGTCTCGGGCAAGTCCGCATGCTGGTGCCCGCCGAGGGCGCAATACACCAGCCAGTGACGGTCCTGAACATTGAAGGCCAGGCTGCCGACGAGGGTCTGTTGTTCGTCGGACGGGGAGATGAGGTACAGGCGATCCTGGTTTTCAGCGTGAAGCATGTCGCGTTCCGTGTCGGTTTCGAGGCGCGCAGGGTGACTGAAACAAATGACGATGCCGTGACACAGGACAGCCATCGGTCGATTGACGGGTTATTTGTCGCAAAGACTAGGGCAGTCGGGGAGGGTTTCGGTAGAATCCGCGCCGCGGTCGTCGGTCTGGCGTTCGCCATACCGGTTTAAATTGAGGTCTGTGATGTCGCTGCACTTGATGACGCTGTTTACCGCCCATCCCGCCAAACTGATCAACCTGCTGGCCCTGCTGTTGGCCTTCCCCGGCAGTTGGCTGCTGCACGCGACCCGCCGCCGTGAACAACGGGCGATGGCCAGTATCGCGGCCCAGCGTCAGCATAAGCCGGATCAGGAGCCGGTGCTCGATTGGGCGACCCTGCGCATGAACCGCTTCTTCTACCGCTTCGGTTTTGCCTGCCTGGGCCTGGCGTTGCTGGTGTCCTGGATCAGTACTCGCTTCTGAACGAAGAACGGCGCCCGAAGGCGCCGTTCCTGTATCTGGCCGATACCGCTTACAGCGGCAGTCCAGCCTTGACCCGGTACTGATTGCGCACCGGCGTCGCATATTGCAGCACCAGATACGGACGATGCTCCTCGGGGCAGGCGTCCAGACGGTTCTGCCATTCTTCCTGGGCCTTGGCCAGTTCCTCGGCGCCAAACACCTCGGCAGCCGTCGGTACGTCCAATTGCGGATCGGCATCGGCCCACTGCGCGTACGCCAGGTAATGCACCGGGAACAACCGGTAGCCGCCGAGAATCTGCTTGTCCATCTCGACCGCCAATTGCTTGGTGTCTTCGAACAGCTCGGTGATCGGCGCGGCGAAGTTCACGTGCACCCGGCCCTTGTAGCCGGTGATGCCCTTGGCGATGCTCACGTCATCCTCGCCCGGTGCCTTGCTGTAGGTGCCGGTGGTGGCGCGGATGTATAGCTCGCGGGCCTTGGCCTGGTCGCACGGGTCATATTCGTAGCTGATCGAAACCGGGGTCAGGTTCAGCGACTGAATGACTTCGCCGAACGGCTCGTCCTTGCGGCTCATGTGGAACATCTTGAGGATCGCCGACTCGGTACGGTCGTCACCGTCCTTCGCGCGGCCTTCGGCCTGGGCGATCCAGATCGAGGCGCAGTCATTGCGGATCGAGTGGTTGATGTAGGCCGACAGCAGTTGATAGGCGGCCATTTTCTCGCGGCGCCCGGTGATCGAACGGTGCACGATGAAGCTCTTGTTCAGACGCATCAGATCGCTGACGAAAGGCTTTTGCAGCAGGTTGTCGCCAATCGCGATGCGCGGCGTCGGCAGGCCGGCGTGGTACACGGCGTAGTTGACGAAGGCCGGGTCCATCACGATGTCGCGGTGGTTGGCGATGAACAGATAAGCGCTGCCGGACTTGAATTGCTCGACACCGGTGTAGGTCACGCCGTCGGTGGCGCGCTCGATGGTGTGGTCGACGTAGAACTCGACCTTGTCCTGCAAAGTGGCCACGGAGGTCACGTCGGCGAACTCACGACGCAGCCGATGGGCTATAAGTGGTTTGAGCATCCAGCCGAAGGCACCGGCAAAACGCGGGAAGCGGAAGTGGGTGAGGATATCTAGAAACGCCTTGTCGCCGAGCAGTCGCGCCAGTACCGCAGGTACTTCGCTGTCGTCGTAAGGTCGGATGGCATCGAATTCGCCCATCATGCTCTCTTGTTGGAAACGGCTAGGGTAAGTAAAGGTTTTGATCGAAAACCAACGGGGCACGGTCTGAAAAAGTAGACAGACAAAAATGGCCCTGCAAATAGACCGGCGATTATACGCACAAGTCACCCGGGAGACCGCGATGCTGGAAAGCGCAGTATATGAATGTCCGTATTGTGGTGAAGAGGTCGAGACGACCGTGGATCTCTCCGCTGGCGACCAGACCTATATTGAAGACTGTCAGGTGTGCTGTCGGCCGATCACCTTTGTATTGCAGGTCCATGGAGAGGACTGGTTTCTGGAAGTCTTCAGCGAAAACGAGTGAGGCGCGCACATGCAGCGAATCTACGAGCCGGAAAACCTGATGGAAGGCGAGATGCTCAAGGGCATGCTCGCCAGCGAAGGCATCGAGGCGCATCTGGTCGGGCGCGATTTGCTGGGCGGGACGGGCGAGTTGCCGATCTTCGGTCTGTTGGGCCTGTCGGTGGATGACGACCAGGCCGAATACGCCCGCGAGCTGATCAGTGCGTACAATGCTGCGCTGCCGCTGCCCGGCGATGAACCGGACAGCTATCCCGGGACGCTGGTCTGTTAGGCTGGCGTTCGTTTTATTTGTGAGTCGTGCTGGCCCATGTGTGGACGTTATGCCCTGTTTCGCTGGAACCGCGATTTTGCGAGCCTGCCAGGTTTTCCTGCCGATCAACAGGCGCAGTGGAACATTTCCCCCAATGATTCGGTGTTGATGCTGCGCGCCGAACCCGACGGCCAGCGCACGCTGGCCCGTGCCCGTTGGGGGTTGACACCGCCGTGGCTGACCGACATGTCGCGCACGCCGGCCCATGCCCGGGCTGAAACCGTCGCCGAACAGCCAATGTTCCGTGAAGCACTGCGTTTGCGTCGTTGCCTGCTGCCGGCCAACGGTTTCTACGAATGGCGCGGCACCACGCGCAAGCGCCCGTACTGGCTGACGCCGGGGGAAGGTTCTTCGTTGTTTTTTGCAGCGATCTGGGAAGCGTATCCGGTGCAGGAGCAGGTGTGGCTGAGCACGGCGGTGATTACGCAGCCGGCGGCCAGCCAGCGCCGACCGTTGATTCTCGATGAAGCCGGGCAGGCGGCGTGGCTTGATCCCGAGACGCCGCTGCATGTCCTGCAAGGTTTGCTCGCCAGTGAGCCTGCCGCCTTGCGCGAGCGGGTGCTGGCGAATCTGGTCAACGATCCGAAGCTCAACGGGCCGGAGTGTTTGACCCCGGCCTGATGTGTCGCTGCTCGCGGCCCAATCGCGAGCAAGCTCGCTCCCACACTGGATTTTCGGTGCTCACACACTTTGTGATCACACGCTCACCTGTGGGAGCGAGCTTGCTCGCGATAAGGTCCGAAGGACCTTCCGGCGTCTTTACACCTTGAACTGATTGATCAACCGCCGCTGCTGTTCCGCCAGTTTGGTCAGATCCGCACTCGCCGAACTGGATTCATCCGCACCACCCGCCACCTCATTCGCCACCTGACCGATATTGATCACGTTGCGGTTGATGTCGTCAGCCACCGCGCTCTGTTCTTCGGCGGCGCTGGCGATCTGGGTGTTCATGTCGTTGATCACCGAAACTGCCTGGGTAATGGTCTCCAGCGCTTCGGCTGCCTTGGCCGCGTGCTGCACACTTTCGTCGGTGCGGTTCTGGCTGTCCTCCATGACCCGCACCACATCGCGTGTGCCCTGTTGCAGTTGCTGGATCATGCTCTGGATTTCTTCGGTGGCCTTCTGGGTTTTCTGAGCCAGGTTGCGCACTTCATCGGCCACCACCGCGAAACCGCGTCCTTGTTCACCGGCACGGGCCGCTTCAATCGCCGCGTTGAGGGCCAGCAGGTTGGTCTGCTCGGCGATTCCGCGAATGGCGATCAGGATCGCGTTGATGTTCTCGCTGTCCTTGGCCAGGGTCTGCACCACGTCCACGGCCTTGCCGATTTCCACGGCCAGCACGCCAATCGAATGGGAGGTGTCGCGCACGATCTGCATCCCCTGACTGGCCGCCTGATCGGCGTGGCTGGCGGCTTGCGCAGCCTGGGTCGCATTGCGCGCTACGTCTTGGGCGGTGGCGGTCATTTCCTGCACGGCGGTGGCGACCTGATCGATCTCGGCCATTTGCTTCTGCACGCCGATGTTGGTGCGAATGGCGATGTCGGCGGTGTGTTCCGAAGAATCGCTGACGCTCTGCACCGAGGTCACCACCTGAGTAATCATCGCCTGCAACTTGGCCAGGAACGTGTTGAAGCCTTTGGCGATTGAACCGAGTTCGTCGTTGCGATCACTGGTCAAACGACGGGTCAGGTCGCCTTCGCCCTGGGCGATGTCATCGAGCATGGTCACCATTTGTTTGAGCGGGCGAGCGATGCCGTGGCCCACCAGCCAGATCACCAGCAAACCAAGACCGGCGATGATCAGGCCGACCATGGCCATGCCGAAGGTGTCGGATTTACGCTGGGCGTCGAGGTCGCCTTGGAGCTTTTGCAGATCGGCCATCACCGCGTCGAGCGGCAGTTGCAGCATCAGCGTCCAGCGCGCGTCGGTCTGGCCGATGCCGAACGGCAGGTACAGCTCGATCCGGCCTTGCTCTTTATTGACGGAATAGGTCACTTCGCCGCGCTTGAGGTTGGCCATGTTGGCAATCTGCTGGGCGTCGAGGATGTCGCTGACCTTCTCGCCGAATTTGCTCGGATCCTTGGTGTAGGCGACGATCCGGCCGTTGCCGCCGATCAGGGCCATTTGCCCGGCGCCGCTGTACAGCTTCTGGTTGGCGCCCAGGAGCATTTCCTGGATGAAGTTCACCGACAGGTCGGCGCCGACGATGCCCTGGAAGGCGCCGTTGAGCATGATCGGTTCAATAAAGGAGGCGAGCATGACGATCTTTTCGCCGACCTTGTACGGGGCGGGATCGATCACGCAGGATTTTTTGGTTTCTTTCGAGCACAGGTAGTACTCGCTGGCGCGTATGCCGGTGGACAGGACTTTCTGGTCATCGACGTCCACCAGTTTGTCCAGGCCGAGGGTGCCGTCGTCGTTGCGGAACCACCACGGCAGGAAGCGCCCGTTGCCAGGGTCGATGCCGATAACCTGAGTGCCGACGTAGGCCGCGTCATTATGGTCCAGTGCGTTTTTTTCCCAGCCGATGTAAGTGCCGAGAATCTTCGGATTCTTCTCGACGTTTTCCTTGATCAGGCTGATCAGTTGCTCGCGGCTGACGGTCAGTCGCGGCTGGCCATCGGCGCCCGGCGTGCCGAGCAGGGCGTTGACCCGCACCAGTCCGCCAGCGATCAACAGCGGCGCTTCCAGTTCGCGCTGGATCTGGCTGACCTGGGTCTGAGCCAGCGAGGTCAGGCGCTGTTCGATGACTTGCTCGAACTGGGCCTGGGTCCGTTGCTGGACCATTTCCTGGGTGCGGGCGCCGGAGAACAGCGCGTACAGCACCAGCGCGGCGACTACGCTGAGTACGATGGCGCCGGCCAGGGCGGCCACGGAAAACTGGATCGACTTGAACTTCATGGGAGCTCCGCACGCGAGAGGACGTCTGCGCTGTTGTATCGGCAGCCGTTATTGCGCCATGAGGTTGCGGACGAGTAATTGCAGGCGGATGTCGCAAATGGACCCGTGCGCGACGCGGATGCGCAGGGTTTGCCGGTGGGTATGAATTTTTTCCTACAGGTCAGAGGGCGTTTTCTGAAAGTGCGTGCAACACGTCCGTTGTATCTGGCGTCGATACAATTACCCGCCTAGGATACGCGGCAGGTTTTCAGGGAGCTTTTGAATGAACAAGACATTGGTTGTAAGTGCACTGAGCGCGGCGCTGTTGCTGGCCGGTTGTCAGTCGGTCAACACCACCAGCGGCGGTGCCGTGGGCGTGGAGCGCAAGCAGTACATGTTCAGCATGCTGTCCTCGCAAGAGGTCGACCAGATGTATGCCCAGTCCTATCAGAAGACCGTGGGCGAAGCGTCCAGCAAGGGCGTGCTGGACAAGACCAGCAACGATGCCAAGCGCATTCAGGCCATCGCCAACCGGCTGATCGCCCAGGCACCGAATTTCCGTCCGGATGCGGCGCAATGGCAGTGGGAAGTGAACCTGATCAAGAGCGACGAGCTCAACGCCAACTGCGGTCCTGGCGGCAAGATCATTTTCTACACCGGGCTGATCGACAGCCTGAAACTCACCGACGATGAAATCGCTGCGGTCATGGGCCATGAAATCGCCCACGCCTTGCGCGAGCATGGTCGTGAAGCCATGTCCAAGGCCTACGGCATCGAAATGGCCAAGCAGGGCGCCGGTGCGTTGCTCGGCCTGGGTCAGGACAGTCTGGCGCTGGCCGATACCGTGGCCAACTACGGCATGACGCTGCCCAACAGCCGCGCCAACGAAAACGAAGCCGACCTGATCGGTCTGGAACTGGCCGCTCGTGCCGGCTACAACCCGAACGCCGCAATCACCTTGTGGAACAAGATGAGCAAGGCATCCGAAGGGGCCCCGCCGGAGTTCATGAGCACTCACCCGTCTTCCAGCAGCCGCACGGCTGCGTTGCAGGCGGCGATTCCGAAGGTCATGCCGCTTTACGAGAAAGCGCCCAAGTCCTGAAGCCATGATCGCTCCCGCACTCGGTGCGGGAGCGATCTGCCGGATCAAACCCAGCCGCTGCTCTGCATCGCCTTGTACACCGCGACGATCGCCAGGATCAGGAACGCCGAGGCGGCCAGTCGACGGATCAGGGTCAGCGGCAGTTTCTCAGCTGCAAAATTACCCGCCAGTACTACCGGCACGTTGGCGATCAGCATGCCCGCCGTCGTACCGATGATCACCAGCCACAGCTCTGGATATTGCGCTGCAAGCATCACCGTGGCGATCTGGGTCTTGTCACCGATTTCCGCGAGGAAGAACGCTATCAGCGTGGTCAGGAATGGCCCGAACTTGCGGGCGGTGCTGGCTTCATCGTCATCCATCTTGTCCGGCACCAGCGTCCACAGGGCGGTGGCGGCGAAGCTCGCGGCAAGAATCCAGTGCAGGACCGAATCGGAGAAGAAACTGCCGAACCAGGCGCCGACCGCACCGGCTGCCGCGTGGTTGGCCAGGGTCGCAGCGACGATACCGGCGATGATCGGCCAGGGTTTGCGAAAGCGAGCGGCGAGAATCAGCGCGAGCAGTTGCGTCTTGTCGCCGATTTCGGCCAAGGCAACGATTGCGGTGGGAACGAGTAACGAGTCCAGCATCAGGATTTCCTAAGGGGCGGGTCGACACGGCTATGACACGTACAGCCTTCCCGCCCCGGGTAAGGTGTTCGTGTCATAGGTCTTGTCAAACCCTGCGATCCGTCTGGTGCGGACGCTTGGGTCGCATACGCCATGATCTGAGGATCAAGTATGTTGACGTACGCCGGACGAGCTTGGCGCTCGTGGGAGACTACTCCCCTAGGACGGAGCGGATTCTGCCTAGGCAGAATCCATTCGGCAAGTGCTAATTTTCAGCCGCGCTTGGCCCGGTAAATCCGGAAACCATTGCCTTCGGCCTTGATCGCGCAGACCCCGAGATGCTCTTCGATCAGCGGTTGATACTTCAGGAAACTGTTTGCGACCAGACGAAGTTCGCCACCGTTTTTCAGATGTTTGGCTGCTTTTCGCAGCAAGTTCTCGGTGGCGAAATAATCGGTGTGCACGCCGACATGGAACGGCGGGTTGCTCAGAATCGCGTTCAAACCCATCGGTGCGGCGTCGATGCCATCACCGGTCAACACCTCGGCTTCCAGACCATTGGCCGCCAGGGTTAGCCGGCTACTGGCAGCAGCGAAGGCATCAACGTCGAGCAACGTGACCTGATTGTGCGGGTAACGACGCTTGACCGCCGCGCCGAGCACACCGGCGCCGCAACCGAAGTCCAGCAGATGGCCGCTCGGCAGTTTGTCCAGATGTTCCAGCAGCAGGGCGCTGCCGCGATCCAGTCGGCCGTGGCTGAATACACCCGGCAGGCTGATGACTTTCAACGGGCCTTCGGCCAGCGGCAGCTCATAAGTCTGCGCCAGGCTTTCCAGCGGTTTGGCTTCGGGAGCGTTGGCCACGGTCACTTGCCACAATTGGCAGTGTCGGGCGCTGTCGAGCTTGCGCGGTTTGCCGAACGGGTTGAGCTGTTTGGACGCGCCTTCGATGCCGCTGCGCTTTTCCCCGACCAGATACACCTCACGCCCGGCCAGGCGCGAAGCCACGGCATTGAGGATGTAATCGGTCAGGTCCTTGGCCTTGGGCAGAAACACCACGGCGCTGGTGAATTCGCGTTCCGGCACGTTCACGCCAAAATGGCTGCGGCCTTCGAAGCGGGCTTCGAGTGCGGCCTGATCGCCGGCGTGCCAGCACCAGCCAAACGCATCGGGCAGGCGCCCCAGCAGATCATCGGCAGGCAAACCGGCCAGCAGCACCGAACCCTGGAATAACTCGGCCTGACGAAGCAGTACTTCACTGCGCGGATCCATAACTGCTCCTGTGAAAAAAAGTGCCGCAGTTTATCAACTGACGACCCGCAGCGCCTTACCGCTGTAGAACGCCTGGGTGTTTTCCACCAGTTGGCCGACGATTCGCTGCCGCGCTTCGCGGCTGCCCCAGGCGTTGTGCGGGGTGACGATCAGGCGCGGGATGTCGACGGCCAGCAGCGGATTGCCGTTGGTCGGTGGTTCGACGCTCAGCACATCGGTGGCCGCGCCGCCCAGATGACCGCTGCGCAGGGCATCGGCCAGGGCCTGTTCGTCGATCAGCCCGCCACGCGCAGTGTTGACTACGAAAGCGCCGGGTTTCATCGAGGCGAGTTCGCGGGCACCGATGAAGTGCCGGGTGTGTTCGTTGAGCGGGCAGTGCAGGGTGAGGGCGTCGATCTGTGGCAACAGTTCTTCCAGCGGCAGGCGATCCGGACGGGCCGGGCGCCCCGGAATCTGCCCCAGCAACACGCGCATGCCGAAGGCTTCGGCCAGTCGCGCGACCGCGCCACCGAGTTCGCCGTGTCCAAGCAAGCCAAGGGTTTTGCCTTCCAGCTCAATGATCGGGTAATCCAGCAGGCAGAACTGTTTCGCCTGCTGCCAGCGGCCTTCGCCTACGGCTTTTTGATAATCGGCCAGGCGTGTGGCGAGGTTGAGCAACAGCATGATCGTGTGCTGCGCCACCGACGGCGTGCCGTAACCCTGACAATTGCACACGGTAACGCCGTGGGCGCGGGCGGCGGCCAGATCGACGTTGTTGGTGCCGGTGGCGGTGATCAAGATCAGCTTCAGCTGTGGGTTGGCGGCCATGGCGGCGGCGTCGATCAGGACCTTGTTGCTGATCGCCACGGTCGCCCCTTGCAGGCGGTCGCTCACTTGCGCAGGCAACGTCTGGGGGAACAGTTGCAGATCGCTGAAGCAGTCACGCAAAGGGCTCAAGTCGAGATCGCCAAGATCCAGTGACGGGTGATCGAGGAATACGGCGCGGTGGGCGTTCGTCATCAACTGTACCTGTTGTGCTTTGAAGGGAAGGCGTAATCTGCCGAGCCTACCAGATGAAACACCTGTGGGAGCGAGCCTGCTCGCGAGGCGTCGTGTCAGGCAATAATGAGGCGGCTGACACTCCCTTTTCGCGAGCAGGCTCGCTCCCACAGGAATGTAATGACTTCAAAGGAGCCCCCATGTACTGGACCGAATTCTTGACCGTTGCCCTGATCCACCTGTTGGCCGTTGCCAGCCCCGGTCCTGATTTCGCCGTGGTGGTGCGCGAAAGCGTGACCCATGGCCGGCGCGCCGGGACCTGGACGGCGTTGGGCGTGGGCACGGCGATTTTCCTGCACGTCGGTTATTCGCTGCTGGGGATCGGCCTGATCGTTTCCCAATCGATCGTGCTGTTCAACGCCTTGAAATGGGCAGCCGCCGCGTACCTGCTGTACATCGGCTTCAAGGCCCTGCGCGCGCAACCAGCGAAAACCGTGAGCGATGATCTGCACAAAGAGGCCGGCGAACGCACCGCCCGTGGCGCGTTTACTTCGGGTTTCGTGACCAATGGCCTGAACCCGAAAGCCACGCTGTTCTTCCTGTCGCTGTTCACTGTGGTGATCAACCCGCACACCCCGCTGACAGTCCAGGCCGGTTACGGCATTTATCTCGCCGTCGCGACCGCCACCTGGTTCTGCCTGGTGGCCATGCTGTTCAGCCAGCAGCGCGTGCGTGCCGGTTTCGCCCGCATGGGCCACTGGTTCGATCGCACCATGGGCGCTGTGCTGATTGCCATCGGCGTGAAACTCGCGTTCACCGAGATGCATTGATCGAGCTGAGCTGATTCAGGGCGTTGAGGTACTCCCGGGGATTGTCCCCGAGCAAACGGCGAAACATCGCGCTGAACGCCCGCGCGCTGCCGTAACCCAGATCCCGCGCAACGCTCTGCACGCTGTCCCCGGCGAGCAGGCGGGGCAGGGCTTCCATCAGGCGCAGTTGCTGGCGCCAGGCATTGAAGTTCATCTTCAGCTGTTGCTGAAACAGCCGCGCCAACGTGCGTGAGCTGGCGCCGACCTGCTGCGCCCAGTCTTCCAGGGTGTTCGGATGGTCCGGCGTGCGCAACAGCGCCAGGCAAATGCCTTGCAGGCGCCGGTCAGTGGGCATCGGGATGTGCAGCGGCAGATTTTCGAGGCTGGCGAGTTCTTCCAGCATCAGTTGCTGGATCAGCGGATTGTCGGCATGCGGCGGGCCCTGCACCGCACGCAGGATCAGTTCGCGCAGCAATGGCGTCACCGCCAGTACACAGCAGTTTCGCAGGCTGGCCGGCGCCAGTTCGGGGGCGATGAACAATGAACGCATCTGCACGTCGCCGGACATGAAAATCTCGTGGGCGACTTCGGGCGGAATCCACACCGCCCGACTCGGCGGAAGCACCCAGGCGCCTTGCGCCGTGACCACGCGCATCACCCCGCTCACGGCATAGAGCAATTGCGCCTCGCGGTGCAGGTGCAACGGCTGGTGCGAGCCGTCCAGATAGTCCCGGGGATAGGCACTGACCGGTCCGTGTTCGAAATGGCTGATCAACATGTCGGATTCGATGACTTGGTTGGCAGGAATGCGCTTTCCGGCCAACTTAGCATGAACGCTCACTACAACGTAAAGCGTGCCGTCATGAACCAGTCCAGAAACGTCATTCGCTACATCAACGCCGCCCATGTGATCGATCACATGTTCATGCTGATTTTTCCCGCCGCCGTGCTTGGCATGACCCAGGCCTTCGCCCTCGACTACGCCGCGCTGATCGGCCTGTCGCTGGGCGGCTTCATCGCGTTCGGCGCGTGTTCGCTACCGGCCGGCTGGCTGGGGGATCACTGGAGTCGACGGCAGATGATGCTGGTGTTTTTCTTGGGCATCGGTGCTTCGGCAATCTTCACAGGTCTCAGTAGCAGCCCGACGATGCTGGTCATCGGCCTGACCCTGATCGGCATTTTCGCCGCGATCTATCACCCGGTCGGCACGGCGATGCTGGTGGCCTATGCGCAAAATCGTGGCCGCGAAATCGGCATCAACGGTATGTGGGGCAACCTCGGCGTGGCGTTCTCGGCGCTGATTACCGGGTTGCTGGTGGCACAGTTCGGCTGGCGTTCGGCGTTTCTGATCCCGGGAGCGGTGGCCATCGTGCTGGGAATCGGTTTTGCCTTGCAGGTGCGCGAGGAGCCGATCCCCAAGCGCCCGCACACCGCGCTCAAAGGCGCCGGCGGCCAGCGCATTTCGATGGTGATGGTGTTCGGCGTGTTGGCTCTGGCCACGGCCACCGGCGGGGTGGTGTTCAACGCAACCACCATGACCTATCCGAAACTGTTTCAAGACCGCTTGCATGACCTGTTCGCCTCGCCGCAAACCCTCGGTGTGGTGGTCAGCCTGGCCTATGCCTTTGGTGCGATCGCCCAGTTGAGCATCGGCCGGGTGTTGCACCGCGTCAGTCTGAAATGGCCGTTTATCGCGCTGACGGTGTGTCAGGCACCGTTGCTGTTCGCGCTGGCCTATGTCGATGGCTGGGCGGTAATCGCCGTCGGGGCGGCGTTCATGTTCGTGGTGTTCGGCCAGGTGACGGTGAACGATTCGATGGTCGCCAACTTCGTCGCGCCGCAATGGCAGTCGCGGGTATTTGCCCTGCGTTACTGTTTATCGTTCGGTGCCAGTGCGACGGCGATTCCGCTGATTTCTTATGTTGAACCGCGCTATGGTTTTGTGGGGCTTTACCTGATTCTGGCGGGTTTTGGCGCTTTGACTTTCCTTGCGGCAGTGGTTTTCCCACGCACACCTTCTGAAGCGGCTGTAGGGCAAACGGCCTGAGCGGTGACGACTCCCGGCAAATGCTGGCGCAAAGCTAGCATTTGTACGGCTCTGCAAATCATTCCTTTGGCTGATTTGGCTGACGTATAAGGGTTCTAGAGTACGAAACTCCAAAGCCAACACCGTGCAGTCAGAAAAGGGATTCTTATGTTGCAGACTCGCGTTATTCCGCCCGCCGAAGGGGCCTACCAGTATCCATTGCTGATTAAACGGCTGCTGATGTCGGGCGCCCGTTACGAGAAAACCCGCGAGATCATCTACCGTGACCAGCTGCGCTACAGCTACCCGACCCTGATCGAGCGCGTCGCACGGCTGGCCAATGTGCTGACGGCGGCCGGGGTAAAGGCCGGTGATACCGTGGCGGTGATGGACTGGGACAGCCATCGCTACCTCGAGTGCATGTTTGCGATTCCGATGATCGGCGCGGTGATTCACACCATCAACGTGCGCCTGTCGCCGGAGCAGATCCTCTACACCATGAACCACGCCGAGGACCGCTTCGTGCTGGTCAACAGCGAGTTCGTCGGGCTGTACCAGGCCATTGCGCCACACCTGACCACGGTGGAGAAAACCCTGCTGCTGACCGATCTGCCGGAAAAAACCGCGGATTTGCCGAATCTGGTGGGGGAGTACGAGCAACTGCTGGCGGCCGCGAGTCCGCAGTACGACTTCCAGGATTTCGACGAGAACTCGGTCGCCACCACGTTCTACACCACGGGTACCACCGGCAATCCGAAAGGCGTGTACTTCACCCATCGGCAACTGGTGCTGCACACCATGGGCGTGTCGACCATCATGGGCGCCATCGACAGCGTGCGGCTGCTGGGCACCAACGATGTGTATATGCCCATCACTCCGATGTTCCATGTGCATGCGTGGGGCTTGCCGTATGTGGCGACCATGCTCGGGCTCAAGCAGGTTTATCCGGGGCGCTACGATCCGGAGTTCCTGGTCGAGCTGTGGCGCAAGGAAAAGGTCACGTTCTCCCATTGCGTGCCGACCATTCTGCAGATGGTGCTCAACGCCAAGGGCGCGCAAGGCACCGATTTCGGCGGCTGGAAAATCGTCATCGGCGGCAGCGCGCTCAATCGCACGCTGTATGAAACGGCCAAGAGCAAGGGCATTCAACTGACGGCCGCTTACGGCATGTCGGAAACCGGGCCGTTGGTCTCATGCGCGCATCTTAACGATGAATTGATGGCGGGCACCGAAGACGAGCGCACCACTTACCGGATCAAGGCCGGCGTGCCGGGGCCATTGGTCGAAGCGGCGATCGTCGACGCCGAGGGCCATTTCCTCCCGGCTGATGGCGAAACCCAGGGCGAACTGGTGCTGCGCGCACCGTGGCTGACCGAAGGTTATTTCAATGAGCCGCAAAAGGGCGCCGAGCTGTGGGCCGGCGGCTGGCTGCACACCGGCGACGTCGCCACGCTGGACAGCATGGGCGTGATCGACATCCGCGACCGGATCAAGGATGTGATCAAGACTGGCGGCGAGTGGATCTCCTCGCTGGACCTCGAAGACCTGATCAGTCGCCACGTCGCGGTACGTGAAGTAGCAGTGGTGGGCATTGCCGATCCGCAGTGGGGCGAGCGTCCGTTTGCCTTGCTGGTGGTCCGCGAAGGGCACGCCATCGGGGCGCGCGAGCTCAAGGAACACCTCAAGCCGTTCGTTGAACTGGGGCACTTGAGCAAGTGGGCGATTCCGAGCCAGATCGCGCTTGTTACTGAAATTCCCAAGACCAGTGTCGGCAAGCTCGACAAGAAGCGCATCCGCCTCGACATCACCGAATGGCAGGCCACCAACAGCACCTTCCTTTCGACGCTCTGAGCGTCCCCTGGCGCGCCGAAAAACGGCGCGCCAGACCCACCAAGCAAGCGCTTGGCTTGTCAAATCCGGATTTTCAGCCATCCTTGCCGTGCCGACATGTGTCGGACTGGCGAAAGGACTGTTCCAGAGTGGCCGGCAGCTGCAAATCACACTTTAGAGGGATCAAGCAGTACCACCTGCTGGCTATAGTCCGCTCAAGGATTTTTAAGAACGGGGCACACGCACAAACGGGGCGATGCAACATTGAAGCGATTTCGGGAAGCCTCTGGCGCCCGGTCCTTCAGGCGTTTTTAAAAGTACTCACTGCCATAACAATAATGCACATGGAGTAGCGTCGATGACCTCAGTAAACCAGTTCTGGCGCCGGGCAAAGCTGCCTCTGGCCGTCAGTCTTGCTTCTTCGCTCGCCGGGCCCGCATTCGGCGTCAGTTTCAACGTCGGTGAAATCGAAGGCCAGTTCGACTCCTCCCTGTCGATCGGTGCCAGCTGGTCCACCCAGAGCCCGAACAAGAACCTCATCGGCGTCAACAACGGCGGTCACGGTCTGTCCCAGACGTCCGACGACGGCCATGCCAACTTCAAGAGCGGTGAAACCTTCTCGAAGATCTTCAAGGGCATCCATGACCTCGAACTGAAATACGGCGACACCGGCGTGTTCGTCCGTGGCAAATACTGGTACGACTTCGAGTTGAAGGACGAGAGCCGCGAGTTCAAGGACATCAGCGACCACAACCGCAAGGAAGGCGCCAAGTCCGCCGGCGGTCAGATCCTCGATGCCTTCGTCTACCACAACTATTCGGTCGCCGATCAGCCAGGCTCCGTGCGTCTGGGCAAACAGGTGGTGAGCTGGGGTGAAAGTACCTTCATCGGCGGCGGCATCAACTCGATCAACCCGATCGACGTGTCCGCGTTCCGTCGTCCGGGCGCCGAGATCAAGGAAGGCCTGATCCCGGTCAACATGTTCTACGTGTCCCAGAGCCTGACCGACAACCTGTCCGCCGAAGCCTTCTATCAGCTCGAGTGGGATCAGACTGTCGTCGACAACTGCGGCACCTTCTTCTCCCAGCCGGACATCATTGCCGATGGCTGCACCGACAACCTGCGCGTGCTGAACAAACGCTCGCAGATCCCGGCCATTGCCCTGGGACCATTGGCTGCCAATGGCGTCAACGTCAATGAAGAAGGCGTGCTGGTGCCACGCGGCGGCGATCGCGATGCCCGCGACAGCGGCCAGTGGGGCGCGTCCCTCAAGTACATGTTCGAACCGCTGGACACCGAATTCGGTGCCTATTTCATGAACTACCACAGCCGGGCGCCGATTTTCAGTGCCACCGGCGCGCCGCAATCGGTCTACAACACCGTAGCCGCATTGCCAGGCCCGTTTCAGGCGCTCGGACCACTGTTGGTCGCAGGCAACTCGAAGTACTTCGTCGAATACCCTGAAGACATCCGTCTCTACGGTCTGAGCTTCTCCACTACCTTGCCTACGGGTACTGCGTGGAGTGGTGAAATCAGCTATCGCCCGAATGCACCTGTACAACTGAACTCCACCGATATCCTGTTCGCCGGTGTACGTCCACTGGGCGGCCCGTACGCGAACGCATCGCTGCTCAACGGCGTACCGGGCCAGGATCTGCATGGCTACGAACGCAAGGAAATCACTCAACTGCAAACCACCTTCACGCACTTCTTCGATCAGGTCATGGGCGCGAGCCGTCTGACCCTGGTGGGTGAAGTGGGCGCGACTTACGTGGGCGGTCTGGAGAGCCGATCCGACAAACGCTATGGCCGCGATCCGGTCTACGGTCCGGGTGAGTTGCCAGCCACAGGCACCACCAACACCTGCGTCAACATCCTCAACAACGGCACCATCAATGGCGCCGGACCTGGCTCGCCGCAGAACAACCGCAGCCGCAACTGCGACAATGACGGTTTCACCACGTCGGTGTCCTGGGGTTATCGCGGTCGTGCAATCTGGGAATACAACGACGTATTCGCTGGCGTGAACCTCAAGCCGAACGTGGCCTGGTCCCACGACGTCAGCGGCTACTCGCCGGGCCCTGGCGGTAACTTCGAGGAAGGTCGCAAGGCCGTCAGCCTGGGTGTCGATGCCGAGTACCAGAACACCTACACCGCGAGCCTGGCTTACACCAACTTCTTCGACGGCAAGTACACCACTGTGGATGACCGCGACTTCGTGGCGCTCAGCCTTGGCGTGAACTTCTAAGCACTGCATTCAGGACGAACGAATTTATGAAAATAACAAAGAGTCTGTTCCACGCCGGTGTTCTGGGCCTGTCGCTGCTGGCGACCAGCGTCATGGCGGCGGTGCCTGCCGCCGAAGCGGACAAACTGGGCAAGAGCCTGACCCCGATGGGCGCCGAAATGGCCGGTAACGCCGACGGCTCGATCCCGGCCTGGAAACCGATGCCGAAAAATGCCGGCACCGTCGACAGCAAGGGCTTCCTGTCTGACCCGTACGCCAGTGAAAAACCGCTGTTCACCATCACCAAGCAGAACGTCGATCAGTACAAGGCCAAGCTCGCGCCGGGCCAGTACGCGATGTTCCAGCGCTACCCTGACACCTTCAAGATGCCGGTCTATCCGTCCCATCGCGGTGCTACCGTGCCGGATGCGGTGTTCGCCGCCATCAAGAAGAACGCCACCACCACGACGCTGGTGTCGGGCGGCAACGGTCTGGAAAACTTCGATACCGCCGTGCCGTTCCCGATTCCGAAAACCGGTGTGGAAGTCATCTGGAACCACATCACCCGCTATCGCGGCGGCAGCGTGACCCGTCTGGTAACCCAGGCCACGCCGCAACCGAACGGCTCGTTCAGTCTGGTGTATTTCCAGGATCAGTTCGTGTTCCGCGACAAGATGAAGGATTACGATCCGGCGAACCCGGGCAACATCCTGTTCTACTTCAAGCAGAAAGTGACTGCGCCGGCACGTCTGGCCGGTGGCGTGCTGCTGGTGCACGAAACCCTCGACCAAGTGAAGGAACCACGTTCGGCGTGGGTCTACAACGCTGGTCAGCGTCGCGTGCGCCGTGCCCCGCAAGTGTCCTATGACGGGCCGGGTACTGCTGCGGACGGCCTGCGTACTTCCGATAACCTGGACATGTTCAACGGTGCGCCGGATCGTTACGACTGGAAACTGGTGGGCAAGCAAGAGATGTACATTGCGTCCGACAGCTACAAGCTCGACGATCCGAAACTGAAATACGCCGACATCATCAAGGCTGGGCACATCAACCAGGATCTGGCGCGTTATGAACTGCGTCGCGTCTGGCATGTGACTGCGACCCTGAAGGAAGGTCAGCGCCACATCTACGCCAAGCGTGACTTCTTCATCGACGAAGATACCTGGCAAGCGGCCGTGATCGACCACTACGACGGTCGTGGTCAATTGTGGCGCGTGGCGGAAGCTCACGCTCAGGACTACTACAACGTTCAGGTACCGTGGTACACCCTGGAGACCCTTTACGATCTGCAGTCCGGTCGTTATCTGGCACTGGGCATGAAGAACGAAGAAAAATCGGCGTATGACTTCGGCTTCACCGCCACCACCAGTGATTTCACCCCGGCTGCACTGCGTCAGGATGGTGTTCGCTAAGCTCCTGTAAACCGAGGCCGCATCCTCGTGAAAATGCCCCGACACGTTCGGGGCGTTTTTTTGCCGGTCGCTTTTTCCGTAGCCTTTTTGTAGCCATTTGTAGCAACGACCTTCATAACCGACTCTTTTAACGCTAGTCTGCGGACATCTGCTACGCCGCCAACAGCCATACGAACAAGAGCCGGCCATGACTGATCTGTCCCCACTTCCGGGTCCCGCAAGCGTTGCCGTCGCGGCATTGGACGGGCGTTTTTTCCGTCCTCCGCTGCCTGATGGGTACGTATTGCGACCACGACTTTGCGAGCGCCTGCAAGCCGGGCTCGGTGGACGTCTGTTGCTGGTCAGCGCTCCGGCCGGGTTTGGCAAAAGCTCGCTGGCCGTGGAGTTCTGTCAAAGCCTGCCGGGTCATTGGCAAAGCCTGTGGCTGGGACTTAGCGCTCGCGACAGTGATCCGGGACGCTTCCTCGAACGCTTGCTCGAGGGACTGCAGGACTACTTTCCCGAACTCGGCAGCCGCGCACTCGGTTTGTTGAAAATGCGCCAGCGTCACCAGCCGTTCGCCTTCGAAGAATGGCTCGACGGCTTGCTCGATGAGCTGGCACTGCACCTGCTACCGACCTCACCGCTGCTGCTGGTACTCGACGATTACCACCTCGCCCAAGGGCCGGTCCTCGATCGTTGCCTGCAATTTTTCCTCAACCATTTGCCCGATGGTCTGCTGGTCATGGTCACCAGCCGTCAGCGCCCGGACTGGCACCTGGCCCGTCTGCGCCTGTCCCGGCAGTTGCTGGAACTGCACGAGCAGGATCTGCGCCTGACCCACGACGAAGCCCTCACGTTACTCGATCGCCACAGCAGCTCTTTGCGCGGCGAAGCCCTGGAAAACCTGATCCAGCGCAGCGAAGGCTGGGTCGCCGGTTTGCGTTTCTGGCTGCTCGCGGTGTCCGAAGCCGGCAGCGATGCGGCGCTGCCACAAGCGCTGAACGGCGGGGAAGGGCTGATCCGCGACTACCTGCTGGAAGAAGTCATTGATTGCCTGCCAGCCGAAGTGCAGGCGTTCCTCTATGAAACCGCACCGCAAGAGCGTTTTTGCAGTGAGTTGTGCGATGCCGTTCGTGAGGCCCACGACAGCGCCGAGATTCTGCGTTTCCTGTTGGCGCATCAGGTCTTTCTGGTGCCGCTGGATGAGCATGGGCACTGGTATCGTTATCACCATTTATTCTCTGATTTATTGCGCAGCCGGCCGATTGCTCGGGCGATGGTGCCGACGGCCACGCTGCACCTGCGCGCCTGTCGCTGGTTCAACGCGCAGGGGTTGCTGGATGAAGCGGTTGAACAGGCGTTGCGCGCCGGTCACCTCGATGTCGCCGCGAATCTGGTGCAGAACCTCTCGGAGGAGCAACTGCTGGCCGAGCAAAACGTCGGTATGCTGCTGCGCTGGAAAATGGACTTGCCCGACAGCCTGTTGATCAGCACACCGCGGTTGATCGTTCTCTACAGTTGGGCGCTGGGGCTGGCCTGCCAGCTCGATGCCGCCGAAGAGTTGTCCAGCCACTTGAGCCGCTTCCTGCCGGCACCTTCCGCCACCGCGCAAAAATCGATGCTGGCGCAATGGCTGGCACTGAGCGGAATCATTGCCCGGGGCCGCGGCCATCGTGAGCTGACGCTCAGATACTGCAGCGAAGCCCTGGAAAGTCTGCCGGCTAAACGTTATGGCCAGCGGCTGATGTGCTTATCGACCCTGTCTAATCTGGCCATTGCCAATGGCGATCTGTGGCGCGCCCGCGGCCTCAACCGTGAATCCCTGGAGCTGGCGCAGCGCGTCGGCAACCCGTTGTTCGAAGCGTTGGCGCACTACGATCGTGCGCGGGTGTTACAGGCACGCGGTGAAATCCTGCGCGCACTCGATGAAGTCCATCAGGGGCTGGAGCGGTTGCGCGGCCTGTCGCCACAACGTTTGTATGCGGTGCGCGCGCGGCTGACCCTGTACGAGGGTTTTCTGTTGGCGATGCGCTTGCAGCCTCAGGCCGCACGCGTGCGCTTGTTGGCCGGGATCGGCGAGGCACGGGCCTGTCGCGACATCAGCGTATTGATCGGCCATTGCGTGATCGCGCGTCTGGATGGCAGCAGCAGCGAGTTCGCCAAGGCTTTCGCCGAACTGGCCGAAGCCGAACGCCTGATGCACATCTGGGACGTGCCGCCGATCTACTATCTGGCAATGATCACGCTGGTCAAATGTGAGTTGTGGCTGGCGCAGGGCCGCACCGATCTGGCCGAGGCGTGGCTTGCGCGGTTGGGCCAGACCTACACCGGCGAGCGCGCCGCTGCGCCGCCGGAGTTTCACCCCCAACTGCCATTGCACGTTGAGCTGCAACAAGCGCTGCTCGACATGACCCGCGGCCAGCCGATGCTCGCCGAAGGGCGGTTGGACGTGCTGCACGAAAACGGTGAGCAAACCGGGCGCCAGTTACTCAGCGTGATGGCGTTAACGCAAAAGGTGGCGTTGCTACTGGCGGGCGGGCGCGAGCCGGAAGCACGCAAGACTTTGAGCCAGGCGCTGGAGCTGGCGGCCGGCGGGGTGTTGCAGCCATTCGATGGATTGGCCAGGGAGCACACGGACTGGTTGCGTGGGCAATTGCTGGCGTTCCCCGGACTGGCAGGCCAGCAATTGCTCGAGCATCTACCGCCAGCGCCGCCCCGGCAGATGCCGGAGTCCACGGTCACTGAACAGCTCAGCAGTCGCGAACTGGCCGTACTGCGGTTGATTGCCCAGGGTTATTCGAATCAGGAAATCAGCGAGCAATTGTTCATTTCGCTGCACACCGTGAAAACCCACGCAAGTCATATCAACAGCAAGCTGGGGGTTGAGCGGCGGACGCAGGCAGTGGCGCGGGCCAAAGAGCTGGGCCTGTTGGCCTAGAAAAAAGTGGACAAAAGAAACACCCCGCGATGGCGGGGTGTTTTCATTTTTCAGCTTCGAATGTTTCAGGCAGCTAAGGGATCAGACGATGACGTCGTTCGCACTGAGCGAGTTGACGCCCACCACTTGCACTTCGAAGTGCCCCCCAGCGTCTGCGCTCAGGTTGCCCGACAGGACGTTATCTGCAAAACGCAGTTGCCCCAGCCCGGTGAATTCACTGGAGCCAATGAACGTCAAGTGTTGATAGCCGAGGGTCATCGGGTCAATGTCGAATTTGGAGAAATCGATTTTGTCCCCTTCCAGTGCGTTGAAATCGGCAATGACGTTCTGCGAGGAGCTTGTTCCGAATTCCTTTCCGAGATTGATCATGTTAGTGATGGCAAAGGTGTCAGCCCCGGTACCGCCCGTCAACGTGCTATGTCCCCACCCACCGTACAGTGTGTCGTTTCCTTCCCCACCGAACAGTTTGTCGGTTCCGCCATTGCCGCCGAGTACGTTGTTGCCGGCGTTACCCGTCAGAATGTTATCGAGGTTGTTGCCCCACATTGTCAGGTCTGCGCTGCCGAGCAGGGTGCCGTCCTCGACGTAATCCGAAAGGTTGTAATCAACCGAAGTGCGGATCAGGTCGTGACCGCCATTCTGGAACTCGAAGATGAGGTCATTGACGTTATCCACAATAAAGATATCGTCGCCGCCCTCGCCAATCATGCGATCAGCGCCGAGACCGCCCGACAGGATGTTGTTGCCATCGTTGCCGTGCAAGACGTTTTCCATGGCATTACCTGTCAGATTCAGGTTGGCACTGCCAATCATCTGACCATCTTCGACGTTGTCCGCCAGTGTGTAGTCGATGCTGGTGTTGACGGTATCAATCCCCTCATCCGCGAGTTCAACGATAACGTCGTTGATGTTATCCACGTTGTAGACGTCATGCCCGGCTCCACCAATCATGGTGTCTGCGCCTAGCCCGCCATCGATGTAGTTGGTGGCGGAGTTGCCTGTGATGGTGTTGTCCAGCGCATTGCCGGTGAGTGCACCCCATGTGTCGCCAAACATCGTCAAGTCTTCAACATTGGCGCCGAGGGTGTAGCTGATACTGGTTCTGACCAGATCATGCCCTTCGCCGATCTGCTCGATCACGACATCGTTGATGTTATCCACAACGTAGGTGTCGTTGCCGGCGCCACCGATCATGGTGTCGGCTCCCATGCCGCCGTCGAGAATGTTGTTGCCGATGTTGCCGGTGATACGGTTGTTGACCGCGTTGCCGGTGCCGTTGAGGTTGGTGCTGCCGATCAGGATCAGGTTTTCGACGTTGGCGCCGAGGGTGTAGTCGATGCTCGCGAACACGCGGTCGAGTGCGGCCAGCGAGGCGTCGGTTTCGATGACCACGTCGCCGACGTTGTCGACGTAGTAGGTATCAACGCCGTCGCCGCCGATCATGGTGTCGGCGCCGAGGCCGCCGTCGAGGGTGTCGTCACCGGCGCCGCCGCTGAGGGTGTTATTCATGGCGTTGCCGGTGAGCACGTTGTTCAGGCTGTTGCCGGTGCCGTTGATGGCGTTGTCGGTCAGCGCCAGATTTTCCAGGTTGGCGCCCAGTGTCCAGTCAACCGACGCACGGACGGTGTCGATTTCGTTCGCCAGGGTGCTGGTCTCGGTGATGATGTCGCCAGCGTTGTCGACGACATAAGTGTCGTTGCCCAAGCCGCCAATCAGCGTGTCGATGCCGGCGCCGCCGTCGAGAATGTTGTCACCGGCGTTACCGGTCATACGGTTGCTGACCGCGTTGCCGGTGCCGTTGAGGTTGCCATTGCCGGTTAGGATCAGGTTCTCGACGTTGGCGCCGAGGGTGTAGTCGATGGAGGCGAACACGCGGTCGAGCGCGGTCAGCGAGGCATCGGTTTCGATGACCACGTCGCCGACGTTGTCGACGTAGTAGGTGTCGACACCGTCGCCGCCGATCATGGTGTCGGCGCCGAGGCCGCCATCGAGGGTGTTGGCCGCTGCGTTGCCGGTCAACGTGTTGTTCAGCGCGTTACCGGTGCCGTTGACGGCGTTGCCGGTGAGCACGAGGTTTTCCAGGTTGGCGCCGAGTGTCCAGTCAACCGATGCGCGTACGGTGTCGATCTCGTTCGCCAGGGTGCTGGTTTCGGTGACGGTGTCGCCGACGTTGTCGACGATATAGGTGTCATTGCCCAGACCACCGATCAGCGTGTCGGCACCCAGGCCGCCGTCAATAATGTTATTGCCGTCGTTGCCGGTGATGCGGTTGCTGACCGCGCTGCCGGTGCCGTTGAGGTTGGCCGTGCCGGTCAGGATCAGGTTTTCGACGTTGGCGCCGAGGGTGTAGTCGATGGACGCGAACACGCGGTCGAGTGCGGTCAGCGAGGCATCGGTTTCGATCACTACATCGCCGACGTCGTCGACGTAGTAGGTGTCGACGCCATCACCTCCGATCATGGTGTCGGCACCTGCGCCGCCATTGAGGGTGTTGGCCAGGGCGTTGCCGGTGATGCGGTTATCCCGCTCATTGCCGGTGCCGTTGACGGCGCTGCCGATCAGGATCAGGTTCTCGACGTTGGCGCCGAGGGTGTAGTCGATGGAGGCGAACACGCGGTCGAGCGCGGTCAGCGAGGCATCGGTTTCGATGACCACGTCGCCGACGTTGTCGACGTAGTAGGTGTCGACACCGTCGCCGCCGATCATGGTGTCGGCGCCGAGGCCGCCATCGAGGATGTTGGCCGCTACGTTGCCGGTCAACGTGTTGTTCAGCGCGTTACCGGTGCCGTTGACGGCGTTGCCGGTGAGCACGAGGTTTTCCAGGTTGGCGCCGAGTGTCCAGTCAACCGATGCACGTACGGTGTCGATCTCGTTCGCCAGGGTGCTGGTTTCGGTGACGGTGTCGCCGACGTTGTCGACGATATAGGTGTCATTGCCCAGACCACCGATCAGCGTGTCGGCACCCAGGCCGCCGTCAATAATGTTATTGCCGTCGTTGCCGGTGATGCGGTTGCTGACCGCGCTGCCGGTGCCGTTGAGGTTGGCCGTGCCGGTCAGGATCAGGTTTTCGACGTTGGCGCCGAGGGTGTAGTCGATGGATGCGAACACGCGGTCGAGTGCGGTCAGCGAGGCATCGGTTTCGATCACTACATCGCCGACGTCGTCGACGTAGTAGGTGTCGACGCCATCACCGCCGATCATGGTGTCGGCACCTGCGCCGCCATTGAGGGTGTTGGCTGCAGCGTTACCGGTCAGCGTGTTGTCCAGCGCGTTACCGGTGCCGTTGATCGCATCGCCGGTGAGCACGAGGTTTTCCAGGTTGGCGCCCAGAGTCCAGTTCACCGACGCGCGCACGGTGTCGATTTCGCTGGCCAGCGTGCTGCTTTCAGTCACCGTGTCGCCGATGTTGTCGACGATATAAGTGTCATTGCCCAAGCCGCCATTCAGGACGTCGGCACCCGCGCCACCATCGAGGATGTTGTTGCCCGAATTACCATTGATGTAGTTAACGCCGCTGTTGCCGGTGCCGTTGAGATTGGCGGTACCGGAAAGCGAGAGGACTTCTATGTTGGCGCTCAAGGTGAAGTCGACCGACGACCAGACACTGTCGATCTCGCCGGCCAGGGTGCTGGTTTCGACGATGGTGTCGCCGACGTTGTCGACGATATAGGTGTCGTTGCCGAGTCCGCCAATCAATGTGTCAGCGCCTGTGCTGCCATCAAGGATGTTATTGCCATCGTTACCGGTGATGCGGTTATTGACCGAGTTGCCGGTACCGTTGAGGTTGCCGGTGCCGGTCAGGATCAGGTTTTCGACGTTGTTGCCGAGGGTGTAATCGATGGACGCGAATACGCGGTCAAGGGCGGTCAGCGAGGCATCGGTTTCGATTACTACATCGCCGACGTTGTCGACGTAGTAGGTGTCGACGCCGTCGCCACCGGACATGGTGTCGGCACCTGCGCCGCCATCAAGCGTGTTGTTCAGTGCGTTACCGGTGAGGATGTCGTTGAACGCAGAACCGATGGCGTTCTCGATCTTGGCCCCGTAGGCAATCGCCAGCCCGTCATTAATCGCGGTCTGGTTGTTGTAATCGATGAACGCCTTGCCGATCTGGCTGTAAGCGCCTTCATTGAGGTTGATGCTGACGGCCGCGAGCTGGTTGCTGCCATCGATGGTGTCGTTGCCGCCGCCATCCCAGATGGTCTCGAAAATCGACTGGTTGGCTGCCCACTTGTAAACAGTGTCACCGGCCTGCCACGCCATGTTGGCGCCATACAGGCTCTGGATCGCGATGATGTCCAGCACCATTGGCGTGGTTGGCTGGTAGGAATAATTGCTGTTGTAGCTCATCACCGTGAAGTGAACATCATCGAGCGTCGGGTCGAGCAGGGTCTTGTTGGTCGAGCTGGCGTCGAACGGGTGCTTGAGTCCCAGCGCATGGCCGATTTCATGCACGAACGTCATGTAGTCGTAGGTGCCTTTGCCCGGGTTCGGATCATTGGTCTGCGGACCGATCCAGACATCGCCGGCGACTGGCGTATTGGCCGGGAAGTAAGCCCACGCAGCGGTCTTGTCGTCCATCAAGCGATAGCCGCCAAAACGCATGTCACCGACGTTGAAAAGGGTGTCGGTGGTCAGCGTGAAGTTGAGGTTGGCGACGGCACTCCAGGCGCCCAGCGCGCTGGTGATTGCGGTTTTTTGTCCGGCCGTGAGCTCATACAGTGCGTTGTATTCGTTGTCGGGGCTGTAATCGGTCACGAAATACGAAGTGACCGGTGCCATGAAGCTATAGCTCAGGTTGGTCGGCCCAGTCGGACTCCAGTTGGCTCCCAGCCAATAGGTGCCGGAGATGAGGCTGTCGACGAGGGCATTGCCTGTCAGCGTGGAGGGCAAACTGATCGAATACGTCTTGGGCGTTGGCATAGGATTTCCTGAGAGCTATGCGACCCTTCCTGAATGCGGCCGCTACAAAAAAAACGCGATTTTGCACCAGAATTTATACATTTGACATCATATGGCCACTATTTCTGATTAGTGGCGTCAAATTACTGGCCTGGCACTCTGTATCGGCGTGTGCAGTAGAATTCTGAAAAAATGCTGTCCGCCGCCTGTCGAGGATTTTTCATGTCAGTTGTAACGCCTTCTCTCATCCGCGAAACCTTCCCCGTCGGCCCGCTCCAGTGCAATTGCACGATCATCGGCGACCCGATCACCAAAAAAGCCATCGTCGTCGATCCAGGCGGCAATCCTGACCTGATCATGGCGCGCCTCGATGCGCTGGGCCTGAAAGTGGTCAGCATCATTCACACCCACGCGCACCTCGATCACTTCCTGGCTTCCGGCCAGATGAAAGAGAAGACCGGCGCCACCTTGCATCTGCACAAAGAGGATCAGTTCCTGTGGGACAACCTCGAGATGCAATGCCAGATGTTCGGCGTGCCTTACACCCCGGTGCCGTCTCCCGATCGCTGGTTGAGCGACGATGAAGAGCTGGCCTGTGGTTGTGGCGTGGCGCTGCACACCCCGGGGCATACGCCAGGTTCCATGAGCTTCTGGTTTTCCGAGGCTAAGCTGTTGATAGCCGGCGACACATTGTTTCGTCGCGGAGTAGGGCGCACGGATTTGTGGGGCGGCGATCAGGCGACCATCGTGCGATCGATCAAGCAGCGGCTGTACACCCTGGATGAGGACGCGACCGTTGTGGCCGGACATGGGCCGGATACGCGTCTGGGGGATGAAATGCGCGAGAACCCGTTTGTGCGTGCCTAAACATTTTGTCACGGGTGCCCAGCGGAATTTTTGTGCATTGTCATGATCCAACGCCCGCACGGGCCAGTTGCCAATGGCCGCTGCACCACAGAATGCAAAATGTAGGAGCACTCCATGTTCACCACGCGTCGTTTGATTATTGTCGCTACTGCCGTGGCCGTCTTGTCCGGCTGCGCCTCGCCCAACCCGTATGACAATCAGGGTCAGGCCGATGGCGGCTCCCAAGGCATGAGCAAAACCGCCAAGTACGGTGGCCTCGGAGCACTGGCCGGCGCGCTGGCCGGTGCCGCCATCGACCACAACAACCGCGGCAAGGGTGCGCTGATCGGCGCAGCCGTCGTCGGTGCCTCGGCCGCCGGTTACGGCTACTACGCCGACCAGCAGGAGAAAAAACTGCGCGCCAGCATGGCCAATACCGGGGTTGAAGTGCAGCGTCAGGGCGATCAGATCAAGCTGATCATGCCGGGCAACATCACGTTCGCCACCGATTCGGCGAACATCGCTTCCAGCTTCTATCAGCCGCTGAACAACCTGGCTAACTCGCTCAAAGAGTTCAACCAGAACCAGATCGAAATCGTCGGTTACACCGACAGCACCGGCAGTCGCCAGCACAACATGGACCTGTCCCAGCGTCGTGCGCAGAGCGTGGCCACCTACCTGACTTCTCAAGGCGTCAGCGGTGCCAACTTGAGTGCTCGCGGTGCGGGTCCGGATAATCCGATTGCCAGCAATGGTGACGTCAACGGCCGGGCGCAGAACCGTCGCGTTGAAGTCAACCTGAAGGCGATCCCTGGCCAGCAGTACGGTGGTCAGCAACAACCGGGTACGGTTCAGCAGTACCCGTAACCGTCAGGTACAAAAAAGCCCCCGGACAAGTGATTGTCCGGGGGCTTTTTGTTGGCGCGAAGGCTGATTACTTCTTCAGGCCGTAATGCTCGTCGAGCATGCCCGGCGAGTTCGGGGTCTTTGGCGCGTAGTCACGCGGCGGTTCCTGATCCCGTGGTGGCGTCAGGCGTTCCCGTGGAGCCTGTGCGGCCTCGGAGTGCAACGAAGCCAGCAGGCGTTGACGAGTCTGCTCGTCCAGGGCCAGGCGGTTGGCGCCCTCGGCGAGGTGATCCTGCACTTCCTGATAGCTTTGGGTCAGTTTCTTGACCAGATTGGCGGTGCTGTTGAAGTGAGTCACCACTTCGTTCTGATAACTGTCGAAACGTTCCTGAATATCATCCAGTTGACGCTGCGTGCGGCTGGGCGCGGCGTTCGGCGCAACGCGAGCGATCAGGAAACCAATGGCGACACCCACAACCAGGGCAAGAGTCGGTAACAACCAAACTAAGAGCGAGTGTTCCACGAGTCCTTCCTCTATAAACGGCTTTGCTTTACGTTAACGGCTCGAACCTGCGCTGTATACCGCGATTCACTCGCAATAGACTGGCACAGACAATTTGCTAGACGAGTCGACCCGATTCGAGGTCACGGAGTTCCTTCCTTGCTGATGCGTGAAACCCCTGTAGTAATTGATGGCCCGGTGGGGCAACTTGAGTCTTTGTATCTGGACAACGAGCAGCCTCGCGGCATCGCGCTGATCTGCCATCCCAACCCGGTGCAGGGCGGCACCATGCTCAACAAGGTCGTCTCGACCCTGCAGCGCACCGCGCGCGACGCCGGTTTGATCACCTTGCGCTTCAACTACCGCGGCGTCGGTGCCAGCGAAGGCTCCCATGACATGGGCACCGGTGAGGTCGACGACGCCCAGGCCGCTGCCGCTTGGCTGCTGGAAAAACACCCGGACCTGCCGCTGACCCTGTTCGGTTTCTCCTTCGGTGGATTTGTTGCGGCAAGTCTCGGCGGCCGTCTCGAAGCCCAAGGCATCACGCTCAAGCACCTGTTCATGGTTGCGCCGGCGGTGATGCGTCTGGGCGATCAGGATCAACTGCCGCAGCGGGGCGAACTGACCGTGATCCAGCCGGAAACTGACGAAGTGATCGATCCGCAGCTGGTCTACGACTGGTCCGACAAACTCCAGCGCCCCCATGAGCTGCTGAAAGTGGCAGAATGCGGACACTTTTTTCATGGCAAGCTGACCGATCTCAAGGATCTGATCCTGCCGCGTCTCTCGAATTGATTGCAGTCTGACAAGCGATTACCCATGACTAACCGTACCCGCATCCTCACCGGCATCACCACCACCGGCACCCCGCACCTGGGCAACTACGCCGGCGCCATCCGCCCGGCGATTCTCGCCAGCCGCGACAGCAATGCCGACTCGTTCTATTTCCTGGCCGACTATCACGCCCTGATCAAGTGCGATGACCCGCTGCGCATCCAGCGCTCGCGTCTGGAAATCGCCGCGACCTGGCTGGCCGGTGGCCTGGATGTGGATCGCGTAACCTTCTACCGTCAGTCCGACATCCCGGAAATCCCCGAGCTGACCTGGCTGCTGACTTGCGTTGCCGCCAAGGGCCTGCTCAACCGCGCCCACGCCTACAAGGCGTCGGTGGACAAGAACGTCGAGACCGGCGAAGACCCGGATGCCGGTATCACCATGGGCCTGTACAGCTATCCGGTGCTGATGGCGGCCGACATCCTGATGTTCAACGCGCACAAGGTGCCGGTCGGCCGTGACCAGATCCAGCACGTGGAAATGGCGCGGGACATTGGTCAGCGCTTCAACCACCTGTTCGGCCAGGGCAAGGAGTTCTTCACCATGCCCGAAGCGCTGATCGAGGAAAGCGTGGCCACCTTGCCGGGCCTGGACGGTCGCAAGATGTCCAAGAGCTACGACAACACCATTCCGCTGTTCTCCAGCGCCAAGGAAATGAAGGACGCGATCTCGCGCATCGTCACCGACTCCCGCGCGCCGGGCGAAGCGAAAGATCCGGACAACTCGCACCTGTTCACCCTGTTCCAGGCCTTCTCCACGCCGGCGCAGGCCGACGAATTCCGCAGCGAGCTGCTGGGCGGTCTGGGTTGGGGCGAGGCGAAGAACCGTCTGTTCCAGTTGCTCGACAACGAGCTGGGCGAATCCCGCGAGCGTTATCACCAGTTGATCGAGCGTCCGGCAGATCTGGAAGACATCCTGCAACACGGCGCCAAGAAGGCCCGTGCGGTGGCGACGCCGTTCCTCAACGAGCTGCGCGAGGCGGTTGGCCTGCGCTCATTCGTCAATCAGGTTCAGGTGGCCGCGACCACCAAGAAGAAGGCCGCGAAAGCCGCACGTTTCGTCAGCTTCCGTGAAGACGACGGCAGTTTCCGTTTCCGTCTGTTGGCAGCTGACGGCGAGCAGCTGCTGCTGTCGCGCAACTTCACCGACGGTAAAACCGCCGGTCAGGTGACCAAACAGCTGCAATCGGGTCAGGCGCTGGATGTACGCAGCGAAGACCTGAGCTTCAGCGTGTGGCTGGAAGGCGAGTGCGTCGGCGACAGCCCGGCGTTCGCCGATGCTGCTGCGCGAGATGCGGCAGTCGAGGCCTTGCGGATCGCTCTGACGCCGGTTCAGGAATAATCAACGGGCCGGCCCGACCAAGGGCCGATTGCCATTCCCACGGGCCATCGCTACAGTGACGGCCCGTTTTTGTTGCCTTGCTAACGAATTATGACGCCCCTAGAACGATATCAAGCTGATCTGAAACGCCCGGACTTCTTCCACGATGCGGCGCAGGAAACTGCCGTGCGTCATCTGCAACGCCTGTACGACGACCTGATCGCGGCCGAGCAGAACAAGCCGGGATTGCTGGGCAAGCTGTTTGGCAAAAAGGATCAGACGCCGGTCAAGGGCCTGTATTTCTGGGGCGGCGTGGGTCGCGGCAAGACTTACCTGGTGGACACCTTTTTCGAAGCGCTGCCATTCAAGGAAAAGACCCGTACCCACTTCCACCGCTTCATGAAGCGCGTGCACGAGGAGATGAAGACCCTTGGCGGCGAGAAAAACCCGCTGACCATCATCGCCAAGCGTTTCGCGACTGAATCGCGGGTCATCTGCTTCGATGAATTCTTCGTTTCCGACATCACCGACGCCATGATCCTCGGCACGCTGATGGAAGAACTGTTCAAGAACGGCGTAACGCTGGTTGCCACTTCGAACATCGTGCCGGACGGCCTGTACAAGGATGGCCTGCAACGCGCGCGCTTCTTGCCGGCTATCGCGCTGATCAAGCAGAACACCGAGATCGTCAACGTCGACAGCGGCGTCGACTACCGTCTGCGCCACCTAGAGCAGGCGGAGCTGTTCCACTTTCCGCTCGACGAAGCCGCTCATGAAAGTCTGCGCAAGAGCTTCCGCGCGCTGACGCCAGAATGCACGGCTGCCGTGGAAAACGATGTGTTGATCATCGAGAACCGCGAAATCCGCGCCCTGCGTACTTGCGACGACGTGGCCTGGTTCGACTTCCGCGAACTGTGCGACGGTCCGCGCAGCCAGAACGACTACATCGAGCTGGGCAAGATCTTCCACGCCGTGCTTCTCAGTGGCGTGGAACAGATGAGTGTCACCACCGACGACATCGCCCGACGCTTCATCAACATGGTCGACGAGTTCTACGACCGTAACGTCAAACTGATCATTTCTGCCGAAGTCGAGTTGAAAGACCTGTACACCGGTGGGCGTCTGACATTCGAGTTCCAGCGTACCCTCAGCCGTCTGCTGGAGATGCAATCCCACGAATTCCTGTCCCGGGCACACAAGCCTTAAACGAATTCGGCAAACAAAAAAGGGCCTGCAAATGCAGGCCCTTTTTTGTGTCTGGTCGAATCGTCAGGCAGCTTGCTGGAACTGCTGCCGGTACTGGTTCGGCGACAGTTCGGTGTGCTGGCGGAACAGCCGTGCGAAGAAGCTCGCATCGTCGTATCCGACTTCGTAGCTGATGGTCTTGATGCTCTTGCGACTGCCGGAGAGCAAGCCCTTGGCGGTCTCGATGCGCAGCCGTTGCAGGTAGTGCAGTGGCTTGTCACCGGTGGCGGTCTGGAAGCGGCGCATGAAGTTGCGGATGCTCATGCCGTGCTCGCGGGCCACGTCTTCAAAGCGGAATTTGTCGGCGAAATGCTCCTCGAGCCAGTGCTGGATCTGCAGGATGATCACATCCTGATGCAGCTTCTGGCCGCCGAAACCGATGCGGCCAGGCGCGTAGCTGCGCTGCACTTCATAAAGAATGTCGCGGGCCACCGCCTGGGCCACATTGGCGCCGCAGAAGCGCTCGATCAGGTAAATGTAGAGATCGCAGGCTGAGGTGGTGCCGCCGGCGCAATACAGGTTGTCGGCGTCGGTCAGATGCTTGTCCTGATTGAGATAGACCTGCGGAAAGCGCTCGGCGAAGGCATTGAAGAAGCGCCAGTAGGTGGTCGCTTCCTTGCCGTTGAGCAATCCGGCCTCGGCCAGCCAGAACACCCCGGTGGCTTCGCCGCAGAGCACGGCGCCCCGTGCGTGCTGTTCGCGCAGCCACGGCAGGATCTGTGGATAACGTTGGCACAGCGTATCGAAATCGTCCCAGAAGGCCGGGAGGATGATGACGTCGGCGTTTTCCAGGCCGCCGTCCACCGGCATGACCACGTCACTGAAACTGTTCACCGGTTTGCCGTCGGGGCTGACCAGGCGGGTTTCGAACGCCGGAGTCAGGCCGTGGCCCAGTTGTTTGCCGTAACGCAGGCTGGCCAGATGGAAGAAATCCTTGGCTTGCATGAGGGTGGAAGCGAAAACCCGGTCGATCGCCAGGATGCTGACGCGCCGCAAGGGCGTGGAGACTTGCTTGGACATAATTCAACTTTTGTTTTTATAAGGGAAAGTGGTCACCAGACGGCTGGATCGTCTTATTTTTTGTCGGATGTGTCCAGTGTCCTGTATCGGAAGCGAGGCTTAGTCTCTGAAGGTCTGATCCCCCCCAACAATAAAGAAAAGGTGCCGCATGATTCCCAGAACCTTGTTCAGCCCCGAGCACGAATTGTTCCGCGACAGCGTACGAACATTCCTCGAAAAAGAGGCCGTGCCGTTCCATGGGCAATGGGAAAAACAAGGCTACATCGACCGCAAGCTGTGGAACAAGGCGGGGGAGGCGGGGATGCTTTGCTCGCATTTGCCGGAGGAATACGGCGGATTGGGGGCGGACTTTCTTTACAGCGCGGTCGTGATCGAAGAAGTAGGGCGGCTGGGCCTGACCGGCATCGGCTTCTCACTGCATTCGGACATTGTTGCGCCGTACATCCTGCATTACGGCAGTGAGGCGCTGAAGCAGAAGTACCTGCCGAAACTGGTGTCCGGCGAGATGGTCACCGCGATCGCCATGACCGAGCCGGGTGCCGGTTCCGACCTGCAAGGGGTCAAGACCACGGCGGTGCTGGATGGCGACGAATATGTGATCAATGGTTCGAAAACTTTTATCACCAATGGCTTCCTGGCAGATTTGGTGATCGTCGTCGCCAAGACTGATCCCAAGGCTGGCGCCAAGGGCACCAGCCTGTTTCTGGTGGAGGCGGATACGCCGGGCTTCGACAAGGGCAAGCGCCTGGAGAAGGTCGGAATGAAGGCTCAGGACACGTCGGAATTGTTCTTCCAGGACGTACGCGTGCCGAAAGAAAACCTGCTGGGTCAGGCCGGGGCGGGGTTCGCCTATCTGATGCAGGAACTGCCGCAGGAACGTCTTACTGTGGCGATTGGCGGTCTGGCTTCAGCCGAGGCAGCGCTGCAATGGACGCTGGATTACACCCGTGACCGCAAGGCGTTCGGCAAGTCGATTGCCGACTTCCAGAATACCCGCTTCAAACTGGCGGAAATGGCCACCGAAATTCAGATCGGTCGGGTGTTCGTCGACCGCTGCCTGGAGTTGCACCTGCAAGGCAAACTCGACGTGCCGACGGCGGCGATGGCCAAGTACTGGGGCACCGACCTGCAATGCAAGGTGCTCGACGAGTGCGTGCAGCTGCATGGCGGCTACGGTTTCATGTGGGAATACCCGGTGGCGCGAGCCTGGGCGGATGCGCGGGTGCAGCGGATCTATGCCGGCACCAATGAAATCATGAAGGAGATCATTGCGCGGTCGCTTTGAGTTTTGCAGTGAGTTGACTGGCCCCTTCGCGAGCAGGCTCGCTCCCACAGGGATCACGCTGTACCTGTGGGAGCGAGCCTGCTCGCGAAGCTTTTAGCGGCTGATCAAGGCGCCGGGTTCGGATGATCCCTGTGAATCGCTTCGATCCCTTCCAGCACTTCCCTCGACAGCTTCAGCTCGTAGCTGGCGATGTTGCTGTCCAGTTGCTCCAGCGTCGTCGCCCCGATGATGTTGCTGGTGACGAACGGTTGCTGATTCACAAAGGCCAGCGCCATTTGCGCCGGATCCAGGCCATGTTCACGGGCCAGAGCCACGTAACGGCTGCACGCCGCTTCCGATTGCGGGTTGAAATAGCGGCTGAAGCGGCTGTAGAGGCTCAGGCGACCTTTTGGCGGACGCGCCCCACCTTCGTACTTGCCCGACAGGAAACCGAACGCCAGCGGCGAATAGGCGAGCAGGCCGCACTGCTCGCGGATGGCGATTTCCGCCAGGCCGATCTCGAAGCTGCGGTTGAGCAGGTTGTAGGGGTTCTGGATCGAGACAGCGCGCGGCCAGCCACGGGCTTCGGCCAGGGCTAGAAAGCGCATCGTGCCCCACGGCGTTTCGTTGGACAGACCGATGTGGCGGATCTTGCCGGCCTTCACTTGCTCATCGAGCGCTTCGAGGGTGTCTTCAAGCGGCGTCAGGTTGGCTTCGGTCTGGTGCTTGTAGCCCAGCTGTCCGAAAAAATTGGTGCTGCGCTCCGGCCAGTGCAATTGATACAGATCGATGTAGTCGGTCTGCAGGCGCTTGAGGCTGGCGTCCACGGCTTCGGTGATGTGCTGGCGGTTGTGGCGCAGGTTTTTGTCGCGGATGTAGTCGATGGTGTTGCCGGGGCCGGCGATCTTGCTGGCGAGGATCCAGTCGGCGCGGTCGCCGCGGCTCTTGAAGTAATTGCCGATATAGCGCTCGGTGGTGGCGTAGGTTTCGGCTTTCGGTGGCACCGGGTACATTTCGGCTGTGTCGAGGAAATTGATCCCGGCCTCTTTTGCCCGTTCGATCTGGGCGAAGGCTTCAGCTTCAGTGTTTTGCTCGCCCCAGGTCATGGTGCCGAGGCAGATTGCACTCACGTTCAGGTCGGTACGGCCTAGCTGGCGATAGTCCATCGGGTGCTCCTTGGGCAAAACAAGCATAAAAGCAGGTTGAAATTTTTTTCGCAATCTGCATAATTGCCGACCTCTTTCTGCAGTGGAAGTGATGCCCCGCCGCCGAAGAATCTTGCCGTTGAACGGACGCGCCGACCCGAGCCCCCGAAAGCGTCTGTATCCGGCTGCCTTTGACTTGTCAAAGTACGCACTATTCAGTAAGATCCGCCGTCTTATTTACAGGCGGCCCCTGAGGCTATAAAGAATGAAAACTTTTACTGCTAAACCGGAAACAGTAAAGCGCGACTGGTTTGTCGTCGACGCTGCTGGTCAGACCCTGGGTCGTCTGGCCACCGAAATCGCGAGCCGTCTGCGTGGCAAGCACAAGCCTGAGTACACTCCTCACGTTGACACCGGCGACTACATCGTCGTAATCAACGCCGAGCAGATCCGTGTTACCGGTGCTAAAACCACTGACAAAATGTACTACTCCCACTCCGGTTTCCCGGGCGGCATCAAGTCGATCAACTTTGAAAAGCTGATCGCCAAGGCCCCTGAGCGCGTGATCGAGACCGCGGTTAAAGGCATGCTGCCTAAAAACCCACTGGGTCGCGACATGTACCGTAAGCTGAAAGTCTATGCGGGCGCTGCACACCCTCATACTGCTCAGCAGCCCCAAGAACTGAAGATTTAACGGAATAGTTCATTATGTCGGCGACTCAAAATTACGGCACTGGCCGTCGCAAGACCGCAACCGCACGCGTTTTCCTGCGTCCGGGTACTGGTAACATCTCCATCAACAACCGCTCCCTGGACACGTTCTTCGGT
Organism: Pseudomonas sp. B20(2017); assembly: GCF_002113125.1. Taxonomy (GTDB): domain Bacteria; phylum Pseudomonadota; class Gammaproteobacteria; order Pseudomonadales; family Pseudomonadaceae; genus Aquipseudomonas. Next base: position 244,442 of record NZ_NEJP01000005.1, on the reverse strand, counting down.
CGCGAAACTGCCCGCATGGTAGTTCGTCAGCCGCTGGAACTGACTGAGACTGTCGAGAAGTTCGACATCTACGTCACCGTCATCGGTGGTGGTGTAAGTGGTCAGGCTGGCGCAATCCGCCACGGTATCACTCGCGCGCTGATGGACTACGACGAAACCCTGCGTAGCGCTCTGCGCAAAGCTGGCTTCGTTACTCGCGACGCCCGTGAAGTTGAACGTAAGAAAGTTGGTCTGCGTAAAGCGCGTAAGCGTCCGCAGTACTCGAAGCGTTAATTTCGCTTCCACGTTCAAAAAGAACGCCCGATTCCTCACGGAACCGGGCGTTTTTTTATGCGTGCGATTTCTTGAATAATTGCGCTGTGACAACTTGCCACATTCGTAGACCCCCTATACTACAAGGCTTGAGGGGCAGCCCTCCGGGTAATTACCTTGTCAGAATTGGGGGTTTTCATTACCATTCGGCAAAATTTTTATAAGTACATAGATTCATATTTAGTAGATGCCTGATTTAACAGGCCACAAAGCTGATGGGAGAGGACTGAATGAGCAATGACGGCGTGAATGCAGGCCGGCGTCGCTTCTTGGTAGCAGCCACATCCGTGGTGGGTGCTGCAGGAGCGGTGGGGGCTGCGGTCCCGTTCGTGGGGTCATGGTTTCCCAGTGCCAAGGCGAAGGCTGCCGGAGCACCGGTGAAAGTGAATGTCAGCAAAATCGAGCCAGGGCAGCAGATGATTGCTGAATGGCGCGGCCAGCCGGTGTTCATTGTCCGCCGTACCGAGGAAATCCTGGGGAATCTCAAAAAGATCGAGGGTCAGCTCTCCGATCCGACCTCCAAAAACTCCACGCAACCCACTTATGTCGACCCTGAAGTGCGTTCGATCAAGCCGGAAATTCTCCTGCTGATCGGGATTTGCACTCACCTGGGTTGCTCACCGACCTTCCGTCCCGAAGTGGCGCCCGCGGATCTGGGCAAAGACTGGGTAGGTGGCTATTTCTGCCCTTGCCACGGTTCCCACTACGATCTGGCTGGCCGCGTCTACAAGTCGCAACCTGCGCCTTTGAACCTGCCAGTACCCCCGCATTCCTATGAGACCGATGACCTGATTGTCATTGGCGTCGATACGGAGAAAGCGTGATGAGCAAGTTCATGGATTGGGTTGATGCACGCTTCCCCGCCACCAAGATGTGGGAAGACCATCTCAGCAAGTATTACGCTCCAAAAAACTTCAACTTCTTCTACTTCTTCGGCTCGCTGGCGCTGCTCGTTCTGGTCAACCAGATCGTCACCGGTGTCTGGCTGACGATGAGCTACACCCCGTCGGCGGAAGAAGCTTTCGCTTCCGTCGAATACATCATGCGCGACGTCGAGTACGGTTCGATCCTGCGTCTGCTGCACTCCACCGGTGCTTCGGCGTTCTTCATCGTGGTCTATCTGCACATGTTCCGTGGTCTGCTCTACGGTTCGTACCAGAAACCGCGTGAGCTGGTGTGGGTCTTCGGCATGCTGATCTACCTGGCGCTGATGGCTGAAGCCTTCATGGGTTACCTGCTGCCGTGGGGCCAGATGTCCTACTGGGGTGCCCAGGTGATCATCTCGCTGTTCGGCGCGATCCCGGTCATCGGCAACGACCTGACCCAGTGGATCCGTGGTGACTACCTGATTTCCGGGATCACCTTGAACCGCTTCTTCGCCCTGCACGTGGTTGCCCTGCCGATCGTGATTCTCGGTCTGGTGGTGCTGCACATCCTGGCGTTGCACGAAGTCGGTTCGAACAACCCGGACGGCGTGGACATCAAGAAGCACAAAGACGAAAACGGTGTCCCGCTGGACGGCATCGCCTTCCACCCGTACTACACCGTGAAGGATATCGTCGGCGTCGTGGTGTTCCTGTTCATCTTCTGCTTCATTGTGTTCTTCTTCCCGGAAATGGGCGGCTACTTCCTCGAAAAACCTAACTTCGAGCAAGCGAACCCGTTCAAGACGCCTGAGCACATTGCACCGGTCTGGTACTTCACGCCGTTCTACGCAATCTTGCGTGCGGTCCCTGACAAGCTCATGGGCGTTATCGCCATGGGTGCAGCGATTGCGGTGCTGTTCGTCCTGCCGTGGCTCGACCGCAGCCCGGTCAAGTCGATGCGCTACAAAGGCTGGATGAGCAAGATCTGGCTGGTGGTGTTCTGCATTTCGTTCGTGATCCTCGGCATTCTGGGCGTTCTGGCCCCGACGCCAGGCCGTACGCTGCTGTCGCAGGTCTGCACCTTCCTGTATTTCGCCTACTTCATTCTGATGCCGTTCTACACCAGGCTCGAGAAGACCAAACCGGTTCCGGAAAGGGTGACTGGCTGATGAAAAAGTTATTTTTTGCTCTGATTTTTGCTGCTCTGCCAGTGCTGTCTTTCGCGGCCGAACACGGTGGTCCGGAACTGGAAAAAGTCGACATCGACGTTTCCGACAAGGCTGCCCTGCAGGATGGCGCGCGTACGTTCGCCAACTATTGCATGGGTTGCCACAGTGCCAAGTTCCAGCGTTACGAGCGTGTGGCCGATGACCTCGGCATCCCGCACGAACTGATGCTGGAAAAACTGGTGTTCACAGGCGCCAAGATCGGCGATCACATGAACATCGGCATGCAGCCGGCCGACGCCAAGACCTGGTTCGGCGCAGCGCCGCCTGACCTGACGCTGGTGGCTCGTGTTCGTGGCACCGACTGGCTCTATGGTTACCTCAAGTCGTTCTACGAAGATCCTGCGCGTCCATGGGGCGTGAACAACAAGGTCTTCCCGAACGTCGGCATGCCTAACGTGCTGGTCGGCCTGCAGGGTCGTCAGGTCGTGGGTTGCAAACAGGTACAGATCGTCGAAGACGGCAAGAAGCAATATGACCCGCTGACCGGTACGCCTCTGACTCATGAAGCGTGCGATCAACTGACCATCGTGCCGAAAACCGGAACCCTCAACGAAGAGCAATTCGATGAGAAGGTCAAGAATCTGGTAACCTTCCTGGCTTACTCGGCTAACCCGGTTAAGCTGCAACATCAGCGCATCGGTACTTACGTCTTGCTGTACTTGGCGTTCTTCTTTGTGTTCGCCTACCTGCTCAAGCGTGAATACTGGAAAGACGTGCACTGATAACGCTTCAAGCAATTGCTGTTAATCGCGCGCGCCCAAGGGCGCCTCTGAAAACGCAACGCCTGGTTCACCAGTCGTTGCGGGAGGCGTCCTCTGGGCGCGCGCGTTTTTCCGGCTCCGACTATTTCAACAAGCGAGGAGGATCGCCATGGGCGTGACCAATCGGTTGGCCTGTTACTCCGACCCCGCCGACCACTATTCCCACCGAGTGCGCATCGTGCTTGCAGAGAAGGGTGTCAGCGCCGAAATCATTTTTGTGGAGGCTGGTCGTCAGCCGCCTAAACTGATTGAAGTGAACCCTTACGGCAGTCTGCCCACGCTGGTCGATCGTGACCTGGCGTTGTGGGAGTCGACCGTGGTGATGGAGTACCTGGATGAGCGTTACCCGCATCCGCCATTGATGCCCGTTTACCCGGTGGCGCGTGCCAACAGTCGTCTGCTGATGCACCGCATTCAGCGCGACTGGTGTGGTCTGGTGGATCTGATTCTGGATTCGCGCACCAAGGAAGCGGCCCGTGCCGTGGCGCGCAAGGAATTGCGTGAAAGCCTGACGGGCGTGTCGCCGCTGTTTGCCGACAAGCCGTTTTTCCTCAGTGAGGAACAAAGTCTGGTGGATTGCTGCCTATTGCCAATACTCTGGCGTTTGCCGATTCTGGGTATAGAACTGCCGCGGCCCGCCAAGCCGCTGCTTGATTATATGGAGCGTCAGTTTGCGCGTGAGGCTTTCCAGGCGAGTCTGTCTGGTGTCGAACGCGACATGCGCTAAGGCTTAAGGAGCCGCTATGAACTCCAGTCGACCTTATCTGGTCCGCGCGCTCTACGAGTGGATTGTGGATAACGATTGCACCCCGCACATGCTGGTCAATTCCGAGTACCCGGCGGTGCAGGTGCCACAGGGATTTGCCAGTGACGGGCAGATTGTCCTGAACATTTCGCCAAGTGCCGTGCGGCACTTGCACATGGACAACGACGTTGTGACCTTTGAAGGTCGCTTCGGTGGCGTCCCGCACAGTCTGTACGTGCCGATTGCTGCAATTCTGGGGATCTATGCCCGGGAGAACGGTCAGGGCATGGTGTTCGATCTGGAGTCGCCGATGGATGACGAGGACGAGATCGAGCAGGATGACGATGTTCCGCCACCGGACAGCGAGCCGCCGCGCCCAAGCGGCCGGCCAAGCCTGAAAGTGGTGAAGTAATAAAAAAGGCGATCCGGTTGGATCGCCTTTTTTGTGCCTGCATTTTGCGGGTCAGTCGATGTATTCGAACAACTTCACAATCTTCTGTACGCCGGAAACACCCTGAACCAGGTTGGTCGCCTGGGCGGCTTCCTGTTTGGTCAGCAGGCCCAGCAGGTAGACGATGCCGTTCTCGGTCACGACCTTGATCCGTGAGCCGGGAATGCTGGCGTCGGTGAGCATCTGGGTCTTGATCTTGGTGGTCAGCCAGGCATCGTTCTGGCGGGCCAGCAGGGAGGAGGGCTGCAACACTTGCAGTTCGTTATGGACCTTTTTCACGCGCTGAACGTTGGCGGCGGCCTGTTCGGCCTTCTCCTTGAGGTCCGCACGCGGAGTCTGACCGGCCAGCAGCACTACGCCGTTGAAGCTGGTGACGACGATGTGCGAGTCGTTGTCCAGGGCCGGATCGGCCTTGGCCACGTTGACGCCGACTTTTGTTTCGATCAGCGAGTCATCGATCTTGCTGCCGAAAGTGCGGGTGCCACGGTCGTCCTCGATCGGCGCTTCGAGGCTGGCATTCACCACCGACGTGCAGCCGCTGATGCCGAGGCACAGGGTCAAGGCCAGAAGGCCAAGGCGATTAGGGGTCATTCTTCACTCCCGAACAGTTGGCTGTCGATCAGATCGCAAAGGCAATGGATCGCCAGCAAGTGGACTTCCTGAATACGTGCGGTAACGTTGGCCGGTACGCGAATCTCGACGTCTTCGGGCAGCAGCAGCGAAGCCATGCCGCCGCCATCGCGTCCGGTCAATGCTACGACAATCATTTCGCGATCATGTGCGGCCTGGATCGCCTGAATAATGTTCGCCGAGTTGCCGCTGGTCGAAATCGCCAGCAAGACGTCACCCGGCTGGCCGAGTGCGCGGATCTGCTTGGAGAACACTTCGTTGTAGCTGTAGTCGTTGGCGATCGAGGTGATGGTCGAGCTGTCGGTAGTCAGCGCGATCGCCGGCAGGCTGGGGCGTTCACGTTCGAAACGGTTGAGCAGCTCCGAAGAAAAGTGCTGGGCATCGCCGGCCGAGCCGCCGTTACCGCACGAGAGCATTTTGCCCTCGTTGAGCAGGGCGTTGACCATTACCTGGCTGGCTTGCTCGATGTGCGGTGCAAGTACGTCCATCGCCTGTTGCTTGGTGTCGATGCTGGCCTGGAAAAGCTGGCGAATTCGGGATTGCATGTCCATCTGTGTGACCTTAATTAGCGCGGCTGTTCGGCACGTGAATGTGCAGCCCGCAAAGCAAAGAGCAAAAGTGTTGAGTGAAAGTGTCCGGGTCGGAGCAGGCGGTCAACTGTCGAACGCATTCTGCAACCAGTTCAGCTGACCCTGGTGGCTGTCGATGGCCACCACGTCGAAGCGGCAGGGGGAATTGGCCCAACGCGACTCGCGCTGAAGAAAAAACTGCGCGGCGAAAATCAGTTTCTGCCGTTTGCGCCCATCGATGCTGTCGAGTGCGCCACCCCATTGAGTGTTCTTTCGGTAACGGACTTCGACGAATACTACTGTATCGCCATCAAGCATGACCAGATCAAGCTCGCCGCGTTTGCATAACCAGTTCTGCGCCAGCAGGCGCAGACCCTGGTGTTGCAGATGCTCGAGCGCCTGGCGCTCGGCATCCTTGCCGCTTTGCAGGTGTGACCTGTCGGGCATCAGCGTGGAGTGTCCGGCAGGCGCTGAACCTGACCGCTGACAAACTGCGCCCATGGCAACTGACGTACGACGCGTTGGGACTGAGTCATGCCCAGGCTGCCCGACTGACCTTCGATGCGGCTGTCTGGCAGCGCCTTGAGCTGATCCAGACGTGGCGCCAGGCGATAGGCATCGACACCCATCGCGTACAGGCGGCCGAGGCTACCGGCGGCTTGTGGCCATTGTGCGGTGACCTGCTGGCGCAGCGGATCGCTGGTTTCCAGCAGCCATGGGGTTTCGCAGAAGCGCACGCCGTTCATGTCGTTGTACTGGTTGACGTCACCGCTGGCGCTGAACACGTGGGAAGTCGCATAGACAGGCACGTCACCGGCGTACTGGAAATTCAGGGTCGGCTTGATCTGCTGCGCCTGTTGCGGGGTGGCGGCGAGGAAGATGAATTCGATGTCCTGGCGACGCGAAGGCTGGGCTGCGACGTTGGTACCGGCAGCATTCTGCAGGCTCTTGGCGCGGGCTTCGCTCTGACGCAGCTGGAACATGTCGGCGATCTGCTGGGCCAGTTGCACCGGCTGATCGACACGTTCGGTGGCGACGATGCTGCCGCCGTTGGCTTGCCAGTCCTGGCTGAAGGCACGCAGGACCCGGTCGCCCCATTCGCCTTTCGGCACCATGATGGCGGCGCGATGCAGGCCGTCGGCACGGGCTCGACGGGAGACTTCGCGGGCTTCGTCTTCAGCAGCCAGGCCGAACTGGAACAGCTGCGCCGGGCCTTGATCACCTTCGCTGTAGTTCAGGGCGAGGGTGGTGATCGGCAGTTGCGGGCGAGTGCTCAACTGTTTGACCAGCGGCTTCTCCAGCGGGCCGACGACCAGTTGCACGCCATCGGCCTGGGCCTTGCGGTAGAACTCGTCGAGGTTGGTCAGTTTCGAGCTGTCGTAGAACTCGATGGCCGGTGGTTTCTGGCCGGCTTGCTGAGCCTGATAGTGCGCGGCCATGAAACCGTCACGCAGGGCCTTGCCGACCGAGGCCAACTGGCCGTCCTGTGGCAACAGCAGGGCAATCTTGCTCAGAGGCTGGCTGGCCAGCTCCTTGAGTTTGGTCAGGGGCAGCGGCAGGTTGATCGCGGCTGGGTGTTTTGGATGCTGGTTGCGCCAGTTGTCGATGGCGGCTTGCTGCTGCTCCAGGGTGCCGGCGGTTTTAACAGCCAGGGCCAGGCTCATCCAGCCGCCGAGGTCATCGGTGGTGTTCGCTTGCAGTTGATCGGCCGGCAGCGACGCAATCAGGGTCCAGATCGCTTCATGGTTCTTGCTGGCGGCTTCGCCTTCCAGCATCGGCGCGATGAAGATGCGCTCGCGGGCGGCAGCCAGGGTCTGGCCGTCGGCTTCAAGGGCGCGGGCGCGTACAGTGCCGGCGCGAACTTGCAGGGGTACCGACATTTCGCTCAGGCGTTGCAGGCTTGGATGGCCCAAGGCAGTCAGCGCGGCTTTCGGCTGATTGCGAGTCATGGCCAGTTCAGCGGACAGCGTGCTGGCAAATGCCTGCTGGCCCGGCTGGAGTTGTTCCATTGGCACTTGCTGCAGGATTTGCGCGGACTGCCCGGCATTGCCCTGGCGGTAAGCCATGTCTGCCGCACTCAGGCGCAGCAGCGCAGCCTTGTCCGGCGATTTGGCCTGGGCAGCCTGTTCGAGCAGTTGCTCGATGGTGGCATCCGGAGTCCGTGGAAGTTCGCCAAGGCTGGAGGAAGGGGAGCTGGCGCAAGCCGCCAGCAAGGCAGCGAGGCAGAGGGCAGTGAACAGCCGCAGGCAAGCGATCATGTAAGTGTTCCTGATACTCGATCAAATTAGCGTCGAATTGTACCCAAGCACTGGCCGGGGCGCGATGTTACTGGCGTGAAACCGTCAATTTAGCTGATACAAACAGTGCGCAGCCTCACAATGGTGCGACAAACCGTGTCCGACCCGGACGCATCGTCCGGCGCCTGACGCGCTACAATGGCGGCTTTTACCGATCATGAGGTGTGCGCTTTGACTGCTCCAGGTCCTTTGAATTCCGCTGCGGGCTCGCTTTATGTGGTGGCGACGCCCATCGGCAACCTGGATGACATCAGCGCCCGCGCGTTGAAGATCCTGCGCGAGGTGGCGCTGATCGCTGCCGAGGATACGCGCCACTCCCAGCGCCTGATGCAGCACTTCGGCATCTCCACGCCGCTGGCGGCCTGTCATGAACACAATGAGCGGGATGAAGGCAGTCGCTTCATTACCCGTCTGCTGGCGGGCGACAACGTCGCACTGATTTCCGATGCGGGTACGCCGCTGATTTCCGATCCCGGCTATCACCTGGTGCGTCAGGCTCGTGCCGCCGGGATCAATGTGGTGCCGGTGCCGGGTGCGTGCGCGTTGATCGCGGCGTTGTCGGCTGCAGGTTTGCCGTCCGACCGTTTTATCTTCGAAGGCTTTCTGCCGGCCAAGGCCGTGGGCCGCAAGGCGCGCCTGGACGCTATCAAGGAAGAGCCGCGCACGCTGATTTTCTACGAGGCTCCGCATCGCATTCTGGAATGTCTGCAGGATATGGAAGAGGTGTTCGGCGCTGATCGTCCTGCATTGCTCGCTCGTGAAATCACCAAGACCTTTGAAACTCTCAAGGGATTGCCGCTGAGCGAGTTGCGGGCATTCGTCGAGGCCGACAGCAATCAGCAACGTGGCGAATGCGTTGTGGTGGTGGCGGGCTGGACTGCGCCGGAATCCGAAGACGCCGTCAGCAGCGAGGCGATGCGCATCCTCAATCTGTTGCTGGAAGAGATGCCGCTCAAGCGTGCGGCGGCCCTGGCGGCGCAAATCACCGGTGAGCGCAAAAACGTGCTTTATCAGGTGGCGCTGGATCAGCAAAAAGACGCGTAACCCGTCGCGCAGACCGGTTTGCGGGCTATTAGCGCTTGTTCTTCGGCCGCTCTGCCGTTAACCTGCGCGGCGGAGAGTCGATCGGACAGTCGCTGCCCTCTATGAAAATTAGGGGGGGGAGGAAAGTCCGGGCTCCATAGGGCGAAGTGCCAGGTAATGCCTGGGAGGCGTGAGCCTACGGAAAGTGCCACAGAAAATAACCGCCTAAGCGCTTCGGCGCCGGTAAGGGTGAAAAGGTGCGGTAAGAGCGCACCGCACGTCTGGCAACAGTTCGTGGCTAGGTAAACCCCACTTGGAGCAAGACCAAATAGGGTCCCAAGGCGTGGCCCGCGCTGGGACCGGGTAGGTTGCTAAAGATGTCCAGTGATGGCCATCGTAGACGAATGACTGTTCAAGACAGAACCCGGCTTACAGATCGACTCTCCACCTTTTTCTTTTCCCTGCTTGAATTAAAGGCGACAGGGCTGTTTATTATCAGCAGGCCTGCGCTGGAAATCCGGCAGCGGCAAACGCAGTAATAGCCATTTCCCACCTTGCTTCAATCAACAGCAGAAGCGCTTTTGTAATACCGAAAAAATCTTACTCTTAACAAATCACTTTAACTTTCGAGCGCAGCTTTCAATGCTGCTTCAAGTTATTGGATAAAAGCATCCGCCAGATTCTCGTTGCTCCTCCTTTTATGCTCCTAAATCTCCGTTCTGTAAGGGTTTTCCTTTAATCCGCGCCTTGACGGTGTGGTGGGCGCATTCCTATAGTGTGCGCAAGTGGCGGAAAGTGGCATGAAGTGGGTTTTTTGAGCTCAAAACGATAAAAATTGGAGAAACGCAGACGTGTTTCGCGGAGCTAACGCTATCAGTCTCGACGCAAAGGGCCGTCTCGCCATGCCGAGCCGGTACCGTGACGAGCTCGATTCGCGCAGTTCCGGCCAGTTGATCGTGACCATTGATGCCGTTGATCCATGTTTGTGTGTCTACCCGCTCGATGAGTGGGAAATTATTGAAACCAAGTTGCGCGCGCTTCCTTCGCTTCGCGAAGAGAACCGTCGTCTGCAACGTTTATTGATTGGTAATGCCGTTGACCTCGAGCTCGACGGCAGTGGTCGTTTCCTGGTGCCGCCGCGCCTGCGCGAATACGCGAAGCTCGACAAGCGCGCGATGCTGGTGGGTCAACTGAACAAGTTCCAACTGTGGGACGAAGATGCCTGGAACGCGGTTTCTGCCGCTGACCTGGCTGCCATACAACAACCGGGCGCCATGCCTGACGAACTGCGTGATCTGATCCTGTGACTATTGATAGCGGCTTTAACCACATCACCGTACTGCTTGACGAAGCCGTCGAGGCTCTCGCCGTACGTCCTGATGGCTGCTATCTGGACGGCACGTTCGGGCGCGGCGGGCACAGCCGGTTGATCCTGAGCAAGCTCGGGCCGGATGGTCGGCTCATCGGATTTGACAAGGATCCTCAAGCGATTGCCACCGGGCAAACGCTAGCGGCCGAAGACGGCCGCTTTGTCGTTGTGCAGCGCAGCTTTGCCGAGCTCGGCTCGGTGGTTGCCGAACAGGGGCTGGCCGGCAAGGTCAGCGGCATTCTGCTGGATCTGGGCGTGTCTTCGCCGCAGCTCGATGATGCCGAGCGCGGCTTCAGTTTCCTCAACGATGGCCCGCTGGACATGCGCATGGATCCGTCCCGTGGCATCAGCGCAGCCGAGTTCGTCAACACCGCGCCGGTGGAAGAAATCGCCCGTGTTTTCAAGGAGTACGGCGAAGAACGTTTCTCCGGTCGCATGGCCCGTGCCGTGGCCGAGCGCCGTGACATGACGCCGTTCGAGCGCACCGCCGATCTGGCCGAAGTCCTGAAAGTCGCCAACCCGGCGTGGGAAAAGGGCAAGAACCCGGCAACCCGCGCTTTCCAGGGCCTGCGCATTCACGTCAACAACGAACTGGGCGATCTGGAAGCGGGTCTTGAAGCCGCGCTCGAATGCCTGGAAGTGGGCGGTCGTCTGGTCGTGATCAGCTTCCACTCGCTGGAAGACCGTATCGTCAAACTGTTCATGCGCAAGCTGGTGAAAGGCGAAGCCGACAACCTGCCACGCAACCTGCCGGTTCGCCACGTTGCGTTCGAACCGAAAATCAAAGTCCATGGCAAAGCGCAGACGGCCTCCGACGCCGAACTCAAAGCCAACCCACGTTCCCGTAGCGCCGTCATGCGCGTCGCGGAGAAGCTGCGGTGAGCAAGCTTTTCGCCAAGCCACTGCCCGGCGGCAGCTTTTTCATGCTGCTGCTGTTCATCGGCGTGCTCGTGTCGGCCATCGGTGTGTCTTATAGCGCCCACTGGAACCGGCAGTTGCTCAACACCCTTTACAACGAACTGAGCGTGCGCGACAAGGCGCAGGCCGAGTGGGGGCGCCTGATCCTGGAGCAAAGCACCTGGACCGCCCACAGCCGGATCGAAGTGCTGGCCACCGAACAACTGAAGATGCACATCCCCGGCGCGGCTGACGTGAAGATGGTGGCGCCATGATGAAACTCGAGGGGGCTCTCTTCCCGTGGCGTTTCCGTCTGATGGTGGCACTGCTCGGCGTGATGGTCGCAGCCATCTGCTGGCGCATCATCGACCTGCAAGTGGTCGACCGTGACTTCCTCAAAGGCCAGGGCGATGCGCGCAGTCTTCGGCACATTCCGATTCCGGCTCACCGTGGTCTGATCACCGACCGTAACGGCGAGCCTCTGGCGGTGAGTACCCCGGTGACCACGCTCTGGGCGAACGCCAAGGAAATGCAGACCGCCAAAGAGAAGTGGCCGGCACTGGCCGCCGCGCTGGGGCAGGATCCGAAAGCCCTGGCCGAACGTCTCGAAGCCCAGGCCAACAAAGAATTCATTTATCTGGTGCGCGGGTTGACCCCTGAGCAGGGCCAGGCCGTGCTCGACCTGAAAGTGCCCGGCGTCTACGGCATCGAAGAATTCCGCCGGTTCTACCCGGCCGGTGAAGTGACAGCGCACATGGTCGGGTTCACCGACATCGATGACCACGGTCGTGAAGGCGTCGAGCTGGCCTACGATGAATGGCTGGCCGGCGTGCCCGGTAAGCGGCAAGTCATCAAGGATCGGCGCGGACGGCTGATCAAGGATGTCCAGGTCACCAAAAACGCCAAGGCCGGCAAGCCCTTGGCGTTGTCGATTGACCTGCGTCTGCAATATCTGGCCAACCGCGAACTGCGCAACGCGATCATCGAGAACGGCGCCAAGGCCGGTAGCCTGGTGATCATGGACGTGAAGACCGGTGAAATCCTCGCCATGGTCAACCAGCCGACCTACAACCCGAACAACCGTCGCAACCTGCAGCCGGCGATGATGCGTAACCGCGCGATGATCGACGTGTTCGAACCCGGTTCGACCATGAAAGCGATCTCGATGAGCGCCGCGATCGAAACCGGCCGCTGGAAACCGAGCGACACCGTCGAGGTGTATCCGGGCTCCCTGCAGATCGGCAAATACACGATCAAGGACGTATCGAAGACCGAAGGTCCGGTACTCGACCTGACCGGCATTCTGATCAATTCCAGTAACGTCGGCATGAGTAAGGTCGCGTTCGATATCGGCGGCGAAACCATTTTCCGCCTCGCACAGAAAGTCGGCCTCGGCCAGGACACCGGCCTCGGCTTCCCGGGCGAACGTGTCGGCAACCTGCCGAATTACCGCGAGTGGCGCAAGGCCGAGACCGCGACGCTGTCTTACGGCTACGGTATTTCGGTGACCGCGATCCAGCTGGTGCACGCGTTCTCGGCGCTGGCCAACAATGGTCGTCTGGCACCGCTGACCCTGATCAAAACCGACAAGGCGCCACAGACCACCCAGGTGTTGCCGGAAGCCGTCGCCAAAACCATGCAAGGCATGCTGCAACAAGTGATCGAAGCCCCGCGCGGCGTGTTCCGTGCGCAGGTGCCGGCGTATCACGTGGGCGGCAAGTCCGGTACCGCGCGTAAAACATCGGTCGGCACCAAGGGCTACGCCGAAAACTCTTACCGCTCGCTGTTCGCCGGTTTCGGCCCGATGAGCGATCCACGTTATGCAATCGTCGTAGTGATCGATGAACCGACCAAGGCCGGTTACTTCGGTGGTCTGGTCTCGGCGCCGGTGTTCAGCCGTGTGATGTCGGGCACCTTGCGCCTGATGAACGTCACCCCGGACAACCTGCCGACCACACAACAGGCCAACGCCACCCCGGCCGTTCCGCTGAAAGCCAATGGAGGGCGCGGCTGATGTCTCTGAGTCTGAACAAGATTTTCCCCCACGCCGGCCACGATCTGTTGATCCGTGAACTGGCGCTCGACAGTCGCAACGTACGCGCGGGTGACCTGTTCCTCGCCGTGCCCGGCGGCAAGTTCGACGGGCGTGCGCACATTGCCGACGCCTTGCAGCGAGGGGCTGCTGCCGTGGCCTATGAAGTGGAAGGCGCCACCGTGCTGCCGATCACCGAAGTGCCGCTGATTCCGGTCAAGGGCCTGGCGGCGCAGCTGTCGGACATCGCCGGGCGTTTTTACGGCGAGCCAAGTCATCACCTGAACCTGATCGGCGTGACCGGCACCAACGGCAAGACCAGCGTGACCCAACTGGTAGCGCAGGCGCTGGATCTGCTCGGTCAGCATTGCGGCATCGTCGGCACCCTCGGCTCCGGTTTCCATGGCGCGCTGCAAAGCGGCCTGCACACCACGCCGAATCCGATTGCCATGCAAGCGACCCTGGGCGACCTGAAAAAGGCCGGCGCCAAAGCCGTGGCCATGGAAGTCTCGTCCCACGGTCTGGATCAGGGCCGGGTTACCGCGCTGGCATTCGATGTGGCGGTGATGACCAACCTGTCCCGCGATCACCTGGATTACCACGGCACCATGGAAGCTTACGCCGAGGCCAAAGCCCGGCTGTTTGCCTGGAATGACCTGAAGTGCCGCGTGGTCAACCTCGACGACGATTTCGGCCGGCAACTGGCCGCTGAAAAACGTGAGTCGCGTTTGATCACTTACAGCCTGCTCGACAGCAGCGCCTATCTGTATGTCCGCGAAGCGCAGTTCGACGATCATGGCGTGCGCGCCACGCTGGTCACGCCGCAGGGCGAGCACCATCTGCGCAGCACGCTGCTCGGTCGTTTCAACCTGAGCAACGTGCTGGCCGCCGTCGGTGCGCTGCTCGGTCTCGACTACGCGCTCGACGAAATCCTCAAGGTGTTGCCGAAACTCGAAGGTCCGGCCGGACGCATGCAGCGTCTCGGCGGCGGCACCCAGCCGCTGGTAGTGGTCGATTACGCCCACACGCCGGATGCCCTGGAAAAAGTTCTGACCGCATTGCGTCCGCACGTCAAAGGTCAATTGCTGTGCCTGTTCGGCTGCGGCGGTGATCGCGATCGCGGCAAGCGTCCGCTGATGGCCGAAGTGGTCGAGCGTCTGGCCGACCGCGTGCTGGTGACCGATGACAATCCGCGTACCGAAGATCCAGCCGTCATTTTTGATGACATCCGCGCCGGTTTCACGGCTGTGGACAAGGTGACGTTCGTGGCCGGTCGCGGCCAGGCCATCGCGCAACTGATTGCCGGCGCGTCGGCGGATGACGTGATCGTTCTGGCCGGCAAAGGTCACGAGGACTATCAGGAAATCAACGGCGAACGCCATGCATTCTCGGATCTGGTCGAGGCCGATCACGCCTTGACCGCGTGGGAGGTGGCCCATGCTTAAGGCCCTGAAACTCAGCGAATTGACCAACGCGCTCGATGCCCGTCTGATCAGTGCCGACGCCAGTTTTGACGGCGTGAGCATCGACAGCCGCGCGATCAAGGCCGGCCAACTGTTTATCGCCCTGACCGGCCCGCGTTTCGACGGTCATGACTATTTGAATGAAGTCGCCGCCAAAGGCGCCGTTGCTGCATTGGTCGAGCGCGAAGTCGCCGACAGCACGCTGCCGCAATTGCTGGTCAAGGACACCCGCCAGGCGCTCGGCCAATTGGGTGCGCTGAACCGTGCCGCCTTCACCAAGCCGGTCGCCGCCGTTACCGGTTCCAGTGGCAAGACCACAGTCAAGGAAATGCTCGCGAGCATCCTGCGCACGCGCGGTTCGGTACACGCGACCCGTGGCAACCTGAACAACGACCTCGGCGTACCGCTGACCCTGCTCGAACTCGCCCCGGAACACAGCGCGGCGGTGATCGAACTGGGCGCCTCGCGCCTGGGTGAAATCGCCTACACCGTCGGGCTGACCAAGCCGCATGTGGCGATCCTCAACAACGCCGGGACCGCCCACGTTGGTGAGTTCGGCGGGCCGGAGAAAATCGTCGAAGCCAAGGGCGAAATCATTGAAGGGCTCGCGGCCGACGGCGTCGCGGTGCTGAACCTCGATGACAAGGCGTTTGGCATCTGGAAGACCCGCGCCGGCGCCCGCAAGGTGCTGACGTTTGCCCTGAGCAACACTCAGGCGGATTTTTACGCCAGCGACCTGGCCACCGATGCCCGTGGCTGCCCGGCGTTCAACCTGCACAGTCCTGAAGGTGTGGAGCGGGTTCAACTGAATCTGCTCGGCACCCACAACGTCGCCAACGCCATGGCCGCCGCCGCTGCCGCGCACGTTTTGGGCGTGTCGCTGTTCGGCATCGCCACCGGGCTTGGCGCGGTACAACCGGTCAAGGGGCGCACCGTCGCGCAACTGGCGAAAAACGGCATGCGCGTGATCGATGACACTTACAACGCGAACCCCACCTCTATGTGCGCGGCCATTGATATACTCGCCGGCTTTTCCGGTCGCACCGTCCTGGTGCTCGGGGATATCGGCGAGTTGGGCGACTGGGCGGAGCAGGGGCACCGCGACGTGGGCGAATACGCCCGGGGCAAGGTTTCCGCGCTTTACGCCGTCGGGCCGAACATGGTCCACGCTGTGAACGCATTCGGTAACGAGGCGCATCACTTCGGCACCCAAGCCGAACTGATCCAGGCCCTCGGCGCCGAGCAGGACACAAACACCACCATTTTGATCAAGGGTTCGCGCAGCGCAGCGATGGAAAACATCGTTGCGGCCCTGTGCGGGTCCAGTCTGGAGAAACATTAATGCTGCTGCTGCTAGCGGAGTATCTGCAACAGTTCTACAAAGGCTTCGCGGTCTTCCAGTACCTGACCCTGCGCGGGATTCTCGGTGTGCTGACCGCGCTGGTCTTGTCGCTGTGCTACGGCCCGTGGATGATCCGCACCCTGCAGAACCGTCAGATCGGTCAGTCCGTTCGTAACGACGGCCCGCAATCGCACCTGTCCAAATCCGGTACGCCGACCATGGGCGGCGCGCTGATTCTGTCTTCGATCGGTGTCAGCACTTTGCTGTGGGCTGACCTGAGCAACCGCTACGTGTGGGTCGTGCTGCTGGTGACCCTGCTGTTCGGCGCCATCGGCTGGGTCGATGACTACCGCAAGGTGATCGAGAAGAACTCCCGTGGCCTGCCAAGCCGCTGGAAATATTTCTGGCAGTCGGTGTTCGGCCTCGGTGCGGCAATCTTCCTTTATATGACTGCAAGCACTCCGGTGGAAACCACCTTGATCCTGCCGATGCTCAAGGACTACAGCATTCCGCTGGGCGCCGGCTTCATCGTGCTGACGTACTTCGTGATCGTCGGTTCGAGCAACGCGGTCAACCTCACCGACGGCCTCGACGGTCTGGCGATCATGCCGACGGTGATGGTCGGCGGTGGCCTGGGCATCTTCTGCTACCTGTCGGGTAACGTGAAGTTCGCTGAATACCTGCTGATCCCTTACGTACCGGGCGCAGGCGAGCTGATCGTGTTCTGCGGCGCCTTGATCGGTGCCGGCCTGGGCTTCCTGTGGTTCAACACCTACCCGGCGCAAGTCTTCATGGGTGACGTCGGCGCACTGGCGCTGGGTGCGGCCCTGGGCACCATCGCGGTAATCGTCCGTCAGGAAATCGTCCTGTTCATCATGGGCGGCGTGTTCGTGATGGAAACCCTGTCAGTCGTCATTCAGGTTGCGTCCTTTAAGCTGACCGGTCGCCGTGTGTTCCGCATGGCACCGATTCACCACCACTTTGAACTCAAGGGCTGGCCCGAGCCGCGCGTGATCGTCCGTTTCTGGATCATCACCGTGATTCTCGTGCTGATCGGCCTTGCCACCCTGAAGCTGAGGTAGAACGAGTGTCTCTGATCGCTTCTGACCACTTCCGCATCGTTGTCGGCCTCGGCAAGAGCGGCATGTCCCTGGTTCGCTTCCTGGCGAACCGGGGCGTGGCGTTTGCCGTGGCCGACACGCGGGAAAATCCACCGGAACTGGCCACGCTCCAGCGTGACTATCCGCACGTGGAAGTGCGTTGTGGCGAGCTGGACGTCGAGTTCCTGTGCCGTGCCGACGAGCTCTACGTGAGCCCCGGCCTGGCGCTGGCGACCCCGGCCCTGCAAGCCGCCGCGGCCCGTGGCGTGAAGCTGTCCGGCGACATCGAGCTGTTCGCGCGTAACGCGAAGGCGCCGATCGTGGCCATCAGCGGTTCCAACGCAAAAAGCACCGTCACCACCCTGGTCGGCGAGATGGCGGCTGCGGCCGGCAAACGCGTGGCCGTGGGCGGCAACCTCGGTACGCCGGCGCTGGATCTGCTCAGCGATGACGTCGAGCTGTACGTGATGGAGCTGTCGAGCTTCCAGCTGGAAACCACCGACCAGCTCAACGCCGAAGTGGCGACCGTGCTCAACATCAGCGAAGACCACATGGACCGCTACAGCGGTCTGCCGGCCTATCACCTGGCCAAGCACCGGATCTTCCGTGGCGCGAAGCAGTTCGTGGTCAACCGTCAGGATGCGTTGACCCGTCCGCTGATGGGCGAGGGCCAGCCGTGCTGGACCTTCGGCCTGACCAAACCCGATTTCAAGGCATTCGGCCTGCGCGAAGAGAATGGCGAGAAATACCTGGCCTTCGAATTCCAGAACCTGATGCCGGTGCGCGAACTGAAGATTCGCGGCGCCCACAACCAGTCCAACGCCCTGGCGGCGCTGGCGCTCGGCCACGCGGTCGGGCTGCCGTTCGACGCCATGCTGGCAGCGCTGCGCACCTTCGCCGGTCTCGAACACCGTTGCCAGTGGGTGCGTGATCTGGACGGCGTCGGTTACTACAACGATTCCAAAGCCACCAACGTCGGCGCCGCACTGGCTGCCATCGAAGGTCTGGGGGCGGACATCGACGGCAAGGTCGTGCTGATCGCCGGTGGCGACGGCAAGGGTGCCGAATTCAAGGACCTGCGCGATCCGGTGGCAACCCATTGCCGCGCCGTGATCCTGATGGGCCGCGACTCCGACAAGATCGGCGAAGCGATCGGCGATGCCGTGCCGCTGATTCGCGCGACCACGCTGGTCGACGCGGTCGCCCAATGCCGCGCCGCCGCCCAGCCGGGTGACGTCGTGCTGCTGTCACCGGCCTGCGCCAGTTTCGACATGTTCAAGAACTACGAAGACCGTGGTCACCAGTTCGTCCGCGCCGTGGAGGACCTGGCATGAGCTTGAGAAACATCATCAAGCCATACCCGTCGCCGCTGATCACCGGACGCGGGATCGACCTCGACTTCCCGATGCTCGCCGGTTGCCTGGCGCTGCTCGGTCTGGGCCTGATCATGATCGCTTCGGCATCGACTGAAGTCGGCGCGGCGCAGTCGGGTAGTGCTCTGTATTACATGACCCGTCACCTGATCTACGTGGTGCTGGGCCTGGGTGCGTGCATCGTCACGATGATGATCCCGATTGCCACCTGGCAACGACTGGGCTGGATGATGCTGATCGGCGCGTTCGGATTACTGGTGATGGTGATCATCCCGGGTATCGGACGTGAGGTGAACGGTTCGATGCGCTGGATCGGCTTCAGCTTCTTTAACGTCCAGCCGTCCGAGATCGCCAAGGTGTTCGTGGTGATCTACCTCGCCGGTTACCTGGTGCGTCGCCAGAAAGAAGTGCGCGAGAGCTGGATGGGCTTCTTCAAGCCGTTCATCGTGCTGCTGCCGATGGCGGGCCTGTTGCTGATGGAGCCAGACTTCGGTGCCACCGTCGTGATGATGGGCGCTGCGGCGGCGATGCTGTTCCTCGGCGGGGTCGGGCTGTTCCGGTTCTCGCTGATGGTGGTGCTGGCCGTCGGAGCGGTGGTGTTGCTGATTCAGATGCAACCGTACCGGATGGCGCGTCTGACCAACTTCGCCGACCCGTGGGCCGACCAGTTCGGTGCCGGTTATCAGTTGTCGCAAGCCTTGATCGCGTTCGGTCGCGGTGAATGGCTGGGCGTTGGCCTGGGCAACAGCGTGCAGAAGCAGTTCTACCTGCCGGAAGCGCACACCGACTTCGTGTTCTCGGTTCTGGCCGAAGAGCTTGGCGCCGTGGGCTCGCTGTGCACCGTGGCGCTGTTCGTGTTCGTGTGTATTCGCGGGATGTACATCGGTCTGTGGGCCGAGAAAGCCAAACAGTTTTTTGCCGCTTATGTTGCCTACGGGCTGTCGTTCCTGTGGATCGGCCAGTTCCTGATCAACATCGGCGTGAACGTCGGCCTGCTGCCGACCAAGGGCCTGACCTTGCCGTTCCTCAGCTATGGCGGCAGTTCCCTGGTGATCTGCTGCGCCTGCCTTGGCCTGTTGCTGAGGATCGAGTGGGAGAGCCGGACCCACCTGGGCAGTGAAGAGATGGAATTCCATGAGAGCGACTTCGCCGAGGAGCCGAACCATGGGCGCTAACGTATTGATCATGGCCGGCGGCACCGGCGGGCACGTGTTCCCGGCGCTGGCCTGTGCCCGTGAATTCCAGGCGCGCGGCTACACCGTGCACTGGCTCGGCACGCCGCGCGGGATCGAGAACGATCTGGTGCCGGCGGCAGGTCTTGAATTGCACCGCATCAACGCCACTGGCCTGCGCGGGAAGGGCAAGCTGTCGTTGCTCAAGGCACCGTTCATGTTGCTGAAATCGGTGTGGCAGGCGCGGGCGATCATTCGCCGGTTGCGTCCGGTGTGCGTGGTCGGATTCGGCGGCTATGTGACCGGCCCCGGCGGTATCGCCGCCAAACTGGCCGGCGTGCCGGTGATCGTTCATGAGCAGAACGCCGTGGCCGGCACCGCCAATCGGTTGCTGGTGCCGTTCGCCGCCCGGGTGTGTGAAGCCTTCCCTGACACCTTTACCCTGTCGGACAGCCGCCGTACCACCGGTAACCCGGTGCGCAGCGAGCTGTTCCTCGAAACACCGCGCCCGGCCCTGGCCGGACGCAAGGCGCGTTTGCTGATCCTGGGCGGAAGCCTGGGCGCAGAGCCGTTGAACAAGTTGCTGCCTGAAGCCCTGGCACAAGTCGCTGCCGACTTGCGTCCGGAAGTGTTCCATCAGGCTGGCAGAAACCACGAGGAAGTGACTGCAGAGCGCTACCGCGCCGCCGGCGTGGATGCGCAGGTGCAGCCGTTCATAAAAGACATGGCCCAGGCCTATGGCTGGGCTGACCTGGTGGTGTGCCGCGCCGGCGCATTGACCATCAGCGAACTGGCCGCCGCCGGTCTGCCCTCGATGCTGGTGCCCTTGCCCCACGCGATCGACGATCACCAGACCCGCAACGCCGATTATTTGGCCCGCGAAGGCGCTGCCTTCCTGATGCCGCAAAGAACGACTGGTGCCGCGGACCTTGCCGCGCGCCTGACAGAGGTCTTGATGCAACCGCAACGACTCGAACAAATGGCCCAAGCGGCCCGCCGACTGGCGAAACCCGAAGCCACCCGTAGCGTGGTCGATACCTGTCTGGAGGTGGCCCATGGTTGAGAATCAGAAAGCCATGCCGCAACCGGAAATGCGCCGCATCCGTCGCATCCACTTCGTCGGGATCGGCGGCGTGGGCATGTGCGGTATTGCCGAAGTGTTGCTGAACCTGGGCTATGAAGTGTCCGGTTCCGACCTGAAAGCTTCGCCGGTGACCGAGCGCCTGGAATCCTTCGGTGCACAGATCTTCATCGGCCACCGTGCCGAGAACGCCGCTGCCGCCGATGTGCTGGTGGTGTCGAGCGCCGTCAACACCTCCAACCCGGAAGTGGCGACCGCCCTTGAGCGTCGTATTCCGGTGGTGCCGCGTGCCGAGATGCTCGCCGAACTGATGCGCTATCGCCACGGCATCGCCGTTGCCGGTACCCACGGCAAGACCACCACCACCAGCCTGATCGCTTCGGTGTTCGCGGCCGGTGGCCTGGATCCGACCTTCGTCATCGGTGGCCGTCTGAATGCAGCGGGCACCAATGCCCAGCTCGGCACCAGCCGTTACCTGATCGCCGAGGCCGACGAGAGCGACGCCAGCTTCCTGCACCTGCAACCGCTGGTGGCCGTGGTCACCAACATCGACGCAGACCACATGGCGACCTACGACGGCGACTTCAACAAACTGAAGAAAACCTTCGTCGAGTTCCTGCACAACCTGCCGTTCTACGGTTTGGCGGTGATGTGCCTGGACGATCCGGTGGTGCGTGAAATCCTGCCGCAGGTGAAGCGTCCGACCGTGACCTACGGCTTCAGCGAAGACGCTGACGTGCGCGCGATCAATGTGCGCCAGCAGGGTATGCAGACCTTCTTCACCGTGCTGCGTCCTGATCGCGAGCCGCTGGATGTGTCCGTGAACATGCCGGGCAACCACAACGTGCTCAACGCGCTGGCAACCATCTGCATCGCCACCGACGAAGGCGTCAGCGATGAAGCCATCGTCCAGGGCCTGTCCGGGTTCCAGGGCGTCGGCCGACGCTTCCAGGTCTACGGCGAACTGCCGGTGGACGGCGGCAATGTGATGCTGGTCGACGACTACGGTCACCACCCGACCGAAGTCGCAGCGGTGATCAAAGCCGTTCGTGGTGGCTGGCCTGAGCGCCGTCTGGTGATGGTCTACCAGCCGCACCGCTACAGCCGCACCCGCGACCTGTACGACGATTTCGTCAATGTACTGGCCGACGCCAACGTACTGCTGCTGATGGAAGTCTATCCGGCCGGCGAAGAGCCGATCCCGGGCGCCGACAGCCGCAAGCTGTGCAACAGCATCCGCCAGCGCGGTCAGCTCGACCCGATCTACATCGAGCGCGGCGTCGACCTGGCGCCGCTGGTCAAGCCGCTGCTGCGTGCCGGCGACATTCTGCTGTGCCAGGGCGCCGGTGATATCGGCGGTCTCGCACCGAAACTGTTGAAAAGCGAGTTGTTCGCCGGTGCCGTGGCGGCATCGGTCGAGGGGAAGTTGAAATGACTGCTGCCTACGCCAATCTGTTCTCCACCATTGCCCCGAAAGACTTCGGCCGTGTGGCCGTGCTGTTCGGTGGCCTGAGTGCCGAGCGTGAAGTCTCGCTGAAGTCCGGCAACGCCGTGCTCACTGCGCTGCAAAGCGCGGGTGTGGATGCGTTCGGGATCGATGTCGGCGCCGACATCCTGCAGCGCCTGCTGAGCGAGAAGATCGACCGTGCGTTCATCATTCTCCACGGTCGCGGCGGTGAAGACGGCAGCATGCAGGGCCTGCTCGAAGTGGCCGGCATTCCGTACACCGGCAGCGGCATCCTGGCTTCGGCGCTGGCGATGGACAAGTTGCGCACCAAGCAGGTCTGGCACACGCTCGGGATTCCGACGCCGCGTCACGCCGTGCTGCGCAGCGAGGCCGATTGTATTTCGGCAGCGACGGAACTGGGCTTCCCTTTGATCGTCAAACCGGCGCATGAAGGTTCAAGTATCGGGATGGCCAAAGTGACTTCCGCGTCCGAGTTGATCGACGCATGGAAAGCGGCCAGTACCTACGATTCGCAAGTGTTGGTCGAGCAATGGATCCACGGTCCCGAGTTCACCATTGCCACCCTGCGTGACCAGGTGTTGCCTCCTATCGCCCTGGGTACGCCACACACGTTCTACGACTACGACGCCAAGTACATCGCCAACGATACCCAGTATCGGATTCCGTGCGGGCTCGATGCCGCCAAGGAAAAAGAACTCATGGACCTCACGGCGCAAGCCTGCGAGGCGCTGGGTATTGCCGGTTGGGGCCGGGCGGACGTGATGCAGGACGCCGATGGCAAATTCTGGTTCCTGGAAGTCAACACGGCTCCCGGCATGACCGATCACAGCCTGGTACCGATGGCGGCGAAAGCGGCCGGTCTGGATTTCCAGCAACTGGTCCTGGCCATTCTGGCCGCCAGTGTCGATGCCGATGGCAAGAAAGAGGCGCGAGGTTAAGACCATGCAAGGCGCACAGCTCAGACATCAGCCACCCGCACCCGGCCGCAAGCCGGTGCCGCGGGGTGCCAGCCGAATGGTGGCCAAAGAGCCGATGTCCGCGCGCCTGCCAAAAGCCAACTTCGGCTTTTTGAAAAGTCTGTTCTGGCCGGTGCTGCTGGTGGCCCTGGGGTTCGGCACTTACGAAGGCGCGCAGCGTTTGCTGCCGTACGCCGACCGGCCGATCACCAAGATCGCGGTGCAGGGCGACCTCAGTTACATCAGCCAGCAAGCGGTGCAGCAGCGGATCGCCCCCTACGTGGCGTCGAGCTTCTTCACCATCGACCTGGCGAGCATGCGCACGGAGCTTGAGCAGATGCCGTGGATCGCCCACGCCGAAGTTCGTCGGGTGTGGCCGGATCAGGTGGTGATCCGCCTCGAAGAGCAACTGCCGGTGGCCCGCTGGGGCGACGAGTCATTGCTCAACAACCAGGGCCAGGCGTTCACGCCCAAGGAACTGGCGAACTACGAACACCTGCCGCAGCTGTTCGGTCCGCAGCGGGCCCAGCAGCAAGTGATGCAGCAATACCAGGTGCTGAGCCAGATGCTCCGGCCATTGGGCTTCTCGATTGCGCGGCTTGAGCTGCGTGAACGTGGCAGCTGGTTCCTGACCACCGGTGCCGGCAGTTCCGGTCCCGGCATCGAGCTGCTGCTGGGACGCGGCAACCTGGTGGAAAAGATGCGCCGCTTCATTGCCATCTATGACAAGACGCTCAAAGAACAGATTACGAACATTGCGCGCATCGATCTGCGCTATGCCAACGGCCTCGCTGTTGGCTGGCGGGAACCAGTAGCGCCGACGACAGCCCAACCCGCTGTCGCAAAGAATTAAGAAGAGGCAGGACCCATGGCAAACGTGCAAAGCGGCAAAATGATCGTCGGTCTCGATATCGGCACCTCCAAAGTGGTGGCGCTGGTCGGCGAGGTTGCGGACGACGGCACGCTCGATATCGTCGGGATCGGCACTCATCCGTCCCGCGGCCTGAAAAAAGGCGTGGTGGTCAACATCGAGTCCACCGTGCAGTCGATCCAGCGCGCGATCGAGGAAGCCCAACTGATGGCGGGCTGCCGCATTCACTCGGCGTTCGTCGGCGTGGCCGGCAATCACATTCGCAGCCTGAACTCCCACGGCATCGTCGCGATCCGTGATCGCGAAGTCAGCTCGGCGGATCTGGAGCGCGTACTCGACGCCGCCCAGGCCGTAGCGATCCCTGCCGACCAGCGTGTGCTGCACACCCTGCCGCAGGACTACGTGATCGATAACCAGGAAGGCGTGCGCGAGCCGCTGGGCATGTCCGGCGTGCGTCTGGAAGCCAAGGTTCACGTGGTCACCTGCGCCGTCAACGCCGCACAGAACATTGAAAAATGCGTGCGTCGCTGCGGTCTGGAAATCGATGACATCATTCTTGAGCAACTGGCCTCGGCCTACTCGGTTCTGACCGACGACGAGAAAGAGCTGGGCGTGTGCCTGGTCGACATCGGCGGCGGCACCACCGACATCGCGATCTTCACCGAAGGCGCGATCCGCCACACGGCCGTGATCCCGATCGCGGGCGATCAGGTGACCAACGACATCGCCATGGCGTTGCGCACCCCGACCCAATACGCCGAAGAGATCAAGATCCGCTACGCCTGCGCCCTGGCCAAACTGGCCGGTGCCGGCGAAACCATCAAGGTGCCGAGCGTCGGCGACCGTCCACCGCGCGAACTGTCTCGTCAGGCCCTGGCCGAAGTGGTCGAGCCGCGTTACGACGAACTGTTCACCCTGATCCAGGCCGAGCTGCGTCGCAGCGGCTACGAAGACCTGATCCCGGCCGGCATCGTGCTGACCGGCGGTACTTCGAAGATGGAAGGCGCCACTGAACTGGCCGAAGAAATCTTCCACATGCCGGTCCGCCTGGGCGTGCCGCATGGCGTGAAAGGTCTGGATGACGTGGTACGCAACCCGATTTATTCCACTGGCGTCGGCTTGTTGATGTACGGCCTGCAGAAGCAGTCCGACGGGATCTCGTTCTCGGGCATCGGCAGCCGCGACAGCTACAGCAACGATGAGCCGCAGGCGCCGTTGCTGGACCGTTTGAAGAAGTGGGTTCAAGGCAACTTCTAAAGCTTTACCGCAGCACCGCAACAAACAGCAGTAGGCGAAAAAACTAGAGAATGTAAGGAGAGGGAAAATGTTCGAACTCGTAGACAACATCCCCGCAAGCCCGGTAATCAAGGTTATCGGTGTTGGCGGTGGCGGCGGCAACGCTGTCAACCACATGGTCAAGAGCAACATCGAAGGCGTGGAATTCATCTGCGCCAACACCGATGCTCAAGCGCTGAAAAACATCGGCGCGCGCACCATTCTGCAACTGGGCACCGGCGTGACCAAAGGCCTGGGCGCCGGCGCCAACCCGGAAGTCGGCCGTCAGGCCGCGCTGGAAGATCGCGAGCGCATCGCTGAAGTGCTGGCCGGCACCAACATGGTGTTCATCACCACCGGCATGGGCGGCGGTACGGGTACCGGTGCTGCGCCGATCATCGCCGAAGTGGCCAAGGAAATGGGCATCCTGACCGTTGCGGTCGTGACCCGTCCGTTCCCGTTCGAAGGCCGCAAGCGTATGCAGATCGCCGACGAAGGCATCCGCATGCTCTCGGAAAGCGTTGACTCGCTGATCACCATTCCGAACGAAAAACTGCTGACCATCCTCGGCAAGGACGCAAGCCTGCTGTCGGCTTTCGCCAAGGCTGACGATGTACTGGCCGGTGCCGTTCGCGGTATCTCCGACATCATCAAGCGTCCGGGCATGATCAACGTCGACTTCGCCGACGTACGTACCGTGATGAGCGAAATGGGCATGGCGATGATGGGCACTGGCTGCGCCAGCGGTCCGAACCGTGCACGTGAAGCGACCGAAGCGGCCATCCGCAACCCGCTGTTGGAAGACGTGAACCTGCAAGGCGCACGCGGCATCCTGGTGAATATCACTGCCGGTCCTGACCTGTCCCTGGGTGAGTACTCCGACGTGGGTTCGATCATCGAAGCCTTCGCTTCCGAGCACGCAATGGTCAAGGTCGGTACCGTTATCGATCCGGACATGCGCGACGAACTGCACGTGACCGTGGTTGCTACCGGTCTGGGCGCGAAAATCGAGAAGCCTGTGAAGGTCATCGACAACACCGTTCACACCTCGATGGCGGCTGCTCAAGTGCAGCAACCGGCACCCGCTCGTCAGGAGCAGCCAGCGGTGAATTACCGTGACCTGGACCGTCCGACCGTCATGCGCAACCAGGCTCAGGCCGGTGCTGCGACTGCCGCGAAGATGAATCCGCAAGATGACCTGGACTACCTGGACATCCCGGCCTTCCTGCGTCGTCAGGCCGATTGATGAAATGTATCAGGGGTATTCAGGTGATTGGTGTTCAGCAAAGGCTCGGTCTGCTATCATCGCCAGCCTTTGTTGATACCAGTTCGCAATTTGCGCTGAAGCGGCCCATGCCATGATTAAACAACGCACACTGAAAAATATTATCCGTGCCACCGGTGTAGGTCTGCACTCCGGGGAGAAGGTTTACCTGACCCTCAAGCCTGCACCGATCGACACCGGGATCGTCTTTCGCCGTGCCGATCTCGATCCGGTTGTCGAGATACCGGCTCGCGCGGCCAACGTCGGCGAGACAACCATGTCGACGACGCTGGTCAACGGTGACGTGAAGGTAGACACGGTGGAGCACCTGCTCTCGGCCATGGCTGGCCTGGGCATCGATAACGCCTACGTCGAGCTCTCCGCGTCTGAAGTCCCGATCATGGATGGCAGCGCAGGACCTTTCGTATTCCTGATTCAATCGGCTGGCCTGGAAGAGCAGGACGCTGCCAAGAAATTCATCCGTATCCTGCGTGAAGTGACAGTGGAAGACGGCGACAAGCGCGCCACTTTCGTCCCTTTCGAAGGGTTCAAGGTGAGCTTCGAGATCGATTTCGATCACCCGGTTTTCCGGGACCGCACCCAAAGTGCAAGCGTGGATTTTTCCAGCACTTCGTTCGTAAAAGAAGTCAGCCGCGCCCGTACTTTCGGTTTCATGAGTGACATCGAGTACCTGCGCAAGCACAACCTCGCACTCGGCGGCAGCGTGGAAAACGCGATCGTGGTCGATGCCGATGGCGTACTGAACGAAGACGGCCTTCGCTATGAAGACGAATTCGTGAAGCACAAGATCCTCGATGCAATTGGCGACCTGTACCTGCTGGGCAACAGCCTGATTGGTGAGTTCAAGGGCTTCAAGTCCGGCCACGCACTGAACAACCAGCTACTGCGCAAGTTGATTGAGCAGAAAGATGCTTGGGAAGTCGTGACGTTCGAAGACGCCAGCACCGCACCAATCTCTTACATGCGCCCGGTTGCGGCGGTGTAAGTAAAAAACCTCTCTAGTTTTTTGAAGGCCACCTTTGGGTGGCCTTTTTTTATGTCTGTTTTCAGGCCACGACGACCCGGTTCCGGCCACCTTCCTTGGCCTGGTACAACGCCTTGTCCGCTGCGAACAAAAGCTGTTCCAGGCTGATCTCGCTCGTCGCCGTCCAGGTGCTGATGCCGATGCTCACGGTCATCGGCGACTGGCCTTCATTCACGCTGGGCAACTGCTCCACCGCCGCACGAATGTGCTCGGCGATCTGTTGCGCTCCGATGCTGTCGGTTTCCGCGAGGATCACCGAAAACTCCTCACCGCCATAACGCGCGACCAGATCCGCCGGGCGCCGTACATTGGCGGTGATCACCCTCGCCAGTTCACGCAGCGCCTGATCTCCGGCCTGATGGCCATGCCTGTCGTTGAATGCCTTGAAGTGATCGGCATCGACCATTAGCAACGACAACGGTTTGCCCGAGCGCTGGGCGCGAAACCATTCGTGCCGCAGCGACTGATCGAGCATCCGCCGGTTGGCGACGCCGGTCAGGGCATCGGTCGCTGCCAATTGCGCCAGTTCACGTTCAGCGCGATGACGTAATCGCAGTTCCCGGGCCAACAGCCAGGTCAGCCACAGCAGGCCGGTGCAGAGCACCCCGGTAGCGCCGCTGATCAGAATTGCTGTGCGTTTCCACGCGCCGAACACTTCCTCGCTGGACAGGGCAACGATCACGGTCAACGGCAAATTGCCGACCCGCGAATAGGTGTACAGCCGTTGCTGGTAATCCATGCTCGAAATGCTACTGAAACTGCCATTGCCGCCGCTGTCGCGCAGAATTCGCACCACATTGGGACGGGCGGCAAAGCTCTTGCCGATCGAATCGCTCTGCAGATAAGGCTTTTGCGCCAGCAGGATGCCGTCGTTGTTGATGATGTTGAGGGTGCTGTCGATGCCGATGTCGAGGCTATTGAACAACTGATCGAAGTAATCGAGCTTCATCGACGCCACGGCCACGCCCAGAAACTCGCCGGTGTCGGAGGAGATCCGCCGGCTGAAACTGATCCGCCACTGGTCAGCATCATCGCAGTCGCAACGGGGCTTGAAAGGACGGCTGATGAACATGCCGGTGTCGCGGTTGAAGGCGTGGGCGAGAAAGTAGTCACGGTCGGCGAAATTACCCGGTAGCGGATCGACCCGCGAAGAGTCGGCAATCACTTCGCCATGCTTGTCGAGCAACAGAATGTCGCCCTTGAAGCGTGCCGTGGTGGAGCGATCGAACAGCGCCAGATGGCGAATCTGCGGCGACACGTCTTTCAGGTCGTCACGCTGGGCGGCGGCGATCAGGCCTTGCAGCGTCAGGTCATACAGCTCGACGGTACGCAGCACATCGGCGTCGATCAATTGGGCGATGGTGGTCGCACCACGGGTAGCCGACTCCTGAGCATTGGCGTGTTCGCGGATCAGCAGGAACGTGACGATGCAGACAATCGCGATCACGCTCAGCAGGCTGCCGAGGATCAACAGCAGCTCGGGGCGTCCGGTCTTGCCCGGAGCAGGTGGGGTACGGCTCGCGATCATGGTTCGGTTATCGGTTGAAGATTCTTGTAAGCGTAGTTGTACCCGCTTTGGTGCTACAGGCAAGAAAAAGGCCAGCATGCGAGGCTGGCCTTTTTACTGTAGCGCCGATCTTAGAAGACGTTGATCGGGTAGTCGATGATCACACGGTATTCATCTGTGTCCGTGTCCAGCGCGCCGTAACCGTTGCCGCCACGGTTGGTCGCCCATTGCAGGCGAACAGCGAGGTCTTTGGCCTGACCGCTTTGCACTACGTACTTGAGGTCGATGTCGCGCTCCCAGTGCTTGGCGTTGCGGCCTTCAGCGCTGTACCACGAGGCGTAACCCTTGCTGTCCGGATCGACCTTGGTCAGGTCCAGCGTGCCGCGTGAGTAGGACACGGCCGAGGTCAGCCCCGGCAGGCCGACGCCGGCGAAGTCGTAGGCGTACTTGAGTTTCCACGAGCGTTCGTTCGGGCCGTTGAAGTCCGAATATTGCTGCGAGTTGTCGAGGTAAACGCTGTCACCCTGGCTGATGTAGTCGAACGGCGTGTTGCCGTTGACCCGCTGATACGCGGCGGTAACGCTGTGGCTGCCGATACCGACAGTGAAATGCAGGCTGTAGGTGTTGTTGTCGATGTTGCCCAGCAGCGCGTCGCCGGTGTCCTGCGTGTGATAGAAGTGCAGACCCGGGTTGAGGGTCACCAGATCGTTCAGCGCCCAGGTGTAGTCGAGGTCGTAGTAGTACTGGTTCCAGATGTCCTTCAGCTCGGAAGCGTAAAGGCTGCTGGTCAGGCCTTCGACGCCGCTAAAGGCTACGCCGGCCCAGTTCAGGTGCTGGCTCTTGTCGCCATCCGCGAGGCTGCCGTACGAGGTGCCGATGCGTTTGTGGCCGCTCTGGTTGTAGGGTTTGGTGAAGCTGGCCTGGCCGCCTTCGATCATCCAGCCGTCGAAGCTGTGGTTGGTCAGGCTGAGGCCACGAAATGTCTGCGGCAGCATGCGCGTCTCGCCACCGGCGATCACCGGGTTGGCGAGGAACAGATCACCGGCCTTCAGCTCGGTATCGAACGCACGCATTTTCAGGGTGCCGCCCGCCGTGGAGAACGAGCCTGGTGCTTTGCCGTTGCCGTCGCTGACCGGCACGATGCTGGAGTTGTCCGTGCCGCCGCCGCCGTCGAGCTTCAAGCCGAGCATGGCGTGGGCATCGATGCCGAAACCGACCGTGCCTTCGGTGTAGCCCGACTCGAATTTGCCGAGGAAGCCCTGGCCCCACTCGATGTTGTCGTCCGCGTTCTGCAAGCGGTTGCGATTCATGTAGTAGTTGCGGGCGTTGAGGTTGAGGCTAGCGCCTTCGACGAATCC
The DNA here is from genome assembly GCF_002113125.1 of Pseudomonas sp. B20(2017). Classification (GTDB taxonomy): domain Bacteria; phylum Pseudomonadota; class Gammaproteobacteria; order Pseudomonadales; family Pseudomonadaceae; genus Aquipseudomonas. The sequence continues at coordinate 213,986 of NZ_NEJP01000005.1, read as the reverse complement.
TTGTTTCTCGGCTTCGGCAGCATGGGCGGCGGTGGCAATCGTTGCGGCAATTGCAATGAACAACGGGGTGAAGCGAACTGGGTAACGCACGTGCGGTAAAGCTCCTTGGGTCAACTGACACTTCAATGTCTTGAGGTGCGGGATGATTCTAATTGTTAAAGACGAACCGGACAGCTTTCAGACCACAACGAAAAAAGGCCGCTGAAAATCAGCGGCCTGGAATGACGACGGTTGAACGGGAAGAGCCAAACAACCGCGTCGAGGGAAACGTTTCGCGGTGTGCGACTCAGCTGTCTTTCTCGGATGCTTGAGCCTGTGACGTTGCGGCCTGAGGGGCTTGCGTAGCGTCTTGAGCCTTGGCCATCACTTCTGCCTGATGCTGTTCGAAAGCGTGAGCGCGAGCGGCATTTTGCGCTACGAACGACTGCGATTCTTCAGCCATCGCCATCGGCGACAGGATCAATGAGGACAAAACGAAAGCGCTGGCAATACCCATACTGTTGGACATCTTGAAAACCTTCTTGCTTGGCAAGTGCTGTTTGGTGCGGGCAAAGATAAGGTTGCCGGGCGTTGGGAAACAGCGTGATTTTCATAAATGACTGTTACAGCGCAAGCAAAGATCAACAGGTGAACATTACTGGGCTCGGCGTGGGAACACCTTGATGGAAGCTCTGTGTCCGACTCTGGAACGCTGAGCGTCCCGGGCGGCATTCCCACGCAGAGCGTGGGAGCGATGAGGGGTGGGGTCAGACCGGCAAATGAATCCCGAAGGTGTTCATCCCGCTATCACTGCGCACGAACACATCACCGCCATGCATCAGCGCAATTGCCTTGACGATCGCCAGCCCCAACCCGTGATTGTTGCCGCTGTTGCTGCGCGAAGCATCGACCCGGTAGAAGCGCTCGAACAACCGAGGCAAATGCTCGCTGGGAATCGGCGAACCGGGGTTGGCCACGCCGATGCTGACCTGATGTTCCTCGACCGCGATCTGCACTTCGATTACCTGACCGGGCGCGGTGTGTTGCACCGCGTTGCTCAGCAGATTGATCAAGGCCCGGCGCAGATGAGCGATCTCGATCTGCACCTGCGCGTCGCCGCTTACCCGAACCTGGACCTGCGCATCTTCGAGGATGAAGTCGAGGTATTCGAGGGTGGTCGCCACTTCATCGGCCAGTGAAGTCGAGGTCAGTTTGGTGGCCTTGCTGCCCTGATCGGCGCTGGCCAGAAACAGCATGTCATTGATGATCGAGCGCAGGCGTTCCAGCTCTTCGAGGTTGGATTGCAGCACTTCGAAATAATGTTCGGCGGAACGCCCGCGAGTGAGGGCGACCTGGGTCTGGCCGATCAGGTTGGTCAGCGGCGAGCGCAGCTCATGGGCGACGTCGGCGTTGAAGGATTCCAGCCGCGAATAGGCTTGTTCGACTCGCTCCAGCGTCGAGTTGAACGAGTCGACGAACTGCTCCAGTTCCGGTGGCAACGGCGACAGACGCAGACGTCCGGCCCGCAACGGCGGCGCCAGGCGTTGGGCTTCATGGGACAGTTTGATCAGCGGTTTGAGGCCGATTCGCGCCACCCAGTAACCCAATGCCGAGGCCAGCAGCACGCCGATCACCGCCAGACTAATCAGCGCGATCAGCAACTGATGCTGGGTCTGGTGAAGGGTCTCGGTGTCGATGCCGATCATGAAGCGCAGCGGCGGGCGCTGATCCTTGGCCGGCAGTTCGGTCAGCAGCACTTTCAGCGGGTAAGGATGGTCGGGCAGTTGCAGGTCGTGCATGCCCGGCGCACCTTGGGCGAACGCACGGATCAAGGCATCCGGCTCGCCGAATTCGTACCCCGGATTGCCGCTGACCACCCAGAAATGGATGCGCTTGTCTTCTTCGCCAAGCAGCTTGAGCTTGGCGTTGATCTTCACCCAGTGCTCGGGCGTGCCATAGCGGTTGAGCGCGGATTCGAGCACGCTGTAACGCGCATCCAGTTCCGCTTCCGGCAGCAGACCGAGGCCTTTGTCCACTTGTTGATACAACGCGCCGCCGATGAGCAGGAACACCAGCAGCGCCACCAGCGTGAACATCCCGCTCAGGCGCAGCGCAATCGAGTTACTGGACACCACGGCTCTCCAGCACATAACCCATGCCACGGATGGTGTGCAGCAGTTTCTCGTCGAATGGCCCGTCGAGCTTGGCCCGCAGGCGCTTGATCGCGACTTCGACCACGTTGGCGTCGCTGTCGAAATTGATGTCCCAGACCATCTCGGCAATCGCGGTTTTCGAGAGGATTTCGCCCTGACGCCGGGCCAGCACGCTGAGCAGCGAAAACTCTTTCGCGGTCAGATCCAGCCGGGTGCCGGCGCGGGTGGCCTTGCGGCTGATCAAATCTATCCACAGGTCAGCGATGCTCACCTGCACCGGTTCATGACCGCCGCTGCGCCGGGTCAGCGCTTGCAGGCGCGCCACCAGTTCGAGGAAGGAAAACGGTTTGCCGAGGTAATCGTCGGCGCCGTCGCGCAGGCCCCGGATCCGGTCTTCGACCCGCTCGCGGGCGGTGAGCATGATCACCGGCGTCTGCTTGCGCGCGCGCAACGCGCGCAATACGCCGAAGCCGTCGAGGCCCGGCAGCATCACGTCGAGGACGATCACCGCGTAGTCGCTTTCCAGCGCCAGGTGCAGGCCCTCGACGCCGTCGCGGGCCAGATCCACGGTATAACCCTGTTCCGTCAGGCCGCGGTGCAGATAGTCCGCGGTTTTCTCTTCGTCTTCGATAATCAGAACGCGCATGACCCGCCTCAGTCTGTCGTTGCCAGCGCCGCGACGGGCGATGGTTTGGGCTTGTGGAACAGCCGCTCAAGCCACAAGTATATGACCGGCGTGGTGAACAGCGTCAGCATCTGGCTGACCAGCAATCCGCCCACGACCGCGATCCCCAGCGGCTGGCGCAGTTCGGCGCCGGTGCCGTAGCCGAGCATCAGCGGCAGAGCGCCGAGCAGGGCGGCGAGCGTGGTCATGATGATCGGCCGGAACCGCGTGATACATGCCTCGAAAATCGCATCCTGCGGCGACAGCCCGCGATGACGCTGCGCCTCAAGCGCGAAGTCGATCATCAGGATGCCGTTCTTCTTGACGATACCGATCAGTAGCACCAGCCCGATCAGCGCCATGATCGAAAAGTCCTGACCGCAGATCCACAGCATGATCACCGCACCCAGCCCCGCCGCCGGCAAGGTCGAGATGATCGTCAGCGGATGGACGAAGCTCTCGTAGAGCACGCCAAGGATGATGTACACCGCCACCAGCGCCGCGAGAATCAGCCATGGTTGACTGGCGAGGGAACTTTGGAACGCCTGGGCCGCACCCTGGAAGTTGCCGCTGATCGCGGTCGGCATGCCGATCTCGGCCTTGGCCTGATTGAGCAGGATCACCGCATCGCCCAGCGCCACACCGGGCGCCAGGTTGAACGACAGGTTGGCGGCCGGGAACATGCCGTCGTGGGCGATGGACAGCGGGCCGATGGTCGGCGCGTCGAATCGGGCCAGCGCCGACAGCGGCACCATTTCTCCGCTGAGCGGCGAGCGCAGGTAGAAATAGTTGAGGCTTTCGGCCTTGCCGCGCTGCTTGGTGTCCAGTTCCAGGATCACGTTGTACTGGTTGACCTGGGTCTGGAACTCATTGATCTGCCGCTGGCCGAAGGCGTCGTACAGCGCCTCGTCGACATCACTCGCCGTCAGGCCGAAACGCGCGGCGGCGCTGCGGTCGATGCTGATGTGAGTGATGCTGCCGCCCAGTTGCAGGTCGTTGGAAATGTCACGGAACGCCGGGATGCTGCGCAGTTTCTCGGTGAGTTTCTGGGTCCAGGTGGCGAGGGTCGGCCCGTCGTTGCTCTTGAGCACGTATTGATACTGCGCACGGCTCGGGCCGGAGCTGAGGTTGATGTCCTGGCCGGCGCGCAGGTAAAGCACGATGCCGGGGACTTTCATCAGTTGCGGACGGATGCGGTCGATGAACTGGCTGGCCGAAACATCGCGGTCACCCCGTGGTTTCAGGGCAATCCAGAAGCGGCCGTTGGCGATGGTCTGGTTACTGCCGGACACGCCGACCGAGTGGGAAAACGCCTGAACGGCCGGGTCGGCGGCGACGATTTCGGCCATTGCCAAGTGTTTTTTCACCATGTCGCTGTAGGAGATATCGGCGGCGGCTTCGGTGGTGCCGAGGACGAAACCGGTGTCCTGCACCGGGAAGAAACCTTTGGGGATAAACACGTAGCCGCCAATCGCCAGCGCGACGGAAATGCCGAACACGCCGATCATCAGTTTCTGATGGGCGAGGGCGCGGCGCAGGCCTTTTTCGTACCAGCCGAGCAGGCGTTCGCTGAAGCCCGGTTTGTCATGGGCGTGATGCACCGGTTTTCGCATGAACAGCGCCGCCAGTGTTGGCGCCAACGTCAGGGATACCACCACGGAAATCATGATGGTCGAAGTGGCCGTCAGGGCGAACTCCTTGAACAAGCGCCCGACCACGCCGCCCATGAACAGCAGCGGAATGAACGCCGCCACCAGCGAGAAACTGATCGACACCACGGTGAAACCGATCTCGCCGGCGCCCTTGATCGCGGCTTCGCGCATGCTGTCGCCGGCCTCCAGATGGCGGTGAATGTTTTCCACCACCACGATTGCATCGTCGACCACGAAACCTACCGCCACGACGATGGCCACCAGCGTCAGGTTGTTCAGACTGAAGCCGAGTAAATACATCAGCGCGAAACTGGCGGTCAGCGACACGCCGAGCACCGCCGACACTATCATCGTCGCCGACAACTGGCGCAGGAACAGCGCCATCACCGCCACCACCAGCAGGATCGCGATCAGCAGGGTGATTTCCACTTCATGCAGCGAGGCGCGGATGGTCTGGGTACGGTCGATCAGGGTGTTGACCTGCACCGACGCCGGCAGCATGGCTTCCAGGCCGGGCAGGGCGGCCTGAATCCGGTCCACGGTTTCGACGATGTTGGCGCCGGGCTGGCGGGAGATCACCAGGTTCACGCCCGGACGATCGCCGGCCCAGGCCTGCACGTAGGCATCTTCCGAACCGTTGACGACTTTGGCGACATCCTTGAGGTGAACCGGGGCGCCGTCCTTGTAGGAAACGATGAGTTGGCTGTATTCCTCGGGGTGGAACAACTGGTCGTTGGTCGACAGCGTGGAAATGCTCGATTCGCCGTACAAAGCACCTTTGGCGAGGTTGAGGCTGGTCTGCTGGATCGCCAGACGAATGTCGGCAAGCGTCAGGCCGATGGCCGCCAGTTTGTCCGCCGAAGCTTGAACGCGAATCGCCGGACGTTGCTGACCGGTTATGTTGATCTGGCCTACGCCGTCGATCTGACTGATCTGACGCGCAAGCAGGGTTTCCACCAGGTCGCTGAGCTCGGTGCCTGGCATTTGCGTGGAACTGACGCTGAGGATCAACACCGGACTGTCGGCCGGGTTGACCTTCTTCCAGGTCGGCAGGGTCGGCATGTCTTTCGGCAGTTTGCCGGCAGCGGTGTTGATCGCGGCCTGCACTTCCTGGGCGGCGGTGTCGATGCTCTTGTCGAGGGTGAATTGCAAGGTCAGCAGGGTCGAGCCCAGCGCACTGCTGGAGGTCATCTGGGTCATGCCGGGGATGGCGCTGAATTGCACCTCCAGCGGCGTGGCCACGGACGAAGCCATGGTGTCCGGGCTGGCGCCGGGCAACTGTGCTGAGACTTGAATCGTAGGAAATTCCGCTTCCGGCAGCGGGGCAATCGGCAGGCGCGGGAAGGCAATCACCCCGACCAGCACCAGCGCGATGGTCAGCAGAATCGTCGCCACCGGGTGATCGATGCACCAGGTCGAAACGCCTTTGTGCTGCTTCATGGCTTGGGCTCCGCTTGCACCACTTGCGGCGGTTCACTCATGACCTGCACGGTCGAACCGGGCTTGAGCCGCGACTGGCCGTCGCTGACCAAAACGTCACCGGGTTGCACGCCCTTGATGATGTCCTGACCGCTGCCCTGATAAACCATCTGCACCTGCACGGCTTCAACCTTGTCGCCGTTGACCCGGTACACGAAGTGTTGATCGAGGCCGCGCTGTACGACGGTGGGCGGGACCACCAGCGCATCTTTATCCAGCGCTGTCTGAATCTTTACCGTCACCAGCAGGCCCGGCCAGAGTTTCTGGTTGGGGTTGTCGAACTCGGCCTTGGCGCGGATGGTGCCGGTGTTTGCGTTGATCTGGTTGTCGATCAGGGTCAGGTGGCCTTCGCCGAGCAGGTTGCCGGTTTCGCCGTCGGTGTCGGCGCCGATGTAGGCCTTGACCTGGGCGCGCTGCGGATCGCTGATCAGGCCTTGCAGGGTCGGCAGCATTTGTTGCGGCAGGGAAAACTCGACGGCGATCGGGTCGATCTGGGTCACGGTGAACAGACCCTGAGTGTCGGTCATGCGCAGGAAGTTGCCTTCGTCGACCGTGCGAATCCCGACGCGGCCGGTAACCGGGGAGCGAATCTGGGTGTAGGAAAGCTGTACCTGCGCTGCGTCGATAGAGGCTTGATTGCCTTGGGCGGTGGCCTTGAGCTGGTTGACCAGTGCCTGTTGCTGGTCGTAGGTCTGCTTGGACACGCCGTCGTCGACGCTGAGCAGTTTGTAGCGCTTGAGGTTGACCAGGGCGACTTGTAGTTGCGCCTGGCTTTCGCCCAGTTGCGCCCGGGCCTGATCGAGGCTGGCGCGGATCGAGCGGTCGTCGATGGTGGCGAGCAGGTCGCCTTGTTTCACCAGTTGACCTTCCTTGACCAAAAGCTTGGTGAGGATGCCGTCGATCTGTGGGCGCACTACGACGCTGTGCAAAGAGATGACCGAGCCGATACCGCTGGTGTAGCGGGGGACGTCTTTTTCGCTGACGGCGACGACTCTGACCGGGATCGCAGTCGGGGCGGCGAGTTTGGCCGGTGCGGGTTTTATCGCATACCACAGGCCGGCGACTGCGAGGGCGATCAGCAGGGTGGCGAGCAGGGCCTTTTTCTTCTGGATTTGCATGCGTTGGGGCGCCAGGGGACGGAGGTTGGGCAGGTTGGTTCTTTATAAACTCGTTTGGGGGTCAGGAGGGTGACGGCTAGCTGACGGCGCTGTCAGTTTCGGCTTTTGACTTGGCGGCCTTTGGGCCGACCATGCTGTTTTGGGTTTGGGTGTATATCCGTTTCTTCGGGTGTTGCGGCTGGCGGTTCCGCTCTTACAGCGGCTCACTTTTCCAAACGCCGAAAAGTAAGCAAAAGGCTTGGCCCCTGCGTTCGGCGCCTCGCTGTGGCTCGGTGTTCCTTCGTTCCGGGATTCATCCGGGGGCATCGCCTACGGTTTGCTTCGCTGCACCTCCTCTCGATGCATGCGGCTTCGCCGCACGGTCGCTGCGCTCCCACCCCCGGATAAATCCCTCCACTCAGCCTTCCGATGGGGCCGGCACGTCAAAAGCTTTACTCGAGCTAACGCTCATCGTGTTGAGTGGTGGGAAGCGAGAAGCGAGAAGCGAGAAGCGAGAAGCGAACTGCTTTTTTGTGGGAGCCAGCTTGCTGGCGATGGCGGCATGATAGCCGACCAGATCTTGTGGGGATTGATCGTTCCCACGCTCCGCGTGGGAATGCAGCCCGGGACGCTCCGCGTTCCATTTTTGAATGTTTAAAAATGTGTGGGGTTTACCGAACCTTCCCACAATGTTTTCAGGTTGTCCGTCGGAAGCACGCTCTCTAGTCTTTGGTTGTCGCAGAAAACTCTGTGATCGGGTGTGAGAACCCTTAGGAACTGTTAATCCATCATCAGTACCACCATAATTGCCGCCGGCTTATTTGCTGCCTGCAATGTTTTATGGCGGCTGTGTGCGGGCGGACTTCGGTCCGGCCGGATCTGTTCCTACCGGTTTCTCACTCCGCACATAGCTGCCACCACTTCGTCGCGTGAGAAACGACGAGTGCTGGCTATTGAACAGGAACATTTCAATGACGAAGCCCGTACCCGACCCACCCCTCGAATCACCCACCCCACTCGAAGAAGCCATGCGCGCCGAAGACCTCGCCCGTAACCGCGAAGCGATCAAACGCGCCCTCGACTACTACCTCTGCCCCAATCCTTCCAAGCTTCGCCCGAGCACGATGTATATGGTCACTCCCAATATGGACACCGAAAGCCTGTTGGCCAATGCCTGCGAGTCCCTGGCCTCGGCCAGTACCATTGCCAGCAATTTCGCCAATGAGCTTTCGGGGCCGCAGCGCAGTACGGCGTTGGGAATCCAGCAGATCATCATGCTGGCGGAGCTTGCTGTGAATCGGGCGCTGGATCGGGTTGATCCGCAGACGTGATCCGTTAGTCGAGCAGTCCCCAAAAGGGACCGGTCGTACCCTTTCGGGGACTCTTTAAAGTCCGCGCGCGCAGGTATACTGCGCGCCTTCGCGGCTCATCCACCGGGCCGGACTTTTTGCTTTCCGGAGCTTTCATGACTTCCCCAATCGACAACGCTGTGAGCGATGTCCCGGCAGAGCTGGCCGAGGCCGGCGAATCCAAGCCGACCATTCCTGCGTTCAAGTTTCCGTTCAAGCCGGGTGAGCTGGCGGCTGCCAAAGCGGCCAAACAGCCGCAGTTCAAGGGCAAGGACGGTGATCGTCACGCCAAGACTCCGGGTGTGGCGCCGTCGGGCACTCGCCGTTCGATGGGCAAGCGCTGATTCACTCCCGCCTCGGCCGTCGCTGTGATTTTCGGTCACAGTGATGGCTAATTGCTCAGTTCCTGAGCCAGATCAACGTTTAACCAGTTAGTGCGCTTAGAGTCAGCAGCCCTGCCGACTCTTTCCAATAAAACGAGCGCGCTTTCCATGAAGATCAATCTCCCGGTGACCGGGCGCAATGTCGATGTTGCGCCGGATGCGAACATTCTCTCGACCACCGATCTGACCAGCGCGATCACCTACGCCAACGACGATTTCATCAAAATCAGCGGTTACAGCCGCGACGAGCTGCTGGGTGCGCCGCACAATTTGCTGCGTCATCCGGACATGCCGGCGCAGGCGTTTGCCCATATGTGGCAGACGCTCAAGCGCGGTCGGTCGTGGATGGGGCTGGTGAAGAATCGTTGCAAGAGCGGTGATCACTACTGGGTCAGTGCCTATGTCACGCCGGTCACGCAGAACGGTGCGGCGGTGGAGTATCAGTCGGTGCGCACGCGGCCGGATGCGCGGCAGATTGCGGCGGCGGAACGGGCGTATGCGCAGTTGCGCGAGGGGCGGGTGGCGCGTTGGCAGCGGCTGCCGGTGTTGGGTTTGCGGGCGAAGATCATGGCGTTGACCAGTTCGGTGCTGGCGGTGGTGCTGGGGATTGAAACCTGGCTGCGGCCGGAGTCCATGGGCATCGAAGCCGCTGCGCTGGTGGCCGGCAGTGGCGCGTGTGCGCTGGGCGTGGGTTGGTTACTGCGGCCGTTGGAGCGGCTGACCGAACGCGCGAAACAGATTGCCGACAACCCGTTGAGTCAGGGCATTTACACCGGGCGGCGGGATCAGTTCGGGCAGATCGAGTTCGCCTTGCAGATGCTCGAAGCGCAGGTCGGTGCGGTGGTCGGGCGGATCGGCGATGCGTCGCAACGGCTGGCCGGGCATGCGGCGCAATTGGTGGATCATCTGCACAGCAGTCACACCAGCACATTGGCGCAGCAGGCGGAAACCGATCAGGTGGCGGCGGCGATTCATCAGATGGCGGCCAGTGTGGCGGAAGTCGCCAGCCATGCGCAGCAGGCGTCGGTGGCGGCGGATATGGCCGGGACGGAAACCCGTGAGGGGCATCTGCTGGTCGGCGAGAGTCGCAGTGCGGTGTTGCGGCTGGCCGAGGAGTTGGGCCGGGCGACCGAGGTGATTCATCAGCTCGAAGGTCACAGCAGCGAGATTTCCGGGGTGCTGGAGGTGATCCGTAGCATCGCCGAGCAGACCAATCTGCTGGCGCTCAACGCGGCGATCGAAGCGGCGCGGGCCGGGGATGCGGGGCGCGGGTTTGCGGTGGTAGCCGATGAGGTGCGCGGTCTGGCTCAGCGTACCCAGCAGTCGACCAACGAGATTCAACGGATGATCAGCACCCTGCAAAACGGCGCACGGGATGCGGTGCTGGTGATGCAGCAGAGCAGCGAGCATGTGGATAACAGCGTCGAACAGGCGCAGCGTGCGGCCCGGGCCTTGGACGGGATCAGCGGGCGGGTCGAGCAGATTACCGAGATGAGTCTGCAGATTGCCGCAGCGGTCGAAGAACAGAGCGCGGTGAGCGAGGACATCAACCGCAATATCGTCAGCATTCGCACGGCGTGCGAGCTGACGGTGGATGAGGGGCGCCAGAGCCAGCTCAACTCACAGGATGTGGCGGGGCTGGCGGGGGATTTGCGTTCGCTGGCGCGGGAGTTCTGGGGGCGACGGCAGGTTCGGGATTGAGGTTGCCTGGGCCGGCCTCTTCGCGAGCAGGCTCGCTCCCACATTTGAAATGCATTCCTCTGTGGGAGCGAGCCTGCTCGCGAAGGGGCCATTAGCCTTGGCGAAAACTCCGGATCAAGCCGCCCGCAACGAAATGAACGCGTAGGTCTGCGGCGGTTCGGACACTACTTGTGCCCCGGCCGCCCGTACTTGCCCGGCGATGTCGTCGCCGGAGACATGGAACAGCCATTCGCTGGAAACTTCGCTCAACGGCTGCGCCGTGACCTGATCGATCACCGAGGCAAACGCGCCCATGTCCGGCAAATACGCGGTAAACCCGTCGCCCTTGAGCGCGGTGGTGCGGATGCCGAGCAAGCCGCAGATCGCATCCTTGATCCGGATGTCATCGCGATCCGCCTGGCGGGAGCGCTGGATCAGCGTCACCAGTTCCTGATCGACCAGTTCACCACCGACGATCAGATCCGGGCCTTGCTCCCAGGACTCTGGCGGGCAGTCCTTGGCAGCGGGGTTCAGCGGGATGTGCGGATTGATTTCGGCGGGATAGATACGACACACCAACGGCCGGCGCTCGTAGATGCGGCACAGCTTGTCTTCGTCAAGATTCCGGCAGGGGCCGACGTTGTAGGCGGCAAAAGTGATCGCCACATGGGCGTCGGACATTCCGCTGCGCACCACCGCCGAACGGCGTTGCGCATGCTCGCGCTGCTGTTCCGGCAGGCCCAGGCCGTTGGCGAGAAACGCCTCCACCAGCACGATCACCTGACCGCCGTCGTCCGCCCACATGCGGGCTTCGGCCAGGGTCAGAGGCACGTGGTGATCGGTGCAGCATTTGCCGCAGCCTACGCAGGAAAAGGTCGTATTCATTGAGCGGGCAATCTTCAATCAGGGTGTGAATCGGCGACGTAAAGCCGCCGTACAGGCCCGGAGTGAAGCAAGTTGTGCGCCATCCGCTCAGGGTTTGGCGGTCGTGCGGATCGAGTCCCATTCGGTGACGAACGCGGTTTTCGACTTTTTGTTGTACAGGCACAGCTCGGTGCCTTGCTGGCCCTTCATGTGTTTTTGCGGGTACTGGCCTTGCAGCAACAGGGCGGTGTAGCCGACGCGGTCATCGAATTGCGCGGCGTTGCCGACCGGTTTGGCGTTTTTCAGACCGCTGGCCTTGGTGCAACTGGCGAGTACGGTTTTGTCGTAGGCCGCCCAGGCGTCGGGGCTGGAGGCGTGGGCCAACGGGGCGATGAGGCAAAGCACTGAGAGGGCGAGGCGTTTCATGGTTCGGGCATCCTTGGGTTTAGGCCAAGGTTGGAGTATGCCTGAGCGGGAAAAGTTGTCTTGAGGCCCTCATCGCGGGCAAGCCCGCTCCCACAGGGATTGATGGCGTATACAGATTTTGCAAGCACCCGGAAACCTGTGGGAGCTGGCTTGCCAGCGATGGCAGTCTGTCAGTCCGGCACCAATTCCCGGCGAACCACGTACATTCCAGATCTTTCGTACAAGCGTTGCGCTCGCCGGTTGTCTTCCAGCACCTTCAGGTCGACAAACCCTTCGTGTCGATCCCGAAATGCCTTGAACGCGTGAAGCAACAACGCCCGGCCCAATCCAAGACGCTGAGCGCGAGGATGCACTACCAGATTCTTGATGTAGGAACTGGTCCAGCATTGCGCCACGCCAATGACGCCTTGGGTATCGCTGGCAATGAAACACAGCGCCGGATCGTATTCCGGATCGTTTTCGAACTGCTGTTGCCAGACGTCCAGCGCCGGCACCCGACCACCGCCTTCGCGGTAACCGATTTGCATCAGTTCATGCACGGCGGATGCGCGTTCGGCGCTGTAGGTCGTGAGTTCGATGCCGTTCGGCCATTCGATGGTCGGCACGTCCTGGCTCAGGTCGCGCCGCATCAGAAAACAGAACGTTTCGCTCAAGACTCAGTGGCCCTGAGCGGCGACAAATTTGGCCGCTTCGATCAGACAGTGGGTCAGCTCCGGCGAGGAGAACTTGGTCAGCACGCCGTTGGCCCCGGCGAGGCGGGCCTTTTCGCTGTTCATCGCGCTGTCCAGCGAGGTGTGCAGCAGCACGTAGAGGTGGGCGAAGTCCGGGGTTTCGCGCAGGGTACGGGTGAAGGCGTAACCGTCCATCTCGGACATTTCGATGTCGGAGACGATCAGGTTGATCTGCTGCGCCGTGCCTTGCAGATCCAGCAGGCAATCGATGGCTTCCTTGGCACTGCGCGCGGTGTGGCATTGCAAGCCGAGGTTGCGCAGGGTGTGCACCGATTGCTGCAGCGCCACCTGACTGTCGTCGACCACCAGGATTCGCGCGTTGCCCAGCACTTCGGCGTCTTCCATGCTCAGCTCGGTCGGGGCCATTTCGATCTGCGCCGGGGCGATGCCGTGGATGACTTTTTCAATGTCCAGCACCTGCACCAGCGTGCCGTCCACCGAAGTCACGCCGGTAATGTAGGCGCGCGAACCGCCGGAACCGAACGGCGGCGGTTTGATGTCGGTGGTCAGGCAATGCACAATTTTGCTCACCGCCTGCACATGCAGACCCTGTTTCGAACGGCTGACGTCGGTGACGATCAGGCAGCCGCCGTTCGGGTCTTCCAGCGGCCGCTCGCCGATGGCACGGCTCAGGTCGATCACCGACAGCGAAGCGCCGCGCAAAGTGGCGATGCCTTTGACGTGGGGGTGCGACTCCGGCAGCTTGGTCAGTGGCGGGCAGGGGATGATTTCACTGACCTTCAGCAGGTTGATCGCCATCAGCTTGCCGCTGCGCAAGGTAAACAGCAGAAGCGAAAGTGAATCTGCGCGGGCTTTGTTGGAAGACATAAAAACCTTCTGTGGAGAAAGGTGAGCGGCGATCGCACGGATCGCCAGCAGGTATCGATGCCGGGTTATCGACTTGTAAGCGGCAGGCTTTAGGGATTCTGGCGCCAATCCGACGGCGGGGCGTTCATTTCATTCCCAACCGCTTCGCCATCCGCCCCAGATTCGCCCGGTCCAGCCCCAGCTCCCGCGCCGCGCTCGCCCAGTTATCGTGATTGCGTTCCAGCGCCGCAGCAATCAATTGCCGCTGATATTGCTCGGTGGCCAAGCGCAAATCGCCGCTGATCAGTGGTAAAGGTGTCGCGCCACCAGAGGCCGGCTCCGTGGAGTTATCCACAACCTCGCGCGGCAGATCCAGGTCCATCGCGCTCAGGCTGAGAATCTTCGGCCGCACCTTGCAGTTGCCCAACGCCTTCAGCGCACTGCGTCCAATCAAATGCTCCAGCTCCCGCACGTTGCCCGGCCAGGTGTAAGCCAGCAGCGCCTCCTGGGCGTCGCTGTTCAGGCGCAGGCTGTTGAGGCCCATGCGCGAGCGGTTCTGTTCCAGGAAATAACCGCTGAGCAACAACACATCGCGGCCCCGGTCACGCAGCGCCGGCACCCGCAACGGGTAGACGCTGAGGCGATGGTAGAAGTCGGCGCGGTAGCGGCCGCTGCGCACTTCTTCGGCCAGGTCGCGGTTGGTCGCGGCGATCAGGCGCACATCGACCTGATGCTCCTTGTCCGAACCCAGACGTTGCAACTGGCCGCTTTGCAACACCCGCAACAGCTTGGCCTGGACGGTCAGCGACAACTCGCCGACTTCATCCAGAAACAGTGTGCCGCCGTTGGCCAGTTCGAACTTGCCGCGCCGGTCGCTGGTGGCGCCGGTGAAGGCGCCGCGCACGTGGCCGAACAGTTCGCTTTCCACCAGCGTGTCCGGCAGGGCCGCGCAGTTGAGGCTGATGATCGGTTTGTCGGCACGCTTGGAGGCGGCGTGGATCGCCTGGGCTACCAGTTCCTTGCCGACCCCGGTTTCCCCGGTGATCAGCACGGTCAGGTCGCTGCCGCCGACCAGATTGATTTCTTCCACCAGCCTTTTATGCGCCTTGCTCTGGCCGATCATTTCGCGATTCTGCTGACCGCTGGCCTGGCGATAGACCTCGGCGCGCTGATGTTCGTCTTCAGCGCGAATCGCCAGACGTTCGATGCGTTCGGCGGCGTTGACCGTGGCGGAGGCGAGGCTGGCGAAGGCTTGCAGGGCATCGAGTTCGATCGGTTCGAAACGCTCTGGATCGAGTGCATCCAAGGTGATCAGGCCCCAGAGTTTTTCATCGACGAACAACGGACAGCCGAGGCAGTCGTGAACTTCGAGGTGATCGTCGAGGCCGTCGACCAGCCCGTCATAGGGGTCGGGCAGATCGCTGTCGGCGGCGAAACGGGTCGGCCCTTTACCGGCCAGCAGCACTTCAAAGCGCGGGTGTTCGCTGACCTTGAAGCGACGGCCAAGAGTGTCGGTGCTCAAGCCATCCACCGCCAGCGGCACCAGCCATTCACCGTCTAGGCGCAACAGTGCGGCGGCATCGCAGGGCAGCAGGGCGCGCATGGCTTCGAGCAGGCGTCGATAGCGCTCGCCTTCGGGCAGTTCGCGGGACAGGTCGGAGACCAGCGGGAGCAGGGCGGTGAGCAATGATTTGGCGGACATAGGTTTGTAGTCAAAGAGACGCGTTGTAGTCGAAGCGACTATAGAGGTGCTTGTGTCGATCTGACTACATAATTTTCAAGCTATTGATTTATATATAAAAAATAGTTGGCACGAATACTGGAATGGATAAGGCACTTTTAGAGAAAGCCAGGAGTCACCCTTATGCTTAGCGTCCAGGATCGTGCCATCGTCAAATCCACTGTGCCTCTGCTGGAAAGCGGCGGTGAAGCGCTGATCACCCATTTCTACCGGATGATGCTCTCCGAGTATCCGGAAGTCCGCCCGCTGTTCAACCAGGCTCACCAGGCCAGCGGTGACCAGCCCCGCGCCCTGGCCAACGGTGTGCTGATGTACGCCCGTCACATCGATCAACTCGACCAGTTGGGCGATCTGGTGGCGAAGATCATCAACAAGCACGTGGCCCTGCAAATCCTGCCGGAACACTACCCGATCGTCGGCACCTGCCTGCTGCGCGCTATCTCCGAAGTGCTGGGCGATGAAATTGCCACGCCGGAAGTGATGAATGCCTGGGGCGCGGCCTACGGTCAGTTGGCCGAGATCCTGATCGGCGCAGAAACCGCCATCTATGACCAGAAAGAGCAGGCCGTCGGCGGCTGGCGCGGGGCGCGTGAGTTCATCGTCGCTGCCAAGGTCGAGGAGAGCGCGGAAATTACCTCGTTCTACTTCGAGCCTGCGGACAAGGGCCCGATCCTCGCAGCCGAGCCAGGCCAGTACATCGGCATGAAGTTGATCCTCGACGGCGAAGAAATCCGCCGCAATTACTCGCTGTCGGCCCTGGTCAACAAAGGTCAGTACCGCATCAGCGTCAAGCGCGAACCGGGTGGCCGTGCCTCCAATCACTTGCACGATCAACTGCACGTCGGTGCGAGCATTCAGCTGTTCCCGCCATCGGGCGAGTTCACCCTGACCGCCAGCGACAAACCGCTGGTGCTGATCAGCGGCGGCGTCGGCATCACGCCGACGCTGGCGATGCTGGAAGCGGCACTGGAAACCGAGCGTCCGGTGTACTTCATCCACAGCGCCCGCAACGGCAGCGTGCATGCGTTCCGTGACTGGATTGATGGTCTGGCCGCACGTCATCCGCAGCTCAAGCGCTTCTATTGCTACGCCGAAGATGACGGCGTGAGCCCGGCGGCTGACAAGTTCGGGTTGTTGAGTGAAGAACAACTTGGCGAGTGGCTGCCGGCGGAGCGTGATGTGGACGCCTACTTCCTTGGACCGAAAGGTTTCATGGGGGCGATCAAACGTCACCTGAAGGCGCTGGGTGTGCCGGAGAAGCAGAGCCGGTATGAGTTCTTCGGGCCGGCTGCTGCTCTGGAATAATTCGGAACAGAGTCGCCTTCATTCGCGAGCAAGCTCGCTCCCACAGGTTTGGCGTCGTTCACAGAATGTGTATACGACATCGATTCTTGTGGGAGCGAGCTTGCTCGCGAAGGCCGTTACACGGTCCTGATTCTTAAATTCTGTTTAAAGGTTAATCGTTTCTTAACCGGTTTATCGTTTATTCCCCGATGCTGATGATAGGCGCTCGTTCGTTTACATGATCAGGATCGCCCCCATGTCGCACTTCGCCTCTTCCCGTCGTTTCAGCCTGGCCGCGTTGGGCCTGTCGGTTGCCTTGTTGTCCAGTCCGTTTGCGTTCGCCGAGCCCGCCTTGATCGAACCCCAGACCCTGATCGTCGATCAGAGCCTGCCCAAGGCGCAGCGTGATGCAATGGAACTGGCGGCGCGGCGTTACGGCAGTTTCTGGAACACGGGCGAGGAGGCGTTGGCCACCGCCGCCCTGTCGCCGCAGTTCATCGACAAGACCCCTCCGGAAGGCCGGGTGCAGGGGCCGACCGGGCCGTTGCTGGCGTCGAAGTTCTTTCGCACGGCGGTGCCGGACTTGAGTTGCGAGATCGAGCAAATGATCGTCGCCGGTGATCGCGTGGTGGTGCATCTGCACTTTCGCGGGCATTTCACCGGCACGTTCAAGGCTCTCAAAGGGCAGGGCCAGCGTGTAGACTTCCGGGCAACCGATATCTATCAGATCGACAACGGTCGCATCGCGGCCAATTGGCATATCGAAGACAACATCAGCCTGATGGCGCAACTGCAAGCGCAGCCGCCGGCCAGCTGAACCATGGACATGAAAGGGAAACGCGATGAGCGAGGAAACGATTCGATTGGGACGTGAGCGGCGCTATCTGGTGTTGCTGGGCATCATCTGCCTGGCGCTGATCGGCGGCGCGCTGTACATGCAGATCGTGCTGGGCGAGGCACCATGCCCGCTGTGCATCCTGCAGCGATATGCGTTGCTGCTGATCGCGCTGTTTGCGTTCATCGGCGCGGCCATGCGCACCCGGCGCAGCATCACGGTGTTTGAGGTGCTGGTGGTGATTTGTGCCATCGCCGGGGCTGCCGTTGCCGGGCATCACGTGTACACCCAGTTCTATCCGGCAGTGAGTTGCGGCATCGATGTGTTGCAGCCGATCGTCGATGATCTGCCGCTGGCGAAGATCTTCCCGCTGGGCTTCCAGGTCGACGGTTTCTGCTCGACGCCGTACCCGCCGATCCTCGGCCTGTCGCTGGCGCAATGGGCACTGGTGGCCTTCGTGCTAGTGGTGGTTCTGGTGCCGCTGCTGACCTCGCGTAACCGAAAAGCGCTGCGCTGAATCAACTTTTCGGCGCCTGCGCCGATAAAACAAACGCCTCGATTTGCAGTGATGCGACTCGAGGCGTTTTGCATTTCAGGGTCTGTGTGAAAACACCGTGACGAACGGCAAGGAAGGGTGCGACAGGTGTGCGACATGTTGTCACACACGCCCTGTCGCAGGGCGATTCACAGGCCCGGATTGGAGTGCTGTTACAAAAAAGGATTGGTCTGTTTAAGCGTTTTTCGGTTTTTGCACGCGTGTGCCGGAACAGGCAGTTTTAACAGACTCCGACAGATGGCCAAAAGCCTTGGCATATCGGGCTTTGCGCGGATCGCGCGGTGGGAAAAAGCTCTCGGAGCTGTCTGAACTGAGGCCGATAGACCTACATTTTTTGGTGTTTTTGTTGAGAATCGATTTCGATAACATGCGGAACTTTTGCAAAAACGGTGATGGATTGTTGCTCTGAGCGATAAAAATTATTTCGGGATAAGACATGGTGTATAGGGCGCTACCTATCTACAATCGCCCGCACTGAATTCCCGGCACTGTTCAGCCTTTATTAAGGAGGCGAGCAGGAAGTCGGGTGTCGAGCAGCCGAGCGGCTTGCGAGACACCCAGGTGTCGGTGCCTTCCAACTTTCCGCACCAAATGGAATTGGTCTGTAACAAGGCCTTTGACCACGAATTCGAATAAGAACTGACCGCTGTCCCAGGTTTTGTCGAGCGTCTGACGCGCGACGGGCGGCCCTTATTCAATCCAAAGAAAATGCCAACCCTTGGCAGGGTGAAGTGTTGGCGATCAAAACCCAACTGCATTGCGCAAGCTGCTTTAGAGGTCGTGAGATGAGTAAAAACAGGTACCCCAGATTACTAGGCCTAGTGCCGCTGCTCGGCACGTTGTTGCTGGGAGGCTGCAACATGACCTTGCTCAATCCAACGGGCCAGGTCGGCCTGGAACAGCGCAACCTGATCATCACCGCTACGCTGCTGATGCTGTTGGTTGTTGTGCCGGTCATCGTCATGACCTTCCTGTTCGCCTGGAAGTACCGTGCGTCCAACAAGAACGCCGTCTACACCCCGAAATGGTCGCACTCGACCAAGATCGAAGTGGCAGTCTGGACCATCCCGGTGTTGATCATCATTGCCCTGGGTTACATCACCTACAAGTCGACCCACTCGCTGGATCCGTATCGTCCGATCGAATCCGACGTCAAGCCGGTGACCATCGAAGTGGTCGCGCTGGACTGGAAGTGGCTGTTCATCTACCCGGAACAAGGCATCGCCACGGTCAACAAGATCGTGTTCCCGGCGCACACGCCAGTTAACTTCCGGATCACTTCGGACGCGGTGATGAACTCGTTCTTCATCCCGGGCCTGGGCGGCCAGATCTACGCGATGGCGGGCATGACTACCAAGCTGCACCTGATCGCTGACCGCAACGCTGAAATGGACGGTATCTCCGCCAACTACAGCGGCGCTGGTTTCACCGGTATGAAATTCAAGGCTATCGCAACTTCTCAGGAAGATTTCGACGCCTGGGTAAGTGAAGTCAAAAAGGCACCTAAACAGCTTGAACAAGCTGAATACGCAGCCCTTGCCAAGCCAAGCCAGAACAATCCAGTCGAGCTCTACTCCTCGGTCACGCCGAACCTGTTCCAGACCATCGTCGACAAGTACGAAGGCATGAAACCGGGCAAGCCGCTGAAGCACGAGAAGAAAGAGAAAGAAGTGGCGGCAACGGATATGGACTCGAATTCGCATTCAGCTGCCGGGGCAGAGGAGTAAACGATGTTTGGTAAATTAAGTTGGGAAGCGATCCCTTTCCACGAGCCGATCGTGATGGTCACCATCTCGATGATCGCGCTCGGTGGTCTGGCGTTGTTCGCTGCAATCACCTACTTCAAGAAGTGGACTTACCTGTGGACCGAGTGGCTGACATCGGTCGACCACAAGAAAATCGGCGTGATGTACATCATCGTCGCCATGGTCATGCTGCTGCGCGGTTTTGCCGACGCCATCATGATGCGTACCCAGCTGGCCATGGCCACCGAGGGTTCGCCTGGCTACCTGCCACCTGAACACTATGACCAGATCTTCACCGCTCACGGTGTGATCATGATCATCTTCATGGCGATGCCATTCTTCACCGGCCTGATGAACCTTGCAGTGCCGCTGCAGATCGGCGCGCGTGACGTTGCGTTCCCGTTCCTGAACTCACTGAGCTTCTGGCTGCTGGTGTCCGGCGTCGTGCTGATCAACCTGTCCCTGGGCGTCGGCGAATTCGCCAAGACCGGCTGGGTTGCCTATCCACCGCTGTCGGGTCTGCAATACAGCCCTGGCGTGGGGATGGACTACTACATCTGGGCGCTACAGCTATCGGGTCTGGGTACAACGCTAACGGGGGTTAACTTCCTCGCGACCGTGCTGAAAATGCGTACCCCAGGCATGAAGCTGATGGACATGCCGATCTTCACCTGGACCTGCACCTGGGCAAACGTTCTGATCGTGGCTTCGTTCCCGATCCTGACCGCTACCCTGGCACTGCTGACTCTTGACCGTTACATGGATTTCCACATTTTCACCAATGAACTTGGTGGCAATCCAATGATGTACGTCAACCTGTTCTGGGCATGGGGCCACCCTGAGGTTTACATCCTGATCCTGCCGGCATTCGGCATTTTCTCGGAAGTCATCTCGGCCTTCACCGGCAAGAAACTGTTCGGCCACCACTCGATGATCTACGCCTCGGGCGCGATCTCGGTACTGGGCTTCATGGTTTGGCTGCACCACTTCTTCACCATGGGTTCGGGTGCCAGCGTCAACGCCTTCTTCGGTCTGGCGACGATGCTGATTTCCATCCCGACGGGTGTGAAACTGTTCAACTGGCTGTTCACCATCTACCAGGGCCGTCTGCGCTTCACCAGCCAGGTTCTGTGGACCCTGGGCTTCATGGTGACCTTCGCCATCGGCGGCATGACCGGCGTACTGCTGGCCATCCCGGGTGCTGACTTCGTTCTGCACAACAGCCTGTTCGTGATCGCGCACTTCCACAACGTGATCATCGGCGGCGCGGTATTCGGCTACATCGCAGGCTTCGGCTTCTACTTCCCGAAAGCGTTCGGCTTCAAGCTGCACGAAGGCTGGGGTAAAGCAGCGTTCTGGTTCTGGATCTCGGGCTTCTTCGTCGCGTTCATGCCGCTCTACGCTCTGGGCTTCATGGGCATGACCCGTCGTCTGAACGCCACCACCAACCCTGAGTGGGTACCGTACCTGTACGTTGCCATGTTCGGTGCGCTGATGATTGCTGTGGGTATCGCCTGCCAGCTGATCCAGCTGTACGTGTCGGTGCGTGACCGCAAGAAACCGGAAAACATGTGCGAACACGGTGACCCGTGGAATGCCCATACCCTGGAATGGTCGACCTCGTCGCCACCTCCGTTCTACAACTTCGCTGTACTGCCAAAAGCAGACTGCATCGATCCGTTCACCGAGGCCAAGGAAAACGGTACCGCGTACAAGGCTCCGGCCAAGTACGAACCGATCCACATGCCGAACAACACCGCCACTGGCGTGGTGATGGGCGCACTCCTGACCGTATTCGGTTTCGCGATGATCTGGCATATCTGGTGGTTGGCGATCGCCAGCCTGGCCGGCACTGTCATCTACTTCGTGATCCACGCAGCACGTGACGATCAGGGCTACATGGTGCCGGTTGAAACAATCGAGCGCATCGAAGCCGAGCAGCACAAGCGTCTGGTAGCGGCCGGGAAGATCCCTGCTTCCGCAACCCGTGTTGAAACCAAGTTGGAACAGGCTTAAACAATGTCGAACTTAGTGACCAATGCTGGACACGCCCATGGTCATGACCATGGGCACGATGACCATCACCACGACTCGGGCGAGATGACCGTATACGGTTTCTGGCTCTACCTGATGACCGACTGCATTCTGTTTGCGTCGATCTTCGCGGTGTACGCGGTACTGGTAAACAACGTCGCCGGTGGCCCGTCGGGCCACGACATCTTCGAACTGCCATACGTGCTGGGCGAAACCGCTCTGCTGTTGTTCAGTTCGATCACCTACGGCTTCGCCATGCTGGCGTTGTACAAAGGTAAAAAGCAGCAGGTTCTGGGCTGGTTGTTCATGACCTTCCTGCTCGGCGCAGGCTTCATCGCCATGGAGATCAACGAGTTCCACCTGCTGATCTCCGAGGGCTTCGGTCCTAGCCGTTCGGGCTTCCTGTCCGCGTTCTTCACCCTGGTCGGTACTCACGGTCTGCACGTGTCCGCGGGTCTGATCTGGATGGGCATCATGATGTACCAGGTCAACAAGCACGGCCTGACGGCGACCAACAAGACCCGTCTGAGCTGCCTGAGCCTGTTCTGGCACTTCCTGGACGTGGTGTGGATCTGCGTATTCACCGTTGTTTACCTGATGGGGACCCTGTAATGGCTAATGCACACTCCCATGACAGCCATGATGCTGGCCACGGCAGCGTAAAGTCGTACGCCATCGGCTTCATCCTGTCGGTAATCCTGACCGTCATCCCGTTCGGCCTGGTGATGTACCCAACCCTGCCGAAGTCGACGACGCTGGCAATCGTCCTGCTGTTCGCCGTGATCCAGGTGATCGTTCACCTGTATTACTTCCTGCACCTGGACCGTTCCATCGCTCAGCGTAACAACGTGATTGCGTTCGTCTTTACGGCCATCGTGATCGTGCTGCTGGTCGGTCTGTCGCTGTGGATCATGTTCAGCATCCACACCTACATGATGGCGAAGTGAGGTAAACCCGATGTCGCTCAAGCACTTTATCCAAATCACCAAACCGGGGATCATTTTCGGTAACGTGCTTTCTGTGGCAGGCGGGTTCTTCCTGGCCTCGAAAGGGCATGTCGATCTGGCGGTGTTTCTGGCAGCCATGATTGGCACTTCCTTGGTCGTGGCCTCCGGTTGCGTGTTCAACAACTGCATCGACCGCGACATCGACATCAAGATGGAACGCACCAAGAACCGGGTGCTGGTTCAGGGCTTGATCTCCCTGAAACTGGCCCTGGCCTATGCGACCGTCCTGGGTGTTCTCGGCGTTGCGTTGTTGTACAAGGTGGCCAACCCGTTGGCTGCATTGTTCGCCGTAATCGGCTTCATCATCTACGTCGGCTTCTACAGCCTGTACCTCAAGCGCAAGTCGGTTCACGGCACGCTGGTGGGCAGTCTGTCGGGCGCCATGCCGCCGGTGATCGGTTACGTGGCCGTAAGCAACAGCTTCGACATGGCCGCGCTGACCCTGCTGGTGATGTTCAGCCTGTGGCAGATGCCGCATTCCTACGCCATCGCGATTTTCCGCTTCAACGATTACCTGGCCGCATCGATTCCGGTGCTGCCAGTGAAGCGCGGGATTGAAGTGGCCAAGAAGCACATCCTCTACTACATCCTGGCGTTCCTCGTGGCGACCTTGATGCTGACCTTCAGCGGCTACGCCGGTGTGAGCTATCTCGCCGTCGCCGCGGCCATGGGCATGTACTGGTTGTACATGGCCTGGACTGGCTACAAGGCAGTCGATGACAAGGTCTGGGCACGCAAGCTGTTCGTGTTCTCGATCTTCACCATCACCGCGTTGAGCGTCATGATGTCCGTGGACTTCAAAGTGCCGGGCGATCTGCTGATGACGTACGCGCCGTAAGGTTTTAACGTTGTACGAGAAACCCCGTTCATCGAGAGATGAGCGGGGTTTTTTGTTGTGAGTAGTTCATACGTCAGAGGCAAATCAACGTTTACCAGGGCTGTGGCAAGAACTGTTAGAACAGGAGGCATTTTTTCTTTCACCTTCCCATTTTGTGGGTTTGCAATGTATTCCCGGTTGGTAGTGTTGCTGAATGAACCTGATGAAAATATCGGACTGTTCAACTGAGTTGCCACAACCGTATCTGCTCATATTTCTTGGAATGCATGGCTGGTAATCAACAGGAATGGCCGGTGCGCAGGAGCCAAAATAGTAAAACTCATCAGCAATCAAAGCGTATTGGCCCTCTATGTCTCGTTTGCGATGAAACTCACACTGTCCGCAAGAGCCCCAATGGTTTGGGTTTTTAAGTTGCTCGAAGTGAGAGGGTTCAAAAGCTCCGGGTACCAAGGGACGATAGATGTTATCTCCAACCTGGTTGACTGGATCGTCGCTGTCATTCCTTGGAATCTTGTCCCGAAAGCGTGGATCAGTGAAGTAATCACGTAAAAGTAACTTCTCGCCAATACGCATTAAATAAACCAGCCGTTCACTCCCCACGGGTTCGCCGGTCAGCGTTTTCGAAGTGAATCCTGCGATCCACTGGCCTGGTGATTTGTTCAGTCGTATTGACGGCTTGCACGTTGCTAGCGTGAGCGTATGGCCGAAGGGGTTGGGAGCAAAGCCAGTGTCATGGGTCAACTTGTAGGTGAACAGTTCCATCACTTCCTCTTTCCTTGATCAGGGTGATTGCCGCTCAAGCTATTTAGGAAAGTGCTGACTAGCGTTTAGGAAAGCTCCCGATGTTGGCATGGGTTCTCACAGGTACGATCAGCCTGATTGAGAATTGTAGCCAGTATTTGTACCCATTCTTGGAAGCCAGGGTTATATGAAAAAACGCGATCTGTTTGACGAATTGATGCTCGGAGTTCAGGAGATGGCTATTCATCGGCAAGGACTATCTGGCGAGCATCGTTCTTCAGGTTGCGACCGTATTGCAAACCCTCTAGATTTGGATCCAACCCTGTCAGTTATGGCGCCATGCACTGCTCGGCGCTCGACTGTCGTAATCTGCGGTTTTCATGCATCGATCAAGAGGCTGGGTGAAATGACTGAGAGGATGACCTGCGACGAGCGCTTCATTGCCCTGGCAAAAGAGCTGAACTACGACATCAATGGCGAGAACACGGTGGGTGGCAATTACGCGCCGTTGATCCGTCATCACGATGAGATTTACATCAGCGGCATGGTGCCGCGCACCGAGGGCAAGATTCAGTATCCGGGGCGTGTGGGCCAGGAGCTGACGCTCAAGGATGCGCAGGCGGCGGCGAGCATCAGCGCGATGCGCTGCCTGGCCTTTATCGTCGATGCGGTCGGTTCGCTGGACAAAGTCAGATCGTTGTTGCGGGTCACGGTGTACGTGAAGTCCACGCCGGATTTCGTCGACCTCAGTGAAGTCGCCAACGGCGCGTCGGATGTATTCAGTTATGTGTTGGGCGATGTCGGGCGTCACACTCGCACCACCGTCGGCGTCTATCAGTTGCCGAAGAATGCAGCCATCGAAGTCGACATGATTGCCGCCGTGCATCCATCGGCATAACCTCCAATCACCGCACAACAAAAAGCCCCGCCTGAAATTCAGAGCGGGGCTTTTTCGTCAGCGCCAGTGTTACTGGGCAGCGATGCTGTAGCCGTCGAACGCGGTCTGCTGTTGCAGCGCGGTAATGATGTTCTTGCGGTTGATGGCGTGCTCGGTGCCGGCGTTGTCGACGAAGGTTTCGCCTTCGACTTCGGCTTCATCACCTTCACCCACAAAGCTGAAACCGAGGAATTCCAGCGCCTCGCGATCCACACTAAGGCGCGAACGCGGCGTGCGCATCGGCAGGGTCACGCTGATGCCGTCCTTGCTGATGCTGAACACTTCGACGTCTTTCTTGGCGCGTGCGGCCTTGCTCTTGCCGCCGCTCGGGTTGCTGATCGCCTGATGGGTCTGGTTCAGAACCTTGAGGGCCAAGCCGTAGACGATTTCCTGAAACGCCGGATCGTCCTTGAAGCTGGACAGGATGCGGCTGATCGGGAATTTGTTGCTCAGGTCTTCGAGCGCGGCGGTGTCAGCGGCCTCGGCATCTTTCAGCGCTTTGAGCTGACCCATCAGTTCGTAAGCCTGGTCGTCATCGAAGCGGTCGTGGGCCTGGCGGATCGCGGCGCGCAACTCGCGGATCTGATCGCTCTCGCGGCTCGACTGGAAGGCGTCCAGCACCATCTCGCTGATGATCTTCGCCTGTGGGATGTGTTGTGAAAGATTGATGGAGTTTTCGTATTCCGCTTTGGACGACAGAGTGACTACGGATTCAGCGGTGTTGAAATCGGACATTGAAATTTCACTACTTTTTTAACTTGAGATGAGACGAGAAAGCGCTGAAGGCTTTTTCAGGCCGACTAATTTAGGGGAGCGCGGCGGCGTTGTCACGGAGCAAGGGGCCGGCGGTGCCGATTATTTATCCTGATGTTTACTGAAGGGTAACCAGGCACCGCGAGCGCCCTGCGTTATTCATTGGCGACGGCATTTATCGGCAACCGCCGGGACGCCAGGTCACGCAGCGTCCAGTAGAGCTTCAACGAGCGGGTACCGATCAGGCCGCACATGAAACCTGCAATACCGGACTTGAGCAGCAGCAGTTCGGGGGAGGAGGAAAGCTCCGGATGCACGTCATGCTGATAATTGAAGTAGTAGTTTGCGAAAAAGAACATCAAATACATGATCAGGGTTTTTACCGTGCCGGGCATGATCAGCCCGGTCGCGGAGTCGTCGAGCACTACGCCCCGCCGGGAGAACACCAGCCAGGCCGAGAGACCGCCCAACAACAGCGCGCCGAACCAGGTACTCAAAAACAAGGTCGGGTTGATCGTCAGATTCACGCAGTACAGCGACCACGCGAGAAACGCCGGGGGTGTTATGAGCATTGAGGCGCGGCTTTCACGGCGAGGAGAAAATGCCTTGATACCGAGACAGACCACCAGCAGAAGAATCAGGTAAACCCGCAACGGGGTGTTTTGCAGAATCGTGAGCATTGCGCAGCATCCATGCTGGAAAGGAGGAGGGTGGAGCATAGCCGGGGTCACAGTAAACGTCGGCTATTGCAGCCGCAAACGCTCCATCGCAATAACCGATGTTTCAAACCCCAGACTGGCGAAAAACGCTTCCGCGCCTTCGCGCCCGGCACGCAGAACCCAGGTAATGTCGGTGTTGTCGCCCATTACATGTTCAACCAGCGCCCGCCCGATGCCCGCGCGCCGATGTTGCCCGTCGACCACTACCATCGACAGGTAACCGTTGGACAAACCATCGGTGAGGCCTCGGGCGAAACCGACAATCTGCTGGCCGCTCAATGCAATGGCGGTGCGTTGGGAGTTCTGGATGAGCTGGGCGAAATGCTCGGCGGTGCCGGTGCGGTGGCCCCAGCCGTGCCGCTCGAGAAACTGCCTTGCCGCCTCCACTTCCGTGGGCAGGAGGTCGCGTATTGAAATGTCTTTGTTCATTCGTTGATCCCGTCCCTGGTGTATTTCCAACAGTAGTCGCGTTGCTTACGGTCTGCCCCACATCTGCATGGCGAACTCGACGAAGCGACGCAGTTTCGGCAGCCGATAGCGATCCGGCGCGTAAAGCAGATGCATCGGCCGGTTTGGCGGCTGGTAGTCCGGCATCACGACGACCAGTCGGCCGTCGCGCAGGTCCTGCTCCACCAGCGCGTCCGGCAGCATCACGATGCCCATGCCGGTGCGCGCGGCCTGATGCAGGCCGGCGGAACTGTTGATCAGCATTGGCCCTTTGACGTCGACCATGATTTCGCCATCCGGGCCGCTGAGGCGCCACTGTTTTTCCACCGATTGCCAGTCATCGCCGGCGGGGTAGGCGAAGGACAGGCAGTCGTGCTGACGCAGCTCTTCAGGCGTGAGCGGCATGCCGCGTCGGGCCACGTATTCCGGGGAGGCGCAGACGGTCAGGGTGTAGTCGATCAGGGGGCGGGCGATCAGGTTGGACTGGTCGAAGTGGCCCAGTCGGAAGGCCACGTCGAGACCGCTTTCCAGCAGGTCCGGGCGACGGTTGGTCAGGATCACGTCGAGTTTGACCTGCGGACATTGCAGGGAAAACTCACTGAGCGCCGGGGCCAGACGTTCAACGCCAAAGGTCAGCGGCGCAGTAACCCGCAGAATGCCGCGCGGTTCATCGAGCGTCTGTTCGGCGAGGCGTTCGGAGTCGGCGACCAGGCCGAGCACTTCCAGGCAGCGCTGGTAGTAAACGCTGCCGAACTCGGTCAGCCGCTGGCGGCGGGTGGTGCGTTGCAACAGTTGCACACCGAGCCGTTGCTCCAGCGCCCGCAGGTGATTGCCCACCATGGTTGTGGACATTTCGCACTGCAGCGCGGCCGCTGTCATGCTGCCGGACTCCACAACCTTGACGTACACGCTCATCGACTGGAAAAGATCCATTATCAAGCCCGGCTTTTAAATGATTGAAGTTTTGCCGAGTTTATCCAGTTCGGGTGGATAACCATACTGCCAGCAACTTCTCACCTTGCTGGAGTTTGCCGACATGAGCGCCGCCCTGATGAACACTTATCAACCGCTGGACTTGAGCTTCATCAAAGGCCTGGGCACCCGACTCTGGGATCAGGCGGGCCGCGAGTATCTGGACGCGGTGGCGGGCGTGGCGGTGACCAATGTCGGCCACTCGCACCCGCGCATCGTCTCGGCGATCAGCGAGCAGGCCGGATTGCTACTGCACACTTCCAATCTCTACAGCATCGACTGGCAACAATCGCTGGCGCAGAAGTTGACTCGGCTGGCGGGGATGGAGCGGGCATTCTTCAACAACTCCGGTGCCGAGGCCAACGAAACCGCGCTGAAACTGGCACGTCTGTACGGCTGGCGCAAAGGTATCGAGCAGCCGCTGGTGGTGGTGATGGCCAACGCGTTTCATGGCCGTACCCTCGGCACCCTGTCCGCCAGCGATGGCCCGGCGGTGCGCTTGGGTTTCAATGACTTGCCCGGGGATTTCGTCAAAGTGCCGTTCGGCGATCTTGAGGCGCTGGAGCAAGTGCAGCGCAAGCATGGTCAGCGGATCGTGGCGATTCTGGTCGAACCGATTCAAGGTGAAAGCGGTGTGCAACTGGCGCCGCCCGGCTACCTCAAGACCCTGCGTGAATTGTGCAACCGCCACGCCTGGCTGTTGATGCTCGACGAAATCCAGACCGGCATCGGCCGTACCGGCCGCTGGTTTGCGTTCCAGCACGAAGGCATCGTTCCCGACGTCATGACCCTCGCCAAGGGCCTGGGCAACGGCGTGCCGATCGGCGCCTGCCTGGCACGAGGCCGGGCGGCGGATCTGTTCACCCCCGGCAGCCACGGCAGCACCTTCGGCGGCAATCCACTGGCGTGCCGGGTAGGTTGCACCGTGCTCGAGATCATCGAAGAACAAGGCCTGCTGGAAAATGCCAGGGTCCAGGGTGAGCGCCTGCTGACCCGCTTGCGCGCAGAGCTGGCGGACAATCCGAATGTGCTGGCGATTCGTGGACAAGGGCTGATGATCGGCATCGAACTCAAACAGCCGATCCGCGACCTGACACTGATTGCCGCGCGGGATCATGGACTGCTGATCAACGTCACTCGCGGCAAGACGATCCGGCTGTTGCCGCCGCTGACGATTGATGAGCGGGAGGTGGGGATGATTGTCAGAGGAGTTGGCCGTTCCCTGAGCCATGTCTCATCCCCCGGTCAGTAGTGAAATCTGCAAGTTATGACGCAGATTTCGCCGCCTACGATTGCATAGACCAGGCGATGCTCGGCAGTTATCCGCCGTGACCAGAAGCCGCTCATGTTGTGCTTGAGCGGCTCCGGTTTACCCAAGCCTTCAAAGGTTTGGCGCTGGATCGCTTTGATCAAAAGATTGATTCGTTTGAGACCGGTCTTATCGTTTTGTTGAAACCATAAGTAGTCTTCCCAGCCCGTTGGCGTGAACTGGATTTTTATTCTTCGAACAGCTGCCTGACTTTGGCTTTTCCAGCGCGCATTTCGCCAATCGATTTGATCAAGCGCTCGGCATTGGCCGGAGAACGCAGCAGATAAGCCGTTTCTTCCAGCGCGTTGTATTCGGCCAGAGACATCATGACGACAGGCTCGCCTTTTTGACGGGTTACCAACAATGGGGCGCAGTCTTCATTCACGCGTTCCATGGTTTCAGCCAAGTGCGCACGAGCTGTGGTGTAGTTGATAGTGTCCATCTCACACCTCGCTTGATACAAAGAACGTTCAGAAATGAGTACAGGGCGACAAGGCGATTCCTACCCGTGGCTGTGCCACAGACGGGCTGCCTGCGGCGTACTGAGTATCACCGAAGTCTCATCGAGACGTTTCTGGGTCTTCTGTAAGCTGATTCCGACGAGCCTGCCATCCTTCTCACTCTCTACGTGAGATTTTTCTAATCAGGGGTGTCCGACAAATCCGGCGCCAACATACGGGTCTTCGGTGCGCCGTTCGAGTTGTGCTGAATGATGTCTTTCGGTTGCCCCTGTTGATTGAAAAACACCTGACCAATCCCCGCCGAGTTCCACAGCCGTTCACCCGCTTCGGCGTGTTCCGGCACGTACGGGACGACGCGCATGCGGCGGCGTTTGGTCAGCCAGTTGAGCGGCGAGCGTGGTGAGTAGAGCCAGCGGTTGAGGCGGTCAAACCATTCCAGCAGGGTAGGCGGGAATTCGTTTTTGATGCCGCTGCTGGTGATTTGCCAGATGCGCGGGCCGGCCTTGCGGTGTCGGATCAGGACTTCATAGACGAAGGAATAATGCACGTCGCCTGACAGCACCACGTAACTGCCCGGTGTACGTGAGTGTCGGAAAATGTTCAGGATTACCTGGGCTGCGCCGCGATGGGCCATCCAGTTTTCTGCGTCCACCAGCAGTGGATAACCGCACCAGCTGAATACTCGTTGCACGGTTTCGATCAGTTTCACACCGAAGATTGGTGCCGGCGAAACGATGATCGCCGAAGGATGGTCGAGCAGTTCCTGCTGCAGTTCGCTCAAGGCTTCCCAGTCCAGCAAACCCGACGGTTGCTTGAGCGCCATTTCGCTGCGCCAGCGTCGGGTGCGGGTGTCGAGCACCACCAGCGCCGGGTTGGTCGGCAATACGAAATGCCATTGCTGAAAACGCAGCAGTTCCCCGATCAATTCGTCCTGCACGGGAGCATCGAGATAGCGGTCGTCACCGCTGGCGTTCAGGCCTCGGGTTTTCTCCAGCACTGCGCTGAATGCATCCGGATTGTTGCCCCAACCCTGACACAACATGTAGGCGATCAGCGCGTTGCCGATGATGCGTTTGGAGAACGGATGGCCGTAGGCCGTTTCCTCCCATTGCGCGGACAGGTTCCAGTCGTCGGTGATGTCGTGGTCATCGAAGATCATCAGGCTCGGCAGGTGCGCCAATGCCCGGGCCACCTGGCCGAGGCCGGCCTTGAAACCGTCGATGCGGGTCTGTTCGAGGGCATAGCGCTTGAGGCGGTCAGGCGTCAGTGCTGGCGGCTGCGGATTGACCAGAGTCCAGGGCGTTGGCGACCACACCAGCAAATACATCGTCATGACTTCGGCAAAGGTCACGAGGTGATTGTCGGCGCTGCTGCTGGTGAAAATCGGCTTGCGCGCACCACCGAAAAAACGCTCGCGCAGGGACTCGTTGCTTTCCAGTGCCGGCAGCAAATCCGCACGATGGTAGTAGCTGGCCGGGTGCTCGTAGAGCTTGGCGCTGTCGCTGACCACCGCGCCTTCGAGGTGCTCACCAAACAGACCGAGGCGTTCGATCAGGGCATGAATCGCCCGCAACATCGGACCGGCAACGTCGTCGGCGTAAACCTGATCGCCGCTCATCATCAATAGGGCGGGGCGTTGCTGCGGATCGGTTTCGGCAGCCAGCAACCGGTCAACGCAGAGCAGGCCGTCGGCGGCCGGGTGATGGGGTTTGCGGCAGGAACCGTGGAGCAACTGATCGATACGCGAACGCAGGACGAAGTTCGGGCAGGTGGCGTCGTCGTAGAGCAGGTGTGGCGCCCAGTCGGCGATGGGCTGCAAGCCATCGATCAACAGGTCGTAGTCGATGCGGGTGTCGCAGGGCAGGACGGTTTCCAGCGGAACGTTGATCAGGTGAACAAACGCCAGGATACCCACAGGAATGACCGTACATTTCCCGGCATCCAGTGGAATGTCTCCTACGCCTTGCAAGCGCAAGGTCAACGACAGTTCGCGGCTGCCGACCAGCCAAAGCACTAAGCGCGTCGGTTCCAGTCGGCGCAGCAGTGGCCCGGCCAGAACAGCAGGCAACGGGCTCAGGTCATCAGGTGTCGGAGGCATCGGGGGAAAAGCTCAAGGCGCACAGGCCGGCGATGATAGCGCAGCCGGCGCCTCGAACCCTTAAACCAGGCTTAAGAGCCCGTTTTTTCTAGCTTCAGCGCCATCAGGCGCCATTCGGCAGGTGTCGAGTCAACGCTTGGCTGTTCCTGTACGGAGCAGTCGAAGCGGTACGTCACGTCGTCGCCATTCATGTTCCGCGCGGTGACGGTGTTGCTGAAGCTGTAAACCTGATCCTTGAAGCGCTGCGGCGTCAGGCTTTTGCTGTCGGCAAAACGGGCAGATGCGGGGAAGCGCAAGGTGCTGGTCACGAACGGGCTGCACATGACATACGCCAGCATCGACTTGTCGCCCTGGACGTCGGCGCGCAGTTTTTTGCTCAGCGCCGTCAGGGCCTTGCGCCCCTCATCGTCACTCTGGTCGATCACGGTTTGCACCGACATCGTCTTCGGCGCCCGACTGGCGTAGTTCGGCAGCAACGCGGAATCCGCTGGAGAAGGCTTGTTGTCCGGCTCGATAGCGGCAAACACCGGCGCATCTTTCAGCGCAGCGGGGCTCGCAACCGCCTCGGCCTCCGGCAGCAACGAGGTCGGCTCGGCTTCCTGCTGTGCCACGACGTTTTCAGTCTGCGCGGCGTCGTAGCGATGCGCCGACGGGAACAGTGAAAAAGTGATCGCCAGCACCACCATCGAAACAATGAAACCGCCCGCGACACCGACCAGGTTGGCGTAAAACAGATTCCAGCTGCCGCGGTTTTTCACCACCCAGCGCCACATCAAACCCCAGGCCGCGACAAATGCCAGAAAACGCAGAAACTCCATTCGATCCTTTCCTTAAACCTGCAAAACCTGAATTCAGCGCTCGCAGTGCTGAGATGGGCGGCAAGATAGCAAAATAGACATCCGCTGCTACAGCAACCATCGCATTCAACGCCGGCAAAATTATTTGAGTGCAAAAAACATGAATGTTGTCAGGCCGGCCACGGTGCCGCAAAGACCTGCCAGTAGCTGACGCGCAACAGGATGTTCGACCTGCGATCGATGGGATACCAGCATCCATACACCCACCAGCGCCGCAGCGGTTGTCAGCATCTGCAGTACTGTGCCCATGAGCCCGGGTATGGGCGGCCGGTCCGCCCCGAACAGGCGAATGTAAAACTCCGAGACCACCACGCCTACCATCATGCCGCTGGCGGCGCCGAGCACATTGGCGAGGATCAGATTCCAGGCACCACGCTGCCTGACAACCCATACCCACATGGCCGCCCAGGCAACAAACATAACGGCTATTTCCATCGCATTCTTCACTTCTGAATCGGTGTTGATCAGGCCTTTGGCACCTTGCTCGACAGTGGACGGCAAGATAGCAAAATAGTAGCGTCGCGCCACTGACTTCATCTCCGTAATGGACTACTCATGCCTGCTCTCAAAACCTGCCGTCTGTTTTGTGCGTTCGTCCTTGCTACCACGCTGACTCCGGCATTCGCCGCCTGGAAAGAGCACCCGGAAAACAGCTGGAAGTATTACCTCGCCAACTGTCAGCGCATGCAGGAAAAAATGGCTGACGTCCAAAGCGGTCGCGTACCCGGCGCCTTTGAGGTGATGGGCGATCTGGAGAACAGCCAGGGGAGCATGAATGAGCACCGCACGAACCTGCCTCCCCAGTACCTCGCCTCCGGGGAATTCGCCCAATGCGAAAACGTAGCGGCCGAGGCCGATGCGATGATTGCCCGTGGCAAAGCCGAGTTCGCCGACAGAATGAACCAGGCCGCCGAGCAAGGTCGAATCGCCCACCAGAACTCCCCTGAATACCAACGCGCCCGTTCGCTCGGCTACAGCGATGTCGGCGAAATTTCCTTCCTCAAACTCCACGAAGACACGGACGGCGAAGCACGCCTGAAAACCATGATGATTACCGTCGATGAAGTCTGCGGCCAATACTTTCGCGCCACGCAATATGTGAAGCCGTATGTGATCTACACCGTTCGGCCGTCGGATGGCGGCTGTGGTGAGGAAAAACGCGTGGCGATCGTCGGCGGCAGGTCGGTGGAGAAGGGGGATTACATCGATGAGCGGGGCGAGTTTCAGTATGTGGGCTGGAAGAAAATGGTCGGTGCGGACGGGTTTGCGACGGATATTCGGGTGCTGAGGGCTCGGCGCTAAGAGCGAGCACTACCAATGCGTTTTCGTGGAAAGGAGGAAGGGCAGATAATCGACTTCAGCAATAAAGGCTTCTTCTAACTCTCTGGAAGAGTATTTCTATACGCCTTTTAAGAGGCAGAAATTTCTGGTTGTACGTTGTTCCCTAATCATTCAAATACGGTTGTATGTACGCTCATGAGTAATTCTTCGAAGTTTGCCACGACACTCTCAGTCTCAGCACTGTTTGTCAGTGTGGTCAACGTGGCGCTGACCAGCCCTTTACTGTTGGAAATGTACCTTCAACCGAAGCTCGTCGGGACTGAGGCGAATCGAGAAATTGATGGGGACAACTTTCGATCATTTTTTGTTGTTAAAAATGAAGGAAGGGGGACTGCCAAATCGGTAGATATAGTTCTCAATGCGCATCATGGTGATTTTGTTCAAGTGATGCAGGGCTTTGTGGGAAAGGTAGAAGAGGAACCGAACGGACCGCCGTTGAAAACAGTACGTATTCGAAGCGACTATCTAGCGCCGAATGAGTCTATCTTGATCATCGTTACGGGTAACAAGAAGGACTTGCTTGAAGACGCTAAAGCATACGATATGAAGGATCTGCGTCCAGTAGGCGTAACTATTCCTGCGTATGTAAGTATAAGGTCGGAGCGAGGTCTGGGGGACGTGAGTAGTCCGCGATCGTGGGCGCAGACGCTTTTAAAGACAAGTCAGTGACGCTGACCTTGTCCGGTCGGTGTTTGTTGAAGTGGCGTTTCCATGATCCAACTTCGGTTTCAGCTAGGGCGATGCCTGGCTGATCCAGCTACCCCGGCAACTGTGCCTGAATGTTAAATAGTCACGCCGTCCAGTCACGTGTGGGGGAAATAATTCACCGCGAGAAACATCAGGGTCGCCATGCCGGCGGCCAGGCCACACGCCGCGCCGAGCACCTGCCGTGCAACCGGATGTTCGGGGTGACGGCGATTGGCAATCCACAGCCATACCCCCGCCAGAACACCCGCGCTGGTGATGAACACCACCAGACTGCGATTCAGGTTGGGTGTCGCCATCGACGTACCAATGACTGCGTCGTAAATCAGCGTGAACACAATACCGGTTACCACGCCACTTCCGGCGCCGGCAAGGTTGGCCAGCAACAGGTTCCACTCACCCCGTTGCTTCACTACCCACAGCCAGGTTCCAGCCATCACCAGCAAGCACAACACAGCATCCATTTTGGTTCATTCCCGAGTACGCGATAACAGAGGCGGTTGACAGGCCTCTAGCGAGTGGACGGCAAGATATCAAAATAGAAGCTTCGCGCCACTTTCTTCATCTGCGTAGCTTAAAGAATGTCCTTGAGATAACCCTTGAGCGCGAGCAGCGGCTGATCCAGCTGCTCCAGCGACTGCGCCTGACTGAAGTCGGTCGACAACTTGTGCAGTTCGCGCCCCAACGGTTTCTCGACGCCACCCAGCGCATCCATCGCCAGCGCCAGGCACTCGTTCATCTTGAACTGGATCGTCTCGACATCACCCCGGCGCACCAGCAATTCGAACACGTCTTTCTGATAGTCGCCCATGACCATGTCATCGCGCAGAATCGGGCTCAAGCCTTCTTCCTCATACGCGAGTTTGAGGGAGAACAGGGCAACGGTTTCCAGTGACGTTTCCATGCAGTGAACCTGTGTGAAATCTCGCCGGTTGGCCAGTGGCACTTTCCGGCAGACGAAAAAAAAGGCCTTGCTAAGCAAGACCTTTTCTAATTTTGGTGCCCCGAGGGAGACTCGAACTCCCACTCCTTTCGAAAACGGATTTTGAATCCGCCGCGTCTACCAATTCCGCCATCAGGGCTCAATGGCGGCGAAGTATAGAGAGGTGCCTACCGTTGGTCAATCACGTTTCATGGTCAATTTTCGATATTTCCGCTAGACTTTCCGGCCCTGCTAGACGAACCCCATCATGCGCGTTGCTGACTTTACCTTCGAGCTTCCTGATTCGCTGATTGCCCGCCATCCTTTGGCCGAGCGTCGCGGTAGTCGCCTGTTGACCCTGGATGGGGTCAGCGGCGCCCTGGCACACCGTCAATTCACTGATCTGCTGGAGCATTTGCGTCCCGGCGATCTGATGGTGTTCAACAATACCCGGGTGATTCCGGCGCGCCTGTTCGGGCAGAAGGAGTCCGGCGGCAAGCTGGAAATCCTCATCGAACGCGTGCTCGATACTCACCGTGTGCTGGCCCATGTACGTTCCAGCAAATCGCCGAAGCCGGGTTCGAAGATCCTGATCGACGGCGGTGGCGAAGCCGAGATGCTGGCGCGTCACGATGCGCTGTTCGAGCTGGGGTTTGCCGAAGAAGTGCTACCGCTGCTTGATCGCGTCGGCCACATGCCGTTGCCTCCTTATATAGATCGCCCGGACGAAGGTTCGGATCGCGAGCGCTATCAGACCGTGTATGCCGAGAAACTCGGCGCGGTGGCGGCACCGACTGCTGGGCTGCATTTCGATCAGACGCTGATGGAAGCGATCGCCGCCAAGGGCGTCGAGACTGCATTCGTCACGCTGCACGTTGGCGCGGGTACGTTCCAGCCGGTGCGCGTCGAGAAGATCGAAGATCACCACATGCACACCGAGTGGCTGGAAGTCGGTCAGGATGTGGTCGATGCCGTCGCCGCTTGCCGTGAGCGTGGCGGTCGCGTCATCGCTGTCGGCACCACCAGCGTGCGTTCGCTGGAAAGCGCCGCCCGCGATGGCGTGCTCAAGCCGTTCAGTGGCGACACCGACATCTTTATCTTCCCGGGCCGGCCGTTTCATGTGGTCGATGCCTTAGTCACCAATTTCCATTTGCCCGAATCCACGCTGTTGATGCTGGTTTCGGCATTCGCCGGTTATCCGGAAACCATGGCTGCCTACAAAGCCGCGGTCGATAACGGATACCGCTTTTTCAGCTACGGTGATGCGATGTTCATCACCCGTAATCCCGCCCCCCGCGGCCCAGAGGAATCCGTATGAGTCGCACCTGTCGTATGTCTTTCGAGTTGCTTGCCACCGATGGCAAGGCTCGTCGCGGTCGTCTGACCTTTCCCCGTGGCACCGTCGAGACCCCGGCCTTCATGCCGGTGGGCACCTATGGCACGGTCAAGGGCATGTTGCCGCGTGATATCGAGGCGATTGGCGCGGAAATCATTCTGGGCAACACCTTCCACCTGTGGCTGCGCCCGGGCACCGAAGTGATCAAGGCGCACGGCGACCTGCACGATTTCATGCAGTGGAAAGGCCCGATCCTGACCGACTCCGGCGGTTTCCAGGTGTTCAGCCTCGGCGCCATGCGCAAGATCAAGGAGGAGGGCGTGACCTTCGCCTCCCCGGTCGACGGCTCGAAAGTATTCATGGGCCCGGAAGAGTCGATGCAGGTCCAGCGCGATCTGGGCTCCGACATCGTGATGATCTTCGATGAATGCACCCCGTACCCGGCTGACGAAGACGTGGCCCGTGTATCCATGGAGCTGTCGCTGCGCTGGGCCCAGCGTTCGAAGAATGCCCATGGCGACAACACGGCAGCGCTGTTCGGCATCGTTCAGGGCGGCATGCATCAGGACTTGCGCATGCGCTCGCTGGAAGGCCTGGACAAGATCGGCTTCGACGGCCTGGCCATCGGCGGTCTGTCGGTGGGCGAGCCCAAGCACGAAATGATCAAGGTGCTGGACTACCTGCCGGGCATGATGCCGGCTGACAAACCTCGTTACCTTATGGGCGTTGGCAAACCGGAAGATCTGGTTGAGGGTGTGCGCCGCGGTGTGGACATGTTCGATTGCGTGATGCCAACCCGTAATGCCCGCAATGGGCATCTGTTCATTGATACAGGCGTGCTGAAGATCCGTAACGCGTTCCATCGCCATGATGATTCGCCTCTGGATCCGACCTGCGATTGCTATACCTGCCAGAACTTCTCCCGCGCTTATCTGCATCATCTGGACAAGTGCGGCGAAATGCTCGGCAGCATGCTCAATACCATCCACAATTTGCGCCATTATCAGGTGCTGATGGCTGGTTTGCGCGAGGCTATTCAACAGGGTACATTGGCCGCCTTTGTCGATGCCTTCTACGCCAAACGCGGGCTTCCCGTTCCGCCTTTGGACTGAGTTTTCTGACCCCAAGATTCAACATTTGCAACTGGAGTGCTAAATGAGCTTTTTTATCTCTAATGCCATGGCTGACGCGGCTGCACCGGCTGCAGCGCCTATGGGCGGCGGCTTCGAGTGGATTTTCCTGGTCGGCTTCCTGGTCATCTTCTACCTGATGATCTGGCGTCCACAGGCCAAGCGCGCCAAAGAGCAGAAGAACCTGCTGAGCAGCCTGCAGAAGGGCGACGAAGTGGTCACCACCGGCGGCATCGCCGGCAAGATCACTAAAGTGGCCGATGACTTCGTGGTTCTGGAAGTTTCCGACACCGTGGAAATGAAGTTCCAGAAGGGCGCCATCGCCGCCACACTGCCAAAAGGCACGCTGAAAGCGATCTAAGGTTCCAACTTCTACTCAATCGACGGGGCGCGCAAGGCGCCCCGCGTTCATAACGGGCGGCGTGATGCTGAACAAATATCCTCTGTGGAAATACATTCTGATCCTGGCGGTGCTGGCGATCGGTCTGATTTATTCCGCTCCGAATCTATACCCCGATGACCCGGCCATTCAGATCAGCGGCGCCAGCACGGCCCTGCAGGTCAATCAGGCCGATCTGGATCGCGTGAGCACCGCGCTCAAGGAATCCGGGATCAACGTCAAGGCTTCGAGCCTGGCTGCGAACGGCAAGGGCGGTCTGATCCGTCTGACCAAGGCTGAAGACCAGCTGCCGGCCAAGGACGTTGTCCGCAAGGCATTGGGTGATGACTACGTCGTCGCGCTGAACCTGGCACAAACCACTCCGCAATGGCTGCGCAGCGTGGCCGCGCACCCGATGAAGCTGGGTCTGGACTTGTCCGGTGGTGTGCACTTCCTGCTGGAAGTGGACATGGACAAAGCCCTCGATGCCCGCCTGAAAGTCTACGAAGGCGACGTCAAGAGCCTGTTGCGCAAAGAGAAACTGCGTTATCGCAGCCTGCCGCAACTCAATGGCGCCATTCAGCTGGGCTTCAGCGATGCTGATTCCCGCGAACAGGCCCGTGCGCTGATCCGCAAGAATTTCAACGATTTCGACATTGTTCCGGCCGACCTCAACGGTCAACCGGTGCTGCGTCTGGCGATGACCCCGGCCAAGCTGGCGGAAATCCGTGAATACTCCATCAAGCAGAACCTGACCACGGTACGTAACCGCGTCAACGAGCTGGGTGTTGCCGAACCGATCGTCCAGCGTCAGGGCGCCAACCGTATCGTGGTTGAGCTGCCGGGCGTGCAGGACACTGCCGAAGCCAAGCGTATCCTCGGCAAGACGGCGAACCTGGAGTTCCGTCTGGCTGCAGAGCCGGGCGCTTCGAAAGCCACTTCCGAGACCTTCGAATTCCGCGAAGGCAAGCGTCCTCCTGCCCAGATCGAGCGTGGCCTGATCATCACCGGTGACCAGGTGACTGACGCCAAGGCCGGTTTCGGCGAGCACGGCACCCCTGAAGTGAACATCCGTCTGGATGGCCACGGTGGCGAGCTGATGAGCCGCGCGACCCGCAGCAACGTCGGTCGCAGCATGGCGGTGATCTTCATCGAGCAGCGTCCGGTCACCACTTACACCAAGCAAGTGGTCGATGGCGTCGAGAAAGACGTCGCGGTGCAGACCTTCAAGGAAGAGAAGAAAATCATCAGCCTGGCGACCATTCAGTCGCCGCTGGGTGCTCAGTTCCGTATCACTGGCCTGAACGGCCAGGGCGAGTCGTCCGAACTGGCGCTGCTGCTGCGTGCCGGTGGTCTGGCCGCTCCGATGTACTTTGCTGAAGAACGCACCATCGGCCCGAGCCTGGGTGCGGACAACATCACCAAGGGTATCGATGCATCGCTGTGGGGCATGCTGTTCGTCTCGCTGTTCATCATCGCCATCTACCGTTTCTTCGGCCTGATCGCCACCGTTGCACTGGCGGTGAACATGGTGCTGCTGCTGGCGCTGATGTCGCTGCTGGGTGCCACGCTGACCCTGCCGGGTATCGCCGGTATCGTGTTGACCATGGGTATGGCGGTCGACGCCAACGTACTGATCTTCTCGCGGATTCGTGAAGAGATCGCCGCCGGCATGACCGTGCAGCGTGCAATCAACGAAGGCTTCGGTCGGGCATTCACTGCGATTCTCGACGCCAACCTGACCACCTTGCTGGTCGGCGGCATCCTCTTCGCCATGGGCACCGGCCCGGTGAAGGGCTTCGCAGTAACCATGTCCCTCGGGGTTCTGACTTCGATGTTCACGGCCATCATGGTCACCCGCGCGATGGTCAACCTGATCTTCGGCGGTCGTGACTTCAAGAAGTTGTGGATTTAAGGGGCTGCCATGTTACGTACAATCAACTTCATGGGCGTCCGCAACTTTGCGTTCGGCGTCACCGTATTCCTGACCTTGCTGGCAATCTTCAGTGTGTTCCACAAGGGCATGAACTGGGGTCTGGACTTCACCGGCGGTACGCTCATCGAGCTGACCTACGAGCGTCCGGCCGATGTCACCAAGGTGCGTGAGCAACTGGTTTCTTCCGGTTATCACGAAGCTGTCGTGCAGAATTTCGGCGCGACCACCGATCTGCTGGTGCGCATGCCGGGTGAAGACCCGCAGCTGGGCCATCAGGTGGCGGAAGCGCTGCAGAAGGTTGGCGGCGACAACCCGGCGACCGTCAAGCGCGTCGAGTTCGTCGGCCCGCAGGTCGGCGAAGAACTGCGTGACCAGGGCGGCCTCGGCATGCTGCTGGCACTCGGCGGTATCCTGATCTACCTGGCTTTCCGCTTTCAGTGGAAGTTTGCGGTCGGCGCCATCGTGTCGCTGATCCATGACGTGATCGTGACCGTGGGTATCCTGTCGTTCTTCCAGATCACCTTCGACCTGACGGTGCTGGCGGCGGTACTGGCGATCATCGGTTACTCGCTGAACGATACCATCGTCGTGTTCGACCGGGTGCGTGAGAACTTCCGTGTTCTGCGCAAGGCCACGCTGATCGAGAACATCAACATCTCGACCACCCAGACCCTGCTGCGGACCATCGCGACCTCGGTTTCGACCTTGCTGGCGATCGCGGCGCTGCTGTTCTTCGGCGGTGACAACCTGTACGGCTTCTCCCTGGCGCTGCTGGTGGGTGTTCTGGCGGGTACCTACTCGTCGATCTACATCGCCAACGTGGTGCTGATCTGGCTGAACCTGTCGACGGAAGACCTGATTCCGCCGGTCAATACCGAGAAGGAAGTCGACGACCGTCCATAACGGCCATCGTTTTCCCGGTTGTCAGTCAAAAAAGACGCGAGTTGAACTCGCGTCTTTTTTTTTGCTCCAAGGCTGGGAGAAGCGCGGGCGCGTCCCGCATGTGATGGTCAGGAGGTTCATGTGAACAAGTCGTTGCTGGTTGGTGCGGTATTGGGTGCTGTCGGTGTGACTGCCGGGGGTGCTGTTGCCACCTACAGCCTGGTTAAAAGCGGCCCTGAGTATGCGCAAGTGCTGGCCGTAGAACCGGTCAAAACACAAATCAAGACTCCACGTGAAGTGTGCAAGGATGTGACAGTGACCCGGCAGGCGCCGGTGAAAGATCAACACCAGATCGCCGGCACCGTGGTCGGTGCGCTGGCAGGTGGTCTGCTGGGTAACCAGATTGGCGGTGGCACCGGCAAGAAGATTGCCACGGTGGCCGGTGCGGTCGGTGGTGGTTACGCCGGTAACAAGGTTCAGGAGGGTATGCAGGAGCGTGATACCTACACCACGACTCAGACTCGCTGCAACACCGTGAATGACATCAGCGACAAGGTCGTGGGCTATGACGTCCGGTATTCGCTGGACGGCAAGGAAGGCAAGGTGCGGATGGATCGTGATCCGGGCAATCAGATTCCGGTCGACAAGGAAGGCAAGCTGATCCTGTCACAGAACGAGCCGGGCCAGTAACTGGTTGATGGCTTATAAGAAAAGCACCCTTCGGGGTGCTTTTTCATGCCCATAAAAAAACACCCCGAAGGGTGTTTTTTTGGTTTCGCGAAACGCTTAGCGCTTCAGCGAGGCCGGCAGGTGCGGCTGGATCGCCGTCAGAACTGCCTTGAAGCATTTGGTGTTGCCGGCAACAACGTGGCCTTTTTCAAGGAAGTCGTGACCGCCGGTGAAGTCGCTCACCAGGCCGCCTGCTTCCTGAATCAGCAGGGCGCCAGCGGCCATGTCCCACTCGGACAGACCCGACTCCCAGAACGCGTCGAAACGGCCGGCGGCCACGTAAGCCAGGTCCAGACTTGCCGAACCGGCGCGGCGAATGCCGGCAGTCTGGCCAACCAGAGCGCGGAACATGCCCAGGTAGTTGTCGAGGTTGTCCATCTGGTCGTCACGGAACGGGAAACCGGTACCGAGCAGAGCGCCGTCCAGGCTGGTGCGACCGCTGACGCGCAGGCGACGACCGTTCAGTTGAGCGCCGCGACCACGGCTGGCGGTGAATTCTTCCTGGCGAACCGGATCCAGAACAACGGCGTGTTCCAGGCGACCACGGTATTTGCAGGCAATGCTGACAGCGAAGTGAGGAATGCCGCGCAGGAAGTTGGTGGTGCCGTCCAGCGGATCGATGATCCACAGGTATTCTTCGCCTTCGATGCCGGTGCCGGCGTGCAGGCCGGTCTCTTCACCCATGATCGAGTGATTCGGGTAAGCCTTGCGCAGGGCGTCGATGATTTTCTGTTCGGCGGCGCGATCGACCTCGGATACGTAATCCTTGGCGTCTTTTTCGTCGACCTTGATGGTATCCAGGCGCTCGATGGAGCGGAAGATCAGTTCACTGGCGCTGCGGGCGGCGCGCAGCGCGATATTCAGCATGGGCTGCATGGATGTGTCACCTAAGGTTGTTAAAGAAAGCCGCGCATTCTATCAGAACTTTTCTTCAGGTGAAGGTCGCTGTTCGCTTTCATAGCTTAACGGTAGGCTGTTCTGTAAGATTTGCACCCCTTTGCCGAGTCCGAGAGCGCCCGCCGTGCTGCAAAATATTCGTGTCGTCCTGGTCAATACCAGCCATCCGGGAAACATCGGCGGGACCGCGCGCGCCATGAAAAACATGGGCCTGTCGCGGTTGGTGCTGGTTGATCCGCGAGTCTTTCCGCATCACGAAGCCGATGCCCGCGCTTCCGGTGCCGGTGACATCCTTGAAAGCGCACAAGTCGTCGCCACCTTGGAAGACGCCTTGGTCGGTTGCAATCTGGTGCTCGGTACCAGCGCCCGTGACCGGCGCATTCCCTGGCCATTGCTGGATCCGCGCGAGTGCGGGACCAAAGTGGTCGAGGAGGCGGGGCAGGGCGCGGAAATCGCGCTGGTGTTCGGTCGTGAAGATTCCGGCCTGACCAATGACGAGCTGCAGCGATGTCACTATCACGTGCACATTCCCTCCGATCCTGAATTCAGCTCGCTGAACCTCGGGGCGGCGGTGCAGGTGTTGAGTTATGAAGTGCGCATGGCGTGGCTGGCTGCGCAGGGCCAGCCGACCAAGATCGAGAAGGAAGAAGTGGCCTCCGTGAAAAGCGCAGAGCTTGCGACCATGGATGAGCTGGAGCGGTTTTATGAGCACCTGGAGCAGACTCTGGTGGCCATCGAATTCCTCGATCCGGAAAAACCGCGGCACTTGATGGCGCGCCTGCGCCGGTTGTACGGACGCAGCTCGGTCAGCCGGGCGGAAATGAATATTTTGCGTGGCATCCTCACGGAAACCCAGAAAGCGGCCCGTGGCGAGCTCCTTAAGCGGAAGGATTAATGATGTTCGAGCGTTTGCGTGAAGATATCCAGAGCGTATTCCACCGAGACCCGGCGGCGCGTAACGCTTTTGAAGTCCTGACCTGCTATCCCGGCATGCATGCAATCTGGATTCATCGACTGGCCGGCATGCTCTGGCGCAACGATCTGAAATGGCTGGCGCGGCTGGTGTCGA
Source organism: Pseudomonas sp. B20(2017) (assembly GCF_002113125.1). GTDB lineage: Bacteria > Pseudomonadota > Gammaproteobacteria > Pseudomonadales > Pseudomonadaceae > Aquipseudomonas. Next base: position 170,062 of record NZ_NEJP01000005.1, on the reverse strand, counting down.
ACTTCGGTCGCTGGCTGACCGGAATCGAGATCCATCCGGGCGCCAAGGTCGGTCGGCGCTTTTTCATCGACCACGGTATGGGCATCGTGATCGGCGAAACCGCTGAAATCGGCGACGACGTGACGATCTATCAGGGTGTGACCCTGGGTGGTACCAGCTGGAACAAGGGCAAGCGTCACCCGACGCTCGGTGATGGCGTTGTGGTAGGGGCAGGCGCAAAGGTGCTTGGCCCGTTTACCGTTGGTGCCGGCGCCAAGGTCGGTTCCAATGCTGTGGTCACCAAGGAAGTGCCTCCGGGCGCCACTGTGGTGGGGATTCCGGGCCGGATCATCGTCAAGTCCGATGACGAGGCCGACGCCAAGCGCAAGGCGATGGCCGAGAAGATCGGCTTCGACGCCTACGGCGTCAGTGAAGACATGCCCGATCCGGTGGCGCGTGCCATCGGCCAGTTGCTCGATCACCTGCAAGCGGTGGACGGGCGTCTGGAAGGAATGTGCGGCGCGCTGAAGGATCTGGGCAGCAATTACTGTGCGAAAGATCTGCCCGAGCTGCGTGAAGAAGACTTCGCCTGCGTCAAGGGCAAGGACGAATCCAAGCTCCACTGACGCACTTGCAGGGCTGCTGTCGACCGGTGTGCCATTAGGCCGCAGACCCTGCTATCATTCGCGCGCTCTTTTGCGGGTAAACCCGACTAAAGCACTAGGTCTTATAGTTGACTTAAATGCTCGGGAATTGCATACTCCCGCCCATTCCGAACTCCGTGGTAATTGTCCATGCGACTGACTACAAAAGGCCGATACGCCGTGACCGCCATGCTTGACCTGGCGTTGCACGCGCAACACGGGCCGGTGTCCCTGGCCGATATCTCCGAGCGCCAAGGCATCTCCCTGTCCTATCTCGAACAGCTTTTCGCCAAGCTGCGCCGCAGCAACCTGGTTTCCAGTGTTCGCGGGCCGGGCGGTGGCTACCAGTTGTCCCGCGACATGCAGGGCATCCAGGTGGCTCAGGTGATCGATGCGGTGAACGAATCGGTCGATGCAACAAAATGCCAGGGCCAGGGCGACTGCCACTCCGGTGACACCTGCCTGACCCATCACCTGTGGTGCGACCTGAGCCTGCAGATTCACGAATTTCTCAGCGGTATCAGCTTGGCCGACCTCGTAACTCGCCGTGAGGTGCAGGAAGTGGCCCAGCGTCAGGATCAGCGTCGTTGCAATGGCAAGGCGCCGCGCCTGGACAAGATTGAAGCGTCCGCCGTCGAATGACAGCCAGAGAGCTAGCGGCACGCCAGCCAGCCTGATTTAGGAGATAGTCCATGAAATTGCCGATTTACCTTGATTACTCTGCGACCACCCCGGTCGATCCGCGCGTTGCGCAAAAAATGAGTGAATGCCTGCTGGTCGACGGAAACTTCGGTAACCCGGCGTCCCGTTCCCACGTGTTCGGCTGGAAAGCCGAAGAGTCCGTCGAAAACGCCCGTCGTCAGGTGGCCGATCTGGTCAACGCCGACCCGCGTGAAATCGTCTGGACCTCCGGTGCCACCGAGTCCGACAACCTGGCAATCAAGGGTGCGGCACATTTCTATGCCTCCAAGGGCAAACACCTGATTACCTCCAAGATCGAACACAAGGCCGTCCTCGACACCATGCGCCAACTGGAGCGTGAAGGTTTCGAAGTCACCTACCTCGATCCGACCGAAGATGGCCTGATCACCCCGGCCATGATCGAAGCCGCGCTGCGCGAAGACACCATCCTGGTGTCGGTAATGCACGTGAACAACGAAATCGGCACCGTCAATGACATCGCCGCCATCGGCGAGCTGCTTCGTTCGAAGGGTATTCTGTTCCACGTCGACGCTGCTCAGTCCACCGGCAAGGTCGAAATCGACCTGCAGAAACTGAAAGTCGACATGATGTCGTTCTCCGCCCACAAGACCTACGGCCCTAAAGGCATCGGCGCGCTGTACGTCAGCCGCAAGCCGCGTGTGCGCATCGAAGCGACCATGCACGGTGGCGGTCACGAACGCGGCATGCGTTCCGGCACCCTGGCTACCCACCAGATCGTCGGCATGGGCGAAGCGTTCCGTGTGGCAAAGGAAGACATGGCTGCCGAAAACGTCCGTATCAAGGCGTTGAGCGACCGCTTCTACAAGCAGGTCGAGCACCTGGAAGAGCTGTACGTCAACGGCAGCCTGACCGCCCGCGTTCCGCACAACCTGAACCTGAGCTTCAACTACGTTGAAGGCGAGTCGCTGATCATGGCGCTCAAGGATCTGGCGGTATCGTCCGGTTCGGCCTGCACCTCGGCGTCGCTGGAGCCTTCGTACGTACTGCGCGCCCTGGGCCGCAACGACGAACTGGCACACAGCTCGATCCGCTTCACCTTCGGCCGTTTCACCACCGAAGAAGAAATCGACTACGCCGCGCAGAAAGTCTGCGAGGCCGTTACCAAACTGCGCGCTCTGTCGCCGCTGTGGGACATGTACAAAGACGGCGTCGATATCTCGAAGATCGAGTGGGCGGCACACTAAATATAGAAGCCGCCGGATACAGATCCTGTAGCGACGCGGCGGTTTACGCAGCGCAGTTGCAGGGTCTCAAGAGCGGCCCTGATGAGTGAGGATTGAGAATCATGGCTTACAGCGAAAAGGTCATCGACCACTACGAAAACCCGCGTAACGTCGGCAAGATGAATGCCGAAGATCCGGATGTCGGCACCGGCATGGTCGGCGCTCCGGCGTGCGGCGACGTGATGCGTCTGCAAATCAAGGTCAACGATCAGGGCGTTATCGAAGACGCCAAGTTCAAGACCTACGGCTGCGGTTCGGCTATCGCCTCCAGCTCCCTCGCTACCGAGTGGATGAAGGGCAAGACCCTGGACGAAGCTGAAACCATCAAGAACACTCAGCTGGCCGAAGAACTGGCCCTGCCGCCAGTGAAAATTCACTGCTCGGTTCTCGCTGAAGACGCCATCAAGGCGGCCGTTCGCGATTACAAGCAGAAGAAAGGCTTGATCTGACTTTCAAGATTTGGCGACGAGTAAGGAGTCAACGATGGCTATCAGCATGACAGAAGCGGCTGCTCGACACGTGCGACGCTCCCTCGACGGGCGCGGCAAGGGTGAAGGGATTCGTCTGGGTGTTCGCACCACAGGCTGTTCCGGCCTTGCCTACGTGCTGGAGTTTGTCGACGAGGTGGTTGCAGAAGATCAGGTGTTCGAAAGTCACGGCGAGAAGGTGATCATCGACCCGAAAAGCCTGGCCTACCTCGACGGCACCGAGCTCGACTTCGTCAAGGAAGGGTTGAACGAAGGCTTCAAGTTCAACAACCCCAACGTACGCGGTGAATGTGGCTGCGGCGAAAGCTTCAACATCTGAGGCTTGTCGTGGGTATTCCTTGTCATTTTGCTTTATTCGAGCTGCAACCGGGCTTCCGTCTGGATCTTGAGCAGTTGGCCACGCGCTATCGCGAGCTGGCGCGCGCCGTTCATCCTGACCGCTTTGCCGATGCTTCCGAGCGCGAGCAGCGGTCGGCGCTCGAGCAGTCTGCTCGGCTCAACGATGCCTACCAGACACTCAAGAGTCCGGCCCAGCGTGCACGCTACCTGCTGACCATCAGTGGGCATGAAGTGCCGATGGAAGTCACCGTCCACGATCCCGAGTTTCTTCTGCAGCAGATGCAATGGCGCGAAGAGCTCGAAGATCTGCAGGACAGTGCCGATCTGGACGGTGTCGCGGCGTTCAAGCGTCGCCTGAAAACCGCCCAGGAAGAGCTCAGCGAAAGCTTCGCAGCCTGTTGGGATGATGCAGCGCAACGCGAGCAGGCCGAACGCCTGATGCGGCGCATGCAGTTCCTCGACAAGCTCACCTACGAAGTGCGCCAGTTAGAAGAGCGCCTCGACGATTAACCCAGTGCCGCTCCGGTCGCACGCCTGATATACAGATAAGTCCTGATCACGATGGCCCTACTGCAGATCGCCGAACCCGGCCAAAGTCCTCAACCGCACCAGCGTCGTCTGGCTGTGGGGATCGACTTGGGTACTACCAATTCGCTGGTCGCTGCGTTGCGCAGTGGTCTTTCCGAGCCGCTGGCCGATGCTGAAGGGCGGGTCATCCTGCCTTCCGCCGTGCGTTATCACGCCGATCGCGTCGAAGTCGGCGAGTCAGCCAAACTGGCTGCGTCCTCCGATCCCCTGAATACTGTGCTGTCGGTCAAGCGCCTGATGGGTCGTGGTCTGTCCGACGTCAAGCAATTGGGCGATCAGCTGCCGTACCGCTTTGTCGGCGGCGAATCGCACATGCCGTTCATCGATACCGTGCAGGGTCCGAAAAGTCCGGTCGAAGTCTCCGCCGATATCCTGAAAGTATTGCGTCAGCGCGCTGAGGCTACCCTTGGCGGTGAGCTGGTGGGCGCGGTGATCACCGTTCCGGCGTACTTCGACGATGCTCAGCGCCAGGCTACGAAGGACGCGGCGAAACTCGCCGGTCTGAACGTGTTGCGTCTGCTCAACGAGCCGACTGCGGCGGCGGTAGCGTACGGTCTGGATCAGCATGCCGAAGGCCTGGTCGCCATTTACGACCTGGGCGGCGGTACATTCGATATTTCGATTCTGCGCCTTACTGGCGGTGTATTCGAAGTCCTGGCAACCGGCGGCGATAGCGCGCTAGGTGGCGATGACTTCGATCACGCGATTGCCGGCTGGATCATCGAGAGCGCGGGCTTGTCCGCCGACCTCGATCCGGGCGCACAGCGCAGCCTGCTGCAAGCTGCCTGCGCCGCCAAAGAAGCCCTGACGGATGCCGACAGTGTTGAAGTTGCCTACGGTGACTGGAAAGCACAACTGACCCGCGAAGCCTTCGATGCGCTGATCGAGCCAATGGTCGCCCGCAGTCTGAAAGCCTGCCGCCGCGCCGTGCGCGATTCCGGCGTCGAGCTGGAAGATGTGCACGCCGTGGTCATGGTCGGTGGTTCGACCCGCGTTCCACGTGTTCGCGAAGCCGTCGCCGAAGCTTTCGGTCGTCAGCCGCTTACCGAAATCGACCCGGATCAAGTGGTGGCCATCGGTGCCGCGATCCAGGCCGATACGTTGGCCGGCAACAAGCGCGATGGCGGCGAACTGCTGCTGCTCGACGTGATTCCGCTGTCCCTGGGGCTGGAAACCATGGGCGGCCTGATGGAGAAGGTGATTCCGCGCAACACCACCATTCCCGTCGCTCGCGCCCAAGACTTCACCACCTATAAAGACGGCCAGTCGGCCATGGCGATCCACGTATTGCAGGGCGAGCGTGAGCTGATCAGCGATTGCCGCTCTCTGGCTCGCTTCGAGTTGCGCGGCATCCCGGCGATGGTGGCCGGTGCGGCGAAAATTCGTGTGACCTTCCAGGTCGATGCCGATGGTCTGCTCAGCGTTTCTGCCCGTGAACTGGGTTCGGGCGTTGAAGCGAGCATCCAGGTCAAGCCGTCCTACGGTCTGACCGACGGCGAAATCGCCAAGATGCTGAAAGATTCGTTCCAGCACGCCAATGACGACAAGATCGCCCGCGTTCTTCGCGAGCAGCAAGTCGATGCCCAGCGCCTGATCGAAGCGGTGCAGGGTGCTCTGGAGGCGGATGGCGAGCGTTTGCTCGACGCCGAAGAGCGCATGGTCATCGATCTGCAGGTGCAGGAACTGACCGAACTGATGAAAGGCACTGATGGTTATGCCATCGAGCAGCAGACCAAGCGTCTGTCGCAAGTGACCGATGCTTTTGCAGCCCGTCGTATGGATCAGACGGTGAAAGCCGCTCTGTCCGGGCGCAATCTGAATGAAATCGAGGATATCTGATGCCGCAGGTCATTTTTCTGCCACACGAGAAGTTCTGCCCTGAAGGCATGGTCGTTGACGCCGCACCCGGCACGTCGATCCTCGAGCTGGCTCACGAACACCATATCGAGATGGAAAGCGCCTGCGGCGGCGTCTGCGCCTGCACCACTTGTCACTGCATCATTCGCGAGGGTTTCGACTCGCTGGAAGAAGCCGACGAGTTGGAGGAAGATTTCCTTGATCGTGCCTGGGGTCTGGAAGCCCAGTCGCGCCTGGCTTGTCAGGCGATCGTCGGTGAAGAAGACATCACCGTCGAAATTCCGAAATATTCGCTTAACCATGCGGCCGAAGCGCCGCACTGACTGGTAAGACTGTCATGAGCTACGGTTGGAATGATGTTCAACGTATTGCAGAAGAGCTGGCGGAAGCCAAGCCGGGTGTAGATCCGTTTTCTGTCAATTTCGTCGACCTGCAGCGATGGATCATGGAGCTGCCTGACTTCGACAACAACTCTGGCCGTGTCGGTGAGAAGGTGTTGGAAGCGGTTCAGCAGCTCTGGAATGACGAAATAGACTGATCGTCCTCGCAGGTTAGGCAATACCCAAGAACCCGCGTATAATTCGCGGGTTTAATTTTTCGCAAATTACCGTTTCTGGAGTTACACCATGGCTGTTCAACGTACTTTCTCCATCATCAAGCCTGACGCCGTTGCTAAAAACGTGATCGGCAAGATCACCACTCGCTTCGAAGACGCTGGCCTGCGCGTTGTAGCTTCGAAACTGAAGCAACTGTCCAAAGCCGAAGCCGAAGGCTTCTACGCTGAGCACAGCGCTCGTGGTTTCTTCGGCGACCTGGTTGCCTTCATGACTTCGGGTCCTGTTGTTGTTCAGGTTCTGGAAGGCGAAAACGCCATCGCTCGCAACCGTGAGCTGATGGGCGCGACCAACCCTAAAGAAGCTGCTCCAGGCACCATCCGTGCTGACTTCGCTGAGTCGATCGACGCCAACGCCGTTCACGGTTCGGACTCCGAAGCCGCTGCTGCTCGCGAAATCGCTTACTTCTTCGCAGCTACTGAAGTAACCACTCGCTAAGCATTGGCTTAAAGAGTGAAGGTGAATCCATGACTACATCGACTGTTAAAACCAACCTGCTGGGTCTGACCCAGCCGGAAATGGAAAAATTCTTCGACTCAATCGGGGAGAAGCGTTTCCGTGCCGGTCAGGTAATGAAATGGATTCACCACTTTGGCGTCGATGATTTCGACGCCATGACGAACGTCAGCAAGGCCTTGCGCGAAAAGCTCAAGGCTGTTGCTGAGGTCCGTGGTCCCGAAGTGGTCAGCGAGGACATTTCCAGCGACGGCACCCGCAAGTGGGTGGTGCGCGTGGCGTCCGGCAGCTGCGTCGAGACCGTTTATATTCCCCAGGGCAAACGCGGCACTTTGTGCGTTTCGTCCCAGGCTGGCTGTGCCCTGGACTGCAGTTTCTGCTCCACCGGCAAGCAAGGCTTCAACAGCAACCTCACCGCCGCCGAAGTCATCGGTCAGGTGTGGATTGCCAACAAATCCTTCGGCAGTGTTCCGGCAACCATCGACCGCGCCATCACCAACGTGGTGATGATGGGCATGGGCGAACCGCTGCTGAACTTCGACAACGTCGTGGCCGCCATGCATCTGATGATGGATGACCTGGGCTACGGGATCTCCAAGCGCCGCGTGACCCTGTCCACGTCGGGTGTGGTGCCGATGATCGATGAGCTGGCCAAGCACATCGACGTATCCCTGGCGTTGTCCCTGCACGCACCGAATGACGCATTGCGTAACCAATTGGTGCCGATCAACAAGAAATATCCGCTTAAGATGCTGCTCGAGTCGTGCCAGCGCTACATGTCCGAACTGGGCGAGAAGCGCGTGCTGACCATCGAGTACACCTTGCTCAAGGACGTCAACGACAAACTTGAGCACGCCGTGGAAATGATCGAGTTGCTGAAGGACATTCCGTGCAAGATCAACCTGATTCCGTTCAACCCGTTCCCGCATTCCGGGTACGAGCGGCCGAGCAACAACGCCATCCGCCGGTTCCAGGATCAGCTTCACCAGGCCGGTTTCAACGTCACTGTGCGCACCACTCGTGGTGAAGACATCGACGCGGCTTGTGGTCAATTGGTAGGGCAGGTGCTGGATCGCACCCGTCGCAGCGAACGTTACATCGCCGTGCGTGAATTGAGCGCCGACAGCGATCTGGCACAGAACGCCGCGAACACTAACTAAGAGAGGATCTCTATGTCCCTGCGCTTTGCGCTGCTGTTGCTGTTGACCAGCCTGTGTGCTGGTTGTGTCCTGTCGGGCGATTACAACCCGATGAAGACCAGCAAGGGCCGTGACGAAGCGCGGGCTGCCTACGTGCAGTTGGGGCTGGGATACTTGCAGCAGGGCATGACCGAGCGGGCCAAGGTTCCACTGAAGAAGGCCCTGGAGCTGGACGGGTCGGATCCCGACGCCAACGCCGCGCTGGGGCTGGTGTTCCAGGCCGAAATGGAACCAAAACTGGCTGACGAACACTTCCGCAAAGCCTTGTCCTCTCGCCCCACCGATGCGCGCATCCTCAACAACTACGGCAGTTTTCTCTACGAAGAACAGCGTTACAAGGAAGCCTACGAGCGTTTTGAACAGGCGGCCGCCGATACCCTGTATCCTGAGCGTTCGCGGGTGTTCGAGAACCTCGGCATGACGGCGGCGAAGCTTGGTCAGCGCGACGTGGCGCAGCAGCAGCTGGAAAAAGCGCTGCGTTTGAACCGTCAGCAGCCACGGGCATTGCTGGAAATGGCTGAGTTGTCATTCGAAGACAGGCATTATGTGCCCGCGCGTGACTATTACGACCGTTTCAGCCAGCTCTCCGAGCAAAATGCACGTAGTCTGTTGCTCGCCGTTCGGTTGGCAAAAGTATTTGAAGATCGCGACAAGGCCGCCAGTGCGGGCCTGCAATTAAAACGACTCTATCCCGGTACGCCGGAATATCAGCAATACCTGTCGGAGCAATGATGAAAGCGGCGCATCCCGAAGTTGTAGCAGCGAATCGCGTTAACCCCGGTGAGACCCTGCGCCAGGCCCGCGAAAGCAATGGTTGGTCGCTGGCCGAAGTGGCCCTCAAGCTCAACCTCACCGTGACTTCCCTGAGCAATCTTGAAGCCGGCGCATTCGACAAGTTGCCCGGGCATACCTTCGCTCGAGGCTACATTCGCGCCTATGCCAAATTGCTCGGCATGGACCAGACCGTTCTGGTCCAGCAATTCGACCAGTCCACCGGCACCGATTCTCAAGGCAGCAACGTCCACGCGCTGGGTCGCATTGAAGAGCCGGTACGGGTTTCCCACACCATTTTGCGTATCGTCAGCCTGCTGCTGCTGATCGCGGTCATCGGCGGCGGTTTCGTCTGGTGGCAGGATCAGACCTCGCTGCGTACCAAGGACCTGATCGGCCTGGCGCCGGAGCACGTTGAAGTCGAAGGCGCCGACGGTACTACCCAGATTCATCCGCTGGACGAGCCGGAAGACCAGGCCGTCGCGGAAGGCGAAGCCGAGGGTTCGACCGCTCTGGCGCTGCCTCAATCGGAAACCACGGTTGAATCGACCGGCGCCGAGACCGAGGCCGCCGCTCCAGCGACCGCACCGGTTGCTCCGGCACCTGCTGCGCCAGCCGCTACTCCGGCTGCACCGGCTCATACGCCAGCGCCTGTGGTGGCTGCTCCAGCAACTCCAGCACCTGCCGCTCCGGCCACGCCTGCTCCGACCGTCACTGCACCGGCAGCTCCGGTCGCCGCCGCACCCGCGCCGACAGCGCCAGTTGCTCCGGCGGCAGGTCAAGGCCAGGTTCAGGTGCAGTTCATCGCCGATTGCTGGACTCAAGTGACCGATGGCAGTGGCAAGGTGCTGTACAGCGGCCTCAAGCGTAAGGGCGACAGCCTGTCCGTCGTCGGCAAGCCTCCGTTTGCCGTGCGTCTGGGCGTGGCCCGTGGCGCGCAGGTCAGCTACAACGGCCAGCCGGTCGATGTCGCTCCGTTCACCAGTGGCGAGACCGCTCGCCTGAAGTTGGGTCAATAAGTCATGCACGGCGAATCTCCAATCAAACGTCGCGAATCGCGCAAGATCTGGGTCGGTAACGTGCCCGTGGGCGGCGATGCCCCTATCGCTGTGCAGAGCATGACCAACAGCGACACCAATGACGTCGCTGCCACCGTCGCACAGATCAATCGTCTGGAAGCCGCCGGCGTCGACATCGTCCGCGTTTCGGTACCGGACATGGACGCCGCCGAGGCGTTCGGCAAGATCAAGCAACTGGTCAAGGTGCCGTTGGTTGCCGACATCCATTTCGACTACAAGATCGCTTTGCGCGTGGCCGAGCTGGGTGTGGACTGCCTGCGCATCAACCCGGGCAACATCGGTCGCGAAGACCGCGTGCGTGCGGTGGTCGATGCCGCCCGTGACCGCGGGATCCCGATCCGCATCGGCGTCAACGCCGGTTCCCTGGAAAAAGACCTGCAAAAGAAATACGGCGAGCCGACCCCGGCCGCGTTGGTCGAGTCCGCCCTGCGTCACGTCGAACACCTCGAACGCCTGAATTTCCAGGACTTCAAGGTCAGCGTGAAGGCTTCCGACGTGTTCATGGCCGTTGAAGCCTACCGTCTGCTGGCCAAGGAAATCGTCCAGCCGCTGCACCTGGGCATCACCGAAGCCGGTGGATTGCGCTCCGGTACAGTGAAATCCGCCGTGGGCCTAGGTATGCTGCTCGCCGAGGGGATTGGCGATACTATCCGCATCTCGCTGGCAGCCGACCCGGTCGAGGAAGTGAAGGTCGGTTACGACATTCTCAAGTCTTTGCATCTGCGTTCCCGTGGCATCAACTTCATCGCCTGCCCGAGCTGCTCGCGGCAGAACTTCGATGTGGTCAAGACCATGAACGAGCTGGAAGGGCGCCTTGAAGACCTGCTGGTGCCGCTGGATGTCGCGGTGATCGGTTGCGTGGTCAACGGCCCCGGCGAAGCCAAGGAAGCCCATATCGGCTTGACCGGCGGCACGCCAAACCTGATTTACATCGACGGCAAGCCGTCGCAGAAACTGACGAATGACAATCTGGTGGACGAGCTGGAAAAGCTGATCCGCGAGAAAGCGGCCGAGAAGGTCGAAGCTGACGCAGCGGTTATCGCGCGCGGCTGATCGAACGAATTAAGGAATTTCTGTGAGCAAGTCTCTGCAAGCCATTCGTGGCATGAACGACATCCTGCCGGAACAGACGCCGGTATGGCGTTATTTCGAAGGCACCGTTTCGCGTCTGCTGGATAACTACGGTTACAAGCAGATCCGCATGCCGATCGTCGAGTTCACCGAGCTGTTCAAGCGCTCGATCGGTGAAGTGACCGACATCGTCGAAAAAGAGATGTACACCTTCGAAGACCGCAACGGCGACTCCCTGACCCTGCGTCCGGAAGGCACGGCCGCGTGCGTGCGTGCGGTGCTCGAGCACGGCATCACCGGCGGTGGCCAGGTGCAGAAACTCTGGTACATCGGCCCGATGTTCCGTCACGAGCGTCCACAGAAGGGCCGTTATCGCCAGTTCCACCAGATCGGTCTGGAGGTGTTCAACCTCGACGGTCCGGACATCGACGCCGAGCTGATCATCATGACCTGGCGCCTGTGGGGCGAGCTGGGCATCCGCGATGCGGTCAAGCTCGAACTCAACAGTCTGGGTACCAGCGAATCCCGTGGCCGTTATCGTGAAGCGCTGGTCGAGTACCTCTCGGCGCACCACGACAAACTGGACGAAGACAGCCAGCGTCGCTTGAAAACCAACCCGCTGCGCGTGCTCGACACCAAAAATGCCGACACCCAGGCCGTGCTGGTCGATGCGCCGAAAATGGCCGACTACCTGGATGACGAATCCCGTGCCCACTTCGAAGGCCTGAAGGCCCGTCTGGATGCCGTCGGCATTCCTTACGTGCTGAACCCGAAGCTGGTGCGTGGTCTGGATTACTACAGCAAAACCGTATTCGAATGGGTCACCGACAAGCTCGGCGCCCAGGGCACCGTCTGCGCGGGTGGGCGCTATGACGGTCTGGTCGAGCAGATGGGCGGCAAGCCGACCCCGGGCGTCGGTTTCGCCATGGGCATCGAGCGTCTGGTGCTGCTGCTGGAAACCCTGGAGCAGATCCCGGAAGAAATCTCCCGTCAGGTCGACGTCTATCTCTGCGCCTTCGGCGAAGAAGCGGAGCTGGCCGGTCTGGCCCTGGCCGAGCGTGTACGCGACCAACTGCCCAACCTGCGCCTGCAAGTCAATGCTGGCGCCGGCAGCTTCAAGAGCCAGTTCAAGAAAGCCGACAAGAGCGGTGCGCTGTACGCACTGATCCTCGGTGACGACGAAATGGCCCAGCAAGTGGTAGGTTTCAAACCCCTGCGTGGCCAGGGCGAACAACAAAGCATTGCCTGGGATGCGCTCGCTGCACACCTGGCCACCTGCGTCGTGCAGGGTTGAAGCTGTCTAAACAGCCGATTTAGCGATTAAGGAGTATTGGGGTGTCGAGTACCGAAGACGAACAGTTGGCGGATTTGAAGGACTGGTGGACACGCAACGGCAAACCTCTGGTCACCGGCGGCCTGTTGGCGCTGGTCATCGTGTTCGGCTGGCAGGCATATCACAAGTATCAGAGCAACCAGTCGCAAGGCGCCTCGGTGCTCTATCAGCAATTGCTGGAAACCACGCTGACCCCGGACGGCAAGCCTGACGCCGCGCGCGTTGCGGATCTGGCCGGCAAGCTCAACAGCGAATTCGGCGGTTCTGCCTACGCGCAGTACGGCAGCCTGTTCGTGGCCAAGGTAGCGGTCGACAGTGGCAAGCTGGACGACGCGGCGACCGAACTCAAGGCCATCGTTGCCAAACCGGCCAACCCGGCGCTGGGCGAAATCGCCCGTCAGCGTCTGGCGCAGGTACTGGGCGCACAGAACAAGGCCGATGAAGCCCTGAAACTGCTCGAAGGCGATGCCGACAAGTCGTTCCTGGCCACTCGCGAAGAACTCAAGGGCGACCTGCTGGTACAGCTGGGCCGTACCGACGAAGCGAACGCGGCGTATCAAAAAGCCAAGGCGGCACTGTCGGATGAAGCGGCGGTCGGTGGCCTTCAAATCAAGCTGGACGACCTGGCCAAAGGGGATGCGTGACGTGATCCGTTGGAAGCATGCAGCATTGCTGGCTCTGGCCATTCTGGCCGCGGGTTGCAGCAGCAACAGCAAAAAAGAACTGCCACCGGCCGAGCTGACCGACTTCAAAGAAGAAGTGGTCCTGCACAAGCAATGGAGCCGTTCGATCGGTGACGGTCAGGGCGAAACGTACAACATGCTGGTGCCGGCGATCGACGGTGACACCATCTATGCGGCCGACGTGACCGGTATCGTGATGGGCCTGGATCGTGGCAACGGCGACGTGAAATGGAAGAAAGACCTTGAACTGCCTGTGTCCGGCGCCGTTGGCGTGGGTTACGGTCTGGTCATGGTCGGCACCCTGCGCGGTGAAGTCGTTGCCCTCGACGCCATCAACGGTGAAGAGAAGTGGCGCTCGCGCGTCAACAGCGAAGTCCTCGCGCCACCGGCCAACAACGGTGACGTGGTGGTGGTGCAGACCCAGGACGATCGTCTGATCGGTCTGGACGCGTCCACCGGCAATCAGCGTTGGGTGTATGACAGCACGCCGGCCGTGCTGACCCTGCGCGGCACCAGCGCACCGATCGTCACCAACCGCCTCGCGGTGGCTGGCCTGTCGACCGGTAAAGTGGTCGCTCTCGACATTTCCAACGGCGTGCCGGTCTGGGAACAGCGGATCGCGATTCCACAAGGTCGTTCGGAACTGGAGCGCGTGGTCGACATCGACGGCGGTCTGCTGCTGTCCGGCGGCACCCTGTACGTTGCCAGCTATCAGGGTCGCGTTGCGGCACTGGATCTGGAAAGCGGCCGTCAACTCTGGCAGCGCGACGCTTCGAGCTATGCCGGTGTTGCCCAGGGTTTCGGCAACGTCTACGTAAGCCTGTCGTCAGGCACCGTTGAAGGCGTCGACGAGCGTTCCACCACAGCACTGTGGAGCAACGACTCGCTGGCCCGTCGTCAACTGTCGGCGCCGGAAGTGTTCTCCAGCTACGTTGCAGTCGGTGACCTGGAAGGTTACCTGCACCTGCTGAGTCAGGTGGACGGTCGTTTCGTTGGCCGCGAGCGCATCGACAGCGACGGCCTGCGTGCCCGTCCGCTGGTGGTGGGTGACACGATTTATGTGTATGGCAACAGCGGCAAACTGGAAGCCCTGACCATCAAGTAACAACTATGCTTGGGGTTAATTCCCCAGGCGGCCTTGCTTCTGCAGGGTTTGCAGCACTCACGGGTGTTGCCCCGAGCACCAGCCGCTGCCTCGCAGCGGCTTTTGTATTTTCTGAAATAACGAAGTGGAGAGCCGCATGGTTCCCGTAATCGCCCTGGTGGGCCGACCGAACGTCGGCAAGTCCACCTTGTTCAACCGCCTGACCAGGACTCGCGACGCCATCGTCGGCGACTTGTCCGGTCTGACCCGTGATCGCCAGTACGGTGAGGCCAAGTGGCAAGGGCGTTCCTACATTCTGATCGACACCGGCGGTATCTCCGGTGACGAGCATGGTATGGACGAAAAAATGGCCGAGCAGTCGCTGCTGGCCATCGAAGAAGCGGATGTCGTTCTGTTCCTGGTAGATGCCAAGGCCGGCTTCACCGCCGCCGACCAGATGATCGCCGAACACTTGCGCAAACGTAACAAGCGTTCCCACGTAGTGGCCAACAAGGTCGACAACATCGACCCGGAAATGGCCCGCGCCGAATTCGCCCCGCTGGGCATGGGCCACGCGATCCCGATCGCCGGTGCCCATGGTCGCGGCATTACGCAATTGCTGGAAACCGCCCTGAGCGATTTCCCGCGTGATGACGACGAGCCGGCCGAAGGTGAAGAGGAAGAAGTGGTCGCCGAAGGCGAGGAAGCCAAGCGCATTCCTGGCCCGAGCGAAAAAGACGGGATCAAGATCGCCATCATCGGCCGTCCGAACGTCGGCAAGTCGACCCTGGTCAACCGCATGCTCGGTGAAGACCGGGTGATCGTCTACGACCAGCCCGGCACCACCCGCGACAGTATCTACATCCCGTTCGAGCGTAACGACGAGAAGTACACGCTGATCGACACCGCCGGTGTGCGCAAGCGCGGCAAGATCCACGAAGAAGTCGAAAAATTCTCTGTGGTCAAAACCCTGCAGGCGATCAAAGACGCCAACGTGGTGATCTTCGTGATGGACGCCCGCGAAGGCGTGGTCGATCACGACCTCAACCTGCTGGGCTTCGCCCTTGAAGCAGGTCGTGCGCTGGTGATCGCGATCAACAAGTGGGACGGCATGACCCCGAGCGAACGCGATTTCGTGAAGGTCGAGCTGCAACGCCGGTTGTTCTTCGTCGACTTCGCCGATATCCACTTCATCTCGGCACTGCACGGTACTGGCGTGGGCAACCTCTACGCCTCGGTGCAGAACTCGTTCAAGTCCGCGGTCACCCGCTGGCCGACCAGCCGCCTGACGCAGATTCTCGAAGACGCGGTCAGCGAGCACCAGCCGCCGATGGTCAACAGCCGCCGGATCAAGCTGCGCTACGCTCACCTGGGTGGTGCGAACCCGCCGATCATCGTGATCCACGGCAACCAGATCGAGAAAGTGCCGAAGTCGTACGTGCGCTATCTGGAAAATACTTACCGTCGTGTGCTCAAACTGGTCGGTACGCCGATCCGTATCGAGTTCAAGGGCGGCGAGAACCCGTACGAAGGCAACAAGAACACGCTGACCGACCGCCAGGTCAACAAGAAGCGTCGCTTGATGTCGCACAACAAGAAAGCCAGCAAGAAGCGCCGCGACAAGAAGTAAGGTCGCTGCGAACAGAGAAAAGGGGCGCGTTTGGCGCCCTTTTTTTATGGGCGCCGGATGGGCTATCCTCGGGCTCTCCCGCGCCGTCGTCAGAGCCGGGGCAGAGCAGGGAACCCCGATGATCACCAGTAAGCTGCCGAATGTCGGCATCACTATTTTCACGCAGATGTCTCAGCTCGCGGCGCAGACCGGAGCGATCAACCTTTCCCAGGGTTTTCCCGATTTCGACGGCCCGCAGGCACTGCGCGACGCGGTCGGTCGACACATCGCCAGTGGCCATAACCAATATTCGCCGATGACCGGCCTGCCGGCGCTGCGCCAGCAGATCGCGGCGAAAATCGCCCGCAGTTACGGCGTCAATGTCGATGCCGATACCGAAGTAACCGTGACCCCGGGCGCGACGCAGGCGATCTTTTGCGCCATCCAGGCGGTTATCCACAGTGGCGACGAAGTTATCGTGTTCGACCCGGCCTACGACAGCTACGAGCCAGCAGTAGAGCTGGCCGGTGGGCGCTGTGTGCATGTGCAACTTGGGCTCAAAGATTTTTCCATCGACTTCGAACAACTCAGCGCAGCCCTGAGCCCGCGCACGCGGATGATTATCCTCAACACCCCGCACAACCCGAGCGGAGCGCTGATCAGCCGTGCCGAGCTGGATCAGCTGGCGGCGTTGATCCGTGATCGCGACATCTATGTGATCAGCGACGAAGTCTACGAACACCTGGTGTTCGACGGCGTCCCGCACGTCAGCGTGCTGGCCCATGAAGAGCTGTATCAGCGCGCCTTCGTGGTCAGCTCGTTCGGCAAGACCTATCACGTCACCGGCTGGAAAACCGGCTACGTCGTGGCGCCGCCGGCCCTGACGGCGGAGCTGCGCAAGGTGCACCAGTACGTCAGTTTCTGCGGCGTGACGCCGTTGCAATTCGCTTTGGCCGATTACATGGCCGAGCATCCGGAACACGTCGAAGAGCTGCCGGGTTTCTATCAGGCCAAGCGCGATCTGTTCTGTGATCTGCTGGCGCCGTCGCGATTCAGTTTTACCCGGGTCACCGGCACCTATTTCCAGCTGGTCGATTATTCGCAGATTCGTCCCGACCTGAACGATGTCGAGATGGCGATGTGGATGACCCGCGAGCACGGCGTGGCGAGTATTCCGGTGTCGGTGTTCTACCAGAATCCACCCGAAAGCCAGCGCCTGGTGCGCCTGTGCTTTGCCAAACGTGAGGAGACGCTGCGGGAAGCGGCGGCCAAACTATGCGTGATCTGAGTGCGTTGCCCGATCTCAATCTGGCGCTGATCCAGACCAGCCTGGCCTGGCATGACCGTCAGGCCAATCTCGAGCATTTCGACGCCTTGCTGGAGCAGGCGCGCGGTGCGGATCTGATCATCCTGCCGGAGATGTTCACCACCGGATTCTCCATGGAGTCCGAAACCCTGGCCGAAGCCGAAAACGGCCCGACCAGTAAATGGCTGCGGGCCCAGGCTGCGAAGCTGAACGCGGTCGTCACCGGCAGTGTGATTATCCAGGCCGCCGACGGCAGTCACCGCAACCGCTTGCTGTGGGCGCGCCCGGACGGTGAGGTGCTGCATTACGACAAGCGCCACCTGTTCCGCATGGCCGGCGAGCACAACCACTACACCCCCGGCGAACGCCAGGTGCAGTTCGAGCTCAAGGGCTGGCGGGTGCGTCCGCTGATCTGCTACGACTTGCGCTTCCCGGTGTGGAGCCGCGACGCTCAGGACACTGATCTGCTGTTGTACACCGCCAACTGGCCGGGCGCGCGACGTCAGCACTGGAACCGGCTGCTGCCGGCCCGGGCGATCGAAAACCTGTGCTATGTGGCGGCGGTCAACCGGGTTGGCACCGATGGCAAGGGTTTCGCGTATACCGGCGACAGTCAGGTACTGGATTTCCAGGGCGAGACCTTGCTGGCGGCGGGGGAGGCGGACGGGGTGTTCAAGGTGGTTCTGGAAGCGGCTTCGCTGGCGGCTTACCGCGAGCGGTTCCCGGCGAATCTGGATGCGGACACCTTCGAGTTCACCTGACACTTGCAGTGTCTACAAGGGCCTTTTCGCGGGCAAGCCCGCTCCCACAGTGTTCTATGGTGCACATGAGTCTGGGGTGCACCAGCGTCCCCTGTGGGAGCGGGCTTGCCCGCGAAGGGGTCATTACAGACAGCACCAGAATGGCAGGCAAAAAAAGGCCCCGGAGTTCGCACTCCGGGGCCTTTTGCATTGCAGCGGTCAGTTACGCCGCTTTCGCTTCCGGCTGGCTCAGCGAGCGGTTCAGCGCGCTGAACAGGGCTTTGAAGCTGGCCGTGGTGATGTTCTCATCGATGCCCACGCCGTGTACCGCACGTTCGCCGTTCACACGCAGTTCGATGTAGGCCGCCGCCTTGGCGTTGGTGCCTGCGCCGATAGCGTGTTCGTTGTAGTCCATGATCTCCACCGGAATCGGCAGACCGGCCACCAGCGCTTCCAGCGCGCCGTTGCCCTTGCCGCGCCAGTGCAGGTTGGTCTCGCCCTGACCCTTGCTCGCCACTTCCACTTCGACGGCGCTGTTGCCGTTTTCTTCCTGCAGGCGATGGCTGACCAACGCATACGGGGTGTTGGCTTGCAGGTACTCGCTGTGCAGCAGCGCGTGGATTTGCTGCGCGGTCATCTCCAGGCCCAGGCGATCGGTTTCACGCTGCACGACCTGGCTGAATTCGATCTGCATGCGACGTGGCAGGCTGATGCCGTATTCCTGTTCCAGCAAGTAGGCGATGCCGCCCTTGCCCGACTGGCTGTTGACGCGGATCACCGCCTCGTAGCTGCGGCCGATGTCGGCCGGATCGATCGGCAGGTACGGTACTTCCCACAGTGCGTCGGATTTCTGCTGGGCGAAGCCCTTGCGGATCGCGTCCTGGTGGGAGCCGGAGAAGGCGGTGTGCACCAGGTCGCCGACGTAAGGGTGACGTGGGTGAACCTGGATCTGGTTGCACTCTTCGACGACCTTGCGCACGCCATCGATGTCGGAGAAGTCCAGTTGCGGGTCGAGGCCCTGGGTGTACATGTTCAGTGCCACGGTCACGAGGTCGACGTTGCCGGTACGCTCGCCGTTGCCGAACAGGCAGCCTTCGACGCGGTCAGCGCCGGCCATCAGGCCCAGCTCGGTGGCGGCCACGCCGGTGCCACGGTCGTTGTGGGTGTGCAGGCTGATGATCACGCTGTCACGACGGTTGATGTTGCGGTGGAACCACTCGATCTGGTCGGCGTAGACGTTCGGGGTCGCACATTCAACGGTGGCCGGCAGGTTGAGGATGATCTTGTGCTCAGGTGTCGGGTTCCAGACCTCGATCACCGCGTCACAGACTTCCTTGGCGAATTCCAGCTCGGTGGCGCTGAAGGTTTCCGGCGAGTACTCGAAAGTCCATTCGGTGTCCGGCTGCATGGCTGCGTATTTGACGAACAGCTTCGCGGCGTTCACGGCGATGGCCTTGATCCCGTCCTTGTCCTGGTTGAACACGATGCGACGGAAAGAAGGGGAGGTGGCGTTGTACAGGTGAACAATCGCTTTCTTCGCCCCGCGCAGGGATTCGAAGGTGCGCTCGATCAGGTCTTCACGGCCCTGGGTCAGCACCTGAATGGTGGTGTCGTCCGGGATGTGGCCGTCTTCGATCAGGGTGCGCACGAAGTCGAAGTCGGTTTGCGAAGCGGCCGGGAACGAGGCTTCGATTTCCTTCACGCCCACCTGCACCAGGGTTTTCCAGAAGCGCAGCTTTTTCACCGCGTCCATTGGCTCGATCAACGACTGGTTGCCGTCACGCAGGTCGGAGCTGCACCAGATCGGCGCGGCATCGATGGTTTTCGACGGCCAGGTGCGATCCGGCAGGTTGATCACTGGAAACGCGCGGTATTTCGAAGACGGGTCTTTGAGCATGCTCATCGGGAAATTCCTTATTGTCTGGGCCGAAAAGAGGCGGCCTGCCGGTGGAACGAACGTTCTTGGAAAAGCGTGGGACGAGGCGCAGCGATTCAGCCCGGCAGTCGTGCGCTGACGAGGCACAGGCTGCGGTGCTGGCGAAGCTGAATGAGGGTGTGAGAGGTTTTCATGCCTTCAACCCTAACCGCGGGGGATGAGGATGGCAAGCAGTCGAAAAAAATTGAGAGGAATACCCGGAAAGCGGTTTTTTCCGAGATTTTATTCTCTGAATCAAAGTGAATGTTTGCAGAGATTGCGCAGTCCGTTCGTCGTGCGCAATCCCTGTGGGAGCGAGCCTGCTCGCGATGAGGCCAGTCGCCTCACCGCAAATCAGGGCTGGAAAGCCCCGATGAAAATCGCCGGATCGACCCGCGTATCGTTCAGGCTGACGTTCCAGTGCATGTGCGGGCCGGTCGCCCGACCTGTAGCGCCCACCTTGCCAACCACCGCGCCGCGCGCCAGTTGCTGGCCGTTCTGCACGTCAATCTTCGACATATGGCAGAACATGCTGATGAAGCCCTGGCCGTGGTCGACGAACACGGTGTTGCCATTGAAGAAGTAGTTGCCGATCAGGATTACCTTGCCCGCCGCCGGGGTCTTGATCGGCGTGCCGGCCGGCACTGCGAAGTCGAGGCCTGCGTGCGGATTGCGCTCTTCACCGTTGAAGAAACGGCGCACGCCGAACTTGCTCGACAGTGGCCCGTTGACCGGTTTGTCCAGCAGCAGGTTGCTCGGGGTGTTCGGGCTGAAACTGCGATAGGCCTTGATCTGCTCGGCCAGCTCGCCCTCGATGCGCTTGAGATTGGCCGGGTTCGGATTGACCTGCTGGGTGTTCTTCAGGGTGATGTGCTGTTCCGGGTATTTCTTGTTGCCGACACTGAAATTGAGGTTACGGGCGCCACTGCTGATCTGTTGCACGCCGGGTTTGACGGTCAACGGAACGCCGACAATCGCCAGCCAGTTGTTCTGTTCCTTGACCACCAGCACCGGTTTGCCCTGATACGTGGCTTTTGGCGCTTGCGCAGCGGTGCCCAGATCGACGACCGCCACGCCGCCCGGCACCGGTTTGTTCAGCAGGCGGGTGATGTAACTGTCGGCGTGGGCGTTGAAGGTCAGGCACAGCAACAGCAGCGGAGCGAGAAAGCGCGGCATGGATCAGTCCAGTAAAGAGAGAGTGACAGGCGTCAGGTGATTGTCCTCGACGCGCACTTGCAGTTCGCCTTCGCCCAGTCTGGCCTTGAGGCGCTGGCCGGTGTGGGTCTGCGCGGCGTTACGAATCGCGTTGCCGCGCTCATCCAGCAGAATGCTGTAGCCACGACCGAGGGTCGCCAGCGGGCTGACCACGTGCAGAGTTTGCATCTGGCTTTGCAACTGCAGTCGACGGCGTTTCAGGCCTTCGTTCATGGCGCGTGGCAGGCGTTCAGCGAGACTGTCGAGGCGCTGGCGCAACAGGGCCAGTTGGCGTCCCGGGTGTTGCCCGGCGAGGCGGGTTTCCAGACGGATCAGGCGTTCGCGACGGGTATTGAGCTGGCGCTCGAAGGCGCGGCGCATGCGCATGTCCAGGTCATCCAGACGCTGTGCCTGCTGGCGCAAACGCTCGCCGGGATGGCGCAAGCGGCGGGTCATGCCTTCCAGGCGCAATCGATCACGCATCAGGCGATCACGCATGCGCATCACCAGTCGGCGATGCAGGCTTTCGACCTGCCGGATCAGATGGCTGGAATCCGGGGCAAGCAGTTCAGCAGCGGCGGACGGTGTAGGGGCGCGCACATCCGCCACGAAGTCGCTGATCGACACATCGGTTTCATGGCCGACCGCACTGACGATTGGCGTCACACAGGCATCCACCGCCCGGGCCACGGCTTCTTCGTTGAAACACCAGAGATCTTCCAGCGAGCCGCCGCCACGGGCCAGGATCAGCGCGTCGAAACCGCGG
This sequence comes from Pseudomonas sp. B20(2017), assembly GCF_002113125.1. Classification (GTDB taxonomy): domain Bacteria; phylum Pseudomonadota; class Gammaproteobacteria; order Pseudomonadales; family Pseudomonadaceae; genus Aquipseudomonas. The sequence goes on along the minus strand of NZ_NEJP01000005.1, from coordinate 148,401 downwards.
GCATCCGCCAGTTTCAGGGCGCGGACGATCTGTGCGGTGGCTTCACGGCCCTGAACGGCAGTCGGAATCAGCGTCAGCTGCACTTGCGGCGCGCGGCGGCGGAACACGCTGATGATGTCGCGAATCACCGCGCCGGTCGGTGAACTGATGATGCCGATGCGCTGCGGATGCGCCGGCAGCGGCACCTTGCGCTCGGCGCTGAACAGACCTTCGGCGCTGAGCTTTTCCTTCAAGGCATCGAAAGCAAGACGCAGGGCGCCGTCACCGGCAGGCTCCACGGTATCGAGGATCAGTTGATAGTCGCCACGCCCTTCGAACAGCGAGACCTTCCCGCGTACCTTGACCGCCAGGCCATCCTTCAGCGCCTGACGCACCCGCGCAGCATTCTGGCGGAACAGCGCGCAACGCACCTGCGCGCCGCTGTCCTTGAGCGTGAAATACACGTGGCCGGACGCCGGGCGGGCGAGGTTGGAGATTTCGCCTTCGACCCAGATGTTGCTGAACACGTCTTCGAGCAACACCCGCGCGCGGCCGTTGAGCTGGCTGACGGTCAGGACTTCGCGGTCCAGGCCGAGTCTTGCAAAGGGATCTTTAATCATGGATCGCAGTTTAAAGGCATTCGCCGGTGAATGTCTGGAGGAAGTGTTGCACCAGAGCTGTGGGATTTTGCCGAGAGGCGAGGGCGACGGTGCTCTGGCAATCGCCAGTCAGCGGCAGAAATCTCACCCCGGCGGGCGCGATGTCCTGCATTGATTCCGGCAGCAGAGCAATGCCGAATCCCGCCTGGATCAACTGCAGTTGTGTGGTCTTGCGCGACATCACCCGAGCGGCCTGGGGAAAGAAACCGTGACGCATGCACAGGTCGGCGCACAAATAACTCAGCCCGCCGCGCTGCGGATGCGGGATGGAGATGAACGCTTCGTCCTTCAATTGCGCCAGATCGACCGCCTCCGTCAACGCCAGTCGATGATCCGCCGGCACTGCAAGCAGCAAACGCTCGGTGTAGAGCGGCACAATCTGAACACCCTCGCGTTGACGCAATACCGGCAGACGCAGAAGGCCGATATCGAGCCGTCCCTCGGCCAGTTCTTCAAGTTGTACCTCAGAGGAGAGCGTGCCGATGTCCAGCGAAACGCCGGGCTGTTGCTCGAGGTAAGTGCTCATGTCGCGCAACAATCGGCCGCTGATCGGTACGGTGCTGGAGTGGCTCAGGCGCAAGGTGCCGCGCTGGCCCAGGCCGATTTCCGTGGCCAGGGTGCTGGCCTTGTTCAACTCATTGAGCAGGTTTCTCGCCCGGGGCAGGAACGCTTCGCCGGCGGCGGTGAGCCGGGGCTGGCGCGCGGTGCGTTCGAACAGCGGCGTTTGCAGGCGGGTTTCCATGTCCTTGATCTGCCGGCTCAAGGCCGATTGAGCGATGAACAGTCGTTCGGCCGCGGCGCTGAAGCTGCCGCTCTCGGCGATTTCCACGAAGTAGCGTAATTGACGGGTTGAAAGCACGAGGCATGCCTTTTCGAGATGGCTTGGCGATTTCGATGATATTAGTCGCAACCCTCGGCGCTGGCTAAAGTCATCGCAGGCTTATAAAGGAAGCGAGCGAATGAGTGTGGCGGGGTTGTTGAGCGAATGGTCGTGGGGCGCGCAGGGCTGGGCGGTGATCGGGCTGGCCGTCGCGCTGGCGTACATCGTGTTCGGGATTGCCGGTTTCGGCACCGCATTGGTGGCCGGGCCGATCCTGATTCTGTTCATGCCGCTGTCGAAGATCGTGCCGTTGTTGGTATTGCTGGATTTCGTCGCGGCGTTCGGCAACTTGCTCCCGTCGCGGCGCGACGTGGCGAAACCGGAATTGCTGCGGCTGCTGCCGTGCATGGCGGTGGGGTGCACGCTGGGGGTGATCTTTCTGCTCAACCTCAAGTCCGATCTGCTGTTGCTGCTGATGGGGTTGTTTATCAGTGCCTACGCGATTTACAGCTTGTGGATAAAGGCGCGGCCGGCGCAGTTGTCGGCCGGGTGGGCGTTGCCGATGGGCACGGTAGGCGGGTTGTTCGGGGCGTTGTTCGGCAGTGGCGGCTTTCTTTATGCGATCTACCTCAACAGCCGACTGCCCAAAGACGCAGCCCGGGCCACGCAAAGTGCGCTGATCAGTTGCAGCACGGTGGTGCGTTTGAGCCTGTTTGCCATCGCCGGGGTGTATGCCGAGCTACCCTTGTTGATGCTTGCACTGTGCCTGTTGCCGGCGATGGCGCTGGGTTTGTGGATTGGGCGGCGTTTGACCATGCGCCTGTCCCGCGAGGCTTTCGTGCGGTTGGTGACCTGGCTGGTGCTGGCGAGCGGGATTGCGCTGATCGGTCGCTATTTAAGCACTTGACCGGATTGTCTCAGGGATTAAGCTGCCGGCCTTTAGAGCCTCTTCGCGGGCAAGCCCGCTCCCACAGATTTCTCAGATGTACACAGGATGTGTGAGCGACTGAGAACCTTGTGGGAGCGGGCTTGCCCGCGAAGGCGTCAGAAGCCATACCGCAGGACTTTTCATGAATTCCCAAAGCATCATCGTCCCGAAAATCTCCAACCTGCCGGTGCACGAGCCCCGGGCCCGGGCGATCCTGCGCTGGCTGGTGCGCAAGAACATCGTCAAGGAAGAGCTGAGTACCTGCGGACGCACCGGCAACCGCATGGCCTACGCCATCGCCGATGGTGCCCGCGCGGTGGTGCTGCACCCCGAGGCGCTGCCGTTCGGTGAGCCGATCAATGGGCTGGAAGTCATCACCAAGCGCTGCATCTACACCCCGGCCAAGGGTTTTCTCGAAGAAGCCGGTTGCGCCGAGTGCCGCCAGGAGATTGGCGAAGCGCTGTTCGAAAGCCTGGAAGACTGGATGCCGGGCCGCACCGACAACTTCACCTGCCCTGAATGCGGGCATGAAGACGACATCAACGGTTTTCTGTATTTGCAGGAATGCGGGTTTTCCAACCTCGGCTTCATCTTCAACAACTGGCTGGAAGCGGGGTTCAAGCAGAGTTTCATCGACGAATTCGCCGACTGGCTGGATCAGCCGGTGAGCTGGGTCAAGGTCGAGTTGTAGGGGGCGTTTTTCCCGTACATCAGCAACATTGATATAAGACAAGTTTTACATTGAGCCCGGTAGGGTGTCTGAGTATAATGGCGCGCTTCCATTTTCCCGCTCGGGAGCCCCCGCGATGCTGCGTATCAGCCAAGAAGCTCTGACCTTCGACGACATTCTCCTAGTGCCCGGTTATTCCGAGGTGCTTCCTAACGAAGTCAGTCTGAAGACCCGCCTTACCCGTGGCATCGAGCTGAACATTCCTCTGGTTTCTGCCGCCATGGACACCGTAACCGAAGCCCGTCTGGCAATCGCCATGGCTCAGGAAGGTGGCATCGGCATTATCCACAAGAACATGACCATCGAGCAGCAAGCTGCCGAAGTTCGCAAGGTCAAGAAGTTCGAAGCCGGTGTGGTCAAGGACCCAATCACCATCGAGGCTGACGCCACGGTTCGTGATCTGTTCGAACTGACCCGCATGCACAACATTTCCGGCGTTCCGGTTTTGCACGATGGCGACCTGGTCGGCATCGTCACCTCCCGTGACGTGCGTTTCGAAAACCGTCTGGACGCCCTGGTCCGCGACGTGATGACGCCGAAAGAGCGTCTGGTCACGGTCAAGGAAGGCGCCGACAAGAACGAAGCGCGTGAACTGCTGCACAAGCACCGCATCGAGCGCGTGCTGATCGTCGACGACAAGTTCGCCCTCAAGGGCATGATGACCGTCAACGACATCGAAAAAGCCAAGGCCTACCCGCTGGCCAGCAAGGACGATCAAGGTCGTCTGCGTGTCGGCGCTGCGGTCGGCACCGGTAAAGACACCGGTGACCGCGTTGCAGCCCTGGTCAATGCCGGTGTGGACGTGGTGGTGGTCGACACTGCACACGGTCACTCCAAAGGCGTGATCGACCGCGTTCGCTGGGTCAAACAGAACTTCCCTGAAGTGCAGGTGATCGGCGGCAACATCGCCACCGGCGCAGCCGCCAAGGCTCTGGCCGAAGCTGGCGCCGACGCTGTCAAGGTCGGTATCGGTCCAGGCTCGATCTGCACCACCCGTATCGTCGCCGGTGTCGGCGTTCCGCAAATCAGTGCCATCGCCAACGTGGCCGCTGCCCTCGAAGGCACCGGCGTTCCGTTGATCGCCGACGGCGGCATCCGTTTCTCCGGTGACCTGTCCAAGGCCATCGTGGCCGGTGCCTCGGCAGTGATGATGGGCTCGATGTTCGCCGGTACCGAAGAAGCACCGGGCGAGATCGAACTGTTCCAGGGCCGTTCCTACAAGGCTTATCGCGGCATGGGTTCGCTGGGCGCCATGTCCCAAGCTCAAGGTTCCTCCGACCGTTACTTCCAGGACTCCTCGGCAGGCGCCGAGAAGCTGGTTCCGGAAGGTATCGAGGGTCGCGTGCCGTACAAAGGCACCCTGACCGCGATCATTCACCAGTTGATGGGCGGTCTGCGTTCCTCGATGGGTTACACCGGCAGCGCCAACATCGAAGAGATGCGCACCAAGCCTGAGTTCGTGCGGATCACCGGTGCCGGCATGGCCGAGTCCCACGTTCACGACGTGCAGATCACCAAGGAAGCGCCAAACTACCGCGTAGGTTGAGGCTTCAAGCAAAACGTTAAATGACCGGGGCTGTTTTATTCAGCCCCGAGTCGTTTCTGAATCAAAGACTGTTTCTGAATTACTTAGACGAGACTGAATCATGGCCCTCGACATTCACGCTCACCGCATCCTGATCCTCGACTTCGGTTCGCAATACACCCAACTGATCGCCCGCCGCGTGCGCGAGATCGGTGTGTACTGCGAACTGCACCCGTTCGACATGGACGAAGATGCGATCCGCGAATTCGCGCCAAAAGGCGTGATCCTCGCCGGCGGTCCCGAGTCCGTGCACGAAGCCAACAGCCCGCGCTGCCCGCAAGCGGTGTTCGACCTGGGTGTTCCGGTCTTCGGTATCTGCTACGGCATGCAGACCATGGCCGAGCAACTGGGCGGCAAGGTTGAAGGCTCCGAACTGCGTGAGTTCGGTTATGCCCGCGTTGACGTGGTCGGCAAGAGCCGCCTGCTCGACGGCATCGAAGACCACATCGACGCCGACGGCCTGTTCGGCCTCGACGTGTGGATGAGCCACGGTGACAAGGTCACCAGGATGCCAAGCGATTTCCACATCCTGGCCAGCACCCCGAGCTGCCCGATCGCCGGCATGTTCAACGACGAGCGCGCTTACTACGGCGTGCAGTTCCACCCGGAAGTGACCCACACCAAGCAGGGCGGTCGCATCCTGTCGCGCTTCGTTCTCGACATCTGCGGCTGTGAAGCCCTGTGGACTCCGTCGAAGATCGCCGAAGACGCCATCGCCAACATCCGCGCACAGGTCGGTACCGACAACGTGTTGCTGGGTCTGTCCGGCGGTGTGGACTCCTCGGTAGTTGCGGCGCTGCTGCACAAGGCCATCGGTGATCAACTGACCTGCGTCTTCGTCGACAACGGCCTGCTGCGTCTGCACGAAGGTGAACAGGTTATGGCCATGTTCGCCGAGAACATGGGCGTCAAGGTGATCCGCGCCAACGCGGAAGACCAGTTCCTGAACAACCTGGCCGGCGAAGCCGATCCAGAGAAGAAGCGCAAGATCATCGGCCGTACCTTCATCGACGTGTTCGATGCCGAATCCTGCAAGCTGGACAACATCAAGTACCTCGCTCAGGGCACCATTTACCCGGACGTGATCGAGTCGGCTGGCGCGAAAAGCGGCAAGGCCCACGTGATCAAGTCGCACCACAACGTGGGCGGCCTGCCGGAAGAGATGAACCTGAAACTGGTCGAGCCTCTGCGCGAACTGTTCAAGGACGAAGTCCGTCGTCTGGGCCTGGAACTGGGCCTGCCGTACGACATGGTCTACCGTCACCCGTTCCCGGGCCCGGGCCTGGGCGTGCGCATCCTCGGCGAAGTGAAGAAGGAATACGCCGACCTGCTGCGTCGCGCCGACCACATCTTCATCGAAGAACTGCGCAAGGCCGACTGGTACCACAAGGTCAGCCAGGCCTTCGTAGTGTTCCAGCCGGTGAAATCGGTTGGCGTGGTCGGCGACGGCCGTCGTTACGCCTGGGTCGTTGCCCTGCGTGCCGTGGAAACCATCGACTTCATGACCGCACGTTGGGCACACCTGCCTTACGAACTGCTGGAAACCGTTTCCGGCCGCATCATCAATGAAATCGAAGGTATTTCGCGCGTTACTTACGACGTGTCGAGCAAGCCGCCGGCGACGATTGAGTGGGAATGATCCCGCGACACCGGTTGTATTGATGCAATGAAAAACCCTGGCTTCGGCCAGGGTTTTTTTGTTTGTGGCAATGGGCAGGTCAGTGGGGAAGGCGGCTTTGCAGTTGCAGCCCCATCTGTTTCAGTGCGCTGGATAACTGCTCTAGATTATCGTAGGCGACGCGGTGTACCGGACCCCAGGACGGGCGATCAATGTAATAGCGCCCGTCTGCGAAGGTCTGGACAGGGGTTTGTACAATCTCGCCGTTCAGACTTCTGTGGAACAACCGATAGGTACCTTGCGAACGTTCGAAAACATACATGCCCGCGCGATACAGCAGTCGGTGTATTTGCAGTTCGCTTCGGCTGACCGGGGCCGCTTCCAATTGCACCAGTGCGTCGACGTAATGGGTATCGAAAGTCCCGCGTTGTACCAGCGTTTCTGAATGCGGGCCCCGTTCTATATCGATGCCTGGGTCCGGTGAGACACGTTCGCCCAGTCCCGGATCAACTTCTTCAATGCGCAAACCGATGCCGCCTTCCAGTTCGCTGATGCCGGCAACGCCCCTGAACGTATTGGTGTTTTCCACGCCTGTCAGTACCACCCACTTGCCGACGTCATTCAGGTTCTTGTCGATAAACATGATGTCGGCTGTCAGGTGATTGGTCATGATTTGCTCCTCGGGCCGTGCGAGCGTATCGGGCCTTTTGTAGGAGGCCGCGCAATCGGTCGCCTGGACTCGAATACCGTTTTCTCGGGCGCTTTTGATCAGTGCCAGTTCGTCGAACTGCCCTGCCGGATCGGTACCGAGGCGACTCAGGTACTTCTGCAAGTCCTCGGACATGACGCCGGACTTGAAGTATGCATTCAGGTCAGCCTGGGCAAAGTCGCTGAGCAGTCGGCGCACATAAAGCGTCTTGACGCCTTCGCGCGCCAGAGCAGGCATGTTTTCAATGATCAGTCGCATGCTGGTGATTCGGCCCGGGGTTTCGCCGATCACCAGGCCGGGCGCTTCCTTGAGTGCCTGTGCAACGAAATCCATGAAGGTCATTGAAGAGGTAATTGCAGGTATCGGCGGGCGTGGCGGCAGATTGGCCCATGGCAGATTCTTGTAGAAGCGCCTGGCGGAGATCCGAAGCGCCCGGGCTTTATCGGCGAAATACAGGGCATAGCGATCCGGAGCGATCAGCCCGCCGTCAGGGCCAATTCGCAGTTGAATATGGGTTTCACGTAATTGCAGGGCCCAACGCCTCAGTTCGAACTCCCGCTGCGGATCGACTGCGTAAGGCGTCTTGACCAATCGGATGGCCGTTGGCTCGCTGGGCGCAGGGTTTGACGGTCCAGGTTGTGTGACCAACGGCTCCGGCTCAGCGGGCGAGGGTTCGCGTGTATCAAGCTCAAGTGCCACATCGACGGTGCATTGCCTGCCCAGGCACTGGCCGCCTCCCTTGAGTCCCAGTTGAGTCATGCGCTCCCACAGGCCTTCGCTGTTCAAGCGCACGGGTATGGCGTGGATCAGTTGGCTGGGTTTGGCCGGGTCGATGATCGCCCAGAATCCGCCACCCTGTGAGTCGTTGAAGTAACGGACGCAGTAGGCCGTGTCGTTCATCTGGATGGCGTAGGGAGGATCGGTGTCGAGTCTGTAGATGCCGCGATATTTGCCCGGCTCAGTAACCGGATCAAGACCGTCGAGGATTGCATTGGATTGAAAGCGTTGCGGGATTTGTGAAGCTTGCACTGGTTCGGATATGACCGAGGGCTGTTCTGGCAGAACAGACACGATGTCATTCGGTTGTTCTGGCTCCAGTTCCGCTGCTGTATCGGCTTCTGTCAGTTCGCTTGCTTCGATGGCTTCTGACGGCACGTCGAGCTCCGCCAGTGCGCCTGTGCCCTTGAGAAACGGAATATTAAACAACGCGTCGATGCCGCTGAAAATGGCCGCCAGGACACCTTCCTTGCGTTCCGCGGCAGTCCTGCCATTGACCGCCCTGTCAATGTTCAGCCCCATGTCGGCGAGACTGGCGCCAATGACCGGCAATGCCACGGGCCAGCCCACTACGGTCATCGGGCCAAATATTTTCAGGCCGGCGCTCAGATAACCGATCCACAGTTTCTTGCGCAGATCCGCGTTTGAGGTCAGGGAAAGATCCGCTTCGGCGAACATCGCGCTATGGGCACAGTCACGCAGCCAGCTGAATGCATCCACCGTGACCGTGTGATCGTTACGGTTGATCAGATGATGATCCGAATGCCCCCAGGTGCTGACCAGTCGATTCATCAGGTCACTGATGTGTTCGGTCATCCAGTGCCGGTCAGCCAGCGAGAAATGTTTGAGGAACAGTTCGCGCGGCGCTTTCTCGTTCAGCTGTTGCAAGGCCCACCAGTGCATGTCAGTGGGGGTGTCCAGCACATGAAATGGTTGGTTGTCGCCCGGCACATAGAGGATTTGCCGGCCGGTCGAGTCGATGATGCGCAGGATGTCGGTGGCCACGCGGCCGTCGATATCCAGTGCGCAAACCCGCAGGCCATGGCCGGGCATGAACTCGGCTTGCAGACTTGGCAGGCTCACGGGCCAGGTCAGCGGTCCGATGACCGCGCTGATTGCAGTCTGGAAGTCCTTGTCGTTCAGGTGGCCGAGCGCTTGGGCCTCAACGGCTTTGCCGAGGAAGTTGCATTTGGCCAGTGTGCGGAATTCGCTGGAGTGCTGATTCCAGAACGACTGCAGCTCGTTGCGGTAACGCTCGCTGAAATTGAGGTTCCAGAAGTCGTTGATCACCTCGTGACCGTGCAGCCGGACTTCGTTGCTTGCATCGAAGTTTTCGGAGTCAGGTCCTGCGCTGTAAAACCCGCCGTATACACCGAGCAAGTCGGCGTTGTCCTGATCCGTGGCGCGGAACCGGTGTATCACCAGTTGCGTCAGGGTCAGGCTTTCATAGGGTTTTTCACCATAATGCTGCCAACCGGTGAATGATGTGGACAGGCTCTGAGCAGTTCTGAATCGATGGTAATAGACGTGATCGGGGTCGAGGCCGGTAAGGCCATGTCTGGCGAGCACTTCAATGGCAATCTGACGGGCCGTGTCGTTCAGGCTCGGGCACGCCGTGATCACCTGTGTGGCCATGACCTTGAGTGCAGCTCTGTCGGCGTCGTTGGGCAGCGGACGTTGTTCTGTCGGGTTCATTCGTTCTATTCCTTGAGCGGGAAGAGAAGGGTGATCCACTCGCTCAAGGGGTGTGCGGTACATGATTACCACCCGATATTGTTCCGGATGTGCGGCCATCCGCCGCGCCGCCCTTACTGTTTCGCAGGCGCAGGTGTATCGTATTCGCCTTTTGCGGGCGCCCAGGCTCGCGGCAGATACGTGAGGTAGTTGTGTCCAAGTCCTTTACCCGTCGACAGATACTCGGTGGTCTGGCCGGTCTTGCAGTGGTTGGTGCGGGAGCCGGTGGTGCGACGCGTTACTGGTTGGGCAAGGTGGCGGATGCCAACGCAGGACATGACTACGAACTGATCGCCGCGCCATTGGACGTCGAGCTGGTGCCGGGGTACAAGACTGAAGCCTGGGCGTTCGGCCCGTCGGCGCCGGGCACCGAATTGCGCGTGCGTCAGGGCGAGTGGCTGCGGGTGCGGTTCATCAACCATCTGCCGGTCGCGACCACCATTCACTGGCACGGCATTCGCCTGCCGCTGGAAATGGACGGCGTGCCTTACGTGTCGCAGCTGCCGGTACTGCCGGGTGAATATTTCGATTACAAATTCCGCGTGCCGGACGCCGGGAGCTACTGGTATCACCCGCACGTCAGCAGCAGCGAAGAACTCGGGCGCGGGCTGGTCGGGCCGTTGATTGTCGAGGAGCGCGAGCCGACCGGGTTCAGGTACGAAAAGACCCTGAGCCTGAAAAACTGGCATATCGACGACGAGGGCAACTTCGTCGAATTCAGCATTCCGCGCGAAGCCGCCCGTGGCGGTACGGCGGGGCGGCTGTCGACCATCAACGGCGTGCCGACCCCGGTGATCGAGTTGCCGGCCGGGCAGATCACCCGCGTACGCCTGCTCAACCTCGACAACACCCTGACTTACCGCATCAATATTCCCGGCGTCGAGGCAAAAATCTACGCGCTGGACGGCAATCCGGTCGAGCCGCGCCCGTTGGGCAAGGAGTACTGGCTCGGTCCCGGCATGCGCATCTGCCTGGCGATCAAGGCACCGCCGGCCGGCGAGGAACTGTCGCTGCGCAACGGTCCGGTTCGCTTGGGCACCCTGCGGTCGGTGGCCAACAATGACGCGCCGACCGACTGGCCAAAGGCATTGCCGGCCAACCCGGTGGCCGAGCCGGACCTGGCCAATGCCGAGAAACTCAACTTCAATTTCGAATGGGTCGGTTCGGTGTCGGTGAATGTCGACAACGGCAAGCCACCGAGCCTGTGGCAGATCAACGGCAAGGCCTGGGACATCACTGACAAGACCTGCGCCGACCGGCCGATCGCCAGCCTGAAACTCGGTCAGAGCTATATCTTCGAACTGAAGAACATGACCCAGTACCAGCACCCGATCCACCTGCATGGCATGAGCTTCAAGGTGATTGCGTCGAACCGGCACAAGATCGTGCCGTACTTCACCGACACTTATCTGCTGGGCAAGAACGAGCGCGCGCAAGTGGCGCTGGTGGCGGATAACCCGGGGGTGTGGATGTTCCACTGCCACGTGATCGATCACATGGAAACCGGCCTGATGGCCGCCATCGAGGTGAAGTGATGCGCCAGATTCGCCCCGCGGCGATCATCGACCGCAGCCGTGACCGCGATTTCATGCGCGAGGCGCTGGAATTGGCGGCCCAAGGCGCAGCCCTTGGCGAAGTGCCGGTGGGCGCGGTGCTGGTGCAGGACGGCGAGATCATCGGGCGTGGTTTCAACTGTCCGATCAGTACCAGCGATCCCAGCGCACACGCAGAAATGGTCGCGATCCGCGCCGCCGCGCAAGCGGTGGATAACTATCGTCTGCCGGGCAGCACGCTCTACGTGACGCTGGAACCGTGCAGCATGTGCGCCGGGTTGATCGTGCATTCGCGGATCGCCCGCGTAGTGTATGGGGCGCTGGAGCCCAAGGCCGGGATTGTGCAGAGTCAGGGGCAGTTCTTCACTCAGGGCTTTCTCAACCATCGAGTGTTGTATGAAGGCGGGGTGTTGGCGGAGGAGTGTGGGGCAGTGTTGACCGAGTTCTTCAGGGCGCGGCGCGCCAAGCCCACTGAATAAAAACAAAACAAATGTGGGAGCGGGCTTGCTCGCGAAGTGGGAGTGCCAGTCGACATTGATGTGCCTGACACACCGCCTTCGCGAGCAAGCCCGCTCCCACAGGGGATCTCCTTTTTCTGGATATCGGGGTTACTTCTTCGCGACAATCACCGCCCGCATCGGCGCCGGCAGCCCTTCGATCGTCTTGCTGTGATCTTCCGGATCAAGGAAATCGCTCAACGACTGATACTTCATCCACTCGGTTCCGCGCTGTTCTTCAACGGTGGTGGTGCTCACATCCACGCATTTCACATCCGTGAAACCCGCACGACGCAGCCACAATTCCAGCGCCGGCACCGACGGCAAGAACCACACATTACGCATCTGCGCATAGCGGTCTTCCGGCACCAGCACCTGATGTTTGTCGCCTTCGACCACCAGCGTCTCCAGCACCAGTTCGCCACCCTTCACCAGGCAATCCTTCAGCGCCAGCAAATGCTCGATCGGCGAGCGACGGTGATAGAACACACCCATCGAAAACACCGTGTCAAAGCCTTCCAGATTCGGCGGCAGGTCTTCGAACGGGAACGGCAGGTGCCAGGCATTCGGCTCTGACAGATAACGCTGCACCGCCTGGAACTGGCAGAAGAACAGCCAGTTCGGGTCGACGCCGATCACGCTGTCGGCGCCGGCACCGAGCATGCGCCACATGTAGTAGCCGTTGCCGCAACCGACATCGAGGATGCGCTTGCCCTTCAGATCCAGATGCGGAGCGACCCGCGACCACTTCCAGTCCGAGCGCCATTCGGTGTCGACGTGCACGCCGAACAGATCGAACGGCCCCTTGCGCCACGGCGACAGGCCCATCAGCGCGGTGCGCATCTGTGCGCGGGTTGCGTCGTCGCAATCGGTGTCCAGCTTCAGGCCGTCGAGCAGGTCGACTTCGGTCGGCTGGAGCTTCGGCAAAGCGTCCAGCGCACTTTGCCAGCGTTCCAGATCGCCGTGGCCTTTCTCCATTTTCTTGTCGAGCTGCACTTGCAGGGTGTTGGCCCATTCGGCCAGCGGCGTGCCGGCCAGACGGCGGGCGAGGGGGGACAGATCAATCATGGCAAGGCAATCAACGAGGCAAAGTTAAGACACTGGAACCACGGCACGACTTTCGAGAACCCGGCGGCCAGCAGGCGCTCGCGGTGTTCTTCGAGGCTGTCGGGCTTCATGACGTTTTCGATGGCGCTGCGCTTCTGGGCAATTTCCAGTTCGCTGTAGCCGTTGGCACGTTTGAACGCGACGTGCAGATCGGTCAGCAGCGCGTGTTCTTCGGCATCGTTGAAGCGCAGCTTCTCCGACAGGATCAGCGCGCCGCCCGGCAACAACGACTGGCGAATGCGCGACAGCAACGCCGTGCGCTGCTCCGGGGCAATGAATTGCAGAGTGAAGTTCAGCGCCACCACCGACGCCGGTTTGAAATCGAGGGCGAGGATGTCGCCTTCGATCACTTCGACCGGCAGCAACTCCTGGAACATCGAATCCTGACCGTTGAGGTATTCGCGGCAGCGCTCGACCATCGCCGCCGAGTTATCCACCGCGATCACCCGGCAACCGTCGGTGCGCACGTGGCGGCGCAGGGCCTGGGTCACTGCACCGAGCGAGGCGCCAAGGTCGTAGAGCACGCTGTTCGGCTGGGCGAACTGCGCCGCGAGCACGCCGAGGTTTTCGACGATGGTCGGGTAACCCGGCACCGAACGCTTGATCATGTCCGGGAACACCCGCACCACGTCTTCGTTGAAGGCGAAGTCAGGCACCTGGGCCATCGGTTGGGCGAAAATGCGATCGGGTTCTTTGCTCACGGCGGTTCCGGCGGTGTCGATGAAAAGGCCGGCATTTTAGCCAAACTGGCGCGCAGATGCGCGGGTTGTCTGATAAACCGCTTTGCAGCAAGTGACCGTTCCCTCGCTCCGCGTGGGAATGCATCCCGTGACGCTCTGCGTCACTTGCACAAGGACGCAGAGCGTGGGAACGATCGGTTTCAGAGGTCGGGGCGTTTGGTTTGGGAGAAGGCCGAGGCGGCAATCCCCCACTGCCCCAGCCAGTAACTGAGGATGATGATGTAAGGCGCCGCATTGAACGGTGACACGAACCGGTTGATGCCAATCACGCTGTCGGAGAACACGAACGCCACCGCGCCGCCCGCCGCCAACAATGCCGAACGTTGCGGCACGCCGCTGTCGAGTCGGGCCAGGGCGCGCCAGAGCATGGCGCTGATGGCGGTGCCGTAAACGATCACCGGCGCGGTCAACGGACCCAGTCCATTGGAAATCAGGATGCCCAATAGCACGGCGCCGACACTGAGCGCCAGGATCAGCGGCAGCAGGGCCAGGCGCCGGCAATCGCTGAGGTAAGCCTTGAGATACGCCAGATGCGCGACCAGAAACGCGCCCAAACCGAAGACAAACAAATCCCCCGGCCACGCCAGCAGCACATCGCCGATCAACGAGAAAATCAGACCGAGGCTGATCCAGCGGCGATATTCGCTCGGCGGCGCATCGTGCAGCCAGCCGAGCAACGCCAGCACCGGCAGCGGTTTGACCAGCAGGCAGAGCAACGCCGCATGGGTGCTGACGCCATACAGAAAAGTCACGGCGCCCATCAGCGCGAGGATCAGCCAGCCCACGATCAGTTCACCGAAATGGCGCAGTCAAAGGTTTCCACCGGCAACACTTCCGGTGCCCACGGTTGCTGCGAAGTCAGACGTAGACGACCGGTGCCGGGGGCGAAGGCCTGGAAGCGCCAGGTCGATAGACCGGCCGCGCCGACCACGCCGGCATCTTCCGGGTTGGTATAGACCTCGGGGCTGAGCGCACGCAACACGCCTCCGGCCGAATCCTGAATGGCCCAGCGGTAGCCAGTGCTCGGATTGCTGGGCAGGGTGACGATCAGGTTTTGTCCGTTGCTGAGTTGCACCGGGCATTCGCTCTGTTTTTCCACGGTCACGTTGGTTTTCGGTTGCGTGGCGCAGGCGGCCAGCAGGGCAAGGGACAGGGGGACAAACAGGCGAAGGGGGGACATGGATTCAGTGGCTCCGGCGTTGGCGACGAACGGCGAGCATAACTGAAGATGAGACAAAGTGTGACCGTGCGGGAGTGGGTGCTGTCCTGGCTGACGCCATCGCTGGCAAGCCAGCTCCCACAGGTTTCTCGGTTGAACACAAGATTCGTGAGCACCATTTGAACTTGTGGGAGCTGGCTTGCCAGCGAAGGCGGCAGTGCAGGCACTACATCATTGTCAGAAAAGCACCTTCGCCACATCCGCAAACTTCTTGGCGAAATGCACCGTAATGCCTTCCTTCAAGTAATCCGGCAGTTCCTCAAAGTTGCCACGATTCGCCTCCGGCAAAATCAGTTCGAAAATCTTCTGCCGCCGCGCCGCAATCACCTTCTCGCGCACCCCGCCAATCGGCAGCACATGCCCGGTCAGCGTCAGCTCGCCAGTCATCGCCACGCCTTTTTTCGGCGGCTGGTTACGGGCGAGCGAGAGCAGGGCGCTGGCCATGGTCACGCCGGCGCTCGGGCCGTCTTTCGGTGTTGCGCCTTCCGGTACGTGCAGGTGGACGAAAGCCTCATCGAAGAACTTCGGATCGCCACCGAAGGATTTGAGGTGTGAACTGACGTAGCTGTAGGCGATCTCCGCCGATTCCTTCATCACATCGCCCAGTTGCCCGGTGAGTTTGAAACCACGATTTAACGTGTGAATCCGCGTGGCTTCGATCGGCAGAGTCGCGCCGCCCATGCTGGTCCACGCCAGGCCGGTGATCACGCCGGTGCCGGACAGCACCTGTTCGTTGCGGAACACCGGATGGCCGAGGGACGCTTCGAGATCTTTCGGGCCGAGCTTGATCACCGCTTTCGGGTCGTCGATCAGCTTCATCACCGCTTTGCGCACCAGTTTGCCCATTTGTTTTTCCAGCTGGCGCACGCCGGCTTCACGGGCGTAACCGTCGATCAAGGCCTTGAGCGCCGTGTCGCTGATGCTCAGGCTGCCCTTGGACACGCCGGCCTTTTCCAGCAGTTTCGGCCACAGGTGACGCTTGGCGATGGCGACTTTTTCTTCGGTGATATAACCCGACAGGCGAATCACTTCCATCCGGTCCAGCAACGGGCCGGGAATCGAATCCAGGGTGTTGGCGGTGCAGACGAACAGGACTTTCGACAGGTCCATCCGCAGGTCCAGATAGTGGTCGAGGAATTCGACGTTCTGTTCCGGGTCGAGGGTTTCCAGCAGCGCCGAGGCCGGGTCGCCCTGGTAGCTCTGGCCCATCTTGTCGATCTCGTCGAGCATGATCACCGGGTTCATCACTTCGACGTCTTTCAACGCCTGTACCAGTTTGCCCGGCTGCGCACCAATGTAAGTGCGGCGGTGGCCCTTGATTTCGGCCTCGTCACGCATGCCGCCGACGCTGAAACGGTAGAACGGCCGGCCGAGCGATTCGGCGATCGATTTGCCGACACTGGTTTTACCCACGCCCGGCGGGCCGACCAGCAGCACGATGGAGCCGCTGATTTCACCTTTGTAGGCACCGACCGCGAGGAATTCGAGGATCCGGTCCTTGATGTCGTCGAGGCCGGCGTGGTGTTTGTCCAGTACCTTGCGCGCGTGCTTGAGGTCGATCTTGTCCTCGCCGTATACGCCCCACGGCACCGAGGTCGCCCAGTCGAGGTAGTTGCGGGTGACCGCGTATTCCGGCGATCCGGTTTCGAGGATCGACAGTTTGTTCATTTCCTCTTCGAGACGCTTCTGCACCTGGGTCGGCAGGACTTTGCCTTCCAGGCGCTGCTCGAACTGTTCGAGGTCGGCGCTGCGGTCGTCCTTGGTCAGGCCGAGTTCCTGCTGGATGACCTTGAGCTGCTCCTTGAGGAAGAACTCGCGCTGATGCTCGCCGATCTTGCGGTTCACTTCGGCGGAGATTTCTTTCTGCAGGCGCGCAACTTCGACTTCCTTGCGCAGCATCGGCAGGACTTTTTCCATGCGCTTGAGCATCGGCACGCAGTCGAGCACTTGCTGCAGCTCATTGCCGGTCGCCGAGGTAAGGGCGGCGGCGAAGTCGGTCAGCGGCGACGGATCGTTGGGGCTGAAGCGGTTGAGGTAGTTCTTCAGCTCTTCGCTGTACAGCGGGTTGAGCGGCAGCAGTTCCTTGATCGCGTTGATCAGCGCCATGCCGTAGGCCTTGACCTCGTCGGTCGGCTCGGTGGGCTGGTGCGGGTATTCGACTTCCACCAGATACGGCGGGCGGTGGTGTTTGAGCCAGGTCTTGATGCGCACGCGACTCAGGCCCTGGGCGACGAATTGCAGTTTGCCGTTTTCGCGGCTGGCGTGGTGCACCTTGACCAGGGTGCCGTATTGCGGCAACGCCTTGGTGTCGAAGTGGCGCGGGTCTTCCTGGGGTGTGTCCATGAAGAACAGGGCCAGGGAGTGGTGTTCGGATTTGCTGACCAGTTCGAGGGTTTCGGCCCAGGGTTCTTCGTTGACGATGACCGGCAGGACCTGCGCCGGGAAGAACGGGCGGTTGTGGATCGGGATGATGTAGACCTTGTCCGGCAGGTTCTGGCCGGGCAGGGCGAGGCCTTTGCCGGGGACGTGGTGTTCGATGTGTTCGGCGTCGGTTTCGGTGATGTCGTCGGGGTTCTCGGGGAATTCTTGCTGGTCGCTCATGGGGCACCTGCGCAATTGGGTATGGCTGTTAGATGGGGCAGGGTTTGGGTGGTTTCAATGGGGATGGGTGTTTCTGCTTGTGTGTTCAGGGTTTTGACAGGGTTTTGGGGTTGGGCTTGGCGGCCTTTGGGCCGACCATGCTCTTGGGTTTTTGGTGAATATCCGTTTCTGCGGGGGTTGCCGCTGGCGGTTTCGCCCTTACGGCGACTCACTTTTTTGACAAACGCCTCAAAAAAGTAAGCAAAAAAAGGCTTGTCCCAACGTTCGGCCCGCTCGCTGAGGCTCGGGGTTCCTTCGCTCCGGGATTCATCCGGGGGCATCGCCTCCGGTTTGCTTCGCTGCACCTCCTCTCGATGTGTTCGACTGCGTCGAACGGCGCTGCGCGCCTACCCCCCGGATGAACCCCTCCACTCAGCCTGCCGACGGGACCTGTGGATCAAGATCAAGAGCTTTGTCGAGCTAACGCTCATCCTGTTTTTTGGGGGAGCCATGCGCGGGTTGGTCGACCGGGGAATGGAACCTGGCAGGGCGTAGGCCCTCCCACGCATGGCTGTAACTTGATCGTTCCCACGCTCCGCGTGGGAATGCAGCCCGGGACGCTCTGCGTCCCAATCGATCTGCCAGCGAATGCGGTTTGTGGCTGGCAGTCGGTATCGTCAGGGCGGCTTAGCTTTGTGCTTGATCGTTCCCACGCTC
>NZ_NEJP01000005.1:0-130283 GCF_002113125.1 Pseudomonas sp. B20(2017) | reverse complement strand
GGCAGTCGGTATCGTCAGGGCGGCTTAGCTTTGTGCTTGATCGTTCCCACGCTCTGCGTGGGAATGCAGCCCGGGACGCTCTGCGTCCCAATCGATCTGCCAGCGAATGCGGTCTGTGGCTAGCAGTGGGTATCGTCAGGGCGGCTTAGCTTTGTGCTTGATCGTTCCCACGCTCTGCGTGGGAATGCAGCCCGGGACGCTCTGCGTCCAATCGATCTGCCAGCGAATGCGGTTGGTGGCTGGCAGGTCGATTTCGTCAGGGCGGCCTAACTATGTGTTGGGTAACGTTGTACTTCGACATTATCCAGCACCCGATTCACCGCCAGTTCCGCCAGCATGATCACTTGCTGAATCCCCAGGAACCGGTGCCGCTGCGGCGTATCAACAAAAGCCGCTACATCACTGGCCATGACACTGGCGGTGGCCAGGGACTCACAGGCATGGGCCAGCAGGGTTTCGTCGTCCATGTCCGGGGAGATCTGGAACATCTGGCTCGGTCGGCGACCGGGGCATTTTTTCGGAATGGGATTGAAGTGGTGGTCGAGCGCGCGTTCGGCGGCGTCGTGGAGTTTCTTTGAGTCGGCGGATTCGTAGGGCGAGGTGTCGTCTGATTCGGGAGGGTTGGGTGTTGGTTTTTTCATGGTGAATACTCAGTTGGTGAAATTGGAGCTGCCTTCGATTGCCGCGACGCAATCTGAGGTGGCAGCTGTACGCGGGTTCGCGGACCGATAACTGAGGAATCGGCATACCTCCAAAGAAGGTATCCCGCGCACAGCCGCCATGAAACAAACAACAGGCACCGAGGTGCCGTGAGGTTGGCGATTATGCATCAGTTATCGGGCCGCGACGCCCGTTCGCTGAATGTTTCAGCGACCCCCAAAGCCTATCCACCCCATTTCCGAGCCACAACCGACGCGACATGTCAGAAACATCCCCTGTAAACACCCTGTCTGTAGGACATAAACACCCCGTTTAAAAAACGCAGCCCACAAAAAAAGGCGACACCCCTCACAGGGCATCGCCTTTCTCTTTACCGCCGCTAAAGCTTATTCCGGCAGTTTGTACGCAATCACATAGTCACCCATCTTGGTGCCCAGCGAACCGTGACCACCCACCACGAGCAGGACGTATTGCTTGCCGTCCTTGCCGGTGTAGGTCATCGGGGTCGCTTGGCCGCCAGCAGGCAGACGCGATTTCCACAGCTCTTTACCGGTGTTCACGTCGTAGGCGCGCAGGTACTGGTCGAGGGTGCCGCTGAGGAAGCCGACGCCGCCCGCAGTCACGATCGAGCCGCCCATGCTAGGCACGCCCAGGGTGAAGCCGATCGGGATTGGCGAGCTGTCGCGGCTGGTGCCGTTTTTGCGTTTCCAGACGACTTTGCCGGTGGTCAGGTCGATACCGGCGACGTAGCCCCAGGCCGGGGCCTGGCACGGTACGCCGAGTGGCGACATGAACGGGTGCATGATCACCGCGTATGGCGCGCCGGTGTTGGGTTGCACGCCAGCGGTTTCGCTCTCGCGTTTGCTGCCGGCCGCGACTTTCTCGCGTGGCACCATTTTCGAGACGAAGGCCATGTAGTTCGGGCTGGTGAATAGCATCTGGCGAACTGGGTCGACCGAGACGCCGCCCCAGTTGAACACGCCGACGTTACCCGGGTAGATCAGGCTGCCCTGTTCCGACGGAGGCGTGTATTGGCCTTCGTAGCGCAGTTCCTTGAACTGGATACGGCACAGCATCTGGTCGAACGGGCTGGCGCCCCACATGGCTTTTTCGGTCAGTTCCGGGGCCAGCAGGTTCAGGTCCGAACGGGCCTGGGTCGGTGCGGTGTGGTCGCCTTTCACGGCGCCTTGCGGAACCGGGATCTCGCGGATCGGGATAATCGGCGTGCCGTCACGACGGTCGAGGACGTACAGGCTGCCCTGTTTGGTCGGGGCGATCAGCGCAGGCTTGATGCCGTCGGCGGTTTTCATGTCCAGCAGGGTTGGCTGGCTGCCGACGTCCATGTCCCACAGGTCGTGGTGGGTGAACTGGTAGTTCCAGCGCACTTTACCGGTGGCCAGGTCCAGGGCCACGACGCCGGCGCTGAATTTCTCGGCGCCCGGGGTGCGGTTGGCGCCCCACTGGTCAGGAGTCTGGTTGCCCAGTGGCAGGTAAACCATGCCGAGTTTTTCGTCGACGCTGGCCAGCGACCACATGTTGGCCGAGTTGCGGCTGTAGGTTTCGCCCGGCGCCAAAGGCTCGGTGGCGTCTGGCTTGTCGCTGTCCCAGTTCCACACGAGGTGACCGTCACGCACGTCAAAGGCGCGGATCACGCCCGATGGCTCGTTGGTCGACTCGTTGTCGGTGACGTGACCGCCCATGATCACCAGATCACGGGTGATCGCGGCAGGCGAGGTGGAGTAGTAACCACCGGCGGTGAACGGGCCGATACCCTGGGTCAGGTCAACCACGCCTTTATTGCCGAAGCCTTCGCAGATTTTACCGGTGTCGGCATTCAGTGCGATCAGTCGGGCATCGGCGGTCGGCAGGTACAGGCGACGCGGGCAGACCTGGGCGACGGCTTTGCCGGCCTCGGAGATGACGGCGGACGCGGCGTTTTCCGACTTGGCGTACGCGGCTTCGTCGTAGTACGACACGCCACGGCAAGTCATGTGGGCGAAGCCCTTGAAGCCGACAGGGCTCTTGATCTGCGGGTCGAAGCGCCACAGTTCCTTGCCGGTGTCCGGGTCCAGCGCCAGCACCTTGCTGTGAGCGGTGCAGGCATAGAGCATGCCGTTGGCTTTCAGCGGGGTGTTTTCGTTGGTCAGCTCGACCGGATCATCGGCAGTCGGCAGGTCGCCGGTCTGGATGCGCCAGGCTTCTTGCAGCTTGCCGACGTTGGCCGGGGTGATCTGCTTCAGTGGCGAGTAGCGGTCACCGAATTCGGTGCGGCCATAGGCCTGCCAGTCGCCGTCCGGCATTTGCGGGGCGGTGCTGGTGGTGTCGGCGGTGTCGCGACCCAGTTCGCCGAAGGTTTCGCCCGGGTGGGTGAACAGGCTGGCCAGGGCGGTGACACCGGCCAGAATCACGGCCACGGTCAAACCACCGGTGCCCAGCGGCGCAGGGCCGTTGACCAGCAGCGGACGACGGAACCATGGCAGCAACATCACGAAGCCGAGGACAAACCACAGTGCCAGACGTGGCACCAGTTGCCACCAATCCAGACCGACTTCCCACAGCGCCCAAATGGTGCTGGCGAACAGCACGATGGCGTACAGGCCCAATGCCGCACGACGCCCCATCAGCATCAGAATGCCGGTCAGCGTGATGCCGATACCGGCCAGCAGGTAATACAGCGAGCCGCCGAGCGTGCTCAGTTTGATTCCCCCGGCCAGCATGGCCAGGCCCATCAGCAGAAGCAGAATGCCGAGCAGGCTCGGAAGCAGACGGCCTCGACTCGAAGCACTTTCGGTGCTCATAGTGTGGTTCTCCGTGACGTTTCAAGTAGTCCCGCGCTGTAGTCACTGTAGATGACGATTGGGCGTGGGCATGGTTCAGATAAAAACTTGTCTTGCTATCGAATTTCATGTGGGAGCGAGCTTGCTCGCGAAAGCGGTGGTTCAGACAATATTGATGTTGGTTGTAATGGCCTCTTCGCGAGCAAGCTCGCTCCCACAGGAGGTTTCAGTTGTTCTTTAGAACGACGACTGGATCTTGATCCCGCCGATCAGCGCGTCATCGACCTTGTCCACACCACCAGGGTGGCGGATGTACTGCAGGTTCGGGCGCACGGTCAGCCAGTTGGTGACGTGCACGCCGTAATAGAGTTCGGCGCTGTATTCGGTGTCCTGCGGTGGCAGGAAGGACGGATCGTCGTAGTCGTAGACGGCGCGGGCCTGGTTGGTCGCCTCGGCGTTTTTGCGGTAGGCCGGGTTGACGTGGACGCGGGCCATAGCGAAACCGATGTCGTCCTTGGCTCGGGCGTCGAACAGGCCTTTGTAGACCACGCCGGCCTGGACGTAGTTGTCGATGGCGTTGGTCGTCTTGTCGTGCATCGTGCCGTTGGCGAACACGCTCAGTCCACGGGAGTTGTCGCTGGCGACGCTGGTGATCTGCTGCTGCACGCCGAGCCACATGCCGTGTTTGCTCGAAGCGCTGCGATAGGCCTCGCCGCTCAGGGCCGCCGGCTGGCCGTTGCTGTCTTTATAGGCGTCGGTGGCCTTGGCGTTGCTGTAGTAGTAACCGGCGCGGTATTCGCCCGGCAGGCCGTTCAGTTTCGGCTTCCACACCAGTTCGATCGGCAGGATCGCGCCCTGGGTGCCGCTGCCGCTGAGCTTGAAGCCGTTGCCGCGATCGAGGTTCGACGGGTTCTGTTCATAGGCGCCGACTTGCGCGTACAACTCCGGCGTCAGGTGATATTTGACGCGCAGCGCCCATTGGCTGACCGGCCAGTTGTACCAGATGCCACCGACCCAGTTGCCGACCTGCGAGCCGCAGAACGCCAGGTTCTGAAAGTCGCACGGGAAGCTGTTGAAGTCTTCGCCTTCGCCAAAGCGACCGACCTTGATATCGAGCTTCTGGTCGAAGAATTTCTGCTGATACCACATCTGCGTCAGGCGGGTGGTCTGTCCACGGCCCCAGACTTCCTGGGCCGAGGTGAAGCCACCGACGCGCGGGTCGTTGATGCGGTCGTTGCTGATGTTGTTGCCGCTGCGCTTGGTCACGGTCAACTGGAATTCTGCGTCGTTCCAGCCCAGCAGTTTTTGCAGATCCAGATGAGTGCCGAGGCCCCATTGATCGCTGTAGCGCGCGGTGCGGTCGTGGTCATAGCCGCCGTGCAGGTTGCTGCCCATTTCGCCGGTGTAGTCGAGTTTGAAGTCGATACCTTTTGCCGCGAGTTCGCTGCGGGTGCCGTTCCAGTCACCGAGCATCCACGGTGATTCACTGTCGAAGGCCGAGGCGGCCTGGGTGCAGGTGGCGAGGCCAAGGGCGGTGCAGCCGCCGATCAGGCGCAGGGTTGAGATAGCGCTGTCTCGGGAGAACGGAAAATCGGGCATTGAATAGGTCTTTCTTGATCTTTTTGGGGGATAAGCTGGCCGCTACGATTTGACGCAGGCAGTGAAGCGATTCAGCAGAAGGGCGGCAGGATAATGTCCTGTTACAAAAACACAAAGTGCTTTTGCAGACATGAACCCTTTCGGATTCGGTAACAGTGCGGCAATACAGCGCATTGCGGGCGATGGCGCAGGCTGCGATCTTCTCCGGTTGGCCTACATTTAACCCAAGGCCTTCCACCCGCCCATGCCCTCGGCTAAGGTGCGCGGCTTCTGCATTTTCACTTCGCCCAAAGGCCCGGCATGAACGACCACAATCCCGATCCGCTGCACGGCGTGACCCTCGAACAGATCCTCAATGCGCTGGTAACCCACTACGAATGGTCGGGCCTGGCCGAGCGCATCGACATCCGTTGCTTCAAGAGCGATCCGACCATCAAGTCGAGCCTGACCTTCTTGCGCAAGACGCCATGGGCGCGGGAAAAGGTCGAGCGGCTGTACGTGAAGCTGATGCGCACCAAGCGTCCGCTCTGAGATGAATGCCGTGCTTCGGCGACGCCTGATCACTTCGGCCGCGGTGCTGGGGTGGGCCGGGCTGGGGATTCAGCTGTACCTGATTTTCTTCGCACGCCTGAGCGTCGGTGCCAGCCTGCTGGGCGGGCTGGTGAGTTTCTTCAGTTACTTCACCGTGATCACCAACACCCTGGTGGCGGTGGTGCTGACCTGCGCGGTGACCGATCGCGAATCCGCTGCGCGCCGCTGGTTTCTGCAACCTTGGGTCAGTAGCGGGATTGCCGTCAGCATTGCCGTGGTCGGCTTGGCCTACAGCATTTTGTTGCGGCATTTGTGGCATCCGCAGGGCTGGCAGTTTATCGCTGACGAATTGCTGCACGACGTGATGCCGTTGCTGTTTCTGGCTTATTGGTGGTTGTGCGTGCCGAAGGGCACTTTGCGTCTGAAGCATTTGCCGTTGTGGCTGATCTATCCGCTGGTGTACTTCGCCTATGCGTTGTTGCGAGGGCATCTGCTGGGGGCTTACGCCTATCCGTTCATTGACGTGGCGCTGCTGGGTTATCCACAGGTGTTCGTCAACGCCGGGGGGATTCTGCTGGGGTTTGTGCTGATTGCGTTGCTGGTGATCGGGATGGATCGCTGGCAGGGGCGGCGCCTTTAGCAGCGCCGCCGCTCGTTTCACTCTTCTACGGAGCCTTCGGCGCGCCAGTAACCGACGGCTTTGACGAACTGCTCATCCAGCCCGTGCTCATCGAGCAGCACCCGGCGGATCTGCCGCGAGACTTTCGTTTCCGTCGCCACCCACGCATACAGATTGCCCTTGGGCACCTGCAACTGTTTGATGGTGGCCAGCAAATTGTCTTTGCCGCCTTCGCGCAGCACCCAGATCACATTGACCTGCGCCGCACTCTCCAGGGTTTGCTGCTCCTTGCCGTTTTCCACTTCGATCACCACCAGCGCCTTGCGATTGGCCGGCAGACCTTCGAGACGGCGGGCGATGGCGGGCAGGGCGGTTTCATCGCCGATCAGCAGGTAGCTGTCGAAGATGTCCGGCACGATCATCGAGCCACGCGGGCCGCCGATGTGCAGGAACTGACCCGGTTTGGCCTGCTCGGCCCAGGTCGAGGCAGGGCCGTCGCCGTGCAGGACGAAATCGATGTCCAGTTCAAGCTTGTCGAGGTCGTAGCGGCGCGGGGTGTAGTCGCGCATTTCGGGCATTGGTACATCGCTCTTGCCGGCGCCGAGCACCAGGGTTTCCAGCGCGGCGGCCTGTTCGGCGTTCTGCGGGAACAGCAGTTTGACGTGATCGTCGGTGCCCAGGCTGATGAACCCGGCCAGTTCCGGCCCGCCGAGGGTGATGCGGCGCATGCGCGGCGTCAGGTCGACCACCCGCAACACTTCCAGGCGACGACGTTTGATTTCATGCATGACGCGGTGAATGGTTTGGCTCTGGACTTCAGTCATTCGGCTTTCTCCGGGGCAGATTGAACGGCGGGGCCGTCGACGATGGCTTTGGCGGTGTCGTTTAGCAGGTCGCGCACCCGCAGGATTTCTTCCGGGCTCCAGCGCCCGTGGTGCATCTGCAAGGCATGACGCAGGTTGTGTACCGCTTCATGAATTTCCGGCGGCCGGTCATGGCCGCGCAGCGAGCGCTTGCTGACGTCGATGCGCATGCGCACGCCGTCCAGCGCCACCGCTTGTTCGCTGAGGGATTGGCGGCCGGCATCGGTCACCGCGTAGCGCTTTTTGCCACCCTCGGCATCGCCGGTGATCATTTCGCTTTCTTCGAGAAATGTCAGGGTCGGGTAGATCACGCCGGGGCTGGGACTGTAGGCGCCGTCGAACATGGTTTCGATCTGGCGGATCAGGTCGTAGCCGTGGCACGGTTGTTCGGCGATCAGGGCGAGCAGCAACAATTTCAGATCGCCCGGGGCGAACACCCGTGGGCCGCGCCCGCCGCGCTCGCGACCGTGGCGTTTTTCGAAGCCGTCACGGCTGTCGCCGTGATCGCGGTGGGGGGAATGATGGTCTCTCATT
The DNA here is from genome assembly GCF_002113125.1 of Pseudomonas sp. B20(2017). Lineage (GTDB taxonomy): Bacteria > Pseudomonadota > Gammaproteobacteria > Pseudomonadales > Pseudomonadaceae > Aquipseudomonas. The sequence goes on along the minus strand of NZ_NEJP01000005.1, from coordinate 122,700 downwards.
TCACTCTTCTCTCGTCGTGTTTAGATACAACTTAAGATATATCTTTACGGCTGGGCAAGGGCTTTTTGCCGCAGAGCTGACGAGTGGTCAACGGCGGGCAAGGCGCGCGGATGGAGGGACCGCCGTGCCTTGTTGATCGAGACAGGAATAACCGAAAAGTTAAAGCTATCACTCTATTAATGCTTGAGCTTATATTCTAAAAAGATTAGAAAGTGCTGACTGTCATTGTCGAAACTGCTGTAACGTTTTTTATGAATAACTGTAGGTAGGGAATGCCTTACAGCTACTTTTATATATTTTGATTTTTTGATGTTTTTTCTTTCGTGTCACGAGGTTGTTGAACTACGCGCTCGTGGGAAGTTGCCTGCTTACATTCTTTGAACAAGGGTCGATCATACCGCCGTCGTTGAACTTTCATGTTTTGGTTCTTATCTGCCGGTGTGACATGAACTTCAATGTTTCGATTCCTTTAAAAAGAAAACAGGTACTGACCGATGTTCAAGAAAATCGCAATCACCGCTTCTCTCGCTGCCCTGGCTCTGAGCTCGTCCGCGGTCTTTGCCGCCGGTGAAGCCCGCCACTCCATCAGCCTGGTCGCTCACGTACCGACCAATGGCTTCTACGTCGTGCCGACTGATCCCGATCTGGTCAACAAGGATCAGGACATGAGCTTCAGCCCGATCACCGGCGCCATGAAACCGGTAGAAGGCTTCTTCGATGTACGCAACAACAACGGTTCGGTTCACGGCTCTCTGGAAGGCGTACCGAAACTGGTGGGCGGTGCGAGCGCCATTGATCTGGAAGTACGGTTCAACAACGTCGTGCTGAGCCAGACCCCGCAAATGGTTGTCGGTGAAGCCGAGTCGGACGTGAACTACCGTGCCCCGTTGCGAATCACTGCCAAAGGCACCAACTTCACGCCGGGGGATTATACCGGTGCGGTCACCATGATGTTCGACGCGGTCACTCCGGCCGGCGGCAGCACGCTCTAACCCGTGATGTAACAAAGACCGGCAGGCTGACGAATCTGTCAGTCGGCCGGGCTTTTTCCGTTCGCACTCAGAGTTCGTTTACATGTTCCCGATGACTCCCATCGCGACTGCGCTTGCGTTGCTGTTTTGTGCTGCTGTAACGGCCGCCGAATCTGCCGGTACAACGCCGCGCAGTTTGCTGGCACAGGCCAAAGGTTTGCCAAAAGACTTCGAAGAGCACTTTTTCGATGTGCCCCTGGCTGTTCGGGTGGAGCTCGATCAGCAACCCTTGGGCGAAGCGATGATTGTGTTGACCCGCGATGATCGCATCACCCTGCTCGAATTTACCGATACCAGCGACAACCGTTTTGGCGCCGCTGAGCGGGAAAAATGGGCGGGCTATCTCAAGCACGGCGTGGCGCTGGGGAGTTGCAGTGGCCAATGCCCCGAGCAAATGCTCGCGGTGCACTACAACCTGGAAAACTCGCTGGTGTCGATCATCACCGAGAATGCCGAGCGCGATAGCGAATCGCCGCGTTATTACGAGCAGCCTCAGGACGGCAGTACCGGTCTGATCGTACGTAACCAGCTCAACCTCAATGGCGGTCAGGAACAGGATCTTGGCGGGCGTTTCGGCCTGGAGGCCAATGGCAGTCTGGGCAACTGGACACAGACCTTCAATATGCAACTGGCTCGTCTTGGCGGGCCTGACGACCAGCTCTATCACGCTGTGTATGAGATGCATACCCAACGAGAGTTGCAAGGCAGTTTTTTGCGCATGGGTTATTTCACTCCGACTTCCGAAGGCCTTACGCGTCAGCCGCGTTCGTTCGGCAACAGTCCGGATACGACGGTGGGGTTGATGTATGGCAGCTCCGACAGTCTGGCCATCGATTTACAGAATCCAAGCGTCTATCCGATTTATGTCACCGCCAACCGTCAGGCGTCGGTGGAGATTTTTCGCGACGGTTTGCTGATCAACACCCAATCAGTACCTGCCGGTTTGCAGACCCTCGACACTCGACCGTTGCCCGGCGGTATCTATGAGGTGGAAGTGCGCTTGGTCGAGGATGGCCAGATCACCTCGACCACTCAGGAACTGGTCTACAAGCCGAACAACTGGCGTAACGCCGACGAGCGTTGGCGCTATAACCTGTTTGCCGGCCAGGAAACCAAGCTGCTGAGCAACTGGGACAAACAGGCCAGCGGCGATGCAACGGCCGGTGCGTCGCTCAATTATTTACTACATCCGCGAGTGATTCTCGGGCTGTCGGCACGTCAGGTTCGCGAGAAACTGCAATACGGCACGTCCATCGACTGGACGCTCGCCAATACCGTCAGCATGTTCGCCAATTTTTATCAAACCGAAGACCACGGCACTGGCCTCGACCTGCAAGGCCTTTACAACTATGGCGCCGGCAGTCTGGTGGTCAGTCACAACCGCAGCTGGCTGGACACCACTGACATTTACGACACCCTGCCGGACGGCACCCGCCTCCGTCAGCGCAACGTGTTTACCGGCCAGACCAGCAATACTTCGCTGGCGCTGAACCATCGAGTCAGTCGCAACAGCTCGTTCAACGCACGGGTATCCCACAGCGAGGGTAACGTTGAGGGTGTCGGTGTCGATCTGGGCTGGACCCAGCGCACCACGGTGTTGGGCAGCGACTCCAACTGGCGACTGTCAGTGTTCGACCGGCCCGGCAGCTACAGCAGCGGTGACGCACGCAACCGGGGTGTGGACCTGAGCCTGAACGTCGCTTTGGGCGGCCCCGGCCAGCAGATTTCCGGCAGCATCGGTACGCGCACAGCCCGCGACGGCAGCCGTGACAACAACGGTTCGCTCGGTTATCGAAAAAACTTTGATGATCACGTGCTGCAAAGCGTGATGGCGACGGTACTCACCGACACCTACGGGATTGGCGTAAACGGTCAGGCGAGCTTTAGCAACGATATCGTCAATGGCGATGGCTTCGTCCAGCGCTCTTCCTACAACGGCAATTACACCGGTGGCTTGAACCTTGACAGCACCGTGGCCATCGGTGGGCAGGCAATCGTCATGACCAGCCAGCCTCAGGGGCGGGGTGCGGGAATGATCGTGGATGTCGAATCCGACGTCGACGGCATCGCCCTGCGCGCCGATGACTTGAGCGGCGGCAGCGCTGCGCTGAGACCAGGGCGCAATTTCATTCCGATCACGGCCTACAAGAACAGTTCGGTGAGTTTTGACTTCGTCGGCAACCATGTACCGGCGGCGACCATCGAGCCGGCGCGCACCCGTTATCACTTGAACAAGGGCGGTGTGCAGTACCGCAAGGTACGGGTGATGAAAACCTTCACGGTGCTGGGACGTTTGCTCGATCCGCAGGGGCGGCCCCTCAAGGGACACCATGTGATCAACCACGCCAGCCGTGGCGTGAGCGAGGTCGACGGGTTTTTCTCCATGGAAATGAATGCCGGCTCGCCGACGCTTGAAGTGCGATTTGCCGATCAATTGCTGTGCCAGTTCCGCCTCGATCCTCAGCAAGGGCGGGTGGAAAACAATGTGTTGATGATCGGCGATTTGCGGTGCAGTCCAGACACCCTCGCCGATGCGACGTTCACTGATCAGAAGGCGGGTTGAACGATGAAGAAAACATCCTGTTGGCCCGTTTTTCTGATGGTGTTGAGTCTGTCATCGGCGCAGGCGGCGAATCAGGAGATCAGGGCATTGTTCCAGCCGGATCCGTCGCAACCGAACAAAAACGAATTCATCAATAAAACGCCGAACAGCGGGTATTGCGCGAGTTTTCCAAGTGAATGCGAAGACAACAGAATGTTCAGTATTCAAGTACCGATTCGTTTCAGTACGGTCACTCCGCTTTTCTCGGATAACGGCGTTTGGGTGAAGGTACCTGCTGACTGGCGACGTTTGACGGTCACCAACCAGGAGACGCTGGAGACGAGTACGGTAGAAGTGCGGATCAGTGGAATAGGGTCGAGATTTCAACTGAGTAAACCGGTCACCGAACTGACCGGCGAGTCCAACGTCCTGGAGGCACACCGCAAACTCTGGACCGGCAATTCCTGGGTTTATGCACCCCCTCCATGTCTGTACAGCGGCGTTGGGTACTACGGTATCAGCAGCTATCAGTTCTTCTGGAAAACGCCCGAACAAGGGAGTTGCAACAAAACCGCTGCGTTCGATGTAGGGCACATGTTGTTCGAGCATCTCGACATTGCCTATGAGCTGCGAACGCCGAACCCCTTGAGCATGTCGTCCGGGCTGTACACCGGTTCATTGACCTACAGTCTCGGTCGGGGTAGCTCCGACTTCACGATGGGGCCGTTCATGGATTCGGACGACACCGCTCTCAATCTGGATTTTGTGCTGGATGTGCAGCACGTCCTGAAAGTCGATTTACCGCCCGGTGGCAATCGCATTGCGCTGGAACCCGATGGTGGCTGGCAAACCTGGTTGAACACCCGCAAGCCTCCCGCACGACTTTACCGCGACCAGACGTTCCATATATCCGCCAGCTCCCGCTTCAAGGTGCATCTGGAGTGCGCGCGGGACAACCCGAACTATTGCTATCTGTTCAATGAGGCCAACAACGCCGCTGCACTCCTTCAAGTCAAGGTAAGCCTGCCTGGCGGATTGACTGATGTCAGCGGTAACCCGGTAAGACTCAAGGAGCTTTTACCGGGAGAGTTGAACGCCGTGACCTTCCAGCCTGGCAAGTACATCGACCGCCAGCAGGGAACGCTGCATTTCGAAGTTCCCAGAGAGTGGACCGAAACCATTTTGACCTCGGGCAGGGGTAACAAGTACTCCGGCACGATTGTTGTCGTTTTTGATTCGGAAATATCACCCCAGCAGTGATGGGTCTTTATTGAGAGGTTGTGCGCATGAAGCAAGTGATTGTTCTGGTAGGCCTGTATCTGTTCAGCCTGTGCGCTCAGGCGGGTCCGAATATCAATATCGGTGTTGTTTATGACTATTTGGCCGGTGATAAAAGTACCTATTTGAAACGGGTGTACAACAGCGGGGACAGTACGGCGTTCGTGAAAATCAATGTGCTGGAAATCCTTTATAACGCCGATGGCACGTCCACCGAAGTACCGGTCAAGGTACAAGCCGATGCCAGCGCCCGTGACGGCCTCATGGCCAGTCCCGCACGTTTGATCATTCCCGCCCAAGGCATGCAGGGCACCCGTTTGCTGTTCATGGGGGATCGCGACAAGGAGCGTTATTTCCGCGTGCGTTTTGTTCCGGTGGTTCCCGAGAAAGAAGATGAGTTCGCGGTGTCCAGCGAAGAGCGCGAGGAATACAAAAAGACTCTGACAGCGGGGGTCAACGTCATGGCCGGCTTCGGCACGATCTTCTTCGTGCGCCCAAAGGATGCGCGTTTTGACAGCGTGATCGATGACTCGGCAGGCACGTACAAAGTGCGCAACAACGGCAACACGGTGGTGGTGATCGACGAATTCAAGAGTTGCTCGAAAACCAATGAAGCCGAATGCGAACCGACCACCAAACACCACGTGATGGCTGGCAGGACCTTCGAGTTCGAGAAAAAGGCCGGGCGCGAGTATCGCTTCATCCTGGTCGAAGGCGACAGCAAAAAGAATCTGAGTACCGCCGGTTGAACATCACGGGTAACGAACAATGATCAAACAATGGATTACCGTGATGTCGGCGACAGGCCTGGCGTTGGTCAGCGCCTGGACGTTTGCGGCGCGAGAAGAACTCGAGTTCTACGTTTCAGTGCACATCCCCACCCTGAATTTTTACGTGATACCCAGCGAGCCCGACTGGATTCATCGCGAGCAGCGACTGCACTGGAATGTGAACACTTCCACATTGGGCACGTTGCGTCGCAACTTCGATGTCAGGCACGACAGCGGAGCGATCGAGGCGCGTCTTGAGAGTGTTCCCTATTTGACCAACGGAAGGGACTCACGGGAAAACATCAATCTGCGCGTGAGCTTCAATGGCAAAGAGCTGTCCGACCGTGCGCTGCCGTTGCAAGTGGTTTCGGCCGAGGAAGCCAGGATCGGCACACGGGTGATGCTGGAGATCGAACCCAGGGAACAGGCCGGAGGTTACAAACCCGGAGATTACTACGGCACCGTCAACATCATGTTCAGTGCCGCAGCACCCAGTGGCTGAGCAAGAACTCATCCGCTCAAGAACGTAATGACTTCAGTGCAAGGAATGGCAATGGATTTCAGGTTCAGTAAAGGATTGGTTTTCGTTTCATTGTTCGGCGGATTGTTTTCCATGCCGGCCCAGGCGTTGACCCAGGAGATTCGTGCCGGTTTTGTCCCGGATCCGGCCAATCCGCAAAGAAACCGTTTCGTCGATCAGACGCCACAGAGCGGCTACTGCGGGACTTATCCGGCAGACTGCAAGGCGTATGGTCTGTCGGGTATAAGACTGCCGCTGCGCTTCTCCTCCAACCTGACAATCGAACCGGGTGCCGGGCAGCGCGAGGGGGCCATGTTCAAGATCGCTTCGCAATGGCGCAGCCTGACCGTGCGACACGTGACGACGGGGGAGGCGGCGACGGTCGAAATGAGGATCGGCGGAGTCGGTTCCCAATATGTGTTGAGTGATACGGCGGTCAATCTGACCGGGGCCGGTTCTGATGGGGAGGCCCACCACAAACTGTGGGGCGGAACGAACTGGCTGTTTCCTTCACGACCGTGCGAGGCCGGGGCCATGGGCACCCATGGACCTGATTTCTATCGCTTTTTCTGGCGCACCCCGGTCGAAGCGGTGTGCAGTAAACAGGCTGCCTACCGGATTCCATGGATGTCCTACGAATACCTGGATGTGGGCTATGAATTGCGCACGCCCAATCCTCTGGCCATGTCGGCCGGTCTCTATACCGGTGAACTCAATTACGGAGCGGGCCCCGGACGGGATTTCGACACGGGTGACAACATCCTGCCGGACAGCTCCAGCGTGACCTTCAGATTCGTGCTGGATGTCCGGCACGTGCTCAAGGTCGACATTCCGCCCGGCGGCAACAGAATCGAGCTGACACCGCAGGGTGGCTGGCAAGCCTGGTTGCAGGAGGGCCGCAGGCCCAGCCGATTGTTTCGTGATCAGACATTCAACATCGGTGTCTCCGCACCCTTCCGGATGTTCTTTGAGTGTGAACATGCCGGCATTGGCGCCTGCAGTTTGCGTGATTCCGAATCCGGTTCGACGTTTCCCCAGGTCTATCTGAGCGTCAGTCTTCCCCACGGCATCACTGACAGTTCGGGCCAGCCGGTGAAAAACCACCGGTTGACGCAGAGCGGCGCGGGTGCGCTTTTTCGCCCGGGGCACTATGTGGATCGCGCGCCCGGAGTGTTGCACTTCGAGGTGCCGAGCCACTACATGGAAGACATGTTGCAGCCCGGCCAGGCAAAGCGCTACAGCGGCAATGTCACAGTGATCTGGGATTCGGAAGTCTGATCCGCACTGTCCTTTCCGAGGTGAACTAGGAAGGCATCGGCAGCAGCCCATGACGGCGCATCAACGTCGTGGTCAGCGAGCGCCCCAACCCCAGTCTTCGGTAAGCCAGTTCAGTGAGCTCGCGGGTATATTCCTCATCATTCAGAGGCAGCACCGCGTCAGGTGAGTGCCGTTGTTCGAGCCGGGACAGTTGTCGTTCGTATGACTCGTCGTTGATTTTATAGGCTGCGGCCTGCGTATCTCGCAGATAGTGTTCCCAGAACGGTTGTTCAAGCATCCCGTTGACCAGGCCGTCACCGGTTTCAAGCTCGAGAATAGTGATGCAGGCGTTGTCGATGCTGGCCTGCGTCACCCCTGCCACGCCTTCGTAAAGCATCTGCTCGGACTGCCAGGGCAGATCGAGTCGCGCATTCAGGCGCGTCTGGTAGGCCAGGTAGATTTCGACTTCTTCCTCCCGACTCGGGCGAGACAACGCATCGGCGCGGGCGATTTCATTCACCCGTTCAAGGCGTGTAGCGGCTCGGGCCAGTTTCACCAGTCTGCCCTCGAGTTCGCTTCCCGAAGTCGAATAGGAATACGCCCGGGATACCAGCGCCTGAACACCCATGATGTTGAAAACTTCAGAGCTGGCGTCGGCGCAGGTGGTCGGTTCCTCTGCCGTCCTGAACAGCTTTTTCCGCAGCTCAGTGTCCAGGTCCATGGCATCTATCAGATCCCACACGCGCCGGGTCAGAATCTGGCGTGAGGTGCCGCCTTCCTGGTAGTCGGCCGACCGGGTCAGGCTGTCGATGATCTGGAAAAAGCCTTGGGAACCCGGCTCGTGCATCAGGTTGTCCCAGGCTTCGTTGCGGAAGGTTGTCAGACCTGGACTGTCGTCGGCCCAGAATAGTGAACTGTCGCTCATATGCCATTTCTTCCGGGCTTCAGCAGCAAGGAGGGAATAGTTGTTTTGCCGGGGCAACCCCACCGATTCACGGTACTGATAGAAGGTTTCGCGAGCCTCAGGCTCCAGGTAACTCACGGCCAGCCTGGCTCGTGCCACGAGCCATGCATCCGGCGATCCCGGCTCGACCTGTGGAACAGTGACAATCGCCGGGCTGGACAGATCGAGGAAGAAGCCGCGAGGGCGCCGATGCGGTGTGAACAACCCCTCGGGCCAGGTGTCGATCCCGGCATAGGCAAGTTCAAGGGTAATCAGATCAGGCATGCGGCTGACGTCTGGTGCACGACCGAGCTGATTGAGTGAAAGGCGTAAAGTGCGCAAACGCGTCAGGTCTCTGAGCTGCGCCCAAGACTCCTCTGTCAGACGGATCTGGTTGCGTTTGAGCTGCAGGGTTTCGAGCTCGGTCATCTTGGCAATGTGCGGTGGCAGCAGTTTCAGGCCGCACTGGCGAGCGCTGAGGTGGCGAACGTTGGGGAAATGCTTCAAAAGGCCCCCGGGTGCGGGTGAAAAGCGTGCCCGGTTCAGATCGAGGGTCGTGACCTGATCGAACCAGGGCTTGAGATCCGGCAGGGTTTTCCACCATTTTTCAAGGTCCGGCCCCATCAGCTCGGCGGAAAGGTCGAGTGTGTAGCCTGCTTCGTAGTGGACGCGGCGTTCGTTGAACGCCACGGCCTCACGCTTGAAGCAGGCCAGGATGCGGTCGGCAATGGTGCGCGCGCCTGAAGGAATGATGCCGGGGCCATCGGGGTCGAAGGCAGCCTGTGACTGTTTCCAGTCGTCGAGCAGGTCATTCAGCTTCTTCAGCTCGGTTTCAAGGTCCTTGACCGTCTCGAGCGCGTCGCGCCCTGTCGGCAGCGAGTTGACAAAGAAATCCACCTCACGGTCACTCAGTTCAGGATAAAGCTCTTTCACCCGCTGCTCGATGGGCTTGGACATTCTTGAAAATATCGGGCCGCGCAGCAGGTTTTCGACTGACGTTTGCACGACAGGCCGGATCGAGGGTTCCAGCAACTGCGTTCGGCGTTCCCTTGGCGACTCGCTCATTTCCATCAACCATTGTTTGAAAACGCGGCCCTGACCCGATCTGTATCCGGTTTGTTGCCTTGCCTGTTCGGGGATTGCCCGCAGGATCGATTCATACAGATCGGCGGGGCCGAACAACGGGCGCCGGTTGCCATCGAAGATTTCGTAGCGGGCATGCCCGTCATGCAGAAGGACCCGGATCTCGTTTGCGTGTTCTGCGCCGACGCTGCAACGCAATGGCCCGTCGAGCGAGCCTTCGCGTATATCGATGCGCAAGTCGCGGTAGGCGTCGCTGTGCAGTCGCAGTACGTTCAGGGCCAGACGTTCGGTGTCGGAAGTCAGGCGTTGATTGTCGATGAAGCCTTCCCAGGCGCGGGTCGTGCGTGTTTCGAAGGCGCATTCGCGCGCGGCGGATTTGAAGTCGAGAGGCAGGCGCCGGCCGTTGTCGAGCGCCTCCACTTCAGGCTGACGGGCGTGTTCCACCAGACGTTTGGCAATGGCGGTCGGCAAATGAGGGTATTGGCGCTGAAGTTCGAGAACACGCGGATCACTGCTGATGGTGCGGTATCCATAAAGGTACTGCGAAATTTCCGATTGGTGTGCGTCAACCCGGTCGGCCAGTAGGTCGCGCAGGGCCTTTATTTGGTCCGTCTTCGGCAGCCTTGCGCCGAGCAATCGCTCCAGTTGTGCATCACTCAGAAAACCGGTCACGTGCTCCGGCAGTCTGCCGGCCATGACGTCTGCCAGACTGATGGTCAGCGTGCGTGACGGCCGGGCACCGGTGTTGCCGTAGGTGTGAGCCGGGCCGCGTTCGTCGGCACTCTGATTGACCTTCAACGCACAGTCTGCGGGCCAGCCCGGCAGCTCGGTCACCATTTGTTCGAACCAGTAGGACGAGGGATCAAGAGACCTCCCGGCTCGAATGTCGGCGCTGGTGGTTGCGGTGTCCCGCGACGCCCGGAAACGCTCAAGAGTGTCCTCCAGCAGCAACGGCGGAGCGTCGTTATCGACATACATCTGGCGCAGTGCGTGCGCCTCGGTGCCACTGATCTGGCGGATATTCTCCAGTTGCCAGTCGCTGAAGCCTTCTGTCGCGGGGCCGAGGCGGCGCATCAGTTTCGGGGTTGGCCAGTCTCCGGGGTTTTCACCTTCATGAGTCCAGGCACCTCGACCGTTGTAGCGAAGTTTCGGCGCATAGGCCTGTGGGCGTTGCGGATGCTGGATGCGGTACTGACGGTCGTGAGAATCCTGTCTGACCTCATAAGTCTTGCCGTCGAGCGACAGCACGTTTTTACCCGCGTGCTGAAAAAGCCCCTTGGCGTCACGACGTGAGCCGGGCGGAGGCGGTGGGCCGGCGAGTTCGTAAGGAACGAGGTCGGGGTGCCATAAACGGGGGTTGCCGTCGGGCGAAATGACCGGCTGCATGCCATCGATCAGTGGAGACAATTTGAGACGAAATTCGGAGCCGATGGCTGCCCCTGCTGCGAAGGCCGCCAGTTGGGCAATATCCGTGACGATCCCGACCAGATGTTCGCCCATCTCGGTCCAGTTCTCCTGGGTCATGTCCACGATCCCTTCGAAGACGTCGGTTGCTATCTGATAAGCGGTGTAGGCCAGCATCAGTTCTCCCAGAAAAGGCACGAATGGCGTGATGACCAACAGCGCCGCATTGAAAATGTCCGAAAGGATTTTTTCGAAGTTGTCCCACCATGCCCAGCGTGAGTTCCTGTCGGCGATTTCTGTCGAGACGGCGATGTCCCGTGCGTCGTTGAAGATTTTGTCGATTTTTCGCTGGTACTGGTGCTTCCACAGGTTCTGTGTGATCGGTCGTGCGTCAAATGCCAGATAGGGTTTCTCCACCGGAGTGGGGTGCCAGGTCGGCCCGGGATCCAGAGGGTCCTTTTTTTCTAGCCATTTGAACTCGCTCAGTCGCTGTTCGAGTGTGGCGAAAAAATGCCCGCGCTGTTGCTGATCGATGAATTGGCTGAAGAATCGCCAGTAGTTGCCCTTACCTTTGGAGAACGACTCGTTGGCGCGTAGCTGACGGGTCAGCTCCTTTACGAACTCCAGCGACGAGGCGTACTCCTTCAGCGGGTGCTCGGGATCATGGGGAACGTAAGCGATCATCCGGTCTTCGCCAGCGCTTTGCTGCTCGACCGGGGTGAACAGGATGATCCCGGTCAGCGTGGCATCCAGTATCGAGAGCTCGCAGCACTGCATGACTTTGCCACCCAGCGTCAGCCCGGTTTGGCCATCGGCAATGCCCAGAATCACGTCATGAGCATTGGCTCCGATATCGTTGGTCAACAAGGCCAGATGCGCAGCAAATATCAGCGTGGCTTTCTGGCTTTGCGTTGTCTGGTGCTCGATAGCTGCTCTGGAACCGGGATCACGTGGCAGTAAATGGTGTCGCAGATAGCGGGTATAACGTTTGCCGATATCCAGTTCCCGGCACAACCGCTTGAACTGTTCAATGGATAGCGTCTGCTTGATATTCAGAATATCGAAATGTCCATTTTCATCGGGCTTACTGATGAAATCGGAATCGGCAGTGAACGTTTCGTTACTTGCAAAGTTGTGCAGGGCGGCATCCAGCAGGGATACGGTACGACTGGAAAAGCCGGGCTGGAGATTGATGGTGTACCAAGGCGTTTTCTTTGGGAAATACAATCTCAAGTAAGTTTGCTTGACATCGACCAGAAGACCGAACTTTTTCTTCAGCTCGTTTTTGAGCAAATGCACGGCGAAGACTTCAAGAGTTTTTATTTTGCCAAGGACCTCGTCAGTCTGGTTTTGTGTCTGCCAGGCGATGAGGTTGGCGGCTTTCGCTATCGCATGATTTTGTTTTTCATGCCATGAGGGCTTCTTCAAGGCGGCTGCATTCAATGCCAGAGCCCGATGCAACGATGTATGTTTGAATGTGTCGTGGATGTTGTTTTTTATGAAGTCGTAATGTCGGCCTTTTTGCGGGGTTGAAGTTGTTTTGAGATTGTTGATGTTTGTATGAAAGTTGGACATCTGAATTCCATTTCGTTTGTCAGAAGATAACTAGCGTATTCCTCTGCTGCTTAAATGAAACTCAAAATATCCTGTCGGAAGACAGACTCATACAGTGATTTATGTTCTTGAATTTGAATATGAAAACCAAATAAATATGACCCGTTGGCGAAACCTGGGAAGTGACGCGCCGTGGTTCAGCGGCGCGCTACCTCCACAGGCTGACATTGGGTGTGGCTGCCCGGTTGCAGGTAGTTGTTGAGGATCGGCGCCATGCCTTTGAGTACCTGAACCGGCAACGCCGAGGTGAACTTGAAGTTTTCCGCCGAGCGTCCGGGTACATAAGCGGTGAGCGTACCGAAGTGGCTGTCGCCGATGTAGAACACGAAGGTGGCGGTGCGGTTGATTGATTTGGAGCTCAGGATTCGACCGCCTGAACCGATGGCCTCGATACGGTTATCGCCAGTACCGGTCTTGCCGCCCATGGTCAGCGGTTGGCCATCGGCCAGTTTGAAACTGCCGGAAACACGTTTTGCCGTCCCTGAGTCCACCACCTGGGAAAGTGCTTCACGCATGGCGGTGGCGACCTCGGATGGCATCACGCGTTTGCCGACGTGCGGGTCATTGGCAAGTTTCGTTTCGTAAGGCGTGCCTGCAGCAAAGTGCAGGCTGTCGATGCGCAGGGTCGGCATGCGCACACCGTCGTTGAGAATGGTGCCGATCAATTCCGCCAGCGCTGCTGGGCGGTCGCCCGAGCTGCCGATGGCGGTGGCCAGCGACGGCACCAGGTGATCGAACGGATAGCCGACTTTCTGCCAGCGTTGATGTATTTCGAGGAACGCTTCGATCTCCAGCATGGTGCGGATGCGGCTATCACGGGCGCCCTTGTGCTTGCTTTTGAACAGCCAGCTGTAGACTTCCTGACGCTCGAACTGGCTGGCCTTGACGATGTCCTTGAACGTCGCGTCGGGGTGGTTGAGCAAATAGCCGATCATCCACAAGTCCAGCGGGTGGACCTTGGCGATGAAGCCCTGATCCGGCAGGTCGTAGGTGCCCGGGCCATAGGCGAGATACAGCCGCTCAAGTCGCTCGTCGGTCAATTTCTCGGTGAGCTTGGCGCCTTTGAGGTGCGAGCGCACGAACGTGTTGAAGTCTTTCTGGTCGGCATTGGGCAGCAGATAGCGATGCACGGCAGCCATGCGGATCGGCGTCGGACGCATGCTGTCGAGGAATGTGTCGAGCCGGGCCTGGGTGTCCTTGTTCTTGTACTTCTTCCAGAACTTGAGCAGGAACGAGGTGCCTTCGCGGTCGGCGAACGAGGCGAGGTATTCCTGACGTCGCGGGTCGCGGTCGTCCTTGAGCAATTCGGCACTGTTGTTGGGACCTGAGTAGGTGGTGTAGCGCACCAGATCACGCATCAGCCGAATGAACGGCAGGTTGATCGATTCGCGCAGGGCATCGCGCAGGGTCGGCATGCGGCCGTTGTCTTCCTTGCGAAAGTTATGGAACACATGCAGGCCGCCACCGGTGAAAAACGCTTCGCCGGGACTGGCCGAGTATTTGCGGTCGAGGGCGGCGCCGAGCATTTTCGACAGGTCGTGATCCTTGTTCTGGATCAGGTAATCGATCACCCACTGGCTGAGGCGATCCTGGTCCGGCACATCGACTTTCTTCAGTTCCGGCACGGTCATGGCGCCGTACTTGTCATGCAGTTCCGCGATGATTTGCAGGTAGGTGGTCAGTACCCGCATCTTCGCCGTGGAGCCCAGTTCCAGCTTGCTGCCTTCGTTGATGTCGAACGGCTGGTCGGTGCTGTCGGTCTGCACCCGCACACGCGAACCGTCCGGGGTCAGCTCAAACAGGGTGAAGCTGTAGCGCACCTGAGTGGTGCTGGTGGGCGTCAGCAGACGTTCGCCCATCAGGCCGACTTCGGTCGCATAGGCCGGGTCGGCCAGTCTTTTCAGGTAGGCGGTGGCCTGGGTTTGCAGCTCGCCTTGCAAAGTGCTGGTGGCAGACAGGTCGAGGCGGTCGAGGTCGTACAGCGGACGGTTGAGCATCGAGGCCAGCCGGCTGCGGGCGACACTGATGCCCTTGTTGGTTTCGATCGGTTGAATCGTCGGCTGGGTCTGCCAGTCGCGATAGCTGATGGTGCTGGCCAGCGCTGCGTCGGCCAGGGCAGCGTCGATCACGCCGTTCTGTCTGAGCAGGCGCAGGTGGCTGTTGGTCAGTTCGACCAGCTCTTCGCGGCCCTTGGTCAGGTAATGCGAAGGACGACGCTGGGCGATCATCAACGAGAGCATTTCGCGCAGGGCCAGACCCTTGTCCGCCAGGGTCTTTGGATCGGTTTCGGTACTCGCGAGCTTGCGATTGGCTTCATTGAAATCGGCGCCATACCAGACCCGCAAACCCTCGGCCATGCCGTGCACTTCGCCATGCCCCGGCACCGCCGACAGCGGCACGCTGTTGAGGTAATCACGAATGATGTTCTGCCGCGCCGGCAAGGTGTCCGGGCCGCCCTGATAGGCGCGCACGCTGGCGGAAATCATCTGACGGATTTTCTCCGCGCCGGACACCGTCAGCCCGTCGGGCGAGTGGCGGTATTTCTCAAGCTGGGTGGCCAGGGTGCTGCCACCGGCCGACTGCCCCGGCAAGTGCAGCAACTTGGCGACCTGCGACCATGCAGCCATGCCGAAGCGCGGCCAGTCCACCGCCGGGTTGGCCATGGGTTGCTTGGGGTCGAGCAGGAAACGGTTCTCGATGAACAGCAGGCTGTTGACCACCACCGGCGGGATCGAATCGAAACTCGCGTACAGCTGCTGCGGATAGTTGTACTGATACAGCGGCGCGGCGCGGCAATCGGTGATCGACAGCCCGGCCTGGATCTTTTCGGAATAGGGCACGAACAGGCCCTTGTCGGTGTAGTTGAGCAGTGCCGGGGAGAAGCGCGCCTGCTCGGTGATCACGTAGTTGCGCTTGATCAGCCGCGGCAGGAACTCGTCCAGCGAGCTGTAACCCAGACGCAGATCGAATGGCCCGTTTCCCGGATAGCGGATCGCTTCGCTGGGGCCCGGCTGCAATTCGTATTTGAGTTTGGCGGCGTACTGGCTGACCTCGCGGGACTGAAAACGCGAGGTGCGCATTTCCTTCATCGCGGCCAGGCCCACGACAATCGCGATAATCACCACCAGGAGCCAGAAAGCCTTCCACCCGTGCCGGTTGCGGCGGGGTTTTTCAGGTAAAGGCGCTTCATCCACACGTTCAGTCGGAACCACTTTTTCACTCGAATCGGTTTGCCACAAAGCGCCCATAGTCGATTGATCCATTCACGCAGATTGATCGGACTTGTCTGAAGCTTAGTCGGTGGTTGGCGCGGGTGAAAAAATTGTGAAGGAGTGACCCTGAACAAATCTGCAAATCTGGCTGCTGCTTTGCGGCAAGTGATCGAAAGCCTGAAAAGGCCGGAACAGAGAGTTCTTCAGGCCGCTGCGACTTTGGTCGCGGCATGACGTTGCACCATTGCTGTGCAATACTCGGCGCCCATTTGCGTGGTGAATAATCCTCAAAACGCAGGATGGTTTGTCTCGTAAACCTTGTGATTGGCGAGGTTTACGTCTGAATCAGATGCCTTATAGAGTGAAAAAACCTGTCGCAAGCTTTTTATACTGCACGCCCCGCTGATCCCGCAGGTTGCTTCTGCGGGACGGTCCTGCCCACGAAGCAGGGCCGGTTTTCCCCAGGCGCAGGCTTATCGGCCGACGTCTGAACACTCGGTGGTCACATCCAATAACAAGACGAGGAACTCCCCCATGCCAGTCGGCAATCACCCGCCCCATGGCGAAACCGCTCAAGGCGGTCCGCTCAAACGCGAACTTGGTGAACGGCATATTCGCCTGATGGCGCTCGGCGCCTGTATCGGTGTCGGTCTGTTTCTCGGTTCGGCCAAGGCCATCGAAATGGCCGGCCCGGCGATCATGCTCTCGTACATCATCGGCGGTCTGGCGATCCTGGTGATCATGCGCGCCCTCGGCGAAATGGCCGTACACAACCCGGTCGCCGGCTCCTTCAGCCGTTATGCACAGGATTACCTCGGCCCGCTGGCGGGCTTTCTCACCGGCTGGAACTACTGGTTCCTGTGGCTGGTGACCTGCGTCGCGGAAATTACGGCGGTGGCGGTGTACATGGGCATCTGGTTCCCCGACGTACCGCGCTGGATCTGGGCGCTGGCGGCGCTGGTCAGCATGGGCTCGATCAACCTGATCGCGGTCAAGGCCTTCGGTGAGTTCGAGTTCTGGTTCGCCCTGATCAAGATCGTCACCATCATCGCTATGGTGCTCGGCGGCATCGGCATCATCGCCTTCGGTTTCGGTAACGACGGTGTGGCGCTGGGGATTTCCAATCTGTGGGCCCACGGCGGCTTCATGCCCAACGGTGTGACAGGCGTGTTGATGTCCCTGCAAATGGTGATGTTCGCCTACCTCGGCGTGGAAATGATCGGTCTGACCGCCGGTGAAGCGAAGAACCCGCAGAAGACCATCCCGAATGCGATCGGCTCGGTGTTCTGGCGGATCCTGCTGTTCTACGTCGGCGCACTGTTCGTGATCCTGTCGATCTACCCGTGGAATGAAATCGGCACCCAGGGCAGCCCGTTTGTGATGACCTTCGAGCGTCTGGGCATCAAGACTGCCGCCGGCATCATCAACT
Organism: Pseudomonas sp. B20(2017); assembly: GCF_002113125.1. Taxonomy (GTDB): domain Bacteria; phylum Pseudomonadota; class Gammaproteobacteria; order Pseudomonadales; family Pseudomonadaceae; genus Aquipseudomonas. The sequence goes on along the minus strand of NZ_NEJP01000005.1, from coordinate 105,617 downwards.
TCGTGGTGATCACCGCCGCGCTGTCGTCATGTAACGGCGGCATCTTCAGCACCGGGCGCATGCTCTACAGCCTGGCGCAGAACGGCCAGGCGCCGGCCGGTTTCGCTCGCACCTCGAGCAACGGCGTACCGCGTCGGGCGTTGCTGCTGTCGATTTTCGCGCTGCTGCTGGGCGTGCTGCTCAACTATCTGGTGCCGGAAAAAGTCTTCGTCTGGGTGACGTCCATCGCCACCTTCGGCGCGATCTGGACCTGGGTGATGATCCTGCTGGCCCAGCTGAAATTCCGCAAAGGCCTGAGCGCCAGCGAACGTGCGGGTCTCAAGTACAAGATGTGGCTGTTCCCGGTCAGCTCGTATCTGGCGCTGGCGTTCCTGGTGCTGGTGGTGGGCCTGATGGCGTACTTCCCGGACACTCGCGTGGCGCTGTATGTGGGCCCGGCGTTCCTGGCGCTGCTGACCGTTTTGTTCTACGTGTTCAAGCTGCAACCGAAGGATTCGGTAGAGGGCGCGGTGCGTTCGGCTTCGTAATTCGTTATTGCTGAAACTCGAAAGCCCCGGTCGAAAGTCCGGGGCTTTTTCATGGGTGCGAGGTTGATGCCGCTGGTCTGAAAGCGCCGCAAAAAACGACTTCTGATTCAGAGTCATGTTCGAAGGTTTATCTACGTTGTTTCCAGCGCAGCCGTGAACAGAGGCGCAGGTATGAGGATCAGCGATTTTCTCGTACGAGAACTCGGCCGCCGTCAGGTCGTGCTGTTTTTCCTGCTCGCCACGCTGCTGTACACCCTGCCGCTGGTCCTCGCCGACTTTCCCTACATCGACGACAACTGGCGCACCCTGGCTGCCGGCAACGCCTGGGCGGGGCAGGGGCGGTTGTTCATGGACTGGCTGTATCAGGCGCTGACGTTCAACGGCGCTGCGCCGAATATTTTTCCATTGCCGCTGTTGCTCGCCGCCGTAGCGATGTCGTTCGCCCTGACCCGGCTGACCTTCCACTATTTCCCCGAACCGACCCTGGCCTGTTGTCTGGTGCCGTTGCCGCTCTGGTACAACCCGTTCCTGTTGCAGAACCTGTCCTATCAATACGACGGGGCTGGCATGGCCTTAAGTCTGGTCGCGGTGATTTACGCGATCACTTTTTGCGGTGCCTCGCGCATTCAGCGATGGCTGGTGCCGTCGGTGTTGCTGGCGCTGGCGATCGGGCTGTATCAGATCAGCCTGAATGTGTTTCTCGGCTTGTGCTGCGTGGAATTGCTGCGCAATGTTCATCGGCGAGTGCCGTGGGATGAACTCTGGTGCCGGTCAGGCTGGCGGCTGGCGCAACTGCTGCTGGCAGTGATGATTTACAGCGTCACGGCCTATCCGTTCACGGACTCCACACGCACGCAATTGCTGAACGCGAGCGCTGATCCGCTGCTGCAGATTGGCATCAATATCGGTCGGGTGATGGAGAAGGTTGCGCTGCTGTTTCACGGCGGCTACACGGTGATTTTTGGTGTGTTGGTTCTTTGTGCTGTGTTCGGCGGCATGCAATTGGGGCGGCAGATTCGCGAGCGCAACATGTCGCGCGCCAAGGGTTTGCTCCTGAGCTTCAGCTGCGTGCTGGCATTGCCGCTGATTGTGCTGCTGGTGCCGGGCATGACGCTGTTGTTTCGCGACTTCAACGAAGGCGCACGCACCTTGATGGGGTTCGGCGTGCTGCTGATGTTGCTGTTCTATCTGGCCTGGCTGGGATTGATGCCGCTGCATCAACGGTTGCCCTTGATGCTGGCGATTCCACTTCTGGCCACACTGTCGTTGTCCTTCGCTTATGGTCGGGTGCTGACGATGGAGAAAACCTTCGCCAGCAGTGCGCTCTACAGCCTCAGCCACGACATCTCATCCCGTCGCGAACTGCGCGAAGCCAAACGGATTTATATCTCGGTGACGTACTCCGACCGTTGGCTCGCGGGGGCAGTGGGTACGTTCAAGCAGTTGCCGGTGCTGCAATACCTGCTGAACATCGATTACTTCATGCTCGCCGAAAACCTGCCGTCGGCCGGCATCACCAACGTGGTCGCCGAGCGTGAGCGGCGCAATGCTACCCACGCAGGACTGATGGGATATCCACCGTTGGTGGACAGCCTCTATTACCGCCTCTACCTCATCGGCGACTACGGCTTCATCGTGATGAAGGAGCCGCCCCATGGCCGCCTGCTGCAATGGTAACCGTCGGTCAGAAATCAACGCCCACCTGTAATTTCTGACAGTAGACCGCACCCGCACCTTGCCCTAGCGTGAAAGCCCCGCCCGTTGCGGGACAGCAAGGATTGACGATGAGGATCTTGTGGAAAGGATTTCCCGCACAAACGGCAATTGGCCTCGCCGCAACGCTGGTTCACTGGCAGATTTTTTTTGTACTGAGCAGCGCGGTTCAATTGGACCAGGCAGCCAGTAACTTCGCCGCGTTTTGCATTGCCGCATCCTTCGCGTTTTACATGAACGCGCTGTACACGTTCGAGACCGGAACGTCGGTGCTGGCGTACCTGATGTTTATCGGCGTGATGGGGGCATTGAGCTACGGCACAGGCGTGATCGCCGATGCATTGAATCTGCCGGGGCTGGTGACGGTGTCGGTGTTTTCACTGGTGGATCTGTTGCTGGGGTACTGCTTTTTCCGGTTCGTATTGTTTCTTGGGCGTCAGGCATGAAAAGCCTTGCGAGCGTTGCCGCCTCCGACGGGTTCACTTTCTTGAGGATCGACAGACTGGCCCTTCTGGCGGTTGTATCCCTCGCCCTGATCGTGCGGTTCTACGCCATTGATGTGCCGAGTATCTGGTATGACGAGGCCTACAGTCTGGTACTGGCCCGAGAAACACCGACACGCATCTGGGCATTGACGGCGCTGGATGTGCATCCGCCGCTTTATTACGTCCTGCTGCATTACTGGGTGCTGCTGTGGGGCGAAGGAGCGCTGCCGGCCCGTGCGTTGAGTGCACTGGCGGATGTCGGCACGTTGCTGCTGAGTATCAAGTTGATGAGCCTGATTGCCACACGCCGGGCGACCTGGATCGCCGCGTTGCTGTTGGCATTGCTACCAATTTCAGTTCGTTACAGCCAGGAAGCACGGATGTATGCCTTGCTTGGGTTCTGGCTGATGGGCGCCACGGTGGTGTTGATTTGCTGGATTCGGCAACCGGGTAAAAGGAGTTACGCGACGCTGTATGTATTGTTGATGACGGCTGCGTTTTATACCCACTACTTCGCAGGCCTGTGTGTACTCGTGCATTGGCTATTCTGGTGGCAGGCGTGTCGGGAGGGGCCAGGAGGCGTTTCGTTTCTAGGCTGGCTGAGTATAAATGGCGCTATTGCGCTGTTGTTTGTTCCGTGGATTCCCAATCTGATCCAGCAGTTTTCAGGCGCCGCAAATAGCTGGATCGAGCCTGTGACCATTCAAGCGGTACTTGGTCTTTTCTGGCAGTTCATCGTTATGGATGGAACGGTTGCACCCTCTTCGCTCTGGCGATTGTTGCCATTGATCATGATTGTGCCTTGCATGCTGACAATCCTTGTACAACGGGAAAAAAACAAGCTGCGATATGGCTGTCTGCTGATCACTTATTTTTGTGTCCCTGTCATTACGCTTTATCTCCTGACACTTATCACTCCGATTTTTGTTCCCCGATATCTTGTATTCGCCGCGCCTGCACTACCGATGTTCATGGCCTTGGCACTGGATCTCTGGGGGCAGCGCTCTGCTCTGTTGTCCACGACGGCGTTTTTGCTGTTGGTCGCTGCACAAACCCATGGTCTGTTGGCAGTTTTTCAGCAAATTGATGAATTGAATGGTACCGAAATGCGCAGGGACTACAGATATGGCGAACTGGTGAAAGAGATTCAACGGCGGATTCGCCATGGAGACCAGATCGTTGTTGGTTCTTTGCTCTCCTATTTGCCTTTTATCTACTACAGCGACATGGGTATTCAGCCAAGATTTTATGTGCGCTCAGCGTTGGATGAGTTTCTACCGTTAGTGGATAGCGGAGGCTATGCCTTGATTCCCGAACAACTGAGATGGATCTATTTCAATGACCCAACGGCATTTGAATGTCGAGGGCACAGGATTTGGTGGGTTGGATTTAAACCTGCTTCTGATACAAGCACGCCGTTCTCAGCTGATTGGAAGCGAATGCTGACGTTACATAGTGGAGAGGCGACTGCAATGTTGTTTGCTAAAAACCAGGCATCAGCCTCAATCGAGGCTGATGACCCCGGAGTTCTCAGGCAGCCACCACTTCCTGCGGCTCAAAACTGTCCGCCCGCGCCATCTGCCACATCCGCGAATAGAACTCGCCGTTCACTTCCCCGGTGAGCAATTCCCCGGGTTTCAGGAACACGTGCAACTGCGAGAACAGTTTGATTTCGGTCGCCGACATGCGCCGCACCAAATGCTTGGCCGACAGTTGCGACGGGTGATCGAGGCCGGCGGCGGCGAGCATTTCCGCCAGCGCCTTGAGCGTATTGCGGTGGAAGTTGTAGACCCGTTGGGCCTTGTCCGGCACCACCAGTGCGCGCTGGCGCAGGGTGTCCTGGGTGGCGACGCCGGTCGGGCATTTGTTGGTGTGGCAGCTTTGCGACTGGATGCAGCCGATAGCGAACATGAAGCCGCGCGCCGAGTTGGCCCAGTCGGCGCCTATTGCCAGCACGCTGGCGATGTCGAAGGCGCTGACGATCTTGCCGCTGGCGCCGAGCTTGATCTTGTCCCGCAGATTCAGCCCCACCAGGGTGTTGTGCACGAACAGCAGACCTTCGCGCATCGGCACGCCGATGTGGTCGGTGAACTCCACCGGCGCGGCGCCGGTGCCACCTTCCTTGCCGTCGACCACGATGAAGTCCGGCAGGATGCCGGTTTCCAGCATGGCCTTGGCGATGCCCATGAACTCCCACGGATGGCCGAGGCAGAACTTGAAGCCCACCGGTTTGCCTCCGGACAGTTCGCGCAGTTGCTGGATGAAATGCATCATCTCGATCGGCGTGGAAAACGCGCTATGTCGCGACGGCGAGATGCAGTCTTCGCCCATCAGAATTCCACGCGTATCGGCGATTTCCTGGGTGACCTTGTGCTTGGGCAGGATCCCGCCGTGGCCGGGTTTGGCGCCCTGGCTCATTTTGATTTCGATCATCCGCACTTGCGGGGTCTGCGCCTGGGCGGCGAAGCGTTCCGGGTCGAAGCGGCCGTCGCTGGTGCGGCAGCCGAAATAGCCGCTGCCCAGTTCCCAGGTCAGGTCGCCGCCGTGTTCGCGGTGATAGGGGCTGATGCTGCCTTCGCCGGTGTCGTGGGCGAAATTGCCGAGTTTGGCACCCTGGTTCAGCGCGCGGATCGCGTTGGCGCTGAGGGAGCCGAAGCTCATGGCCGAAATATTGAACACCGACGCCGAGTACGGCTGGGTGCACTGCGGGCCGCCGACGGTGACGCGGAAACTGTTCGGGTCACTCAGCGGCGCCGGGCGCATCGAGTGGCCGATGAATTCGAAGCCGGACTGGTAGACGTCGATCAGGGTGCCGAACGGTTTGTCGGCGGTTTCATTCTTCGCTCGCGAGTACACCAGCGAACGCTGGGCGCGGGAGAAGGGCAGGGCGTCGCTGTCGGATTCCAGCAGGTACTGGCGGATTTCCGGGCGGATGCCTTCGACCAGATAACGGATGTTGCCGAGGATCGGGTAGTTGCGGCGCACCGCATGCGGGCTCTGCATCAGGTCGAACAGACCGATCAGGCTCAATACGCCGGTGACGGCGGTGATCGGCCACAGCCAGTCGTGTTCGAGAAAGGGCAGGCTGGCGAGGGTGAAAATCACGCAGACGGCAAAGAAGGCGTAGCGGCTCAGGAGTGACAGGCTCATACGGTTTCCTTGGTTCGGACTCATGGTTTTTCCGCGAAGGGCTCAGGGCTGTGCAAAGTCCTTGTGGGAGCGAGCCTGCTCGCGATAGCGGCCTGTCAGGAGAAAAATTATTGTCTGATCCGGCGTCATCGCGAGCAGGCTCGCTCCCACAAAAAAGCCACTTCACAAAACGGTCAGGCGTTCTGCGCCTGCAGAAAGATCGAAAACAGCTCCGACTGGGATTTGATCCCCAGCTTGCTGTACATGTGTTTCTTATGGACTTTCACGGTTTCAACAGAGATTTCCAGCTTACGGGCGATTTCTTTACTGGAGCAACCGCTGAGCATCAGGCGCCCGACGTCCAGTTCCCGGGCGGTCAGTTGCGCGCCCTTGAGCTGCTGCACCGACGCTTCGAGCTGCACCCGCCAGTCCGGTTGCACAGGCGCCGGGGCCAATGCCACGGTTTCGTTGATTTCATAGGGCATGCGCTGGCGCAACAGGCCGAGCACCCACGGCTGGATCAGCGACAACAGGGCAATCTGCTCGCCGGTGAAGCGTTGCTGGCTGCCCAGCGACAGGCACAGGGTACGGTCGCCTTCGAGCTGGCAATTGAACTGGATTTCGTCGGCCACCACATTCAGACGAAAGTATCGCTGGTAATACTCGGTCAGTTCGAAGTGCTCCGGCGCGACCTCCGACAGGCGATACAACCCGGTGCGCGATTGCTCGCGGCAGGCGATGTAGAACGGGTCGAGCAGGTACAGACCGCGCAGGTAATCCTGAAACAACTGGTCGGGACTGCCGTCGGCACCGGGGCATTCGGCGAACACCTGCGGGTGGCGGTCGGCGCTGAACAGCAGCGCCACCCAGCTATCGAACGGCACGTACTGGTCGAGCAGGCGCACCAGTTGCGCCCAGAAATTCGGCTTGTCGAGGGCGTCGATCAACTGCCCGACGGCGCGGTGCCAGGTGATGTCGTCAAACGAAAGAGTCATGCCTCTACCCCTATCGGGTTACCCCGGCCGCGTAATTCCCTGGCCGGTCGAATGCGAAGCATACTGGCCCACAGACAGCCGCCGGGCAATCTTTCGGCGCCCGGCGCTCATAACAAGGACTCCCCATGAAAGTCGAACTCGCCCAGCTGGCGGGCCGTGACAAAGACACGGCGTACAACCTCGAACGCGCCCTCGTGGCGATTGCGGCCTGCGCCGCCGACACGCAATTGATCGTGTTCCCCGAGACCCACCTGATGGGCTTCCCGACCGCCGACACCGTGGCGCAGATCGCCGAGCCGCTGGACGGCCCGACTGTCAGCGCGGTGCAGGCCGCCGCCCGCGAGCGCAACCTCGCCGTGGTGATCGGCATGGCCGAGAACGACAACGGCCGCTTCTACAACACCACGCTGCTGATTACCCCCGAAGGCATCGCCCTGAAATACCGCAAGACCCACCTCTGGGCCTCGGATCGCGGTGTGTTCGAGGCAGGTGACCGTTACGCCACCTGCCTGTGGAACGGCGTGCGGGTCGGTCTGCTGATCTGCTACGACATCGAGTTCCCGGAATCGGCCCGTGCCCTGGCGCAACTGGGCGCGGAATTGCTGATCGTGACCAACGGCAACATGGACCCGTACGGCCCGACCCACCGCACCGCGATCATGGCCCGGGCCCAGGAAAACCAGGCGTTTGCGCTGATGGTCAACCGCGTGGAAGCCGGGGATGACGGGTTGATGTTCGCCGGCGGCAGTGCGCTGGTGGATCCGCTGGGCACGGTGCTGTTCGAGGCCGGGCGTGAGGAAGGGCGGTTCAGTGTGGAGCTGGATTTCGGCCAGCTGGAGCTGGCGCGCAAGGATTATCGCTATCTGGATGATCAGCGGTTGAGATTGCCGGGGGAGGTGGTTGAACACGCCTGCGGAGTACGTGAGCTGCTGATCCCCTCGCGCTGATCCTGATCCTGTGGCGCCACGGCTGGCCCCATCGCGAGCAAGCTCGCTCCCACAAGGGAACGCGGTCACTGTGGGAGCGACGGTGCGACGATTCGACTTGCTCGCGATGGGACCCGTCCAGACAACACATCTGTTTGACCCGAGAACAACAACGCAACACCCGAAACATTCGCCGAACTCGGCCTCTGCCATAAATCCAATAAAATCCGGAGTAAGTCGCCCATGGCTCGTTTGCAACGCACCCTTTCGCTGGGGTCGGTGGTGCTGTTCGGCATCGCCTACATGACGCCGATCATTGTCCTCGGCACGTTCGGCATCCTCGCCCAGTCCACCGCCGGCATGGTGCCCGCCGCGTATCTGGCGGCGCTGGTGGCGATGTTCTTTACCGCCATGAGTTATGGCCGCATGGCCGCCGCGTTTCCGGTGGCCGGCTCGGCCTACAGCTACGTGCGCAAGGCCATCAGCCCGAAACTCGGCTTCATCGCCGGTTGGGCGGTGCTGCTCGACTATCTGTTTCTGCCGATGGCGATCTGGCTGATCGGCGCCGCGTACCTCGCCTCGGCCTTCCCCTCGATCCCGCAGTGGATCTGGGTGCTGGCGTTCATCGGCATCACCAGCGCGATCAACATCATCGGTCTGAAGCTTGCCAACGGCATCAACGCCTTGCTGATGCTGGTGCAGTTCCTGGTGCTGGTCGCTTTCGTCGCGCTGTGCGTGCATTACGTCGGCGGCGATGCCAGCACGCCGTTGTGGTCGATCAAACCGTTCTTCAATGGCGACATGCAGATGCCGCTGATCATGAGCGGGGCCGCCATCGCCTGCTACTCGTTCCTCGGTTTCGACGCGGTCAGCACGCTCACCGAAGAAACCCGCGATCCACGTCGCACCATCCCTCGGGCAATTATGTTGATCACCCTGATCGGCGGGCTGATTTTTGTCGGCGTCTCGTACTTCGTGCAGATCGCCCATCCGTCGTTCCAGTTCGACAGCGTCGACTCGGCGGCCTACGAGATTGCGCGCAACATTGGCGGTGATCTGTTCGTGTCGATCTTCCTGATCGGCCTGATCGTCGGTCAGTTCGCCTCGGGCCTGTCGGCGCAGGCCAGCGGTTCGCGCTTGTTGTTCGCGATGGGCCGTGACGGCGTCTTGCCCAAGTCATTCTTCGGCACCTTGCACGAGCGCTTCGGCACGCCGGTCAACAGCATCCTGCTGTGTGCGGTGGTGGCCTTGCTGGCGCTGAAACTCGACGTGACCACCTCGACCTCGTTCATCAACTTCGGCGCGTTTCTGGCGTTCAGTCTGGTCAACCTGTCGGTGATTTTTCACTACTGGATCGGCGGCGAGAAAAAGGGTCTGCGCGAGTTGATCCTGTTCCTGATCTTCCCGTTCATCGGCCTGGCGGCGGACTTGTGGCTGATGGTCAGCCTCGATCACCTGGCGGTGTATCTGGGCCTGAGCTGGCTGGCGATTGGGGTCGTGTACCTGGCGGTGCTTACGGGTGGTTTCCGCCGACAGCCGCCGGAGATGGATTTCCAGGAAGTGGCCTGACATTCCGGTCGAGCCTTTGCTCATGAACGGCGGGCGTGTGATGCTTGTCGTTTTTTGAGTCAAAGGCTTTCCGTTCATGTCGACCACGAATAACTCCACCATTCGCATTGCCGCCGCGCTGTTGCTCAACCCCGAGGGCCAGACCCTGCTGGTGCGCAAGCGCGGCACCACGGCGTTCATGCAGCCGGGCGGCAAGATCGAACCGCATGAACTGCCGGTGCATGCGCTGGCCCGTGAGCTGGAAGAAGAATTGGGGCTGGTGATCGATCCGGCGCAGGCGAGCTTTCTCGGTCCGTTCTCGGCACCCGCCGCCAACGAGCCGGGATTCGTCGTGCAGGCCGAGATCTTTCAGCTGACCATCGACACCGAAGTGTCTCCGGCCGCCGAGATCGAAGAGGTGATCTGGATCGACCCGGCCACCGACGGCGATGTGGTTCTCGCCCCATTGACACGTGACCTGATCCTGCCGTTTTATCGAGCCTCGCTGACCGCGATCGCCTGATCATTCGTGCAAAGGACTTCGTCATGATCCCGCTTCAAGACCTGCTGATTTTTGCCGCCGCCGCACTGCTGATGGTACTGACGCCGGGGCCGAACATGATCTACCTGATCTCGCGTTCGATCTGCCAGGGACGCCGCGCCGGGGTGACCTCGCTGCTCGGCGTGGTCGCGGGGTTCTTCGTGCATCTGTTCGCAGCCGCCGCTGGTTTGACTGCGGTGTTTCTCGCGGTGCCGATGGCCTATGAAGTGTTGAAATGGGCCGGTGCGCTGTACCTGCTGTGGCTGGCCTGGCAAGCGGTGAAGCCGGGCGCCCGCTCACCGTTCGAGGCGCAACAGTTGCCGGCGGATTCCTCGCGCAAACTGGTCACCATGGGCTTTCTCACCAGCGCCCTGAACCCGAAAATCGCGGTGTTCTACCTCTCGGTATTTCCGCAATTCATATCGCCAGAGCACGGCTCGGTGTTCACTCAAAGCATCATCCTCGGTCTGACCCAGATCAGCGTCAGTTTCAGCGTCAACCTGTTGATCGCGCTGTTCGCGGCGGGCATCGCTTCATGGTTCGTCAACAACCCGACCTGGCTCGCGGCGCAGCGTTATTTCATGGGGTTCGTGCTGGGCGGCCTGGCCGTGCGGCTGATGCTTGAACAGCGCAAGGCCGCCTGAACATGTGGATCGAACGGCTGGACGCCAGTCATGCGCTGGCCTATCGCGAATTGATGCTGGAAGCCTATGACCGGCATCCGCAGGCCTTCACCTCCAGCGTGCGCGAGCGCGCAGTGATGCCGCTGAGCTGGTGGGAATCACGCCTGACCAGCAAGCTCGACGCGGTGTTCGGCGCGTTCGAAGGCGGCCGGCTGGCGGGCATTGTCGGCCTGGCGTTCGAGCCTCGGGAGAAGGCCCGGCACAAGGCAACGGTATTCGGCATGTATGTGTCGGCTGAATTTCGTCAGCGCGGGCTGGGGCTGAAATTGATGGAGGCGGTGCTGGGCGAAGCGCAACAACACCCGGCGCTGAAAGTCATTCAATTGACCGTCACTGCCGGCAATGACGCGGCGTTCCAGTTGTATCAACGCTGCGGCTTCATCCAGTTTGGTCTTGAACCGATGGCGGTACGGGTCGGCGAGGACTACTTCGACAAGATCCACATGTGGTGTGAACCCCAACCTCACCACATAACCTGTGGGAGCGAGCTTGCTCGCGATGACTGACTGTCAGTCACCAGGAGGGTGACTGCTAGATTGCTATCGCGAGCAAGCTCGCTCCCACAGTTGATTTATGTCACTCGTGCAATCAACGAACCGCGCTGACCCCATCGAGGGTCGAGAACGAAGTGTCCTTGGCCGTCAGCAGGAAGTCGCGCATGTATGGCGCGTCGAGCATGTCAGCGCGGATCGCCGCGTACAGCGTCGCGAACAGACCTTTCTCGCCCAGCCGTTTGCCCTTCACGTAACCGCGCGAGCTGTACTCATGCAGCGCCCAGTGCGGCATGCCGCACACGCCACGGCCGCTGGCCACCAGCTGCATCATCATCACCGTCAGTTCCGAGGTGCGGACTTGCGCCGGTTCGATGTCGGCGGGTTCGAGGAAGCGGGTGAAGATGTCCAGCCGGTCGCGTTCCACCGGATAAGTGATCAGGGTTTCCGTCAGCAAGTCTTCGGGGACGATGTACGGTTTGCTCGCCAAGGCGTGCTGGTTGGCGACCGCGAGCATGGCTTCGTAGGTGAACAGCGGCACGTAGGTGATGCCGGCGATTTCCAGCGGATCGGAGGTCACCACCAGATCCAGGTCGCCCCGGGCCAGGGCCGGCAGCGGGGCAAACGAGAAACCCGAAGCGAGGTCGAGTTCGACTTCCGGCCACGCATCGCGGAACTGGTCGATGGTCGGCATCAGCCACTGGAAGCAGCTGTGGCATTCGATGGCCATGTGCAGACGCCCGGCGGTGCCCCCGGCCAGACGCCCGATGTCACGTTCGGCGGCGCGCAGCAGCGGCAGGGTCGCGTCGGCCAGTTGCAGCAGGCGCAGGCCGGCGCTGGTGAAGCGCACCGGTTTGGTCTTGCGCACGAACAACGGCATGCCCATGCGCTCTTCCAGTTCCTTGAACTGATGAGACAGCGCCGACTGGGTCAGGTGCAGGCGGTCGGCTGCATCCACCAGGCTGTCGGCTTCGCGCAGGGCATGCAGGGTTTTCAGGTGACGGATCTCAAGCACCGCAGGCTCCATGAGGAAAATTTGTGATCAACACGAAAAGGTTGAGTTTGTCTCATGTTGCTCTGGCTGTCGACAATGGCGCCATCTTTTACGCAATGGAGAACACTCGACATGGCCGTGGCCCACACCCTTGGTTTCCCGCGCATCGGCGCCGACCGTGAACTGAAAAAAGCCCTCGAAGCCTATTGGAAAGGCGATCTCGATCAGGCGTCCCTGAATCAGGTCGGCCGTGAGCTGCGCGCCAGGCACTGGCAATTGCAGAAAGACGCCGGCATCGACCTGCTGCCGGTCGGCGACTTTGCCTGGTACGACCAGGTGCTGACCCACTCGCTGACCTTTGGTGTGATCCCCGAGCGTTTCGACGGTGTGCGTGACGAGCACGGCCTGCCGACTCTCGACACCTTGTTTGCAATGGCCCGTGGCGCCACGTCTTCCTGCTGTGGCGGTGAGCACGGCAAGACCCAATACGCACAAGAGCTGACCAAGTGGTTCGACACCAACTACCACTACCTGGTCCCGGAATTCACCGCAGACCAACAGTTCAAGCTGAGCTGGGAACAGCTGTTCGATGAAGTCGAAGAAGCCAAAGCCCTCGGTCACAACGTCAAACCGGTGATCATCGGCCCGCTGACTTACCTGTGGCTGGGCAAGGCGAAAGGCAACGACTTCGACAAGCTCGATCTGCTTGAGCGCCTGCTGCCGGTGTACAACGAAATCCTCGGTCGTCTCGCGGCACAGGGCGTGGAGTGGGTGCAGATCGACGAACCGATCCTCACCCTCGACCTGCCGCAAGCCTGGAAAAGTGCGTTCGAACGCGCCTATCACATCCTTCAGTACTCGCCGTTGAAGAAACTGGTGGCGACCTATTTCAGCGGTCTGCAAGACAACCTCGGCCTGGCCGTCGGCCTGCCGGTGCAAGGCCTGCACATCGACGCCGTGCGTGCGCCGGATCAGCTCGGTCAGGTGCTCGATCGCCTGCCGACCTACAAGATTCTTTCGGTGGGTCTGGTCAACGGTCGCAACGTCTGGCGTTGCGAACTGGAGCAGGCGCTGGCACAACTGCAACCCGCACAGGAGCGTTTTGGCGACAACCTGTGGGTCAGCAGCTCCTGCTCGTTGCTGCACAGTCCGGTGGACGTCGAGCGTGAAGACAAGCTCGATCCGGAGCTGAAAAGCTGGCTGGCATTTGCCGTGCAGAAGTGCAGCGAAATCTCGGTTTTGCGTGATGCGCTGAACGATCCGCAAGCGCCGAAAGTGCAAAGCGCACTGGCTGAAAGCCGCGCGATTCAAGAAAGCCGCGCGCGCTCGCCACGCATTCACAAAGCCGAGGTGCAGGCGCGTATCGAAGCGATCAACGCCAGCGACAGCCAGCGCCATTCGCCGTTTGCCAAACGCATCGCCGCACAGCAGGCGCGTTTGAAATTGCCGACGTTCCCGACCACCACCATTGGTTCGTTCCCGCAGACCGGTTCGATCCGTCTGGCCCGTCAGGCGTTCAAGCAAGGCAAACTGTCGGCCAACGATTACCACGACGCTATGCGCAGCGAAATCCGCCATGCGGTGCAAGTCCAGGAGCGTCTGGGCCTCGATGTACTGGTGCACGGTGAAGCCGAGCGCAACGACATGGTCGAGTACTTTGCCGAGCAGCTCGACGGTTACCTCTTTACCCGCTTCGGCTGGGTCCAGAGCTACGGTTCCCGCTGCGTGAAACCGGCAGTGATTTATGGCGATCTGTCCCGTCCGAACGCCATGACCGTGGACTGGATCACCTACGCCCAGAGCCTGACCGACAAGGTCATGAAAGGCATGCTGACCGGCCCGGTGACGATGCTGATGTGGTCGTTCCCGCGTGAGGATGTATCGCGCAAGGTTCAGGCGCAGCAACTGGCGCTGGCCCTGCGTGACGAAGTGGTGGACCTGGAAAACGCCGGGATCAAGATCGTGCAGATCGACGAAGCCGCGTTCCGCGAAGGGCTGCCGCTGCGCCGTGCACAGTGGCAGGAATACCTCGACTGGGCCGTGGAGGCGTTCCGTCTGACTGCATCGGGCGTGAAGGATGAAACCCAGATCCACACCCACATGTGCTACAGCGAATTCAACGATGTGATCAAGGCGATCGCGGACATGGACGCCGACGTGATCACCATCGAAACCTCGCGTTCGGACATGGAATTGCTCGAAGCCTTCGAAGCGTTCGATTACCCGAACGACATCGGCCCGGGCGTCTACGACATCCACTCGCCGCGCGTGCCGGACACGGCCGAGATGGTCAAGTTGATGACCAAAGCCGTGAAACGGATTCCCGCGCAGCGGCTGTGGGTCAACCCGGATTGCGGTCTGAAGACTCGGGCCTGGCCGGAGACGGAGGCTGCGCTGGTGAACATGGTGGCGGCTGCACGCCAGTTGCGTAGCCACCTGGCATAGCCGGTTAGCGTAACAGCAAGGGGGAGCGGGTAAACCGTTCCCCCTTTTGCTTTTACAGGTTCTCGAAATGGATCAGCACCGACGAGCGCTTGCCGATGTCGGCATAAGGCAGGGAAGGATTATCGGCATGGGTCATGGATCGATGTTCGGGCAATTTCAGATGGGCCTTTTCGAAATCGCGAAAACCGGGTGTAGCCTTTGTGTAGTGGAAGTGGGCGTACCACAGCAAACGTGGCTGAGCCTGGGTCAGGTCGCGGATTTTGTACTCCTGCAGGTAATCGATGCGGCCGTCCTTGCGTTTGCCGAGGTTTTTCAGCGGCTGAGCTTTTTGAATATCCACTGCGTTCTGTCCGATCAGGTCATCGAGCATGCCATCGGTGGGGTTCTTGCTGTTCAGTGACTGGCGGGTGCGCATTTGTCGTCCGCGGATCCGCAGTTCGGTCGCTTTGCCGCGCAGGATGGCGATGAGCGGGTTCTGCGCATCGATCGGCTCGATACGTTGCGCCCGGCGTATCAGTTCGTCTGCTTCGCTGACCATCATGTGTTCCAGATCGACCGGGAGCATGTCTTGCCGGGCATGGGTGTTGACCTTGATCTCGTACACCGGCAAGCGATCCAGTCGCGTGCGTGCCTCTGTCAGCAGCGCTTGCAGGTTCCGCTCCACGGGTGTCGGTGGTCGGGCAGGTGAACTCAACAGGCGGTATTTGCCGTTGCTGCCCTGTTCCCAGATCTCTTCTGCGCCACCCTTGCCGGTCAAGTGATAGCGACGGGTCTGGGTAGTCGATTCCCAATGCTCAATGCCAATCAGCAATTGGTCGTCCTCGGTGGTGAAGATCTTCTTGGTACTTCGGCCGATGGGGGCGGTGACTGTCGGCAGTTCGAAGGCCCTGCGTGCCCGGTCGGCCATTTTTTCGATGCCCGCCAGCAGAGCGGGGACATCTTCCATGTAAAAGTGCTGGGAGTAGCTGGCAGTCCACACGGTCATGGCTCGACGAAACTGCGCATAAGTGTCGAGACAGTCCTGCAATATCCGATTGCGTTGTGCGCGGGTGGCGCTGGTCTCGGGCAGACTGAATTGTGTGTACAGGGCACGGTCGATCCTGGCCCGCAGGTCTTGTGCCTGGTTGTGCAGAAAGTGCCAGGACACCTCGCTCAGTTTATCGTAGTTCTGAACCATCTCCAGCAGGCTGCCGGTCTTGAGATAGAGCAGGTTGCTCTCACTCAGTCGCTTGTTCAAACCCTCGATTTCGGCTCGCATTTGCGCCTTGTCCCGGGGCAGGCTGATGCGTTCGTACCATTGGTTGAGATCGGCCATCAGCCGTTCGAGCTCCTCGGTTCTCTGCATTGTTTCCAGACGCAGACTGCGAATTTGCCTGTGAAGGGAAATGTGCTCGCCGAGAAAATCTGCCGGCAGCTCGATCAGGCGTTCGATCAGCGGGTCAATCCGGTCCAGCAGCGGACTGATCTGGTGATTGACGTGATGAACACGCAACTGAAGACGATCGGCCACTTTCCAGGCATCCAGACTCATGCATTCGATGACCTTGCGCCGCTTGTTGCCATGAGTCAGAGGCAGCAGATCGGTCAGTACCCGGTAACGCCGGCTGGCCATTTCAATATCGCCGATACAGGCTGCATCGGCAGCGGCTCGCAAGGCCGGACGCTGGTCGAAGGGGGCGTCGTTGTAACGGGTTATGGCTGCGTGACTTTCGGCGAATCGCACATCGATCTGCCGGGCAAGGTCATCGGTCGTCTCGGTCAATTGGTGCTGGCGACGAAACACCCGGTCTCCCCACCAGCGTGGCAGGCGTTGACGAACGCTCATGGGCCAGACCGGATCCAGCGCATCGGCAAGATGCCCGAACACATTGCCACCGCCGGCGCCACCGCCATCGAACATCGTTCCATACACGCCGAAATGAGTGTCCCAGTTGCCGGCCTCATCAAGGGCAATCGGTTGCTTGTAAGTTTTCTGCGAATTTCCGGCCAGGCGCCAGCCTCGCGAATCCTTGCTCAATTCGACTTGATAAGCTCGTCCCTGACGGAAGACAAAATCGCCGTCGGCATGCCGATAGACGTTGCGAAACAGGCCAGCGCTGGCCGGTTCCATTCCACTCAGGAAAACAGGCTGTTGGTACTCATAGCCGGCGAATCGTTCCTTCATGTGTCTCGCCGTTCGCTTGTCGGGTGCGTGCAACACGGCTGGGCCGGCAGCCAGTTTGCGTAGCTGCCGGCTACGCGTCAGCGTCGCGGCGCCGCTGCCTGCGCCTACCGTGGGCAGAATGTCCATCGCAGCGTCGACCAGCGCCAGCAGCAACCCTTCGATTTCGGCCAGTCCATCGCCCACCGCACCACGCAGAAATGCGGCCACGGCCTGATTGGCGCTGGTCCAGGCGTCGTACAGGCCAATGGCAGTGCCGACAAAGGGCACGAGACCCAAGGCCATTTTGATGTAGATAAACACTCTTGAACCGCTCAACGCATAACGCTCGTCAGCCAGGTCGGCATTGGCGCGCGATGTGCTGCGATGGGCCTGGATCAGCCGGCCCATTTGCGCATTGAGCAGGTGCGCAGCCAATGAAGTGGTTGCCGGCCAGCGTTCACCCACCCCGATCAACGTATCGAAGCGCTTGAGCACGGCCTGCTCTATACGGTGCTCGTGGGCGCGTACGTCGCCCTGTACGGCCCGGCCGGCCAGGTAGCGAGACCATTTTTCCTGCACGCACAGGTTGAATAGCGCCTTACGTGCGGCTTCAAGATTGTCGTAGCGTCTCAGGACCTGACTATCGGGGCTGTCGGCCAGGTACAGCAATGTCGTCCCGCTGACCTGTTCCTGTATGAAACTCACTCCGGAGATGGTCACCGGGCCCTCGTTGGGTGTGTCCCTGCCGCCGGAGGTGAGAAGGGCCGGCAGCAGGACAATGCGCTTGTTGTTCGCACGCCAGGCGGGGAAGGTGTCGGCATCGATGGCGATGTCGAGGATTTGCAGATCCTGCACGCTGATCTGTTTTTGCAGCCGCGCGCATTCGCCTTGCAGCCTGAGCATCAAGCGCCACGGTTCCAGCAGGCATTCGCGACGATGTTCGTTGACGAACGGTGTGTCATCGTTCGACCCCATGAACACCTTGTGGATCAGGGTTTCGTAAGCCTTGGGCAGGTCCAGATCGGGCAGTGTCCTGGTCAGGTAAGCTTTGGTAATGCCTGCTGCAAGGGTCCGACGCTCGGTCTCGTCGGATGCGGTGACGTCTACTTTCATGAAGCCCAGACGCAGTGCCAGCGGCTCCATGCTCATCGACGGTGTATTGTCGATATTGGTCTGGGCGAGGGTTTCAAGGGGTGTCTTGCTGCGAGCGGGGCTCGGGATCATGACCGTTTTCGTTGGCGTTCCCGGTGCGCCGGGGGCGTTGTACGTATGTTGTTGCATGGCCACCGAATCAGGCAGTTCCACTTGCACTTCGAAAAGCCCCTTGAGCGAAAAATCCTTGCGCAGGCGGGCATGCAAATGTTGTCGGGTGAATTCGTCGCGCGGTGGCAGGGCCCTTTCCATCAAGGCCTGACTACGCTGCATGGCTTTGATGTACGCCTCGATCAGCGATCTGAGTCCGCCACGGTCGACCTCGGGCAGGTTGATCAACCAGTCCGGAAGACTGGAGGCGAGGGCAGCGCTTTTGGCTTGCTCTGCCAGATGCGAGAAGGCAAGTTGCCGCGCCGCACTGACAGGCACTTGCAGTCTGGCGACAAACTGCCGGCGCAGTGTTTCGAGATGTTCGGCGCGTAGCGTCGAACGGGCCGCGTCACTGTAACTGCGGCGTATAACGCCTGCCTGCTCCTCGAACTCTCCAGACACCTGATTCAGGGCATGCTGCAACGGATCGCCCGTGATCCGGCTCAGTTGCAACGTCAGCGATGGGTCTTGCTCCTGTACCTTGAACACCTCGCGTTCCAGTTCACGACGATTGTCGAACCGTTGCAGTCCACCACCGGTGCCCGGCCAATACAGCAGCAGAGCATGAGGTGCAGCGGGATCCGACAGGGCGGCCACGGGAGTGATGACCAGAGGCCCATTGAGCGTCTGCCGGCAGGCGTCAGACGGCTCGCGCGAGGAGAGCGATATCTCGGCTGCACACCAGTCGACATCGCCATCGCCGGACGTGTCCAGAACAGACAGCAGTGCCTGGTACAGTTCTTCGCTCAGTTGCTTGAGCGTGTGCTGCAGCCCTGCTTCGGCGATCAGCCCGTTTTTGTGCGCCCGGTGCAGAGAGGTGAATTCGCGATTGAGGGTGACCATATCCAGTACGCGTTCGCGATACAGCATCGATTGAGCTGCCGAGTCGGCTGCCAGTTCTGCGGCTTCCAGACGTTGAAGTTGATCCTCGAACGTCTGGCGATCTTCATCTGTGGCGACGGTTGACCAGATTTGCAGGGCGTCGCGCTGCCGCTCCAGTGCGGCCTGACGTACCGACCATGGAATATCTGCGGTCAGGGCTCCGAACAATGGCTGTTCTTGATCCTGAGTAGCCGGCATCGAAGGCGGCAATGCAGGGGGGGCGGCCGTGATCCCGATAATACGCAGTTGTCGTTCCAGTCGGTCTGCCTGCTCAAGTGTCCGCGCGCCATGCTCGGCCAGTCCGTTTTTGCCGGCTGAGCCCTGACGCAGGGTGTTGATCCGGACCTGTTGCAACCGGGCCAGCACGTCCGTCACGTCGGAGGTCAACGACTGGGTTCCGGTGATGTATTCAAAGCGCAGTCCGCTTGCGGGCAGTCCTTCCGGAGCGAATCCCTGGCCGGACAACCAGGCTTCCAGGTCGCTGCGCCTGGCGAACGATTGGAAGGGGACCGGATGATGGGGCAAGTACAGTAATTGACGCCCGAATTGTCGATCGCCAACGCTGATCACCCAGGTGCCGGGAATCTGGCCCGGCCAGTCATTGCCAGGCACCAGCTCCAGACGTTCGCTGTACACCGGCTGATCATCCAGACGTGGTTCAGGTGATGAGGCATCCATGAGCAGCCATAACGGTTGTAACTGGTCGGTGGTCAGGCTGCGCTGTGCCAGCGCCACTTGAGCCGTCGCCTCCAGATGCGACTGGTACAACCGACCCGCCTGTTCACGGCGTGAAAATGCCGTGCCGGGGGCTCGGGCATTCCAATAGGTGTTCCAGCGCCGGTTCAGTTCCTTTTCCGGATCCAGTGCCTTGATCCGGAGCAGGCATTGAATCGGCGTCAAGGCTGCCATCGGGTGATTGCTGCCCAGACCGGCGACTGAGCAGGGGCGGTCGAGCGCGATCTGCGGTTGTTCCTTGTGGTAGATGAAGGCAAGCAACGACGTGAACCCGACAAATTGCCAGGGGAGCGTGTCAGTCGCCTGGAAGAGAAAACCGGCGTCCGGCTCGCCCAGATCAAGCTCACGCTCCAGCAAATCGTTCAGCGAAGCTCGGATGGAAGGCACGCCGGCAAACAGGTCTTGCAAGCCCTGACTGGCGCTGTGCCAACGATCCATGGCGCTGCGTAACAGTGCGCTGTCGACATTGCTCGGCAAAGGCAGCGAAGCAGGCCAGACGCGCCGCGCGGGCACCGGGTAATCGGCAAAAATGTGTTTGGACATGGTCAAGTGGCTCGCGACGAGGAGCGGGAGATCCACTCCGTATAACGAGCCATTGGAAAAAAATGCCCTGTGGCCGTGGTGCTACATAGTTATCGCCACTGGAAATGACCGCTCGGCACTCTTCATCAAACTGTCATCGAACTGTGGCAGCGCGCTTGAACAAACTTCATCAGACTCGCGCTCTACTGGGGTTCTGCGTTTCGGTGTTTTTCATGTTCAAGGGATTTTTTGCAATCGCGGCGTTGTTGGCCGCGGTTTTTTTCGTTCCAGCGTCCTATGCGGCGTCGCGTTGCGACGTCAATGTACCGACCGAACGGGTCGATCTGGAGCAGGTGAGCCTGGCTTACCAGAGCATCGGCCGTGCGTCGGATCCGGCGCTGTTGCTGGTGATGGGCCTGGGCGGGCAGTTGATCCACTGGCCGGATGAAGTGGTGGTTGCGCTGTGTCAGCAGGGTTTTCGGGTGATCCGTTATGACAACCGCGATGTCGGTCTGTCGACCTGGCGCCAGACGCCGGTGGAAGCCAACCTGACTTTTGAGGTGCTGCGCTACAAGCTCGGCCTGCCGGTGGCGGCGCCTTACAGCCTGACCGACATGGCCGACGATGCGCTGGGCCTGATGGACGCGTTGCACGTCGAGCAATTCCACGTGCTCGGCGCGAGCATGGGCGGGATGATTGCCCAGCACATGGCAGCGATGGCGCCGCAACGGGTCGAGAGCCTGACGCTGATCATGACCAGTTCCGGCGCCGAAGGGCTGCCGGCGCCGAGTGCGGCGCTGGTGCAATTGTTGTCACGGCGTGGCGCACCCAATCGCCAGATCGCGCTTGAGCAACAGGCCGATCTGCTGGCGGCGCTGGGCAGTCCGACGGTCGCTGATGATCGCCAGATGCTGCTGCATCAGGCGGCGCTTTCCTATGACCGGGCGTTCAACCCTGAAGGCGTGAAGCGCCAGATCATGGCAATCCTCGCCGAACCCAGTCGGGTGGCGTTGCTCAATCAACTTCGCGTCCCGACGCTGGTGGTGCATGGCACGGCGGATCCGTTGCTGCCGGTGATGCACGGCGTGCATCTGGCGGCGCACATTCGCGGCAGTCAGCTGCGGCTGATTCCGGGGCTGGCGCACCGTTTTCAGGAAGCGTTCAAGGAGCCGTTGCTGGCGGCGGTGTTGCCGTATCTGCGCGAGCATCGCGAAGACACGTCGCACTGGGCGCAGATTTTAGGCTCGGGATCTGATTTTCTCTGAATGTAGATCTTTAGTTTTATTTCTATAATTTTAGAAAGCTAGTTGAATTTGCTCTTAGCAAAGTTTTCTTATTTCATTTTTATCTTGCGAACTGTCATTTCTGACAGTGGCGTGCTTGTGGTTGTCCGTTTATTTTTATATTGCGATGACGCAATGGTTTTATAAGGAAAGTGACATGAGAAATGGAAAGTTGTGGGTGCTGGTGTTGTTTTTGCTGCAGGTAATATCGGGTCACGCTTATGCCATGACGGATGATGAAATGGAAGAGGCGTATTTGGCTGATCCCGGAAAGTTTGATGCGGCCGCAGCAGCGTGGGACGATGCTAGAAAGCCAAAACCACCAAATGCGTGTGAGACTGCCTGGAATAATAACACTGCTAATCATAGTTGCCTGACACATACGATTGCGGTTGAGCCAAATGGCAAATGCACTTTTGACTCAATTACGTGCAAGGATGGTGGGACTAATCCGACTAGTAATTGGACAGGCAACACAATTAATGAAGCTCTTTCAGTAGTGCATGTGAATTCTTCTACCACCTATCTGGATTTAACAACTACACCCGAAATAGTTGGTCATTTGAACAACTGCCGTGGGGCCCTTACAACTAGTCAATGTAAATAGCTGGACTCACGGTAAACGGTAAACGGTGACGAGCGTGATTTTTTATGCATGCAGCCGCACCCACACCGACACCAGCACTGTCGCCGCCATCAGCCACGCCACGGCCGCAACCGCCAGCGAAGCTTCGAGGCGCATGCGGTCGACCATCACGTACAGCGTCGCCAGATAGACGAAGTATGGAATGATCGACCACATGCCGAAGACGATGGTGGTCTTCAGGTCGTCGATCGAGCGGCCCTTGCCGACGATGTAGTGGGCGATCAGGGCAAAGGTCGGGAACAGCGGCACCAGCCCTGCGATGTAGTAGTTTTTGGTCTTTGCCAGCAGGGCGAGGATTACCACCACCGCCGCGCCGAGCATTGCCTTGAAAATCAGATCCACGTCGTTCTCGCTTAATGGCTCAGGCCGTATTTTTTCACTTTGTCGAACAGCGTGGTCTTGGCCATACCCAGTTCGAGGCTGGCCTGGGTCAGGTTGCCGCCGCTGCGTTGCAGGGCGTCACTGAGCAGGTTGCGTTCGAACGCTTCCACCGCTTCGGCGAACGCCAGGCCCTGACCTGTGCTGCCCGCGCCGGTTTTCTTGAACGCCGGTAAACCGAGGGCAAAACGCTCGGCGACGTTGCGCAACTCGCGCACGTTGCCCGGCCAGTCATGGCTCATCAGGCTCGACAACGTCTGGTTGTCCAGCTCCGGCAGCGCCCGGTCGAAACGCAGTGCCGATTGCTGGGTGAAGTGTTCGAACAGTTGCAGGATGTCTTCGCGGCGCTCGCGCAGGGGCGGCAGTTCCAGCGTCACCACGTTGAGGCGGTAGTACAAGTCACTGCGGAATTCCCCGGCCTTGCTCGATTCGTCGAGGTCGGACTTGGTGGCCGCAATCACCCGGCAATCCACCGCCACACTCTGGTTCGAGCCGAGGCGTTCAAGGGTGCGTTCCTGCAACACCCGCAGCAGTTTTATCTGCAACGGCAGCGGCATGCTTTCCACTTCGTCGAGGAACAGCGTGCCGCCGTCGGCGTGTTCGATCTTGCCGATCCGCCGTTTTCCGGCGCCGGTGAAGGCGTTGGCCTCGTGGCCGAAGATTTCGCTTTCGAACAGGTTTTCCGGCAGGCCTCCGCAGTTCAGCGCGACGAATTGTTTGGTGTGGCGGCGGCTGAAGTCATGCAGGCAGCGGGCGACCAGTTCCTTGCCGGTGCCGGTTTCGCCTTCGATCAATACGTTGGCCGAGGTGTCGGCGACGTTGGCGATTAGCTCGCGCAGGTTCTGCATGGCCGGCGAACGGCCGATGATCCGTCCTTCAAGGGAATCGCGTTCGGCCAGTTGCCGGCGCAGGGACGAGACTTCGCGATTCAGGCTGCGTTGCTCCAGCGCGCGGCGGGCCACATCGACCAGACGCTCAGGGGAGAACGGCTTTTCCATGAAGTCGTAGGCGCCTTTCTGCATTGCGCCGACGGCCATGGAGATGTCGCCATGCCCGGTAATCAGTACCACCGGCAGGCTGCGGTCGCGTTGCTTGAGCCGGGTCAGCAGTTCCAGACCGTCGATGCCCGGCAGGCGAATGTCGCTGATGACGATCCCGGCGAAGTTGTCGCCGACCTGCTCCAGCGCCTCTTCGGCACTGCCCACGCCGATGCACGGGATGTCTTCCAGGGTCAGCGCCTGCTGGCAGCCGAGCAGCACATGGGGATCGTCTTCGACGATCAGCACACTAAGGTCGTTGTTCATATTGGCTCGGCAGGAGTAGGGCTTACCAACGGTAAACTGAGGACGAAGGTGGTACCACCGCTGGCCGGGTGTTCAACACCCAGATGCCCGCCGGTGGCGGCGGCGAGGCTGGCCGACAGGGTCAGGCCGAGGCCCAGGCCCTGTTCGCCGGGTTTGGTGGTGAAGAATGGTTCGAACAAGTGCTTGCGCGCTTCGGCGTCGATGCCGTGGCCGTTGTCGCGCACCCGCAGGCGATATTTGCCGTTGAATTCTTCGCCTTCCAGCCACAGTTCAGGCAGCGGTTGCGCCTGCATGGCGTCGAGGGCGTTGCCGATCAGGTTGACTAGAATCTGTTCCAGACGCGTCTGGTCGATCTGCACCTGCACATCGTCGAACTGGCGATGCAGTTGCAGGGAGGCACTTTCGACGCGGGCGCCGAGCACTTGCAGCGCGGCATCCACCGCTTTGCCGAGGCTGGCGCGGCCCTTGTCGTCGCCGCGCCGGGCGAAGGAGCGCAGGCTGGCGGTGATCCGGCCCATGCGGTCGATCAGGTCGTTGATGGTCTTGAGGTTGGTGCTGGCGACATCGAGCTGACCGCGCTCAAGGAAACGGATGGTGTTGCCCGACAACGTGCGCATGGCCGCCAGCGGCTGGTTCAGTTCATGGGCGATGCTGGTGGACATCTGGCCGATGGCCGCGAGTTTACCGGCCTGCACCAGTTCGTCCTGGGCGCGGCGCAAGGTTTCTTCGGCCTGACGCCGTTCGCGGATCTGGCTCTTGAGCCGGTCGTTGCTGGCGCGCAGGTCGGCGGTGCGTTCGGTAATCCGACGCTCCAGCTGATTGTTGGCTTCCTGCAAGGCTTCGCGGGCGGCGAGGCGGGTGGCGATGACCTTGCGCCGTTCGTTCCAGGCGATCAGCAGGAACGCCACCAAGGCAAACGCCACGGCCACCAGAATCCCCTGATTGATCGCCTCGCGGCGCAGGTCCTGCAACGGGGTGAGCAGGGTGAAATTCCAGGGTGTGTCGCTCAGCGGCCGGGTTTGCGCCAGATAGCTGATGTTTTCTTCATCGCGGTCCTGTTGGCTCGGCACTTCGCTGTTGGCCGGGAAGGTGAGTTTCTCCACGCCTTCAGACAGGGTTTCCCGGGCCAGCGGTTGCAGTTCGTTCAGCGGGAACCAGTAGTACTGCAGGCTGCGGGCGAGTTTTTCCTTGGTCTCGTCGCTCAGCGGTATCACCGATTTCAGGCGCCGGGCCGGATCGCTGGAGAGAATGATGATGCCGTTTTCATCGCTGACGAAGGCTTCGAGACGCGCTCGCTGCCAGCGTTCTTCCATGGCTTCCAGACGCACCTTGACCACGGCGACGCCGATGATCTTGCCGTGTTCTTCAAGGCCGTGGGCCAGGTAATAGCCGGGTTCGCCGTTGGTGCTGCCGATCCCGTAGAACCGTCCGGGCTGGCCGCGGATGGCGTTCTGGAAGTAGGCGCGGAATGACAGGTCTTCACCGAGGTAGCTGTCGACGTCGCGCCAGTTGCTGGTGGCCATGACGCGGCCGGTGGTGTCCATGACGTAGATGGCCCGACTGCGGCTGCGCCGGTTCAGGCCTTCAAGGTAATCGTTGACCGTTTGCCGGTGTTCCGGGGTCGGGTCGCCTAGCAACTGCGAAACACTCGATTCGAGTTCCAGCAGGCTGGGCAGGTAGGTGTATTTGCTGATCTCGCTTTCGACCGCACGGGCGTGCAGTTCCAGCTGGCGCTGGCCGTTTTCGCCGAGGCTGCGGATGCCGAAATGTTCGCTGGTCCAGAAGCCGATGTAGCCCAGTCCGATCATCAGGGCGATGACCAGCGGCGGCAGGAACAGGTGGCGGATCAGACGGGGTTTCACGGCAAGTGATGGCGGCGTGGCGCGATAGAGAGTGGGGTCGCATTTCATCACAGATGCCTTGGGTCAACCACAACACAAATCTCAGGATCATCATCGATCCAATGTGGGAGCGGGCTCGCTCGCGAAAGCGCTGGGGCAGCCAACGGTGATGTTGAAAGTGCCGGCCCCTTCGCGAGCAAGCCCGCTCCCACAGTTGGGGAGCGGTGTGCGGTTTTAGTGCTGCAGGATTTTCTCGAGGAAATGCTGCGCGCGTTCGGAGCGTTGGCTGATGTCGCCAAAGAACTCTTCTTTCTTGCAGTCTTCGATGATCTTGCCGGCGTCCATGAAGATCACGCGGTCGGCCACTTTACGGGCGAAGCCCATTTCGTGGGTCACGCACATCATGGTCATGCCTTCGTGGGCCAGTTGCACCATCACGTCGAGCACTTCGTTGACCATTTCCGGGTCCAGCGCCGAGGTCGGTTCGTCGAACAGCATGACGATCGGATCCATCGCCAGCGCACGGGCGATCGCCACACGCTGTTGCTGACCGCCGGACAGTTGACCCGGGTGCTTGTGGGCGTGAGCCGACAGACCGACGCGCTCAAGCAGTTGCAGGCCTTTCTTGGTTGCCTCTTCCTTGCTGCGGCCCAGTACCTTGATCTGCGCGATGGTCAGGTTTTCGGTGATGGTCAGGTGCGGGAACAGTTCGAAATGCTGGAACACCATGCCGACGCGCGAGCGCAGTTTCGGCAGATTGGTCTTCGGATCGGCAATCGACGTGCCGTCGACCACGATGTCGCCTTTCTGGAACGGCTCCAGTGCGTTGACGCACTTGATCAGGGTCGACTTGCCCGAACCGGACGGACCGCAGACCACGATCACTTCACCTTTTTTGACCTCGGTGCTGCAATCGGTCAGCACCTGGAAGTCCCCATACCACTTGTTGATGTTCTTGATAGAGATCATACGGCGAACCTTTTTTGCAGACGCTTGACCAGCTGCGAGGCGGCAAAGCTGATGGTGAAGTACACGAGACCTGCGAAGATCAGGAACTCATTCGAGCGGCCAATGATGTCGCCACTGGCGCGCGAGGCGTTGAGGAAGTCCACCAGGCCCACGGTGTAAACCAGCGAGGTGTCCTGGAACAGGATGATGCTCTGTTGCAGCAGCAACGGGGTCATCTTGCGGAACGCCTGGGGCAGGATGATCAGGCGCATCATCTGGCCGTAGGTCATGCCCAGTGCCTGGGCGGCGCCCATCTGGCCCTTGGGAATCGACTGCACGCCGGCCCGGACGATTTCGCAGAAGTACGCCGCTTCGAACATCATGAAAGCCACGATGCACGAGGTGAATGCGCCGATCGGGGTGTCTTCGCCGGTGATCCAGCGCAGCACGAACGGCACTGCCAGGTAGAACCAGGTAATCACCAGCAGCAGCGGGATCGAACGGAAATAGTTGACGTACGCGCCGGCGATGCTCGACAGCAGTTTGCTGTGGGACAGGCGCATCAGCGCGAGAATGGTGCCGAGGATGATCCCGCCGACAACGCCCAGCGCCATCAGCTTGAGGGTCATCAGCATGCCGTTCCACAGGCCGGGAATGGCCGGAACGATGCCACTGAAATCGAATTCCATTATTTACCCCCCACGGAGATCAGGCCGGGCACGGCAACTTTCTTCTCGACCATGCGCATCAGCAGCATCAGGCTCATGTTGAGGGTGAAGTAGATCAGGGTCGCCAGGGTGAAGGCTTCAAACAGGTTGGCCGAGAATTCGGCGGTCTGTTTGGTTTGCGCCAGCAGCTCCATCAGACCGATCAGGGACGCCACGGAGGAGTTCTTGAACACGTTCAGGAATTCCGAGGTAAGCGGCGGAATGATGATCCGGTAGGCCTGTGGCAGCAGCACGTTCCAGTAGATCTGCGGCAGCTTGAAACCCATGGCGCGGGCGGCGGATTCCTGGCCCCGTGGCAGCGCCTGGATACCGGTGCGAACCTGTTCGCAGACCCGGGCGGCGGTGAACAGGCCCAGGCAGACAACAACGCTCAGGTAGGCCGAGGTGGTCGGGTTCAGATCCTGCTTGTACCAGTCCTGCAGGTTCTGCGGCAGCATGTCGGGCACCAGGAAGTACCAGATGAACAGCTGAACCAGCAGCGGCACGTTACGGAACAGTTCGACGTAGCAGGTCGCGATGCCCGCCACGATGCGGTTCGGCACGGTGCGCATGATGCCCAGCAGCGAGCCCAGCAACAGGGCAATGATCCAGGCCACGATGGCGATGGCGATGGTCCAGCCCAGGCCGGAGATGAACCAGTCGAGATAGGTCTCGCTGCCCACGCCGGTGGACTTGAAGAACACGCCCCAGTCCCAGTTGTAATTCATTAGGGTCTCCCCTCGATTCGATCGATGTACAAGTGCCCGCCTGGGGAAGATCCTTTCCCGTCTGACGTTGAACGTCAGGCACACGCGATCGGCTCGAAAACCACCAGGTCGAGTGTTCCAGTTGAAACCAGCAGGTATTAACTGTCGCCCAAGGGAGGATTGGCTCCCTCAGGTGACAAGGTTAGATCAGTGTCAGATTTTTACGTCTGGCGCAGGCTTGTCGCTCGGATTGGCGATCAGCTCTTTAACCTTTTCGCTCATCGGGAAGTTCAGGTTCAGACCCTTCGGCGGGATCGGGCTTTCGAACCACTTGCTGTAGATCTTGTTGATCTCGCCGGACTTGTAGAGCGCGACGATGGCGTCGTCTACAGCCTTCTTGAAGGCCGGGTCGTCTTTGCGAACCATACACGCGTAGGCTTCAAAGGACTGTGGAGTACCAGTGATGACCCAGTCGTCCGGCTTTTTGGCCTTGGCTTCTTCGCCGGCCAGCAGGGCGTCGTCCATCATGAAGGCGACGGCGCGGCCGCTCTCCAGCATCTGGAAGGACTCACCGTGGTCCTTGGCAGAGATGACGTTCATGCCCATCTGCTTGTCGGCGTTCATCGCCTTGATGATGCGCTCGGAGGTGGTGCCGGCGGTGGTCACGACGTTCTTGCCTTTCAGATCGGCAAAGTCGTTGTAGGACGGCTTGCCTTCCTTGTCTTTCTTGACCAGCAGGCGGGTGCCGATTTCGAAGATGTTGACGGTGAAGTCGACTTGCTGGGCGCGTTCGGCGTTGTTGGTGGTGGAGCCGCACTCGATGTCCACGGTGCCGTTCTGCACCAGAGGAATACGGGTTTGCGAGGTGACCAGGTTGTACTTGGCGTTCAGGTCAGGCTTGTTCAGGTCTTTTTTCAGGGCTTCGACGATAGCGACCTGAATGTCGTGGGAGTAGCCCACAGGTTTACCCGAAGCATCGGCGATGTAGGAGAAGGGAATGGAGCTGTCACGATGCCCGAGGGTGATGGTGCCCGAGTCGTTGATCTTCTTAAGGGTGCCGGTGAGTTCGGCAGCGAAAACTGGTGTGCTGATCAGAGCGGCAGCAATGGCTGCGCCCAGGATATGGGGAACGATGCGCATCAAATTTTCCTCGACATTGTTTTTTTTATGGAGCCGGTTGAGCGGGCCCTTTGTACTTCGAATGCCTGACGGCTCCTGTTGTGTTGGCGCAACAGGCATTCGTCGAAGGAGTGTAGAGCATGAGTCGTGCCAGACCAGTCGCCAACGATTAAGGCATTGATTTATAACGTTATTAAAGTTTTGTGATGGTGTTTTTTGGTGAATCTGATCCGGTTAACCGAATTGACCGCCAGGTCGCGTTCGGAAAACCGAACGTCCTCATTGCACCTTGTTTCAGCCTGAATGCAAAAAGCCCCTGAATCTTTCGATTCAGGGGCTTTTTGTTCAGCGACGAGCGGATCAGGCCGCTTCGATCTTGCTGCGGTTCTGCTCGACTTTGTTCAGGTACGCCGCCAGTCGCTCTTGCTCGGCCGGTGTGGTGAACAGGCCCAGTTTGCTGCGACGCCACAGGATGTCGTGTGCCGTGGTGGCCCATTCTTCGCTGCACAGGTAATCGACTTCACGGGTGTAGAGCCCGCCGCCGATGTGTTCGCCCATGTCGGCCAGGGTGTCGACGCCTTCGAGCATGCGCCAGGTGCGGCTGCCGTAGGTGGTGGCCCAGCGGCGAGCGATTTCGGTCGGAACCCAGTCGAACTTGTCGCGGATCAGCGCGCTCAGGGCCTGTGGCGTGGTCATGTCTTCGCCGCCGGGCAGGGTGGCGGTGGCCGTCCAGCTCGGGCGCATCTGGGTGAAGTACGGCATCAGCTGCGCCATCGCCGACTCGGCGAGTTTGCGGTAGGTGGTCAGCTTGCCGCCGAACACCGACAGCAGCGGTGCTTCTTCGGTGCTGCCGGACAGCGCGAGGGTGTAGTCGCGGGTCACGGCCGACGGGTTATCGGACTCATCGTTGCACAGCGGACGCACGCCCGAATAAGTGTGCAGGATGTCGTCACGGCTGATCTGCTTCTTGAAGTGGGCGTTGACCACTTTCAGCAGGTAATCGGTTTCGCCGTCGGTGATCGCCACTTTGGCCGGATCGCCGGTGTACTCGCGGTCGGTGGTGCCGATCAGCGTCAGGTTGTTCAGGTACGGAATGGTGAAAACGATGCGCTGATCTTCGTTTTGCAGGATGTGCGCGTGATCGCCTTCGTACAGTTTCGGCACGATGATGTGGCTGCCCTGGATCAGACGGATGCCGTACGGCGACTCCATCTTCAGGTCGTCACGGATGAACTTGGCGACCCACGGGCCGGCGGCGTTCACCAGCGCTTTGGCGGTGATCGAAAACAGGCTGCCGTCGGCGCGTTCCAGGTTCAGGTGCCACAAGCCCTTGGCGCGGCGGGCGCTGACGCAACGGGTCTGGGTGTGAATGTGCGCGCCTTTTTCACGGGCGGCCATGGCGTTCAGCACCACGAGGCGGGCGTCGTCGACCCAGCAATCGGAGTATTCGAAGCCTTTGCTGATTTCGCTCTTCAGTGCGCTGTCGGTGCCGAACTTCAGGCTTTTCGAGCCTGCGAGCTTTTCGCGCTTGCCGAGGTGGTCATAGAGGAACAGACCTGCACGGATCATCCACGCCGGACGCAGATGCGGGCGGTGCGGCAGCACGAAACGCATTGGCTTGACGATGTGTGGGGCCTTGGCCAGCAGCACTTCGCGTTCGGCGAGGGCTTCGCGTACCAGACGGAACTCGTAATGTTCGAGGTAGCGCAAGCCGCCGTGGATCAGCTTGCTGCTGGCCGAGGAGGTGTGGCTGGCCAGATCGTCCTTTTCGCAAAGGAACACCGAAAGACCGCGACCGGCGGCATCCGCTGCGATCCCCACGCCATTGATCCCGCCGCCAATGACGGCGATGTCGTAGATCTCGGAGATAGGGGGCGTACGCAAGGTAGATGTGGACATCGGCTGGCCTCGGGCTCTTTTGATTTTCTGTCTTGGAAATCGAACATAAATGTTCATTTGCGAAAATGGTAGCCCATAAAGACGCGCGCAGCCAGTCGACTTCGATTGAAAAAACTCATCGAAGGCCCGTGAAAGGAAAATTTTCGAACATGAAATGCGCGTCAGCGCGGATCAGGGCGCCTATGAGATCGCCTTCGCGGGCAAGCCCGCTCCCACAGGTTTTGAGTCGACCACAAGGTTTGTGAGCACAACCGACCACTGTGGGAGCGGGCTTGCCCGCGAAGGCGCCAGAACAGGCGCTGTGGATGTAAAGACGGGTTAAACGACTTCCAGGCGAATCTTGTGCTGGCTCAGCAATTGCGCCAGGGCTGGCACCGGTTGCTGATCGGTCACCAGGCAATCGATCAGGCTGATCGGGCCGAGGCGGATCATCGCGTTACGGCCGAATTTGCTGGAGTCCGCCGCCAGGATCACCTGCCGGGCATTGGCGATGATCGCCTGGGACACCCGCACTTCCTGGTAATCGAAGTCGAGCAGGCTGCCGTCTTCGTCGATGCCGCTGATGCCCACCAGCGCAAAATCGACCTTGAACTGGTTGATGAAGTCCACGCTAGCCTGACCCACCACGCCGCCGTCGCGACGCACGTTGCCGCCGGTGAGCAGCACATCGAAATCATCCTTTGCGCTGAGCATCGAAGCGACGTGCAGGTTGTTGGTGATGATCTTCAGATGGCTGTGATTGAGCAGGGCGCGGGCAATCGATTCGGTGGTGGTGCCGATATTGATGAACAGCGAGGCGTGATCGGGAATCTGCGCGGCGATGGCTTCACCGATGCGTTGCTTTTCATCGCGCATCTGATCGGCGCGCATCGCGTAGGCGGTGTTTTCGACGCTGGAGTCATAGGCGGCGCCGCCGTGGTAGCGACGCAGCAGATTGGCTTCCGCCAGTTGATTGATATCGCGGCGGATGGTTTGCGGGGTAACAACGAACAGCGTGGCCATTTCCTCGATGCTCACATAGCCGCGTTCGCGGACCAGCTCGAGGATTTGCTGCTGACGGGGAGGCAGATTCATGGGGCTTCCTTTGGGCTGCCGTGCAAAATTTGCCCATGATGACGCAGGAATCTCCTCCCGACCAGTTTCCAAACAACGTGAAAGCTACTGCGCTCGGCAATCCTGCGTTAAAAACAGGCTCGGACTGCTCATTTACAAACCCGTAAACTCCGCGTCCTCGCCTGTTTTTGCCTTGTCTTGCCTTCGCTCGCTACGCTTTCACGCTGTTTGGACCAGCCTTAGTCAGTCCTCAGACTGGCTTATTCGGCGTCTTCACGTTCCCAGTCGCGGGTACGGCTGACGGCTTTTTTCCAGCCCTTATAGAGCTTCTCTTTTGCCGCTTCGTCCAGGCTTGGTTCGAACTCGCGCTCGATCACGGCCTTGCCGCGCAATTCTTCCAGGCTGCCCCAGAAACCGCACGCCAGACCGGCCAGGTAAGCTGCACCCAGCGCCGTGGTTTCACGCATTTTCGGACGCTCGACCTGAGTGCCGAGGATGTCGGCCTGGAACTGCATGAGGAAGTTGTTCGCCACCGCGCCGCCGTCCACGCGCAGGGCCTTGAGGCGTTCGCCGGAGTCCTGTTGCATGGCATCGAGGACGTCGCGGGTCTGGTAGGCGATCGACTCCAGCGCAGCGCGGATGATGTGATCCACACGCACGCCACGGGTCAGGCCGAACAGCGCGCCACGGGCATACGGGTCCCAGTAGGGAGCGCCGAGGCCGGTGAAGGCTGGCACCAGGTAGACGCCGTTGCTGTCCTTCACTTTATTGGCGAAGTATTCGGTGTCGTGGGCGTCGTTGACGATTTTCAGTTCATCACGCAGCCACTGTACGGTCGAACCGCCGTTGAATACCGCGCCTTCCAGTGCGTAAGCCACTTCGCCGCGCGGGCCGCAGGCGATGGTGGTGAGCATGCCGTGTTGGGATTTCACGGCTTTGTCGCCGGTGTTCATCAGCAGGAAGCAACCGGTGCCGTAGGTGTTTTTCGCCTGGCCCGGCTCGACGCACATCTGGCCGAACAGCGCGGCCTGCTGGTCGCCGGCGATACCGCCGATGGCGATCCCGCTCTTGGTGCGACCGTAGATTTCCGAAGAGGCTTTGACTTCCGGCAGCATTTCGCGCGGGATGTCGAGGATCTCCAGCATCTTCGCGTCCCACTCCAGGGTGTGGATATTGAAGAGCATGGTGCGCGAGGCGTTGGTGTAGTCGGTGACGTGCACCTTGCCGCCGGTAAATTTCCAGATCAGCCAGCTGTCGACGGTGCCGAACAGCAGTTCGCCATTGCGCGCGCGCTCGCGGCTGCCTTCGACGTTGTCGAGGATCCACTTCAGTTTGGTGCCGGAGAAGTACGGGTCGGTGACCAGGCCGGTGGTGTCGCGGATGTAGTCTTCATGACCGTCGCGCTTGAGCTGCTGGCAGATCTCGGTGCTGCGGCGGCATTGCCAGACGATCGCGTTGTACACCGGGCGGCCGGTGGTCTTGTCCCAGACCACGGTGGTTTCACGCTGGTTGGTGATGCCGATGGAAGCGACCTGATCGTGATGCAGACCGGCCTGGGCCAGCGCTTCGACCATCACCGCGCTCTGGGTGGCGAAGATTTCCATCGGATCGTGTTCGACCCAACCGGCTTGCGGATAATGCTGGGCGAATTCGCGTTGTGCGGTGCAGACCACGTTCGCGTCGCGGTCGAAAATGATCGCGCGGGAGCTGGTCGTACCCTGATCGAGGGCAATGATGTAGTTTTTATTCTGAATGTC
This sequence comes from Pseudomonas sp. B20(2017), assembly GCF_002113125.1. Classification (GTDB taxonomy): domain Bacteria; phylum Pseudomonadota; class Gammaproteobacteria; order Pseudomonadales; family Pseudomonadaceae; genus Aquipseudomonas. The sequence goes on along the minus strand of NZ_NEJP01000005.1, from coordinate 71,914 downwards.
GGTCATGTCGATTGCCTTGGACGAAATAAGGGAGAGTGGGCCGTGGCGCGGGCTCTATAAGGGCAGGAGCCCGCGCCGACTGTTTCAAGAAGTTCTTGGTTTGCCGTCAATGGCCGGTTCTGCATCCTTTGTAGCAGGTGTGGCGCCGGTCAGGTGGCGGGCAATCAGCCCGCGATACCCGGCAGCGCCGAGGCAGGCACCGACAATCGGTGCAAAAATCGGAATCAGGAAATACGGGATTTCACGTGCGCCGGTGAAGGAAATTTCACCCCAGCCCGCGAAGAAAGTCATCAGTTTCGGACCGAAGTCCCGGGCCGGGTTCATCGCGAAACCGGTCAGCGGGCCCATCGAGCTGCCGATCACGGCAATCAGCAGACCGATCAGCAGCGGCGCCAGCGGGCCTTTCGGCAGGCCGTTGTTGTCGTCGGTCAGGGACATGATCACGCCCATCAGGATCGCGGTGATGATCACCTCGACCAGGAACGCCTGGGCAGTCGACAGCGCAGGGTTCGGGAAGGTGGAGAACACCGATGCCAGTTCGAGGCTGGCTTCAGTGCCACGAACCATATGGTGAGTTTGTTCGAAATCGAAGAACAGGTTGCTGTACAGCGTGTAAACCAACAGCGCGCCGCAGAAGGCGCCGGCAATCTGGGAAAGAATGTAGAACGGCAATTTGCGCTTTTCGAAGTCGGCAAAAATGCTCAGGGCGATACTGACGGCAGGGTTCAGGTGCGCGCCGGAGACACCGGCGGTGAGGTAGATCGCCATGCTCACGCCGACGCCCCAGATGATGCTGATTTCCCACAGACCGAAGCTGGCGCCCGCGACCTTGAGCGCGGCGACACAACCGGTACCGAAAAAGATCAGGAGTGCAGTACCCAGAAACTCGGCCAGGCACTGGCTCGAGAGCGAAGGTTGCTGTAACGCAGTTGTCATTGAAAACCTCGGTTTTTGTTGTTGTCTGGCGCATTGCCGACAGGGCAAGGCGCGATTTTCGCCGAGGCAGGATCCCCATCCTGTTCCCGGTTTACTGCTGGGTGCTGCGATGACGATAATTCTTGCATTATTCAGATTCGAAAAAATATAGACAAGAAACAAACCTGTCAAAGGTCGAAAGTGAACCGTCAGTCATAAATAAACTATCAGTCATGTGAATGATCCTGCGGGTCACCCGTTCTGCAGTACCGTCATCGGCCTGCAAACCCCGGGAAACGTGGCGCGTGGTAGAGCCTTTTGCACTGCTATGGCCTAAAATCCGCCGCAGGATTTTTCGCCACTGCCGAGCCCGGAGCTGCCATGACCCCTGCGTTGGACTTGTTGAAAAAAGTTCGTGCCGAACATCGCGTGCACAGTTACGAACATGACCCGAAGGCCGCGTCGTATGGCTTGGAGGCCGCGGAAAAGCTGGGGCTCGATCCGGCGCAGGTGTTCAAGACGCTGCTGGCGGCCAGTGAAAAGGGGGAGTTGCTGGTGGCCGTGGTGCCGGTCGTCGGAAGTCTCGACCTCAAGGGGCTTGCCCACGCCGCCGGAGTGAAAAAAGTCGAGATGGCCGACCCGGCCGCCGCGCAACGTTCCACCGGTTACCTGCTGGGCGGCATCAGTCCGCTGGGGCAGAAAAAACGCCTGCGCACCTTTATCGATAATTCGGCCCAGCCTTTTGCGACCATTTATGTCAGCGCCGGGCGGCGCGGGCTGGAAGTGGAATTGGCGCCGGCGGTATTGGCGGAACATACCCAGGCGAAATTTGCCGACATCGGTCGCGTTTGACATCTGTATGAAGAAAATTGGCCGGCACTGTCACTGGCGCTGATCCGGCCCACGCTGCATGCTCGTTCGACTGACACAGGGAGAAGGTTATGCAGCTCGAGTTTCATCAGGTCGACGCGTTCAGTGATCGGCCGTTCAGTGGCAATCCGGCAATGGTCTATCGGCTCGACGCGTGGCTCGCGGATGAACTGATGCAAAAGATCGCCGCCGAGCACAATCTGGCGGAAACCGCGTTTCTGGTGCGCGAAGGGCAGGCGTGGCATATCCGCTGGTTCACGCCGACCACCGAGGTGCCGCTGTGTGGCCACGCGACGCTGGCCAGCGCCTATGTGCTGTTCGAGATCTATAAGGAAACGGCCGAGCGTCTGGATTTCACCTGCAAGTCCGGGCCGTTGAGCGTCAGCCGTGAAGGTGGCCGGTTGTGGCTGGATTTTCCGGCCATTGAAGCGGTGGAGAAAGGCGTCACCGTGGAGATCGAGCGGGCGCTGAATGTCCAGGCAGTGGACGTTCTGAGTTCCAACGAGCTGTTTGTGGTGCTGGAGTCCGAGCAGGCGGTACTCGATTGCCAGCCAGACATGGTCGCCTTGGCCAAATTGCCTTGGCTCGGCGCCATCGTCACGGCTCGGGGCAATCAGCATGACTTCGTCTCGCGCTATTTCGCCCCGGCGATCGGCATCAATGAAGACCCGGTGACCGGCTCGACCCATTGCAGCCTGATTCCGTATTGGTCGAAACGTCTGGGCAAATCGAGCCTCACCGCATGCCAGCGCTCGGCGCGGGGCGGGGAGTTGTTCTGTCGGTTGGAGGGCGAGCGGGTGAAGATCGGCGGGAATGCGACGCTGGTGGCCAGCGGCACATTGATGCTGGGCTGAAGCCAAAAAACAAGGGAGCCATCAGGCTCCCTCATTATTTGTGTGCAGATCAGTGCGCGGTGCTGTAACGGCGCACGCCGTTTTCCACGGTGGGAATCTGCGCAGCCGTGCTGCCGGAGGCCTGGAACAGCACCAGATGTTCCGCCGCCACACGAATCCCGACATCCGCACCCACCTGATGGTCGGCATGGCTCGGGAAGATCGATTCCAGCTGGGCGCCGGTCGGCAGTTGCAGGCGATACAGGGTCGAGGCGCCGAGGAAGGTCTTGCCGACGATCCGCGCTTTCAATCCACTGTCCGGCGCGTAAACGATGTCGTCCGGACGCAGCAGCACATCCACCGCGCCACCGACCGGCCAGGTGTAGGCGCGATTGCCGCGCAATTCGCCGAGTTCGGTCTGCACCGATTCCGGGCTGCCGAGCTGACCGCGAATGAAGTAACCCTGACCGATAAAGCTGGCCACAAACGGCGTCGCCGGCTCGTGATAGAGGTTGTACGGCGTGTCCCACTGCTCCAGCCGGCCTTCCTTGAACACGCCGACGTGATCGCTGACGGCGAAGGCTTCTTCCTGATCGTGAGTCACCAGAATCGCGCTGGTGCCACGGGCCTTTAGGATGTCGCGTACTTCGTGGCTGAGCTTGCGGCGCAATTCGCCATCGAGGTTGGAGAACGGCTCGTCGAGCAGCAGCAGTTGCGGCTCCGGCGCCAGGGCGCGGGCGAGGGCGACACGTTGTTGCTGACCACCGGACAACTCGTGGGGGAAGCGTTTGCCGAGGTTCTTCAGGTTGACCAGTTCCAGCAGCTCTTCGGTGACGCGCTCCTTGTTCGGGTGCTTGCGGATGCCGAAGGCGATGTTGTCCGCAACACTCAGATGCGGGAACAGCGCGTAGTCCTGGAACACCATGCCGATCCGGCGTTTTTCCGGAGCGAGGGTGAAACCGGCGCTGGAGATCACCTCACCGCCGAGAGATATTTCCCCTTCGTGCACCGGTTCGAAACCGGCAATCGCGCGAAGGGTGGTGGTCTTGCCGCAGCCCGAGGAACCGAGCAGGCAGCCGATGTCGCCGGCGTTGAGGTGCAGATTGAGGTTCTGCACCACACGTTGATCTTGATAACCGCAAGCGAGGTTGCGCAGGTTCAGCAGTAATTCATGGCTCATGCGTGGTGATATGCCGGTTCTACAAGGAACTCGAGCAGGGCCTTCTGTGCGTGGAGACGGTTTTCTGCCTGATCCCAAGCGACGGAGCGTGGGTCATCGAGCAGGTCGAGACTGATTTCTTCGCCGCGGTGTGCGGGAAGGCAGTGCAGGAATAACACGTCCTCGGCCGCGAGGTCGAGCAGGGCACGGGTGACCTGGTACGGCGCGAACAGTTTGAGGCGCTTGGCGGTTTCCTCTTCCTGACCCATGGAGGTCCAGACGTCGGTGCTCACCAGATGCGCGCCGCGCACGGCGTCTTTCGGGTCGCGGACGATGGTCACGCGGTCACCGGCCTTGGCCACGAATTCAGGGTTTGGTTCATAGCCTTCCGGGCAGGCCACGCGCAACTGGAAGTCGAACTGGATGGCCGCTTCTATATAGCTGTTGCACATGTTGTTGCCGTCGCCGATCCAGGCCACGGTCTTGCCCTGGATCGAGCCGCGGTGCTCGAGGAAGGTCTGCATGTCGGCCAGCAACTGGCACGGGTGCAGGTCATCGGACAGGCCGTTGATCACCGGCACGCGGGAGTTGGCAGCGAATTCGGTCAGGGTGCTGTGGGCAAAGGTACGGATCATCACCGCATCGAGCATGCTCGACATGACGATGGCGCAGTCGCCGATCGGCTCGCCACGGCCCAGCTGGGTGTCGCGCGGCGACAGGAAGATCGCCTGGCCGCCGAGCTGGATCATGCCGGCCTCGAAGGAGATCCGGGTACGGGTCGAGGATTTTTCGAAGATCATCCCCAGGACGCGGTTTTTCAGAGGCTCGAACAGTACGCCGCGGTTACGCAGGTCCTTGAGCTCAACGCCTCGACGGATCACGCTGACCAGCTCTTCGGGCGTGCAATCCATCAGGGAGAGAAAGTGCCTTGCGCTCATCATTGACTACCTTTTTGCTACAAACCGCAGATGCTCAAAGCCTTGTTTATCGGAACAACGGGCGAGACCTGCGGCGTAAGCCGCACGGGGGCGACGAAATAGGGGAAGGCGCGATATTGACACTAAATGTCGCGTTTTTCCAATAGGCTACGGTTTTTGCAGAAATGCGCCGGGGTGAGAACAGTGCCAGCACTGTGATTTCCGGTCAGTTTTCGAGAGGGCAACGGGGCATTTGTACACTGGCCCCACCGGGCTTGGCAATCAGGCGCGGCGGGGATGGCACGGCTCTGGTCGGTTTGCGACCCGTGAGCCACCGGTTCGCTTGGTCGGATGCGCAGGCTGAAACATTTGCTAAAGCAAAGTGCTGGGTTATAAATAAACCACGAGCGACGCAGGAAGCCTCCGCATGGAATCGAAAGAAAAACTGTTAATGGAACTGCTGGGCCACACGGCACGCTCATTGACCCACCTCACCGCCTCGATGACCTCGATGTCCTTCGAACTGCTGCGCAGTGATGACGACGTGGTCAAGGCCGCCAGCCGGCAGATGATCGACCGCATGGCGACCATCAGCGCCGGGCTCGACGAGCACTGGCGACTGATCGGCGAACTCACCGGCGTCCACGTCGCCCACGAGCAGATCGAGACCATCCAGGAAATCCAGCTGGCCGCGCCGCCCCAGCTTCCGGCGAACTGACGCGTCTATCGGCGGGCCTGATGGCCGCCGATTCACAAGACGAACGTCGCTGGCGCTGCACCGGGTCGCGGGCCATAGTTTTGTTCCCGCAGGCGTGATTGCCTGCCCAGAACAAGACAGAGACTGGCCATGACCAAGACTCTCCATCACCGTGCCTGCCACCTGTGTGAAGCCATCTGCGGCTTGACCATCGAAACCACCGAAACCGACGGCCAGGTGCAGATCACCTCGATCAAGGGCGACGCCCTGGACACGTTCAGTCGCGGGCACATCTGCCCCAAGGCCGTGGCGCTGCAAGATATCCAGAATGATCCGGATCGCCTGCGCCAGCCGATGCGCCGGGTCGGCAGCGAGTGGCTGCCGATAGAGTGGGAAGAAGCGTTCGAACTGGTGGCCGAAAAACTCTCGGCCATTCAGGAGCGTCACGGGCAGAACGCGGTTGCCGTGTATCAGGGCAACCCCAGCGTGCATAACTACGGGCTGATGACCCACAGCAATTACTTCCTCGGCCTGTTGAAAACCCGCAACCGCTATTCGGCGACGTCGGTCGATCAACTGCCCCATCACCTGACCAGCTACCTGATGTACGGCCACGGCCTGCTGCTGCCGATCCCGGACATCGATCACACCGATTTCATGCTGATTCTGGGCGGTAATCCGCTGGCGTCCAACGGCAGCATCATGACCGTGCCGGATGTCGAGAAGCGTCTGAAGGCGATTCAGGCCCGGGGCGGCAAAGTGGTGGTGGTCGATCCACGGCGCAGCGAGACGGCGGCGATGGCCGATCAGCATCTGTTCGTGCGTCCGGGTGGAGATGCGGCGTTGTTGTTTGGTGTGCTCAATACGCTGTTCAGCGAAGGGCTGACGTCTGAAAGTCATTTGCCGGTGGACGGTCTGGACGAAGTGCGCGCAGCGGTGGCGGGGTTCACTGCCGAAGCCATGAGTCCGTTGTGCGCGGTTCCTGCCGAGCAGATCCGCCAGTTGGCCCGGGACTTCGCCGCCGCGCCAAGCGCCGTTTGTTATGGCCGGATGGGCGTTTCCACTCAGGCCTTCGGCACGCTGTGCCATTGGGTCGTGCAGTTGATCAATCTGGTCACCGGCAACCTGGACCGCATTGGCGGTGCCTTGTGCACCGAGCCGGCGGTGGATCTGGTGGCCTCGACTTCGGGCGGGCACTTTAATAAATGGCAGAGCCGCGTGTCCGGGCGTCCGGAATACGGCGGAGAGCTGCCAGTCTCGGCGCTGGCCGAAGAAATACTCACCGAGGGCGAGGGGCAGATTCGCGCGCTGATCACCGTGGCCGGCAATCCGGTGCTGTCCACACCCAACGGCCGGCAACTGGAGCAGGCGCTGGACGGGCTGGAGTTCATGGTCAGCGTCGATCTGTACATCAACGAAACCACGCGCTATGCCGACCTGATCCTGCCGTCGACCTCGGCGCTGGAGAACGATCACTACGACACCACCTTCAACCTGTTCGCGGTGCGCAACGTCACCCGGTTCAACCGGGCAATCCTCGCCAAACCCGAAGGGGCGCTGCACGACTGGGAAATCTTCGTCGGGCTGGCCAAGGCCTTTGCCGCGAAGACCGGCAAGGAGCTGAAGCCGACGATTCCGCCGGCGAAGATGATCGACATGGGGTTGCGCACGGGCTTGTATGGCGATGCATCCGAGCAAAAATTGTCGCTTGCGACGCTGTTCGATCATCCGCACGGTGTCGACTTGGGAGCGCTCAAACCCAACCTGACCGCGCGGTTGAAGACTGCCAATCAACGGGTTCAGGCGGCACCGCCGGAAATCCTCGCCGACTTGGCGCGTTTCGCCGCGTTGCAGGCGCCGGCCGCCGATGAGCTATTGATGATCGGCCGCCGCCATGTGCGCAGCAACAATTCCTGGATGCACAACTATCATCGGTTGGTGAAGGGCAAGCCGCGTCATCAGTTGTTGATGAACCCGGACGATCTCGCCAGTCGCGGGCTCAGTGATGGTCAGCTTGTGCGCGTGAGTTCACGGGTCGGCCAGATCGAGGTCGAAGTGCTGGCCAGCGCGGACATGATGAAGGGCGTAGTCAGCCTGCCGCATGGATGGGGTCATGCCCGGCCGGGCGTGCAGATGGCGATTGCCAGTGGCCAGCCGGGCTCCAGCGCCAACGATCTGACCGATGAATGCCAGCTCGACGAGCTGTCAGGCAACGCGGCGCTCAATGGCGTGCCGGTGACGGTGGCGGCGGCTTGAGCAAGTCTGTCGGGGAGACCGAGCAGGGCGCTCGGGATTCCGTTACAATGCGCCACCGTGCCGACCCATGAGTCGGAAAGTTCAGCCGAGGTGCTCCATGGATATCATCGAAACGATTAAAGAGCAGATTGCCAACAACACCATTCTGCTTTACATGAAAGGCTCGCCGAATGCCCCGCAGTGTGGCTTCTCCGCGAAAGCTGCGCAGGCTGTGATGGGCTGTGGCGAGAAGTTCGCCTACGTCGACATCCTGCAGAACCCGGAAATCCGTGCCAACCTGCCGAAGTACGCCAACTGGCCAACTTTCCCGCAGCTGTGGGTAGCCGGTGAACTGGTCGGCGGCAGCGACATCATGGCTGAAATGTTCGCCAACGGTGAGCTGCAGACTCTGGTCAAGGAAGCATCCGCCAAGGCTGCTGCGGCCAAGTCCGAAGCCTGATTGGCTTTTGTGGGAGCGAGCTTGCTCGCGAAGAACGATGACGCGGTGTAGCTGTTGAACCGCGGTCTCTACTTCGCTGGCAAGCCAGACTCCTGCAGACATGGCAATAAAAAGCCCCGCCTCTCGAAAGAGTGCGGGGCTTTTTAGTGTCTCGAGTTTAGCGCTGGCTAATTACTCGTCTTCGCCCATCTGCGATTGCAGATAGTTTTCAAGACCGACTTTATCGATCAGACCGAGTTGGGTTTCCAGCCAGTCGATGTGTTCTTCTTCGGATTCGAGAATGTCTTCGAGCAGTTCGCGGCTGCCGAAGTCACCGACGGATTCGCAATGGGCGATGGCGACCTTCAGGTCAGCATGGCCGGTCTTTTCGATACGCAGGTCGCACTCCAGCATTTCCTTGGTGTGCTCGCCGATGTGCAGCTTGCCCAGGTCCTGCACATTCGGCAGGCCTTCGAGGAACAGGATGCGCTTGATCAGCTTGTCCGCGTGCTTCATCTCGTCGATGGATTCGTGGTACTCGTGTTTGCCGAGCTTGTTCAGGCCCCAATCTTCATACATACGCGCATGCAGGAAGTACTGATTGATCGCGACCAGCTCATTGGCAAGGATCTTGTTGAGATGCTGGATGACTGTTACGTCGCCTTTCATGATGGGAGTCCTGCCCTAAGTAGCGGTATATAAGGCAGAGTTTGAGCTTGGTATTTATAAGTGTCAAACCTAAGTTATTGAATAATAAATGAAAATTAATCTGAATAAGAATGTTTGTGTTCCGCGTCTAGACGCTAAGCAGTTGATTTTCAGGCATAAAAAAACCGGACATAAGTCCGGTTCTTCGAATTCGGGATAATTACGCGGCTGTAAATTCTGCCGGGTAGGGGATCGCAGCCTGGGCGGTTTGCAGCTTGGTCAGGGTTTCGCGAACCACTTCTTTCGCCAGGCACGCACATTTGCCGCATTGGCTGGCTACGCCGGTGGCCTGACGGACTTCTTTATAGCTGCAGCAACCTTCATAGATCGCTTCGCGGATCTGTCCGTCGGTGACGCCAGTGCAGAGGCAAACATACATAAGTGAGAACCGTCGCTGGTTGTGACTCAATTGCGATGGATCTTAATGTTAACGAGAATGATTGTCAAAGTGCTTTCCCAGTGGTTTTCATCGCCAGCGCCTGTGACTGACGAACGGTGGGGCATGGCTGAATGCCAGCCGGGATTTCGCGAAAAACCTTTAAGGACAGTCGAAAAACGCAGTGTATGATGGTCGGCCCTTGCGAAGGGGGTTCGTGTCACAGGGCTGTCGCCTGAGGGTGACAGGCTGGCCCGGACCCTGAACTTCAAGTTTTTACACCAGGAGATATCAATGAGCGTACTCGTAGGCAAACAAGCCCCTGACTTCACCGTCCCGGCCGTACTCGGCAATGGCGAGATCGTTGACAGCTTCACCCTGTCCTCGGCCATCAAAGGCAAATACGGCCTGGTGTTCTTCTACCCGCTGGACTTCACCTTCGTCTGCCCGTCCGAGCTGATCGCTCTGGACAACCGCATGGCCGACTTCAAGGCACGCAACGTTGAAGTGATCGCCGTGTCGATCGACTCGCACTTCACCCACAACGCCTGGCGCAACACCCCGGTCAACAATGGCGGCATCGGCCAGGTGAAGTACACCATGGCTGCCGACATGAAGCACGATATCGCCAAGGCCTACGACGTTGAGTCCGAAGGCGGCGTGGCTTTCCGTGGCGCGTTCCTGATCGACGACAAAGGCGTTGTCCGCTCGCAGATCGTCAACGACCTGCCGCTGGGCCGTAACATGGAAGAGCTGATCCGTCTGGTCGACGCTCTGCAATTCCACGAAGAGCACGGCGAAGTCTGCCCTGCCAACTGGAAAAAAGGCGACAAAGGCATGAACGCTTCGCCAGAAGGCGTTGCGGCATACCTGACCGAGAACGCTGCTGCCCTGTAAGGCGCACGCTTCAGGTTCAGGAAGCGAGGTACAAAAAAACCGGCCCACGTGGCCGGTTTTTTCATGCTCGGAAGAAACCCGACGAGGATCAGTCGTCGAAGTCTTCCCAGCCGCCCATCTGTTTCCAGCGGTTGACGATGCCACAGAACAGCTCGGCCGTCTTCTCGGTGTCGTAACGCGCGGAGTGCGCCTCACGGCCGTCGAAGTCGATGTCGGCTGCCTGACAGGCCTTGGCCAATACGGTCTGGCCGTACGCCAGACCGGCGAGGGTTGCGGTGTCGAAACTGGAGAACGGGTGGAACGGGTTGCGCTTCATGTCCAGCCGCGCGACGGCGGCGTTGAGGAAGCCCAGGTCGAAGCTGCTGTTGTGGCCGACCAGAATCGCCCGCTTGCAACCGTTGGCCTTCAAGGCCTTGCGCACGCCACGGAAGATGTCGGTCAGGGCCGTCTCTTCGCTGACGGCCATGCGCAACGGGTGATCGAGCTTGATCCCGGTGAATTCCAGTGCCGCCGCTTCAACGTTGGCGCCTTCGAACGGCTCGACGCGGAAGAAGTAGGTGTGGTCCGGGTAGACGAAACCCTTTTCATCCATGGCGATGGTGGTCGCGGCAATCTCCAGCAGAGCGTCGGTGGCCGAGTTGAAACCACCGGTCTCTACGTCGACGACAACCGGCAGGTAGCCGCGAAAGCGTGCTGCCATAGGATGGCGGGAACCACCGCCACCTTGACCGTCCAGTTCGTCGTCGAAATGGTCTTCACTCACGCGTGTTCCTCCAGCAGGCGCCAGCGCAGTTTTTCACCGGCGCGCAGCGGAATAACGGTCAGCTCGCCGAAAGGCAGGCTGGTCGGGGCGGTCCATTCGTCACGAACCAGGGTGATGCGATCGGTGTTCGCCGGCAGGCCGTAGAAGCGCGGGCCGTTGAGGCTGGCGAACGCTTCGAGCTTGTCCAGCGCATTGCGCTGTTCAAAGGCTTCGGCGTACAGCTCGATGGCGGCGTACGCGGTGTAGCAGCCGGCGCAGCCGCAGGCGGCTTCCTTGGCGTGCTGGGCGTGCGGTGCCGAGTCGGTACCGAGGAAAAACTTCGCGCTGCCGCTGGTGGCGGCGTCGAGCAGGGCTTCCTGGTGCGTGTTGCGCTTGAGGATCGGCAGGCAATAGAAGTGCGGCCGGATCCCGCCTACCAGCATGTGGTTGCGGTTGTAGAGCAGGTGATGCGCGGTGATGGTTGCGCCGACGTTGGCCGAAGCCTCGTTGACGAACTGCACGGCATCGCCGGTGGTGATGTGTTCGAACACCACTTTCAGTGTCGGGAAACGCTCGACGACGCGGCGCATGTGCTCGTCGATGAAGATTTTTTCGCGGTCGAACACGTCGACGTCGCCACGAGTGACTTCACCGTGGATCAACAGCGGCATGCCGACTTCGGCCATGGCTTCCAGCGCCGGGAAAATCTTGTCGATGCTGGTGACCCCGGAATCGGAGTTGGTGGTGGCGCCGGCCGGGTACAACTTGGCGGCGTGCACGAAACCGCTGGCCTTGGCCTCACGGATTTCTTCGGGCTGGGTGCGGTCGGTGAGGTACAGCACCATCAGCGGCTCGAAACGACTGCCGGCCGGCCGGGCAGCGAGAATCCGCTGGCGATAGCCGTCGGCTTCAGCGGCGTTGCGCACCGGAGGTACCAGGTTGGGCATGATGATGGCGCGACCAAAGGTGCGCGCGACATCCGCAACGGTATTGGTCAACACGGCACCATCGCGAAGATGAATGTGCCAGTCGTCGGGACGCAGCAGGGTCAGGCGGTCGGACATGAGGGGATTCCAGGCGGGTCAAACTGAGGCGAATGCTACCGGAAAAGACTCTTGCAGGCACTCGCTATCAAGTTTTGCGACGAGCGTCCGATATCCCATAGGTATGCCGTAAAGATGTATGTCTCGGTCTTTTTTGTTGTAGAAGCCAATGGAGCCTCCCGTGCGCCAGCGATATTTAGCCTTGCTCAGTGTGTTTGCCAGCCTTCCCGCGATGGCACTGACCTACCAGACCCGTCTGGAGAACATTGAGTGGACGGTCGAGGGCGACAAGTTCGAGTGCCGTCTGACGCAGCCGATCACCGACTTCGGCTCTGGGCAATTCGTGCGCAAGGCCGGCGAGCAGGCGATTTTTCGTCTGAATGCCTACAACGCGATGCTTGGCGGTGGTTCGGCGACGTTGCTTGCAGCGGCAGCTCCATGGCAGCCGGGACGTAACGACATCAATCTGGGCAGTGTCAGAATCGGTACCGGCAATGTGCTGTTCAACAGTTCGCAATCGCAGGCCGGGGGGTTGATCAGCGGTTTGCTGGAAGGTCGCAGCCCGGTGGTGCGCCGTGCTTCCGGCGATGGGCGGGTCTCCGAAGTGCGCCTGTTGCCGGTCAAGTTCAGCAAGGCTTTCAATGACTACCAGACCTGCGTGGCGAAACTGCTCCCGCAGAATTTCGATCAGGTCAAACACTCTCAGGTCGGCTTTCCGGGCGAAGGCACCGATCTGGACGCCGCCGCGAAAGCCAGGCTACAAGTGATGCTTGAGTTCATGAAAGCCGATCCAACGGTCAATCACATTGAGCTTGATGGCTACTCGGACAACAGCGGCAATCGCCTGACCAACCGTGAGCTGTCGCGCCGCCGCGCACTGGCGGTGGTTGATTTCTTCAAGGCCAACGGCATCGCCGAGTCGCAGATCACCGTGCGTTTTCACGGTGAACAATACCCGTTGGTGCCGAACACCAATGCCGCCAACCGGGCGAAGAACCGCCGGGTCAGCGTTAAACTGGCACGGGTGGCACCGGTCACTGCTCCAGCGCCTCAAGCCAGTACACCTGCCAGTACTGCGGCGACTTCCTGACCTTCCGGTCATCGTCGCCCTCTCGACAGATTCTGTCGCTTTGTCGTCTTAAGCTGTCGCGCCTCTGTAAATTATCGCGTTTGAGCGGTAGACTCCTCGGCTTTCCGTAGAACCCCGTGGAGTGATGGCATGGCGGACGTAAACAAGGTCGTTCTGGCGTATTCCGGCGGCCTGGACACTTCGGTGATCCTCAAGTGGCTGCAGGATACTTATAACTGTGAAGTCGTGACCTTCACCGCTGACCTGGGTCAGGGCGAAGAAGTCGAGCCGGCTCGCGCCAAGGCGCAGGCCATGGGTGTCAAAGAAATCTACATCGACGACCTGCGCGAAGAATTCGTGCGTGACTTCGTGTTCCCGATGTTCCGCGCCAACACCGTTTACGAAGGCGAGTACCTGCTGGGTACTTCCATCGCGCGTCCGCTGATCGCCAAGCGTCTGATCGAAATCGCCAACGAAACCGGCGCCGACGCCATTTCCCACGGCGCGACCGGCAAGGGCAACGACCAGGTCCGTTTCGAACTGGGTGCCTACGCACTCAAGCCAGGCGTGAAAGTGATCGCCCCTTGGCGCGAGTGGGACCTGCTGTCCCGCGAGAAGCTGATGGACTACGCCGAGAAGCACGCGATCCCGATCGAGCGTCACGGCAAGAAGAAATCCCCGTACTCGATGGACGCCAACCTGCTGCACATCTCCTATGAAGGCGGCGTGCTGGAAGACACGTGGACCGAGCACGAAGAAGACATGTGGCGCTGGACCGTCTCCCCGGAGAAGGCTCCCGACACCCCGCAATACCTGGAACTGACCTACCGCAACGGCGACATCGTCGCGCTGGACGGCGTCGAGATGACCCCGGCCACCGTGCTGGCGACGTTGAACAAGATCGGTGGCGAGCACGGCATCGGCCGTCTGGACATCGTCGAGAACCGTTACGTCGGCATGAAGTCCCGTGGCTGCTACGAAACCCCGGGCGGCACCATCATGCTGCGCGCTCACCGCGCCATCGAATCGATCACCCTGGACCGCGAAGTCGCTCACTTGAAAGACGAGCTGATGCCGAAGTACGCCAGCCTGATCTACACCGGTTACTGGTGGAGCCCTGAGCGTCTGATGCTGCAACAGATGATCGACGCCTCCCAGGTCAACGTGAACGGCGTCGTGCGCCTGAAGCTGTACAAAGGCAACGTGATCGTGACCGGCCGCAAGTCCGACGACTCGCTGTTCGACGCCAACATCGCGACCTTCGAAGAAGACGGCGGCGCCTACAACCAGGCCGACGCGGCGGGCTTCATCAAGCTCAACGCGCTGCGCATGCGCATTGCTGCCAACAAGGGCCGCAAGCTGTTCTAAGAGTTTCAGGCCTGATCTGAAAGAGCGGCCTTGTCATCGCGACAAGGCCGCTTTCGTGAGACTTTTTGCTTAGAACTGCTCGATCCCGTTCAGCCCCGCGATCTTTATCGCAGTCGCGGTTACGCGACATTTCAACTCTTTCCCGTCAAAATCAACTTCATCGAACTGCCATCGTAAATAATACAATAGGTCGTTCCTGCCATTTTTTTTCCCTGTTTAAACGATTTTAAGATGCTTTCCGTTGATGAAACTTCCGACGTCGATTTGGTCAGAAACAGGAAAACTCTGAGCGAGTGCTTGTTCGTCTGTGGGATTTTTTCCAATAGTCTGTTCGTTTCCGGTTCGGTATATCCGGTTCTGGTATCAATGATGTATAGCGTGTTAAATGGTTTTGGAAGTTTTACAGTGTGCAGTGTTTCATTGGGTTTTTCAGGAGCCTCCGATAAGTCGGAATTGATGGTCTCGAATGCTTTTAAAAAGCTTTTGTCATTATCGAAGTCAGAGGGTGCATAGAGAGAACGATAATTGAAGTTGAGCGTTATGAAAAAAAGAAACGTCAAAAAAAATGGGAAACTGATCAAAAGCCAGATATAGATTTTCCGTTCGTCATTATCCAGAAAAGGTAGGGAAACTGCTGCGGAAGTCTCGGTTATCAACGCAAAGACAGCGATAATGCTGATGGGGTTGGTCATTTTTTCTTTTTTCTGCATGCTCTTTACTCATGAAATTGGCCGTTCTCTTGAAGTGTTTTTTGAGATTTTATAAGTTGGTGGCTGCGGGAGTCTGGTCCTGTAGCCGCTGTTTCGTGTTTATATTAAATTTTTCTGAATTGGTATAAATATGTTGTTTCAGGTTTTTGTGTGTAAAGGGTGGCTCGCTCTGATTTTCTTGAGTTTGTTATCAAGAGGGAGGTGAGGTTTAAGTTGTGTGGTGCAGATTTTTCGCACTCGCGGGTCGACAGGTTTCTTGTCTGGTGAGCAGTTTCTGTAGGATTAATCTTCGTTAGATGTAGGAAGCGTCTCTTGCTGCTGGTGTGAAGGAACTTCTCTGTGCTATGGATGAAGTGACTACGTTATTGTGCCGGTTCTAAAAATTCGAACAGCGAAACTGGACTTGCCCATGAATAAAGTGCTGATCGTGGATGATCACCCCGTCATTCGTCTTGCGGTACGTATGCTGATGGAGCGTCATGGCTACGAAGTCATTGCAGAAACCGACAATGGAGTGGATGCGTTACAACTTGCGCGCGACCAGATGCCCGATATCGTGATACTGGATATCGGCATACCGAAACTGGACGGACTGGAAGTCATTGCCCGTCTCACAACAAGTGCCATGCCGTTGAAAGTACTTGTGCTGACATCCCAGTCGCCGGGTCATTTCTCCATGCGTTGCATGCAGTCGGGGGCCGCGGGATATGTTTGCAAGCAACAGGATCTGACGGAGTTGCTGAGCGCTATCAAGGCGGTACTGTCCGGATACAGTTATTTTCCGAATCAGGCGCTGCACACCGTGCGAACCAGTCTGGGGAATGCCAGCGAAGCCGATATGGTCGATCGCCTGTCTGGCCGGGAGATGATGGTGTTGCAGCAATTGGCGCGCGGCAAGACCAACAAGGAAATTGCCGATGGCATGTTCCTCAGCAACAAGACCGTAAGTACCTACAAGACCCGACTGTTGTTGAAGCTTAACGCTCGTTCGCTGGTGGATCTGATTGAACTGGCGCAGCGAAACGGCCTTGTCTGATCGCTCGGGCGCTGACGGGGCAAGGGCAGATCGGAAATCAGCTTGCGGCAGAAAGTGAAAAGCCTCCGTTTCGGGAGGCTTTCAAATGTCAGAGATCAAAATCGTAATCGGCCAATTGCTTCTGCAGTCGCCGCTCCTCAAGCAGATTGTCGATGGTGCGACGTTTGCTCAGGTTGGTCTTGGCAACTTCGACTACCGGTTCGTCGTCAGCTTCTGCGACGAAATCGTCTTCTACATCCACTTGCTCTTTGCTGGTGCTCATAAGGTCAACTCCAGGCTAAGACTGCCTTTGGCGCTCCTTATATCGATATTCCAGCAGATGGTAAAAAAGATTTTTTCAATCGATAAATCAATAAAACCAATAGCCGCTCAATCGTCAGAAGTTTTGTGCTTGTAATCGCACAGATCTTCGATCCGACAGCTGCCGCAACGGGGTTTGCGTGCCAGACACACGTAGCGCCCGTGAAGAATGAGCCAGTGATGCGAATCGAGCAGATATTCCTTCGGCACAAACTTCATCAGCTTCATTTCCACTTCGACCACATTTTTACCCGGTGCAATGCCGGTGCGGTTGCTGACCCGAAAAATGTGGGTGTCCACGGCCATGGTCAATTGGCGAAAAGCGGTATTGAGCACGACGTTGGCGGTCTTGCGGCCTACGCCAGGCAATGCCTCCAGTTCTTCGCGCGTCTGCGGGACTTCGCCATTGTGCAACTCGACCAGCATGCGACAGGTCTCGATCACGTTTTTGGCCTTGCTGTTATAGAGGCCGATAGTCTTGATGTACTCGGACAGACCTTCGACGCCCAACGCATGAATGGCCGCTGGCGTATTGGCCACAGGGAACAGCTTTGCCGTCGCCTTGTTCACTCCGACGTCTGTCGATTGCGCGGACAGAATCACCGCAATCAACAGTTCAAAAGGCGAGGAGTAGGCCAATTCGGTCTTGGGCTCGGGGTTGTCCTCGTGAAGCCTGCGGAAGATCTCCAGTCGTTTTGCGGCATTCATGGGTGATGCGTTTCCTCGGGTAGGTCGCAGGGGCGAGTCCAGGCCTGACGGGCGGCCAGTAATAGTCCAAGCAATATGAAGGCGCCGGGCGCCAGCGTCGCGAAATGCAGGCCGTCGCCGAACAGAATCAAACCTTGCCAATGTTCCGACAAATGATGGCCGATGCTGCCCTGACCGATCAGTTCACGCAACACCGCGAGCACGATCACCAGCGCTGCAAACAGGCCGCACAGTTTCAGCCGCTTACGGACAGGCTGGCGAAAAAAGCCATTGTGCTCCAGCACGACGCATTGCAAGGCAATCAACCCGGCATAAAGACTGATCAGTTGATGCCACTGCAGCGCACTGCGTTGCAGAACAATATCGGCGCAGCCCGCCAGGGTCGCGGTCAGCACCAGGCTGACCGGCAACAGGCTCTCGCTGCTCAGGCGCGAGCGCAGCGGTGTCATGCACAAACCGTAAACGCCCACGACAACGGTGAACATCATCAGAGTCGCCAGCGCGCCCGCCACAGAGTCGGTGGCACCGATCAACAGCACCAGCATCATCGAGTTCGACAGTGTCGCTGACGTGTTCATGGCGCGCTCCCGAGCAGGGTCGTCCGGTGTTCATCGAAGTAACGCAGGGCATCGTGGATGGCATTGATGGCCGCGCGAGACGTAATGGTTGCGCCAGCGATCTGGTCGAATTGCCCCTGATCCTTCTTCAAGGCCCACCCGGCGTCCGTCGGTTGGTTGCTCGATTTTCCGCTAAAGGTCTGAAGCCAGCTATTTGGCCAGTCGCCGATATGTCCACCCAGCGAAGGCGTTTCGTTTTGCTCAAGGTTTTTGACACCGAGCAGTCGGCCGTTGGCGTCGATGGCAATCAGCAACTCGATATTGCCGGCATAACCTTGGGTCTGGCTGCGCAGCAGGATCGCCACGGACTGGCTGCCTTTGGTCGCCCGATAACCGTCCAGTAGCTGACTATGGCTCAGGTTGATGTCGGTCAGCGTCAGAGGTTGTTCGAGCGGCTGATTGTCGTAAGCGTCGACCGGCAGCACGTCCAGCAATTTACGACTCTCAAGCAGACGCTGTTCGGCGGCAATCTGCGGTGCGTTGCTGCGTTGCACCAGCCACGTCACGCCGATGCCCAGCGCGGTAATCAACGCCAGTGTGATCAGGCTGTTCGTTCGGTTCATGGTGTCACCTGCGCCTGACGGGCCATCGCGAAGCGCTCCAGCGCCGGCACGCACAGGTTCATCAACAGCACCGCAAACGCCACGCCGTCGGGGTAACCGCCCCAGGTGCGAATCACGTAAGTCAGCAACCCCACGCCGACACCGAACAGCAGGCGGGCGAGCGGACTTTTTGCCCCCGACACCGGTTCAGTAACGATGAAGAACGCCCCCAGCATGGTCGCGCCGCTCAGCAGGTGAAACAGTGGCGAGCCGTGGGAGTCGGACCCCGAACCGTTCCAGCACAACAGGCTGATCACGAACAGGCTGGCGAGCATGCCGACCGGCGCGTGCCAGCCAAACACCCGACGCTGCAACAGGAACAGCCCACCGGCGAGGAACGCCAGGTTCACCCGCTCAGCGCCGTGCCCGCCAAAACGACCGAATGCCGGATTGCCGGCAAACAGTTCGTCCATGGTCAGGCTTTTATTGATGCGCAGACTGTCCAGCGCGGTGGCCTGAACCCACGCATCCGGTTGCGCGCCCAGATTGAACACCTGGCTAAAAGCTGCCGTCAGATCCAGGCCATGGGCCGGCCAATGGGTCATCGGTTGCGGGAACATCACCATGGCCAGCGCGAAGCCGAGCATGGCCGGATTAAATGGATTTCGGCCAACACCACCGTAAAGATGTTTGCCCAGTAGCAGGCCCGAGGCGATCGCCGTGACCGTCAGCCACCAAGGGCAGTAAGGCGGCAGGGCAATTGCCAGCAGCGTGGCGCTGACCACCGCGCTGCCATCGGTCAATGTGGCTTGAAGCGGCTGCCGACGCAGCTGTATCACGGCGGCTTCAACGCCCAAAGCTGTGATGACGGACAGGATCAGGTTGATCAACACGCCCCAACCGTAAAACCAGAACAACGCCAGTAATCCCGGCAATGTCGCCAGCAAAACCAGCTTCATTGCCTGTTGCAGGCGCTCGTCTCTGGTTTCAATGGACGACATGGGCTTGTACCTGCCGCTCTGCTTCTTGCAGGCGGGCGCGGGCCTTTTCGAGGATGTCGGCGGGCGTGCCGTCGCGCCGTTGCAGCTTGTTCAGGTCGGCGCGAGCGTAGGCCAGTTCGGTTTTCAGTTGGCGAAGCCGGTCGTCGATCGGGCGTTTCTCGACGCGCACAAGCTCCGGTGCCGGTTGATCGCTGGCGGCTTCGGCGCTGTGCAGCGCCTGTTCGGCGTCACGCAGCGATTGTTCCAGTAAGGCGATCTCGGTTGGCGGGGCCTCTGCGGTTTGCGCCTTTTTCAGCTCGGCGCGGCGCATTGCCAACTGGATCTTCGCCCGTTTCAGATCGGCGTCCTTTGCCGGGGCTGCTACAACCGGCGCAGATGCCGCGCTGCTTTCCAGCTTCGCCAGTGCCCGCTCGGCGGCTTCGAATTGCTGCTGCAGGACAATCAGCTGCGATTGTTGATCGAAGGTCGGCGGATGACCGAATGCCTTGAGCGACTTGTTCAATTGCGCCCGACTCATGGCCACATCGATCTTGGCTTTTTTCAGCGCGGCGTCGGCGGTCGCGGCTTTTTGCGCGCGCACCCGTTCCAGCGCCGCCTGCACCGGATCGAGCGTGGTGGCGGCGACTTCGACCTGTGCCGCGCGCTGCGCCCGGGCTTCGCGTTCGGCCTGTTTCTGCTGTTCTTCGCGTTGCAGACGAGCATTGCGCCGTTCAAAGCGCTTGCGGGCGTGATCGCGTTTGGCTGCGCGGGCCTGCTGTTCTTCAAGGCTGGCGGCCAGACCACCGACTACCGGCAGGATCCCCAGCGGCAGCGGATGCATCTCGATGCAATCGACCGGGCAGGGTGCCACGCACAGATCGCATCCGGTGCATTCGTCGATGATGACGGTGTGCATCAGCTTCGCTGCGCCGACAATCGCGTCGATCGGGCAGGCCTGAATACACTTGGTGCAGCCGATGCATTCGGCCTCGCGGATGAACGCCACTTGCGGCGGCGCCGAACCACGGCTGATGTCCAGTTCGAGCACCGGGATTTTCAACAGCTCGGCCAGCGCCGCGATGGTTTCGTCACCACCCGGCGGGCACTTGTTGATCGGCTCGCCGTCGGCAATGCCTTCAGCGTAGGGTTTGCATCCGGGATGGCCGCATTTGCCGCATTGGGTCTGCGGTAGCAGGGCATCGATGCGTTGAATCAGACTCATGTTTTGATCAGTCCACTGAATCCGAGAAAAGCCACGGCCATCAGTCCGGCGCCGATCAACAGGATCGGCAAGCCACGAAAGGGCAGGGGAATGTCGTTGTCGGCCGTGCGCTCACGCAAATCGCTGAACAGGCTCAACACCAGCCAGAAACCCAGGCCGGCGCCAAGGCTCAGCGCAATCGAATGAAACAGGCCTTTGTCCGCTTGCGTGTTAATCAGCGTCAGGCCCAGTACGCCGGCATTGCCCAGCAGCAACGGCCACAAGCCATCGAATGGCAGCGTGGGCTGCCAACGCACGAGCAGTTTCAACAACGGCGCGATCAGCAGGACGCTCAACGGCAGAAACACAAACAGGCGCAGGAATTCCAGTTGCAACGGCACCAGCAGCCAATGCCAGATCGCATAACCCGCCACGCCGACAATCAGCATCAGACACAGCGTTGCCAGCCCCAGTGCGTGGACTTGGCGGCGTTCGCCCGCCAACAGCGGATCGACGCCCAGCGGCCAGTGCAACACGAAGTTGTTGATCAGCGCAGCACTGAAGAGCGTAAGCACGAGTTCGGTCATGGTTCTGCCGGCAGGAACGGGCGTGTATCACTTAAGGTTAGGCATTATCCGGCAGCCGTGGAGCGCGGGCCAGATATGAAAAATCCCACAGGCGCACGGAGCACGCCTGTGGGATCGATCTGGGCAGAACCTTACTTGATGCGCTGACCCGGCTTGGCGCCGCTGTCCGGACTCAGCAGGTAGATTTCTTCACCGCCAGGGCCGGCTGCCATCACCATGCCTTCGGAAATGCCGAACTTCATTTTCCGTGGCTTGAGGTTGGCGATCATCATGGTCAGGCGACCGTCGAGCTTGGACGGATCCGGGTAAGCGCTCTTGATCCCGGAGAACACGTTGCGTTGTTCGTCACCGATATCCAGGGTCAGACGCAGCAGCTTGTCCGCCCCTTCAACGTGTTCGGCCTTGACGATCAGCGCGACGCGCAGGTCGACGGCGGCAAAGGTATCGAAGTCGATTTCCGGCGACAGCGGATCCTTGGCCAGCTCGCCGTTGCCGGCAGGCGCGGCGGCGCCGGTGTCGGTCTGGCTGGCGGTCAGGTCTTCTTTCGAGGCGTCGGTCATGGCTTGCACTTTTACCGGGTCGATGCGGGTCATCAACGGTTTGAATTCGTTCAACTGGTGGTTGGCCAGCAGCGTGGTGTGGTCGTTCCAGGTCAGCGGAGCGACGTTGAGGAACGCCTCGGCATCGGCGGCCAGCACTGGCAGCACCGGTTTGAGGAAGATCACCAACTGACGGAACAGGTTGATCGCCGTGGCGCAGACCGCCTGGACTTCATCCTGCTTGCCTTCCTGCTTGTTCAGCGACCATGGCGCCTTGTCGGCGATCCAGGCGTTGGCGCGGTCGGCCAAAGCCATGGTTTCGCGCATGGCACGGGCGAAGTCGCGGGCTTCATAGGCGTCGGCGATGCTCGGCGCGGCAGCCAGGAATGCTTCGGTCAGTTCCGGTGCGGCGTTGGTGTCCACCAGCAGACCGGCGTTGCCCTTCTGGATGAAACCGGCGCAACGGCTGGCGATGTTCACGACTTTGCCGACCAGGTCGGAGTTGACCTTCTGCACGAAGTCTTCGAGGTTCAGGTCGAGGTCGTCCACGCCACGGCCCAGCTTGGCCGCGTAGTAGTAGCGCAGGTATTCCGGCGACAGGTGATCCAGGTAGGTACGGGCCTTGATGAAGGTGCCGCGGGACTTGGACATCTTCTGACCGTTGACGGTCAGGTAGCCGTGCACGTTGATCCCGGTCGGCTTGCGGAAACCCGCGCCTTCAAGCATTGCCGGCCAGAACAGGGCGTGGAAGTTGACGATGTCCTTGCCGATGAAGTGATAAAGCTCGGCGGTGGAGTCCTTGCCCCAGAACGCGTCGAAGTCCAGCTCCGGCGTGCGGTTGCAGAGGTTCTTGAAGCTGGCCATGTAGCCGATCGGCGCGTCCAGCCACACGTAGAAATACTTGCCCGGCTCGCCGGGGATCTCGAAGCCGAAGTACGGCGCATCGCGGGAGATATCCCACTGTTGCAGGCCGGCGTCCAGCCATTCGGCGATCTTGTTGGCCACGGCGTCCTGCAGGGTGCCGCTGCGAGTCCAGGCCTGCAGCATTTCCTGGAAGTCCGGCAGCTTGAAGAAGAAGTGCTGGGAATCCTTGAGCACCGGGGTGGCGCCGGAGATCGCCGACTTCGGATCCTTCAGGTCGGTCGGCGCGTAGGTCGCACCGCATTTTTCGCAGTTGTCGCCGTACTGGTCTTCGGTGCCGCATTTCGGGCAGGTGCCCTTGATGAAGCGGTCGGCCAGGAACATTTTCTTTTCCGGGTCGAAATACTGGGTGATCGAACGTTGGGCGATGTGCCCGGCGTCACGCAGCTTCAGGTAGATCTGGCTCGACAGCTCACGATTTTCTTCGGCGTGAGTGGAGTGGAAATTGTCGAAGTCCACCAGGAAGTCGGCAAAGTCGGCGCTGTGTTCAGCCTGGACGTTGGCGATCAGTTGTTCCGGGGTGATGCCTTCCTTTTCCGCGCGCAGCATGATCGCCGAACCGTGGGCGTCGTCGGCGCAGACATAAATGCACTGATTGCCGCGATGCTTCTGGAAGCGCACCCACATATCGGTCTGGATGTATTCCAGCATATGGCCAAGGTGGATCGAACCGTTGGCGTAGGGCAGGGCGCTGGTGACGAGAATCTTGCGTGGTTCGGACATGTGGGGCTTCGCTACTTGATGAAACGGAGGTCGGCCACTATAAAGCGCCGGGAAAGATATTTCACCTCTGCAAATCGTTGCCGGACATGCCGTGCGGAGGACAGAAGGGGTAGGATACCCGCCATCTTTTCTCAGTCTTGTTATCGGAGTTGCCCATGAGCGCCGTCACTCGCGCAGCGGTGGAAGCCGTCCTCAGCCAATACACCGACCCTTATCTGAACCAGGATCCGGTCAGCGCCGGTTGCGTGCGCAACATCGAAATCACCGGCGATCGCGTTAGCGTGCAGCTGGAAATCGGTTATGCCGCCGGTCTGTTCAAGAGCGGCTGGGCGCAATTGCTGCAACTGGCCATCGAAAACCTCGACGGCGTGGTGACTGCCAAGGTCGAGGTCAACAGCGTGATCGCCGCGCACAAGGCCCAGGCGCAGATTCCGGGGCTGGCCAACGTCAAGAACGTGGTCGCCGTGGCGTCGGGCAAGGGCGGTGTGGGCAAATCCACCACCGCCGCGAACCTGGCGCTGGCATTGGCTCGCGAAGGTGCGAAGGTCGGGATTCTCGACGCCGACATCTACGGCCCGAGCCAGGGCATCATGTTCGGCATCCCCGAGGGCACCCGTCCGCAGGTCAAGGATCAGAAATGGTTCGTGCCGCTGCAGGCCCATGGGGTGGAAGTGATGTCGATGGCGTTCCTGACCGACGACAACACGCCGATGGTCTGGCGTGGGCCGATGGTGTCCGGCGCGCTGCTGCAACTGGTCACGCAAACGGCGTGGGGCGACCTGGACTATCTGGTGATCGACATGCCGCCAGGCACTGGCGACATCCAGCTGACCCTGGCGCAGAAAGTCCCGGTGGCTGGCGCCGTGATCGTCACCACACCGCAGGATCTGGCGCTGCTCGACGCGCGCAAGGGCGTGGAGATGTTCCGCAAGGTCAACATTCCGGTGCTGGGCGTGGTGGAAAACATGGCCGTGCACATCTGCTCGAACTGCGGTCATGCCGAGCATCTGTTCGGTGAGGGCGGTGGCGAGAAGCTGGCGACCCAGTTCGGCGTCGAGCTGCTGGCCTCGTTGCCGCTGTCGATGCTGATCCGCGAACAGGCCGATGGCGGCAAACCGACGGTGATTTCCGAGCCGGACAGCCAGATCGCCATGGTTTACCAGGAACTGGCTCGCCATGTCGGCGCGCGGATCGTATTGCAGGAAGCAGCCTCGCCGGCGATGCCGAACATCACCATCAGCGACGATTGATTTTGCCGCGGCGCTAAAAAAACTGTGGGAGCGAGCTTGCTCGCGATAAGGCCATGACATTCACTATTGATGGTGACTGTTGTACCGCTATCGCGAGCAAGCTCGCTCCCACAGAGTTTGTGGCAGGGCTTAAATGCGCAACCCGCCGTCCATCTCCAGAATCCGGCCGGTGTAGTAGTCGTTCTCGAAGATGTACGCCGCCGAGTGGGCGATCTCTTCCGGCTTGCCCATGCGCTTGAGCGGAATGCCAGAAGTCATTTTCTCCAGCGCTTCGGGTTTCATGCCCAGGGTCATCTCGGTTTCGATGAAGCCCGGTGCAATGCCGGCCACGCGAATGCCGTAGCGCGCCAGCTCCTTGGCCCAGGTCACGGTCGCCGCAGCGACGCCAGCCTTGGCGGCGGAGTAGTTGGTCTGGCCGACGTTGCCCGCGCGGGAGATCGACGAGATGTTGATGATCGCGCCGCTGTTCTTCAGCTCGACCATTTTCGCCGCGACTTCACGGGTGCAGAGGAACACGCCGGTCAGGTTGACATCGATCACCGCCTGCCACTGGGCCAGGCTCATCTTAGTCATCTCGCCGTCCTTGACCTTGAGCAGCAGGCCGTCGCGCAGAATCCCGGCATTGTTGATCAGGCCGTGGATTGCGCCGAAGTCTTCGGCGACCTGGGCAACCATGTGCGTCACCTGCTCTTCGTTGGCGACGTTGCACAGATAGCTGCGCGCCTCGACACCCTTGGCCTTGCAGGCCGCGACGGCGTCATCGAGTTTTTCCTGGTTCAGGTCGACCAGCGCCAGCTTCGCGCCCTTGCCTGCGAAATACTCGGCCATCGAGCGGCCCAAGCCTTGGCAACCGCCAGTGATAATGATTACTTTGTCGTTGAGTTGCATTCGCATGCCCCCGAGAGCAGGTCTGAGTGGTGTTCCTTATAGAGCGCCTCTCGATCCGCACCGGCCGGGGACTGGTTGCACATGAGAATTGCCCGATGGCGTAACCGGGACTTGATCCCGATCGCCCGTCCGTTTTTTCGACGGATTCTATTTAAGGAGTCATAAATTGAGCGTTGAAGCGGCCAAGAATGCCCGAGAATTGCTTCTCAAGGAATACCGTGGCGTATTGTCGACCCACTCCAAATCGATGCCCGGTTTCCCGTTCGGCTCCGTGGTTCCTTACTGCCTGGACGAGCAGGGCCGGCCGCTGATCCTGATCAGCCGCATCGCCCAGCACACCCACAACCTGCAGAAGGACCCGAAATGTTCGCTGCTGGTGGGCGAGCGCGAGGCCGATGATGTGCAAGCCGTTGGTCGCCTGACCTATCTGGCCGAGGCGCAAAAACTCGAAGACGCCGCAGCGATCGAAGCCGCCGCCGAGCGCTACTACCGTTATTTCCCCGATTCGCAGAATTACCACAAAGCCCACGATTTCGATTTCTGGGTGCTCAAACCGGTGCGCCATCGCTACATCGGCGGTTTTGGCGCGATCCATTGGGTCGATCACCTGACCCTGGCCAACCCGTTCGCCGGCAAGGCCGAAATCAGCATGGTCGAGCACATGAACAGCGACCACGCCAAGGCCATCGCCCATTACGTCGACCTCGCCGGTCTGCCGAAAACCGTACCGGCGCAACTGGCCGGGATCGACACCGAAGGCATGCACCTGCGCATCGGTCAGGCGCTGTACTGGCTGCCGTTTCAAGCACCTTGTCATACGCCGATACAAGTGCGCGAGGCCTTGGTTTCTCTGGCTCACGCCGAGGTCTGGCCAAAAAATGCGGTGGCCGACGCTTGAATTCACGAAAGGGCGACGTCATCTAAGGCTTACTGCAAGGCATTTCTTGCGTTGAGGAAACTTTGATGCGCCCTTTTTTGTTGCTCTTTCTGCTGTTCCCGGTGTTGGAGCTGTTCGTATTCGTCAAAGTGGCAGGTTCGATCGGATTTTTCCCAGCCCTGCTGCTGATCATTCTCGGCTCGATGTTCGGCGTATTCGTGCTGCGCGTCGCCGGGCTGGCCACCGCACTGCGTGCCCGTGAAAGCCTGAACCGCGGCGAACTGCCTGCGCAAACCATGCTCGAAGGCCTGATGCTGGCCCTGGCCGGTGGTCTGTTGATCCTGCCGGGCTTCATCAGCGACGTGATCGGTCTGGTGCTGCTGTTGCCGTTCAGTCGTCGACTGGTCGCCAACAAAATGCGCCAGCGCGCCGAAGAGCAGGCCATGCGCCAGCGAGCGTTCGCCGATGACCTGCAACCTCGCGGCGGTCCTGCACCGCGCCAACCGCTGGGTCGCGAAGGTGATGTGATCGAAGGCGAATTCGAACACCGCGACACCAAGTAACTTCTGCACTCACACGGCACCTTCGGGTGCCGTGTTCGTTTGTGGGGCCAATTCATTAAACCCACCGTGAAATTTTTTTAGCCCCGCCCTTGTAATAAGCTTATGCGCCCTTATGTATCGGTCACCGAAAGGTTTCCGGTATTTGAACCGGACAGACTTCCGCGGTTCGCTCGACGAGCCGCAACCGGCGCAGGCCGGATTTGTTAAACCCGCCGGGACTACACCGGCCGATGAAAACCACAATTAGGAGAGATCGACAATGAAGCTTCGTCCTCTGCATGACCGCGTCGTTATCCGTCGCAGCGAAGAAGAAAAGAAAACCGCTGGCGGTATCGTCCTGCCAGGTTCGGCTGCTGAAAAGGCCAACCACGGTGTGATTCTCGCTGTAGGCCCGGGCAAAGCCCTGGAAAACGGCGAAGTGCGCGCTCTGTCCGTGAAGGAAGGCGACAAGGTTGTGTTCGGTCCGTACTCCGGCAGCAACACTGTGAAAGTCGACGGTGAAGACCTGCTGGTAATGAGCGAGAACGAAATCCTCGCCGTTATCGAAGGCTGATAACCCCCGTTCATTTTCCCGCTACTACAAAGTATTCAAGGAATATCGATCATGGCTGCTAAAGAAGTTAAATTCGGCGATTCCGCCCGCAAGAAAATGCTGGTTGGCGTAAACGTCCTGGCTGACGCGGTAAAAGCGACCCTGGGCCCGAAAGGCCGTAACGTGATCCTGGCAAAAAGCTTTGGCGCTCCGACCATCACCAAGGACGGCGTTTCCGTTGCCAAGGAAATCGAACTGAAAGACGCCTTTGAAAACATGGGCGCTCAGTTGGTCAAAGACGTTGCTTCGCGCGCCAACGATGACGCAGGCGACGGCACCACCACCGCTACTGTACTGGCCCAGGCCATCGTCAACGAAGGCTTGAAAGCCGTCGCTGCCGGCATGAACCCGATGGACCTGAAGCGCGGCATCGACAAGGCGACCATCGCCATCGTCAAAGAGCTGAAAGCTCAGTCCAAGCCATGTGCAGACACCAAGGCAATCGCC
Source organism: Pseudomonas sp. B20(2017) (assembly GCF_002113125.1). Taxonomy (GTDB): domain Bacteria; phylum Pseudomonadota; class Gammaproteobacteria; order Pseudomonadales; family Pseudomonadaceae; genus Aquipseudomonas. Next base: position 44,165 of record NZ_NEJP01000005.1, on the reverse strand, counting down.
CAGGTCGGCACTATTTCCGCCAACTCCGACAGCTCCATCGGCGACATCATTGCCGAAGCCATGGAAAAAGTCGGTAAAGAAGGCGTGATCACCGTCGAAGAAGGCTCGGGCCTGGAAAACGAACTGTCGGTTGTAGAAGGCATGCAGTTCGACCGTGGCTACCTGTCCCCGTACTTCGTCAACAAGCCGGACACCATGGTTGCCGAGCTCGACGGCCCGCTGATCCTGCTGGTCGACAAGAAGATCTCGAACATCCGCGAAATGCTGCCAGTGCTGGAAGCTGTTGCCAAAGCCGGCCGTCCGCTGCTGATCGTTGCCGAAGACGTTGAAGGCGAAGCCCTGGCGACTCTGGTCGTGAACAACATGCGTGGCATCGTTAAAGTCGCAGCCGTCAAGGCTCCAGGCTTCGGCGACCGTCGCAAGGCCATGCTGCAGGACATCGCCGTTCTGACCGGCGGTACCGTTATCTCCGAAGAGATCGGCCTGAGCCTGGAAAGCACCACCCTGGAACACCTGGGCAACGCCAAGCGCGTGACCTTGAACAAGGAAACCACCGTTATTGTTGACGGTGCTGGCAACGAAGGCGAAATTCAGGCTCGCGTTGTACAGATCCGCGCCCAAGTCGAAGAAACCTCTTCGGACTACGACCGTGAAAAACTGCAAGAGCGTCTGGCCAAACTGTCCGGCGGCGTTGCGGTGATCAAGGTTGGCGCTGGTTCCGAAGTTGAAATGAAAGAGAAGAAAGCCCGCGTTGAAGACGCCCTGCACGCAACCCGCGCAGCCGTTGAAGAAGGCGTGGTACCTGGCGGTGGTGTTGCGCTGGTTCGCTCGCTGCAAGCCATTGCTGATCTGAAAGGCGACAACGAAGACCAGAACGTTGGTATTCAGTTGCTGCGTCGCGCTGTCGAAGCGCCTCTGCGCCAGATCGTTGCCAACTCCGGTGACGAGCCAAGCGTGGTTGTCGACAAGGTCAAGCAGGGTTCGGGTAACTTCGGTTACAACGCTGCTACCGGCGAATACGGCGACATGATCGAAATGGGCATTTTGGACCCGGCTAAAGTGACTCGTTCGGCTCTGCAAGCGGCTTCGTCGATTGCCAGCCTGATGATTACCACTGAAGCGATGGTTGCCGACATTGCCGAAGACAAGCCAGCCATGGGCGGTATGCCAGACATGGGCGGCATGGGTGGCATGGGCGGCATGATGTAAGCCAGCCTTTCCCCGGTAACGAAAAAACCCGTCTGCGTGAGCAGACGGGTTTTTTTATTGCCCGCGTTTCAGGGTTCAGGCGTTGGCGGGTTGTGCCAGCGCCGTGGCCTGGTTCTTGGTTGCCGGGCGATACAAAACCCAGTAATACGAACCCAGACAGATCAGCCAGCAAAAGATCGCCGTCCACACGTTGTGGGAAAAGAAGTGCGCGCCCTGCATCATCCGGCTGATCGAGAATACCGAACCCAGCGCGAAGGCGAAGATGAACGCCTGACGGGCCAGCCGTGGGCGACGGTCACGCAGCACGAAGAACAGCGCAAACAAGGTAAACCCGGTGGCCGCATGACCACCCGGCCAGCAACGACCGGGCTTGTCGGTCGGCGGGCGATGATCCAGCAGTTTGCTGTAGGTTTCGTGGCCGCCGAACTGTTCGAGGCTCCATGGGCATTGCACCGCTGTCACCGCTTTCACCGGCGTGACAAACGAGGTAGCCAGACCCAGCGACAACACCAGGCAGCCCAGCTCACGCTTGAACGGTTTGAGCCGCTCGATGAAAAACGCGCCGATGAACCCGAGGATGGCAAACACCGAAAAGGCGATCACCATTTGTTTGGCGCGGTCGTGGAGGATGTCCTCGAGAAAGTAACTGTGCCGGCCGATGAAGTCGCCTGCGACCGGATCGTAAAACAGCCGGGCCAGATCCATGTCCAGGTCGGTCAGCTCCAGCAACACCAGAATGACCGCCGCGACGGCGGGAATGCCCAGGCAAAGCCATACATTCAAAGGCCTTGAAGCAGGGCGGGCAGAGATCGAAACCATGGCAATTCCTTCATCGGTAAGGTCTGCAAAGAAGCACAACCGCGTGAGTCTGCGCCCGGTTCTGTCGGCGATTTGTCGGCCGCTCGTGAAAAACTCGTCAAGTCCGGCAATCCTTGCAATTAAGTCAAATCAACCCACCCGGCGCCTAGCCGTGAGCCACACTTGGCCGTAAGCTGCGCGGGCCATGACGGCCGTTACTGTGTACGTAGGAGGTGCCCATGCGAATTCTATTGGTCGAAGACAACCGCGATATTCTGGCCAATCTGGCCGATTATCTGGGGCTCAAAGGCTATACCGTCGATTGCGCGCAGGACGGTCTGTCGGGCCTGCATCTGGCGGCAACGGAGCATTACGACTTGATCGTGCTCGACATCATGTTGCCGGGCATTGACGGCTACACCCTGTGCAAGCGCCTGCGCGAAGATGCTCGTCGTGATACGCCGGTGATCATGCTGACCGCGCGGGATCAGCTCGACGATCGCTTGCAGGGCTTCAAGTCCGGGGCTGACGATTACCTGATCAAACCCTTCGCCTTGTCCGAACTGGCGGCACGGGTCGAAGCCGTGATGCGCCGCACACAGGGCGGCGGACGCCGCGCCCTGCAAGTCGCTGATCTGAGCTACGACCTCGATACCCTGGAAGTGACCCGTGAAGGCAAGCTGCTGAAACTGAACCCGGTCGGTCTGAAACTGCTCGCCGTGCTGATGCAAAAGAGCCCGCATGTCTTGCGTCGGGAAATTCTCGAAGAGGCTCTATGGGGCGACGATTGCCCGGACAGCGACAGCCTGCGCAGTCATGTTCACCAATTGCGCCAGGTCATCGACAAACCGTTCGCCAAACCATTGCTGCACACCGTGCATGGCGTGGGTTATCGCCTGGCCGAGGGCCGCGATGGAGTTTAAGCAAAGCCTTTCCCAACGGATCATCATCGCTTTTGCGTTGATGAGCGCGCTGGTGGCCGGGGCATTTGCCATGGGCATCGTGGCGACCGTGCACCTGGTTGAAGAGAAGCTGATTTCCGCCGGACTGGGCGGCGACTTGCAGCGTCTGTTGCTGATGGACAATGTCTCTGACTGGAGTCATCGGCCAGAGCCAGATCAGTTGTTTTATTTCAGTGGCGGGCCGGGCGATTTCGAACTGCCCAAGGACCTGCGACATCTGGATTCGGGCTTTCACGAGGTATTTCGCGAACAGCTGTCCTATCACGCGATGGTCGAAATAGTCGACGGCCGGCGCTACGTGTTGCTGCAGGACCAAAGCGATTTTGAAGAGCGCGAGCGGGTACTGTTCGCCGTCGTGCTGGTGGGTTTTGTCCTCAGTCTGGCGCTGGCGGTGTTTCTTGGCTGGGTGCTGGCGCGCAGGGTGATGGCCCCGGTGGTACGGCTGGCCCGCCAGGTGCGGCACCGCGATCAATTGCTGGGACTGGCGCCACCGCTGGCGCCGGACTACGCAGCCGATGAAGTGGGCGAACTGGCAGTGGCGTTCGATGCGACGCTTGGGCGTTTGCGTCAGGCGTTGACGCGGGAGCGTTTGTTCACCAGCGACGTGAGCCACGAGTTGCGTACGCCGTTGATGGTGCTGGCCAGCTCCTGTGAACTGCTGCTGGAAAATCCGGCTATCGATCAGCGTGGCCGTGCTCAGGTCCAGCGGATTGCGCGGGCCAGCGAAGAAATGCGGGAACTGGTGCAGACCTTTCTGATGCTGGCACGCGCCCAGCGTGAAGACGCCGGGGCGGCGCCTCAGCACACCCTCGCGCAAGTCGCCGACAGTCTGTTGTGCCTGTGGCGCGAGCCCATCGAATCCAAGGGCTTGCAGTTGATTTTCGAACCGGGCAACCCGCCCGATACCCGTTACAACGCCACGCTGCTGAACGCGGTGATGGGTAATTTGTTGCGCAACGCCTTGCACTACACCGAGCAAGGCTTCATTCGCCTCACGCTCAACGAAAACGGTTTTGTCGTTGAGGACTCGGGTGTCGGCATTCCCGAGGAAAAACGCGAGGCCATGTTCCAGCCCTTCGTGCGCGGCAACGAAAAACGCGGCGATGGTCTCGGGTTGGGGCTGTCACTGGTTCAGCGTATTTGCGAGAACCAGGGCTGGAGCGTCACCTTGAGCACGATGGAGCCCAATGGCTGCCACTTCGAAGTTGATCTCGGCAAGCACTGAACGTTTTTCAATACACGATGAATACCGCCAACCTGTCTGAATCCTGTATAAACTTGAAATAGTTTGTCGATTTACATGACGTTTTTTTCACAAAGAGATGACCTGACACTGACATGGCACTACCTAAGGTGGTGTCATCCGTAATTCAGGAGTCTTGGTGATGGCCGGCCCGATCAAACTCGATTTTTCCGAAAAGTACGACGACAAACATGCGCAAAAATATCTGCGCAAACACCAGGACGGTCTGGGGCGTCGGTTGTCCAACTGGCGGGATCTGCAACTGGCCCGCAAGGCGCTGACCCTGGTCGGTGAGCCGGGACTGGTCCTCGACCTGCCGTGCGGTGCGGGGCGTTTCTGGCCGATGCTGGCGGAAAAACCCAACCGGGTGATCATCGGGGCGGACAACTCCGAGTCGATGATCAAGACCGCGATGCAGGCACAACCGGCGGATGTGGTGAAACGGGTACAACCCTTGCGCACGTCTGCGTTCGACATTGCCTTGCCTGATAACGCCGTCGACAGCATTTTCTGCATGCGACTGCTGCATCACATCGGCGAAGCCGAGCACCGCCGGGCGATTCTGCGCGAATTCGAGCGTGTCACCCGTGACAGCGTGATCATTTCGCTGTGGGTGGACGGCAATTTCAAGGCCTGGAAACGCAAGCGCGCCGAGCAAAAGCGTGGCCAGGAGGGTTACCAGAACCGGTTTGTGTTACCGGCGGCAACAGTTGAAAAGGAATTCGAGGAAGCCGGATTCCGGATCCAGGAACAACTGGACTTTATTCCGCTCTATGCCATGTGGCGAGTCTACGTATTACGCAAGAGGTAAGAGGATGGCAGTGCAATTTGCAGCAGAAACGGAAGTCGCTCCCAAGGATCGCTTCGACTACTACTGGAACCAGCGCGGCGAATGGGTCGAGGAACCCAATGTGCGCCGTGGTGGCGAAAGTGGTGTGCAACGAGTCATGGGGCGCGAGGGCCAACTGCTGTATGCCAAACGCCAGACCGGACATATCTATCGCAGCTGGCTGCACCCGTTCGGGCGGCCGACCGTGTTGCGGGAGCTTGATGCGCTGACGGGGGTTTCCCGGCTCGGCGTTCGGGTTCCCGAAATCGTTTTCTGTGGTGCCCAACCCGATCCGCAGTTCAAATGGCGGGCGCTGCTGGTGACCAAATCCCTCGATGGCTTTCAGGAGCTTGAGCATTGGGAAGCCGGCGGCGGTCGCGAGCAATATGGCGAAGCCGTCTATGAGCGCGTGCTCAAGGACCTCGCCGAAAACCTGGCGCGCATGCACAAGGGCCGTTGGCAGCACAGCTGCATCTACATCAAGCACGTGTTTGTGCGGGTCACCGGCGACGGCGAGTCTGCCAAGGTCGAAGTCGCCCTGATCGATCTGGAAAAATGTCGTCAACGTCTGACCGCTTATCGTGCGGCCGCCCATGACATGAAGCAATTGCGCCGCCACTCGTCGTTCAGCGCGACGGACTGGAAAAAACTCGTCTATTTTTACGAGACGGCGTTTGGCAGCGCTATCAAAGGTTTATAGCGATGAAACTAGAAATTGCTCGAGGTTTGTTTCTGGTAGGAGCCTTGGCAGTTGCATCATTGGCGGTGGCGGCCTGGGAACAGCCACGCATGCAGGTGATCGGCGCCTCGGCGAGCGACCCGCATTGCCCGATGCCACGGGTGGCGAAAGCCGCCGTGGCCACACAACCCGATCATGATCTGTTGCTGTTCATGTTCGGACTTTCTCAAGGGATGAGGCCGCAGAGTTGAATCGATTGAAATCTCTTTCTACAAGAGCCAAAGGCCTCGCTGATGCGGGGCCTGTTTTATTGCGTCATGGCTTTTTTTACTGCGTCATGCCTTGGGATCGGGTTTCGCCAGCACGGTGTAAACGCACGGCAGGACAAACAGCGTAAACAGGGTGCCGATCGACATCCCCGTGGCAATCACCGTCCCGATGTCGAAGCGGCTGACCGCACCGGCGCCGGTCGCCACGATCAGCGGCACCATGCCGAAGACCATCGCCGCCGTGGTCATCAGTACCGGGCGCAGGCGAATCGCTGCCGCTTCCTCCACCGCCTCGCGGGGTGTCAGGCCTTTGTCCTTGCGCAACTGGTTGGCGAACTCGACGATCAGGATCCCGTGCTTGCTGATCAGTCCGATCAGTGTCACCAGCCCGACCTGGGTGTAGATGTTCATGCTCGACCAGCCGAGGAACAGTGGAATCAGCGCCCCGCAGATCGACAACGGCACGGTCACCAGAATCACCAGTGGATCGCGGAAGCTCTCGAACTGCGCCGCCAGCACCAGGAAAATGATCGCCAGGGCCAACGCGAAGGTTACCCACAGCGCGCTGCCCTCCTGCACAAACTGGCGGGAGGCGCCGCCGTAATCGAAGGCAAACCCGGCCGGGGCCTCTTCCCGGGCGATCTGCAACACGCTGTCGATGGCTTCACCCATGCTCACCAGCGGGAACCCGGACAGCTTCGCCGCATTGAGTTGCTGGAACTGGTTGAGTTGGCGCGGTCGTGCGCGGTCGGTCACGGTAATCAGGGTCGAAAGAGGCAGCAGTTCGCCCTCGGTGTTTTTCACGTAGTAATTGTTCAGCCAGTCCGGGTTGTCGCGGTAGGCTCGTTCGACCTGGGCGATAACCTTGTAGCTGCGGCCCTCGATGGTGAACCGGTTGATCTCGGCTTCGCCCAGCAGGGTGGCGAGGGTGCCGCCCAGATCCTGCATCGACACGCCCATCTGTGCGGCCTTGGCGCGGTCGATGTCGACCACGACTTCCGGTTTGTCGAAAGCCAGGTCAAGGTCGACGAAGGCGAACTTGCCCGACTCCATCGCACGCTTCTTGATCCGGTCGGCCACTTGCAGCAATAGCTCGTAGTCATTGGCGGTGTTGATTACAAACTCGAACGGCAGGCCTTCACCGGTGCCGGGCAGGGATGGCAAGTTGAAGCCGAAAATTTGCAGGCCGGGAATGCCCTCGAGTTTGCCCTGCACTTCGGGGAGGATTTCCATTTGCGTGCGACTGCGCTCGTTCCAAGGCTTGAGCAGGAAACCTCCGATGCCACTCTGCACGCCGTTATAGCCGTTGATCTGGAACGAGGAGTAGTACTCCGGGAACTCCTTGAAGATCTTGATGAACTCGTCGGTGTAGGTGTTCAGGTAATCTAGGTTGGTCGGCTGCGGGGCGTTGGCCATCATGAAAATGATGCCCTGGTCCTCGTCCGGCGCCAGTTCCGATTTGGTGAACTTGAGCAGCACCGGAATCAGGCACAGCACGATCACCGCAAACACCAGCACCACCGGCCGGGTATTGAGCGTGCCGTGCAGCATGCTCTGATAGCGCTGCTTGAGGCTTTCGAAAATCCGGTCGAGGCGGTGCGCCAGCCCCGTGGGGTTTTCGTCATGGCGCAACAGTACGGCGCACATCATCGGCGACAGGGTCAGGGCGACGATCCCGGATATCACCACTGCGCCGGCCAGGGTCAACGCGAACTCCTTGAACAGCGCCCCGGTCAGCCCGGTGAGGAAACCGATCGGGGCGTACACCGCCGCCAGGGTGATGGTCATCGACACCACCGGCATGGCGATTTCCCGGGCGCCTTCGAGCGCGGCGTCCAGCGGTGTCTTGCCTTCCTCTATGTGCCGGTGAATGTTTTCCACCACCACAATCGCGTCATCCACCACCAGCCCGATAGCCAGCACCATCGCCAGCAGCGTCAGCAGGTTGATCGAGTAGCCCATCATCTGCATGAAGAACATCACGCCGATCATCGACAGCGGAATGGTCACCACTGGAATGACCACTGAACGCAGCGCACCAAGGAACAGGAACACCACCACGATCACGATCAGCACCGCTTCGAACAGGGTTTTCACCACTTCGTCGATTGAGGCCTGGATGAACAGCGTGGCGTCGTAGGCGATCTCGCTCTTGAGGTTGGGCGGCAACTGGGCTTCCAGCTCCGGCATGATCTTGCGCACTTCCTTGATCACTTCCAGCGGGTTGGCCCCGGGCGTGGCCTTGATCCCGATGTACACCGAAGGCGTGCCGCCGAACGAACTGATCGAGTTGTAGTTTTCCGCGCCCATCTCGACCCGCGCCACATCGCTGAGCAACACCCGGCTGTCGCCACTGACCTTGAGCGGGATCTTGCCGAAGGCTTCGGCGGACTTCAGTTCGGTGTTGGCGTTGATGCTGGTGACCACGTACTCGCCTTTCACTTCGCCGGCGGCGGAGAGGAAGTTGTACTGGCGCACGGCGTTGGTCACGTCGCTGGCGCTGAGGCCGAAGCCGGCCAGTTTTACCGGGTCGATCCACAGGCGCATGGCGAACACCTGGTTACCGAGAATCTCCGCCTCGGCCATGCCCGGCAGGGTCGCCAGTTTCGGCTGGATCACCCGCGACAGGTAGTCGGTGATCTGTGGGTTGTTCAGCTCTTTGCTGAAGAAGCTGATGTACATCAGCGCCGAGGCGTCGGCGGCTTCCTTGCTCAGCACCGGGTCTTCGGCATCTTGCGGCAGTTTGTTTTTTACCTCGTTGGCCTTGGCCAGCAGTTCGGTGAACAAGCGGTCGCTGTTGGAGCCAATGCGCGCGTAGATCGAAATCACCGAGAAGTTCTGGCGACTGACCGAGGTCATGTAGTCGATGCCTTCGGCGCTGGCCAGGCTCTGTTGCATCGGCTGGGTGATGTAGCCCTGGATGGTTTCGGCGTTGGCCCCGGGGTACGCGGTGGTCACCGTGATCAGGGCGTTTTCCATTTGCGGGTATTGGCGCAGCGGCAGTTTGCTCCAGGCCTGGAAGCCCAGCAGCACAATCAGCAGGCTGACCACGGTGGCGAGCACCGGGCGGCGGATGAACGGATCGGTAAAAGCCATGGGGTTTCCTTGATCAGTCGGCGCGGGGCGGACTGTTCTGCTCGCCGAGGGTCTTGTCGTCGCTGATGGCAATGTGGGCGCCGTTGTCCAGTTTGATCTGGCCGGCTGTCACCACCTGTTCGCCGCTCTGCACGCCCTTGTTGATCATTACCTGGCCATCGCGGCGTTCACCGGTCTCGACGAACCGACGTTCGGCGATCAGCACAGGCTGGCCCTTGTCGTCCTTTTCGACGGTGCCGTCTTCGGCTTTCTTCTGGGTGACCACGTACGTCGAGTTGCCGTAGAGGGTGTAGGTGATCGCGCTTTCCGGGACCACGATGTGTTTCTGCGGGTCTGGCAGCAGCACCTCGACGCTGGTGAACATGCCCGGCAGCAACTTGCCGTCGGGGTTGGCCAGGGTGGCGCGAACCAGAATGTTGCGGGTGGTGCTTTCGACGATCGGGTTGATCGCCGTGATGGTGCCGGTGAAGTTCTGGCCGGGATACGCCGCGACCGTAATCTGTACCGGCTGACCGATGGCCAGTTTCGGCACTGACTGTTCGGGCACATAGAAGTCGGCGTAGAGGCTGCTCAGATCCTGCAGGGTGGCGATCTTGGTGCCGCTGGCGAGGTAGTCGCCGATGTCGACGAGGCGGATGCCGATGGTGCCGCTGAAGGGCGCGACGATGCGTTTTTTGGCCAGCGCTGCGTTGAGTTGATTGACCGTGGCCTTGTTCTTTTGCAACTGCGCCGAGAGCCGGTCGAATTCGCCTTTGGAGATGGCGCTGCTGCCGACGAGTTGGCTGCCGCGACCGTAATCCAGCTGCGCGAGGCCGAGATCGGCCTTGGCGGTTTCCAGGAAGGCGGCTTCGACGGCGCTGTCCAGTTGCAGCAAGGGCTGGCCGGCCTTGACCTTCTGCCCCGATTCGAATTTCAGCTCGGTGACGGTGCCGGCGTTCTCCAGACTCAGGTCGACGCCTTGCAATGCCTTCAGCGTGCCGACGGTGGGCAGGCGCATCTGCCACGGGCGCTCGACGGCCGTGGCCACGGCGACGCTGATCGGCGGCTTCGGTTTCGAAAAGCCCTGGATCATCGTATAGATCGAGAAGGCCTTGTAACCGGCGAGAAGCAGAACGATCAGCAGTACAACACCCAACATGATCAGCATGCGGCGACGCAGCATATTTCCAGTTCCTTGGAGAAAATCAGGCGAGACAGGCGGGCACATTACCCCGAGTCCGGCAGGGATTCCAACTGCCAGTTTTTACCGGGTGTAAGGGAAGAGGGTGGAGGAAAGCGGGGCCGCCGACCGAACGGTCGGCGGCGAATTTCAGGCCATCAGATGAAGATGGTTGTCCCAGAGCCCTGCGGGCAAATCCAGCGGTTTGGCCAGCAGATCGTCCTGACGGCAATCGTAGTATCGGCAGCGTCCCTGACCGGAGGTCACGACAAAACCGTCCTTCACCGCACCGACGCCGGCGCAGTCGGGTAATGGCGCGTCGAGGCGCACTTCGCCGCTGTCCAGGTCCCAGATGAAGAAGCGGTTGCCGCGCGGTGCGGTCAGTGCCACCAGACGCAGGTCGCTGTGCACGGCGACGCTGGCGGTGTAATGACCCATCGACTGCAACTGATGCTCCGGCACCGGGAACGCCACGAATGGCTGGCCCGGACGCTTGATCGCCAGCAGCTCCGAGCGCTCGTGGGAAGGCCCCATGAATTGCTGGCCGGCGACGATGGTGCCGTCGCTGGCGATCCCCAGGTGGCGCACGCTGTTCATCTGCTGGGCGAGGGTTTCCTTGCTCAGGAGGGTGCCGTCGCGCTGCATCAGCACCAGGCTCGGTTCCATGGCGTCGAGATTCATGTCGACCCGGCTTTCGGCCTCGGTGCGGATCCCGCCGTTGGCCACCACCAGGGTTTCACCGTCGGGCATCCACGACACCTGATGCGGGCCGAGACCGTGGGTGGAAATCTCGCCGCTGTGCACCAGCCGTTCGCCTTCGAATTTGTACACCCCGAGCAGGCCACGGCCCGGATCGGTGGTGTCGTTTTCGGTGGCGTACAGGTAGTCGCCGCTGTGGTGGATCACCGCGTGTCCGTAGAAATGCCGGTTTGGCTGCGACGTCACGGTTTGCAGCAATGCACCGTTGCGCAGGTCGATCAGGTAGCTCTCGGTGCCCGGCCGGCGGGCCACGAACAGCGCGATCGGCAGCGTCGGGTGATTGATGATGTCGTGGCAGCGCTGGCCGACTTCGGTGGCAAATACCTGAGTGCCGTCCAGCCGATAACCGACGGCGTAATGCTTGCCGTCGGTGTCGTCCCGTGCCGACAACAGCAGCGGGCTTTGGTCCTTGCGTTTGAACAGCGTCCAGCCGCCCAGTGTCACTGCTCCCAGCAGCAAACTACCTAAAGTCAGAGCCTGGCGTCGCAGCATGGCACGTGCCCTCATCAGTCACCGTCGTTGGCGTTGAAGCCCAGTTGGATGCCCAGCGCCTTGGCCAGCTCGCCTTCGTGCAGGCGGTGGACGACGTTGAGGCTGTCGTAGATGTCGTTGAGCTGCTGGCGACCGGCGTCATCGTTGAGCATTTCGGTCAGCGAGCGCTGAGTGCTGCCAAACAGTTTGAGCGACGCCGCGTAGGCTGCATCGATCTTGTCCGCCAGCGGTTTCTGCTCGGCTGGCAGCAAGCCGCGCAGACCTTTGTTGTCGACGCCTTCCCAGACGGTTTTGGCCGCTGCGAGGCTGGCTTCCAGCGACTCCATGGACGACTGGCTACGCCATGCGTCGGCCTGGAACGGCTGAGGCACACCCTTGCTCTGACGGCCCATCGGCGTGCCGAGTTTTTTCTTCAGGGTATCGAGGGCCGTGACCTGTACCCGCAGCAGATCGGCGATCGCTTCGTGGGAGTCGGCGTAGCGCTGGTTCGGGAACTTGCTCATCTGCGCGAGCATGCCGTCGGTGTTGTTCCAGCTGCTGAGAATTTCTTCGGCCAGTTGTTTCTGACGCTCGCCGATGGCCACCAGCAGTGGGCAGTATTTGGCTTTCTGTGCGTCGTTGGCCACGTCAGGTTTGGCGTCGAACAGGATGTACTCGTAAGCGGACAGGCCTTGAACCACGACGCTGGACTTGGCCAGTGCGGCGGCATCGATCTGCGGCTGCGCGGTGACCAGTTGCTCGACCTGACGGCCGACCAGGTTTTTCTTGTCCGGCCAGAACTGCACCTGCCACGAACGGTTGCCCTCAGCCAGCGGGCCGATCAGCAGCGGTTGCAGCTCGGCCCAGGCTTTCTGCGCGTGCAGGAAGTCGGCACGGGCGGTGTCCAGCGACTCTTTGCCCTGGCAGTAGGCGAGGGCGCTGACGGCCAGTTGCTTGTCGGCTTCAACCCAGCGGGTGTAGGTCGGCAGGATCACCGATTTGGCGATGGCTGCCGAGGTGACGGCTTGCGGATCCTGCGGCGAGCACGCGCCGAGGGCCAGTGCGGCAAGGCTGGTGAACAACAGCTTGGGACGGAACATGTCGGGCTCCCGATTCTTTCAAGTGTTTAAAGTGAGTTCAAGAACGCCAGCAGCGCGGCACGCTGCTCGGCATTGAAAGACAAAACCTGTTGCTGCGCCGCTTTCGCTTCGCCGCCGTGCCAGAGCACGGCTTCGAGCAGGTTGCGGGCGCGGCCGTCATGCAGAAACTGGGTGTGGCCGCTGACCGCCTGCGTCAGGCCGATGCCCCACAGCGGCGGGGTGCGCCAGTCGCGGCCGGAGGCCTGGAATTCGGTGCGGTTGTCCGCCAGGCCTTCGCCCATGTCATGCAGCAGCAGATCGCTGTACGGGCGAATCACTTGATTGGCCAGTTCAGGTTCGGCCGCGTTGGCGGCGGTGGTGTATTTCGGTGTGTGACAGGACTGGCAGCCCGCCTGGAAAAACAGATTCTTGCCGGCCAGCACCTGCGGATCGTTGACCCCTCGGCGGGCGGGAACGGCGAGGTTACGACTGTAGAACAGCACCAGGCGCAGGATGTTGTCGCTGACTTCAGGTTCGCCGTCCGGGCCATTGCCGTTCGGTGCCTGTTTGCAGGCGGTTTGCGCGTCGGTGCAGTCATCAAACGGTCTCAGGCTGGTCGTGAGGCCCATATCACCAGAAAACGCGTGAACATTTTGTTGATTGAGGTTCGGTTGGCCGGCTTTCCAGCCAAATCGACCGATGACGGTCTTTTGCTGCTCATCGTCCCAGACCCGGTTTGGCCGGCCGTTGATGCCGTTGTTTGCTTTGGCCTGCGCAGCGGCGTTGGCGAGGATCGCTTCTTCCGGGATCGCTTCGAGCAGGCCGAGGCCGATCATCGGCGGCGCAACGCGGGCCGAGAAACGTGTGTCCGGGTGCATCGGGCCGTAGCCGAGCTGGGTGATCTGCAAGGCCGGTTTGCGCAGCTCGACTTCAGTGCCGTCCTTGAAGCGGACCGGCACAGGCGTGTAATCGACCCGCACCTTGCCTTCCGGCGCGACGCCGGGAACTGCCATGTCCTGGAACTGGCCGCCATAAACCGGCTCGGGCACCACGCCCACCTGTTCGATGACCTTGGCATAGGCCGGCGAATCGGGAATCGACAGACGCACCAGCATTGAAACCGCGTTGGCCGCATCCGGCGTCGGCGGATGGCCGCGGCCGTCCTTGATGTGGCAGTTCTGGCAGGCGTTGGTATTGAACAGCGGGCCGAGGCCATCGCGGGCGGTGGTGGTCGACGGCGCGATCACCCACGGGCTGCGAAAGAAACTGTTGCCGACGCTGAAGTCCACACGGCGCGAGGGCGGCAAGTTGGCCGACGGCAGGGAGAACGCATTCTGATCGCTCTTGCGCACGGTCGCCGCGCCGCCGGAACGGGCCTCACCCGGCTCGGCCTTGGTGAAACGCGGGGCGTCATCGCAGGCACTCAGGCCCAGGGCCAGAAACAGTGCGGACAAGCGAAGAGGCAGCGAGGGCATCAGACTTCCTGCAAGAGGGGCGAATTTAAAGGCGCAAAGTCTAACAGGGCGAGGGGGTTTGAATAAGAGGAATTATCGTTTGCTTGATGCAGGGCAGGGGTTTCACAAATCTTAAGGCTGGGTGCAAACCTTGTGGGAGCGAGCTTGCTCGCGAAAGCGCTGGTTCAGCCACTGATGCATTGCCTGACAGGACGCTTTCGCGAGCAAGCTCGCTCCCACGGGTTTTGTGTATGGCAGGCATAAAAAAGGCGACCCGAAGGTCGCCTTTTTTAACGCGGACGCTGTGATCAGAACTCGTGATCGGCGTTGTCCGGGTTCAGGTCGCTGATGCCCAGTTTGCCGGCAGCGGCTTCGATCGAGCCGGTCTGCTTGACCAGCGAAGCGATGGCGTCGCGGACGATCTGGTTGCCGGCAGTGTTGCCGGCCGCGATCAACTGGTCGTAGTGCTCACCCTTGTTGGCGTGATCGACCATGATCTGGATCTTGGCTTCGGTGGCGGCCAGATCGGCTTTCAGCGCGGTGTCGGCAGCCGGGTCAACCTTGGCCACCAGCGACGACAGGCTTGCGCCGGTCATTTTGGTGCCGTCGACGCGGGTGTACTCGCCCAGGTAAACGTTACGAATGCCTTTGGCATCGTAGAAGTGCGAGTTGTGGGTGTTGTCGCTGAAGCAATCCTGTTCGTCTTCCGGGGAGTTGGCTTCCAGGGACACTTTCATGCGCTCGCCGGCCAGCTCGCCCAGGGACAGGCTGCCCATGCCGAACAGCATTTTGCGCAGGCCGCTTTCAGCCGGTTCGGCTTCCAGGGTGGCGCGGTAGTTGTCGGCCACGTTCGGCTTCCAGTTGCCGACCATTTCTTCCAGGTCGCTGACCAGCAGCTGGGTCACGGATTTCAGGTAGGCACGACGACGATCGTTGTGACCGCCGGTGGCGCCTTTGCCTTCCAGGTAGTCCGAGGCCGGACGGTTGCCGGCGCCAGGGCCGGTGCCGTTCAGGTCCTGGCCCCAGAGCAGGAATTCGATGGCGTGGTAGCCGGTGGCAACGTTGGCCTCGGAGCCGCCCAGCTCGTTCAGGCTGGCGAGTTTTTCCGGCGTGATGTCCTTGACGTCGACCTTGTCTTCGCCGACCTGTACTTCGGTATTGGCGATGATGTTGGCGGTGGCGCCCGGGTTGCCCAGAGCGTGCTCATAGGACTTGTCGACGTAGTCGATCAGGCCTTCGTCCAGAGGCCAGGCGTTAACCTGACCTTCCCAGTCGTCGATGATGGTGTTGCCGAAGCGGAACACTTCGCTCTGCAGGTAAGGAACGCGGGCGGCAACCCAGGCAGCCTTGGCGGCTTTCAGAGTGTCGGCGTCCGGCTTGGCGAGGAACGCGTCGATGGCGGTTTGCAGGGTTTTCGCGGTGGATTCGGCATCGCTGTAAACGGCGAAGACCATGTCGGCGTAGTGCGAGACAACGGCTTTGCCGGCGGCCTCGTCGACTTTACCGGCAGCAGTAGGTGCAGCCGGTGCAGCGGTGCTCGCAGCCGGAGTCGGCGCAGGAGCGGCGGCCTTTTCTTTGTCTTTACCTTCGCCGCAACCGGCGAGGGAAATAGCGATGGCCAGCAGACTGGCGGTAGCCAGAGGCATACGAATCATGGCGAACATCCTGCTTCGGTAATTGAGTGGACAGGCGCGGGGGTGCGCAAAGCTGCGACATAATGCAAATCTTTCGCATTATGTGTAAAGGGTTGTAGCTGGAAATATTTCCTATTTGCGCGGGGTTTGCGCTGGATCAACAGCGTAGACCACACCCGGCGGATCAAGGGTTTTGCCGGGCTTCGCAGGGAGATGTCAGAGGATGGCCGCGTTGCTGCGCTGGGCCTGCTTGAGATAAACGCTCAGCTCGCGCGCCGGTAGCGGTTTGCTGTAGTGGTAACCCTGACCTTCGTGGCAGCCTTCGGAGATGATGTAGGTTTCCTGTTCGGCGGTTTCCACGCCCTCGGCGATCACCTGCATGCCCAGGCTCTTGCCCAGTTGAATGATGGCGCGAACGATGGTCGCGTCATCGTCGTCATCCAGCAGGTCCTGGACGAAGCTCTTGTCGATCTTGATCTTGTCCAGCGGCAGACTTTTGAGATAACTCAGCGAGGAGTAGCCAGTGCCGAAGTCGTCGATGGCGATCAAGGCACCGGAGCGACGCAGGCTCAGAAGGTGCTGGGCGGCGGTGCTGATGTCTTCCATCAGGCCGGTTTCGGTGACTTCCAGCTCCAGGCTGCGCGGCGGCAGGCGGTACATCTGCAACAGGTTGTTGACCACCCGTGGCAGCTCGGCATGGTGCAACTGCACGGTGGACAGGTTGACCGCCATGCGCAGATCGACGAAGCCCTGATCGTGCCAGTCGCGCAGTTGCTTGCAGGCCTGATCCAGCACCCATTCGCCGATGGCTATGATGGTGCCGTTCTGCTCGGCCAGCGGGATGAACAGGTCCGGCGGCACCAGACCGTGTTCCGGATGCTGCCAGCGGATCAATGCCTCGACCCCGACCACGCGATGATCGCGGTAGCTGATCTGCGGCTGATAGACGAGGTAGAACTGATCGCGCAGCAAGGCGTCGCGCAGGTCTTTTTCCAGTTCGCGACGGCGGCGCATCTCGCTGTCGACGCTGGCGATATAGAACTGATAGCGGTTGCGCGAGCGGGTCTTGGCCAGGGTCATGGTCTGTTCTGCTTTCTGCAACAGCTTCTCGGTGCTGTCGCCGTCCTCCGGGAACAAAGTGATGCCGATGGTCGCGCGCAGACGGATTTCCTGATGATCGAGGGCGAACGGCGCTTCCAGGTCATCAAGGATGCTTTGCGCCAGTTCCGCCGCCTCGTAAGGCTGTTCGATATCGGCCTGCACCAGCGCGAACTGATCGCCGCCGAGACGGGCGAGGGCGCCGAGGCGACCGCTGTGGGCGCGAAGGCGGTCAGCCAAGGCCAGCAGCAATTGGTCGCCGGTCTGGTAGCTGAATTGTTCGTTGATGCCTTTAAAATCGTCCAGACCTACGCAAAGGACGGCGACCCGCCGCTGCAGCTTGCCGGCATCCACCAGAATCTTGTCCAGTTGCTGTTGCAATTGCTGGCGGTTCGGCAGGCCGGTGAGGAAGTCGTACTGGGCCATGCGCAGCAGGCTGTTTTCCGCTTCGTGGCGCAGGTGGGTATTGCGTTCGATGGATTCGAGCAACTGGTTGGCGGTGTTGATCCAGATTCCGAGTTCGTTCTTCTCGTGGCCCTTGAGCTGCGGAATCTTGTGTTCGCTGGGGCGGTCCGGGTTGATCTCGGTGAGGTGTTCGATGATCCGCGACAGCGGTTTGGTCAGCAGCCAGTGATAGACCAGATACAGCACCAGGCCCATGGCCAAAGCGCGCAACACGCCGGAAATGAAGATGATCACCGAGCTGACGATGAATCCCTGACCGTAGGTGGCCGTGTCGAGGGTGATGCTCAGGTCGCCGTAATACTCGCTGTACGGCCCGCGTCCCACCAGTTGGGTGGTGAAAGTGCGTTCCTGGCCGAGGATCAGGTCGGTCAGCCAGCGGCTGTTGGAATGCTGCAGCTCACGGGATTTCTGCGCGAGCATCGCTTCGTTGGGATGGCCGATGGAGGCCTGACGCACGGCGTCGTCCTGGAACAGTCCTTCGATCACCTGCATGCCCATTTCCCGATCCAGACTGTAAACAGCCTGGGTGGAGGGATCGCGGAACATGTCGAGGATGCGTTCGGCATCGCCGGCGACGGCCTGGCGTGTTTTATAGGCATCGAAAACAATCTGCGCGCAGCTCAAGACCACGCCGACGATCAATGCCGACAGGAGCACGACCCGGAGCAACTTCACCGACAAGCTGTTCTTGAGTTCCAGCTTCAAAGGGTTATTCCTTGTTCCGTGCGGGTAGCGTCAAGTTGCCATGAGTATTGGCAATCCCGTGTTGGCAGTCAAAGGGACATTCGAGCCCTGGAAAATTTGTCCGTGGCCTTGGCCGAAATGCTGCTGTCTGGAGTATTTGCCCTATTTGTACTGTGTCGGTAGTTTTGCTCTCCAACTTGAGGGTGTCGGACAATTTTTCCATTTTTGATGTTAGTCCGCTGTGGCTTGGGAGCAAGGCGAGAAGGGCTTCTTTACGTGTGGGAAAAGGCCCTGTTTGTGATGCGACGCACCCACGATGATTTTTGCGGGCAGAAAAAAACCCGGCAATGCCGGGTTTTTTCGGGGACGCAGCTTAAGCGGTGAAGGTCTTGCCTTCGAACTGCTCGGCCACGAACTTCCAGTTGACCAGGTTCCAGAACGCCTCGACGTACTTAGGACGCAGGTTACGGTAGTCGATGTAGTAAGCGTGTTCCCATACGTCGCAGGTCAGCAGCGGGGTGTCGCCGCTGGTCAGCGGGTTGCCGGCGCCGATGGTGCTGGCCAGAGCCAGGGAACCGTCAGCCTTTTTCACCAGCCAGCCCCAGCCGGAACCGAAGGTGCCGATCGAGGTTTTGCTGAACTCTTCCTTGAACTTGTCGAACGAGCCGAACGCCGCGTTGATGGCTTCAGCCAGTGCGCCGGTTGGTTGACCGCCGGCGTTTGGCGCCAGGCAGTTCCAGTAGAAGGTGTGGTTCCAGAC
This sequence comes from Pseudomonas sp. B20(2017), assembly GCF_002113125.1. Lineage (GTDB taxonomy): Bacteria > Pseudomonadota > Gammaproteobacteria > Pseudomonadales > Pseudomonadaceae > Aquipseudomonas. Next base: position 25,517 of record NZ_NEJP01000005.1, on the reverse strand, counting down.
CTGAGCGGCGTTGTTGAAGATGCCGCCCGAGGAAGTCTTGACGATTTCTTCCAGGGTCTTGCCTTCGAACTCGGTGCCTGGCACCAGGTTGTTCAGGTTCACGACGTAGGTGTTGTGGTGCTTGTCGTGGTGGAATTCCAGGGTTTCCTTGGAAATGTGCGGCTGCAGGGCATCGTGTGCGTAAGGCAGCGGCGGCAATTCGAAAGCCATGATGATTCTCCTAATCAGGTCTGTTGCGGTGAGCGCAAGGCCGATCACGGGCGGCCAGAAATGCACCGGCGAGTTTTTACTCTTTGCGGCGCAGGGTTCGGATCATAGCACCGGGGGGGCGGGTTAACCACGCAACAACTGTGTGGGATAGAGGTTCCAGAGCCTTTTGGAATAATTCAGGAAGCCAATATCAATTGCCCCGCCACCGTGAACATCATCACCGCCACCAACAGATCCAGAATCCGCCACGTACTCGGCCGCGCCAGCCATGGTGCGAGCCATGCCGCGCCGAACGCCAGGGTGAAGAACCACAGCAGCGAAGCACTCGCCGCACCGATGACATAAGCGCCGGGCACCGACTGTTGTGCGCCGAGAGAGCCGATCAGCAGAACGGTGTCCAGATAGACGTGCGGGTTGAGCAGCGTCACTGCCAGTGCGCTGAGCATCACCGCGCGCAGCGAACGTACGGTCTGGTTTTCTCCCTGTTGCAGACTTTGCTTCGAGCAAGCCCGGCGCAACGCCTGGCTGCCGTACCAGATCAGAAACACCGCGCCGCCCCAGCGGGCGACCGCCAATAGGGTCGGATTCTGCGCCAGCACAGTGGCCAGACCGAAAACACCTGCCGCCACCAGCAACGCATCACAGGCGACGCACAGTGCGGCGACCGGCAGGTGATGCTCACGCCGCAGGCTCTGCGCCAGGACAAAGGCATTCTGCGTGCCGATCGCCATGATCAGCCCGAACGCCACCAGCAAACCGTTGGTATAGCTTTGCCACATGATCGTTACTCCGCGTTGGCTGCGAGATCGCGCAGCACTTGCATGGCGCGTTCGGCGTCGGCCTGACCGACGAACAAATGATCGTGGTAGTAGCCGGCAATCACGTTGCAACTGATACCGGCCTTGCCCAGTGCGGTGGCGAACGCGGCGGTCAGGCCGACGGCCTCCAGCGCCGAATGCACGTTCAACGTGATCCACGCCGCGACATAGTCAAAGCCGAAACCGGCGCGCTCGGCGTGGGAGCGTTCGAGAATCACCGTCAGGCCTTCCTGTTCACGGAAACTGCCGACGATTTCCAGGCCACTCGGCAAATGCCCGTCGCGCAAGGTACAGAATACGTATTCGCCAGCATTGAGCTGCGGGCTCATGCTGCGCAGCAGGGTGGTCAACGAGGTTTCGCCAGCCATGGAGGTGGTCCTTGATAAAGAGTGCTCGCTGGCTATTCTCCCGGTTGACGCTGTATAAGAAAAACCAATAGTGCTGATCGCTCATTAGGAAAACTGATGTTCGACTACAAATTGCTTTCCGCTCTGGCCGCCGTGGTCGAGCAGGCCGGATTCGAACGGGCGGCGCAGGTGCTGGGCCTTTCGCAATCGGCAATTTCCCAGCGGATCAAACTGCTGGAGGCGCGGATCGGTCAGCCGGTTTTGGTGCGCGGCACGCCGCCTTCGCCGACCGAGATTGGCCGGCGCCTGCTCAACCATGTGCAGCAGGTGCGCCTGCTCGAACGGGATTTGCAGACGCTGGTGCCGGCGCTGGACGAAGAAGGCCTGCCGGAGCGCCTGCGCATCGCCCTGAATGCCGACAGCCTCGCCACTTGGTGGGCCGAGGCGGTGGGCGATTTCTGCGCCGAACAACATCTATTGCTGGACCTGATCGTCGAAGACCAGACCGTCGGCCTCAAACGCATGCGCGCCGGTGAAGTGGCCGGTTGCCTGTGCGCCAGCGAGCGGCCGGTAGCAGGCGCGCGCAGCGTGTTACTTGGCGCGATGCGTTATCGGGCACTGGCCAGTCCGGCGTTCATTGAACGGCACTTTCCCGACGGCGTGCGGGCCGAGCAATTACCGCGCACCCCGGCGCTGGTGTTCGGCCCGGACGATTTTCTGCAGCATCGATATCTCGCATCCCTCGGCGTCGATGGCGGTTTCGAACATCACCTGTGTCCGTCGTCCGAAGGTTTCATTCGCCTGACCGAAGCCGGGCTCGGCTGGGGACTGGTGCCGGAATTACAGGTGCGCGAACAACTGGAGCGCGGCGTGCTGCGCGAACTGTTGCCAGATAAACCGATCGATGTGCCCTTGTACTGGCATCATTGGCGCAATGGCGGTCAGTTGCTCGGCCTGTTGACCGAGCAATTGGTGCGCTCGTCGGCGCAATGGCTCGTGCCGTTGGACTGACGGCCAGCGTCAAGACTCACGAATCAGGCAAACGAAAGACAGCGGAGCTTTACATGAAAATTCTGGTCACCGGCGCAAGCGGCTTCATTGGCGGACGCTTTGCGCGTTTCGCCCTGGAGCAGGGCCTGGACGTGCGGGTCAACGGTCGCCGGGCCGAGGGTGTCGAGCATCTGGTGCGTCGCGGTGCCGAGTTCGTTCAAGGCGATTTGAGCGACCCGGATCTGGTGCGTGCGCTATGCAGTGATGTCGAAGCTGTGGTGCATTGCGCCGGCGCGGTCGGCTTGTGGGGTCGGTATCAGGACTTCCATCAGGGCAACGTGCAGGTCACCGAAAACGTGGTCGAGGCCTGCCTGAAACAACGGGTTCGGCGGCTGGTGCATCTGTCGTCGCCCTCGATCTACTTTGACGGTCGCGACCATCTCGGCCTGACCGAAGAGCAAGTGCCCAAGCGCTTCAAGCATCACTACGCAGCGACCAAATACCTGGCCGAGCAAAAGGTTTTCGGCGCCCAGGAATTCGGCCTCGAAACCCTCGCCCTGCGCCCGCGTTTCGTCACCGGCGCCGGCGACATGAGCATCTTCCCGCGCTTGCTGAACATGCAGCGCAAGGGCCGTCTGGCGATCATCGGCAACGGTCTGAACAAGGTCGATTTCACCAGCGTGCACAACCTCAACGAAGCGTTGCTCAGCAGCCTGCTGGCCGACGCCTCAGCGCTGGGCAAGGCCTACAACATCAGCAACGGCGCTCCGGTGCCGCTGTGGGATGTAGTCAATTACGTGATGCGCAAGATGGAAGTCCCACAGGTCACCAAATACCGTTCCTACGGCCTGGCCTACAGCGTGGCGGCGCTCAACGAAGGTGTGTGCAAGCTCTGGCCGGGGCGTCCCGAGCCGACCCTGTCGCGCCTGGGCATGCAGGTGATGAACAAAAATTTCACCCTCGACATCAGTCGCGCCCGGCATTATCTGGACTACGATCCGAAAGTCAGTCTGTGGACGGCCCTCGATGAGTTCTGTGGCTGGTGGAAGGCCCAGGACATTCGTTGACACGAATCTGCCGGCCGGCACTGAACCGCGCCACGGCTTGAGGGTCAACCCCAGCGGCCGCGGGGTTTATACTTCGCCCCAATCTGCCATCACCGAGTTTCACAAAGGTTGCCTCAATGTCCATGCGTAACGATGCCCACGACGATTTCGACGATGTACCGAGCCTGCGCGCCGACGCCCTCGATGACGACGACTTTCCGGCCACCGCCCGCACCTCCGTGCATTCGCGCACGCCGCCGGTGGTCAAGGTCAAGGCTGCCAGCACCGGGCCGTTGTGGGCACTGGTCGGCGCATTGTTCTTCGCCTTCATTGGTCTGGCTTGGTGGAGCTTCCAGCAGATTTCGCTGATGGAGCAGCAACTGGTGGCGACCCAGGAAAGTTTCGCGCGTATCAGTGAGGAAGCGGCTGGGCGGCTGCAGGACATTTCCGGCAAGGTCGTGGCCAGCCAGACCAACGTCACCACCGACAGCGAAGCTTTGAAGCTGCAGATCAAACAGCTGCAAAGCGCGCTTCAGGATCAGAGCAAACAGCAGCAGGGCGTGGCCGGGCAGGCGACGGATCTGGACAAGCGCCTGGCGCAGATGACCGCCCAGACCACTGAACAACAGAACGCCAACACCCAGTTGCAGGCCCAGGTCAAAGCCCTGAGCGCCGAACTGGCCACGCTGAAAAGCACACCGGCCGACACCAGCAAAGTCGACGCCCAGCTCAAGAGCTTCGATGCACAGGTGAAGGGTTTCGATGCACAGTTCAAGAGCCTCGGTGCCGACATCACGGCCCTGAAAAAACAGGGCAGTTCGAACGCCGCCATCGAGCGTCTGGAGCAGGAAATCGTCATTCTCAAGAGCGAGCAGGACAATCGTCCGGCCGCTGCGCAGGGCGGCACCAACACCGCCGAGTTCGACGCATTCCGTGGGCAGATGACCCGCAACATCAACACCCTGCAAGCGCAGATCCAGAATCTGCAACAGCAAATCAACGCCCGTCCGTAAGTTTGTCGCATGGCGAGGGCGCGAACACCCTCGCCGCAGCAACATTCAGAAGCTTTCTGAATATCCATACATGCCTTCAGGCCGTCTACGCTCTTGAAACACCAACAAGAACGAGGGATGCGTCATGGGGTTTGTGCACAAGCTGGCCTGGCTCGGCGCGGTGCTGCTGTTGAGTTTCGGTCAGGCCAACGCGGCCGCCACGGAAAAAGACGACAGCAAGGCCGCCATCGCCCTGCTGGAAAAGGCTCTGGCCTACTACCACGACAACGGCGACAAGGCGTTCGCGGCGTTCAGCCGCCAGGGCGAATTCGTCGACAAGGATCGCTACGTGTTCGTGGTCGACACCAAGGGCGTGATGCTCGCCAGCGGTGGGCCATCGTCGGCATTGATCGGTCGCGACGTCAGCGAAGTCCTCGGGCCGGACTTGCAGAAGTCCTTCAAGGACGCCTTGAAAGTGCCGGAAGGCAACGGCATCCAGCAGGCCGAATACCGCTGGCAGAACTGGTCCGACGGCAAGGTCGAGCGCAAGCATGTTTACTATCAACGCATCGGTCAGCGGATTCTGGCAGTGGGTTATTACTTGCCGCGCGCGTCGGCTGAACAGGCGAAAGCATTGCTCGACAAAGCGGCCACCGACCTGACCAAAGACGAGAAGGGCACGTTGTCCGCGATCAACTCGCTCAAGGGCGGTTACTTGCAGGACGACCTGTATGTGTTCGTCGTCAATCTCGACAACCACCGCTACGTCGCCCACGGCACCAACTTGCGCCTGATCAACACCGATTTCGCCAAGGTCGATGACCCGGAAGGCAAACCGGTGGGCGAACCGATTCTCGCGCTGATTGGCAAACAGGATGAGGGGGAGTACGAGTACCGCTGGAAAAACCCGGTGACCGGCAAGGTCGAGAACAAACATGCCTACCTGAAGAAGGTCGGGAACATGCTGGTGGCGGTCGGTTATTACAGTGCTTGAGTGCACATCCCTGTGGGAGCGACGGTGCGACGACTCGACTTGCTCGCGATGCAATGTGTCATTCACCAATATCGTTGACTGACACGCTCCCATCGCGAGCAAGTCGAGTCGTCGCACCGTCGCTCCCACAGGTCACGCGGTGTTCGTTAGTCAGCGGGCGCCGTGTTCACGCCCGCGCAACAACCGGTTCGGCATCGCGATCGCCGCCGCCAGCCCGAGCAGCGACACTGCCGCGCTGACCATCAGCAAATGCCGGAATGTCACCAGCAGCTCGGCGCGCAAGGCGTTCTGCGCATCGCCGGGCGCCGCGTTCAGGCCATCGAGCAGCACGTTGCCGGAATGCCCTTCGCTCATCAGCGAGCTGCCAGCCAGGTGGGCGAAACTGGAGTCCTGCAACAACGCCAGCAACAGCGCCGACATCAACGCCACACCCACCGCGCCGCCCAGGGAGCGGAACAGGTTGGTGGTGCTGGTGGCGACGCCGATGTCCTTTTGCTCGACCGAATTCTGCGTGCCGACCAGCGAGGTCGGGAACTGCATGCCACCGGCGATCCCGCTGAGCAGCATGAACAGGCTGCTGAGCAGCGTCGCATCGGGCGGGCTGAAGGCCATGCCGAGGATCGAGATCGGCATCAGCAGCGCGCCGCTCAGAATCTGCGGTTTATAGCGTCCGGTGATCGAAGTGCGGCGTCCGGCGAAATACGCGCCGATCGGCAATCCCATCGCCAGCGGCAGCAAGTGCAATGCAGCGCTGTCCGCCCCAGCACCGGTCACGCTCTGGAAGCGCAGCGGCATCAGCACAATCAGCGAAATCGCCTGGAAGCTGCAAAAGAAAATCGTGCACCAGCACAGCAGCGCGCTGCGGTTGGTGAACAGGTGCATCGGCAGCAACGGCTCCCGGACGCGTCGTTCATGCCAGACAAACACCGCCAACACCGCCACCGCGCAAGCGAACAAACCGAGCACTTCACTGCTGCGCCACGCGTGGCCCTGGCCAACCTGAGTGATCGCCAGCAACAGCGCGGTCAGGCCGATGATCATCAGCAGCGTGCCGAGATAATCGATGATTGGTTTGCGCTGGGGAATCGGCAGGCCGATCAGATTGCGTCGCGCCACCCAGTACGCGCCAAGGCCCAGCGGCAAGTTGATCAGGAACACCCAGCGCCATGACAGGTACTCGGTCATGTAGCCGCCGAGCACCGGGCCGGCAACGCTGGCCACCGCGTACATGCTGGAGAAATAGCCCTGGTAGCGCCCGCGTTCGCGAGGCGGGACGATGTCGCCGATGATCGCCTGACTTACCGAAATCATCCCGCCGGCACCGATGCCCTGGAAAATCCGCGCCAGTACCAGTTGCTCCATGCTCTGGGCCATGCCGCAGAACAGCGAGGCGAGGGTGAACAGGCCCATGCCGAACAGCATCAGTTTGCGCCGCCCGTATAGATCGCCGAGCTTGCCGTAGATCGGCACCGCCACGGTCATCGCCACCATGTAGCCCGAAATCACCCAAGCCAGCAGGCTGACGTCCTTGAACTGGGCGGAGATGGCCGGCATGGAAACGGCGACGATGGTCTGGTCCAGCGCGCCGAGAAAGATCGCCATCATCAGCGCGACCAGCACGCTGCGAATGGCCGGTTTGGGCGTTTCGGGATGGTTGAGAGTGGTCACGGGCAAACCTGTGGGCAGAGATGATATCCGCCGTGGCGAGCGGATCAGTGCTCGCCAGTGTAAGTCGATAGCAGGCTATTCGATAGCCTCATACGGAAGCCCGACGTAATTTTCTGCAATGGTTTTTTGACCCGCCTCTGAACTGACAAAGTAGTCCAGTTCCGAAGCGCAGATCCGCTGGCTGAAATCATCATGCTCATCGAAGCGGTGCAGCATCGAAGTCATCCACCAGGAAAACCGCTCGGCTTTCCACACCCGGCGCAGGCAGATCTCCGAGTATTTCTCCAGTAAGTCAGTGCGACCTTCGCGATAGACCTTCAGCAAAATCCTGAACAGCGTGCTGACATCGCTGGCCGCCAGATTCAGACCCTTGGCGCCGGTCGGCGGAACGATGTGCGCTGCATCCCCGACCAGAAACATCCGCCCGTACTGCATCGGCTCGACCACAAAACTGCGCAGCGGCGCGATGCTCTTTTCAATCGACGGACCGGTCACCAGTTTCTGCGCCAGATCCTTCGGCAGACGATTGCGCAGTTCATCCCAGAAACGCTGATCCGACCAGTCGTCGACGTTTTCCTCGGCCGGCACTTGCAGGTAATAGCGGGTGCGGGTCGCCGAACGCATGCTGCACAGGGCGAAGCCGCGCTCGTGGCGGGCGTAGACCAGTTCGTCGTGAATCGGTGGCGTATCGGCGAGAATGCCCAGCCAGCCGAACGGATAAACCCGCTCAAAGACTTTCAGGCAGTCCTCGGGAATCGACTGCCGGGCCACACCGTGGAACCCGTCGCAACCGGCGATGTAGTCGCAATCGACGCGCCAGGTTTCGCCGTCCTTTTCGAAGGTGACATAGGCTTCGTCGCTTTTCATGCCACAGGGAACGACATGGCTGGCTTCGTAGATGGTTTGTCCGCCGGTCTCCCGACGAGCGGCCATCAGGTCGCGGGTGACCTCGGTCTGGCCGTAGACCATCACGGTTTTTCCACCGGTCAACGCCTGCAGATCGATGTGTACCCGACGCCCGTCCAGGGCCAGTTCGAACCCGCCATGCACCAGCCCTTCGGCGTCCATCCGCTGACCCACGCCAGCCTCGCGCAATAGCTCTACCATGCCTTGTTCAAGCACACCGGCGCGGATTCGGCCGAGTACATAGTCAGGTGTCTGACGCTCCAGAATCAGGGTGTCGATGCCGGCGTTGTGCAGCAGTTGGCCGAGCAATAATCCGGACGGACCGGCGCCGATAATGGCGACTTGGGTTTTCAGCGTTTTCATTGTTTTTATGACTCGCAAGCTTCACGCGACAACGGCCGGTGAATGAGTTTGAGGATTCGAGTGCTTGCATTTTTCCCTTGCGGGTCTGTCAATTGAAGGTGAAAACTGAGCCGATACCTGTACATTCTGCCAATCGGTGCGATTATCGCCCGCAAACCTCGAGGCCTGGATTGAAGTGATGAACAAGCCTGACCTGCCTTCGATTCCGGTGTTCAAGCTCTACGGTGAAAGCCTGGACTGGCCGACCCCTGACTTGCTGCACTGTGAAACCATTTCCAAACGCAGCCGCGAACACCAATGGGAAATCAAACCCCACCGCCACGCCGATTTGTGCCAGTTGCTCTTCGTATTCAAAGGTCAGGCAGAGCTTGAAATCGAAGGCCAACGCACGCAACTGAACGAAGCCGCGATCCAGATCCTGCCGCCGTTATCGGTGCATGGATTCCGTTTTTCCGAGGACGTCGAAGGATTTGTCGTCACCCTCGCCACACCGTTGATCAACCATTTGCAGGCGCAACTGGGCAGCGCGGTGCAGGCCCTGGCCCAGGCCGAAAGTTATCCGGCGGGCAAGGACGCGGATTACCTCAACAGTCTGTTTGCCGCGTTGCAGGCGGAGTACAACGGTCATCAGCCGGCGCGGGAAATGCTCATGCATTCGCTGGTCAGCGTGATCATGGTCTGGGTCAGCCGTCAGGCGATCCACCGTCACAACGCCACGCAACGCCCGCAACGTCAGCGCGAATACCTCAACGGGTTCATTCAACTGGTGGAAGAAACCTACCGCCAGCACGTCAAGGTCGAAGACCTGGCCCATCGGCTGGGGATTTCCGTCTCGCACCTCAACGGCACCTGCCGTGAACTGGCGGGGCAGCCGGCGTTGCAGATCATGCACGAGCGTCAGTTACTGGAAGCCAAGCGCCTGCTGACTTATACGAGCATGACCATTTACGAGATGTCCGAAGTGTTGGGGTTTTCCGATCCGACCAACTTCACGCGCCTGTTCCGGCGCCGGGTGGGGATCTCGCCAAAGGCGTTCCGCGACCGACTCAAATCCGAGCAACAAGAGAGTGAATAGGTGGGAGCGAGCTTGCTCGCGAAGACGGTGTATCAGCCGGCAACTTTGCCACCTGACACGCCGCGTTCGTGAGCAAGCTCAGTCCCACTGACGTCCTGTATCAGCGCAGGGCGTTGAGGGTGGCGTTGTGAGGGATGCAGCGCTCGAAGTTGCAGCTCGCGTACTCACGGGGCAGTTGCCGCAACTGTTCCACGCGCCACGCTGCGGTGCCGTACAGCGCCAGCGTGGCCGCGCAGGTGATGAAAATCGCGAGGTATCTTCTTGTTCTGGTGTTCATGGCGTTGACCTCTGAACGAATACCCTTGGGTACTGTTTTCAGCATAGGTCAGCGCCGTGGAGTTGCCAGCGGCTCTGCGAACAGGATTACAGCCCGATATCCCACTGCGGGTTTTCGGGAAAACGCTGCACCAGAAAATCCAGCATGCAGCGCAACGCTGCCGGCATGTGCTTGCGCGAGGCATACACGGCGTAGATGTTCATCTGCCGGGGCTCGGCGTGGGGCAGCAGGCGAACCAGTTCGCCGCTGTGCACATGCACCCCGGCCTGATAGGTCGGCAGCATCGCCACCCCGGCGCCGGCCAGGGTTGCGCGCAACAGGGTGCTGGCCTCGTTGGCGCTGATGTTGCCCTGCACCGGCACCGAGACGGGTTCGCCATCTTCCTCGAAATGCCACAGGCTTTTGCCGAAGTAGGAATGGGTCAGGCAGTTGTGCCGGCTCAGTTCCTCCACCCGTTGTGGCTGCGGATGTTCCTGCAGATAGGCGGGCGCCGCGCAGACCACCGAGCGGCAGACCGTCAGGCGCCTGGCGATCAGGTTGGGGTCCAGATCGTTGCTGGTGCGGATCGCCAGGTCGATGCGCTCGTCCACCAGGTTCACGGTGCGATCAAGCATTTGCAGGTCAATGTTCACCCCCGGATACGCTTTGACGAACGCCGCCATGGCGTCGGCCAGTTGCGCCTGGCCGAACGAGGTGCTGACGCTGATCCGCAACAAGCCCCGAGGCGCATCGGTGGGTTCGCTGACGGCGGCCTGCATGTCGCCGGACAGCTCCAGCATCTGCCGGCAGCGCGGCAGGATTTCGTTGCCGGCGGCAGTCAGGCTCAACTTGCGCGTGGTGCGGTGCATCAGGCGCGCGCCGACCCAGTCCTCCAGTTCCGCCAGATAGCGCGACACCACCGGCCGCGACAGGTCCAGATGATCGGCCGCCGCCGACTGGCTGCCCAGATCCACTACCGTGACAAATACCCGCATTGCTTGGAGACGATCCATGATTTGCCCGCTTTCAGAAACAAACTATGTCCAAGCATCGCATTTTTTGTAACGAGTCTGGCAACTAAGCTCTGTCCCCATCGCCAAGCACGGCATTCGAACAGCGGAGCAACCCATGATCGGCTTCACCACCCTCAAGCGCGTTTTACTGGCCACCGCCACCCTCGGCTTTGCTGCCCACGCAGCGGCTGCGAACCTGACTCTCGACGTCTACAATCCGGGCACCAACGCGATCTTCCCGGTGACCTCGGTGCTGGTCAGCGGCGAGAAGGACGCGATTCTGGTGGACGCCCAGTTCGGCAAATCCCAGGCCGAGCAAGTGGTGGAAAAGATCCGCGCCAGCGGCAAGCAACTGACCACCATCTACATCAGCCACGGTGACCCGGATTACTACTTCGGTCTCGACACCCTGACCAAAGCCTTCCCGGAGGCCAAGGTGCTGGCCTCGCAACCGACCGTTGATCACATCAAAAAAACTGTCGACGGCAAACTCGCATTCTGGGGTCCGAAAATGGGCGCCGACGTGCCGACCAAAACCATCGTGCCGGGCGTGCTCAAGGGTGACAGCCTGATGCTCGAAGGGCAGAAGTTGCAGGTGGTCGGCCTGGAAGGCAAACAACCGGATCGTAGCTTCGTGTGGATCCCGTCGCTGAAAGCCGTGGTCGGCGGTGTGGTTGTCGCCGAGAACATCCACGTGTGGATGGCCGACACCCAGACCGCGCAATCCCACGCCGACTGGCTGGAAACCCTGCACTCGATCGAAACCCTGAAACCGAAAACCGTGGTGCCCGGTCACTACCTGGGTGACAGCGCCCGTTCGCTGGCGGCCGTGAAATTCACTGCCGACTACATCAAGGCATTCGACGCAGAAACCGCCAAGGCCAAGGATTCTGCCGCGTTGATCGCCGCGATGAAAAAACGCTACCCGACACTGGGCGAGGAAAGCTCCCTGGAGCTGAGCGCCAAAGTCGCCAAGGGCGAAATGCAGTGGTAACCCGATTCTGAAAAACGCAGCACTCTCAAGCCAACTGGAGAATGTCATGAGCAAGATCGCAATCATTGGTGCCACCGGCCGTGCCGGCAGCCAATTGCTGGAAGAAGCCCTGCGTCGCGGCCATAGTGTCACCGCCATCGCCCGGGATACCTCGAAGATCGGCGCCCGCGCCGGTGTGGTCAGCAAGAATGTCGACGTGCTGGATGCCGCTGCGTTGCAGGACGCCGTCGCCGGTCACGATGTGGTGATCAGCGCCGCGCATTTCGCCACGGTGCCGGCCAGCGCGCTGATCGGTCCGGTGAAACAGGCGGGCGTAAAACGTCTGCTGGTGGTCGGCGGTGCCGGATCGCTGTTGCTGCCGGACGGCACCCGCGTGATCGACAGCGCCGGGTTCCCGGCCGAGTACAAGGCTGAGGCCAGTGCCGGTGCGGCATTCCTTGATGCCCTGCGTCAGGAAAAGGAACTGGACTGGACGTTCCTGTCGCCGTCGGCGCTGTTTGTCGAAGGCGAGCGCACCGGTAAATTCCGTGTTGGCAAGGATGACTTGCTGGTGAGTGTTGAAGGCCAGAGCTCGATCAGCTTTGCCGACTACGCAATTGCGCTGATCGACGAAGTGGAAACGCCGAAGCATTCGCGTCAGCGGTTTACGGTCGGTTACTGAATCTCAACACCGATCCAATGTGGGAGCGAGCTTGCTCGCGAAGAGGGCGTGTCAGTCGACATCAACGTTGAATGACACACCGTATTCGCGAGCAAGCTCGCTCCCACAGGATATTGGGGTGTTCACCGCGTATGAGCCTGCTCCACCAACCACCCCATCAATTCCTGCAACTTCGCCGACGGCTCCGACGCCGGCGCCACGATGTAATAGCCTAATCCCGTCTTCACCTTCAGATCGAACGGCATCACCAGTCGCCCGGCGTTCAAGTCATCGCCGATCAACGACCAGTCGCCAATCGCCACCCCCGTCCCGTGGGACGCCATCGACATCGCCTGATCCAGCGTCTCGAAATGCTGACCGCTGCTGATGTTGCTCAAGTACAGTTCGGCGGCTTCAAGCCATAGCGTCCAGTCGTCATCGGTGTGAGTCGGATGCAGCAGCAGATGTTGTTGCAGGTCTGCCGGTGTGTGCAGGGCCGGACCGCCGTTGAGCAGCGTAGGCGAGCAGACCGGCGTCAGTTGCTCATCGAACAGATGCAGGGTCGCGGGTGAGTCGTGGGGCGCGGTGCCGTAGATCACTGCGGCGTCGAACTGCTCGCGATGAAAGTCCACACCGTGTTGCAACGATGCCGTGAGTTTCACCGGCACGTCCGGGCGCTCGCGCTGCCATTGCAGCAGGCGCGGCAACAACCAGCGCATCACGCAGCTCGGGGCCTTGAGTTGCAGGGTCTCGCGCTTGGCGCCGATCTGCTCCACCGAGTCGCCGATCAGGCTGAATACCTGCTGCACCCGTGGCAGCCATTCGCGACCTTCGGCCGTCAGCTCCAGGCCCCGGGCCAGGCGAATGAACAGCTCATAACCCAGATGTTCCTCCAGCCCGGCGATCTGTCGGCTCACCGCACCCTGGGTGATGTGCAACTGCTCGGCGGCCCGGGTGAAGTTGCAGCACTGCGCGGTAATCAGAAACGTGTGCAGGGCGGGCAGGGGAGGCAGTCGTTTCATGTGGATCCAAGGTATGACGTGAGGACATGGCTAGTATGAGCTTTTATCGATTGTTGCGGCTACGGGTCGCCCGTTTCAATGAGGCCATTCCCGGATCCCTGTGGGAGCGGGCTTGCCCCGGGCGGCGTTCCGACGAATGCGTCGGTACATCCGGCATGGATGTAACTGATCTACCGCTTTCGCGAGCAAGCTCGCTCCCACAAGGCCCCGATTTCTCAATTGAACAAGAAGGGCAAAGACATGGCGACGTGTGGCGAAGTACTGGTCAAGTTACTCGAAGATTATGGGGTCGAGCAGGTGTTCGGCATTCCCGGGGTACATACCGTGGAGTTGTATCGCGGGCTGGCCCGTTCGAGCATCAACCACGTCACCCCGCGCCATGAACAGGGCGCCGGCTTCATGGCCGACGGCTACGCCCGCACCAGCGGCAAACCGGGTGTGTGCTTCATCATTACCGGCCCGGGCATGACCAACATAACCACCGCCATGGGCCAGGCTTACGCCGATTCGATCCCGATGCTGGTGATCTCCAGCGTGCAGTCGCGCAGCCAACTGGGCGGCGGTCGCGGCAAGCTGCATGAACTGCCGAACCAGAGCGCACTGGTCGGCGGTGTGGCGGCGTTCTCCCACACCCTGATGTCGGCGTCCGAATTGCCGGGCGTATTGGCCCGTGCGTTTGCGCTGTTCCAGGCCGGGCGTCCGCGTCCGGTGCACATCGAAATTCCGCTGGATGTACTGGTCGAAGAAGCCGACGAACTGCTGACCAGCGTGCCGGTCAACATCGACCGCGCCGGTGCCGCGCCGGTCGCCGTGAGCCGCATGACCGAACTGCTGGCCGGCGCTCAGCGTCCGCTGATCCTCGCCGGAGGCGGTGCCATCGATGCGGCTGCCGAACTCACCGAACTGGCCGAACTGCTCGACGCGCCGGTGGCCCTGACCATCAACGCCAAAGGCATGCTGCCGTCGAGCCATCCGCTGTTGATCGGTTCGACCCAGAGCCTGGTGGCGACCCGCGCCCTGGTGGCCGATGCCGACGTAATCCTGGCGATCGGCACCGAACTGGCGGAAACCGACTACGACGTCACCTTCGCCGGCGGTTTCGAAATTCCCGGCAAGTTGCTGCGCGTGGATATCGATCCCGACCAGACCGTGCGCAACTACCCGCCCCACGTGGCGCTGGTCGCCGACTCGCGCAATGCGGCGCAAGCATTGCTCAGCGCGCTGTCGCACAAACCGCTGGCCGAGCGCCGCAACGACTGGGGTCAGGTACGCGCCGCCCGTCTGCGTGAAGACCTGGCGGCAACCTGGGACGCGCCGACCTTGGCCCAGACCCGTTTCCTCGAAACCGTGCTGCACGAGTTGCCGAACGCGGTGTTCGTCGGTGACTCCACGCAACCGGTGTACACCGGCAACCTGACTTTCAACCCGGAGCGTCCGCGCCGCTGGTTCAACTCGTCCACCGGTTACGGCACCCTCGGTTACGCCTTGCCGGCGGCGATTGGCGCGTGGCTCGGCGGCAACCTAGAACACGGCGCACGTCCGCCGGTGGTGTGCCTGATCGGCGACGGCGGTCTGCAATTCACCCTGCCGGAACTGGCCAGCGCCGTCGAAGCGCGCACCCCGGTGATCATCCTGTTGTGGAATAACCAGGGTTACGAAGAGATCAAGAAATACATGGTCAACCGCGCCATCGAGCCGGTGGGCGTGGACATCTACACCCCGGACTTCATCGGTGTGGCCAAGGCCCTGGGTTGCGCGGCGGAAGCGATCAGCTCGGCCGCACACCTGCGCGGTGCACTGCGCGCCGCAACGGATCGTCAGGGCCCGACCCTGATCGAGATCGACCAGACCCAATGGATGAAGGCGGTGGCCCAATGATGAATTTCCCGACCACACTCGACGGCCTGTACATCAACGGCCAATGGTCCGCCGGCCGCGAACACTTGCGCGTGATCAACCCGGCCACCGAAGCACTGCTGACCACGGTCAATGGCGGTGATGAAAGCGCCGTCGACCAGGCTGTAGCGGCGGCGACCGAAGCCTTCAAGGGCTGGTCGAAAACTACCGGCGCCGAGCGCGCTGCGATCCTGCGCAACATCGCCAATGGCGTGCGCAACGGACGCGAACATCTGATGAACTTGCAGTCGAGTAACAACGGCAAACCGCAGTTCGAAGCGGGCATTGATGTCGACGATGTGATCGCCACCTTCGAGTACTACGCCGAACTCGCCGAAGGCCTCGATGGGAAACAGGACAGCAACGTGCCGCTGCCGGGCGACAACTTCAGCGCGCGCCTGCGCCGCGAGCCGTGCGGTGTGGTCGGGCTGATCGTGCCGTGGAATTTCCCGATGGTCACCACCGCGTGGAAACTTGCCCCGGCCCTGGCCGCCGGTTGCTGCGTGGTGCTCAAACCGTCTGAAGTCACGCCGTTGCCGGAGCTGGAGTTGGCAGCGATCATCGCCGAATCCGGTCTACCCAAAGGCGTGTTCAACCTGGTGTGCGGCACCGGCCTGGCAGTCGGTGCGCCGCTGTCGGCGGATCCGCGTATCGCCAAGATTTCCTTTACCGGCAGCAACGCCGTCGGTGTGCAAGTGATGCAGCGCGCCGCCGAATCCGTTAAGGGTGTGAGCCTGGAACTGGGCGGAAAATCCTCGCTGCTGATTCTGGAAGATGCCGACCTGGATCTGGCGGTGGAACTGGCCTGCGGTGGCGGTTTCTTCAACGCCGGGCAGATGTGCTCGGCCACCAGCCGGGTGCTGGTTGCCGATGAACTGGCCGATGAATTTCTGATCCGCTTGAAGGCCCGTGCGGAGAAAATCCGTGTGGCCGATCCGTTCGACCCGGAAGTCGAGATGGGCGCGCTGGTCAATCAGGCGCAGTACCAGCGCGTGCTCGGTCACATCGACCGTGGTCTGAGCGCCGGTGCCAAGCTGATCTGTGGCGGCAATCGTCCCGCCGATCTGCAGCGCGGCTATTTCTTGCAGCCGACGATCTTCACCGAAGTGCCCCTCGACAGTGCGCTGTGGTGTGAAGAGATCTTCGGGCCGGTGATCTGCGTACGCAGTTTCGCTTCGGAAGCCGAGGCGATTGCCCTGGCCAACGACAGTCAGTTCGGTCTGGTGGCCAGCGTGGTCACGCGCAATGCCGAGACCGCGGATCGGGTTGCCAACGCCTTGCAGGCGGGGCTGGTGTGGCTCAACGCGCCGCAAGTGATCTTCCCGCAGACGGCGTGGGGCGGCTACAAACAGAGCAGCATCGGCCGTGAATTGGGGCCGTGGGGTCTGGCGGCATTTCAGGAAATCAAGCACGTGATTCGCGCGCTCTGAATGCCCGAAAAAGGTCAGCGCATGCCTCGCAAGGAGGCATGCGCCGGCTTCATGGCTCCAATGAGTTTTTATCGATAGTCAGGTGTTTTGCACGACCTCAGGATGAACCCGCAGACCACGCTCAAGCCCTTTGAAACCGGGCGCTTGGGCGATATCGGTCAGGCAGATGCAAGGGTTGCGATCAATCTCATACTTACAAGAATAATGGGAGTCCTAAATGGGCGAGCACGATCTGAACAGGCGTCAATTCATCAAAACCGTCGGCGTGGCCTCGGTGGCTGCGGCGGCCATGAGCATGCCCTTCATCCGGGCCAGTGCCAGCGACACCCGCTTTGCCGGCAAGACCCTGCGTCTGCTGACCTGGTCCGATGACACGGGCCTCGCCGCACTGCGCAACATCGCTGCAACGTTCGAAGCCAAGACCGGCGCCAAAGTGATTGCCGACCGTACCGGCAGCACTTCGGAAATGGTCGCCAAACTCAAGGCCGGCGGTGACCGTCCGCAGTACGACATCATCACCCTGGCTGGCGTTGGCGCCGAAGGTCTGGCCGCTGCCGGACTGCTGGAAAAACCCGATCTCAACCGCATTCCCAACCTGGTCGATGTCCCGGAAAAATACCGCACCGGGGCCAACGGTCACGGCATCGGTTACCTGCTGTGGTGCAACAGCCTGGTCTACAGCACTCGCACCCAGACCACCGCGCCGGACAGTTACGCCGCGCTGTGGGACGCCGATCTGGCGCCGAACATTTTCCTGCCGCCGCCGAACTGGACCGAGGCGATGGACCTGATCATCATCGCCGCCAAACTGGCCGGCGGTGACGAGCACAACATCGAACCGGGCTTCAAGAAACTCGCCGAGCTCAAGGAGCGTGTGGTGACCCTGGGCGAAAACCCCAACCAGATTGCCGAACTGTTCCGCACCGGTTCTCTGGACATGGGCGGCCTCTACGCCCCGGCGTTTTTCCCCAAGCAGATCCGCGATCCGAACTACGGCCTCGGCGCCACGTTCGGCATGAAGGAAGGTTTCTATACCGACCTGATGCTCTCGGTGATGCCGAAGAACCGTCCGGGCGACACCGATCTGGCCTATGCCTTCATCGACCACTCCCTCGACCCGCTGGTGCAGGGCAAGATGGCCGAAGACATCTTCAACGGCCCGGTCAACGCCAAGGCGATCATCTCCGCCGAAGCGCGCAAGAGCCCGTTCATCCTCACGCCGGAGCAGATCGCGGAGAAGGCGATCATGCACGACAACGCTTTCCTGGCGACCGTGCATGACCAGTGGATTCGTCGCTACACGGAAATCTTTTCTTCCTGATCGAGTGATGGACGCAGGTTCTTCAAACACCGAAGTACCTGTGGGAGCGAGCTTGCTCGCGATTGCGGACTGACATTCACCGACAGTGTCGACTGACAGATTGCTATCGCGAGCAAGCTCGCTCCCACAGGTTTCTCCGTGAATTTGAAGGCAGTGTCTGTCAGTTGTTTTTCCATTGACGAGATCATTGCTATGGAACATCAATCCCTGACCCAACCGGTCGGCACGGGTGACGTGCGCCCGGCGCGCGGTATTTCGCCGACGGCGCGGGCGTGGTTTTTTCTCACGCCGTCGATGCTGCTTCTCGGCGTGCTGATTGCCGCCAGCCTGCTGGTGCTGCGCATGAGCGTCGGCACCAAGGGCGCGGAGTGGTCCGGTTTCAGCCTGGCCAGTTACGCGCAGTTGCTCGAACCCTACTACCTCAAATCGTTGCTGCTGACCTTGCGTCTGGCGCTGATCAGCGCGGTGATCGCCGTGGTGCTGGCGATCCCGGTGGCCTACACCATGTCGCGACTGACCTCGCCGTTCGTGCGGCGGATTTTTCTGGCGGCGGTACTGTTGCCGCTGCTGGTCAACCTGCTGCTGCAAAGCTACGGCTGGCTGGTGATCCTCGGCCCCGGCGGCATGCTCAACCAGACCCTGATGGGCCTCGGTCTGATCAAGCGCCCGATCATGTTGCTGTACAACCAGAACGGCGTGTTGATGGGCCTGGTGCAAACCGCGTTTCCGCTCGCCGTGCTGCCGATTGCCAGCGCCATGCGCGGTGTCTCCCGCAGCTACGAAGAAGCTGCCGCGACCCTCGGCGCCAGTCGTTTTCAAGTGTTTCGCCAGGTTGTGTTGCCGATGAGTCTGCCGGGGATCATCACTGGCGCGACCCTGGTGTTCGCTTACAACGCCAGCAGCTTCGTGGTGCCGTTGCTGCTCGGCGGTCGGCGCGTGCCGATGCTCGCGGTGATGGTGCATGACCAGATCGCCCCGCTGATGAACTGGCCTGCCGCGTCCGCCGCCGGGGTGGTGCTGATCGTCACCACGCTCGCCATCATGACCTTGTCCGAATACATCACCGGCCGCCGTCGCCGTTTGCTGGAGGCTTCGCAATGAGTGCCCTGATCAAGAAGCGTCAGTCGCTGTTGCCGGGCGACACCGGCAAGTTCGCCGGCATCCTGTCCGGGATCATTTTGTTCCTGGCGGTGTTGCCGATCCTGACCATGATCGTGATGTCGTTCAGCGGCGCGTCGAACCTCGACTTTCCGCCGAGCAGCTACAGCCTGCAGTGGTACAAGGCGGCGTGGCACACCTTCGTCTCGCCCGATGCCAGTGATGTGCTGAGCCTCGGCCAGGCCATGGGCACCAGTTTGCTGGTGTCGTGCCTGACGATGATTTTCGCCACGCTGATCGCGGTGCCGGCGGCTTACGCGCTGACCCGTTGCGAGTTCCGTGGCAAGGGTGTGGCGCTGCAACTGATGTCGTTGCCGCTGGTGTTCCCGATGGTGGTGCTGGGGCTGGCCTTGCTGTTGGTGTTCGACAGCCTGCCGTTCCACATGACCACTTCGCGGCTGGTGATCGCCCACGTGATTCTGGCGCTGCCGTTCGTGGTGAAGAACTGCACGGCGGCCATGCTTTCCATCGGCAGCGAAGTCGAAGAAGCGGCGCAGATGCTCGGCGCCTCGCCGCTGCGCGCCATTGTCGATGTGGTGGTGCCGTTGATGAAATCGGGGATTCTGGCGGGGATGCTGCTGGCGTTTATCGTCTCGTTCAACGAATTCACCGTGACCTATTTCCTCTACACCATCGACGTCATGACCGTGCCGATCTGGATGTACAGCCGCACCGTGTCATCGCTCGACCCTACTGTGTTCTCGTTTGCCGTGCTGATCGTGTTGATCGACTTCGTCCTGATCTGGGCGTTGGAGAAGCTGGTCGGTGAAGGCGGCGTGTCCTTTTGATTTCTTGAGGTGATTTATGTCTGGTCTGATTCTGGAAAACGTCGAGAAACACTACGGCTCGGCCTGCGCGGTAAAAGACGTCAATCTGCATTTGCCCGAGGGCAAACTGGTGTGTTTCCTCGGCCCGTCGGGTTGCGGCAAGACCACGTTGCTGCGAATGATCGCCGGGCTGGAAACCCTCACCGGCGGCGAGATTCGCCTGGACGGCGAGGACATCGGCCACACCCCGGCGCACCTGCGCAACTTCGGCATGGTGTTCCAGTCGCTGGCGCTGTTCCCGCACATGACCGTGGGCGAAAACATCGCCTATCCGCTGAAACTGCGCGGCGTCAGCAAGGCCGATCAACAGGCGCGAGTGGTGGAGTTGCTGGAGTTGATCCAGCTGCAACCGATGATCGATCGCCCGGTGGCCAAGCTCTCCGGCGGCCAGCGTCAGCGAGTGGCGATTGCCCGGGCGATTGCCTCGCACCCGAAAATCCTGCTGCTGGACGAACCGCTGTCGGCGCTCGACGCCAAGTTGCGCGAGTCGATGCAGGTGGAAATCCGCCAGCTGCAACAACGCCTGAACATCACCACGATCATGGTCACCCACGATCAGCGCGAGGCCATGACCATGGCTGACATCGTGGTAGTCCTCGGTGAGCATCGGGTGCAGCAGGTGGGTACGCCGATTGAAATCTATCGGCATCCGGCCAACGAGCTTGTGGCGGACTTTATCGGCTCCGGCAACATATTCCCGGCCACCGCGCTGGGCGATGGCAAGGTCGTGCTGCCGGGCGGCGATGCGCTGCAAGTGCCGATCTGCAGCAGCATCGTGGTCGGGCAGAAAGTGAAGATGCTGATTCGTCCCGAAGACCTGCAACTGTCGGCGCCGCAGGCCACAGCAGGTAATCGTCTGCTGGGCAAGGTGACGTTTGTGCGCGACATCGGCGCGACCATCGAGACCACGGTGGAATGCTCCGGGGTAACCTTCACGGCGCTGAGCACGCCGTGTCAGGGCTTCGGTCTGGGAATCGGGCATCCGGTGTCGGTGACGTTGCCGAGTGAGGCGTGTCGGGTGTTGGGCGCCTGATCCAGATTTGATGCTGGCTCTGCCGACCTCTTCGTCGGATCGCCGCCCGGACCAAGCCCGCTCCCACAGGTTATTCGTCGTACACAAGCTTTGTAGTAGACACCAGTCACTGTGGGAGCGGGCTTGCCCGCGAAGAGGCCAGTAGCCGCGACGCAATAATCCAGATCAGACCGTCAGCCGCAACCGCGCCAGATCCCGCAACGGCGGCGCGCCGAACAACCGGCTGTACTCACGACTGAACTGCGAAGGGCTTTCATAACCCACGCGGTATCCGGCCGCCGAAGCCTCGAGCCCCTCAGTCAGCATCAAACGCCGCGCCTCTTGCAGGCGCAGCTGCTTTTGATACTGCAACGGACTCATCGCCGTCATCGCCTTGAAACGGTGATGCAGGGTCGAGACGCTGAGGTTCACTTCCTTCGCCAGATCATCGATGCGCAGCGGCTGTTCGAAGTTGCCGTTGAGCCATTTGATCGCCTGGCTGATGCGGTGGCTCTGGCTGTTGGCGATGGCGATTTCGTACAGCCGATGGCCCTGCGGACTGCGCAGCAGGCGATAGAGAATTTCCCGGCGGATCAGCGGCGCGAGCATGGCGATATCTTTCGGCGTGTCGAGCAGACGGGCCAGACGCAGCACCGCATCGAGCATCGCGCTGTCGATCTTCTCCACATACAGACCGCGTCCGGTCGGCCGGGTCGGTACGCCCATCGGGCCGGCGTCGGCGATCAGCGCGGTGATTTCCGCCGGATCAATGTCCAGGCGCACGGCGAGGATCGGTTCCAGAGGCGAGACATTCACCACCCGCCCGCTCAACGGCATCGAAACCGACACCACCAGATAATTCAGCGGGTCGTAATTGAAGAACTCGTCCGCCAGCCGTACCTCTTTGCGCCCCTGGGCCATGATGCACAGCGCCGGTTGCGCGAGCACCGGGGCGAAGTCATGGGACTGGGTGTGGCGCGACATGAACAGCGAGCCGACGGCGGTGGCATAACTGCCATCTTCGGACGTGTTGCGGCGAATGATGGCTGCCAGTTCCGCGCGCTGCTTTTCCATGTCGGCTTCCATGTCGGCATCGGGCGAAACTTGAAAACGATCGAATGACGTCATGCGCGGCATCCTCGGCAAGGGCGGTGGAGTGGGGCAAAGCATAAGTTTGTGCAATCCGCAGCGGTAGACACATCCTGCGAAATGCTTGCCTGATCCTGCATGGGGTTGATTTGCCGGCCAGCCATAGCAGGATGCAGAGCGTCATGATTGCTCGAAACCGATATGACAGGACTGTGACCGGGTTTTACAGGTTGTTACAGGTCCTGAGTGCAGTCTCGCAGGATTGTGCAACGCGGCGGCAGGAATCGACTAACGGCGAGCAGTGCCCGGCCCTTAACCTTGGATCCTGTCGCAGCCCGTCCCCGGCTGCCACGCGACTCCCTGGGAGGGTTGAACATGTCCAAGCAGATTCCCGTCAGTCATATGGCCTTCGTTCGAGCGCGCGCCGGGCGCTCGGCGGAACTCGGCATGCGCCTGAGCGCGCTGATCGAGCCGTCCCGTGCCGCCGCCGGTTGCCTGAGCTTTTCCTTGCAGCATTCGCAGTGTGATCCGGAGTTGTGGCTGGTCTCCGGGTTCTGGATCAACCAGCAATCGATGACCGCCTATTTCAGCAGCCCGTCGATGGAAATCTTTGCCGAGCTGGTGCAGGACCTGGTGGTCAATAGCCTGGATTTCCACACGTTCAAGGAAGTCTCGGCCGCACAGGCCGTAGGCCAATGCACTGCGCCGATACACAAACTCGCCGGTTGAATGTTTAATGTCGGGCTTATCCGACTGAGCCAGGACCTGCGATATGGCACGTAAAGAGTTCGAACACTTCGAAGCGGTTTCCGCTGTAGTCCCCGTCGAGTTGGGCGGTAACAAGGGTTATCACGCGGCAATCGCCGTCAAGGCCCTGGTCGACGGCGGCGCACCGCGCTTTCACAAACTGCTGAACGATCAGGTTTTCCCCGGCGCCATCGCCGCCGATGAAGCCGCGATCAACGAACTGGACAAGCTCAAGGGCGTCACCGACGACGCCGAGCTGATCTGGTAAGCGCTTACTTCGTCGCCCCCGGGCGCCACATCTTGAACAGCGCCTCCGGCCCCAGCTGGAAATAGTCCGCCGGTCCGCCGCCCCGCAGTATCGGTTCGGCGGCGGCGGTGTCGTAGATCCCGTCCTTCAACAGCCACTTGGCGATATGCACGGCGACCACTTCGCCGAGCACCAGCCAACTCGGCACGGTCTCGCCGTCGGCGCGCTGCAACTGAATGATCTGGGTGACCTTGCATTCGAAAGACACCGGGCTTTCGGCCACGCGTGGCACGGCAATCACCTTCGACGCCACCGGCGTCAGCCCTGCGAGTTCGAATTCGTTGACCTCCGGCCCGACCATCGCGCAGCTCTGGTTCATCTGCTCGGCCAGCGGGCGGGTGGCGAGGTTCCAGACGAATTCGCCGGTCTGCTCGATGTTGTTCAGGCTGTCTTTGCGCCCGACGCTGGAGAACCCGATGATCGGCGGAATGTAGTTGAACGCGTTGAAAAAGCTGTAGGGCGCCAGGTTCAGCCGGCCTTCGGCATCCTGCGAAGAAATCCAGCCGATGGGGCGCGGGCCGACGATGGCGTTGAACGGATCGTGGGGCAGACCGTGGCCGTTGGCCGGTTCGTAGAAATGGATGTCGTCGGGCATGGCGGGTGGTCCTGAAGGCGTTTGTCAGCGGCCAATAGTGCAAGGACGATCCACTTATTTCCAGCCGAATGCAAAATCTGTGGGAGCGAGCTTGCTCGCGAAGTTGGTGTGTCAGGCAACGCCTGCGGTGGATGATCCCACGCTTTCGCGAGCAAGCTCGCTCCCACAGGGATTTGTGGTGTTTGTGAATGCCATGTCTGCAGACACAAACAAGCCCGGCAATGGCCGGGCTTTGGTGTCTGCATTCTGGCAATCAGCTGATGGCAGCGGCGGTACCGGTTTTATCAAAGCCGTCGGCGGCGATGGCGTTGGCAGTGCCGGTTTTATCGAAACCGTCTGCAGCGATGGCGTTGGCGGTGCCGGTTTTATCGAAACCATCGGCAGCAACGGCTTTGCCGACGTTGGTCTTGTCGAAGCCGTCGGCAGCGTAGGTGCCGGTGTGGCTGGTTTCGATGGCAGCGCTGGCGCCGGAAATGAAGTCGGCGGATTTGGTTTTGTCCGAACCGTCGGCGGCGAAAGTGTTGGCGGCCAGTACGGACAGGGTCAGGGCGAGAATCAGTTTGGTTTTCATGGTCGTTCTCCAGATTCGAAATTCGTTGGCGATGTGTTTCGCATGGGGTTCATGCTACGCCAACTAAATTGATTAAAAAGCGCAAAATAATGCTAAAAACAATCGATTAACTTGATGTTAAGGGCGGCGCATTCAAATCGCTTTCGTCGTCGGAGCGAGCGTCGCGCAGGTCATCGATCAGGTAGGTGCAGGATGCCGCAGGGGTATTAACCGGTGATTAATTTTCGTTTTTGGGGTGTGTGACAGATTTTTCATACATTCCCGACCGGTTTTTCACCCGCGCAACGCCAGTCTGCCCACGGCCATAAAGCCAACAACCGGCCGTCACACACTGGAGCGTTGCCTGCGATGAATAGACTGCCTCAAATCACCCTGGCCTTCTGGGTCATGAAAATCTGCGCGACGACCCTGGGGGAAACCGCGGGGGATTTGTTGTCGATGACCCTTAACGTCGGTTACGCCATCAGCTCGCTGATCCTGATCAGCGTGTTTGCCCTGACGCTGATCACGCAGTTGATGGCCAAGACCTACAAGCCGCTGCTGTACTGGATCGTGATCCTGTCGACCAGCACCGCCGGCACTACCATGTCCGACTTCATGGACCGCACGCTGGAACTGGGTTACGCCACCGGCTCCATGATCCTGATCGCGATCCTGCTGGCGATTTTCGCGGCATGGCGCCTGAGCGGTGACTCGCTCAACGTCACCAAGGTGCAAAGCTTTCGCGGCGAGATGTTCTATTGGATGGCGATCCTGTTCTCCAACACCCTGGGCACCGCACTCGGCGATTACCTGGCGGACGACTCGGGCCTGGGCTTTGCCGGTGGCGCACTGTTGATCGGCTCGGCGATTGGCGTGGTCGTGCTGCTCAAGTACTTCACGAAGATTTCGTCGGTGGCGCT
Organism: Pseudomonas sp. B20(2017); assembly: GCF_002113125.1. Classification (GTDB taxonomy): domain Bacteria; phylum Pseudomonadota; class Gammaproteobacteria; order Pseudomonadales; family Pseudomonadaceae; genus Aquipseudomonas. Next base: position 328 of record NZ_NEJP01000005.1, on the reverse strand, counting down.
TTTCTGGGTGGCGTTCGTGCTGACCCGGCCGTTTGGCGCGACCTTGGGCGACTTGATGACCAAGTCCCATGAGAAGGGTGGGCTGGATTTCGGCACCATCGGTTCGTCGGCGGTGCTGGCGGGGATTCTGCTGGTGATGATCGTCGGGGCGTCGTATGCGCAGAAGCGTTATGGCAAACAGCAGGTTGCCGAGTTGACCTGATACCGAGGTGACTTCAATCGCGAGCAAGCTCGCTTGTATGCTGGTACTTGAAGGGAGGAGGAGGGACAAGGCTCGATTCTGACTGTTGGCGCAGTACAGATCCGTGGGAGATTTCGCCCCTCCTCC
>NZ_NEJP01000004.1 GCF_002113125.1 Pseudomonas sp. B20(2017) | reverse complement strand
ACTGATGGGCTGAAGAGCCTTTTTCAGCACAAAAACAAACGCCCCGAATAAGTCGGGGCGTTTGGTCTAAGGCCTGTCAGTGTGTTTTCACACAGTCTGTTTCGGCGCCCTTTCACGAACAGGTTGGCTTGTCATCGCCTGTCACCTGTCTGGCTCTGCGATGGCTGGTTGCCCAGGATCCTCAGAGTCTCACAAGCCCCTTTCGGGAACGCCGGCAGTATTGCCTGAAACCTCCTGTCGAGCAACGGCTGGCATTTGGCTTCGATGCGCCACTTCCGTTGCCATCACAGTCCCAACGCCCGTCTGACTGCGGTTTTGATGGCGTGAAATTCGTCTGTTGCAAGATGTGAGATCATGTAGATGCGTTTGCCTTGCCGATCCCGGCTTTTGATCCGATCAAGCCGCGAAAGGCTGACCGTGGCAATCATGTCGCACTTTGCCCAACAGGTCGGAGTGGCTCCCTGAAGGTGACTTGCAAGTTCAAGATGGTGCCCAAGCAAGCAATCAGGGGCGGTGGTACTCAACGGCACTACTGTTACCAGCAAGCTGTTGGTTCGATGTTTACGTATCACAACAACAGGTCTGACTTTAACCATCTCGGGGATTTCATAACCCCTGAAATCGCAAATCAAAACGCTGCCCTCCTTAGGCTGATATCGAAGTGGCATCCATGACACTCGTTTGAAAAAGAACTGATTTTGCGCAACAACGGCCATATTCCCTACGACAGTTCCGTTACTCGAAATGTACGGAGTCGAGCCAACCAAACCTGTTCACCACAACTACACTCGCTCAAACAGGCCGACACACTTCGCCTGCCGGAACGGCGAGCTCGAACGGTCAAGTACTCGCGGTTCTCTCACAGTCAAGGAGACAACCATGCAAGCGAAAGCCCTGATCACCGCTGCCCTTCTCGGCCTACTGCCCAGCGCCAGCCACGCCACCAATCTGATGTACATGCCGTTCGAAACCGTCGTGTCGGATGCGATTCGCGCCGGGCGGCTGGATGGCAGTGTGAAGTTTTACCTGATCGGCAATGGACCTCAGGGGACTCAGCGGATGTTGCAACGCGGTGTGGTCAGCGATCTGAAGACCAACGGCCTCAACAAGAGCGATCACGACTCCTGCGAGTGGGTGTTGCAGTCGAATCTGATTGCGCTGCAAGCCGAGGCCAAGCGTGTCGGGGCGAATGCGGTAACCAACATCGTCAGCTACTACGACCAGCATGTGCGCAAGGATTTGAACACTTACGAATGTCGGGCCGGCATCTTTGTCACGCGGGTGGCGTTGAAGGGTGATCTGGTACGGCTGCCTTGATCAACCGACTTCGGCCTTGCGCGTGAGCAGTTCGACAAACGCCTTGGCCATCGGCGATTTCTGTTCCTTGCGCTGCACCAGCCACACCGCCGTCACGGCCTCGGGATCAAGCAGTGGTCGGTAGCCCACGCCGTCGATGCGCATCCGCTGATACGACGCCGGCATCACTGAAACGCCCAAACCGGCTGCCACCAGACCGATGATGGTCATTGCTTCGCCGGCCTCCTGGGCGAAGTGGGGGCTGAACCCAGCGTCACGGGCCAGACTGATCAACTGCGAATAGAGACCGCTGCCGTAGCTGCGCGGAAAAAACACAAACGGTTCGAGGGCCAGCGCCGAGAGGAACAGCCCCTCTTCAGAGCCCTGTGCCAGCGGATGTTTGGAGCTGAGCACCGCGACCAATGGCTCGCGCATCAGTTCGACTACGCTCAGCGAATCCGGCAGGCCCAGCGGGCGCATGATGCCGACCTCGATCGATTCGTCCACCAACGCGTCGGCCACCATGGTGCTGCTCATCTCGCGCAGGTTCAGGTGCACAGCCGGGAAGCGCTGGCGGAAGGAAAAAATTGCCTGGGGAATGGTCGAGTTGAACGGCGCCGAAGAGGTGAAACCGATCTTCAACTCTCCCAGCTCGCCGAGTTGTGCACGGCGGGCCACGTCGGCCGCTTTATCGACTTGCGCCAGCACAAGCCGCGCCTCTTCCAGAAACAGTCGCCCGGCCTCGCTGAGCTCGACCCGACGATTGGTACGCTCGAAAAGCCGCGCGCCGACTTCCTGTTCCAGCGCCTGGATCTGCTGGCTCAGCGGTGGCTGGGAGATGCCCAGCACCTGTGCAGCACGGCCGAAGTGCAGTTCTTCGGCAACGGCAATGAAGTAGCGCAGATGACGCAATTCCATGGGCACCCCATTAGGTCGTGAAAGCTATCAAACAGGTCGAACAATATATTGGATAGAAACATTAGCCAGCTATATGATTTTTTCATTGCCTGCCTGCCCGCACCCTCCGAGGTCTGATGTGAAAACCGCCGTCGCTCCACTGGCCCATGAAGTCCCGCCCGCTGCGGCGGACGATGTGCTGACCGAACTGCAAGAGATCTACATCGAGAAAGGCACGCCCGCGTTCATGCGCACGGTACTTGCGCTGTTCAGCGGCGGCTTCGCCACCTTCGCCCTGCTGTACTGCGTGCAGCCGATGATGCCGCTGCTGTCCCACGAATATTCGATCAACGCGGCGCAGAGCAGCCTGATCCTGTCGGTGGCCACCGGCATGCTGGCGTTCGGTCTGCTGATCACTGGCCCGATTTCCGATCGGGTCGGGCGCAAACCGGTGATGGTTGCCGCGCTGTTTGCCGCGGCGCTGTGCACCATCGCCAGTTCAATGATGCCGAGCTGGCACGGCGTATTGATCATGCGCGCGCTGATAGGACTGTCATTGAGCGGTCTGGCAGCGGTCGCAATGACTTATCTCAGCGAGGAAATCCATCCGCAGCACATCGGTCTGGCGATGGGTTTGTACATCGGCGGCAACGCGATTGGCGGCATGAGCGGGCGGTTGATCACCGGTGTGCTGATCGACTTCGTCAGTTGGCACACGGCGATGATGGTGATCGGTGGTCTGGCGCTGATCGCGGCGGCGGTGTTCTGGAAGATCCTGCCGGAGTCGCGCAACTTCCGCTCCCGCTCGCTGCACCCGCGCAGCCTGCTCGACGGTTTCACCATGCACTTTCGCGATGCCGGCCTGCCGCTGCTGTTCCTTGAGGCGTTCGTGCTGATGGGCGCGTTTGTCACCCTGTTCAACTACATCGGTTACCGCCTGCTGGCCGAGCCGTACCACATGGATCAAGTGTTCGTGGGTCTGTTGTCGGTGGTGTACCTGTCGGGCATCTACAGCTCGGCAAAAATCGGTTCGCTGGCCGACAAACTGGGCCGCCGCAAAGTGCTGTGGGCCATCATCGCCCTGATGTTCGCCGGCCTCGCCCTGACGATGTTCACACCGCTGCCGCTGGTGATCATCGGCATGCTGGTCTTCACCTTCGGCTTCTTCGGCGCCCACTCGGTGGCCAGCAGCTGGATCGGCCGCCGGGCGCTCAAGGCCAAGGGCCAGGCGTCGTCGTTGTACCTGTTCAGCTATTACGCCGGGTCGAGCATCGCCGGGACGGCAGGCGGAGTGTTCTGGCACCTTGGCGGCTGGAACGGGATTGGTTTGTTCATCGGCGCGCTGTTGCTGGTGGCGCTGTTGGTGGCGTTGAAGCTTGCGAAGTTACCGCCGCTGGGCGGCGTCAAAGCCTGATTCACGCCCATAAAAAACGCCCGGCATAAGCCGGGCGTTTTTTATGGGGCAAAGATCACTCGTGATACTGCGCCGACAACTCGTGCACCGCTCGCAGGAACGCGCCCGCATGTTCAGGATCAACTTCCGGCGTGATGCCGTGGCCGAGGTTGAACACGTGGCCGCTGCCCTTGCCGTAGCTGGCGAGGATGCGCCCGACTTCAGTGCGGATCGCTTCAGGTTTGGCGTAGAGCACGGTCGGGTCCATGTTGCCTTGCAGCGCGACCTTGTCACCGACGCGGGCACGGGCGTTGCCGATGTCGCAGGTCCAGTCCAGGCCCAATGCGTCGGCGCCAGCGTCGGCGATGCTTTCCAGCCACAGGCCGCCGTTCTTGGTGAACAGAATCACCGGTACTTTGCGACCGTCGTGCTCGCGGATCAGGCCGCTGACGATTTTCTTCATGTAGGCCAGGGAGAATTCCTGATACGCCGCCGCCGACAGGTTGCCGCCCCAGGTATCGAAGATCTGCACCGCTTGGGCGCCTGCCTGGATCTGGCCGTTCAGGTACGACGTCACCGATTGCGCCAGCTTGTCGAGCAGCAGGTGCATGGCTTGCGGGTTGTCGTAGAGCATCGCCTTGGTCTTGCGGAAGTCTTTCGACGAGCCGCCTTCGACCATGTAGGTGGCGAGGGTCCACGGGCTGCCGGAGAAACCGATCAGCGGCACGCGGCCGTTCAGTTCGCGGCGGATGGTGCTGACCGCGTCCATCACGTAGCCGAGGTCTTTGTGCGGATCCGGGATCGGCAGGGCTTCGATGTCGGCCAGGGTGCTGACGACTTTCTTGAAGCGCGGACCTTCACCGGTCTCGAAGTACAGGCCCTGGCCCATGGCATCGGGAATGGTGAGGATGTCGGAGAACAGGATCGCCGCGTCCAGTTGCGGATAGCGGTCGAGGGGTTGCAGCGTGACTTCGCAGGCGAATTCCGGATTCATGCACAGGCTCATGAAATCACCGGCCTGGGCGCGACTGGCGCGGTATTCCGGCAGGTAGCGGCCGGCCTGGCGCATCATCCACACAGGGGTGACGTCTACGGGTTGCTTGAGCAGGGCGCGGAGGAAACGGTCGTTCTTCAGGGCAGTCATGTCGGCATCCGGAAAAAAAGTGCGGGCATTTTCTCAGAGCGCGACGCAAAAGGCACGGATGCAGGTCAGCCTTTTGTCTATCGGGTCAATTTGTCGCAATAAATACGGGGCATCAGCAACAGCGAGAAACAACTGTGGGAGCGAGCTTGCTCGCGAATAGGCCTGTACATCCAACATTGAAGTTGACTGACAGGCCGCTTTCGCGAGCAAGCTCGCTCCCACAGGGTTATTGCTTTTGGCTCGGGATCCGGGGTTAGACGCCCAGGTAATCCAGGATCCCTTCAGCCGCATTGCGGCCTTCGAAGATCGCCGTCACCACCAGGTCGGAACCGCGCACCATGTCGCCACCGGCGAAGATTTTCGGGTTGCTGGTCTGGTGCTTGTACTGACCTTGCTCGGGCGCAACGACGCGGCCCTGGCTGTCGGTCTGGATCTCGAACTGTTCGAACCACGGCGCCGGGCTCGGGCGGAAACCGAACGCGATGACCACGGCGTCGGCCGGGATGATCTCTTCGGAGCCCGGGATCGGTTCGGGGCTGCGACGGCCACGGGCGTCCGGCTCGCCGAGACGGGTCTCGACCACTTTCACGCCTTCGACCTTGTCCTCGCCAACGATGGCGATCGGCTGACGGTTGTAGAGGAATTTCACGCCCTCTTCCTTGGCGTTCTTCACCTCTTTGCGCGAGCCGGGCATGTTCGCTTCGTCACGACGATAGGCGCAGGTCACCGACTTGGCGCCCTGGCGGATCGACGTACGGTTGCAGTCCATCGCCGTGTCGCCGCCGCCCAGCACCACGACCTTCTTGCCTTTCATGTCGACGAAATCTTCCGGCGACTTTTCAAAGCCCAGGTTGCGGTTGACGTTGGCAATCAGGAAGTCCAGCGCGTCATACACGCCTGGCAGATCTTCACCGGCAAAACCGCCCTTCATGTAGGTGTAGGTACCCATGCCCATGAACACGGCATCGTATTCGGCGAGCAGTTGCTCCATGGTCACGTCCTTGCCGACCTCGGTGTTGAGGCGGAACTCGATGCCCATGCCGGTGAAAACTTCGCGGCGATTGCTCAGCACGGTCTTCTCAAGCTTGAACTCGGGGATGCCGAAGGTCAGCAGACCGCCGATTTCCGGGTTCTTGTCGAACACCACCGGGGTCACGCCGCCGCGCACCAGCACGTCGGCACAACCCAGGCCCGCCGGGCCTGCACCGATGATCGCGACACGCTTGCCGGTCGGCTTGACCTTGGACATGTCCGGGCGCCAGCCCATGGCGAACGCGGTGTCGGTGATGTACTTCTCGACCGAACCGATGGTCACCGCGCCAAAACCGTCGTTAAGGGTGCAGGCACCCTCGCACAGACGATCCTGCGGGCACACCCGGCCGCAGACTTCCGGCAGGGTGTTGGTCTGGTGCGACAGCTCGGCGGCCTGGAGGATGTTGCCCTCGGCCACCAGCTTCAGCCAGTTGGGAATGAAGTTGTGCACCGGGCACTTCCATTCGCAGTAAGGGTTGCCGCAACCCAGGCAGCGGTGGGCCTGGTCGGCCGACTGCTGGGGTTTGAACGGTTCGTAGATTTCCACGAACTCTTTCTTGCGTTGACGCAACAGTTTCTTCTTCGGATCCTTGCGCCCGACATCGATGAACTGGAAGTCGTTATTCAGACGTTCAGCCATTGTTAAAACCTCATCAAACTCTTCAGGCGCATATCACTGCGGGTTGGCACGGGTGCTGGAAAGCAACGACTTCAGGTTGGCAGCCTTCGGCTTGACCAGCCAGAAACGACGCAGGTAGTCATCGAGGTTCTCGGCGAGTTCACGACCCCACTCGCTGTCGGTTTCCGCGACGTACTCGTTCAGCACGTTCTGCAGGTGGCTGCGATAGGCTTCCATCGCCTCGCCGCTGATCCGCTGGATTTCCACCAGTTCGTGGTTGACCCGGTCAACGAAGGTGTTGTCCTGGTCGAGCACGTAGGCGAAACCGCCGGTCATGCCGGAGCCGAAGTTGTAACCGGTCTTGCCCAGAACGCAGACAAAACCACCGGTCATGTACTCACAGCAGTGATCGCCGGTGCCTTCCACGACCGTGTGGGCACCGGAGTTGCGCACGGCGAAACGCTCGCCTGCGGTGCCGGCGGCGAACAGCTTGCCGCCCGTGGCGCCGTACAGGCAGGTGTTGCCGATGATGGCGCTTTCTTGAGTCTTATAAACGCTGCCCTTCGGCGGCACGATGGTCAGCTTGCCACCGGTCATGCCTTTGCCGACGTAGTCGTTGGCGTCGCCTTCCAGGTACATGTTCAGACCGCCGGCGTTCCACACCCCGAAGCTCTGACCTGCAGTGCCCTTGAATCGAAAGGTGATCGGCGCTTTCGCCATGCCCTGATTGCCATGCTTGCGCGCGATTTCGCCGGAGATCCGTGCGCCGATCGAACGGTCGCAGTTGCAGATATCCAGATCGAACTCGGCGCCGCTGAGGTCGTTGATCGCCGACGTCGCCATCTCGACCATTTTCTCGGCCAGCAGGCCCTGGTCGAATGGCGGGTTGCGCTCGACGCCGCAGAACTGAGGCTTGTCCGCCGGGATGTGATCGCTGCCCAGCAGCGGGGTCAGATCCAGGTGATGCTGCTTGGCGGTCTGGCCTTCGAGGACTTCCAGCAGATCGGTACGGCCGATCAGCTCCTCGAGGGAACGCACGCCCAGCTTGGCCAGCCACTCACGGGTTTCTTCGGCGACGTAGGTGAAGAAGTTCACCACCATGTCGACGGTGCCGATGTAGTGATCCTTGCGCAACTTCTCGTTCTGGGTCGCGACGCCGGTGGCGCAGTTGTTCAGGTGGCAGATACGCAGGTATTTGCAGCCCAGCGCGATCATCGGCGCGGTGCCGAAGCCAAAGCTCTCGGCGCCGAGAATCGCTGCCTTGATCACGTCGAGACCGGTTTTCAGGCCGCCGTCGGTCTGGACCCGGACCTTGCCGCGCAGGTCGTTCCCGCGCAGGGTCTGGTGGGTTTCGGCAAGGCCGAGTTCCCACGGCGCACCGGCGTATTTGATCGAAGTCAGCGGCGAGGCACCGGTGCCGCCGTCGTAGCCGGAGATGGTGATCAAGTCCGCATAGGCCTTGGCCACACCGGCGGCGATGGTGCCGACGCCCGCTTCAGCCACAAGCTTCACCGAAACCAGTGCCTTCGGGTTGACCTGTTTCAGGTCGAAGATCAGCTGCGACAAGTCTTCGATCGAATAGATGTCGTGGTGCGGCGGTGGCGAAATCAGGGTCACGCCCGGCACTGCGTAACGCAGTTTGGCGATCAGCCCGTTCACTTTACCGCCCGGCAGTTGCCCGCCCTCGCCCGGCTTGGCGCCTTGGGCGACCTTGATCTGCAGCACTTCGGCGTTGACCAGGTATTCCGGGGTCACCCCGAAACGGCCGGTCGCAACCTGCTTGATTTTCGAGCTCTTGATGGTGCCGTAGCGCGCCGGGTCTTCGCCGCCTTCGCCGGAGTTGGAACGCGCACCGAGGCGGTTCATGGCTTCGGCCAGGGCTTCGTGAGCTTCCGGCGACAGGGCGCCCAGCGAGATACCCGCGGAGTCGAAGCGCTTGAGCACCGATTCCAGCGGCTCGACTTCACTGATGTCCAGCGGCGTGTCGAGGGTCTTGACCTTGAACAGGTCGCGGATCATCGACACCGGACGATTGTCCACCAGCGAGGTGTATTCCTTGAATTTGGCGTAGTCGCCCTGCTGCACGGCGGCTTGCAGGGTGTTGACCACGTCCGGGTTGTACGCGTGATATTCGCCACCGTGGACGAACTTCAGCAGACCGCCCTGCTGGATCGGCTTGCGCGGACTCCAGGCTTCGGTGGCCAGTGCTTTCTGCTCGGCTTCGATGTCGACGAAACGCGCACCCTTGATGCGGCTCGGCACGCCACGGAAGCTCAGCTCGCAAACTTCCTCGGACAGACCGATGGCTTCAAACAGCTGCGCACCGCGATAGGATGCGATGGTCGAGATGCCCATCTTCGACAGGATCTTCAACAGACCTTTGGTGATGCCTTTGCGGTAGTTCTTGAACACCTCGTAGAGGTCGCCCAGCACTTCACCGGTACGGATCAGGTCGCCCAGCACTTCGTAGGCCAGGAACGGATAGACCGCCGAGGCGCCGAAGCCGATCAGCACCGCAAAGTGGTGCGGATCCCGTGCGGTGGCGGTTTCAACCAGGATGTTGGAGTCGCAGCGCAGGCCTTTTTCGGTCAGGCGGTGGTGTACCGCGCCGGTGGCCAGCGAAGCGTGGATCGGCAGTTTGCCCGGAGCGATATGGCGGTCGCTCAGTACGATCTGGGTACGACCGGCACGCACGGCTTCTTCAGCCTGATCGGCGACGTTGCGGATCGCCGCTTCGAGGCCGACGCTTTCGTCGTAGTTGAGGTCAATGATCTGCCGCTCGAAACCCGGGCGGTCGAGGTTCATCAGCGAACGCCACTTGGCCGGGGAAATGACCGGAGAGCTGAGGATCACGCGCGAAGCGTGTTCCGGCGATTCCTGGAAAATATTGCGCTCGGCACCGAGGCAGATTTCCAGCGACATCACGATCGCTTCACGCAGCGGGTCGATCGGCGGGTTGGTCACCTGCGCGAACTGCTGACGGAAATAGTCGTACGGCGTACGCACGCGCTGGGACAGCACGGCCATCGGCGTGTCGTCGCCCATCGAGCCGACAGCTTCGTAGCCTTGCTCGCCGAGCGGACGCAGTACCTGATCGCGCTCTTCGAACGTGACCTGATACATCTTCATGTACTGCTTGAGCTGATCGACGTCGTAGAAAGCCGAACCGTGGTCGTTGTCTTCCATGGTCGCCTGGATGCGCAGGGCATTCTTGCGCAGCCATTGCTTGTACGGATGACGGGATTTGAGACGGTTGTCGATCGCGTCGGTGTCGAGGATCTGACCGGTTTCGGTGTCCACGGCGAAGATCTGGCCCGGGCCGACACGGCCTTTGGCAATCACGTCTTCAGGCTTGTAGTCCCACACGCCGATTTCCGACGCGAGGGTGATGAAACCGTTCTTGGTGGTGACCCAGCGCGCCGGGCGCAGACCGTTACGGTCGAGCAGGCACACCGCGTAGCGACCGTCGGTCATTACCACGCCGGCCGGGCCGTCCCACGGCTCCATGTGCATCGAGTTGTACTCGTAGAACGCACGCAGATCCGGGTCCATGGTTTCGACGTTCTGCCACGCTGGCGGAATGATCATCCGCACGCCACGGAACAGGTCGATGCCGCCGGTGACCATCAGTTCGAGCATGTTGTCCATGCTCGAGGAGTCGGAACCGACACGGTTGACCAGCGGGCCGAGTTCTTCCAGATCCATCAGATCGTTGGTGAACTTGGTGCGACGGGCCTGGGCCCAGTTGCGGTTGCCGGTGATGGTGTTGATCTCGCCGTTGTGGGCGAGGAAGCGGAATGGCTGGGCCAGCGGCCATTTCGGCAAGGTGTTGGTGGAGAAGCGCTGGTGGAACACGCAGATCGCGGTTTGCAGGCGCTGGTCACCCAGGTCCGGATAGAACGCGGCCAGGTCGGCCGGCATCATCAGGCCTTTATAGATGATGGTCTTGTGGGAAAAGCTGCAGATGTAGTGGTCGGTGTCGGCGGCGTTGGCCACGGACGAGCGACGACGGGCGCTGAACAGCTTGACCGCCATGTCCTGATCGCTCAGGCCTTCGCCACCGATGTACACCTGCTCGATCTGCGGCAGGCGCTCAAGGGCCAGGCGGCCGAGGACGCTGGTGTCGATCGGTACTTTGCGCCAGCCGATCAGTTGGAGGCCTTCGGCCAGGATCTCGCGGTTCATGTTCTCGCGAGCGGCTTCGGCCTTGGCCGGATCCTGATTGAAGAAGACCATGCCCACGGCATATTGCTTGGGCAGCTCGACGCTGAAGGTTTCCTGGGCAATGGCACGCAGGAACGCGTCGGGCTTTTGAATCAGCAGACCGCAACCGTCACCGGTCTTGCCGTCGGCATTAATCCCACCGCGGTGGGTCATGCAGGTCAGGGCCTCGATGGCCGTTTGCAAAAGGGTATGACTGGGCTCGCCCTGCATATGGGCTATCAGGCCGAAACCGCAGTTATCCTTGAATTCATCTGGTTGGTACAGACCTGCTTTCATAGACACTTTCTCACCAGGCTGCCTCTTGTCGAGGCAAATTTCTTTTCAATTCAACCACTTGCTTGCCGCGCCGAACGTACGCCGGCTTTGCGGGGGCAAAAGGGTGGTCATTGTACACAGCGACACAGAGGCTCACAAATTTGACGACGAAATGTCGCAAATTCATGTCGCATTTGTGAAAGGTTTAAAGCGATCTGCTGTGCTAGTCAAAACTTTTTTAATTTTGACCGCAACGACTCAAAGACTACTGTGACGCAGACACCACAAGGCACGCGACCTGAAAGGAAGCGCGCACTTGTAGAAATTTTGAGGTGCTTGGAGAGGCGGCCTGGGTAAGGCCGCCGAATCTTCAGCGAGTTGTTGCCAGTTCCTGTTGGACGCTGGCGACAGTGCGAGGCCAAGGTTTACCAGCCTGAACCTTCGCTGGCAAGGCCTTGATGGCAGAAACGGCTGCATCACGATTGGCGAAGTTGCCGTAGGTGATCACGTAGAGAGGCTTGCCGTTGAGGACTTTCTTGAAATAACGGTACTCGCCGCCCTGCTCCTTGACGAAGTTTTGCGCGGTCGCTTCGGAGCTGGTGCCGAGGATCTGCACCACGTAGTTGCTGGTCGGCTGACCGGCGTACCAGCTGCCACCGGCAGCCTTGGCGACGGTGACCGGCTTCTCGGCAGGTTTCGCGGCGGCAACAGGCTTGGCAGGTGCCGGAGCGGGTTTCGCTGCTGGAGCTGCCGGAGCAGGCGCAGGCTTGGCGGTAGCGACCTGGGTCGGCGCCGGGGTCGGCTTCGCTGCCGGAACTGGAACCGGAACCGGGGTCGGCGCTGGGCCGGCCTGAACGCCCGCCGGGGGCGCGGTGGTGGTCACGGTCGGTGGCGTGTTGCTGGAGCCTTCAACCGGCACGCCGTCGTCGCCTTCAGTGATACCACCCGCCGCTTCAGCCAGCGGACCGCGCATCACCGGTTGCGAGTTGCCGACCAGCGGCAGCGGCATCGGCTGTGTATTGCCGTTGAATTCGACGGACGGTGCGCCACCCGCCTGCGGCGTGCCCTGGCCCAATGGCAGCTGTGCCTGCTCATTGGCCGGTGCACCGGTGGTCGGTGCCTTGTTGCGACCCGGCATCAGCCAGGCGGCAGCGACCGCGACCACAACGACGGCGGAAATCGCCAATACGTGTTTCTTCGGCATGTTGAACCCCATACTTGGACGCTTGACCGCAGAGCGGCTGGCAATCATGACTTCGATCAGAGCATCGCGAGCGACCTGGTTGATGTTGCCCGGCCAACCCTCGGAGCTTTCGTGAATATCAGAGATCTGATCCGCGGTGAAAAGTTCGACACCCCGGCCGGCGCCTTCGAGCCGCTGGTCGAGATACTCGCGGGTTTCTTCTTCGGTGTACGGCTGCAATTCGATGACGTGGAAGCGCTCTTCCTCGAGGTGCAAGGCCTCGAGCTGCGCGATCAGCGACGACTCACCGAACAGGAACACGTGCGGGCGGCCTTCCGGCGCACCCGCGCCCAGTGCCATCAGGGCTTCAAGCGCGGACTCGTCGAGCTGCTCGGCATCGTCCACCAGCAGATAGACTTCTTGACCGGTCAGCGCGAGCTGCACGACCTGATCAAGGATCGCCCCGACTTCGGCCTGGGTCACGTCCAGCGCCTGGGCGATCTGGCGCAGCACACCGGCTGCATCGCCGGCGCCACGGGCGGAAACGACGACGCTCTGCACCGATTGCTTGTTGGTGCTGGCCACCAGCGCCTGACGCAGCAGGGTCTTGCCGCTGCCCTGCGGGCCGGTGACCACCAGCAGCAACTGGCTGTAACGCGCCAGATGGTGCAGCTGACCCAGCACCGGCTTGCGCTGGGCCGGGAAGAATTTGAAGCCCGGCACCCGCGGCGCGAAAGGGTCGTGACTTAACTGGAAATGGCCGAGGAACGCCTCGTCGGCATGCAAACTAGTCATCGGAATCTTATTAACCTTTAAGCTGAGCCAGAGCGCGATAATCCGCTCCCAGCGTGGCCTGTAGAACCTCTTTCGGATAATCGTCGGTCACCACCGCTTCGCCCATCCGGCGCAGCAGCACCAGGCGCAAGCGACCGTCGATCACTTTTTTGTCAATTGCCATGTGTTCAAGAAAATCGGCTTCGGTCATCTCTTCCGGCGGGATCACCGGCAGACCGGCACGCTGGAACAGGCGGATGCCGCGATCACGCTCCTGCTCGCTGATCCAGCCGAGGCGCGCGGACATTTCCAGTGCCATCACGGTGCCAGCTGCGACCGCTTCGCCATGCAACCAGACACCATAGCCCATGTGGGTTTCGATGGCGTGGCCAAAGGTGTGGCCGAGATTGAGGGTGGCCCGTACGCCGGTTTCTTTTTCGTCGGCGCCGACTACCGCCGCCTTGGCAGCGCAGGAACGCTCGATGGCATAGGTCAGGGCCGTTTGATCCAGTGCACGCAGGGCGTCGACGTTGTCTTCGAGCCAGGTCAGAAACGGTTCGTCGCAGATCAGGCCGTACTTGATGACTTCCGCCAGGCCGGCCGACAGCTCGCGCGCTGGCAGGGTTTTCAGGGACGCGGTATCGATCAGCACCACGTTCGGCTGATAGAACGCGCCGACCATGTTCTTGCCCAGCGGATGATTGATACCGGTCTTGCCGCCCACCGACGAATCGACCTGGGACAGCAACGTGGTAGGAATCTGGATGAAATCGACGCCGCGCTGGTAGCAGGCGGCTGCAAAACCGGCCATGTCGCCGATCACACCGCCACCGAGGGCGATCACCGTGGTGCGACGATCATGACGGGCAGTCAGCAGGCCGTCGAAGATCAGTTGCAGGGTTTCCCAGTTCTTGAAGGCTTCGCCGTCGGGCAGCACCACGGAAACCACCGAGAACTGCGCCAGGCTGCGGGTCAGACGTTCAAGATAGAGCGGCGCAACGGTCTCGTTGGAGATGATTGCCACTTGCCGCCCGTGGATATGCGGGGCCAGCAGCTCAGGCTGGTCCAGTAATCCTTCGCCAATGTGAATCGGGTAGCTGCGCTCGCCTAGGTCGACCTTGAGTGTCTGCATGTGTCCCCACAGTGAAGATGGAAGCAGGCGTCCTGCCCTGAATTATTGGTTGTCTGCGGCCTATAGCGGGTATGACGCCGCTCGCACGCCATCCGCCACAACCTCGGCGGGCTGTGACAGGACGCCGAGGATAGCGCATTTCGAGCGATGCTTTAACGGGGCGGAAGCTGCACCAGGCGGTCGAGAATATCGAGCACGACCATGCGCGGTGGCCGCTCGTCGGTTTCCACCACCAGATCGGCGATTTCCCGATAGAGCGGATCGCGGATCGCCAGCAGATCGCGCAAGGTTTTCTCCGGGTTGGCGGTGCGCAGCAACGGCCGGTTGCGGTCGCGAGAAGTGCGGCCAACCTGCTGCTCGACGGAGGCGTGCAGATACACCACCCGCCCGCCCTCATGCAGGGCCTTGCGGTTGGCATCGCGCATCACTGCGCCGCCGCCGGTCGCCAGCACCACGCCGTCGAACGCGCACAGCTCGGCGATCATCGCCTGCTCACGGTCACGAAAGCCGGGCTCGCCTTCCTTGTCGAAGATCCACGGGATATTGGCGCCCGTACGCAGTTCAATTTCCTTGTCGGAATCCTTGAACGGCAGGCGCAGCTCTTTGGCCAGTAATCGGCCGATGGTGCTTTTTCCAGCCCCCATCGGTCCTACAAGAATCAAATTTCGCACAGAATCAACGACTCACAGCAATCGCCTGGTTATTCATGATACGCGGAGTGAGAAATACCAGCAGCTCGGATTTTTTCTCCGAAACCACATCACGCCGGAAAAGGCGGCCAAGATACGGCACATCGCCAAGAAATGGCACCTTATCTACAACCTTGCTTTGAGTATTTGAGAAAACGCCCCCGATCACGATGGTCTCGCCGTCGTTCACCAGCACCTTGGCATTGACCTCGTTCTTCTTGATCGGCGGTACATCCTGCACTTTGTTCAGGTAGTCCGGTTCGTCCTTGGTGACCTTCACCTCCATGATGATGCGGTTGTCCGGGGTGATCTGCGGCGTCACTTCCAGCGACAGCGACGCCTCCTTGAAGGACACCGACGTAGCACCGCTGGAGCTGGCTTCCTGATACGGAATCTCGGTGCCCTTGAGGATCTTCGCGGTTTCCTTGTCGGACGTAACGACCTTGGGCTGCGAGACGATTTCGCCGTTGCCGGTCTTCTCCATCGCGGTCAGCTCAAGGTCGAGCAAGACGTTGTCGGTGATGAACGCGATGCCGATCCCGGAGGTGTTGTTGACCGTGCCCATGTCGACGAACGGCGAGTTGGTGCTGGTGCTGCCCGGCGTGCCAATGGTGGTCGACGAACCGTTGCTGACCCCGGAAGTGTTCCAGTTGCCCTTGTTCTGAATCGAACCGCCCCAGCGCACGCCCAGGCTCTTGTCGTAATCGACGTTGGCCTCGACGATCCGCGCCTCGATCATCACCTGACGCACCGGGATATCCAGCTGCGCCACGATCCGACGCAACTCGTCGAGGCGATCCTGGGTCTGGTAGGCAATGATGTTGTTGGTCCGCTCATCGACGGTGATCGAACCCCGTTCGTCGACCTTGGCCTCGGCACTGGTGACCGATTGGAACAGCTTGGCGATGTCCGCAGCCTTGGCGTAATTGACTTGCAGCAGCTCGCGGCGCAACGGCGCCAGTTCGGCGATCTGTTTCTGCGACTCCAGTTCCTGCCGTTCCCGCGCTGCAATCTCATCTGCCGGCGCCACCAGTAACACGTTGCCGACCTTGCGCTTGTCCAGGCCTTTGGTCTTGAGCACCAGATCCAGCGCCTGATCCCACGGCACGTTCTGCAGGCGTAAGGTAATGCCGCCCTGCACCGTATCGCTGGCCACCAGATTGAGGTTGGTGAAATCGGCGATCAATTGCAGCACCGAACGCACATCGATGTCCTGAAAGTTGAGCGAGAGCTTTTCGCCGTTGTAACTGTTGCGGTCGGCGTTGCGCTTTTGCAGGTCATCGATGGTCAATGGGCGGATGCTGACGGTCAGCTTGTTGTCGGTCTGGTAAGTGGAATACTCGAACGTACCGCTGGGTTCGACGGTGATCGTCGCCCGATCACCGCTGACACCGGCATTGACGAACTGCACCGGGGTTGCGAAATCCTTGACGTCGAGGCGCACCCGCAGCGGTTCTGGCAATTGGGTACGGGCGAAATTGAGGATGATCTTGCCGTCGTGCTCCTGAATGTCCGGGGCGATAGCCGGGTCGGACAAGTCGATGACCACATTGCCCTCACCTGCCGTACCACGCTCGAAATCCACGCCACGAATGGCTCTGGCAGTCGGCGTAAACGTGCGGACTGGCGCGGCCACAGGTGCTGCGCGCGGTGCACGCGCGGCCGTACGCGGGGCAGCGGCTTTGCTGCCCTGCCCGACCACCACAAACACCGTATTGCCTTCGACCCGGGTGTCGTACGGCGCCAGTTGCGTCAGGCTGATGATCAGCCGCGTCCGGTTATTGGCCTCGACCACCGTGGCCGTGCGGGCATTGCCACTGCCCAGATCGCGAGTCTTGCTCGCCAGCTGATTGGCAACACCCGGCAGATCGAGGGCGATCCGTGCCGGCGAGTCGGTGGTGTAGCCCTTGGGCTGCGGAGGCGGGCCGTCGAACGACAGCTTCAACTCGACCCGGTCGCCCGGCAGTGCCGCGACGTCCAGCGCCTTCAGATTGGCTGCCTGTACCATCGGCGAAAGCAGCGCTATCCATAGCGAGAAACCGAGGGTGGAGAAAATCCTGTTCATTGTTCGACTTCCACTTATGAATGCTCTTTCAAAGGAATGGTGCGCGGCCGCTCAAGCCAGGCGCCCTGGCCATCGGGAACGATCTCCACCACTTCGACCTGTGAAGCGCTGATGGCGACGATGCGCCCGTCGTTGCGCCCCAGATAGTCGCCGACCTTGAGCCGATGGACCCCGCCCGCGCCTCGCAGCAGAGCGAAGGAACCGGAGGCGTTGGCAATCGTGCCGACCATTTCGAACTGCTCGATGTTGAAACCTTCGAGGTATTGCTTGACCCGGTTGGGATCGGGTTTCACGTCGCGCGAGCCATGTTTCTGTCCGGCCAGATCGACCCGCAGCTGACGCGAAAACGGACTGCGCAGGTTGGCGGCGCTGTAGGTGAACGTCGGGTAGGAGCGGAAGGTTGGGGTCGGCTCGATCTTGCCCGGTGGACGCAGGCGCACTTCATTCATGTAGGCGTCGAGGTCACTGAAGTCACCGTCACCACAGCCACCGAGCATCAATAACAATGCCGACAAGGCGATAAAACGGATAGGGCTCATTTTTGCAGCCCCTTGTCGTTGTAGCGGTAGGTCTTGGCGAGAATACTCATGCGCAGCTTCGGCCCGCCTTCGGGATTGGCTGGCGCCAACTCGAAATCGTGCAGAGTGACGATCCGAGGCAACCCGGCTACGCCACTGACGAAAGTCGCAAGGTCGTGATAGGCACCGGTCACGGTGATCTGGATGGGCAGCTCGATGTAAAACTGCTGGGTGACCTCCGGCAGCAGTTTGATCTCTTCGAATTCAAGACCGCTGCCCAGCCCGGTGCGCGTGATGTCTTCCAGCAACCCCGGCACTTCGGTATCACTGGGCAATTGCCGCAACAACACACCGAACGAGTTTTCCATCTCTTTCATCTGCTGGGTGTACGGCTCCAGATTGGCCGCCATGCGCGCCTTGCTCGCGAACTGCTCCTTGAGGGTGATTTCCTCCTCACGTTTGAGTTCGAGCTGGTTCTCCAGGTCACTGATGAAAAAGTTATAGCCAAGCGCCAGGACCAGCACCATCAACAGCCCGCCGGCCAGGGTTTTGACCACTGGCGGCCAGGAACCGATGTTGCTGGTGTCGAGGTCGTTGAAATCGACATTGCGCAGGCTGTCCAGCCACTCGGACGGCTTCATTGGTCGTCCTCCTCGATCCGGGGTCGAGTCTGGCGAACGGTCAGCTGGAAAACGTTGGCCTGATCCACCTGGCCAGCGGTGGTGGCTTTCACTTCATTGAGGTTGGGCGCATCGAACCAGTCGGAGGCATCAAGGTTGCGCATCAGGTCGGACACCCGATTGTTCGACTCCGCCGCGCCGCTGATCGACAGGGTCTTGCCGACCATTTTCACGTCGGTGAAATACACCCCGTCAGGCAAGGTGCGCGCCAGCTGATCGAAGATCCGCCCGCTGATCTGCCGGTTGCCCTGCAAGTCCTGGATGATGCGCATGCGCTCTACCAGTTGCTGGCGATGGGCCTTGAGGTCGCTGATCTGCTTGATCCTCTCGTCGACCACGGCGATCTGCTTGCCGATGTAGTCATTGCGCGCAACCTGCCGAGCAATGGCGCCGCTGATGATCTGGTCCGCGATCAGTACCGCCCCCACCGAACCGACCACCACGCCGGTCAAGGCCAGCAGGAAGCGTTTGCGTCGCTCTTCGCGGCGCTCCTCGCGCCAGGGTAAAAGGTTGATCCGCGCCATCAGTCGAAACTCCTGAGCGCGAGCCCGCAGGCAATCATCAGGGCCGGCGCATCGCTCGCCAGGGCCCCGGCGTTGACCGTGCTGCTCAAGGCCATGTCGGAAAACGGGTTGGCCACCTGAGTCGGGGTGTTCAGGCGTTCTTCGATCAGCCGGTCGAGCCCGGGCACCGACGCCGTACCACCGGCCAACAGAATGTGGTCGACGGCGTTGTACTGGCCGGAGGCGAAAAAGAACTGCAAGGAGCGCGACACCTGCTGCACCAGCGCCTCGCGAAACGGTTGCAGCACCTCGCTGACGTAATCGTCCGGGAGGCCGCCCTGCTTCTTGGCGAGCCCCGCCTGCTCAAGGGTCAGGCCATAGCGGCGCTGGATTTCCTCGGTCAGTTGACGACCGCCAAAGAGCTGTTCACGGGTGTAGATGATTCGGCCATTGTGCAAAACGCTGAGCGTGGTCATGGTTGCGCCGATGTCGACCACGGCGACAGTCAGGCGCTCCTGTGAAGCCGCCAGATGAGTAGCCAGCAGCCCGAACGAACGCTCCAGCGCATAAGCTTCGACATCGACAACCCGCGCCGTGAGCCCGGCAAGGGCGAGCGCGGCCTCCCGGACTTCGACGTTTTCTTTGCGACAAGCGGCGAGCAGCACGTTGACCCGCTCGGGGTTGCGCGGCGAAACGCCCTGGACTTCGAAGTCGATGGCGACCTCGTCCAGCGGATAGGGAATGTATTGATCGGCCTCGATCTTGAGCTGGTTTTCCAGCTCATCATCGGACAGCCCGGCGTCCATTTCGATGACCTTGGTGATCACCGCCGACCCGGCCACCGCCACCGCAACGGTTTTCAACCCGGTGCGCGCCTTGACCAGCACCCGGGACAACGCCTGGCCAACGCCCTCGAGTTCGGCGATGTTTTTTTCGACCACCGCATTCGTCGGCAACGGCTCGACTGCATACGCCTCGACCCGGTAGCGCTCCCCCTGACGGCTCAGCTCCAGCAGTTTCACCGAAGTGGAACTGATGTCGATCCCCAGTAACGTATTGGCCTTTTTATTGAAGAGTCCTAGCACTACCAATTCCCTATGACTATCCGTGAGTTACGGACTCTGTAATGCGCATTGCGTTCCCTCGCCCCGTCTTGACAGAAGCGCAAATGACGCCCTCGGCGGAAAAGTGCTTATAATGCCCAGCGATTTTTTCCGCTTTTTACTGCCAGCGCGGTCCGTTCTGTGTGTTTCCGGAACCCTGTCGCCAAATTCATTCTTTGCCCTGGATGTCCAAAAGCCTTGATTCGTCTGCTGAAATTTTTCGGTTGGTCCATCGTCGCCGTTTTCTGCGGACTGCTTTTAGGTCTCAGCGGCGCGTTTCTTTACCTTAGTCCGGGTTTGCCATCTGTGGAGGCGCTGAGAAGCATTCAGTTGCAGATTCCGCTCCGGGTGTACAGCAGCGACAACAAGTTGATCGCAGAATTTGGCGAAATGCGCCGCACACCGATCCGTTTCGCCGACATTCCCCCCAATTTCATCAATGCGTTACTAAGTGCTGAAGACGACAACTTCGCCAATCACTATGGCGTCGACCCGAGCAGCCTGATGCGCGCCGCGACCCAACTGGTCAAGAGCGGGCACATCCAGTCCGGCGGCAGCACCATCACCATGCAGGTGGCGAAGAACTTCTTCCTGACCAGCGAACGCAGCTTCTCGCGCAAGACCACTGAAATCCTTCTGGCCCTGCAGATCGAGCGGCAGCTGACCAAGGACGAGATCCTTGAGCTGTACGTGAACAAGATCTATCTGGGCAACCGCGCCTACGGCATCGAGGCGGCGGCGCAGGTGTATTACGGCAAGTCGATCCGCGAAGTCAGCCTGGCGCAGATGGCGATGATCGCCGGCCTGCCGAAAGCCCCGTCGCGCTTCAACCCGCTGGCCAACCCGGCGCGCAGCAAGGAGCGTCGCGACTGGATCCTCGGCCGCATGTACAAGCTCGGCAAGATCACCGAGGCCGACTACACCGCCGCGATCAACGAGCCGCTGAACGCCAGCTACCACGTGCCGACCCCGGAAGTGAACGCGCCGTACATCGCCGAAATGGCCCGCGCGGAAATGGTCGGTCGCTATGGTAGCGACGCGTACACCGAAGGTTTCCGCGTCACCACCACGGTGCCGAGCAACCTCCAGGAAATGGCCAACACCGCGCTGCACGAAGGCCTGATGACCTACGACCAGCGTCACGGCTACCGTGGCCCCGAATCGCGCCTGCCGGGCAAGACCCGTGAAGCCTGGGCCACCGAGCTGACCAAGCAACGCACCATCAGCAGCCTCGAGCCGGCCATCGTCACTCAGGTCGACAAGAACGGCCTGCAAGTGCTGACCCGCACCGGCGAAGAGCATGTGGCGTGGGACACCATGAAATGGGCCCGCCCATTCCTCAATACCAACAGCATGGGTGCCGCGCCGCGTCAGCCGTCGGATGTGGCACAGATCGGCGACCTGATTCGCGTGCAGCGCCAGCCGAACAATTCGCTGAAGTTCAGCCAGATTCCGCAGGCGCAAGGCGCGCTGGTGTCACTGGATCCGCAGAACGGCGCGATCCGTTCGCTGGTCGGTGGTTTCGCCTTCGAGCAGAGCAACTACAACCGCGCGATGCAGGCCAAGCGTCAGCCGGGCTCGAGCTTCAAGCCGTTCGTCTACAGCGCCGCGCTGGATAACGGCTACACCGCCGCCAGTCTGGTCAACGACGCGCCGATCGTCTTTGTCGACGAGTACCTGGACAAGGTCTGGCGTCCGAAGAACGACACCAACACCTTCCTCGGCCCGATCCGTCTGCGCGAAGCACTCTACAAGTCGCGCAACCTGGTTTCGATCCGCCTGCTGCAAGCGATGGGCGTAGGCAAGACCATCGACTACATCACCCGCTTCGGCTTCAACAAACAGGACCTGCCGCCAAACCTGTCTCTGGCACTGGGCACCGCGACCCTGACGCCAATGGAAATCGCCACCGGCTGGAGCACCTTCGCCAACGGCGGCTACAAGATCACCCCGTACATCATCGACAAGATCGAAAGCCGCAATGGCGACACGCTGTTCGTCGCCAACCCGCCGACCGTACCGCAGGGCGGCGCAGCCACCGATGGCATCGCAGCTCCGGCCACTGAATCGTTCACTGTCAATGCAGCGCCGGTTCCGGGTGAAGCGACGGGCAGCGCCGCTGTGCCGCAAGCACCGGCAGTCGCCGAGCGCATCGTCGATGGCCGTACCACCTACATCCTCAACAGCATGCTGCAGGACGTGATCAAGCTCGGCACCGGCCGTCGCGCACTGGCTATGGGCCGTAGCGACATTGCCGGCAAGACCGGCACGACCAACGAATCCAAGGATGCGTGGTTCTCCGGTTACAACGCCGATTACGTGACCACCGTGTGGACCGGTTTCGACCAGCCGGAAAGCCTCGGTCGCCGAGAGTTCGGCGGTACCGTTGCACTGCCGATCTGGATGAACTACATGAGCGCAGCGCTCAAGGACAAGCCGCCGCATGTCCAGCCAGAGCCGGAAGGCATCCTCAGCCTGCGGGTGGACCCGGTCAGCGGTCGTGCCGCATCGCCGAGCACACCGGGCGCCTACTTCGAACTGTTCAAGGCTGAGGACACGCCACCGTCGGTCAACGAGATCGGCAATGGCACCGTGCCGGGCAGTCCGCTGCCGGCGGATGAACAGGCGCCGATCGATTTGTTCTGACCCTGATCCGCCAAAAAGCCCCGACTTCGTGAGAAGTGCGGGGCTTTATTATTGCCTGTTCATTTTGTGTTGTCTGGGCCGGCCTCTTCGCGGGCAAGCCCGCTCCCACAGTTTTTTTTGGCGTTCACAAATGGAGCGTACACCCGGTTACTGTGGGAGCGGGCTTGCCCGCGAAGAGGCCCTTGAGATCACCCCAAAATCAACAGGCAATAAAAAGCCCCGACTCTCACGAGCCGGGGCCTTCGGTTGAAGCGTTACAACGACTTAGCCGTTGAACACGTCATCCACGCTTTTCAGCGGGTAGTTCTTCGGATACGGCAGGGTCGCCACACCGGTCTCGATCGCGGCCTTGGCCACGGCGTCGGAGATCACGGTGATCAGGCGCTTGTCCATTGGCTTCGGAATGATGTACTCGCGACCGAATTCCAGGGAGATACCGCCGTAGGCGTCGCAAACTTCCTGCGGAACAGGCAGCTTGGCCAGTTCGCGCAGGGCGTTGGCGGCAGCGATCTTCATTTCTTCGTTGATGCGCTTGGCACGAACGTCCAGGGCACCACGGAAGATGAACGGGAAGCCCAGTACGTTGTTGACCTGGTTCGGGTAGTCCGAACGGCCGGTGGCCATGATCACGTCGTTACGGGTGGCGTGAGCCAGTTCCGGGGAGATTTCCGGATCCGGGTTGGAGCAGGCGAAGACGATCGGGTTGGCCGCCATGCGCTTGAGTTGCTCGGCGCTCAGCAGGTTCGGGCCCGACAGGCCGACGAATACGTCAGCGCCTTCGATGGCGTCGTCCAGGGTGCGCTTCTCGGTAGGGTGAGCGAACACAGCCTTGTACTGGTTCAGGTCGTCACGGCCAGCGTGGATCACGCCAGTACGGTCAACCATGAAGATGTTCTCGACCTTGGCGCCCATGCTCACCAGCAATTTCATGCAGGAGATGGCGGCTGCGCCAGCGCCCAGGCAGACGATCTTGGCGTCGGCCAGGGTTTTGCCAGCGATTTCCAGGGCGTTGATCATGCCCGCAGCGGTCACGATCGCGGTGCCGTGCTGGTCATCGTGGAAGACCGGAATGTCGCACTGCTCGATCAGAGCGCGTTCGATCTCAAAGCACTCAGGCGCCTTGATGTCTTCCAGGTTGATGCCACCGAAGGTGATGGAAATGCGTTTTACGGTGTCGATGAAGGCTTGCGGGCTTTCGGAGTCGACTTCGATGTCGAAGACGTCGATGCCGGCGAAGCGCTTGAACAGCACGCCTTTACCTTCCATGACTGGCTTGGAAGCCAGTGGGCCGAGGTTACCCAGACCCAGAATCGCGGTGCCATCGGAAATGACTGCAACCAGGTTGCCCTTGCCGGTGTACTTGTAGGCCAGTTCAGGATCGCGGGCGATCTCGCGCACTGGTTCAGCTACGCCGGGGCTGTAGGCCAGCGACAGGTCGCGGGCGGTAGCAGTGGCCTTGGTGAGCTCGACACTCAGCTTTCCTGGACGAGGATTGGCATGATATTCGAGAGCGGCAGTTTTCAGATCAGACATTTTGGCATTCCGCTTTTTACTGTTGGACAGACTGGTCAGCGAGGATACGCGCCTCGCAAAGTCCCCACAAGACTGCCCGGTCACCCCTGTCAAGCGCCCTGCCCTACGACTTTGGGCCAAGAGCCACGGCGCACAAGGGCTAGACTGTTCACAATCGACAGAAAAAATGTCTACAACTTTTTATTCAACGGGACGGCTGGAGCATCGAAGGATCGGTAAGCGGCAACAGCCAGCGTGCCTGACCTGATTTCAGTCCGCCGCGCCGGGAACGGTCGACCACCCAGCCACGGGCCTCGATCTGCTTGCCTTTCAACGCCTGTAGAGAGGCGCCGTCGAAGCGATCCAGCAGATTGGGTGCAACGCGCAGTACAAGCTTGTCCTGCAACTCGATCCAGATTCCGCCGCGATTGCGTTGAACCTTGCTCACACGACCGCTGACCAGCGCGAAACCCGAGCGCTCGATCTGCTCCGCTTTCAATACAGGCGAGCGCTTCCACAGGCCAAGCCCGGCCTGTCGCGCGCGGCGTTCGGCGGCTTGCTGACAATCGACCAGATCGACATTTGGCGCCACTGCGACCTGGAAACCGAGGCCATCAGCGAGCATCTGCGCTTCCAGATTCCCACCCTTGGCACTGAAAACGTGAGCAAGGGTGCGGCCGTAATGGTCTTTGGACTGGGCGCCGAGTTGCAGGCCAACCCGTCCGTCGCTCTCGGCGACCAGAGCTTCAAGGCGCTTGCGCGCAGCCACCGCAAACGGCTCGTCGCTGCGGCCCTGCTTGCCGAGCTCGGGCGTATTGAGGCCGATCATCCGCACATTGCGACCGTCGCTCAGGCGCAGGGTGTCGCCGTCAACCACCCGCTGCACCGTCGCGCTGTCCAGCCCGGACGGCGCCGGGCAGAAGGCCTGGGCGGCGGAGAGCCAAATCGCGGACACAAAAAAGGCGCCCGCAAGGGACGCCTTTTTCATCAGACCGGAAAAGCCGCTGAGGTTTTCCAGAATGAAGGGCCTTAGGCCTTTTTCGCGCCGAAAGCACCGAAACGGTCGGCGAACTTCTGAACGCGACCACCGGTGTCCAGAGTCTTCTGCTTACCGGTGTAGAACGGGTGGCACTCGTTGCAAACGTCGATCGCCAGGGCTTTGCCGAAGGTCGAACGGGTTTCGAACTTGTTGCCGCAGCTGCAAGTTACTGCAACTTCTGGGTAATTCGGGTGGATATCGGCTTTCATGGTGTTTTCCTCAGCTGGCGTGCCGCCATCCAACACGATTGTTGAATACCGCACGTAATTAGGCCGCGGATTCTACCAGACAATCCCGATCACGCAAGCTGTCACTGAGACCGACCGTCTGCTAGGCTCCCGGCCCATTGTGCGATCCCTGTGGGAGCGAGCTTGCTCGCGAAGGCGATCTATCAGCAACATATCAGCCGCCTGACGCACCGTTTTCGCGAGCAAGCTCGCTCCCACAGATTGAATACCAATCCCTTTTTTATCGTTGCTATCGAGAATCCCCCGCGTGCCCGACGCCATTCTGCGCCTCGCCCTGCCTTCGCCCCTGCGCCGCCTGTTCGACTATCGGGCCCCGGCCGGCGTGCTGCGTTCGCAGTTGCAACCGGGCATGCGCCTGCGGGTGCCGTTCGGCCGACGGGAGATGATCGGGATTCTGGTGGAAGTCACTGACACCAGTGAAGTGCCGGTGGAGAAGCTCAAACCGGCGCTGGCGCTGCTCGATGCCACCGCACCGCTGCCGCCGGCGCTGTTCAAACTGTGCCTGTGGACGGCCCAGTATTATCAGCACAGCCTCGGCGACACCCTGAGCTGGGCGTTGCCGGTGCTGTTGCGCCAGGGCGAACTGGCCGAGGCCCGGCAGGAACGCTTCTGGTCCGCAGCCCCCGGCGCCAGCCTCGATGACCCGCGCATCGCCCGCGCCCCACGCCAGCGCGAAGCCCTGGCGACGCTGGCCCAGCATCCCCACGGCGTCGCCCATCAGTTGTTGAGCAAACTGATGCTGAGCAAGGACAGCCTCGATCTGCTGCTGGCCAAGGACCTGGTGCAAGTCGAAGTGCGCCGCCACGCCCCCGGCGCGCGCCATGAACACTGGCTGGCCCAGCCCGAGCTGCCGCTCAACAGCGAACAGCGCGCTGCCTACGAGGCGATCCGCGCCGGGTTCGACAGTTATCACGCGTTCCTGCTGGCCGGGGTCACCGGCAGTGGCAAAACCGAAGTCTATTTGCAGTTGATCCGCGAAACCCTCGAGGCCGGCAAGCAGGCGCTGGTGCTGATCCCGGAGATCAACCTCGGCCCGCAGACCCTCGCCCGTTTCGAAAAACGCTTCAACGCCCGGATCGCCCTGCTGCACTCGGCGGTCAACGACCGTGATCGTCTGGACGCGTGGCTCGCCGCCCGTGACGGCGAGGCCGACATTATTATCGGCACCCGCTCGGCGCTGTTCACCCCAATGAAGAATCCGGGGCTGATCATCATCGACGAAGAACACGACGGCTCCTATAAACAGCAGGAAGGCCTGCGCTACCACGCGCGGGATCTGGCGCTGGTGCGCGCGCGGCAGGAAAACATCCCGATCGTGCTCGGCTCCGCGACGCCATCCCTGGAAAGTCTGCACAACGCCTACACCGGTCGCTACGGACTCCTACGCCTGAACGAGCGGGCGGGTGGTGCCAAGCAGCCGCGTTTCCTGCGCCTGGATGTGAAAAGTCGTCCACTGGACAGCGGCATTTCCGGGCCGATGCAGCAAGCCATCGGCCAGACCCTCGCCGCCGGCCAGCAGGTATTGGTGTTCCTCAACCGCCGGGGTTTTGCCCCTACCCTGCTGTGCCACGACTGCGGCTGGATGTCCGAATGCCAGCGCTGCGATGCGCGAATGACCGTGCACCAGCGCTACGGCGAATTGCGCTGCCACCACTGCGGTTATGTGGAACGCGTGCCGCGCCAATGCCCGAAGTGCAACAAGGTCGATCTGCGGCCCGTGGGCGCCGGCACCGAGCGGGCCGAAGAACGGCTGGCAATTCTGTTCCCGGACTATCCTGTGCTGCGCGTCGACCGAGACAGCACGTCGCGCAAAGACGCGATGAATCAGTTGTTCGCCACGATCCAAAAAGGCCAGCCGTGCATTCTGGTCGGCACCCAGATGTTGGCCAAGGGGCACCACTTCCCTCGAGTGACGCTGGTGTCGATCCTCGATGCCGACGGCGGGCTGTTCTCCGGCGACTTCCGCGCCAGCGAGCGCATGGCGCAACTGATCGTGCAGGTTGCCGGTCGCGCCGGGCGGGCGGAAGAACCGGGCAAGGTGATCATCCAGACGCATCTGGCCGACCATCCTTTATTGGTGCAACTGACCGAGCAGGGTTACTTCGCCTTCGCCGAGCAGGCCCTGAGCGAACGCCGCGCCGCCGGCCTGCCGCCATTTGCACATCTGGCACTGTTGCGCGCCGAAGCGCACAAGCCGGGGCAGGCCGAAGGTTTTCTTGATGAAGCGTGCAGCGAGGCCGAGCGTTTGCTGGCCGAACAGAACCTGAGCGGAATCGAGTTGCTGGGGCCCGTGCCGGCACCGATGGAACGCCGCGCCGGGCGCTTCCGCGCGCAGCTACTGTTGCAGGCCACGGCCCGGGCGCCCCTGCACCGATTGCTGGCGAGCTGGTTGCTGGTGCTGGAGCAGATGCCAAGCGGCCGGGCGGTGCGCTGGTCGCTGGATGTCGATCCCGTCGATTTGTATTGATCTGACGCTCACCTTCGCGAGCAAGCTCGCTCCCACAGGGAAATGTATTCCAGGGTGGGGGCGAGCCTGCTCGCGAAAGCAGTCTATTTGTCACCACACATCCACATCCTGCCTGCTAAGGTTGGCAAGCCCGTCTTCGCAACGGATAATGCCCAGTTTTTCCACCCGCGCATCGATGCGCCGCCGCGCTTGCGGTCGAAAGAGAAGACCATGAAAGACACCATTCGCCAGCTGATCCAACAAGCCCTCACCCAACTCGTCAACGAAGGTGTGTTGCCTGAAGGCCTGACGCCGGCGATCCAGGTGGAAAACGCCCGGGACAAGACCCACGGCGACTTCGCCAGCAACATCGCGATGATGCTGGCCAAGCCTGCGGGCATGAAGCCACGCGATCTGGCGGAGAAAATCATCGCCGCGCTGCCGGCTGACGAAAACGTCACCAAAGCCGAAATCGCCGGCCCAGGCTTCATCAACTTCTTCCAGAACACCCAAGCACTGGCCTCGCGCCTTGACGCTGCACTGGCTGACGATCACGTTGGCGTGCGCAAGGCCGGCCCGGCGCAACGCACCGTGGTCGACCTGTCGGCACCGAACCTGGCCAAAGAGATGCACGTCGGCCACCTGCGCTCGACCATCATCGGCGACGGCGTGGCGCGAGTACTCGAATTCCTCGGCGACACCGTGATCCGTCAGAACCACGTCGGCGACTGGGGCACCCAGTTCGGCATGCTGATGGCGTACCTGCAGGAAAACCCGATCACCAGCGACGAGCTGTCGGACCTGGAAAACTTCTACCGCGCCGCCAAGCAGCGCTTCGACGAATCCCCGGAATTCGCCGACCGCGCCCGTGGCCTGGTGGTCAAGCTGCAGGCCGGCGATGCCGAATGCCTGGCGCTGTGGACCAAGTTCAAGGACATCTCGCTGTCGCACTGCCAGAAGATCTACGAACTGCTCAACGTCAAACTGACCATGGCCGACGTGATGGGCGAAAGCGCTTACAACGACGACCTGATCAATGTGGTCAACGACCTGAAAGCCGCCGGCATGCTGGTTGAAAGCAACGGCGCCCAGTGCGTGTTCCTCGACGAATTCAAGAACGCCGAAGGCGAGCCGCTGCCGGTGATCATCGTCAAGGCCGACGGCGGTTACCTGTACGCCACCACCGACCTGGCGGCCGTGCGCTACCGCAGCGGCAAGCTGAAGGCCGACCGTGCGCTGTACTTCGTCGACCAGCGTCAGGCCC
This sequence comes from Pseudomonas sp. B20(2017), assembly GCF_002113125.1. Classification (GTDB taxonomy): domain Bacteria; phylum Pseudomonadota; class Gammaproteobacteria; order Pseudomonadales; family Pseudomonadaceae; genus Aquipseudomonas. Next base: position 326,915 of record NZ_NEJP01000004.1, on the reverse strand, counting down.
TGCACTTCCAGCAAGTGTTCGCCGTGGCGCGCAAGGCCGGTTTCGTGACCCATCCGATGGAAATGGAGCACATGGGCTTCGGCACCATGAACGGCGCCGACGGCCGTCCGTTCAAGACCCGTGATGGCGGCACCGTAAAGCTGATCGACCTGCTGACCGAAGCGCAGGAACGTGCCTACAGCCTGGTGAAGGAAAAGAACCCGACACTGGCCGAAGACGAACTGCGCGCCATCGCCAAAGTGGTCGGCATCGGCGCGGTGAAATACGCCGACCTGTCGAAGCACCGCACCAGCGACTACAGCTTCAACTTCGACCTGATGCTCAATTTCGAAGGCAACACCGCGCCATATCTGCTGTACGCCTACACTCGCGTGGCCGGTGTGTTCCGCAAACTGGGCAAGGACTTCAGCGAAGTCGACGGCCAGATCGTTCTCGAAGCGGCGCACGAACAGGAACTGGCGGCCAAACTGGCGCAGTTCGGTGAAGTACTGAACAACGTTGCGGAAAAGGGCACGCCACACACCCTCTGCACCTACCTGTACGACGTTGCCGGTCTGTTCTCCAGCTTCTACGAGAACTGCCCGATCCTCGCCGCCGACACCCCGGCACAAATGCAAAGCCGTCTGCGCCTTGCCGCGCTGACCGGCCGTACCCTCAAGCAAGGCCTGGAACTGCTCGGCCTGGAAACCCTGGAGCGCATGTAAGTTGGCTGCCAAGAAAAAACCTGCACCCAAGCGTGGCGCCAGCCGTTACCAAGCTCCAGCGAAGCAGCCGATTCCGGGCTGGCTGTGGATGGCCATCGGCCTGACGGTCGGCGCGTTCATCGTGTTTCTGATGAAACTGGAGCCGGGCAAGGGCAGCGACACGGTCAAGCGCGAGAAGGTCGAGCAACAGCAGCAACAGAAAGCCTCCAAGATCGCCGAGGCTAACAAGACCCCGCCGAGCCCGACGCAACCGGTGAAGCCGAAGTACGACTTCTACACCCTGCTGCCGGAATCGGAAGTGATCGTGCCGCCTGATGCCGTGCCGGAGAAAACCCTGCCGACGCCACAGGTGCCGGCGATCCCGACCACGCCGGTGACCCCGGCGGAAGCGGCGAAGATCGACACCGCACGGGCACAGGCTGCACTGGCCGGGATCACCCCCCCGCCAGCGCCACCGGTGACCAAGGCTGCACCAGTGACCAAGTTCTTCCTGCAGGCCGGCTCGTTCCGCAAGGAGACGGATGCCGACAAGGTGCGCGCGCAGATCATTCTGCTCGGCCAAGCGGTGGCGGTTGAGTCCGGGACGGTCAAGGATGAAACCTGGTATCGCGTACTGGTCGGCCCGTTCAGCAACCGCGAACAGTTGACCACCGCACAGAAACAACTGGCGGGCGCGGGCTTCAGCAACCTGTTGTTACAACAACGCCAGAGCCGCTGATACCTCCCCACCGATCGTTCCCGCGCTCCGCGTGGGAATGCATCCCGGGACGCTCCGCGTCCCTTGCCGCGGGGACGCGGAGCGTCCATTGAGGCATTCCCACGCGGAGCGTGGGAACGATCATGTAGCTCTGCGTGGGAGCGATCACTTGCAAACCACCGCTCGTCCCCTCTCCCACCCCGCAGTTGAAATCCTCTCCACCACCCCCATATGAATGGGCATAAGGCATTTTCGCCCCGCAGTGTGGAGACTCTTCCCTTGACCACCATCGTTTCAGTCCGCCGCCACGGCAAAGTCGTCATGGGCGGCGACGGCCAGGTTTCTCTCGGCAACACCGTGATGAAAGGCAACGCGAAGAAAGTTCGTCGCCTGTACCACGGCCAGGTCATCGCCGGTTTCGCCGGTGCCACCGCCGACGCCTTTACCCTGTTCGAACGTTTCGAAGGCCAGCTCGAGAAACATCAGGGCCACCTGATCCGCGCCGCCGTCGAACTCGCCAAAGAGTGGCGCACCGACCGTTCCCTGAGCCGCCTCGAAGCGATGCTCGCGGTCGCCAACAAGGACGCCTCCCTGATCATCACCGGCAACGGTGACGTGGTCGAACCCGAAGACGGCCTGATCGCCATGGGTTCCGGTGGCGCCTATGCGCAAGCCGCCGCCAGCGCCCTGCTGAAGAAGACCGACCTGTCGGCCCGCGAAATCGTCGAGACCGCTCTCGGCATCGCCGGCGACATCTGTGTATTCACCAACCACACCCAGACCATTGAGGAGCAGGATCTCGCTGACCAAGCCTGACGCGGCCCTGTGCCACGGCTTGTTTTTGCTTGAGGACCGTCAATTATTATGTCCATGACTCCCCGCGAAATCGTCCACGAACTCAACCGCCACATCATCGGCCAGGACGATGCCAAGCGCGCCGTCGCGATTGCCCTGCGCAACCGCTGGCGCCGCATGCAGCTCCCAGAAGAGCTGCGCGTTGAAGTGACCCCGAAGAACATCCTGATGATCGGCCCGACCGGTGTCGGTAAAACCGAGATCGCCCGTCGCCTGGCCAAACTGGCCAACGCGCCGTTCATCAAGGTCGAAGCGACCAAGTTCACCGAAGTCGGCTACGTCGGCCGTGACGTCGAATCGATCATCCGAGACCTGGCCGATGCCGCGATCAAGATGCTGCGCGAGCAGGAAATGACCCGCGTTCGCCACCGTGCCGAAGACGCCGCCGAGGACCGCATCCTCGACGCCCTGCTGCCACCGGCACGCATGGGCTTCGGCAACGAAGAAGCGCCGACCCAGGATTCCAATACTCGCCAACTGTTCCGCAAGCGCCTGCGCGAAGGTCAGCTGGACGACAAGGAAATCGAGATCGAAGTCGCCGAAATGGCCGGCATCGAAATCGCCACGCCTCCGGGCATGGAAGAAATGACCAACCAGTTGCAGAACCTGTTCGCCAACATGGGCAAGGGCAAGAAGAAGGCCCGCAAGCTCAAGGTCAAGGAAGCGCTGAAGCTGGTACGCGATGAAGAAGCCGGCCGCCTGGTCAACGAAGAAGAGTTGAAGGCCAAGGCCCTGGAAGCCGTCGAGCAGCACGGCATCGTGTTCATCGACGAGATCGACAAGGTCGCCAAGCGCGGCAATGTCGGCGGCGCCGATGTGTCCCGCGAAGGCGTGCAGCGCGACCTGCTGCCGCTGATCGAAGGCTGCACCGTCAACACCAAGCTGGGCATGGTCAAGACCGACCACATCCTGTTCATCGCCTCCGGTGCGTTCCACCTGAGCAAGCCGAGCGATCTGGTGCCGGAGTTGCAAGGTCGTCTGCCGATCCGCGTCGAGCTCAAGGCCCTGAGCCCGGAAGACTTCGAACGCATTCTCAGCGAACCGCACGCCTCCCTCACCGAGCAATACTGCGCGCTGCTGAAAACCGAAGGCCTGAACATCCAGTTCCAGCCGGAAGGCATCAAGCGTCTTGCGGAGATCGCCTGGCAGGTCAACGAGAAAACCGAGAACATCGGTGCCCGTCGCCTACACACGCTGCTCGAGCGTCTGCTGGAAGAGGTGTCCTTCAGCGCCGGCGATCTGGCCAGCGCCCACGACGACAAGGCGATCCAGATCGACGCCGAGTACGTCAACAGCCACCTGGGTGAATTGGCGCAGAACGAAGACCTGTCCCGTTATATCCTGTAAGCCATACTTACAGCGGTAGCGGACCCTGTGGGAGCGGGCTTGCTCGCGAAGAGGCCGTGTCAGTCGATATCAATGTTGTCTGACACACCGCTTTCGCGAGCAAGCTCGCTCCCACACTTGCTCAAGGGTCGCCCACACTTCGGACGCCAGCCCATGACCCAACTCCCCACCGACATCAAACTGCACAAAGCCTCGAAAACCCTGTCGCTCAAATACGCGTCCGGCGAGGAATACACCCTGCCCGCCGAGTTCCTGCGCGTGCATTCCCCCTCCGCCGAGGTCCAGGGCCACGGCAAACCGATCCTGCAATTCGGCAAGCTGAACGTCGGCCTGACCAAGGTAGAACCGGCCGGTCAGTACGCACTGAAACTGACCTTCGACGACGGTCACGACAGCGGTCTGTTCACCTGGGATTATCTGTACGAGCTGGGGCGACGTCATGACGCACTCTGGGCGGATTATCTGGCCGAGCTCAAAGCCGCCGGCAAAACCCGAGACCCGGACGAGTCCGTCGTCAAGCTGATGCTCTAGTCCGCGCCTCGGACTGTTTAGAGGGCATTTTCTAGATTCATCTGTTTGAATGCTCCGCTAAAGCGGCCCGGGATCGGCTGCTTGCGAAAAAAATCAATCTCGGGTAACCAATGGAACTGGCAAGTTCCCTGCAGTGCTCTACGACTGTAAAGCAGCTATGCAGAATCAACGGTCACCCGAGCAGTAGTACCTGGCATTGGCTGTGGAACTGCACAGCAGAAAACCGGGTACTCGTCTCAGGACAATGGAGCGTCGTAGATGAGTAACAAGAATAACGATGATTTGAAGTACCAGGCCTCGGAGAACACCCTGGGGCTGAATCCTGTCGTTGGGCTTCGCGGAAAGGATCTGCTGGCCTCTGCTCGAATGGTGCTGACCCAGGCCATCAAACAACCGATCCATAGCGTCACGCACGTCACCCGGTTCGGCCTCGAACTGAAGAACGTGCTGTTCGGCAAATCAGAACTGCAACCGGCTGGCGATGACCGTCGCTTTGTCGACCCGGCGTGGAGTCAGAACCCGCTGTACAAACGTTATATGCAAACTTATCTGGCATGGCGCAAGGAACTCCATGCCTGGATCGACGACAGCAGCCTCTCGCCCAAGGACATCGCGCGCGGCCACTTCGTGATCAACCTGATGACCGAAGCCATGGCGCCGACCAACAGCATGGCCAACCCGGCGGCGGTCAAGCGCTTCTTCGAGACCGGCGGCAAGAGCCTGCTTGATGGCCTCTCACATCTGGCCAAGGATCTGGTGCACAACGGCGGCATGCCGAGCCAGGTCAACATGGGCGCGTTCGAGGTCGGCAAGAGCCTGGGCGTGACCGAAGGCTCGGTGGTATTTCGCAACGACGTGCTGGAGCTGATCCAGTACAAGCCGATCACCGAGCAAGTACACGAGCGCCCGCTGCTGGTGGTACCGCCGCAGATCAACAAGTTCTATGTATTCGACCTGAGCCCGGACAAGAGCCTGGCGCGCTTCTGCCTGCGCAACAATGTGCAGACCTTCATCGTCAGCTGGCGCAACCCGACCAAGGAACAGCGCGAGTGGGGCCTCTCGACCTACATCGAAGCCCTGAAGGAAGCGGTCGACGTGGTTACCGCGATCACCGGCAGCAAGGACGTCAACATGCTCGGCGCCTGCTCCGGCGGCATCACCTGCACCGCCCTGCTCGGTCACTATGCGGCAATCGGCGAGAACAAGGTCAACGCCCTGACCCTGCTGGTCAGCGTGCTCGACACGACTCTGGACAGCGACGTTGCCCTGTTTGTCGACGAGCAGACGCTGGAAATGGCCAAGCGTCATTCCTATCAGGCCGGCGTGCTCGAAGGCAAAGACATGGCCAAGGTCTTCGCCTGGATGCGCCCGAATGATCTGATCTGGAACTACTGGGTCAACAACTACCTGCTCGGCAACGAGCCGCCGGTGTTCGACATCCTGTTCTGGAACAACGACACCACCCGGTTGCCGGCCGCGTTCCACGGCGACCTGATCGAGATGTTCAAAAACAACCCACTGATCCGCCCCAATGCACTGGAAGTGTGCGGCACGCCGATCGACCTCAAGCAGGTGACCGCCGACATCTTCTCGCTGGCCGGCACCAACGACCACATCACCCCGTGGAAGTCCTGCTACAAGTCGGCGCAGCTGTTTGGCGGCAAGGTGGAATTCGTGCTGTCCAGCAGCGGGCATATCCAGAGCATTCTGAACCCGCCGGGCAACCCGAAATCGCGCTACATGACCAGCGATGAAATGACCGCCAATGCCGATGACTGGCAGGAAAACTCGACCAAACACGCCGACTCCTGGTGGCTGTACTGGCAAGCGTGGCAGGCCGCGCGTTCGGGCGAGCTGAAAAAGGCGCCGACCAAGCTGGGCAACAAGGCGTATCCGGCAGGCGAAGCTTCACCGGGCACTTACGTACACGAGCGGTAACCGACATCTGTGGGAGCGAGCTTGCTCCGGGCGGCGTTCCGACGAAGGCGGACTGACATTCAACATTGAAGTCGACTGATCCGCCGCTTTCGCGAGCAAGCTCGCTCCCACAGTTAAAGATGAGATAGAGATTTCACCCACAGGGCCCTGAAGCATGCCGCATCCGTTCATCTTTCGAACCGTCGAGCTGGATGGCCAGACCATCCGCACGGCGGTCCGCCCCGGCAAGCCTCACTTGACGCCCTTGCTGATTTTCAACGGCATCGGCGCCAACCTGGAGCTGGTGTTTCCTTTTGTCGCGGCGCTGGATCCGGACCTGGAAGTGATCGCCTTCGACGTACCCGGTGTCGGTGGTTCCTCGACGCCGAGCCGACCGTATCGCTTTCCGGGACTGGCGAAACTCACCGCACGGATGCTCGATTATCTCGACTACGGACAGGTCAACGTGATCGGCGTGTCCTGGGGTGGCGCGCTGGCGCAGCAGTTCGCCTACGACTATCCCGAGCGCTGCAAGAAGCTGGTGCTGGCGGCGACTGCCGCCGGTGCGGTGATGGTGCCGGGCAAGCCGAAAGTGCTGTGGATGATGGCCAGCCCACGGCGCTACATCCAGCCGTCCCATGTGATCCGCATCGCCCCGATGATCTACGGCGGCTCGTTCCGCCGCGACCCGACACTCGCCGCCAGCCATGCGGCCAAGGTGCGTTCGGCGGGCAAGCTCGGCTACTACTGGCAACTGTTCGCGGGCCTGGGCTGGACCAGCATTCACTGGCTGCACAAGATCCACCAGCCGACGCTGGTGCTGGCCGGTGATGACGACCCGCTGATCCCGCTGATCAACATGCGCATGCTCGCCTGGCGAATCCCCAACGCGCAGCTGCACATCATCGACGACGGGCATCTGTTCCTGATTACCCGGGCCGAGGCGGTGGCGCCGATCATCATGAAATTCCTCCAGGAGGAACGTCAGCGTGCGGTGATGCATCCGCACCCGACACCGCTGGGCGGATAACCGTCCCGGCACGGATTTCTGGACAGCGTTTTGCAGCGCTTCCGGGCAGGTGCGTGGCAGGGAGCCGCGCAGGCAACAACCCGCAACAGCGTCTATGGTGTTCTGGTTCGGTGTGTTTGTTTTTGGCCTGAAGACGAAGGAGTGTTGAGTCATGCGTGACAAACCAGCGACGGGCGTCGTGCCCAGCCCCGCCGTGTTCATCAATGCACAGAGTGCCATGACCGGTCTGCGCGGCCGGGACCTGATCTCGACCTTGCGCAGCGTTGCTGCCCACGGTCTGCGCAATCCGATCCACAGTGCAAAACATGCCTTGAAGCTGGGAGGCGCGCTCGGACGCGTGCTGCTCGGCGAAACCCTGCACCCGACCAACCCGCAGGACAGTCGCTTCGCCGATCCGGCGTGGAGCCTGAACCCGTTCTATCGGCGCAGCCTTCAGGCTTATCTGGCCTGGCAGAAACAGGTCAAGAGCTGGATCGACGAGAGCAGCATGAGCGACGACGACCGCGCCCGCGCGCACTTCGCCTTCACCCTGCTCAACGACGCTGTGGCGCCCTCCAACACCCTGCTCAATCCGCTGGCTGTGAAAGAACTGTTCAACTCCGGCGGCCACAGTCTGGTGCGCGGTCTCAGCCATCTGATTGATGATCTGCTGCACAACGACGGCCTGCCACGCCAGGTGACCAAACAGGCTTTCGAAGTCGGCAAGACCGTCGCCACCACCACCGGTTCGGTGGTGTTTCGCAACGAAATGCTCGAGCTGATCCAGTACCGGCCGATGAGCGAAAAACAGTATTCGAAACCGCTGCTGGTGGTGCCGCCGCAAATCAACAAGTACTACATTTTCGACCTCAGCCCGAGCAACAGCTTCGTCCAGTTCGCCCTGAAGAACGGCTTGCAGACCTTCATGATCAGCTGGCGCAACCCGGATGTGCGGCATCGCGAATGGGGCCTGTCGACCTATGTCGAAGCCGTGGAAGAAGCCATGAACATCTGCCGGGCGATCACCGGCGCTCGCGAGGTCAACCTGGTGGGCGCCTGCGCCGGCGGGCTGACCATCGCCGCGCTGCAAGGGCATCTGCAGGCCAAGCGGCAGTTGCGGCGGGTCTCCAGCGCCACCTATCTGGTAAGCCTGCTCGACAGTGAAATGAACACCCCGGCCACCCTGTTCGCCGATGAGCAAACGCTCGAAGCGGCCAAGCGGCGCTCCTATCAGAAAGGTGTGCTGGACGGTCGCGACATGGCCAAGGTGTTCGCCTGGATGCGCCCCAACGATTTGATCTGGAGTTACTTCGTCAACAACTACCTGCTGGGCAAGGAGCCGCCGGCGTTCGACATCCTCTACTGGAACAACGACAGCACTCGCCTGCCCGCCGCATTTCACGGCGACATTCTGGACTTCTTCAAACACAACCCGTTGACCCATCCGGGTGGCCTGGAAGTGTGCGGCACGCCGATCGATCTGCAAAAAGTCACGGTCGACACCTTCAGCGTGGCCGGCATGAACGACCACATCACGCCGTGGGACGCGGTGTATCGCTCGACGCTGTTGCTGGGTGGGGAGCGGCGCTTCGTGCTGTCCAACAGCGGACACGTGCAGAGCATCCTCAACCCGCCGGGCAACCCGAAAGCCAATTACGTCGAGAACGGAAAGCTCAGCAGCGATCCGCGTGCCTGGTACTACGACGCCAAGAAAGTCGACGGCAGCTGGTGGCCGCAATGGCTGGAGTGGGTGCAGCAGCGCTCCGGCACCCTGCGCGAAACCCAGATGACCCTCGGCAACGCCAATTATCCACCGATGGAAGCGGCACCCGGCACCTATGTGCGTGTGCGCTGACTGACTCAAGCCCTTTTAAGAAGACTGGATGAAAACAAGCGAACGGATCCTCGAATGTGCCCTGCAGTTGTTCAATGAAAAGGGCGAGCCGAACGTCTCCACCATGGAGGTTGCCAATGAAATGGGGATCAGCCCCGGCAACCTCTACTACCACTTCCACGGCAAGGAACCGCTGATTCTCGGACTGTTCGAGCGCTTCCAGAACGACCTCGCCCCGCTGCTCGACCCACCCGCCGATGTCGAACTGGCGCCGGAGGATTACTGGCTGTTCCTGCACCTGATCGTCGAACGGCTGGCGCAGTACCGCTTTCTGTTCCAGGACCTGTCGAACCTGGCCGGACGCCTGCCGAAACTGGCCAAGGGCATTCGCCAGTTTCTCAACGTGCTCAAGCGCACGCTGGCGTCATTGCTCGCACGGTTGAAAGCGTCGGGGCAGTTGGTCAGCGACACTCAGGCGCTGGGGCAACTGGTGGAGCAGATCACCATGACGTTGCTGTTTTCGCTGGACTATCAGCGAATTCTCGATCGCGAAGGGGAAGTGCGGCTGGTGGTGTACCAGATCATGATGCTGGTGGCGCCGCATCTGTTGCCGCCGGTGAAGGTGGCGACGGAGAGGATGGCTTTGCAATATCTCGAAAATCACGAGTGACCGCACAAACAAAAACGCCCGACCTTCACAGGCCGGGCGTTTTCTTGAGCCCTGAAAAATCAGGACTGACTGGTTGGCGTCGACGGAGTCGATGCAGCAGTCGGAGCTGGCGCCGGGGTTGGAGCCGAGGCGGAGTTCGACGTGCTTGCCAGTGCTTGCGGTGTGGTCACCGGTTTTGGTGCTGCAGTTTTCGGCGCAGCGGCTTTCGGCGCGGCCGGCTTTTTCACTGCCGGTTTTTTCGTCGCAGCCGGTTTGGCGGCAGGCTTGGCAGCAGGTTTGGCGGCAGCGGTTTTCGCTGCTGGCTTGGCCGCAGGTTTGGCGGTTGGTTTGGCAGCTGGTTTTGCAGCCGGCTTGGCGGCGGCCTTGGCAGCAACCGATTTGGCCGCGGCTTTCGCAGCAGGCTTGGCGGCAGCGGTTTTGGCTGCTGGTTTTGCGGCCGGTTTGGCGGCTTTAGCCAGTGGCTTGGCAGCGGTTTTGGCTGCAGGCTTGGCTGCTGCGGTTTTGGCCGCGACAGGCTGAGCTTTCAGGCCGGTGAGTTTTTCGATCTGCTTGGTCAGGGTATCGACCTTCTTGTGCAGATCCTTCACCTCGTTGCGGCTCGGTACGCCCAGGCGCGAGATCGCACTGTTCAGGCGCTTGTCGAAAGCCCCTTCCAGTTGATCCCAGGTGCCCAGCGCGCGATCTTTCACGCCGCTGATGCGCGATTTTGCCGAGCTTGCAGAATCCTTGGCAGCATCGACTTTCTTGCCGACTGCAGCCTTGGTGAGCTTCTCGGCTTTCTCGCCGTCTTTGACCAATGTATCGAAGAGTTTGCTGCCGTCAGTGTCGATCTTCGAGTACACGCCTAAACCAGCCAGCCAGATCTTGCGGGAATAGTCTTCGACTTTTCCGATCCACGAGCTGCCTTCTTTATCGGTGTTCTTTTTACCAGCCATCCCGTTCTCCTTAAGATTTACGCGCGACGCGTTCGAGCAATGCCGTCAGCTCATCGAGCTTAGCAGAGAGTGCCTCAACGTCATGTTTAGACGGAATGCCGATACGATTCAAGGCACTGGCGACACGCGTGTCGAACGCCTTCTCGACCTTGTCGAGCTGAACTTCGACCCGGCCTTTGAAAGAGCTGACTTCGCTCTTGGCTTCATCGATCTCGGCGTTGGCCGCTTCGAGTTTTTCGGTTACGGCTTTTTTGCCTTTCTTTTCAACAGTTTGACCAGCCTTGATCAACTCCTGAAAGTACTCGCTGCCCTCCTGACCGACCTTGGTGTAGGCACCCAGGCCTGCCAGCCAGATCTTGCGGGCATAGGATTTGACGTCGCTCAGAGCGGAAGTCGAAGCGTCGATTTTTTTCTTCAAAATGACTTTGGCCATGGTGCACCTCACGCGCAGAAGGTTTGAGGAACTGCCCTGACGAGTGTCGGGCTCAGGCACAAAGTAGGGAGAAAAATTAGAAACGGCACCCTAACAACTGACATAAAAGCTCGGCAGGGCAAACACTATTCCTGTGGGAGCGGGCTTGCCGCGATGAGGGTGGCACATCCGGCATTTTAGTTGCCTGACCTACCGCCATCGCGGGCAAGCCCGCTCCCACAGGGATTCGGGGCTCTACAAAAAATGCGTCAGACCAGCGCTTTATCCAGCGCCTTTTCGATCTCGGCTTTGATCATGCCACTCATGGCCGACATCATCAGACCCAGTTCCACGTCGACCCGGATCGAATCCTCGGCCACATGCACCGCGCCCTTCACGCCCGAACGCTTGAGGTTCAGGACATCGCCCGACCACTGCGGCTCCAGGCCATATTGATCGGAGAGTTTCTGCGCCAGTTTGTCGGCTTTCTCGCGGGCCGCTTCCTTGCCCAGGCTGTGGGCACGCTCAACACTGATATGGGCCATTGAATGACTCCTGCTTTTTGAATGGGGCTATGAATGCCTGCAACGAATCTTGACCGCCACTGCGGCAAATCGTCCCGAAGGTTACCCATCTTACCTTTAGCCATTCCAAGACAAAGTATGGCTTGGGGATTAGAATGTCGCGCATTCTCTTTTGGTGACAGCGATATGACTGATCAGCGCAAAGGCAGCGATGCCGAACCCACCACTCACTTCGGCTTCAAAAACGTTCCGGAAAGCCAGAAAGCGGAAAAAGTCGCTGAGGTGTTTCACTCCGTGGCCGCCAAGTACGACCTGATGAACGACCTTCTGTCGGGCGGCATGCACCGTCTGTGGAAGCGTTTCGCGATCGAACTGTCGGGCGTGCGCGCCGGCAATCGCGTTCTGGACATCGCCGGTGGCACCGGCGACCTGACCAAGAAATTCTCGCACCTGGTCGGCCCGACCGGTCAGGTGGTGCTGGCCGATATCAACGAATCCATGCTCAAGGTCGGTCGTGACCGCCTGCTGGATGTCGGTGTTTCGGGCAACGTCGAGTTCGTCCAGGCCGACGCTGAAAAGCTGCCGTTTCCGGACAACCACTTCGACTGCGTGACCATCGCCTTCGGCCTGCGCAACGTGACGCACAAGGAAGACGCCCTGCGCTCGATGCTGCGCGTGCTCAAGCCGGGCGGCCGTCTGCTGGTGCTGGAGTTCTCCAAGCCGACCAACGCGCTGATGTCCAAGGCCTACGACGCCTACTCGTTCGCCTTCATGCCGCTGATGGGCAAGCTGATCACCAACGACTCGGAAAGCTATCGCTACCTGGCCGAATCGATCCGCATGCACCCGAATCAGGAAACCCTGAAGTCGATGATGGTCGACGCCGGTTTCGACCGCGTGACCTATCACAACATGACCGCAGGCATCGTCGCCCTGCACCGCGGCATCAAACCCTGATGCTGCTGACCGGGCTGCTCGCCAGCGTCGAACTCGGCCTGAACCGCGTGCTGCGTCTCGACAGCACGGCGCTGCCGCGACTGGCGCATCTGACCGGCAAAGTGATTGCCGTGGATTGCCGCAGCCCGGCGCTGCAACTGTTCATCCTGCCGAGCGACGAAGGCCTGATGCTGGCGTCCCGTTGGGAAACCGGCGTCGACTGCACCCTGCGCGCCCCGGCTTCGAGCCTGGTGAAACTGGCCCTGAGCAAGGACAAGACGGCGGTGCTGCATGCGCCAGAAGTCGAACTCGACGGCGACAGCGGCGTGCTGCTGGAGCTGGCGGGCGTGCTGCAGGACCTCGAGCTGGACTGGGAGTACGAACTCTCGCGCTGGCTGGGACCTGTCGCCACGCAACTGGTCGGCGGTCACCTGCGCAGCCGCGCCCGCTGGTATCAACAAGGATTTGCCAGCCTCAACCAGAACCTCGCCGAATACCTGGCCGAAGAATCACGCACCCTCGTCGGTCAGCGCGAAGCCGAAGCCCGCTTCAGCGAACTGGACCGGATCAAACTTGATCTGGAACGCCTCGAGGCGCGCTTCGAGCGCCTTTCCCGATCCCTCGACCCAAGCGATAACGCATGAAGCTGCTCGCCGTCCGCCGTCTGTTGCGCATCCAGCGCGTCGTGATCCGCTACCGCCTCGATGACCTGCTGTTCGATCTGCCTTTGCCGTGGTTCCTGCTCGCGCTGCGCTACGTCTTGCCGTGGCGCTGGTTCCCGCGCAAGCCACTGGACCTCAGCCGTGGCGCACGCCTGCGCCTGGCCTTGCAGGACCTGGGGCCGATCTTCATCAAGTTCGGGCAGATCCTCTCGACCCGCCGCGACCTGCTGCCAGAAGACATCGCCGATGAGCTGATGCTGTTGCAGGACCGCGTGCCGCCGTTCGATTCGCAGCTGTCGGTCAAGCTGATCGAAGAGCAACTGGGCAAGAAGATCAGCGAAGTGTTCAGCCGCTTCGACGTCGAACCGCTGGCCTCGGCCTCGGTGGCGCAGGTACACGCCGCGCAACTGAAGACCGGCGAAGAAGTGGTGGTCAAGGTGATCCGCCCGGGCCTGAAACCGGTGATCGCCCAGGATCTGGCGTGGCTGTTCATCCTCGCCCGCGCCGCCGAAAAGGTCTCCGCCGACGCCCGTCTGCTGCACCCGGTGGACGTGGTCAGCGACTACGAAAAAACCATCTACGACGAACTCGACCTGTTGCGCGAGGCGGCCAACGCCAGTCAGTTGAAGCGCAATTTTGAAGGCTCGCCGCTGCTCTACGTGCCGCAAGTCTATTGGGACTGGTGCCGGCCGAAAGTGCTGGTGATGGAGCGCATCTACGGGATTCAGGTGACGGATCTGGCGACCCTCGCCGACCAGCGCACCGACATGAAGATGCTCGCCGAACGCGGCGTGGAGATCTTCTTCACCCAGGTGTTCCGCGACAGCTTCTTCCACGCCGACATGCACCCGGGCAACATCTTCGTCAGCACCGTCAATCCGTGGAGCCCGCAGTACATTGCGATCGACTGCGGCATCGTCGGCAGCCTGACCCCGGAAGACCAGGATTATCTGGCGCGCAACCTGTTCGCCTTCTTCAAGCGCGACTACCGCCGCGTGGCGCAATTGCACATCGATTCGGGCTGGGTGCCGGCGGAAACCAAGCTCAACGAATTCGAAGCGGCGATCCGCACCGTGTGCGAGCCGATCTTCGAAAAACCATTAAAAGATATTTCATTTGGCCAGGTGCTGATGCGCCTGTTCCAGACCGCGCGCCGCTTCAACATGGAAGTGCAGCCGCAACTCGTATTGCTGCAAAAGACCCTGCTGAACATCGAAGGTCTGGGCCGTCAGCTGTACCCGGACCTCGATCTGTGGAACACCGCGCAGCCGTTCCTCGAACGCTGGATGCGCGAGCGCGTCAGCCCGAAAGCCTTGATCGGCAACGTCCAGAGCCAGTTCGAACAGCTGCCGCATCTGGCCAACATGGCCCGCGATCTGCTCGAACGCATGTCCCAGCCCCACGCCAACGACCCGCCGCCACCGTGGAAAAAACGCAAGGACGACTGGTTCCTGCGCCTGCTCGGCAGCGCCCATCTGGCGGGTGGTACGATCCTCGCTGCCGGTGGTCCGCTGAACGAACTGGGGCATTGGCCCGCCGGGATCATGGTGGCAGTCGGCTTGTATCTGGTCGTTCGCCGATAGCCAGTTCCGTGATCGGCTGGCACACTGTTTCAACGCCTGAACCCGACTATTGAAGTGTGGGTTCGCTGTCGGAGTCGAAGATGAAAAACTGGCTGGACGAGATCAAGTGGGACGCCGATGGCCTGGTGCCGGCGATTGCCCAGGATCACAAGACCGGACGCGTATTAATGATGGCCTGGATGAACCGCGAAGCCCTGGAGCTGACCGCGGCGGAAAACCGTGCCATCTATTGGTCACGTTCCCGTGGCAAGCTGTGGCGCAAGGGTGAAGAGTCCGGCCACGTACAGACGCTGCATGAAATGCGTCTGGACTGCGACGCCGACGTCATCATCCTGATGGTCGAACAGATCGGCGACATCGCTTGCCATACTGGCCGTCAAAGCTGCTTCTACCGCGTCTTCGAAAACGGCGACTGGAAAACGGTCGACCCGGTCCTGAAAGACCCGCACGCTATTTACTCCGCAGGACACAAACATGAGTGACACCCTGACCCGCCTCGCTCAGGTGCTGGAAGAGCGCAAAGGCGCAGCCGCCGACAGCTCGTATGTCGCCAGCCTGTATCACAAGGGTCTGAACAAGATTCTGGAGAAAGTCGGCGAAGAATCGGTCGAAACGATCATTGCCGCCAAGGACGCCGCCGTCAGCGGCGACTGCAGCGACGTGATCTACGAGACCGCCGACCTGTGGTTCCACAGCATGGTCATGCTTGCCCAGCTGGGGCAGCATCCGCAGGCGGTGCTGGATGAACTGGATCGCCGTTTCGGCCTGTCCGGACACGTCGAGAAAGCCTCGCGCCCGTCCGCCTGAACAACTTCAAGAGAGGAACAGCAACATGGGCATTTTTGACTGGAAACACTGGATCGTCATCCTGGTGGTCGTGGTACTGGTATTCGGTACCAAGAAACTGAAGAACCTCGGCACCGACGTTGGCGAGTCGATCAAGGGCTTCCGTAAAGCCATGAACGACGACGAAAAACCGGCCGATCCGACCGTCACGCCTGCGCAACCGGTTCCACCGGTACAGCCGCAAACCACCGCTCAGGCCAACCCGCCGCACACCATCGACGTGCAGGCGCAGAAAGTCGAAGAGCCGATCCGCAAAGACGTGTGAGCACTGACTAATGTTTGGTATCAGCTTCTCTGAACTGCTGCTCGTCGGCCTCGTCGCCCTGCTGGTGCTGGGCCCCGAGCGTCTGCCGGGCGCTGCACGCACCGCCGGCCTGTGGGTCGGGCGGCTGAAGCGCAGCTTCAACGCGATCAAACAGGAAGTTGAGCGTGAAATCGGTGCCGACGAAATCCGTCGGCAACTGCACAACGAGCACATCCTGTCGCTTGAACAGGAGGCGCGGAAGATTTTCACGCCGGTTCAGCAGGAGCCGACGCCGGTCGAGCATGTGGGTGAGCAGACGATTCATGCGCCTGCCGCCGCGACGCCACCAGCACCTGTCGTAGCGCCAACCCAGCCAGTGCCCGCTGTTGCAGAAAACTCGGTTGAACACGTAGCCCCAACCGCCGCGCCGACTCCACCAGCGCCAAACGACACCACTCTGCCGCCGCGAGCCCCATGAGCGATCTCCCCGAAAACGACCAGCACATGCCGCTGGTTTCGCACCTCACCGAGTTGCGCACCCGCCTGCTGCGTTGTGTCGCGGCGATCTTCATCATCTTCGCCGGGCTGTTTGCCTTCACCCAGCAAATCTACACCTTCGTCTCGACGCCGCTGCGCGAATACCTGCCGGCCGGTGCGACGATGATCGCCACCGACGTGTCGTCGCCGTTCCTGACGCCGCTGAAACTGACGATGATGGTCTCGCTGTTCCTGGCGATCCCGGTGATCCTGCATCAGATCTGGGGTTTCATCGCACCGGGCCTGTACAAGCACGAGAAGCGCGTTGCGGTGCCGTTGCTGATCTCCAGCATCCTGCTGTTCTACACCGGCATGGCGTTCGCCTACTTCTTCGTGTTCCCGCTGATCTTCAAATTCTTCGCCTCGGCCACCCCGGCCGGCGTGGAAATGATGACTGACATCACCAGTTACCTCGATTTCGTCATGACGCTGTTCTTCGCCTTCGGCGTGGCGTTCGAAATCCCGGTGGCCGTGGTGCTGCTGGTGTGGATCGGCGTGGTCGACGTCAAATACCTGAAGAAGATCCGTCCGTACGTGATCATCGGCTGCTTCGTGGTCGGCATGATCCTGACCCCGCCGGACATCTTCTCCCAGACCCTGCTGGCCGTGCCGATGTGGATGCTGTTCGAAGTCGGCATCCTGTTCGGCAGCCTGGTCAGCAAGCGCGAGCGCCCGGAAGAAACCGCCGACGATCACAACGACCAGCCACCAGCGACTCAGCCATGAACCTGCTGCTGCTCGAAGAGGCCGACTTCATCGCGGCCGACCGCGTCGTGCTGCGTGATCGGCGCCTGACCCACATGCAGGAAGTCCACCGCTCGGAAGTCGGCGACAGCCTGCGGGTCGGGCGCATCAACGGGTTGATGGGCTCGGCCGAGCTGCTGCGTCTGGACGCGGGCGAAGCCGAACTGCGAGTCACCCTCGATCAACCGCCGCCGGCCAAACTGCCGCTGACCCTGGTACTCGCCCTGCCCCGTCCGAAGATGCTGCGCCGGGTGTTCCAGACCGTGGCGACCATGGGCGTGTCGAAGGTGATTCTGGTCAACAGCTACCGGGTCGAGAAAAGCTTCTGGCAGACGCCGTTCCTCGAACCGGAAGCGATCCGCGAACAACTGGTCCTCGGCCTCGAACAGGCGCGCGATACCGTGCTGCCGGAAATCCTCATCGAGAAGCGCTTCAAGCCATTCGTCGAAGACCGCCTGCCAGCCATCACCGACGGCACCCTCGGTCTGGTCGGTCATCCGGGCAACTTCCCGCCCTGCCCCCGCGCCCTGAGCGAGCCAGTGACCCTGGCCATCGGCCCCGAGGGTGGCTGGATTCCTTACGAAATCGATCTGCTGACCAAGGCCGGGCTGCAACCGGTGCAACTCGGTGAGCGTATCCTGCGGGTCGAAACTGCCGTCACCGCGCTGCTGGCCCGGTTGTTCTGAGCGCTTCTGTTCTAAGCACTTCGCCGGACAAAAGGCGTTACAGATTGCCATCATCCGGCCGATACCCTCTCCATAAGTCCAATTAGTGGTCCGAGGGAGTCGTCGCATGTACCGTTGGTTAGCCGAGAGTCTTGGAAACGTCAGCGTTAAACGTAAGCTTGGAATCGGTTTCGGCCTGGTGCTGCTGCTGACCCTGTTGATCACCTTCACCGGCTGGACCGGCATGAGCGGCATCATCAGCCGGGGCGACAAACTCGGGTTCATCTCCAGCCTCAACGAACTGACCAAAGACTTGCGCCTGGCGCGCCTGGATTATGAAGCCCGCCGTGGCGAACAGGGCCCCGGCGCGGTCAACGACCTGCTCGGCAAACTCGACAGCGGCCTGCAAAGCGCCCGCGGCATGATCGAGCAACCGTCCGACGTGGCCATGATCGATCAGCAACTGGCGGCGGTCGCCGAGTACAAACGCGCCTTTGGCGACATGACCCAGGCCACCGTGCAGCGTGAAGATGCCCGCAGCAAACTCGGCGCCAGCGCCGACAACGCCGTGGCCAAAGTCAGCGAAGTCGAGAAATCCCTGTTGCAAGGCGACAGCGTTGCGCAATTCAACAGCGTAATCGAGTTGAGCAAATTGCTGCAGCAGGCGCGCTATCAGGTGCGCGGCTACACCTACAGCGGCAAGGCCGAGGCCGAACAACCGGCGCTGGATGCCATCGCCGCCGCCTTGAACAATCTTGAAAACCTGCCGAGCAAACTGCCCGAGCAACACATCGCCAACCTGCAGCAGGCCACCGAATCGCTGAAGGCTTACCGCGCCGCCGTCAGCCAGTTCCGCGACTCTCAGGTAAACAACGCCAAGGCCTTGGCTCGCATGTCGGCCCAGGGTGACATCCTGCTCGACGTCAGCAAGAAGCTCACGGTATCCCAGACCATCGTCCGCGACACCGACGCCGCGCACGCCAAAAACATGCTGATGATCGCCACTCTGCTGGCCTTGGCCTTCGGTCTGCTCGCGGCCTGGGCGATCACCCGGCAGATCATCATTCCGCTGGAGCAGACCCTGAAAGTCGCCGAACGCGTGGCCGCCGGTGACCTGACCCACAATCTGGTGTCCCTGCGCCGTGACGAACTCGGTCAATTGCAGCGCTCGATGCAGAGCATGACCCAAGGCCTGCGCGAATTGATCGGCGGCATCAGCGACGGCGTGACCCAGATCGCCAGCGCCGCCGAAGAGTTGTCCGCCGTGACCGAGCAGACCAGCGCCGGGGTGAACAATCAGAAAGTCGAGACCGACCAGGTCGCCACCGCCATGAACGAAATGGCCGCCACCGTGCAGGAAGTCGCGCGTAACGCCGAGGAAGCTTCGGAAGCAGCGGTCGCCGCCGACCAGCAGGCCCGTGAAGGTGACAAGGTGGTTGGCGAGGCCATCGCCCAGATCGAACGCCTGGCCGCCGAAGTCGGCCACTCCACCGAGGCCATGGGTGAGCTCAAACGCGAAAGCGACAAGATCGGCAGCGTGCTCGACGTGATCAAGTCCGTGGCTCAGCAAACCAACCTGCTGGCCCTCAACGCCGCCATCGAGGCCGCCCGCGCCGGTGAAGCCGGACGTGGTTTTGCGGTGGTCGCCGACGAAGTCCGCAGCCTCGCCCAGCGTACCCAGAAGTCCACGGAAGAGATCGAAGAGCTGATCGTCGGTCTGCAGAACGGCACCCAGCAAGTGGCGACGATCATGGACAACAGCCGCACCCTGACCGACAGCAGCGTCGAGCTGACCCGGCGTGCCGGTGGTTCGCTGGAAAGCATCACCCGCACCGTTTCGGCGATTCAGGCGATGAACCAGCAGATAGCTGCGGCGGCCGAGCAGCAGAGCGCTGTGGCTGAAGAAATCAACCGCAGCGTGCTGAACGTGCGGGATGTCTCGGACCAGACCTCGGCGGCCAGTGAAGAGACGGCGGCCTCCAGCGTCGAGCTGGCGCGTTTGGGCACTCACCTGCAAACGCTGGTGGGCCGGTTCAAGGTTTGAGGTGATTCATCTGCCTCGGTTCGCTTGGGACCGAGGTGATGCCTTCGCGAGCAAGCTCGCTCCCACAGAGAATGCATTCCAATGTGGGAGCGAGCTTGCTCGCGAAAGCGCTTGATCAGACGCTGAAGACTAGAGAACTTGCCGCAGGAACGCCTGGGCTCGCGGATCCTTCGGCGCGTCGAAGAATTCCGTCGGCGAAGCATCTTCCAGCAGTTTGCCGTGATCGAAGAACAGCACCCGATCCGCCACTTCCCGGGCAAAACCCATTTCGTGGGTCACGCAGACCATGGTCATGCCTTCCACGGCCAGGTTCTTCATCACGTCCAGCACTTCGCCGACCATTTCCGGGTCGAGGGCCGAGGTCGGCTCGTCGAACAGCATGACCTTGGGATCCATCGCCAGCGCCCGGGCAATCGCCACGCGCTGCTGCTGACCGCCGGACAGGCGCGACGGGTATTCGCGGGCCTTCTGGGCAATCCCGACCTTCTCCAGCAATGCCAAAGCCTTGGCCTCGCTTTCCTTCTGGCCGCGCTTGCGCACGACTTTCTGCGCCAGGCACAGGTTTTCCAGCACGGTCATGTGCGGGAACAGATTGAAATGCTGGAACACCATGCCGACTTCGCGGCGATAGGCGTTGACGTCGGTTTTCGGGTCGGCCAGTTGCAGGCCGTCGATGCTCACCGAGCCGGAATCGAATGCCTCAAGACCATTCAGGCAACGCAGGAAGGTCGACTTGCCGGAACCGGACGGGCCGATCACCACCAGCACTTCACCCTTGGCGACAAACGTGCTGACGTTATCCACAGCCCGGACCACTTGCCCACGGGTGTCGAAGACTTTTACCAGATCGCGGACTTCAATCACTTTGCGCGAGCCTCCGCTCAAGCCGGCTGGCGATTTTCGACAGCGGCAGGTTGATCAACAGGTACAGGCCGGCGACGCAGAACAGGATCTCGAACGGCGAGAACGACGTGGTGATGACTTCACGGCCGCTTTTCAGCAGCTCGGTGATGGCGATCACCGACACCAGTGAAGTGTCTTTGACCAGACTGATGAACTGCCCGGCCAATGGCGGCAGCACGCGTTTGAACGCTTGCGGCAGCACCACATGGCGCATCGACTGGCCAGCACTCAGACCCAGCGAACGCGCCGCCTCGTTCTGGCCACGGGCAATCGACTGCACGCCGGAACGGATGATTTCCGCCACGTAGGCGCCAGTGAACAGTGACAGCGCGGCGATCCCGGCGAACTCCCGGGACAGGTTCATCACCGTGCCGATGAAGAAATAGAAAATGAAGATCTGCACCAGCAGCGGCGTGCCGCGCACCAGTTCGACATAGATCGTCGACAGGTCGCGCAGGGTCGGGTTGCTCGACAGCCGGCACAGCCCGGTCGCCAGACCGATCAGCAGGCCCAGCACGCCGGAGACCAACGACAGCCAAAGCGTGGTCCACAGGCCCCACAACAGCGGACCCGCCGCCCAATGCCGCGTCACGCCCACGACGTCGCCTTCGGCCACATCGTCGCCCTGAGCGAATTGCAGGCTGTTTTCGTCGACGGTCAGGTGCTGCTCGTCACCGGCATCGTTGCGCAGGGTGACCTGCGCGCGGCCGCCCTTGCGCACCAGTTCGCTGACGGTGGAAATGTCGGTCGCGCGCTGGGTTTCCTCGGCCTGATAGGCGAAGTACTGCGGCACGCGGTTCCAGCGCCATTCGTAGGACATCAGCGACGTGGCGTAATACAGCGCGCCGGCCAGGCCGACCAGCACCAGCACGGTCAGGACGTGCCAGGGCCATTGGGCTTTTTTCTGTTTCATTGCAGATTCCGGATTTTGTGTTGCTCTGGAGGCCCTCTTCGCGAGCAAGCCCGCTCCCACAAAGGACCGGGTCAGACACACCGGTCACTGTGGGAGCGAGCTTGCTCGCGAAAGGGGCGACTCGGTCTATATGACCGAGTTATTCCATGTCCTTGAGCCACTCGGTGCTCTTGAACCACTTGTCATGGATGCGATCGTAGGTGCCGTCTTCGTGGATCTGGTGCAGGAAGTTGTTGATGAAGTTGATGCTGTCGTAGTCACCCTTCTTCAGACCGAACGCCAGCGGCTCGTAGGTGAACGGCTTGTCGAGGAACACCAGTTTGCCGGCGCCGACCTTGTTCACCGCGACCACGTTGTACGGCGCGTCGTAGATGAAGGCGTCAGCCTTGCCGTTGACCACGTCGAGCACGGCTTCCTGCTCATTGTCGTAGCCGTGGTACTTGGCTTTGGAGATCAACTTCTTGGCGACCATCTCGCCGGTGGTGCCGAGCTTGGAGGTGATGCGGTAGTCGGCGGTGTTCAAGTCTTTATACGACTTGATGGTGCCTTCCAGCTCTTTACGGATCAGCAAGGTCTGGCCGACCACGATGAACGGTTCGCTGAAGTTCAGGCGCAGGTTGCGTTCCTGGGTCAGGGTCATGCCGCTGCCGATCATGTCGAACTTGTCGGTCATCAACGCCGGGATGATCCCGTCGTAGCCGGTGGAAACCAGCTCCAGCTTGACGCCCATGGCCTTGGTCATGGCTTTGAGGATGTCGACTTCGAAACCGATGATTTCGCCGCGCTTGTTGGTCATTTCGAACGGCATGTAGGTCGGATCCATACCGACTTTCAGCGAGCCGCGCTTGACCGCGTCATCGATTGCGCCGGCCTGCGCCGCATTGACTGCAACCAGTGCCGTGACGCCGACCAGCAGCATCGACAGATACTTCTTCATCTTCAAGTCCCCAAAACCATTGCGTTTGCGGCGCGAAAACCGACAGAAATGGACAAGATTGTCCGGGTGCGCCAATTCGGGGACGGATGCTAACGCACTCGTCCGTTTGCACAAGGTTTTTTGATCGGCTAGTGCCGGATGGGACGCAGAGCGTCCCGGGCTGCATTCCCACGCAGAGCATGGGAACGCGTGATCCGCGACGGTAATCGGCAGGCAAAAAAAACCCCGCTTTCGCGGGGTTCTTCATCAGGCCGGTTGCGCCTGCAAGCTCACCGGCTTGAGCGGCAACAGCGGCGCATGGGGATCGGCTTTCACCGAGGCCCGCCAGGCATCCAGCCATTCGGCGTGGCCTTCGGACCACACTTGCTCGTGCAGACGGGCCAGGGCCACCGGATCGCTCAGCAGTTGCAGACGATCATGGTTGTTCAGCCCGGCCGGGCCGACCTTGATCGCGTGACGCACGCGTTCCTGCCGCAGCCATTCGATCGGCTCGGCCTCACCGTGACGCGAGGTCGCCAGCGAGCACGCCAGAGCGTTCTGCTGTGGATCGACCACCGCGCGGATGAAGCCGTCATTCAGTGCGTGCCAGCGGTTTTCGTGGGTGTACTGATCGGTGGCCAGCAGCGCCTGTGGCGGATTGTATTCCTCGGGGATGAGGAACAGGCTCTCGTCACGGGACTTCAGACCCAGGCCCACACGACTGGAAATCACCGACACCGGAATCGACAGCATCAGCGAACCGACGATCGGCACCAGCCACCACAAGAAGCTCGGGTTCAGCCAGATCACCAGCAGTGCCCAGAAGAAACCCAGCAGGGTCTGCGGACCGTGACGCTTGACCGCTTCGCTCCATGGCGTCGAGTCGTCGTCACGCTGCGGCGAGTTCCAGGTCGCGGCCCAGCCAAGGAACGCGGCCAGAACGAAACGGGTGTGGAAAATCATCCGCACCGGCGCCAGCAGCATGGAGAACAGCATCTCCAGCAGCATCGACAGGGTCACCTTGAACTTGCCGCCGAACTCTTTCGCGCCCTTGGCCCAGATCAGGATGATGCTCAACAGCTTCGGCAGGAACAACAGCACGATGGTCGTCGAGAACAGCGCGATCGCCTTGTCCGGGTGCCATTGCGGCCATAGCGGATAGAGCTGACGCGGTTCGAGGAAGTACTGCGGCTCCATCAGCGTGTTCACCGCAAGCAGCGCGGTCGACAGCACGAGGAAGAAGAACCACAGCGGCGCCGACAGGTAAGACATCACGCCGGTCAGGAACACCGCACGGTGCACCGGGTGCATGCCTTTTACCAGGAACAGACGGAAGTTCATCAGGTTACCGTGGCACCAGCGACGGTCACGCTTGAGCTCGTCGAGCAGATTCGGCGGCAGTTCTTCGTAGCTGCCCGGCAGATCGTAGGCAATCCACACGCCCCAGCCGGCACGGCGCATCAGCGCCGCTTCAACGAAGTCGTGAGAGAGGATCGCACCGGAGAACGCACCCTTGCCCGGCAACGGCGCCAGGGCGCAGTGGTCGATGAACGGCTTCATGCGGATGATCGCGTTGTGACCCCAGTAGTGGGACTCACCCAGCTGCCAGAAGTGCAGACCGGCAGTGAACAGCGGACCGTACACACGGGTGGCGAACTGCTGCATACGGGCATACAGCGTATCCATGCCCGAAGCGCGCGGCGCGGTCTGGATGATGCCGGCGTCCGGAGTGGCCTCCATCAGGCGCACCAGACTGGTCAGGCACTCGCCGCTCATGACCGAGTCGGCGTCGAGTACGACCATGTACTTGTAGTCACCGCCCCAGCGACGGCAGAAGTCGTCAAGGTTGCCGCTCTTGCGTTTGACGCGGCGGCGACGGCGGCGATAGAAGATCTTGCCGAAACCCTTGGCTTCGCGGCAGACGTCCAGCCAGGCCTGCTGCTCGGCAACGCAGATGTCGGTGTCGTTACTGTCGCTGAGGACGAAGAAGTCGAAACGGTCCAGGTCACCGGTAGCGGCAACCGACTCGAACGTCGCGCGCAGACCGGCGAACACCCGAGGCACGTCTTCGTTGCAGATCGGCATCACCAGCGCAGTCCGCGCGTCCTTCGGAATCGGCTCGTTGCCGGCACTTTTACCGGAGATCCGGTATTTATCGTGGCCGGTGAGCAATTCTAGGAAGCCCATCAGCGCGGTCCAGAAACCGGCCGATACCCAGCAGAACAGAATCCCGAACATGATCAGGATGCTGGTCTGCAGCGCATACGGCAGCACTTGCGTGGCGGTTTGCAGCAGCGGTTGATGCAGGACTTCTTCCAGATCGACGAACGACCAGCCCTGGTACGGCATGATGCCTTTCATGTACCAGCCGGCGACGATGGTCTGACCGATCATCAACAACAGCAGAATGTAGCGGCGGATCGATCCAACGGTACGCCAGCGCGCGGCCGGCAGTACGTTTTCATCCTTCGGCGGTTTCGGCGGATTGGTGCGCCCGGTCAGGCGGCGCCAGCCACGCACCAGAACGTTGGTGCGCCACGGCTCCGGCACGACCTTGGTCCGACGAATCGGCGGCGTGGCCTTCATGCTGACCCGGCCGCTGGCGTCGAGCACCAGCATTTCCGCGTCTTGCAGCTCTTCGGCGGTGCTCAGGGTCAGGCGCTTGCCCACCGAAGCCTGGGCGGCTTCGGTCGGTGCGTCAAAGGTCTTGGACGACAGGCGTTCATGCAATTCGCTGAAGGACTGGCAGCCCGCGAGTTCCGCGCGCTGCTCGTCGGTCATCGGCAGATGCGCCAGGTACTCGGACAGAGTCTCTGGCTGTACTTGAGAGTTACTCATCGGCAGGCAACTGATAGCTCCAGGTCTCGGTCAGGACTTCTTCAGTCGGTGCCGATTCCGGTGTGGCTGGGGCCGCGTCCGCAGCGGCTGGCTGCTTGGCGTCTTTGTTGGCCTTGTCCTTGGCATCTGCAACCGGCTTGGCGTCGGCCTGTTTGGCCTCGGCGGCCTTGGCTTCCTTGTCGGCTTTCTCTTGTTGCTTGGCGGCAACCTTGTCGGCCTTGGCCACCGACGAATTGGACGTCGGCACCGAAGACTTGGCCAGATCAGCGGTAACCACTGGCTGCACCAGCGCTGCGCGCATCTCGGTGGACTTGCTCGGGTCCTTGATCTTCATCCGCAGGGTCAGGCGCCAGCCCTTGGTTTCCGGGTTGTAGCGCACGCTGTTCTCGACCAGTTCGGCGTTGTCGCCGACGCTGACCTGGCTGCGAACGTCCGCATCCGGGGCCAAAGCGGCCAGGGATGGGCCTTCGAAGTCGATCAGGTAGGCAACGCTGCCATCCGGCTGACGGATCAGGTTCGATTGCTTGACGTCACCGGTGGAACGCAGGGTCTGGTTGACCCAGGCACTGTCCGGCGCGTGCAGCGCGGCTTCGTCGATGGTCCAGTGCATGCGGTAGGCGAAGTCCAGCGGCTGGCCAGGCTCCGGCAGTTTTTCCGGGCTCCAGAACGCAACGATGTTGTCGTTGGTTTCGTCAGCGGTAGGGATCTCGACCAGATCGACGGTGCCTTTGCCCCAGTCGCCCTTCGGCTCGATCCAGGCGCTTGGGCGCTTGTCGTAACGGTCGTCGAGGTCTTCATAGTGGCTGAAGTCACGGCCACGTTGCAGCAGACCGAAACCACGCGGGTTCTCGACGCTGAAGTTGCTCACGGCCAGGTGTTTCGGGTTGTTCAGCGGGCGCCAGATCCACTCGCCGTTGCCGGCATGGATCGACAGACCGCTGGAGTCGTGCAGTTCACGACGGTAGTTGAGCACTTTCGACGGCTGGTTGGCGCCGAACAGGAACATGCTGGTCAGCGGCGCGATGCCGAGCTTGCCGACCTTGTCACGCAGGTACATCTGGCCCTTGACGTCGACGATGGTGTCGCTGCCCGGACGCAGGATCAGACGGTACGCGCCGGTCGCACGTGGCGAATCCAGCAGGGCGAAGATCACCAGGTGCTTGTCGCCCGGCTTCGGCTGCTGAATCCAGAACTCGCGAAAACGCGGGAATTCTTCGCCGGACGGCAGAGCGGTATCGATCGCCAGGCCACGGGCCGACAGGCCGTAGGTGTGACCCTTGCCGACAACGCGGAAGTAGCTCGCGCCCAGCATGGTCATGATTTCGTCTTGCTTGTCAGCCTTGTTGATCGGGTACAGGACACGGAAACCGGCGTAGCCCAGTTGTTCGGTGGCCTTCGGATCGAACTGCAGGTCGCCGAAATCGAAACGGCTTGGATCGTATTTGATCTCTTCGACGGTGTTCGCGGTGATTTCGTTGATTTTCACCGGCGTATCGAAGTGCATGCCCTGATGATAGAAGGACAGCTTGAACGGGGTCTTCTGGTCGGCCCATTCGGCTTTTTCGGTGCGGAAACGAATCTTTTGATAGTCCGCGAATTTCATCTCGCGGAATTCGTTCGGCAGGTTGCTGCGCGGGGCTTCGAACTTCTGCCCGGCCAGCTCTTTGGCCTTGGCCGACACATCGTCAAGATTGAATGCCCAAAGCTGGCCGGCGCTGAGCAGGCAGAGTACTGCCGAGCCCGCTACCAGAGCGCTGCGCAAGCGTTTGGCAGACAATTTTGCTGCATTACAGGGACTAACAATCACGAGCAACCCTCGCCGAAAACAGATCAATAAACCAACGGCCAGATGAAGTGCCTGTGAGGGATTCGGTACAAAAAAACCGACCTTTCAGGGCACCCTTGCCAAGTTGGCGAGCATTGTTCCGACTCCGCTGGGTCAAAATGATTCCCCAATCGGATCCGGACAAGTCTCTACCTAAGTCAAAATGGACCAACGAACGCTGATCCCCGTAGCGCGCGATTATCTAGTAGCCCGCGTGACAACGCATCAGGGGTAACAAAGTATTTATCGCGAAAATTCCCTGTTTTCAGTCGAAAAGCCCTTAAAAAGATGTTTCAAGCGCTTTCATGTCTGTAACAGGAAGGTTACCGGGCCATCGTTGACCAGGTGCACCTGCATATCCGCGCCGAATCTACCTGATGCCACTGTGCCATGCATCTGTTTCGCTTTGCTTAATAGATAGTCGAATAATTCTTCGCCCAGCGCCGGAGGGGCGGCGGTCGAGAAACTCGGGCGCAACCCGCTTTTGGTGTCGGCAGCGAGGGTGAACTGAGAGACCAGCAGCAACCCGCCGCCCACATCCGCCAAGGACAGATTCATCTTGCCCTCGGCGTCACTGAACACTCGATAGTTAAGCAGCTTATGCAGAAGTTTGTCGGCGCTGGCCGGCGTGTCGTCGGGTTCGACCGCCACCAGCACCAGCAAGCCCTGATCAACACTGCCGACCACCTCGCCCGCCACCTCGACCCGCGCGCCTTTCACGCGCTGCAAAAGACCCTTCATGCTTCTTCGGGCGGCAGGTCGAGCAGACGACGGGCCATTTTGCTGGCGGCGCGCACCAGTGCATCGGTGATGCCCGGTTCGGACGCGGCGTGGCCGGCATCGCGGATCACCTGCAGCTCGCTGTTCGGCCAGGCCTGATGCAATTCCCAGGCATTGTCGAGCGGGCAGATCACGTCGTAGCGACCGTGGATGATCACGCCCGGCAGATGGGCGATCTTGCCCATGTCGCGAATCAGCTGGTTTGGCTCAAGGAACGCATTGTTGGTGAAGTAGTGGCATTCGATCCGCGCGATCGACAAGGCGCGCTGCGGTTCGGAGAAGCGGTCGACCACCAGCGGATTCGGGCGCAGGGTCGCGGTGCGCCCTTCCCAGGTCGACCAGGCCTTGGCCGCGTGCATCTGGGCGATCTGGTCGTTGCCGGTCAGGCGTTTGTGGAAAGCGCTGAGCAGATCGTCGCGCTCGTCCAGCGGAATCGGCGCGAGGTAGTCCTGCCAGTAATCGGGGAACAGACGGCTGGCACCGGCCTGGTAGAACCATTCGATTTCCTGCGGACGGCAGAGAAAGATCCCGCGCAGGATCAGACCATGCACGCGCTCCGGGTGGGTCTGCGCGTAGGCCAGCGCCAGGGTCGAACCCCAGGAACCGCCGAACAGCACCCATTTATCAATGCCCAGATGTTTGCGAATGCGCTCGAGGTCTTCGACCAGATCCCAGGTGGTGTTGTTTTCCAGACTGGCGTGGGGCGTGGAGCGACCGCAGCCGCGCTGGTCGAAGGTGACAATGCGATACAGGTTCGGATCGAAGTAGCGGCGACTCTGGGCGTCGCACCCGGCGCCGGGACCTCCGTGGATGAACACCACCGGCAAACCTTCCGGTGAACCGCTTTCGTCGACGTACAGCGTATGGGTGTCATCGACGGCCAGATCGTGCCGTGCGTGAGGTTTGATCTGCGGAAACAAAGTCTGCATTGCGCGCTCCGTAAGGGGTCGAGGTCATCCCTGGGGGGACTTCTATTATTCTGCCGTCCGGCATCATAAACCCGATTTACGTCAATGAGCATGCCCGCACGCTGTCACAATTTGTCAGCCATGAACCCCAGCAGGCTCTCGAAGAGACGATCAACCTCGGCGACCTGATGCCGCGCTCGCAGGCAGCCGTGAACTAGCCCTTCGCCGTAGTACAGCGTCGCGTCGACGCCCGCCGCATTCAGCCGTTCGGCGTAGCACACGCCGTCGTCACGCAGCGGATCGAACTGCGCCACCGCGATCCAGGCCGGAGGCAAACCGCTGAAGTCCTCGGCGAGCAACGGCATCGCATAAGCGTTCGGCTTCGCGGTGCCGCGCAGGTACAAGGCGTGATAGCAATCGACATCGCTGCTGGCGAGCAACGGCGCATCGGCGCATTCGCTGCGTGATGCCAACTGCTCGTCGCCACCCAGCCCCGGATAGATCAAGACCTGCGCGCCCGGCAGCGGCTCGCCGGCATCGCGCAGCGCCAGGCACAGCGCCGCCGCCAGATTGCCTCCGGCGCTGTCGCCCGCCACCAGCATCCGTCCGGGATCGAACCAGAACGGCCCGCTGCGCAACGCGCGCCAGACGCTCAGGCAATCCTCGAAACCGGCCGGGAACGGATGCTCCGGCGCCAGCCGATAATCCACCGCCACCACCATTGCCCCGAGCGCCGTGGCCAGCTCGAAGCAGATGAAATCATGGGAGTCCAGCCCGCCAACCACCCAACCGCCGCCGTGCAGATACAACACGCACGGCCAGCCACTGGCCGATGGCTGGACGGGCGGGCGATACGAGCGCACCGCCACCCCGCTCAACTGGAAATCCACCACCTCCAGACCCGCCGGCCGTTCGGGCGTGAAGGCGCGGCACATGTCGTCATAGGATTTGCGCAATCCGCCGAGGCTGCTGTCATCGCTGGCAAAACCTTCTGTTCTGGCGACGAACGCCGCCATCGCCGGTGAAAGTAGATAGGTACTCATCAGTTTTTCAGGCTGGCCTGAACCGTGGCCACGCCGTCCTTTCCGTCAAAACTGCTGACACCCGCCAGCCAGCGTTGCAGGTCTTCGGGATGCTCACGCAGCCAGGTTTTCGCCACTTCCTGAGGCGTTTTGCGCTCCATGATCGGCACCATCAACTGGCTTTCCAGGGCGGCGGTGAAGGTCAGGTTTTCCAACAGTCGATGGACGTTCGGGCAGCGCTCGGCGTAGTCCGGCGCGGTGACGGTGGAAACGGTGGCGGCGCCTTCGTTCGGGCCGTAGACGTCTTCGCTGCCGGTCAGGTAGGTAATTTTCATGTTGATGTTCATCGGATGCGGGGTCCAGCCGACGAATACCACGAACTCTTTGCGGTTCACTGCCCGCTGCACGGCGGCGAGCATGCCGGCCTCACCCGACTCGATGATCTTGAAATCCTTCAGGCCGAAGTGGTTGGTTTCGATCATGGTCTTGATCGTGGTGTTGGCGCCGCTGCCGGGCTCGATGCCGTAGATCTTGCCGCCGAGCTGATCCTTGAATTTCGCGATGTCGCCGAAGGTTTTCAGCCCGGCCGCCGCGACGTAGTCCGGCACTGCCAGCGTCGCCTGGGCATCCGCCAGACTTGGCTTGTCCATGACCTTGACCTGATTGGCGGCGAGAAACGGCGCGATGTTCTTGTCCATCGCCGGTTTCCAGTAGCCGAGGAAGATATCCAGACGCTTGTCGCGGATGCCGGCGAAGATGATTTGCTGCACCGCACTGGTCTGCTTGCTTTCATAACCGAGGCTGTTGAGCAGCACGTCGGCCATGCCACTGGTGGCGATCACGTCGGTCCAGTTGACCACGCCCATGCGCACGGTTTTGCAGGAAGCATCGTCGGAAGCCATGGCGCCGGCGCTGAGCAGCGCACTGCTGGTGAGGATTAACGCACAACGAGTGAACAGTTTTTTCATGTGGGATCGTCTCGTGCGGCAGCGGGTTATTGTTCGGATCGGTGTCTTCTTGCACCGTGGCCGAAACATTACGCAGCAGACGAGACGGAAAAACGAACTGTGGCGACCGGGATTTGCACGGTAGCGACCCAAGCCGTGCACAAACCTGTGGTCACCACAAAAACTGTGGGAGCGAGCTTGCTCGCGATGGCGGTGGTTCAGTCACTATTGATGTCGACTGACACGACGCCATCGCGAGCAAGCTCGCTCCCACAGGGTTCCTGGTGTGTATTCAGGATTTGTAGCGAGTCGCGCCCCAGGCAAGCAGCCCTTGCAGCAACTCCTTGAGCACCACCCGCGTCGGCTCCGCCAGATCGGCGCGGTAGCGGAACGGTTCGAACTCTTCCATATAGGTGCACTGGCCCAGTTCCAGTTGCACGGCGTGGATGTCATCGGCCGGGTTGCCGTAGTGACGGGTGATATGGCCGCCCTTGAAGCGCCCGTTCAGCACATGGCTGTAAGCGTCGTGGCATGCACAGATCGCTTCCAGTTGCGTGGCCAGTTGTGGATCGCAACTGGCGCCATTGAAGGTGCCGAGGTTGAAATCCGGCAGCTTGCCGTCGAACAGGTGCGGGATGATCGAACGGATCGAATGCGCATCGAACAGCAATGCGTAACCGAACTCGGCCTTCAGCCGCGCCAGCTCTTCCTGCAAGGTGCGGTGGTACGGCGTCCAGATCTGCTCCAGGTACGTCGCACGCTCTTCTTTCGACGGCTCCTGCCCTTCCTTGAACAACGGAATGCCATCGAACAGCGTCGCCGGGTACAGACCGGTGGTGGCGCCGGCGTACAGCGGCTTGTCGTCGGACGGCCGGTTCAGGTCGATGACGAACCGTGAGTACTCGGCCGCCAGGGTGCTGGCACCCAGTTCGGCGGCGAAATCGTAGAGCTGCGGAATGTGCCAGTCAGTGTCCGGCAGGCTTTTCGCGTCCGGGATCAACCCGGCCTCGACCGCCGGGGTCAGGCGCACACCGGCGTGGGGCATGCTGATCAGCAGCGGCACGCGACCTTGTTTGAAGTTCAGAACCTTATCCACAACCGCTCTCCTACAGACTTGATTCAACGCCGTGACGCACGACGCGTTTGTCCAGTTCGCCACCCAGCCAGTACGCCAGGTCCGCCGGGCGGTCGATCTGCCAGGCGACAAAATCCGCGACCTTGCCGGCTTCCAGCGAGCCGTGGGTATCGGCCATGCCCAGGGCTTGCGCCGCGTGAATCGTGGCGCCGGCCAAGGCTTCTTCCGGGGTCATGCGGAAGCAGGTGCAGGCCATGTTCAGCATCAGACGCAACGACAGCGCCGGCGAGGTGCCGGGGTTGAGGTCGCTGGCGATGGCGATTTTCACTTTGTGTTTGCGCAGGGCTTCCATCGGCGGCAATTGGGTTTCGCGCAAGAAGTAAAACGCGCCCGGCAACAGCACCGCGACGGTATCGGATTCAGCCATGGCGATGGCGTCGGCTTCGTCCATGAACTCCAGGTGATCGGCGGACAACGCTTTGTATCGCGCGGCCAGACTGGAGCCGTGTAGTGACGACAATTGCTCGGCGTGCAGCTTCACCGGCAGACCGAGTTTTTGCGCGGCGATGAACACCCGCTCGACCTGCTCCGGGGAGAACGCCAGGTATTCGCAGAACGCATCCACCGCATCCACCAGGCCTTCGGCGGCCAACGCGGGAAGCATCTCGGCGCAGATGTGATCGATGTAATCGTCGGCGCGATCCTTGTATTCCGGTGGCAATGCATGGGCGGCCAGGCAGGTGCTGCGCACGCTGATCGGCAGCTCGGCGGCGAGGCGACGGATGACCCGCAGGATCTTGCGCTCGCTGGCCAGATCGAGACCGTAGCCGGATTTCATTTCGACCGTGGTCACGCCGTCGCGCATCAGGCTTTTCAGGCGTTTGGC
The DNA here is from genome assembly GCF_002113125.1 of Pseudomonas sp. B20(2017). Lineage (GTDB taxonomy): Bacteria > Pseudomonadota > Gammaproteobacteria > Pseudomonadales > Pseudomonadaceae > Aquipseudomonas. Next base: position 294,206 of record NZ_NEJP01000004.1, on the reverse strand, counting down.
GGCGCTGGCGAACAGCTCGTCTTCCGAGGCTTCCCGCGTGGCGCGCACGGTGCTGGCGATGCCACCGCCAGCCGCTGCGATCTCGGCGTAGCTGACGCCTTGCAGGCGCTTCTCGAATTCGCCGCTGCGGTTGCCGCCGAACACGGTGTGGGTGTGGCAGTCGATCAGGCCGGGGGTGACCCACGCGCCTTGCAGGTCATTGACCGCCGGGTATTCGCCTGACGGCAATTGGCTGCGCGGGCCGATCCACTCGATGAGTGCACCGGACGTCACGATGGCCGCATCCTCGATGATCGAGTAGACGCCTTGCGCCATGGTTGCGACGTGGCAGTGTTGCCAGAGGGTTTTCATCCCAAGTCCTCGTCTTGTTCAAAATCGATTCGCGAGCAAGCTCGCTCCCACAGTTGAAACTCGTACCTCTGTGGGAGCGAGCTTGCTCGCGAAGAGGCCATCACAGGCTCGGCAGCAGCTTAGCCGGAACCAGTTCAGTCAGAACCCGCGACGCCAGCAGTTCGGTCGCCGCATTGATGTCCGGCGCGAAGAAGCGGTCCTTCTCGTAGAACGGTACTTCGCGACGCAGAATCCCTCGGGCCCGTTCCAGTTTGGCCGAGGTCTTCAGGCCGTTGCGCAGGTCCAGACCCTGCACCGCCGCCAGCCATTCCACCGCGAGAATCCCGCGCGTGTTCTCGGCCATTTCCCACAGGCGCTTGCCGGCGGCCGGGGCCATGGAGACGTGGTCTTCCTGGTTGGCGGAGGTCGGCAGGCTGTCCACCGAATGCGGATGAGCCAGGGCCTTGTTCTCGCTGGCCAGGGCCGCAGCAGTCACCTGAGCGATCATGAAACCAGAGTTCACGCCACCGTTGGCCACCAGGAACGGCGGCAGTTGCGACATGTGCTTGTCCATCATCAGCGAGATACGACGCTCGCTCAGGGAACCGATTTCGGCGATGGCCAGCGCCATGTTGTCAGCGGCCATGGCCACCGGTTCGGCGTGGAAGTTGCCGCCGGAAATCACGTCGCCTTCAGCGGCAAACACCAACGGGTTGTCGGATACGGCGTTGGCTTCGACAGCCAGCACTTCGGCGGCCTGACGGAACTGGGTCAGGCACGCGCCCATGACTTGCGGCTGGCAACGCAGCGAGTACGGGTCCTGAACCTTCTCGCAGTTCTGGTGCGAGTCGGAGACTTCGCTGCGCTCGCCCAGCAGATCGCGGTAAGCGGCAGCGGCGTCGATCTGGCCTTTCTGGCCACGGGCGGCGTGGATGCGTGCGTCGAACGGCGAACGCGAGCCGAGCACCGCTTCCACCGTCAGACCGCCCAGCGCCAGCGCGCCGGCGAACAGGTCTTCGCCTTCGAACAGACCACGCAAAGCGAATGCGGTGGAAACCTGAGTGCCGTTGAGCAGCGCCAGACCTTCTTTCGCCGCCAGCGTCAGCGGCGTCAGACCGGCGACTTTCAGCGCTTCGGTCGCTTCCATCCACTCGCCCTTGTAGCGCGCCTTGCCCTCGCCCAGCAGCACCAGCGACATGTGCGCCAATGGCGCGAGGTCACCGGAGGCACCGACCGAACCTTTCAACGGAATGTGCGGGTAAACCTCGGCGTTGATCAGGGCGATCAGCGCATCGATCACCACCCGACGGATGCCGGAGAAACCACGGCTGAGGCTGTTGACCTTGAGCACCATGATCAGACGCACCAGCTCATCGCTGATCGGCTGGCCGACGCCGGCGGCGTGGGACAGCACCAGCGAGCGCTGGAGGTTTTCCAGGTCTTCGCTGGCGATGCGGGTCGAGGCCAGCAGGCCGAAACCGGTGTTGATGCCGTAGGCGGTGCGGTTTTCCGCGAGGATCTGCTCGACACAGGCCACGCTGGCTTCGATCTGTGCGGCGGCGCTGTTATCGAGGGTCAGCCGGACCGGGTTCTGGTAGACATCACGCAATTGGGCCAGGCTCAGTTGGCCGGGGATCAGGTTCAGCGCAGTCATTTTGTGCTCCTTTTGAGAGTTTATTGTTAACTCGCCAGACGCTCCGGAGATGTCCGTTGTCCGTCGCGTCTGCCCTTTTGGGGAGCCGCGCCTTGGCACGCTGGCGTGGGTAGTTTTCAGTGCAAATTCGGTAATGCGTTGTGCAGCAGATCCGGGTCTTTCAGAACACTTGCGGCAGCGGCGATATCCGGCGCCAGCCAGCGGTCCTGATCGTAGGCCGCAACCTTTTCGCGCAGCAGTCGCCAGGCGGTATCGGTGCCAGCGCCGAAGCGCTGTTCCTTGAGAAATTCAAACGCCTGGGCCGCCAGTAGGTATTCGATGGCGAGGATCTGCGTGCAGTTTTCCAGCGCGCGGTGCAGCTTCAGCGCGGCGTTGGTGCCCATGCTCAAGTGATCTTCCTGCAGGCCCGAAGTGACGTAGTTGTCGAGCACCGCCGGTTGCGCCAACTGGCGGTTTTCCGCGCACAGCGACGCGGCGACGTATTGCACAATCATCATCCCGGAGTTCACCCCCGGATTGGCCACCAGAAACGCCGGCAGACCGCTAACGTGCGGGTTGATCAGACGATCCAGACGCCGCTCGGCAATCGAGCCGATTTCGGCCATCGCAATCGCCAGCAGATCCGCCGCCAGCGCCACCGATTGCCCGTGCGGGTTGGCCTGGGACATCACATGGAAATCGTCCGGCGTGCCCAGCAGCAACGGGTTGTCGGTGCAGCCGTTGAGTTCGGTTTCGATCTGTTTGATCGCGTGTTCCAGTTGATCGCGGGCGGCGCCATGCACCTGCGGGATCGAGCGGATGCTCAAGGCATCCTGAGTGCGAATGCCTTTGCTCGCGGCGATCACTTCACTGCCATCGAGCAAGGCGCGCAAATTGACGCCGACCTGCTGCATGCCCGGATGCGGCTTGAGCGCGATGATCTCGGCATCGAACGCTGCGATCTGGCCGCGCTGGGCTTCGAAGCTCATGGCGCCGATCACATCGGCCCATTGCAGCAGACGCGTAGCGTCGGCAATCGCCAGGCAACCGAGGCCGGTCATGCACGGCGTACCGTTGACCAGGCACAGACCGTCCTTCGCCCCGAGCTGAACCGGTTGCAGGCCCTCTTCGGCGAGCGCCTGCTGTGCAGACACGATCTGCCCGCGATAGCTGACATTGCCCACGCCCAGCAGCGCGATGCCGATGTGGGCCATGTGGGTCAGGTAACCCACCGAACCCTGGGACGGCACTTGCGGGGTGATGCCGCGATTGAGCAGCGCCAGCAACGCCTCGACCACCCGGCGATGAATACCGGATTTGCCGTGGCTGTAGTTGCGGATCGCCGAGCACATGATCGCGCGCGTCTGCTCATCGGTCAGTACCGGGCCGACGCCGCAGGCATGGCTGAGCAAGGTGTTGCGCGACAGCTGGCTGAGCTGTTCGTCTTTCAGCGAGACGTTGCACAGCGCACCGAGCCCGGTGTTCACGCCATAGGCGCGCTCGCCGCTGGCAACGATGCGCTGGACGATGCCCTGTGCGTTTTCAATGCGCGCCCAGGTCTGCGCCGACAGCTCGAGCTGCGCGCCGTGACGGGCGACTGCGACCACATCCTGCCAACACATCGGAGCGTCGGCGATAACGATTTTTTCAGCCTGGGACATCTAAAACCTCTTGGACTTGATCGTTCCCATGCTCTGCGTGGGAATGCCGCTTGGGACGCTCCGCGTCCGCTCTCAACGCAAGACTCGAGTCCTGCGCAATGGTGACGCGGAGCGTCACCGGATGCATTCCCACGCAGACGGTTCGACGCCTCGACGTGGGAACGAGCTTCATCTGTTTAAACCACCGCCGCCCGCCGCTGCACGAAGCGGTCGACATATTCGTCCGCCGGCGAATGCAGGATCTCTTTCGGCGTGCCGACCTGGATCAGGCGGCCATCCTTGAGGATCGCGATGCGGTTGCCGATGCGCACGGCCTCGTCGAGGTCGTGGGTGATGAAGACGATGGTCTTGTGCAGGGTCTTTTGCAGCTCCAGCAACTGGTCCTGCATCTCGGCGCGGATCAGCGGATCCAGCGCACTGAACGCTTCGTCCATCAGGATGATGTCGGTGTCCGCCGCCAATGCCCGGGCCAGACCTACACGCTGGCGCATGCCGCCGGAGAGCTGGTGCGGGTATTTGTTTTCGTAGCCCTTGAGGCCCACGGTGTTGATCCAGTGCAGCGCGCGTTCGGCGCACAGTTGCTTGGACTCGCCGCGCACTTTCAGGCCGTAGGCGACGTTGTCCAGGACGGTCTTGTGGGGCAGCAGGCCGAAGCTCTGGAACACCATGCTGATCTTGTGCCGGCGAAATTCACGCAAGGCTTCCATGTCGTATTGCAGGATGTCCACGCCATCCACCAGGATCGCGCCACTGGTCGGGTCGATCAGGCGGTTGAAGTGGCGCACCAGGGTCGATTTGCCGGAACCGGACAGGCCCATGATCACGAAGATCTCGCCGGTACCGATGCTCAGGGACAAGTCGTTGACCCCGACCACGCAACCGGTTTCGTTCAGCACCTGATCCTTGGTCTTGCCCTGGCCGACCATCGCCAGGGCGTCCGAGGCGCGGTTGCCGAAAATCTTGAAGACGTTTTTGACTTCGATCTTGCTCACGGTTGCGTTGCTCATTTGCTCACCTCATGCCGTGGCCGACCATACGCCTGGGTAATGCGGTCGATGACCACTGCGAGAATCACGATCGCCAGACCGGCTTCAAGACCGCGTCCGACGTTGAGGGTCTGAATGCCCACCAGCACATCTTCACCCAGGCCACGGGCGCCGATCATCGAGGCGATCACCACCATCGACAGGGCCATCATGGTGGTCTGGTTGATCCCGGCCATGATGCTCGGCAGGGCCAGCGGCAGTTGCACGCCGAACAGTTGCTGCCAGCGGTTGGCGCCGAAGGCGTTGATCGCTTCCATCACTTCGCCGTCGACCTGGCGGATGCCCAGATCGGTCAGGCGGATCAGCGGCGGCGCGGCGTAGATCACGGTGGCGAAAATCGCCGGCACTTTGCCCAGGCCGAACAGCATCAGCACCGGAATCAGGTACACGAAGCTCGGCATGGTCTGCATGATGTCGAGCAGCGGCATCAGCACCGAACGCAGGCGATTGCTGCGCGCCGAGAGAATCCCCAGCGGTACGCCGATCAGTACCGAAATGACCGTCGCCACCATCATCAGCGCGAGGGTCTGCATCAACTTGTCCCACAGACCGACGGCGCCGACCAGGAACAACAGACCGACGATCACGGCGGTGGTCACGACTTTGCGCGTGGCGTGCCAGGCCACGACGCCGACGATGGCCAGCATCAACCACCACGGTGCGGCGCGCAGCAGGCCTTCAAGATTGACGATGGCCCACAGCAGGGTGTCGGAGATATGGCGGAACACATCGCCATAGTTGGTGACCAGCGCATCGACCCAACCGTTGACCCAGTCGGCGATGGAAAAGGTAAAGCTTTCGGGAAACATAAGCGGCTCTCAATCAGGAAACTCAATCAAGCGATTGCGGCGAACACCCCGGCCAGCCTCTCGGTTGGCCGGGAGGAATTCGACCTACAGCGCCGCGTCGATTTTCTTGGCAGCGTCTTCACTCACCCACGCATGCCAGACCTCAGGATGTTCCTTGAGGAAGATTTTCGCCAGTTTTGGCGACTCGATACGTTCCTTCGCCATGCGGCCCAGGTTCTGGTTCAGCAGGTCGATCGGCAGGTTGACCTTTTCCAGCACGGCCACCAGTTCTGGGGCTTCGTCGTGGAAGGTCTTGGACAGGCCGACCTTGATGGTCACGGTCTTGTCGACGCCCGGTTTTTCTTCCAGTTTCACCGCGTCGATCTGGCCCATCAGCGGGGTTGGCGACCAGTAGTAGAACAGGATCGGCTCGCCACGCTTGTAGCTCGACAGCACGGCCGCATCCAGCGCTGGGCCGGTGCCCGGACGGAAGTTGGTGTAGCTGTTTTCCAGGCCGTAGCTTTTCAGCATTTCGCTGTTGTCCAGCTCGCAGGTCCAGCCGGCCGGGCAGTTGTAGAAGCGGCCCTTGGAGGGCTCTTCGGCGTCCTTGAAGACGGCGGCGTATTTGCCCAGGTCAGCGATGTTTTTCAGGTCCGGCGCCTTGGCTTCCAGCTTGCGCTTGGCGTCGCCTTCGATCACGTAGCGCGGCACGTACCAGCCTTCGATCGCTCCCACCACCGGGGCGCCGACACCGACGACCTTGCCGGCCTTCTCGGCCTTGTTCCAGACCTCGCTGCGGCCGACCCATTCTTCGGCGAAGATCTGGATGTCGTTGCTGCTCAAGGCGTTCTCCATGGTGATGGAGTTGCCTGGCAGGCTGTCGGTCTTGCAGTCGTAACCTTTTTCCAGCACCACTTGCAGAACGTCGGTCAGCAGCATGCCGCTTTCCCAGTTCAGGCCGGCGAATTTCACCGGTTTGCCGGACTCGCACCAGCCGGCGGCCTGAGTTGCGCCGGCGCTGGCCAGCAGGCCCATGGAAAGCAATGTGGTCAGCAGGGTCTTGTTCGATTTCATTGTTGTGACGCTCCTAATCATGAATTGGCTTACGGCAGTCAAGAGGCATCCAGCCCTGTCCACGTCCAAATCAGGCCTGCGCGGCAGCGCGACCGGCCCCGCTTGTTTTAGGTTGTACAACGCTGTCCTGCTCGACAGGCAGAATCAGTCGATCGGGTACGGTGCCGTGCCATTTTTTCGCGCAGACGTAGTACAGCGCTGCGGGCAGCACGAGACCGATGATCCAGGAAATATCCACATCCCCCAGGGCCGCTACCAATGGACCGGTATAGAACTTGGTGGAAATGAACGGCAGTTGCACCAGCACCCCGAACACATAAACGCTGATACCGAGGAGGTTCCAGCGGCCATAGCGACCGTTCGGATCCGCCAGCGCCGGCACGTCGTAGCGCTCGCGGGTGATGCAGTAGTAGTCCACCAGGTTGATCGCACTCCACGGCGTGAAGAACGCCAGCAGGAACAGGATGAAAGACTTGAATGCACCGAGGAACGAATGCTGGCCGAGCAGCGCGATCAGGGTCGCCGCGCCGACGATCACCAGCACGAACACCAGACGCTGCATCCGGGTAACCGTCAGGTGGCCACGGAAGCCGCTGATGATGGTCGCGATGCACATGAAGCTGCCGTAGGAGTTCAGGGTGGAGATGGTGACCTTGCCGAACGCAATGCTGAAATACAGCAGCGCGGCGGTAGCACCGGTCCCGCCCAGACCGACGATGTAAGCGACTTCATGACCGGCGAATTGCCCGTTGGCCGAAGCGGCCGCGAATACACCGAGGATCATCGCCACCTGCGCACCGATCACCGAACCGGCACCGGCGGCGAAGAAGGTTTTCACCGAAGACACCTTGCTCGGCAGGTAGCGCGAGTAGTCCGCCACGTACGGGCCGAAAGCGATCTGCCAGGAGGCCGCGAGTGACACCGCCAGCAGGAAACTGCTCCAGCTGAAGTGACGGATTTCCAGAAGTGCACCGACGTCCACCTGACTCATCAGACGGCTGAACAGGTACACGAAAGCAATCACGCCAATGGCACTGGCGATCCGGCCGATCCAGTGGATCACCCGATAGCCGAGCACCGTGACCACCACGATGACGCTGGCGAACAGCAGGATGCCGACGGTGTCGCTGACCCCGAACAACTGGCCCAGCGCCTGGCCGGACAGCACGGTCCCGGTGGCGGTGAAACCGAGGTACATCAAGCACACCAGCACGATCGGAATCGCCGCGCCGTAGACGCCGAACTGCACCCGGCTGGAAATCATCTGCGGCAGGCCAAGCTTCGGCCCTTGTGCCGCATGCAGCGCCATCACCCCGCCGCCCAGCAGTTGACCGATCAGCAGACCGATCAGCGACCAGAACACATCGCCGCCCAGCACCACGGCCAACGCGCCGGTGACAATCGCAGTGATTTGCAGGTTGGCACCCATCCACAGGGTGAACTGACTGAACAGACGACCGTGTCTTTCCGCTTCCGGGATGTAGTCGATCGAACGCCTTTCGATCAACGGTTTACTGCCTGCACGATCGGTGTTGCCTGCCATGATTCAACCTCTGTGGATTGTTCTGGATTTTGTTGTTTTGGTACCTGTGGGAGTGAGCCTGCTCGCGATGAGGGCGGTTCATGCAACATTTTCGTTGACTGACAAACCGCTATCGCGAGCAGGCTCGCTCCTACGGGGCAAGCATTACTTGCCGGTGATCATCGGCAGGTTCAGCCCTTGTTCCTTGGCGCAGTCGATGGCGATCTGGTAACCGGCATCGGCGTGACGCATGACGCCGGTACCCGGGTCGTTGTGCAGCACGCGAGCGATACGCTCGGCCGCTTCGTCAGTACCGTCGCAGACAATCACCATGCCCGAGTGCTGGGAGAAGCCCATGCCGACGCCGCCGCCGTGGTGCAGGGACACCCAGGTCGCACCGCTCGCGGTGTTCAGCAGTGCGTTGAGCAGCGGCCAGTCGGAAACTGCATCGGAGCCGTCCTGCATCGATTCGGTTTCACGGTTCGGGCTGGAGACCGAGCCAGAGTCGAGGTGGTCGCGACCGATCACGATCGGCGCCGACAACTCGCCGCTGCGCACCATTTCGTTGAACGCCAGACCGAGCTTGGCGCGCAGGCCCAGGCCGACCCAGCAGATACGCGCCGGCAGACCCTGGAAGCTGATGCGCTCGCGCGCCATGTCCAGCCAGTTGTGCAGGTGGGCGTCGTCCGGGATCAGTTCTTTGACTTTGGCGTCGGTCTTGTAGATGTCCTGCGGATCACCCGACAGCGCAGCCCAGCGGAACGGGCCGATGCCACGGCAGAACAGCGGACGGATGTAGGCCGGTACGAAGCCCGGGAAATCGAATGCGTTTTCGACGCCTTCTTCCTGAGCCATCTGACGGATGTTGTTGCCGTAGTCGAAGGTCGGCACGCCCATCTTCTGGAAGTCGAGCATGGCTTTGACGTGGACGGCCATCGATTGCTTGGCGGCCTTGACCACAGCGGCTGGCTCGGTCTTGGCGCGGGCGCGGTATTCGTCCCAGGTCCAGCCGGCCGGCAGGTAACCGTTGAGCGGATCGTGGGCGCTGGTCTGGTCGGTGACCATGTCCGGGCGCACGCCGCGACGAACCAATTCCGGGAGGATTTCAGCAGCGTTGCCGCACAGGGCGATGGAAACAGCCTTGCCTTCGGAAGTGTATTTGGCGATGCGGGCCAGCGCGTCGTCGAGGTCTTTGGCCTGCTCGTCGACGTAGCGGGTCTTGAGGCGGAAATCGATGCTGATCTGCTGGCATTCGATGTTCAGCGAACAGGCACCGGCCAGGGTCGCGGCCAGTGGCTGGGCACCGCCCATGCCGCCGAGGCCGGCGGTCAGTACCCACTTGCCGGTGAGGTTGTCGTTGTAGTGCTGGCGACCGGCTTCAACGAAGGTTTCGTAGGTGCCCTGGACGATGCCCTGGCTGCCGATGTAGATCCAGCTGCCGGCGGTCATCTGGCCGTACATGGCCAGGCCTTTGGCGTCGAGTTCGTTGAAGTGTTCCCAGGTCGCCCAGTGCGGCACCAGGTTGGAGTTGGCGATCAGTACGCGCGGGGCGTTGCTGTGGGTCTTGAACACGCCGACCGGCTTGCCCGATTGCACCAGCAGGGTTTCGTCTTCGTTGAGGTTGGTCAGGCTCTCGACGATCTTGTCGTAGCACTCCCAGTTACGCGCAGCGCGGCCGATGCCACCGTAGACCACCAGCTCTTTCGGGTTCTCGGCGACTTCCGGGTCGAGGTTGTTCATCAGCATGCGCAGCGGCGCTTCGGTCAGCCAGCTCTTGGCGGTCAGCTTGTTGCCACGGGCGGCACGGATCTCAACATTACGAAACTTAGTAGGCTTATTGTCAGTCACGAAAAAGACTCCTCAGCGATCAATTCAAACCAACCCTGGCAGTGGGCAAGCAGCCTGTGCGCATCAGTGCGCGACAAGCGAATCAGTGGACGCTGCGGAGAGTCTCTGTCGACTCATACGCATACGTCTTTACTTGTACATACAAGCATATGCAATCAAGCGGCCAACTTGTTGGAGGGTCGTTCAACAAAAATCCCGGACAGGGCTGGAGAGCCTCTGAATCAAGGGCTCTGGCGTTCATTAAATTTTTCGCGGGATGGATTGAGAGTAACGAGAGGTTGTTACGAAAGCGTGGTTTTGCGCCACGCTGGGGCGTTCGGTAACAAGTTGGTGCGCATTTCGGGAACATCAGGACGAAAAAAAACCGCTGCTTTCAAAGCAGCGGTTTTTGATCGTTGATCATTAGATCGTTCCCACGCTCTGCGTGGGAACGCCGCCATGGACGCTCCGCGTCCGCTTTGTGACGCAGAGCGTCACGGTATGCATTCCCACGCGGACGGTTCGACGCCTCGACGTGGGAACGATCAAGGGCTCGGGGGGGGGATCAGCGCGGGGACAGTTCGATCATGCAGCAGCCAGCATTGACGGCGATCTCGGTCAGCCCGGTGTTACCGTCCAGTTGCAGGCAGTCATGGCGACCGAGTTGCGACGCGCTGTCACCGACCGTGACCTCCAGCCGTTCGCTGACGCTGAAGACCAGCACGGTGCTAGCCGAACTGAAAAACCGCTGCTCGCCGTCCAGCCACTGCAGGCGTGCGCTATAACGTTGGGGTGAGTAGATCAGGTTGAAGTCGCGGATCGCGCCGCCGAGCAAGGTGCAGGACACCTGGCTTTCGCCGCTGAAGGCAAACGGGTCGAGGGGTAACAACGGCCGGGTGTCGTCGCCGTCGACACACAGGGTCATGCCGTCGCCCTGCAATACCGTGATGATCCGCTGGTAGCCGGCGAAGGTCGAGAAGCCGCCGGATTCGGCAATGTCGGCAATCGACAGGCGCCAGCCAAAACCGTCGAGGCCGGCGCCGGCGTCACGGGTGATTTCCTCGGTGCTGCCGCCGCCGTTTTTCCACGGCATGCGCGGGTAGCCTTCGGCGCGTAATACCTTCAACTCTTTCATTTATGAAACCGACCTTCCAGACGATGACGGGAACCGGGGTGAATCAGGCGCGCCGCCGTGACCGGCTGGCGACCCGACCAGGTACGACGGCGGATCAACAGGCAAGGCTCGCCCTTTTCGATCTGCAGCAATTTGCATTCGGACGCTTCGGCGAGGATCGCTTCGACCACGTGCTCGCCTTCGGTCAGCGGCGCGACCTGGTTCAGATAGGCGTAAGGCGTTTGCAGGGTGAAGTCCTGCTTGAGGTATTCCGGGGCGACCAGTGCGTTGACGAAGCGGTCTTCGATCTGCACCGGAATGTCGTTTTCGTAATGCACGATCAGCGAGTGAAAGACCTTCTGTCCTTCACGCATGTCCAGTGCCAGCGCGCGCTCGGAACCGGCGGCCTCTTCTTCCAGGGTGATCACCTGGCAAGTATGGCGATGGCCACGGGAGGCGATTTCGTCGGCGATGTTGTGCACTTCGAACAGCGCGGACTGGCTCTTCGGTTCGGCGACGAAAGTACCGACGCCTTGCATGCGCACCAACAGGCCGTCGGCGGTCATTTCCCGCAGCGCGCGGTTGATGGTCATGCGGCTGAAACCCAACTGGCTGACCAGCTCGCTTTCCGACGGCACGCGGTAATGCGGCGGCCAGTTACCGCTGTCGATCTGCTGGGTGATCATCTGTTTGACGCGGGCGTACAAGGGCGCCGGACTGTCGCCCATGTTCGCGGCCAACGGGGAGACTGGAGGCGGAGTCGGCACGGTGGATCCCTGTTCATTGGATGAAAGTTGCTAGCTTGCCGGAGTTTACCGGGCAGGCAAACGTCTGTATATGTATATACAAATAACACACGATGGGGTGCTGAACCATGTCCGCCTTCTTTGCCGAACGCGCGCTGCTGCCTAACGGATGGGCCAACAATGTACGTCTCGAGGTCAGCGCCGATGGTGTGTTGACCCGAATCCAGGCTGATTCCACCGCAGACGGCGCCGAACGGTTGAGCGGTCCGCTGCTGCCGGGGATGCCGAATCTGCACTCCCACGCGTTCCAGCGAGCAATGGCGGGACTGGCGGAAGTGGCCGGCAATCCCAACGACAGTTTCTGGACCTGGCGCGATCTGATGTATCGGCTCGTCGGAAAAATCAGCCCCGACCAGCTCGGGGTGATTGCCCGCCAGCTGTACATCGAAATGCTCAAGGCCGGTTACACCTCGGTCGCCGAATTCCATTACGTCCACCACGATAACAACGGCCAGCCGTACGCCGACCCGGCCGAGCTGGCATTGCGCATCAGCCAGGCGGCCAGTTCCGCCGGCATCGGCCTGACATTGCTGCCCGTGCTCTACAGCCACAGCGGTTTTGGCGGCCAGACGCCGAACGAAGGTCAGCGCCGTTTCATCAACAGCACCGAAAACTACCTGAAGCTGCAATCGCGGCTGCAACCCCTGCTGACGCAGCAAAAAGCGCAGTCGCTGGGTCTGTGCTTCCACTCGTTGCGTGCGGTTACGCCACAGCAGATCAGCGAAGTGCTGGCGGTCAGCGACAAACAATGCCCGGTGCACATCCACATCGCCGAGCAGCAGAAAGAGGTCGACGACTGCCTGAGCTGGAGCGGTCGCCGTCCGCTGCAATGGCTGTACGAAAACACCGAAGTCGATCAGCGCTGGTGCCTGGTCCACGCGACCCACGCCAATCCGGAAGAAGTCACGCTGATGGCCAAGAGTCGCGCCATTGCCGGCCTGTGCCTGACCACCGAGGCCAACCTCGGCGACGGGATTTTCCCGGCGGTGGATTTCCTCGCTCAGGGCGGGCGCATGGGCATTGGTTCCGACAGCCATGTGTCGTTGAGCGTGGTGGAAGAATTGCGCTGGCTGGAATACGGCCAACGCCTGCGCGATCAGCGGCGCAACCGCTTGTATGGCGCGGATCAACCGATGGTCGGCCGCACGTTGTATGACGCAGCGCTGGACGGTGGTGCTCAGGCCCTGGGCCAGCCGATCGGTGCGCTGGAAGTCGGCAAGCGTGCCGACTGGATCGTGCTCGATGGCAGCGATCCGTATCTGGCCACGGCCAGCGGTGACGGGATTCTCAATCGCTGGCTGTTTGCCGGTGGTGATCGTCAGGTGCGCGACGTGCTGGTCAACGGTCAGTGGGTCGTGCGCGAGTGGCGACATGCCGGGGAGGAGGACAGCAATCGCGCCTTCACCCAGGTCTTGCGAGACCTTTTGGGCTGACACAAAAAAACCTGTGGGGTTGTCCTCCACAGGTTTTTTGAACCTCTGTTACTGATCGTTCCCACGCTCTGCGTGGGAATGCAGCCCGGGACGCTCCGCGTCCCAAAAGCGGACGCAAAGCGTCCATTTAGGCGTTCCCACGTGGAGCGTTGGAACGATCAGAAGAGGGGTAGTCAGTTGGACGTCTTGGCCATCTGCTGATCCGATGTGCGCCAGATCAAACGCGTGGTGTCGTAACCCTGCTGGCGCGCCTTGCTCAACAGTTCCTCACGCACTACACCGTTGACGGTCGGCGTGCGCGACAACAGCCACAGATAGCGGCGACTCGGGTCGCCGACGAGAGCGGTCTTGTAGTCATCGCTGACGTACAGCACCCAGTACTGACCCTTCGCCACACCCGGAATCAGGCGCGAGAACCAGGTATCGAACTCGACCCACAGCTTGTCGGTCTTGCCCGGCACCTGTGGATAAGCCGTGCCTTTGACCTCTTCCCACTTCCAGTCTGCCGTCAGACAGCGGTTGTACACCGCGATATTACCGTCGGGCTTGAGCGAGTAACGGGCTTCGGATTGCGCGCAATTGCGCTGGAAATACATCGGCAGCCGGGCCAGCTCGTACCAGGTGCCCTGGTAACGCTTGAGATTGACACTGTTGACCGTCTTCGGCGCCAGCGAATCTTCGCCGGACGTGGCGCAGCCAGCCAATACCAGGCCGGCAAAAAGGACAAGCAATAACCGCTTCATTTTTCTTCTCCGTGGGCGCGTGGCCCCGGTTTACTTCAGGCCTTGGCCGGAAAACATCAGCACTTTGTCACCGGCGTACTGCACGCTGATAAAGCTGTTCTTGTCGCCCCAGGTGCAACTGGACATGCCGAGCGCGCCCGAGCAATCGGTGGGCTTGCCGAGCAGCGTCTCGACTTCGGCCTTGGCCATGCCGGCCGAGAGCTTCGAATAGTTTTCCTGATTGACCTTGCTGCATGCGGCCAACAGCACGCAAAACGACAGAAGGGCGATAGATCGCAGCGACATGGTGTAACTCCTGGAGCGGAAGGGGGATGGCCTGGCGCCAACCAGAAGCTTAGAAGAGAAAACCCCTGTCTGGTTCCCTGACAGACCGGCTATTTGTTCGCCCGCTCGTCCGGCATTCGTCGGTAAATCAGACACTTTGTGGGGCTATTGAGCATTTCGTCGACTTTCACAAAAGCCGCCTAATCTTTGGCGCGCGGCGGTCGAAATAAGAGCAGCGCAAAGCCCCAGAGTGTGGCAAATTGCCGCCCTTTCTTGACCAGCCCCTTCGCGGTAGCTTCCTTAATGACCAGAAACATGAAATTCAGCCACAAGATCTTGTTGGCTGCCGCCCTCGTGGTGGCCGTTGCATTCGCCTGTTTCATATTGTTCAACGACTATCGCCAGCGCGAAGCCCTGCAAAGCAGCACCGAAGCGTCGATGCAGGAACTGGGCAGCCTGACCACCAGCAACATCCAGACCTGGCTGGAAAGCCGCATCCAGTTGCTGCAATCGATGGCGCAGCAGGTTGTCGCCGACGGCAACGCCCCGGCCAACCTGAAACGCATCATCGACCTGCCCGCCTATACCGGCAATTTCCAGCTCAGCTACTTCGGCGGCGCCGACGGTGTGATGTTCTCGGTCCCGGCCGGCAACCGCGCACCGGATTACGACCCGCGCGCCCGTGGCTGGTACAAGGCCGCCAACGCTGCGCAACAGACCATCGTCACCGAACCGTACATCGCCGCCTCGTCAGGCAAACTGGTCATCACGGTCGCCACCCCGGTGCAGCGCCAGGGCCAGATGATCGGTGTGGCCGGCGCCGACATTGATCTGTCCAGCGTCAGCGCGATCATCAACTCGCTGAACTTCGGCGGCCACGGCCATGCGTTCATCGTCAGCGCCGACGGCAAGATCCTGATCCACCCGGACAGCAAGCTGGTGCTCAAGACCCTGGCCGAGGCCTATCCCAACGGCGCACCGAAAGTCAGCCCGGGACTGAAAGAAGTCGAGTTCGACGGCAAGACCCAATTGATCTCCTTCACCCACGTCAACGGTGTGCCGTCGGCCGACTGGTACGTGGCGCTGGTGCTGGACAAGGACACCGCGTTCTCGATGCTCAGCGAATTTCGCACCTCGGCGCTGATCGCCATGGTCATTGCCGTGGTAATCATCATCGCCCTGCTCGGCATGCTGATCCGCGTGCTGATGCAGCCGCTGCTGACCATGGGCCGCGCCATGCACGACATCGCCGAAGGCGAAGGTGACCTGACCAAACGCCTGACCATTCACGGCCACGATGAATTCGGCGCGCTGGGCACCTCTTTCAACCGTTTCGTCGAGCGCATCCACACCTCGATCCGCGAAGTGTCCTCGGCCACCGGGCAGGTCAACGAAGTCGCGCTGCGCGTGGTCGCCGCCTCGAACTCGTCGATGTTCAACTCCGACCAGCAGGCCTCGCGCACCAACAGCGTGGCCGCCGCGATCAACCAGCTCGGCGCCGCCGCCCAGGAAATTGCCCAGAACGCCGCCCTCGCCTCGCAACACTCCAGCGATGCGCGCAGCTTGGCCGAAGACGGCCAGCAGGTTGTGGATAAAACCATCCACGCGATGCAGCAGCTGTCGGCGAAGATCAGCGACTCCTGCGGCAACATCGAAACCCTGAACAGCAACACCGTGAACATCGGGCAGATTCTGGAAGTGATCACCAGCATCTCCCAGCAGACCAACCTGCTGGCGCTCAACGCGGCCATTGAAGCGGCCCGTGCCGGTGAAGCCGGTCGTGGTTTCGCCGTGGTGGCCGATGAAGTCCGCAACCTGGCGCATCGCACCCAGGATTCGGCGCAGCAAGTGCAGAAGATGATCGAAGAGCTGCAAGTCGGTGCGCGTCAGGCGGTCGGCATCATGACCGAGAGCCAGCGTGAGAGCGAAAGCAGCGTCGGCATCGCCAACCAGGCCGGCGAACGTCTGGGCAGCGTGACCCAGCGCATCGGCGAAATCGACGGCATGAACCAGTCGGTGGCGACCGCGACCGAAGAGCAGACGGCGGTGGTCGAGTCGATCAACGTTGATATCAACGAGATCAACACGCTGAACCAGGAAGGTGTGGAGAACTTGCAGGCGACGTTGCGGGCTTGTGCGGATCTGGAGCAGCAGGCTGCGCGGTTGAAGCACTTGGTTGGCAGCTTCCGGATCTGAGGCGCTCTTACTGGCCTCTTCGCGGGCAAGTCGAGGCGTCGCACCGCCGCTCCCACAGGGAATCTCGTCGAATACAAATTTTGTGACCGACTCAGATCAAATGTGGGAGCGGGCTTGCCCGCGAAGGCGTCAGTGATTGCAACGCAGGTCTAGAAGCTTGAACCTGGCTGTGAAAGAAACTCCAACTCCTCAACCGTAGACTCCCGCCCCAACACCGCATTGCGATGCGGAAACCGTCCAAACCGGGCAATCACCTTTTGATGCCGCTCGGCATAATCCAGGTTGTCGGCAAACACCCCGCGCTCCGCCTCCGGCTGTTCAGCCACCAGTTCGATGAATCGCGAGACCGCTTCATTCTGCACCGCGAGGTTTTCGCAGTGTTCGAAGACGAGATAGATGAAAAGTCGCTGGATCGGTTTCAACTGCCGATCGAAGTCTGCGGCAATCCCCTGAGCCACCAGTTTCTGTGCCCGTAGATCACCGGAAAAAGCCTTGGGTGTGTCGCGAAAGATCATTCGCGGGAGTTGGTCGAGCAGCAGCACCAGCGCCAGCCAACCTTCGGGATGTTGCGCCCACTCGGTCAATTCGCCAGCGAGGGCCTGATCGACAAAGACCCCGAAACGCTCACGCGCTTCGAGGTCCTGGCTGTCTTTCTTGCCGAACCACAACTTGCCCTGTTGCGCCGTCACTTCAGTAGCTGATTCGGCATGACCGAACCACCAATCGAGCAACGGCTGCCAGGGCGCGGTCATGGTTTATTCCTTGTGGTAAGCCGTGGCGCGGGCGACTTCTTCTTTCGAGCCGAGGAACACCGCTACGCGCTGGTGCAGGCCTTCAGGCTGGATGTCGAGAATGCGCTGGTGGCCGTCGGTGGAAGCGCCACCCGCCTGTTCCACGAGGAACGACATCGGGTTGGCTTCGTACATCAGGCGCAGCTTGCCCGGCTTGGACGGCTCGCGGCTGTCGCGCGGATACATGAACAGACCGCCACGGGTCAGGATGCGGTGCACGTCGGCAACCATCGCCGCGACCCAACGCATGTTGTAGTTCTTTTTCAGCGGGCCTTCTTCACCAGCCAGCAGTTCCGAAACGTAGCGCTGTACCGGAGCTTCCCAGTGACGCTGGTTGGACATGTTGATGGCGAATTCCTGGGTGCTTTCAGGAATGGTGATGTCTTCGTGGGTCAGGACGAAGCTGCCCATTTCGCGGTCCAGGGTGAAACCCTTCACGCCGTTGCCCAGGGTCAGGATCAGCATGGTCTGCGGGCCGTAGATCGCGTAACCGGCGGCGACTTGCTGAGTACCTGGCTGCAGGAAGGCCTTTTCATTCAGGGCTTCATTCTGGCTCAGGTATTCGTTCGGGCAACGCAGCACGGAGAAAATGGTGCCGACCGGGGCGTTGATGTCGATGTTCGACGAACCGTCCAGCGGGTCGAATACCAGCAGGTAGGCGCCTTTCGGGTATTTGCCCGGGATCTGGTAGGCGTTGTCCATTTCTTCGGACGCCATGCCGGCCAGGTGACCGCCCCACTCGTTGGCTTCGAGCAGGATTTCGTTCGACAGCACGTCGAGTTTCTTCTGCACTTCGCCTTGCACGTTTTCCGTGCCCATACTGCCCAGAACACCGCCCAGGGCGCCTTTGGACACGGCGTGGCTGATCTCTTTACAGGCACGCGCCACCACTTCGATCAGGAAGCGCAGATCGGCAGGAGTGTTGTTGCTGCGGGTCTGCTCAATCAAATAGCGACTCAGGGTAACGCGGGACATGGACGGCTCCGGTGGAATGGGGGGCTAAAAACCCGCGCAGTTTACAGGGAGTCTGAAACCGTAGCGAGCAATGACGCCCGGTAACGTGCGTCGGGTGCAATTCCTGCTATCAGACGTGATCGAACCGAGAGAGTTCAGGCACCGGATTCAGCGTAGTTGGAAACCCGACGGGTGTAGAGGCCACACCCGTCATATTCACGACTTGGCCGGCGGCTTGCGCAGCAGACTGAACGCCATTGTCGCCAGAAACAGCACGCTGAGCAGCAACACCGCCCACAGGCCGAACTTCTTCCAGTTGATATCGGTGGTCGCTGCCGCAGTGGCCGTCGATGTCTGGGTCGCCAGCGCTTCACCTTGCACCGTGGCCTTGCCCAGCGTGGCCAGTTTCTCCGGTTTGAAATCGGGGATCAGCGTGGTCAGCGGCAGGTTCGCCGTCTTCACGGTCGGATTGCCCAGCGCCAGGCTGTACGGCCCATCGCCACGGGCAAGGAAGATGACCTGAGTGGCGCGCACCGCATATTTCACGCTCGGCGCCTGCTCGCCGAGACCTCCGCCGCGCTCATCGACCGTGAGCTTCAACTGCTGCACGGTCTGCCCGTAAAGCTGCAATTCGTTCTGCACCACGTCCTGGCCATTCTGGGTCAGGCGATAGAGCAAGCCGCTGCTCAACGGCTGCCAAGGCAGACTGCTTTCGCGACGCCCCGACAGGGTCACCGGTGCCAGGCTGTTGGCCTGTTTCAGTTCGACCTGCACCCGCTCGATGTTCAGCCCCATCGGCAACTGCCAGGTGTATTCCCCGACCTTGCCGCTGCTGCCGGCTAGCGCCGGCGACCAGACCAGTGGCAACGGCAGGTTGCGCGGGTCGCTGCTTTTCAATTGCACCGACGTCAGGACCGGCGCCGAGGCCGGCGAATCCCACAGCAGACGCAGATACCGCGCCGATTGCCCCGGCAACGCGACTTCATGCTGCTCGATGCGCTCATCGGAAAAGGTCAGACGCGCGACCTGGCCTTCGCCCCAGGCCTGCCAGTGTTGCAAGTCGTCGCTGGCCTCGATGCTGAAACGCTGGAAACCGTCGCGCTCGCTGGTCCAGTCGAGGATCAGTTGCTGCAACGGTGCCTTGATCGCACTGGCGTCGAGCAGCCAGCCGCGCAGCACTTCTTCGCCGGCTTCGAGCTGACTGGACGGCTGCACTTCCACCAGCGTACCGGTGGTGGTGGATTGCACGCGGACGCTCGGCGCGCGTTCGGTGGAATCCGCCGAGTTGTACAGCGGGAACCACTTCACCTCATGTAACTGGCCGTCGTCGCGGGTCTGCGCTGACTCCCGGGCCAGCGCATAGGCCTGCGGCTCTCCGGCGGCGTTGAACACCCGCAAATCGCTGAGATCGGTCTGGCGCGCCTGCAACTGCACGCTCAGCGGCAGTTCGAGGCGATACCACGGGCCGGAACCGCTGACCGACAACGGCACCTGCGCGGCGAAGTCCGCCGGTTTTTCCTGGGCGCCGGCCATCATGACCACGCCCAGCAACAGCCACCCGAGATTAAGCTTGCGACTCAAGACGACACTCCTTCGGTTTCCGGGGCCGGTTTGTCCGCCGCCGGTACAGCTTCGACGCGTTTGGGCGGCAGCGGCGCAAAGTAACCCACCACCAGCAGCAACACGCCGACGCCGATGAACGAGACAATCCGGGCCAGTCCGCCACGGTTGCTCAATTCGACAAAAATCAGTTTGGCCACCACCAGCGCAATCAGCGCCGCGCCGATCAGCCACACTTCGCGGCGATGGCGCAGGTGACCGCCGATCATCAGCCCGAGCGCCATCAGCGTCCAGACGATGGACAGACCGGCCTGCACCAGCATCGATTCGAGCAATAGATCCAGCTCGAACGGAATCCCCGCCCAATGGTGCGCGGCGCGGGTGACCAGCGCGGTGCAGAACGCGAACAGCGAAACGCCGGCAATCAGTTGCGTCGCGTAAGCCGCGTAATCCTGGCGGATCGACAGCTCGGCAACGGCGCTGCGCGACCAGACGAAGACACCGAACAGCGCAAACAGCAGACCCAATTCCAGCGGGTTGAGCAGCGGTACATAAGGCAGCGGTTCGGCGTTGCCATCGCTGATGCCATTCGCCAGCCAGAACCAGACCAGCATCAGCACCGCCAGCGGCGCCGCCGCGTACAGACGATATTCGCGAGGGAACGCTGCTACCGGCCATGGCCACTGACGCGGTGCGGCCATCAACAACAGATACACGCTCGGCAGAATCGCCCAGCCCAGCCAGCGCCAGGCGTTGTACTGCTCGGACAACAGCAGCAGGCCGTAGCGCAGCTCCAGCGCCAGCACGCCGATCAGCAGCCAGCAACCGAGCACATGCGCCGTGCTCAAGGCCCGCGCCGGCAACATCGGTGCCAGATGCCGCAGGCTGATGAAATGCACAACGAACACCGCCGCCCACGCCAGCCAGCCGAAATCCGCCGCCGGGTGATAACGCAAGTGCCACGCGCCGAGCAACACCAGTCCGGCTGCCGGAATCAGCACGGTGCAGAGCAACCCGAGCGACGGCCATTTCAGACGCAAGGCCAACAGCGTCCACAACACGACGCTCAGCGCGGCGACCAGCAGCAACAACATCGCCTGCAGACTCAGCGGCGCAAAACGCAGCACTTCGCTGACCCATGCCAGCGCCCACCAACCGGCGCCCCACACCAGCAATACTTCGGACAGTCGCTGCAAACTCAGCACATCGAACGCCGAAGCATGATTACCCAGTTGCAGGCGCCACGCCCCGATCATCGCTGCCAGGCCCAACACCAGTGGCGTCCAGAATCCGCCATGGGCCAGCGGTCGCAGCCCTTCGCTGGACAATGGCCCGAGCAGCTCGGGGCCGGCCAGCAAAAACGCTGCGCCGCCGATCAGTTGCAACAGCAGACCGAAGACAAAACTCACGCGCTGCTTGAGGTACAGACTGAGCCAGATGATCAGCAAGCCACTGGCCGCCCACACCGCGCTCGCGGTCTGCCATGGCAGCACGAACAACACCGCCAGATTGATCAGCACCAGACCCGCCAGCAGCACCACCGACAAACCGCGCAGCAGACGAACATCGCTGCGCACCATCTCGTCGCGCGCCGCCAGCAGCATGCCGGCGATCAGCGCCAGACCGATCAACGAGGCGCTGAGCAGACCGCTCCAGCCAGCGCTGAACACGGCCGCCGAATCCTCGCCCGCCCCTTGCAGGCGCAACAGGAACAATGCTCCGCCGAGCAGTTGCACGGCAAACGCGGTGAACAGGAAGGTGCGCGATTGCAGGCGCAAGCCGACGAACAACGTCACCAGCCCGGCCAACGCCCAACTGATCGCCGTGCCCTGAGTGAAGAAGAACAGCGGTGCCAGCAAATAAAGGAAAGTCAGCCCAAGACACGCCAGCACCGGCAGCCCCTGACGCTCCCACGGCGAGGTTTGCTCCGGCAACGCCTTGCGCAATTGATAAAAGCTGAACAACAACGCCGCGCCGAGCATCAATGCACCCAGCGGCGCACCGTCGAGCAGACTGCTTTCGCCAATGCGCAACTGACTGAGAAACGCCAGCGCCGACCCGAGTTGCAGCAGCAACGCAAAGGCCCGGGCCAATGGCCGCTGCTGACGCAAGCCCAGCCAGAAAATCCCCGCACCCTCCACTGCCCAGGCGGCGGAAGTCCAACGCGCATCCAGCCCCAGCGGAATCGCCAGGCTGGCGAAAATCACCCCGAGTGCCAGGCAAGTCTCACCCAGCAACAACGCCCGGCCGCCCATCAGCACTTTGGCGAGGGCCATGTAGATCATGCCCAGCGCCAACGCACTGAACGCAGCGGCGAATTCCAGATGCTGGACCAGTGCGAATTGCAGGCCGAAACCCACCAACGGCGGACCGAACAGCATCGTCCCGTCGACGTAGTCGCCCTTGCGCGCCGACCAGTGCAGCAGCGCCTCGCGGTCACCGTCCGCCGGGGCGTCCGGCATGTCCAGCAACTTGCGCCGTGCGAACAGCAGGCCGATAGCGAGGTACATCAGGAAGAACAGAATCAGGAACGGCTCGGTGCTCCACAGCAGTTCCGGCGTATACGAACGCAAGCCCCAAGCGAAGCCGATGCCGAAGGTCCCAACGAAGCCGATCAGGTTGAGCAGGCGCCACGCCTTGAACCAGGCGATGGCCAGAATGCCGGCGTTGAGCAGCGCGAAATAGCTGAACAGCGCGACATGATTACCAGCGCCGGTGGAAGTCAGGATCGGCGCAGCGAAACCGCCCAACGCGGCGACGCAGGCCAGGGCCAGTGAATCCTGCGTGATGGCCAGAATCGCCGAAAACACCGTCACCGCCACCAGCAAACCCAGCGCGGCGGACGGATCAAGCAGCGGGTGCAGACGCATCGCCGCAAACACCGTCAGGTACAACACTGCGATCCCGGTGCCTTGCAGCATCAAGGCGTAACTCGTGTTGCGATGGCGCAACCACCAACCCAGCGCCAGCAATCCCAGTGCCGCTGCCGCGACCCCGGCGTAACGCATTTCGATCGGCACCACCATGCCTTCGGTGGCGTAGCGCAGCAGGAAGGCCAGGCCGAAGAACAGCAGCACCACGCCGACCCGCAGCACGGTGTTGCCACCGAACAGCCAGTTGCGCGCAGCGCTGATGCCGCGCTCGATAAGGTTCGGGCCACGAGGTTTGGCAGGCGGTGGTGATTCGCGGGTAACGGGCTCCGGGCGCCAGGCATCGACCGGCAGCGGTTGATCAGCTTCGCTGGCGGCGACGGCGACAGGTTCGAGTTCGGGTGGCAGCTCCCAGATCAGCTCGGGTTCTGCGGCAGAGGGTTGTTCAAATACCGTGACAGGCTCAACGACCGTTTCGCTGGCCGGTGCGACACTCGCCGGTGCCGGCGAATGTGCCGGAGCGCCCTCCAGCAGAAACAGACGCTGCTCGACGCCCTGCAACGCGATCTTCGCGTGATCCAGCTGACGCTGTTGCTCGGCAGCCTGTGAACCGAGCCGCGCGATACGCATCGCCTGGCCGATGGCAAGCCCGAGCAAGGCGCCCAACAGCGCATCGCTGAACGACTCGTCGAGCAGCCAGCCGAGCAGCAGCCCGATCAACATGAACATCCATTGCATGGTCGATATCCCTGAGCAGCCCCGTGGCGGGGCGGAACCAACGCTCAGTATATCGGCCCGGCCCAACAATCGTGGGGCCGGGCGCACATTTGTCGCTAAAAGTTACTCGAGTGCCTTCCAGATATCCGTGGCGTACTCGCGGATTGTCCGGTCGGAGGAGAACCAGCCCATGCGCGAAGTATTCAGCACCGCCGAACGCCACCAGTTATTGGCGTCGTGCCAGAGCGCATCGACGCGCATCTGCGCCTCCCAGTAGGAGTCGAAATCGGCGCAGACGAAGAACCGGTCATAATCCACCAGCGAATCGATCAGCCCGGTGTAGCGCGACGTGTCGTCCGGCGAGAACACCCCGCTGCGAATCGCCTGCAACACATCGTTGAGGCGATGGGACGCGGCAATGTCCGGCACCGCGCTGAACTCGTGGTTCTGCTTGCGCGCTTCGACCTGCTGGGCACTGAGGCCAAAGATAAACATGTGCTCCGCGCCGATGCTCTCGCACATTTCCACGTTGGCACCGTCGAGGGTGCCGATGGTCAGCGCGCCGTTCAGGCCGAACTTCATGTTGCTGGTGCCCGAGGCTTCGAAACCGGCGGTGGAGATCTGCTCCGACAGGTCCGCCGCCGGAATGATGCTTTCCGCCAGGCTGACGTTGTAGTTGGGCAGGAACACCACTTTGAGCAGGCCACGCACGGTCGGGTCGTTGTTCACCACCCGGGCGATGTCGTTGGTCAGTTTGATGATCAGCTTGGCCTGGTGATAACTCGCCGCTGCCTTGCCGGCAAAGATTTTCACCCGTGGCACCCAGTCGATTTCCGGCTCGGCGCGGATCGCCTGGTACAGCGCGACCGTGTGCATCAGGTTGAGCAACTGACGTTTGTATTCGTGGATCCGTTTGACCTGCACGTCGAACATGGCCGCCGGGTTGACCGCGATCCCCAGCCGTTCATGGATCAGGTACGCAAGGGCCTTTTTGCTGTGCAGCCGCTGCTCGGCAAAAGCTTTACGGAAGGCTGGTTTTTCGGCGAATGGCTCCAGATCGAGCAGACGCTGCTCCGGATTATCCAGAACATCCGCGCCGAGGGAATCAACCAGCATCGACGTCAGTTCCGGGTTGGCCTGATAAAGCCAGCGGCGGAAGGTGATGCCGTTGGTTTTATTGTTGATCCGCTCCGGATACAGCTTGTGCAGCTCGGCGAACACGGTTTTGCGCATCAACTGCGTGTGCAGCCCGGACACCCCGTTGACGCTGTGGGAACCGAGGAACGCGAGGTTGCCCATGCGCACCCGGCGGCCGTTGTCTTCCTCGATCAGCGAGACCGCGCGCAGCACGTCGAAATCGTGGAGGCCCTTGGCCCGCAGCGAATCGATATGCTGGGCGTTGATCAGATAGATGATCTGCATGTGCCGCGGCAGCATGCGCTCCATCAGGCCCACCGGCCAGGTTTCCAGCGCTTCGGGGAGCAGCGTGTGGTTGGTGTACGACAGCGTGTCGACAGTGACTTGCCACGCCGCGTCCCAGGCCACGTCGTAGACGTCGACCAGTTGGCGCATCAGCTCGGCGACAGCGATCGAGGGGTGCGTGTCGTTGAGCTGGATTGCCGCGTGATCGCCGAGGGTCAGCACCGAGGTGTGCATGTTGCGATGACGGCGCAGCAAATCCTGAAGCGACGCGGCGACGAAGAAGTATTCCTGACGCAGGCGCAGTTCCTGCCCGGCCTCGGTGCTGTCCGCCGGGTAAAGCACGCGGGAGATACTTTCGGCCCGGGCTACTTCGGCGACGGCGCCCAGGTGGTCGCCGGCGTTGAAGCGCTCCAGATGCAAGTCTTCCATGGCCCTCGCCCGCCACAGGCGCAAGGTGTTGACGCTCGCCCCGCGCCAGCCGACCACCGGGGTGTCGTAGGCAATCGCCCGGACGGTTTCCGCCGGGTGCCAGACTTGCCGGGACTTGCCGCTGGCATCGGTGACAGTCTCGACGCTGCCGCCAAAGCCGATCGGATAGACCACCTCTGGCCGCTCGAACTCCCAGGGGTTGCCGAAATCCAGCCAATGCTCGGTTTGCTCCTGTTGCCAGCCATCGACGATGGCCTGGCGAAACAGCCCGTGCTCATAACGAATGCCGTAGCCGTGTCCGGCGATGCCGAGGGTCGACATGCTTTCCATGAAGCACGCCGCCAGCCGTCCGAGGCCACCGTTGCCCAATGCCGCATCCGGCTCCAGGATGCGGATGCGCTCCAGATCGACGCCCAGTTCGGTCAGCGCTTCTCGGGCAACGTCCAGCAGACCGAGGTTGCTCAGGCTGTCGTACAGCAGGCGGCCGATGAGGAATTCCAGTGAGAGGTAATACACCCGCTTCTGACCTTTGCGATAGATCTGCCGGGTGTGGTCCATCCAGTGCTCGACCATGTGATCGCGCGCCGCCAGGGCAATGGCTTCGAACCAGTCATGGTCGAAGGCGTGATCCGGGTCTTTGCCCACCGCGTAGGTGAGTTTGGTCAGGACGGCGTCGCGGAATGCGGCCACCTCTGCTTCGCGAACTAGTGGTTCTTGAGTCATCGATAGGACCTCGAGCGAGCGGGGAATTGTCAGAGCCTAGACGGTCTGACCGACGGTAGGGGCTCTGGTTCGGCAGTTTTTCCTGAGAGTGAGACTTCGTCCGGCAATACCTTGGCGAATGCCGTAATGAATGCAGGGGCCGTGCCGAATTGTCGGACGATGCTGGCGCATGAAGAAAAAATCTGGCGAAAGGTTGTTCAAAAATCCACCAGTCCCGGTATGATCGCGCGCCCTGATGCACACGCCTGGTAAACACCGATGATGAAGCCCAACCTGATCGCCGCAGCCGAGATCGACCGTCTCGATACCTGGGCCAAATATTCGGCCCCGATGTGCGGCTCGTGCGTTTCCAGCTGCTGCACGCTGCCGGTCGAGGTCAAGATCAAGGATCTGGTGCGCATCGGTGTGGTCGACGAGTTCGAACTGGGCGACCCGCCGAAGAACATCGCCAAGCGTCTGCAAAAGGAAGGCCTGGTCGAGCGCTTCAATCAGAAGTCGGGGATCTTCACCCTGCAGCGTATGAGCAACAACGATTGCTACTACCTGGATCGTAAGAGCCGCCTGTGCACCATTTATGACAAGCGCCCGGACACCTGCCGCAACCACCCGAAAATCGGTCCGCGCCCGGGTTATTGCGCGTACAAGCCGAAGGAAGTGGAGCGGGTGCAGAACTCCCGTTCGATCGAGAAATTCTGATCTGCCCTGAGATGTTCGGCGGCTGATCGGCCGCCTTCGCTGGCAAGCCAGCTCCCACAGTTTTTTTGCTGTACACAAACTTTAGGTACGACTCAAAACACTGTGGGAGCGGGCTTACCCGCGATAGCGACGGAACAGACACTGCATAAACCCCATACAAACAAAAACGCCCGCGGTCTCTCGACCGGGGGCGTTTTTTTTAGCCTTGGCTAAATCTTACGCCTTGGCTTTCTTGGCAGCGCGGGTACGCTCGCTTTCGTCCAGGATCTTCTTGCGAAGACGGATGGACTTAGGAGTCACTTCGCACAGCTCGTCTTCCTGGATGTATTCCAGAGCCTGTTCCAGGGTGAAGCGAACAGGTGGGACCAGAGCGATGGTTTCGTCTTTACCCGAAGCACGCATGTTGTCGAGCTTCTTGCCTTTGGTCGGGTTCACACCCAGGTCGTTGTCGCGGGAGTTCTGACCAACGATCTGACCGTTGTAGATCTCCTGGCCGTGTTCTACGAACAGCTTGCCACGAGCCTGCAGGGTTTCCAGGGAGTAGGTCAGTGCCTTGCCGGTTTCAACCGAAACCAGAACGCCGTTCTGACGGCCGGACATGTGGCCCGACTTCACTGGAGCGTAACGGTCGAAGATCGAGGTCAGGATGCCAGCACCGTTGGTCAGGGTCAGGAACTGGTTACGGAAACCGATCAGACCGCGAGCAGGGATGTTGTATTCCAGACGAACACGGCCTTTGCCATCCGGCACCATGTTGCTCAGGTCGCCTTTACGCAGACCCATTTCTTCCATGACCTTGCCCTGGGATTCTTCAGGGATGTCGATGGTTACGTTTTCGAACGGTTCCTGCTTCACGCCGTCAACTTCACGGATGATCACTTCAGGACGGCCCAGGGCCAGCTCGAAGCCTTCGCGACGCATGGTTTCGATCAGTACCGAGAGGTGCAGCTCACCACGGCCGGATACCTTGAACTTGTCAGCCGAGTCGCCTTCTTCAACGCGCAGTGCAACGTTGTACAGCAGCTCTTTGTCCAGACGATCCTTGATGTTACGGGAGGTCACGAACTTGCCTTCTTTACCGCAGAATGGCGAGTCGTTTACCTGGAAGGTCATGGAAACGGTTGGCTCGTCAACGGTCAGAGGCTTCATCGCCTCGACGGTGTTGACGTCGCACAGGGTGTCGGAGATGAACAGCTCGTCGAAACCGCTGATGCAGACGATGTCGCCAGCTGCAGCTTCTTCAACGTCAACGCGGTGCAGACCGTGGTGACCCATCAGCTTCAGGATACGACCGTTGCGGCGCTTGCCGTCGGCGCTGATAGCGACAACCGGAGTGTTCGGCTTGACGCGACCACGAGCAATACGGCCAACACCGATAACACCCAGGAAGCTGTTGTAGTCCAGAGCGGAGATCTGCATCTGGAACGGGCCGTCACGGTCAACAGCCGGAGGCGGAACGTGGTCGACTACCGCCTGGTACAGCGCGGTCATGTCTTCGCCCATTTCGGTGTGGTCCAGACCGGCAATGCCGTTCAGGGCCGAGGCGTAGACGACTTTGAAGTCCAGCTGTTCGTCGGTGGCACCCAGGTTGTCGAACAGGTCGAAGATCTGGTCCAGAACCCAGTCAGGACGCGCGCCCGGACGGTCAACCTTGTTGATTACGACGATTGGCTTCAGACCGGCTTCGAAAGCCTTCTTGGTCACGAAACGGGTTTGTGGCATAGGGCCGTCTTGGGCGTCGACCAGCAGCAGCACGGAGTCAACCATGGACATAACGCGCTCAACTTCGCCGCCGAAGTCGGCGTGGCCCGGGGTGTCCACGATGTTGATGTGGTAGCCGTTCCAGTTGATGGCGGTGTTTTTCGCCAGAATGGTAATGCCGCGCTCTTTTTCCTGGTCGTTGGAGTCCATCACGCGCTCGTCGTTGAGCTCGTTGCGCTCCAGGGTGCCGGATTGACGCAGGAGTTTGTCTACCAGGGTGGTCTTACCATGGTCAACGTGGGCAATGATGGCGATGTTGCGTAGATTTTCGATCACTTGTGTATCTCGATCAGAGGATTCGGTTTGCTGACAAGTCCTGGCAGCGATTAGCAGTAGTGTCCGGCATGGCCGTTACAGCTTGACGGCAGTGTCGGGGGGCCGGTGACGCAGGCCACAGGCAAACAGCCCCGGGCACTTAGCTCGGTCGATAAACGCGCACATTGGCATGCCCCTCACTGAGCAAATGGTGGGCATGCAGGCGACTCATCACGCCTTTGTCGCAATACAGCAGGTACTGGCGAGTAGGGTCCAGTTCCTTGAAACGAGCGTTCACTGCATAGAACGGCATCGTCTGTACCTCTATGCCGGCGAGCTCCAGCGGGTCATCCTCGGCGGCATCCGGGTGACGGATGTCGATGACAATCTGACCGGCCAGCGCTTCGCTGACTTCTTCGATCTGCAAATCCTGGCCCAATTCGTCGATCACCCGATCGATCGGCACCAGTCTGGCGTTTGCGAGCGCACGCTCGAGCACCGCCATGTCGAATTCCTGCTCTTCGTGCTCGACCCGGCCACGCTTGGCGGCGGTCTTCGGGTTGACCGAGATGACGCCGCAGTATTCCGGCATGTGCCGGGCGAAATCACCGGTGCCGATCTGGTCGGCCGTGTCGATGATGTCCTGCTTGTGGGCGACGATCAGCGGCCGCAGCACCAGCTTGTCGGTGACGCAATCGATGACCGACAGGTTCGGCAACGTCTGGCTCGACACCTGGGAAATCGCTTCGCCGGTGACCAGCGCATCGATGTGCAGGCGTTCGGCAATGCTCGACGCTGCGCGCAACATCATACGCTTCAATACGACACCCATATGACTGTCGTCGACCTTGCCGAGAATTTCGCCCAATACTTCTTCGAACGGAACACTGACAAATAGCACGCGTTGCGAGCTGCCGTACTTCTTCCAGATGAAATGCGCGACTTCCATCACGCCCAATTCGTGGGCACGACCGCCCAGATTGAAGAAGCAGAAGTGCGTCATCAGGCCGCGACGAAGGATCTGGTAGGCGGCAACCGTCGAGTCAAAACCGCCGGACATCAGCACCAGCGTCTGCTCCAGCGCACCGAGCGGGTAGCCGCCGATGCCATTGTGCTGGCTGTGGATCACAAACAACCGTTTGTCGCGAACTTCGATACGGACTTCGATTTCCGGCGCTTTCAAGTCGATTCCGGCAGCGCCGCACTCACGGCGCAGCTTGCTGCCGACGTATTTTTCGACGTCCATCGAGCTGAACGCATGCTTGCCCGCACGCTTGCAGCGCACCGAAAAGATCTTCCCGGCCAGCGCATCGCCGTAGTGCTGCTTGCACTTCTCGGTGATGTCGTCGAAGTCGCCCAGCGGGTACTCGTCGATCTGCAGAAAGTGCGCGATGCCCGGCATGCAGGTCAGGCGTTCGCCCATCTCCTTCAGGGCCTTGGGATCGGTGACGCGGGTTTCCAGCTCGAGATTGTCCCACACACCGTTCACCACCACGGCCGGGTCCAGGTCGCGGAGCACGGTGCGGATGTTCTTGGCCAGCTGGCGGATAAATTTCGTCCGGACAGGTCGGCTTTTGATGGTGATCTCGGGGAAGACTTTTACGATTAGTTTCATGAAAACAGCGCGCGCAGGGCCAGCCGAAAAAGGGGGGCGCGGATTATAGCGGAAATTGCTCAAGGTTTAACCAGTTAATGTGCAGAAGGTTTTGCTCGCACCAAAACGGGTCATTTTTCTATTTGAGCGCTACATTAAAGGGCGAGATTTTCGCCTTTAAGGCGCTTTCGACCTTCAGAAGCGTGAATTTGGGGCAAAAAACCCATGCTGGGGCACTGGCATGCAATTTGCTCCC
This sequence comes from Pseudomonas sp. B20(2017), assembly GCF_002113125.1. Classification (GTDB taxonomy): domain Bacteria; phylum Pseudomonadota; class Gammaproteobacteria; order Pseudomonadales; family Pseudomonadaceae; genus Aquipseudomonas. Next base: position 263,741 of record NZ_NEJP01000004.1, on the reverse strand, counting down.
TTGTGAGGCAGGTTGCCTTGGCAGAGTATTCGCGCCGGCATCACCACTATTAAGGGCATCCACTACCCGCCCTAATTCACCCGGAGGACACTATGTCGAAGTCGGTTCAACTCATCAAAGATCATGACGTCAAGTGGATTGATCTGCGCTTCACGGACACCAAAGGCACTCAGCACCACGTGACCATGCCGGCTCGCGATGCGCTGGAAGACGACTTCTTCGAAGTTGGCAAGATGTTCGACGGTTCCTCCATCGCTGGCTGGAAAGGCATCGAAGCCTCCGACATGATCCTGCTGCCGGACGACGAAACCGCCGTTCTGGACCCGTTCACCGAAGAGCCGACCCTGATCCTGGTCTGCGACATCATCGAACCTTCGACCATGCAAGGTTACGATCGCGACCCGCGCGCCATCGCCCGCCGCGCCGAGGAATACCTGAAGACCACCGGTATCGGTGACACCGTATTCGCCGGTCCAGAGCCTGAATTCTTCATCTTCGACGAAGTGAAGTTCAAGTCCGACATCTCCGGTTCGATGTTCAAGATCTACTCCGAGCAAGGCTCGTGGATGTCCGACCAGGACGTGGAAGGCGGCAACAAAGGCCACCGTCCAGGCGTGAAAGGCGGCTACTTCCCGGTTCCGCCGTTCGACCACGACCACGAAATCCGCACCTCCATGTGCAACGCACTGGAAGAAATGGGCCTGACCGTTGAAGTTCACCACCACGAAGTGGCGACTGCCGGCCAGAACGAAATCGGCGTCAAGTTCAACACTCTGGTGAAGAAAGCCGACGAAACCCAGACCCTGAAGTACGTTGTACACAACGTTGCCGACGCTTACGGCCGCACCGCGACCTTCATGCCGAAGCCTCTGTACGGCGACAACGGTTCGGGCATGCACGTTCACATGTCCATCTCCAAAGATGGCAAGAACACCTTCGCAGGTGAAGGTTATGCCGGCCTGTCCGACACCGCCCTGTACTTCATCGGCGGCATCATCAAGCACGGTAAGGCCCTGAACGGCTTCACCAACCCTTCCACCAACTCCTACAAGCGTCTGGTGCCAGGTTTCGAAGCTCCGGTGATGCTGGCCTACTCGGCTCGCAACCGTTCCGCCTCGATCCGTATTCCTTACGTCAACAGCCCTAAAGGCCGTCGTATCGAAGCCCGTTTCCCGGATCCGGCTGCCAACCCGTACCTGGCTTTCGCAGCACTGCTGATGGCCGGTCTGGACGGTATCCAGAACAAGATCCACCCAGGCGATGCTGCCGACAAAAACCTGTACGACCTGCCGCCTGAAGAGGCGAAAGAGATCCCGCAAGTCTGCGGCAGCCTGAAAGAAGCCCTGGAAGAGCTGGACAAGGGCCGTGCGTTCCTGACCAAGGGCGGGGTGTTCTCCGACGACTTCATCGACGCTTACATCGCGCTGAAATCCGAAGAAGAAATCAAGGTCCGCACCTTCGTACACCCACTGGAATATGAGCTGTACTACAGCTGCTGATCCGGTAGCGCCGCGCTACGCGGCGTGACAAAAAGAGGCCTCCTTCGGGAGGCCTTTTTTATTGGCCGGAATTTGTTGACGATGCACCACCCTGTGGGAACGGGCTTGCTCGCGAAAGCGGCGGATCATTGGAGATGATGCTGACTGATACGACGCCTTCGCGAGCAAGCCCGCTCCCACAGGGACTTGTGGTGCTTGAATACATTTCTGGATGTGCAGCAAGTTGGGCCAACCGCCGCGACTGGCCTATGCTGCAACCCATCGTTTTCGTTTTCGGTCGATTTCATGGGTCGCACCCTTCTCTATATTTTGCTGCTGATCGCCCTGCCCGTCGCCGCACAGATCTACAAGTACACCGACGCCAGCGGCAACACGGTGTACAGCGATCATGCGCCGGACGGCGTGCAGGCACAGTCGGTGGAGCTGCCGCCGCTCAACAGCGTCCAGCCTCAGGCACCGAATGCGCCGTCGTCAGATACGGCCACTCGTGAGCCTGCGCGCAATGCTTATGAAGTGCTGGAGCTGACCGGCCTGCCCACCGAGGAAGCCCTGCGCGCCAACAACGGCACCTTCACCGTCAGCGTGCTGATCAAACCGCGCCTGCAACCGCCGCATCAATTGCGTCTGCTGCTGGACGACGCGCCTTATGGCCAACTGAGCAACGTGCCGATCCTGCAACTGGTGAACGTTGACCGGGGCGAACATCGGCTCGCAGTACAGGTGATCAATGGCGAGGCGATCATTCAGCAGAGTCCTGCGGTGGTGGTCACCGTGCAGCGGGTGCACAAGCCATGACGCGAGGATTGATTGCCTTGTGCCTGTTGTTGATCGCGCTCGGCGCGTCCGCCGAGGTGTTCACTTACATCGACGCACAGGGTAATCGCGTTTATACCGATCAACCGCGGGGCAACGCCAAGCGTGTGCCACTGGCCACCAGCAATCGCATGGCCTCGAACCCGACCGGTGCCGCGCCGGTTACACCTTCGAAGAAATCAGCAGAACCGCCGCTGTTCCACTACGACATGCTGCGCGTGCTGATCCCCGAGCCGGACGCGACCATTCGCAGCAGCGCCGGCGAGCTGATCGTCAGCGTCACCAGCGAGCCGGGCCTGCAAAGAGGTCATCTTTATCGCCTGCTGCTGGATGGCAAAGCCGTCGGCGAACCCGGCTTGAGTCCGGTGTTCCCGCTGAACAATATCGATCGCGGCAGCCACAACCTGTCGGTCGAGATCCTCGACGCTCAGGGCCGAACCGTGGAGAAAACCGCCAACCAGCCGTTCCACATGCAACGCATTTCCCTGGCACAGAAACGCCAGGTCAAACCCTGCGTCAGCGCCGACTATGGCGTGCGCCCGGAATGCCCGCTGAAAGACAAACCCGCCGAACCGAAAAATCCTTTCCTACGTTTCTTCTGATGCTGTTCAGCTTTGCGCACTATATTGGTGCAACACACTGCACCGTACTCACATTCCAACCCATTTTGGTTCGAAAGTACCCGCCAGAGCGGTCTGACTGCCACGCAAACGAGCGTCAAACGCCCGTTTCAGGGGTTGAACGCTTCTTTTCGGAGCCTTGGTTTGGTTTTTGCATTTTCCTCGCATCAGCGCTGTATCCCTGCGCGCGCCATGCTCCAAAAGAGGTCCTCATGACCATCAGTGACGCACTGCATCGCTTGCTACTCGACAACCTGACCACCGCCACCATCCTGCTCGACAGCGAATTGCGCCTCGAGTACATGAACCCGGCGGCGGAGATGCTGCTGGCCATCAGCGGTCAGCGTAGCCATGGGCAGTTCATCAGCGAACTGTTCACCGAGTCCACCGAAGCGCTCAACTCGTTGCGCCAGGCGGTGGAGCAGGCGCACCCGTTCACCAAGCGCGAAGCGATGCTCACCGCCCTTACCGGCCAGACCCTGACCGTCGATTACGCGGTGACGCCAATTCTCAGCAATGGCGCGACCCTACTGTTGCTGGAGGTTCACCCTCGCGACCGCTTGCTGCGGATCACCAAGGAAGAGGCGCAGTTGTCGAAGCAGGAAACCAGCAAGATGCTGGTGCGCGGCCTGGCCCACGAGATCAAGAACCCGCTGGGCGGCATCCGCGGTGCCGCGCAGTTGCTGGCCCGGGAGCTGCCGGAAGACAGCCTGCGCGACTATACCAACGTGATTATCGAAGAAGCCGACCGCCTGCGTAATCTGGTCGACCGCATGCTCGGTTCGAACAAACTGCCGTCGCTGGCCCTGTGCAACGTCCACGAAGTGCTGGAGCGCGTCTGCCAACTGGTCGAGGCCGAAAGCCAGGGCTGCATCACCCTGGTGCGCGATTACGACCCGAGCATCCCCGACGTCCTGATCGATCGCGAACAAATGATTCAGGCGGTGCTGAACATTGTGCGCAATGCGATGCAGGCCATCAGCAGCCAGAACGAACTGCGTCTGGGCCGCATCACTTTGCGCTCTCGCACCATGCGCCAATTCACCATTGGCCACGTCCGCCATCGCCTGGTGACCAAAATCGAGATCATCGACAACGGCCCCGGCATTCCGGCGGAACTCCAGGAAACCATCTTCTTTCCCATGGTCAGCGGCCGTCCGGACGGTACCGGACTGGGCCTGGCCATCACCCAGAACATCATCAGCCAGCACCAGGGCCTGATCGAGTGTGACAGCCACCCCGGCCACACCACGTTTTCGATCTTTCTGCCACTGGAACAAGGAGCCACATCGACATGAGCCGTAGTGAAACCGTGTGGATCGTCGATGACGACCGTTCTATCCGTTGGGTTCTGGAAAAAGCCCTGCAACAGGAAGGCATGACCACCCAGAGCTTCGACAGTGCCGATGGCGTGATGAGCCGCCTCGCGCGCCAGCAGCCGGACGTGATCATCTCCGATATCCGCATGCCCGGTGCCAGCGGCCTGGACCTGCTGGCGCGGATCCGCGAGCAGCACCCGCGGCTGCCGGTGATCATCATGACCGCTCACTCCGATCTGGACAGCGCTGTCGCCTCCTATCAGGGCGGCGCGTTCGAGTACCTGCCCAAGCCGTTCGACGTCGACGAAGCGGTGTCGCTGGTCAAGCGCGCCAATCAGCACGCCCAGGAACAACAGGGCCTGGAAGTCGCACCGACCCTGACCCGCACTCCGGAAATCATCGGCGAAGCGCCGGCGATGCAGGAAGTGTTTCGCGCTATCGGGCGCTTGAGCCATTCCAACATCACCGTGCTGATCAACGGCGAATCTGGCACCGGTAAAGAACTGGTGGCTCACGCCCTGCACCGCCACAGCCCAAGAGCGGCCTCGCCGTTCATCGCGCTGAACATGGCGGCGATCCCGAAAGACCTGATGGAATCCGAGCTGTTCGGCCACGAGAAAGGCGCCTTCACCGGCGCGGCCAACCTGCGTCGCGGGCGTTTCGAACAAGCCGACGGCGGCACGCTGTTCCTCGATGAAATCGGCGACATGCCGGCAGACACCCAGACCCGACTGCTGCGGGTGCTGGCCGATGGCGAGTTCTATCGCGTTGGCGGGCATGTGCCGGTCAAGGTCGATGTACGGATCATCGCGGCGACCCACCAGAATCTGGAAACCCTGGTTCACGCCGGGAAATTCCGTGAGGACTTGTTCCACCGCCTCAACGTGATCCGCATCCATATCCCGCGCTTGTCGGACCGTCGCGAAGACATCCCGACCCTGGCCAAGCACTTCCTCAGCCGCGCCGCACAAGAACTGGCGGTGGAGCCGAAGCTGCTGAAAAGCGAGACCGAGGAATACCTGAAAAACCTGCCATGGCCGGGCAACGTGCGCCAGCTGGAAAACACCTGCCGCTGGATCACCGTGATGGCGTCCGGGCGCGAGGTGCACATCAGCGACCTGCCGCCGGAACTGCTGAGCCTGCCACAGGACTCGGCGCCGGTGACCAACTGGGAACAGGCGCTGCGCCAGTGGGCCGATCAGGCCCTGGCACGCGGTCAGTCGAGCCTGCTCGACAGCGCGGTGCCGGCGTTCGAGCGGATCATGATCGAGACCGCCTTGAAGCACACCGCCGGACGTCGTCGCGACGCTGCCGTACTGCTGGGATGGGGCCGGAACACCTTGACTCGCAAGATCAAGGAACTCGGCATGAAGGTCGATGGCGGGGATGACGACGAGGGCGATGAGGGCTGAAATTCAGCGCAAACCTGCACCGCCGCAAGGCACCGTGACCCTTAATCGGGCACGGCCATTGACTCGGGTTTGCACTGTAAACCGCTGAAAAACCCACCCTGTGAAAAGACGAAGGCCCCGTATTACGGGGCCTTCGTCATTGTGCCGGGCTTTTTTGTTTCAAAACGAGAAAACCTGGCACGCCCCCTGCAATAACTCCAACAGGTGATTCGATTCACCCACCCTTTCGGGGGCCTTGGTACAGGCAGGCCGGGGATTCCCCTCTTTACACCGGACTCGATGAGTCCACCCTTTTGGGGCCCTTGATACAGGCAGGTCAGGGGTTCCTTCTTTACACCGGCTCAGAACGCAATGCGATGAGCCCGCCCGTTTCGGGAACCTTGGTACAGGCAGGCCGGGGATTCCCTCTTTTATTGCTCCCGGAGATGGATCTCCAGCCGCCAGCGGTCATCGACCGCCTGGCCGGCCCAGTCGCCCTGCAGCGGCCGCGCCGCCACCAGCGTCAGCAACAATCCCCCGTCACTCAACCGCGTCCGCCAGTTCACGTCCTTGCCGTTGAACTTGAGCTGGCCTTTCTGCGCGTTGCCTTCGGCTTCGAACAACAACGCGATGCTGCCATCGACGATCTCGCCGTGCAGCTTCGGCTCGTTGTTGAACCAGACTGCCAGACCGCCATCGATCACCTCGACCTGCTGCAAAACGCTTGGATCAGGCGTGGTCAAACGGCCGATCATCATCCCGACCATCACACCGACGATCGCCAGCGATGCCATCACCCGCGGGAATAGTTTCGAACGCGGATCCGCTTGCGGCGTAGAATGCGCGTCATCTTTACCTTCGGAGCCGTGCATGTTTCACGTCATCCTTTTTCAACCGGAAATTCCGCCGAACACCGGCAACGTTATCAGGCTGTGCGCCAACAGCGGCTGCCACCTGCATTTGATCGAACCGCTGGGCTTCGAGATGGACGACAAGCGCCTGCGCCGCGCCGGTCTCGACTACCACGAGTATGCCACTTTGCAGCGCCACGCCGACCTCGCCAGCTGCCTGGAAAGCCTCGGCCACCCACGGCTGTTCGCCTTCACCACCAAGGGTTCGCGGCCGTTTCACGATGCCGCGTTCGTCCCGGGCGATGCGTTCATCTTCGGCCCGGAAAGCCGTGGCCTGCCGCCGGAAGTGCTCGACGCCCTGCCCGGCGAACAGCGCCTGCGCCTGCCGATGCGAGAAGGCTGCCGCAGCCTGAACCTGTCGAACACCGTGGCAGTGGCCGTGTACGAAGCGTGGCGGCAGAACGGCTTCAAATAGCACCGCATAACAAATGTGGGAGCGGGCTTGCTCGCGAAGGGGCCGCATCAGATGACATTTATGCCACCTGACACACCGCTTTCGCGAGCAAGCCCGCTCCCACATTGGACTTGCGTCAACGCTCAGATCATTTACTGAACGGTCGGGGTCTCGCCGGATTCCTGCATGCGCTGCAGCTCTTGCGCGTACAGGGCGTCGAAGTTCACCGGTGCCAGCATCAGGGCCGGGAACGAACCGCGGGTCACCAGGCTGTCCAGGGTTTCGCGAGCGTAAGGGAACAGGATGTTCGGGCAGAACGCACCCAGGGTGTGGCTCATCGAAGCCGCGTCCAGGTTCTTGATCAGGAAGATACCGGCCTGTTGCACTTCAGCGATGAAGGCCACTTCTTCACCGTTTTTCACGGTGACGGACAGGGTCAGCACGACTTCGTAGAAATCACCTTCCAGGGCTTTCTGGCGAGTGTTCAGATCCAGAGCGACCGCCGGATCCCACTGCTGACGGAAGATCGCCGGGCTTTTCGGGGCTTCGAAGGACAGGTCGCGTACGTAGATGCGCTGCAAGGAGAATTGCGGTGCGGTTTCTTCTTCGCTGGCTGCAGTGTTCTGTTGGTCAGTCATCTCAGATCCTTTCTGATCTTGGGTCTTTTAGGGTTCTTTACGTGTGCAGCAGGTCAGGCCTTGAGCAGCGCGTCGAGCTTGCCGGCGCGCTCCAGGGCAAACAAATCATCACAACCGCCGATGTGCTTTTCGCCGATCCAGATCTGCGGCACGGACGTACGTCCGGCCTTCTGGGCCATGGCGGCGCGCACCTGCGGCTTGCCATCGACCTTGATCTCTTCGAAGGCCACGCCTTTGTTCGCGAGCAGGTACTTGGCGCGCGAGCAGTAAGGGCAGTAATCGCTGGAGTAGACGATGACGTCGCTCATATCACTTCACCAACGGCAGGTTGTCGCCTTTCCAGCTGGAAATCCCGCCGGACAGCTTGGCGGCGGTGAAGCCGGCCTTCATCAGCTCGCGGGCGTGGGTCCCGGCAGTCTGGCCCAGGGCGTCGACCAGAATGATGGTCTTGGCCTTGTGTTTTTCCAGCTCGCCGATACGGGCGGCCAGTTTGTCCTGGGGAATGTTCACCGCGCCAACGATGTGACCGGCGGCGTAGTCCTTGCTCGGACGGATGTCCACCACCACGCCGGCTTCCTTGTTGACCAGTGCGGTCAGCTCGCCCGTGCTCAGGCTTTTACCGCCGCCCTGCACCGTATGCGCCAGCAGCAAAGCCAGCAGTACGACGAAGATACCGACAAGAATGTAGTGGTTAGTGGCAAATTCAATCAGGTGAGCAACCATCGAAGGAGGTTCCAGGGCGTTAAAATGTCGGCCAGTATACACAGCCACTATGGTCGGCCAAACCCCGTCCGGCGGTGACGCCGCCGGAACTTCGCTTTAAACTCCAACTCCCTTTTCCATCGCCCTCTTCTTATTAGCCACGAGTGGATTCCATGACTACCACGCCTAAACCTTTGGTCCTGATGATTCTCGACGGCTTCGGTCACAGCGACAGCCCCGAATCCAACGCCGTTTATGCGGCCAAGAAGCCTGTTCTGGATCGCCTGTGGGCTACCGTGCCGAACGGCTTGATCTCGGGCAGCGGCATGGACGTCGGTCTGCCGGACGGCCAGATGGGCAACTCCGAAGTCGGCCACATGAACCTCGGCGCCGGCCGCGTGGTGTATCAGGACTTCACGCGCGTGACCAAAGCGATCCGCGACGGCGAGTTCTTCGAGAACCCGACCATCTGCGCCGCCGTGGACAAAGCCGTGGCCGCTGGCAAGGCCGTGCATTTCATGGGCCTGCTGTCGGATGGCGGCGTTCACAGCCACCAGGATCACCTGATCGCCATGGCCGAACTGGCCTTCAAGCGCGGCGCCGAAAAAATCTACCTGCACGCTTTCCTCGACGGCCGTGACACCCCGCCAAAAAGCGCCGCTTCGTCGATCGAACTGCTCGACGCGACTTTCCAGGCCCTCGGCAAAGGCCGCATCGCCAGCCTGATCGGCCGCTACTACGCCATGGATCGCGACAATCGTTGGGACCGCGTGTCCCAAGCCTACAACCTGATCGTTGATGGCAACGGCGAATTCAACGCCGCCACTGCCCAGGAAGGTCTGGAAGCCGCTTACGCCCGTGGCGAGAGCGACGAATTCGTCAAAGCCACCAGCATCGGTGAGCCGGTAAAAGTCGAAGACGGCGACGCCGTGGTGTTCATGAACTTCCGCGCCGACCGCGCCCGCGAGCTGAGCCGCGTGTTTGTTGAAGACGGTTTCAAGGAATTCGAGCGCGCACGCCAGCCAAAAGTGCAGTACGTGGGCCTGACCCAATACGCCGCCAGCATCCCGGCCCCCGCAGCCTTTGCCCCGGGCAGCCTGGAAAACGTGCTCGGCGACTACTTGGCGAAAAACGGCAAGACCCAGTTGCGAATCGCCGAAACAGAGAAATACGCCCACGTGACCTTCTTCTTCTCCGGCGGTCGTGAAGAACCGTTCCCGGGCGAAGAACGCATCCTGATCCCGTCGCCGAAAGTCGCCACCTATGACTTGCAGCCGGAAATGAGCGCGCCGGAAGTCACCGACCGCATCGTCGAGGCCATCGAGAATCAGCGCTACGACGTGATTGTGGTCAACTACGCCAACGGCGACATGGTCGGCCATAGCGGCGTGTTCGAAGCCGCAGTGAAAGCCGTGGAATGCCTGGACACCTGCGTAGGTCGCATCGTCGAAGCCCTGGAAAAAGTCGGCGGCGAAGCGCTGATCACCGCCGACCACGGCAACGTCGAGCAGATGGCCGACGAGTCCACCGGGCAAGCGCACACTGCGCACACCACCGAGCCGGTGCCGTTCATTTATGTCGGCAAGCGCGACCTGAAAGTCCGCGAAGGCGGCGTGCTGGCGGACGTGGCGCCGACCATGCTGAAACTGCTGGGCCTGGAAAAACCGGCGGAAATGACTGGCACTTCGATTCTGGTGTAATCCGCCCGCAAAAACACCTCAAACCCTGTGGGAGCGAGCTTGCTCGCGATAGCAATCTGACAGCCAACAACTATGTTGAATGTTCAGACGCCATCGCGGGCAAGCCCGCTCCCACATTGGTTTGTGGGGTTTTCAAAGAGGATTTCACTCTGTCCGGCACCCCAGTTATCACACAGTCCCAATTGGGCGTTTTTTTTGCCGCGTCGGGCGGGCATACTAGGCCGTCCCTTACCCTGGTGCCGCCCGCCTCTATGCTTCGCGTCCTGATCGCCCTCGCTCTGACATGCCTGCTCCAACCGGCCTTCGCGGATGAGCGCGCGCAAACCCAACAGCAACTGGACGCCACGCGCCAGGACATCGCCGAGCTGAAAAAACTGCTGGGCAAGCTCCAGGAAGAAAAATCCGGCGTGCAAAAGGAGCTCAAGGGCACCGAAACCGAGATGGGCAAGCTCGAGAAACAGGTCGAAGCCCTGCAGAAAGAGCTGAAGAAGAGCGAATCCGAGCTGCAGCGGCTCGATGCGGAGAAAAAAAAACTCCAGAGCGCGCGCACTGAACAGCAGCGACTGATCGCCATCCAGGCCCGCGCCGCCTACCAGAATGGTCGCCAGGAATACCTCAAGCTGCTGCTCAACCAGCAGAATCCCGAGAAATTCGCCCGCACGCTCACCTATTACGACTACCTGAGCCAGGCTCGCCTGGAGCAGTTGAAGAGCTTCAACGAAACCCTGCGCCAACTGGCCAATGTCGAAAAGGACATCGGCCTGCAGCAGGCGCAATTGCTGGTGCAGCAAAGCGATCTCGACACTCGGCGCGAAGCGCTCGACAAGGTCCGCAAGGAGCGCCAGCAGGCCCTTGCCAAACTGAACGACGACGTGAAGGCCCGGGACCAGAAGCTCGCCGCCCGCGAGCAGGATCAGGCAGACCTGTCTAAAGTCCTTAAAACCATTGAAGAAACCCTGGCCCGCCAGGCTCGTGAGGCAGAAGAAGCGCGGCAGAAAGCGCTCATTGCCCAGCAGGAAGTCGAAAAAAAGCGCTTGCGTGAGGCCGAGGCGGAAAACTCCGACGCCCCACGCAAACCGGTCAGATCGACGCCCGGCGCCCTGGTATCCAGCGGCGGCGAGACCTTCGGTGGCCCTTTTGCGTCAAGTCGGGGAAAACTTCCATGGCCGGTTGATGGTCGACTACTGGCACGCTTCGGCGAAACCCGTGGCGACGATGCCCGCACCAAGTGGGACGGCGTCATGATCAGCGCCTCTGCCGGCAGCCAGGTGCATGCCGTACACGGTGGGCGCGTGGTGTTTGCAGACTGGCTACGCGGTGCAGGACTACTGGTGATCCTTGACCACGGCAACGGTTTTCTGAGTCTTTACGGCCACAATCAGACGCTGCTCAAATCGGCGGGTGACGTGGTTAAAGCCGGTGAGTCCATCTCCACTGTCGGCAACAGTGGCGGCCAGGACACTCCAGCGCTGTATTTCGCAATTCGTCAGCAGGGTCACCCGAGTGATCCGGCGCAATGGTGCCGCGCGCAAGGATAGGCGTGAGTTACCTACATTAGGAGTTCGTTCGACATGCTGCATTTGTCCCGTCTTAGCTCGCTGGCCCTGACGATCGCCCTGGTGATCGGTGCGCCTCTGGCGTTCGCCGCTCAACCGGCTCCGGCCGTTGCTCCGGCAGGTACTGCCGCGACCAGCAAAGCCCCGTTGCCGCTGGAAGAGTTGCGCACCTTCGCCGAGGTCATGGACCGGATCAAGGCCGCGTATGTCGAGCCGGTGGACGACAAGACCCTGCTGGAAAACGCGATCAAGGGCATGCTCAGCAACCTCGATCCGCACTCTGCCTACCTCGGCCCGGAAGATTTCACCGAGCTGCAGGAAAGCACCAGCGGTGAGTTCGGCGGTCTGGGCATCGAAGTCGGCTCGGAAGACGGCTTCATCAAGGTCGTTTCGCCAATCGACGACACCCCGGCGTCGAAGGCCGGCATTCAGGCCGGTGACTTCATCGTCAAGATCAACGGCCAGCCGACCCGCGGCCAGAGCATGACCGAAGCCGTGGACAAGATGCGTGGCAAGATCGGCCAGAAAATCACCCTGACCCTGGTGCGCGACGGCGGCACGCCATTCGACGTAACCCTGGCCCGCGCGGTAATCCAGGTGAAGAGCGTCAAGGCGCAACTGCTGGAATCAGGTTATGGTCTGATCCGCATCACCCAGTTCCAGGTCAAGACCGGCGAAGAGGTCTCCAAGGCCCTGGCCAAGCTGCGCAAGGACAACGGCAAGAAGCTCAAAGGCATCATCCTCGACCTGCGCAATAACCCGGGTGGCGTGCTGCAAGCGGCGGTGGAAGTGGTCGACCACTTCATCACCAAAGGCCTGATCGTCTACACCAAGGGCCGGATCGCCAACTCCGAATTGCGCTTCAATGCAACCGGCAAGGACGAGAGCGAAGCGGTGCCGATGGTGGTGCTGATCAACGGTGGCAGTGCCTCGGCCTCGGAAATCGTTGCCGGCGCCCTGCAGGATCAGAAACGCGCCGTGGTCATGGGCACCACCAGCTTCGGCAAGGGCTCGGTGCAGACCGTGCTGCCGCTGAACAATGACCGCGCGCTGAAGATCACCACTGCACTGTACTTCACCCCGAACGGTCGCTCGATCCAGGCCCAGGGCATCGTCCCGGACATCGAAGTACGCCGCGCCAAGATCACCAATGAGGCGGACGGCGATTACTTCAAGGAAGCTGATCTGCAAGGCCACCTGGGCAACGGCAACGGCGGCGCGGACAAGCCCACCGGTTCTGGCGGCAAGGCCAAGGCGATGCCGCAGGATGACGATTACCAGCTGGCCCAGGCCCTGAGCCTGCTCAAAGGCCTGAGCATCACGTCCGGCCGTTGAGGATGTCTTTGCGTTTCCTCTTCGTCCTGCTGTGCTGTCTGGCGGGTGCTGCTCACGCAGAACCTGCCAGACCAACTCCTCAAAAAGCCTACCTGACGCTGATCATCGACGACCTGGGGCAGAACTTGCCCCGGGATCGCCGCGTGCTCGCCCTGCCCGGGCCAGTCACTACGGCAATCATGCCCGACACCCCGCACGCCACCGAATTTGCCCGCGAAGCCCATCGCGCCGGCAAGATCGTGATCTTGCACATGCCGATGGACCCGGCCACCGGCCCGTTCGCCTGGCATCCCGAACTGCCCATCGAAGAACTCGAGAAACGCCTGAACGCTGCGTTCAAAATGGTCCCCTACACCGCCGGCATCAACAACCACATGGGCAGTCGCATGACCGCACAACCCGTGGCGATGGCGTGGCTGATGGGTGAATTGCAACGCCGCCACAAGTTCTTCGTCGACAGTCGCACCAGCGCCCAGACGGTCGCTGCGCAACAGGCGCAGAAAATCGATCTTGCGAGCGTTTCGCGGGATGTATTTCTCGATGACGAACGTACCGAGGCGGCGATTTTCACTCAGCTACAGACCGCAATCAGCCTGGCCCGCAAGCAGGGCTCGGCGGTGATGATCGGCCATCCTTATCCACAGACCCTGGCCGTGCTGGAGCGGGAATTGCCGAAATTGAAAGCTCAAGGCATCGAGTGGATCGACATCAAGCAGATGATCAGTGTGCGCAGCAATCGCGCTACGGCCGCCCATGGCAAAGACGGCGTCTACCGATAAATACCGAGAACGACTGTACATAGTTACCACCTGGCCTCCTTTCCGGTTTTAGATAGTCAGCCCTGCGACAGAACGCGGCCCACTGGCAGCACTTCTCTATCAGGACTGACTTATGAAAACTCAAGAAAAAACATCCCAGCCAATCGAGCGGATGGAGCCCATCAAACTCGACAACCTGCTGATCAGCTTTACCACGGAGTTTCATCGAATCTGGGAAACCAGAGGCTCACGCTCAAGCCCTGCCGGATTCTGGCGCCCTACGCCTGCGCCCGATGCATTACCTGGATACTTCCCGCTGGGCGATATCGCGATTCATAGCAGTGCCGATATCAACGGCGAGATCGTTGCGGCCGTTGTCTGCGAAAGCGACTCAGAAGGCATCGAGTCCTCTCGTGGCAAAGCCCTGATGCGGCCCGATGACTTTGAGCTTGTCTGGAAACATTCCGGCTCATCTATTTCGACCCGTACATCGATATGGCGCCCGATAGCTCCCGTCGGCTACGTGGCGCTGGGTCTGGTCTGCTCCAATGACCACAGCAAACCTTCGTCCAACGTCGTACGTTGCATCCGTGAGGATCTGGTCATTGCAGCCAGAGTTGGCGATTCGATCTGGAATGACAAGGGGAGCGGTGCTACGCAAAACTTCAGCGCCTGGAGCATCGAACCGCCGACGGCCGAGCCAGGTGAGATCTACTTCGCTGCAGGAACCTTCATCGGCGTCCAGAGCCACACTAAACCGTCGACTCACATTGCTGCGTATGCCTTACGGATGCAGATCCCTGTTCGGACCGACTCTGCGCCTGCAGCGCCCGTGCTCAACCAACACTCTGTACCTTCGGACGCAGGAACAGCAATGACCACTCAGACTGTTCGACTTCCGTGGTTCGCTGTCAGGGATTACACAACCGCCGGAGAACAATTTCTCAAATCCCCGTTTTACCTAATGAAACGAACAGATCAGTATCTGCTCATCGGGTTCGACCACAACGACACCGACAAACGCAAGACGTTGAAATGGTCGGCACCTCGAGCGCAAAACGCGACGGCAATGCAAATATTCAACCGCCTGACTTCCATCGAAATCGAAAAGGCCTGGCCTGTCACAGCACTCAGCGATGTCCGTGCCACGCGGTTTTCCGCGCGTTTGCACAAACAGTTCACTCACACTGAGGAATTGGCCAGCGGATGGGAGGAGTCACGCCCACCGATAGTCTTCACCATCGCGGCGAAAAAAACATCCGTAGCGGTTTTCCAGCTGCACAGTTACTACGAGCTGACACGAGCTGACGGCACGCCAGTAGCGACAATTTTCGGTTACAGCGATGACTCAAGTATTTACCTGACCGAATATCCGACCCAGGCAGATGAGCAAAGCATCCTTTGCCCTTCGGCGGTGTCAGGCTCGACAAAGGCTGAAGTTTTCCTGAAAAAGAATGATGAGGTCACTCTTCCCCCTCAACCAATGGAAGTCATCCAGACAGCTACAGATACCGCCCCATGATCTCGTCGACCACGCCGTCCTTGCGCATCTGATCCAGTGCTGCCTGCAACTTGGCGACCGCCTCATCGGACACGTCCTTGTTCAAGGCCAGATAGAGCTCTGCACTGTTGAAGCGCAGCACTGTTTTCAATCCGGTCACGCCATCCTGTCGCGCCAGATAACGGCCGGCAGGATCGCCGGTGGCCCAGAGGTCGATCTGGCCACTGACAAGTTTCTTGGCGTTATCCTGATCGCGCAGCACCACCACCGGCTTCAGCCCCTGTTTTGTCAAAGTCTCGGCAATCGCATCGCCCTTGTAGGCGCCGATCTTGTACCTGCGCGCGTCATTGAGGGTTTCGAGGGTGATCTTGCTGTCGGCCTTGGCCAGCATGACCCAGTCGTCCGGGCCGATCGGGCCGACCCACTTGAAGAGCTTTTCGCGATCCGGCAGCCGCGCCATGACAAACGCACCGTAACCGGGATTCTCCAGCGCCAGCTTGTAGACCCGTTCCCAAGGGAAGCGCAGGGTCAGGCTGTAAGTGATACCGGCACGCTTGAACATCTCGCGCACGATGTCCGTGGCGATGCCGTTGATGTTTTCATCCTGGGCGAAATTCTTGCCGTTCTTCGCCATGTTGTACGGCGGGAAGTTTTCGGTGAGGAGCACCAGATCGGTGTCGGGACTTTCTTCGGCGTGACCGGTGTTGATCAACAACACGGAGGCACTGGCGAGGGCAAGAAGCAGGCGTTTGATCATGTCGGGCTACCGAAATCCATGGCGTGCCCAAGAGTGCCTTGGGTACGCCATGCTGTCCACTGGCCTGTATGGTTGTTTAACGCATTACGATGCCGCGGTGAGCCATGTAAGCCTTGGCTTCCTGAACCGTGTATTCGCCGAAGTGGAAAATACTCGCTGCCAGTACTGCGCTGGCGTGGCCTTCAAGGATGCCGTCAGCCAGATGTTGCAGGTTGCCGACGCCGCCGGAAGCGATTACCGGAATGCCCAGCGCATCGCTGATGGCGCGGGTCACGCCGAGGTCGAAGCCGTTTTTCATGCCGTCCTGATCCATGCTGGTCAGGAGGATTTCACCGGCACCCAGGCCTTCCATTTTCTTCGCCCACTCGACCGCGTCGAGGCCGGTCGGTTTGCGCCCGCCGTGGGTGAAGATCTCCCAGCGCGGGGTTTCGCCCGGGCCCGAAACCTTCTTCGCGTCGATGGCAACAACAATGCATTGCGAGCCGAAATGCTGCGCCGCTTCGCCGACAAATTCCGGGTTGAACACGGCAGCGGTGTTGATCGACACCTTGTCCGCACCGGCGTTGAGTAGATTGCGAATGTCCTGCACGGTCCGCACGCCACCGCCAACGGTCAGCGGGATGAACACCTGGCTGGCCATGCGCTCGACGGTGTGCAGCGTGGTGTCACGGCCATCGACGCTGGCGGTGATGTCGAGAAAGGTTATCTCGTCGGCACCCTGCTCGTCGTAGCGACGTGCGATTTCCACCGGGTCGCCGGCGTCACGGATGTTCTCGAACTTCACACCTTTGACGACCCGGCCGTTGTCCACGTCCAGGCAAGGGATGATGCGTTTGGCCAGCGCCATGGTCAGTCCTCAGCCTTGGTACGAATCGCAGAAAGCTTGCGCTTCGGCGACGTCGAGAGTGCCTTCGTAGATCGCCCGGCCGGTGATTGCGCCGATGATGCCCGGTGCCTTGGCGTCGAGCAGCGACTTGATGTCACCCAGGTTGTGAATACCGCCGGAAGCGATCACCGGAATCTTGGTGGCAGCAGCCAGCGCAGCGGTGAACGGTACGTTGCAGCCCTGCATCATGCCGTCTTTGGCGATGTCGGTATAAACGATCGAGGACACGCCGTCGGCTTCGAACTGCTTGGCCAGGTCGATGACCTGTACGGTGCTGATTTCAGCCCAGCCATCGGTGGCGACAAAACCGTCTTTGGCATCGAGGCCGACGATGATCTTGCCCGGGAACGCGCGGCAGGCTTCAGCGACAAACGCCGGATCCTTCACCGCTTTGGTGCCGATGATCACGTAGCTGACGCCCGCCTTGACGTAGTGCTCGATGGTTTCCAGCGAACGGATGCCGCCGCCGATCTGGATCGGCAGGGTCGGGTAGCGCTTGGCGATCGCGGTCACCACTTCGCCGTTGACCGGCTGGCCTTCGAAAGCGCCGTTCAGGTCGACCAGATGCAGACGGCGGCAACCGCCCTCCACCCACTTGGCAGCCATGCTCACCGGGTCATCGGAGAACACTGTGGAATCTTCCATGCGGCCCTGGCGCAGACGTACGCAGGCACCGTCTTTAAGATCGATAGCAGGAATAATCAGCATCTGGCAAACCTTCAAATTTGAATGTTCAGCTTGGCTCGGAAATCAGTTTTTCTCGAGCGCCCACAGGTCGCTTTCGATGCTTTCAAACCGCTCCTTGAGGTGGGTCTGCACATCGAAAATCGCCCTGTTGTAATAGTGCGGAGCAATTTCGCGGGTAAACAGCTCAAGAATTTCCGCCGCCTCGAACGAACCCAGGTCCAGTTCGAAACGATCCTCCATGAACCGCTGAATCTTGCGGTTGGCCTCGTTCTCCTGCTCGGGAGTGAGGGTCAGGATCGGCGGCCTGGATTTCTTGACGGCCATTTACCAGCGACCGTCCCACGCGGCGAAGTTCTGCAACAACTGCAGGCCATGGGTATGGCTCTTCTCCGGGTGGAACTGCACGGCGAAACGCGAACCTTCGGCCAACGCTGCGGCGAAATCGACGCCGTAATGACCGCTGCCGACCACCTGCCGCGGGTTACCGGCAGCGATGTAGTAGCTGTGCACGAAGTAGAAACGCGCCAGGTCCGGAATGTTGTGCCACAGCGGGTGATCCACCGCCTGCTTCACTTCGTTCCAGCCCATGTGCGGGACTTTCAGGTGCTCGCCGTCTTCATGCAGGTCTTTGCCGAAGAATTTCACCGCCCCAGGGAACAGGCCGATGCAGTCGACGCCGTCGTTCTCTTCGCTGCTGTCGAGCAAGGCTTGCATGCCGACGCAGATGCCGAGGAACGGACGATCCTGGCTGACTTCACGCACCAGCGAATCGAAACCGAGGCGACGGATCTCCGCCATGCAATCGCGAATCGCGCCGACGCCGGGGAAAACCACACGGTCAGCTTCGCGGATCACTGCCGCATCGCTGGTGATCAGCACCTTGCCGGCACCGACGTGCTCGAGGGCCTTCGCCACCGAGTGCAGGTTGCCCATGCCGTAATCGATAACTGCAACCGTCTGCATTACAGGACGCCTTTGGTCGAAGGCATCTGGCCAGCCATGCGCTCGTCCAGCTCGACAGCCATGCGCAGTGCGCGGCCGAAAGCCTTGAACACGGTTTCGATCTGGTGGTGGGTATTGGTGCCGCGCAGGTTGTCGATGTGCAGGCTGACCAGTGCGTGGTTGACGAAGCCCTGGAAGAATTCCTGGAACAGGTCGACGTCGAAGCCGCCAACGGTGGCGCGGGTGTACGGCACGTGCATCTGCAGGCCTGGGCGGCCGGAGAAGTCGATCACCACGCGCGACAGCGCTTCATCGAGCGGCACGTAGGCGTGGCCGTAGCGACGGATGCCTTTCTTGTCGCCAATGGCTTGCGCGAAGGCCTGGCCGAGGGTGATACCGACGTCTTCCACCGTGTGGTGGTCGTCGATATGCAGATCGCCCTTGCATTGGATATCCAGGTCGATCAACCCGTGACGGGCGATCTGATCCAGCATGTGCTCAAGAAAAGGAACACCGATATCGAATCGGGCCTTTCCGGTGCCATCAAGGTTGATCGAGGCTTTGATCTGGGTTTCCAGAGTGTCGCGCTCGACAGACGCCTTACGTTCGGCCATCACCAGCTCCGCAAAATCATTGGGCGAAAAAGGCAGCCATTATAGGGGCGCGGGGCCGAAACAGAAACACGAGAGGTGAGATGGCTGACGGATAGAACGCCCGGCTGTCGCGGGTAGACATGTCCATACAAGCCAAAAAAGCGGAAATTTGGAAACTTGAAGAGATCCCTGTGGGAGCGGGCTTGCCCGCGAAGAGGCCGGCACACACAACATCAATGCTGTCTGACCTGGCGCCTTCGCGGGCAAGCCCGCTCCCACAGGGATTAATGTTTTCCCTGGCTGACCTGAAAGCTTCAGATCAGCCAGGATCTACACCTTAGTGAAACAATACCGCCGTCTTCTGCAGGGTCACCCACACACCCCACGCCAACGGAATCCCCACCACCAGCCATGCAGCGATTGCCAATGGCTTGCTGCCCGGCGCGGCTTTCCACTCCAGCACGGTGCTGGCGTCAGCACCCTTGTCGTGGCCCAGCGCCTGTTCGGCAGCCAGTTCGGCGTCGGTCATGAAGTACTTGTCCGCGACCGGACGCACCAGCAGGTTGCACAGGAAACCCAGCACCAGCAGGCCGGCAAGGATGTACAAGGTGATGTCGTAAGCGGCGGCGCGTTCAACGCCGATGCTCAGCTGATACTCACGCAGGTAGTTCACCAGCACCGGACCCAGCACGCCAGCGGCGGCCCAGGCAGTCAGCAGACGACCGTGGATCGCGCCCACCATCTGCGTACCGAACAGGTCGGCCAGATATGCCGGAACGGTCGCAAAACCACCGCCGTACATCGACAGGATGATGCAGAACGCCGCCACGAACAGTACAACGTTGCCCAGGTGCCCGAGGTTCGGGATCAGTGCGTACAGCGCAAAACCCAGTGCGAAGAACACGAAGTAAGTGTTCTTGCGGCCCAGGTAGTCCGAGAACGACGCCCAGAAGAAACGGCCGCCGATGTTGAACAGGCTCAGCAGACCGGTGAATCCGGCCGCGATCGCAGCGATGGAAGCCAGTTGACCGGCGTCCAGCTGACCGAACGGCAGATCGTTGCCCAGCAGCTTGCCGCCGAACACTTCCTGCAACAGTGGCGAAGCCATGCCGAGGATGCCGATACCGGCGGACACGTTCAGGCACAGCACCAGCCACACCAGACGGAATTGCGGGGTTTTCCACGCCACATTCACGTGAACGTGACGGTGGGTGATCATCGCATTCGAGGCTTTCTTCGCCGGCGCGGTCCAGCCTTCAGGCTTCCAGCCGGTTGGCGGAACGCGGTAAGCCAGAGCGCCACCGATCATGAACACGAAGTAGATCGCAGCCATGGCCACAAAGCTCTGCCACACGCCCACGCCAGTCGGCGAAGCGAAATGGCTCATCAGAGCGGTTGCCAGCGGAGCGCCAACCATCGCGCCACCACCGAAACCCATGATCGCCATGCCGGTCGCCATGCCGCGCTTGTCCGGGAACCACTTGATCAGGGTCGAGACCGGCGAAATGTAGCCAAGGCCCAGACCGATACCGCCGATCACGCCGGAACCGATCCACATCAGCCAGATCTGGTGGGTATAGATACCCAGCGCGGAAATCAGCAGGCCGCCGCACCAGCACAGTGCCGATACAACGCCAGCCTTGCGCGGGCCTGCGTGTTCGAGCCAGCCACCCCAGATCGCTGCCGAGCAGCCGAGGAAGATGAAGAACAGGGTGTAGATCCAGCCGAGCATGGAGATCGGCCAGTCGCATTGCGACGAGAAAACTTGTGCGATGAAGCTCATGTCCGGAGCGCAAGCCACCGGAGCGGTCACGCCCAGCGCCTTGGACAGCGGCAACCAGAACACCGAGAAACCGTAGGCCATGCCGATGCACAAGTGAATGGCCAGAGCGGCCGGCGGGACCAGCCAACGGTTGAAACCGGGCTTGGCGATGATGCGTTCCTTGGACAGGAACCCGGGCTGATCGGCTTTGAAGCCGTCTGCCGTAATGGTCGTGCTCATGTGTATCCCCCAATTATTAGAATGGTTCGCCAGCCACTGCTCACCCCGGCCTTATGCACGCAGGCATGACCTTTTTTTGCGGGTGAAGCTCCTTGAGTGCGCGACGTTAAGTCGCAGATGGGCGGACGAACGGGCGAAGGTTACCACTTGCACGTGGCAGAAAAACCAAACTGATATCACCTTTTTTGAGTCATCTGATCTCATGGTGCCGGGGAACCCCGATTCCGATCGTTGTCGAAGCGCTGTACATCGCGGTTCAGCGGGCTGCACGGGACACCGCAACAGCGAGGGTTGATGCAGCGCTATACTCCCCGGCTAAATTACGAATTCGACTACTTACAAGGACTCGCCCATGAAAGCGTTCGGCAAAATCCTGGGTCTGGTACTTCTCGGGCTGTTGCTGATCATTGTGGCGGCGGGCTTCGCCCTGACCCACCTGTTTGATCCCAACGACTACAAAGACGAGATCCGCCAGATTGCCCGCGACAAGGCCCACATCGAGCTGACGCTCAATGGCGACATCGGCTGGAGTCTGTTCCCGTGGCTCGGCCTGGAACTGCACGAGGCCAGCGTCGCGACCCTGGCCAAGCCTGCTGAACCGTTTGCCGACCTGCAGATGCTCGGCCTGTCCGTGCGCGTGCTGCCGCTGCTGCGCCGTGAAGTGCAGATGAGCGACGTGCGCGTCGAAGGCCTGAACCTGCGCCTGAACCGTGACAAGAATGGTCATGGCAACTGGGAAGACATCGGCAAGGTGCCGCCCAAGGCCGGCAGCACCCCGGCGCCGACCACCACAGCCGAAACCGCCCCCGAGGCCACCCCGCAACCGGAAAAACCGGCCCAGCCGATACGCCTCGACATCGACAGCCTGACCGTCAACAACGCCCGCGTGGAATACAACGACGAGCTGACCGGCAAGCAATTCAGCGCCGAAAGCATCCAGTTGAGCACCGGCGCGGTTCACGATTCGACCAACATCCCGGTCAAGGCCACCGCGTTCCTCGGCACCAACCAGCCTGTGCTGCGAGTGCGCACCGAACTGAACGGCGAGCTGCGCTTCGAACGCGCCCTGCAACGCTACAAGTTCGAAGACCTGAAGCTTTCCGGCGAAGTTGCCGGCGATCCGCTGCAAGGCAAGACCGTGACCTTCGCCGCCCAAGGCCAACTGCTGCTGGACAAAGCCGCCAACGTCGCCGAATGGACTGGCATCAAACTCTCGGTCAACCAACTGCGCGCCTTGGGCGAGCTGAAAGCCAACGACCTGGACAAGACGCCACAGATCACCGGCGGGATTTCCATCGCCCAGTTCGACCTGGCGAAATTCGTCGACAGCATCGGCCAGACCTTGCCGGCCATGGCCGAAGGCAGCCTGAGCAAGGTTGAACTGGTCAGCCGCGTCGCCGCGACGCCGACCAGCGTGTCGCTGGACAACATCAACCTGAAACTCGACGACAGCAGCTTCAGCGGCCGGATCGCCGTCGAAGATTTCGCCAAGCAATCGCTGCGGGCGATCCTCAAGGCCGACACCTTCAACGTCGACCGCTACCTGCCGCCGAGATCGGAAAAAGCCAACAACGCCACTCAGGTCCGTCAAGCCGAAGTCGCCAGCACCGAGGCCGATGCCATGGCCGGTGCCGGCAGCACACCGCTGCCGGAAAAACCGAGCAAAAGCGCCTGGAGCACCGAGCGCCTGTTCCCGGTTGAGCGCCTGAGCAAACTCGACGTAAACGCCGACCTGACCTTCGGCCAGTTGACCCTCGACAAGCTGCCGATCCAGAACGCCGCACTGAAAGCCACCGGCCAGGGCGGCCTGCTGACCCTGGAAAATCTGCGCGGCGAGCTGTACAACGGCGACTTCGAAGCCAAGGGCACGCTGGATGTGCGCCAGACGGCGCCAGTGCTGAACCTGCAAACCCGGATCAACCGGGTGCCGGTGGAGAAAATCCTCGAAAGCCAGGGCAAGAATCCGCCGGTGAAAGGTCTGGTCAATCTCACCAGTACCGTTACCGGCAGCGGCAACAGCCAGCAGGCGCTGATCGACACCCTCAACGGCAACGCCAATTTTGTGATCAACAACGGCGTGCTGCTCAACGCCAACCTTGAGCAGCAACTGTGCAAGGGCATCGCCACGCTCAACCGCAAATCCCTGAGCGGTGAGCCGCGCGGCAAGGACACGCCGTTCCAGGAACTCAAGGGCAACCTGACCTTCCGCAACGGCGTGGCCAGCAACCCGGACTTGAAAGTGCGCATCCCCGGCATGAGCGTCAACGGTGACGGCGATATCGACCTCAAGGTGCTGGGCATGGATTACCGCGTCGGCATCATCGTCGAAGGCGACACCAGCGCCATGCCGGATCCGGCCTGCCAGGTCGGCGAGAAGTTCGTCGGCATCGAATGGCCGCTGCGCTGCCGTGGCCCGCTGGAACTGGGCGCCAAGGCCTGCCGCGTGGACAACGAGCGCCTGGGCCAGGTCGCGACCAAAATGGCCGGCGACAAGCTCAGCGAAAAAATCGACGAGAAACTGGGCGACAAAGTCAGCCCGGAACTGAAAAACGCATTGAAGGGGCTGTTCAAGCGATGAAAGCGGAGCAGTTTTCCACGGCGGTGCTGGAATGGTTCGACCGCCACGGCCGCCATGATTTGCCTTGGCAACAGAACATCAACCCGTATCGGGTGTGGGTGTCCGAGATCATGTTGCAGCAGACCCAGGTCAGCACCGTGCTCAATTACTTCGACCGCTTCATGGCCGCGCTGCCAACGGTCGAAGCCCTGGCCGAAGCGCCGGAGGACGAAGTGCTGCACCTGTGGACTGGGCTCGGTTACTACACCCGCGCGCGCAACTTGCAGAAGACCGCGAAGATCGTCGTCAGCCAGTACGGCGGCGAGTTTCCGCGCGATGTCGAGAAGCTCACCGAGCTGCCGGGCATCGGTCTGTCCACTGCCGGTGCGATCGCCAGCATCAGCATGGGCCTGCGCGCGCCGATCCTCGACGGCAACGTCAAACGGGTGCTGGCACGTTTTACCGCGCAAGAGGGTTACCCCGGCGAGCCGAAGGTCGCCAAGCAGCTGTGGGCCAACGCCGAGCGCTTCACGCCGCAGGATCGGGTCAACGCTTACACCCAGGCGATGATGGATCTGGGCGCTACGCTGTGCACCCGCAGCAAACCGAGCTGCCTGCTGTGTCCGTTGGAAAAGGGCTGCGAAGCGCACATGCTCGGCCTGGAGACGCGTTACCCGATCCCCAAGCCGCGCAAGACCATCCCACAGAAACGCACACTGATGCCGCTGCTGGCCAACGAGGACGGCGCAATTCTACTTTATCGTCGACCGTCCAGCGGATTGTGGGGTGGTTTGTGGAGCCTGCCGGAACTTGATGACCTCGAGGACCTGCAACACCTCGCCGCGCAGCACTCGCTGGAACTGGGCGAGCAGCAGGCGCTGCCGAGCCTTGTCCACACCTTCAGCCACTTTCAGCTGTCCATCGAACCCTGGCTGGTTCAGGTGCAGGAAGCCGGCGGTCACATGGCCGAGGCCGACTGGCTCTGGTATAACCTCGCCACCCCGCCGCGCCTGGGCCTCGCCGCCCCGGTCAAGACCTTGCTCGAACGCGCGGCCGCCGTCTTGAATGCAGGAGAGTCGACATGACCCGCACCGTAATGTGCCGCAAGTACAAAGAACAACTCGAAGGTCTGGAGCGCCCACCGTACCCGGGCGCCAAGGGCCAGGACATCTTCGAACACGTCTCGGCCAAGGCCTGGGCTGACTGGCAGAAACACCAGACCCTGCTGATCAACGAAAAACGCCTGAACATGATGAACGCCGAAGACCGCAAATTTCTCCAGGGCGAAATGGACAAGTACTTCTCCGGCGAGGAATACGCTCAGGCCGAAGGCTACGTTCCGCCAGCCGAATAACCCCCGGATTTCGTAAGCGACGGAATTAATTTAAGAAATTTTAAAAAAGTCGTTGACGTAAATCCGAAAAACCCTTTTAATGCGCCCCGTTGCCCAGATAGCTCAGTCGGTAGAGCAGGGGATTGAAAATCCCCGTGTCGGCGGTTCGATTCCGTCTCTGGGCACCAAATACCGAAAACCCTGAATCGCAAGATTCAGGGTTTTTTTATGCCTGCGATTTGATGACGACCCGATTCAGCCCTTCTTGCAGGCCGGAATTCGCGATACGTTGCTCAACCCTTATGGAAGAGGGTCATCCCCGCGATGAACCAGAAAAGAACCCGCGTCCCCCTGCCCCATCCCGCCCCCCCTGTAAAACGCACCAACTGGCTGATGATCGCTCTCGGCCTGGTGCTGATCCTGTGTATCGGCCTGATCGCCTATGAAACCGTGGACGGTCTGATTCAGGGACGCATCGGCAACATGGCACGCGGCAAACACTTCGCCGTGTATTCGTTGACCACACAACCGGCCAACTTCTGGTTTGCCATCGCCACGCATTGCCTCCTCGCCCTCTTCCTGTCGGGCGCAGCATGGGTATTGATCTGGCTGGGCCGCACGGCAACGGTCACGCCATCCCGGCGCGACCGGTAACGCTACTAGCTGTTGTCATTCCAGTGAAAAACCAGATTGCGCGCAGCACCGCCGCCTATTTCGGCCGCATCCCGGCGTATTTCACCATTGCGGGTCGCGACGACCGTGTATTTGCCGGGCGGCAACTGCACGTAGACCAATGGCCCGGTCTGATTCAGCGTCAGCACGGTCTGGCCGGGGGCTTTCTGAATCATCACGTCGACGTCGGCGGTGTATTGGTTTTGCATGCCGACCGCGAACGTCATGTGCAGGTTGTAGCCCGCGGATTGCTGAATGGCTTTCGACTCATCTTCGCCAATCCCGCCGGCCAGATAGCGAACGCCGTTTTGCTCTTGCTGCTGAGCCTGCACAGCGGAACTGTCGACCGGATCCAGGCTTGCAGCCTGCGCCATGATCGGAAACAGCAGCACTGCCGCAGCGGCAACGGGCAGCACAAATGAAAGAACGCGTTTCATGAGGACGACTCCCGGGCTCTCGCGGAACCCAATCGTTACCTCTTTTTAGATTTTGTCTTGCGGGGTGGGTTTTAGAACGATTGGGAGTTGCGGTTGATACGAAAAGGACTACACGCCGTACTGCTCGTTCGCGGACTTCGTCAGCCTGATCTCGCAAAACCCGCCCACTCTTCCTTCAGTGGCATCAGATGCGGCCGGCATCCCCAGGCCAAGGCAATTGGCATGCTCTTGCTTCTGTTCCCTCTGAGCCGGAAGACCTGATGAGCCAACTAAAACCTGCTGACACGCAAGATCCAAAAATTGATTCGCTACTGGGCGACCTGGGCGAACTGATACGCGAGGCGCGGCAGAAAGTGCTGCGAACGGTCGACACGATTCAGGTCCAGACCTGCTGGCAGATCGGGCGACACATTGTCGAGTTCGAGCAACAGGGTGCCCGGCGTGCGGGGTACGGAAAACAGCTTCTGGCTACGTTGGCAAAGGAACTCACTGCGGACTTTGGGAAAGGCTTTGATTCTTCCAACCTTCGCTACATGCGCTTGTTTTATCAGGCATTTCCAATTCGTGACGCACTGCGTCACGAATTGAGCTGGACGCACTACCGCAAACTTTTGGGGATAGAAAGCGAACCGGCCCGGCAGTGGTACATGAACGAAGCCGCTGCACAAAACTGGTCAAGCCGTGCACTGGATCGCCAGATCAACACGCTCTACTACGAACGCCTGTTGATGAGCCGAGACAAAACCGACGTCTATGCAGAGGCGGCGACCAACATTGCCGCGATGAAAAGCAATCCCCGGGAATTCATCAGAGACCCCGTCCTGCTGGAGTTTCTCGGTCTACCCTCACCGGGCAAGCTTCAGGAATCCGAACTGGAGCAAGCCTTGATCGACCAGCTCCAGGGATTTCTCCTAGAACTGGGCAAGGGCTTCGCTTTTGTCGGTCGCCAGCAACGCATCAGCGCTGGCGACGATGATTTTTACATTGACCTGGTGTTCTACAACTACCTGCTCAAATGCTTCGTCATCCTGGATCTGAAGCGCGGCAAACTCAGCGCCCGGGACGTGGGCCAGATGAATATGTACATCCGTATGTACGATGACCTCAAACGCAGCGAAGGCGACGGGCCAACGGTGGGGATCATCCTCTGCGCACAGCAAAATGAATCGGTGGCGCGCTACACGATCCTCAAGGGCAATGAACAACTGTTTGCCAGCAGCTACAAACTGGTGCTACCGAGCGAAGAGGAGTTGCGAGCGGAGTTGAACCGCGAACACACGCTGCTGGAAGAACGCTTGAGCGATCAGACAGCTGATTGACCGCCGACGGATTGTTCACCGAGCCGGCGGGGACTATCGTTGGCAGCTACTCCGCGAAGGTCGAGAGCCATGGGTTTTCAAGAGAGGCACGCACTGGAAGAGGCTCGGAACAGAACCGCGCTCGCAAGCGATGTTCAGGACAAACCCTTCCACGAGCCTGCCGCCGACGGCTATCTGCTCGGCGGTTTCACCTGGCGCCACGCTTCGCCGGATCCACAGCGCCCGGTGGTTATCATCAACGCCGCCACGTCCGTACGCTGCCGCCACTACTCTCGCTTCGCGGCGTATCTGTTCGCCAATGGGTTCGACGTGATCATTTACGACTACCGGGGTATTGGCGAGTCGCGGCCAAAGTCGATGAGGCATTTGCAGGCCTCGTGGACGGATTGGGGCGCGCTGGATTTCGAGGCGATGCTCAAACGTGCGCAGCGGGAGTTTCCCGGGCAGCCGATCGATGTGGTCGGGCACAGCTTCGGCGGCTGCGCAGCAGGTCTGGGGGCGTCCGGGAAGATAATCCGACGACTGGTGACGGTCGGTGCGCAATTCGCTTACTGGCGCGATTACGCGCCCGAGCACCGCTGGCGGATGTTCGGCAAATGGCACCTGCTGATGCCGCTGGTCACGCTGTTGTGTGGCTACTTTCCGGGCAAACGGCTTGGCTGGCTTGAAGACACGCCCGCCGGCGTGGTTCGCGACTGGAGCACGCCTGCCGCGCGTTATGAGCGGCGCCCGAGCGGTAGAACCATGGCGGACCTGCCCTTCGCCAATGTCCGGGCCAAAGCCCTGGCAATCAGCATCAGTGACGATCCCTACGGCACGATTCCCGCCATCGAACGCTTGCTCGCTTACTTCCACAACGCGCAAAAGACCCACCTGCGAATCGAGCCGCAAGACATCGGTGAGCAGCAAGTCGGACATTTCGCCTTTTTTCGCAGCGCATACCAAGCCACACTATGGCCCATCGCTCTGACCTGGCTGCAGACCGGCGAACTGGCCTCCGACACACCGGGGCGCAAAATCCCACGCAGCCAAGCCCTTTAACGCACCACGGAACACACACCATGGCTTCCGCCAACAAGCAGCAAAAACGCGCCGCCCGGGCCAAGACCAAGGCCAAGCAGAACCGTACCAAACGTGCGGAAGCACCGGTCGAGCTGGACCCGAACGACGACCGCATCGATTTCGAGTCGGTGGACCTGACAGAACTGTTCAAGAAAATGATCGACGCCGAAAAAATCAGCCAGCAGGCCATGTGCACTGCGTTCCTTGAAGACCCGCTGCTGGAGTTGGTGTACGAGCAGGAAGGCGAAGAAGGCGCGATGGATTTCATCCTCGCCGCGCTGATCGAGTACCGCCAGTGGTCCACCGAGACCGACGAGGCCGGCGCTCTGGCGTGGATCGAATCGCCGGACTTCCAGAAAGACTATGTGGCCGCGTCCGAAGCAATCGCCGCACAAACCCAACAGAAAAACTGAGTTCCCATGGCATCCCTGAACAAGCAACAGAAACGCGCCAAACGCGCCAAGGCCAAAGCCAAGCAGATCAATATCCACGGCAGAAAACCCGTCGCGCTGGACGATGACCTGGGTGAAATCGGCGAGCCGATCCCGGAATACACCCTGGCAATGTTCAGCAAGATGCGCGACGCCGAAGCCGTCAGCCGCAACGAAATGCTGCTGACGCTGCTCCGCGAGCTGGCGTTCATCATCGTCGATCATCCTGATCTGCTGGACATGGAGAACGCCGAGAACGAAGGCATGGCCGCCACTCACCTGGCCGCCGACATGCTGATCGACTACCGCATGTGGGCCGATGGAATGGATCGCGAAACTGCCCAGGCATGGTTGAGCGAGCCGGAGTTCATCAGCGATTTCGGGATTGCGCTGGACACCTACGGTCAGTCGGTGGAAGCGCAGGAAGAGAAGAGCGAATAAACCGCCCGCAGTAACAAAAACGGCCGCTTGTCATCACTGACAGCGGCCGTTTTTGTTATGCGTTGCGGATCAGTTCAGAACCGCTGCGCCACGTTTTTCCAGATTGCGGCGGCGGGCCACCAGCAGACCGGCAGCGACCACCAACAGGCTGAGCAAGCCGGTCGCGAGGATTTCCACGCGGTGGGCGTCCTGGAACAGCATGATGGTCAGGGCCGCCACGATGAATACGATCACCGCGTAGGTCAGACCCGGGAACAGCCACATGCTGAAAACGATTTTCTCGCCGCGAGCCATGCGTTGTTTACGCATGCGCAGTTGCGAAATCGCGATCACCAGGTAAACCAGCAGTGCGATCGCGCCGGAGCTGGCCAGCAGGAACTCGAACACCGCAGCCGGGGCCACGTAGTTGGCGAAAGTGCACAGGAACGCTGCGCCGGTGGACAGCATCACCGCCCAGTAAGGCGTGCCGCTCTTGTTGGTGCGGGTCGACATGGCCGGAGCATCGCCACGCTTGCCGAGGGAGAACAGCATGCGCGAAGAGGTGTACAGCGCCGAGTTCAGGCAACTGGTCACTGCCACCAGAACCACGATGTCGACGATCATCTTGGCATTCGGGATGCCCATGCGCTCAAGCACGGTCTGGTAGGAGCCGAGGCTGGCCAGAACCGGGTCGTTCCATGGCACCAGGGCCACAACGATGAAGATCGATACGAGGTAGAACAGGCCGATCCGCCAGATCACCGAGTTGGTGGCCTTGGAGATCTGTTTGCCAGGGTTCTTCGATTCCGCGGCCGCGATGGTCACGATTTCGGTGCCCATGAAGGAGAACATGGTGGTCAGGATCGCGCCCAGTACCGCGCCCATGCCGTTCGGCAGGAAGCCTTGGGTGTCGAAGATGTGCGAAACGCCGCTGACCTGGCTGTTCGGCAGGAAGCCGAAAATGGCCGCAACGCCGAGGATGATGAAACCGATGATCGCCACGACTTTGAGCAGGGCGAACCAGAATTCGAACTCACCGTAGTTTTTCACGCTGAACAGGTTGGTCACGGTCAGCAGCATGGTGATGATCAGCGCGAAGACCCAGATTTCCACACCCGGGAACCACGCGTGCAGGATGGTTGCAGCGGCGTTGGCTTCCAGCGGAATCACCAGGACCCAGAACCACCAGTACAACCAGCCGATGGTGAAACCGGCCCAATGCCCGATGGCACGGTCGGCGTAAGTCGAGAACGAGCCGGTATCAGGCGAGGCAACAGCCATTTCGCCGAGCATGCGCATCACCAGCACAACCAGCGCGCCAGCAGCGGCGTAAGCCAGCAGAACAGCAGGGCCGGCAGCGGCGATGGCGTGGCCGGAGCCGACGAACAGACCTGCACCGATCACCCCGGCGATCGACAGCATGGTCACATGACGCGGTTTGAGCCCCTGTTCGAGGCCATTGGAGCTTTGGGTACTGCTCATTGAAACTACCTTTGCGAGGAAAGCGATTGCGTCCGGCCCGTCTGGCGTTCCTTCTCGTAAAAAGAATCCAACGGGGCGTTCCAGATTCTGCACGCAATAATTGCGCCAAAATGTTTCAAACTCTTCTGGCCTGCGGTTTCTAGCGCGACCGGACAGTCATCGCAAGTCCTTGAGAATAATGGCCTTTCGCCAAAGCGTTACCCTGCGACCCACTTTTCAAACTAATCAGCGCACCAGAAACACACTGAAAAAGTGCGGGATGCACAATAAAAGGGCGAATGAGGAACGATCGGCCGGATAGCGCTTCCAACACCCCGCCAAAGGTGGCAACATCGCGCCTTTTTTTACGCGACACCCACGGGAATCAACGTTCAAACACCCGTTCGGTTGTTGATGGGGCGACAGTCTGCTGCGCCGATGCGACAACCTGCCACAGGCCATCCGTTTACCGCCCGTAGCGCTGTTGGCTGCCATTGAAACGCTATGCTAGCTTGGCCGCCTCGCCAGGAAGGCCAACCAACAGCAGGAGCGCAACATATATGAGGAACGCACATGGCTGAGGCCACGCCCGCGCTTGAAATCCGCAACTTGCACAAACGCTACGGACAGCTTGAGGTGCTCAAAGGCATCTCGCTGACCGCCCGCGACGGCGATGTGATCTCGATCCTGGGTTCCTCCGGTTCCGGCAAGTCCACGTTCCTGCGTTGCATCAACCTGTTGGAAAACCCGCATCAGGGCCAGATCCTGGTGGCCGGGGAAGAGCTCAAGCTCAAGGCCGCCAAGAATGGGGAACTGGTTGCCGCCGACGGTAAACAGATCAACCGCCTGCGCTCCGAGATTGGTTTTGTGTTTCAAAACTTTAATCTGTGGCCGCACATGAGCGTGCTCGACAACATCATCGAAGCCCCGCGT
Organism: Pseudomonas sp. B20(2017); assembly: GCF_002113125.1. Lineage (GTDB taxonomy): Bacteria > Pseudomonadota > Gammaproteobacteria > Pseudomonadales > Pseudomonadaceae > Aquipseudomonas. The sequence goes on along the minus strand of NZ_NEJP01000004.1, from coordinate 232,112 downwards.
CGCGTGCTCGGCCAGAGCAAGGCCGAAGCCATCGAAGTGGCCGAAGCGCTGCTGGCCAAGGTCGGCATCGCCGACAAGCGCCACGCCTACCCGGCGCAACTGTCCGGCGGCCAGCAACAGCGCGCGGCGATTGCCCGCACGCTGGCGATGCAGCCCAAGGTGATCCTGTTCGACGAGCCCACCTCCGCCCTTGACCCGGAAATGGTCCAGGAAGTACTTAATGTCATCCGCGCATTGGCCGAAGAAGGCCGCACCATGCTGCTCGTGACTCATGAAATGGGCTTTGCCCGTCAGGTCTCCAGCGAAGTGGTGTTCCTCCACCAGGGCCTGGTAGAAGAGCAAGGATCGCCACAGCAGGTGTTCGAAAACCCGCTTTCGGCGCGCTGCAAACAATTCATGTCCAGCAACCGCTAACGGAGCTACCCGCATGCAGAACTACAAAAAGGTCTTCCTGGCCGCCGCCGTCACCCTCGCGTTCAGCGCCGGTGCCATGGCCGAGACCCTGAAGATGGGCATCGAAGCGGCCTACCCGCCGTTCAACAACAAAGACGCCAGCGGCAACGTCGTCGGCTTCGACAAGGACATCGGCGACGCTCTGTGCGCCAAGATGAAAGTTGAATGCTCCGTAGTGACCTCGGACTGGGACGGCATCATCCCGGCCCTGAACGCCAAGAAGTTCGACTTCCTGATCTCCTCGATGTCGATCACCGACGAGCGCAAGCAAGCGGTGGACTTCACCGACCCGTACTACTCCAACAAGCTGCAATTCATCGCGCCGAAGGATAAAGAGTTCAAGACCGACAAGGACTCCCTGAAAGGCAAAGTGATCGGTGCCCAACGCGCGACCCTCGCCGGTACGTACATGGAAGACAACATGCCGGGCGTCGAAGTGAAACTCTACGACACCCAGGAAAACGCCTACCTCGACCTGACTTCCGGTCGTCTGGACGGCATCCTCGCCGACAAATACGTCAACTACGAGTGGCTGAAAAGCGACGCTGGCAAAGCCTACGAATTCAAAGGCGACCCGGTGGAAGAAAGCGACAAGATCGGTATCGCTGTACGTAAAGGCGACCCGATCCGCGAGAAGCTGAACGCCGCACTGAAGGAAATCGTCGCCGACGGTACCTACAAGAAGATCAACGACAAGTACTTCCCGTTCAGCATCTACTGATCCTGACCTGCCGGATCGGCACCGCCACATGGCGGCGCCGATCCCCGGCCTTGCCTGCCGCGATTTGAAAAGAAATCCATGATTATCGACCTCCACGGATTCGGCCCGGCGCTCTTCGCCGGCGCGCTGATGACCGTCAAACTGGCACTCTCGGCCCTGTGCCTGGGGCTGGTGCTCGGTCTGCTCGGCGCCTTGGCCAAGACTTCCCCGTACAAGCCGCTGCAATGGCTTGGCGGAACCTATTCGACCCTGGTGCGCGGTGTCCCGGAATTGCTCTGGGTGCTGTTGATCTACTTCGGTACGGTCAACGCCATGCGCGCGCTCGGTGAGCTCCTCGGCAATCCCGAACTGGAGCTCAGCGCCTTTGCCGCCGGCGTCATTGCGCTGGGCCTGTGCTTCGGCGCCTACGCCACAGAGGTGTTTCGTGGCGCGATCCTCGCCATTCCCAAAGGTCACCGTGAGGCAGGCGTGGCCCTGGGCCTGTCGAAATGGCGGATCTTCACCAAACTGATCATGCCGCAGATGTGGCGCATCGCCCTGCCCGGCCTGGGCAACCTGTTCATGATCCTGATGAAGGACACCGCGCTGGTGTCGGTCATTGGCCTGGAAGAAATCATGCGCCACGCGCAGATCGGCGTGACCGTGTCCAAGCAGCCATTCACCTTCTATATGGTGGCGGCGCTCATGTACCTGTGCCTGACCGTGCTGGCGATGATCGGCATGCACCTGCTGGAAAAACGCGCCGCACGCGGCTTCGCGAGGAGCGCTCAATGAATTGGGAAGTCATCATCAAATGGCTGCCGAAACTGGCTCAAGGCGCGACGCTGACCCTGGAACTGGTGGCCATCGCCGTGATCGCCGGTTTGCTGCTGGCGATTCCGCTGGGTATCGCCCGTTCTTCGAAGCTGTGGTACGTGCGCGCTTTGCCCTACGCCTACATCTTCTTTTTCCGTGGCACGCCGTTGCTGGTTCAACTGTTCCTGGTCTACTACGGCCTGGCACAGTTCGATGCGGTGCGTAACAGCTCGATGTGGCCGTACCTGCGCGATCCGTTCTGGTGCGCCACTGCGACCATGACCCTGCACACGGCGGCGTACATCGCCGAGATCCTGCGCGGCGCGATCCAGGCGATTCCACCGGGCGAGATCGAAGCGGCGCGGGCGCTGGGCATGTCCCGGCCCAAAGCGCTGTTCTACATCATCCTGCCGCGTGCCGCGCGCATCGGCCTGCCGGCCTACAGCAACGAAGTGATCCTGATGCTCAAGGCCAGCGCCCTGGCCAGCACCGTGACCTTGCTGGAACTGACCGGCATGGCGCGCACGATCATTGCCCGCACTTACCTGCCGGTGGAGATCTTCTTCGCTGCCGGTGTGTTCTATCTGGTGATGGCCTACGTGCTGGTTCGCGGCTTCAAGCTGCTTGAACGCTGGCTGCGCGTCGATGCGTGCCAGGGACGCTGAATCTTCTTACGTGCTGACGGGCGAGGATCTGCTCGCCCGTTTCACGGCACTGGATACATTTCTCACAGCGCATCAGGCGCTGTGGAAGCCCCGCCCTTTCACTCATCTGCACCTGCCCTGGGAAGCGTCTTACCCGGAACTGGCCTCGTGGCTACGCGGGCGGTCGCTGGAAGATGCAGAAAACGCCCACAACCAACCTGCCGAACTCCTGGATGCGCCGGAGCCGTTCGCTTCATTGGCGGCATTGTCGCTTGAGTTGAGTTCGGTCGGTGAGCTGCCTGCACATTCGCTGGAAGCGGCCGGGCATCGTCTTAATGTCGATGTGCCGGGGCGCAAATGGCAGCAGATTGAAGCCTTCGCCAGCCGCTTGTCGTTTGCCTCGCAACCGAAGCACTGGCTGGATTGGTGTTCCGGCAAAGGCCATTTGGGACGGCGTCTGCTCGGCGCTGGCCAGCAACTCACCTGTCTGGAATACGACCCGGCGCTGGTTGTCAGCGGTCAGGCGTTGAGTCAGCGTCATCACCTGCATGCGCTGCATGTCGAGCAGGATGTGCTCGCGGCGAACACCGCTTTATCGCTGAATGCAGAACACACGCCTGTCGCCCTGCATGCTTGCGGTGATCTGCATGTGCGGCTGATGCAACTGGCCAGCGCCGCTGGCTGTCGGCAATTGGCGATTGCACCGTGCTGCTACAACCGGATCAGTCGCACTGAATATCAGGCGTTGTCCTCCGCAGGATCACGCTCCGCCCTACAGCTCTCGCTGGAAGATCTGTCCCTGCCGATGAGCGAAACCGTCACCGCCGGTGCACGTGTCCGACGTCAGCGTGACACCTCCATGGCTCGCCGACTGGCTTTCGATCTGTTGCAACGGCAAGTGCGTGGCGTCGACGAATACCTGCCGACGCCGTCCCTGCCGAGCGCCTGGCTGGACAAACCGTTCGCTGATTACTGCCGCGATCTGGCAGCGTTGAAAGAGTTATCCACAATCGGCTCGCCAGATTGGGTAGCGCTCGAAGCTGCCGGTTGGCAGCGATTGGCCGAAGTTCGCAACCTGGAACTGCTGCGTGGACTGTTCCGACGGCCGCTGGAGCTTTGGCTGAATCTGGATCGGGCACTTTTCCTCACCGAACAGGGATACATCGTACGTCTGGGCACCTTCTGCGAGGCGCCGCTCACTCCGCGCAATTTCCTGTTGCTGGCCGAACGCGTTTAATCTTTCACAGCCTGTGGATAACTCTGTTGATGGATTTATCGTGGATCCAATATCCACGGCTGTTTCAGGCCACTAACAGCACTGGTCATTTTTTGTTCACATAAATAAAAAACCGGCAAAACAGGGATTTGCGATTCAAATGAGAACCCGTCCACAAAATCCCCTCTAAGCCCGTCCTCTTCAAAGCCTGTTGTGCATAAGCGCTCGACCAAAAGGACATAACCGCCGAATCGCGGACGCCGGCAGCGGGTAATTGCGCCTGCCATCCGCCCTTGCTATACAGACCTACGCCGTGCAGGTAGCGCACGCCCGAACAAGAAAAATCTGACCGACAGGAAGCGACCGTGACGTTCATTTCTTACGCACAGAATTTCGAGGACGTACGCCTCTGGCGCGCCCTGCAGTATTTTGAAAACGGTTTTTATATCGACGTCGGCGCCAATGACCCGATCCACGACTCGGTCACCAAGGCCTTTTATGATCGCGGCTGGCAAGGCATCAACGTCGAGCCAATGCAGAACTACTACGACGCACTCTGCCAGCATCGCTCCCGCGACACCACGCTGCAATGCGTGGCCAGCGACCAGCCGGGCGAACTGACTTTCTACGGCATTGCCGACACCGGCCTGTCCACCGCTGACCCGGTCGTTGCGCAAGAACGCAAAAACCTCGGCATGGACGTGCAAAGCTTCACTGTCAACGCACGCACACTGACCTCGATCTGCGAAGAACACGCCGCCGAGCGGCCGATCCACTTCCTGAAAATCGACGTCGAAGGCCACGAAGAAACCGTCCTGCGCGGCATGGACTTCAGCCGCTTCCGCCCTTGGATCATCCTCATCGAAACCCCATGGGAGCGCGACCACACCTGGGAACACCTGGTGACCGACGCCGGCTACACCAACGTCCTGTTCGACGGCCTCAACAGCTTCTTCCTCGCCAACGAACACATCAACCTCAAACCCGCGTTCGACCTGCCACCGTGCAATCTCGACAATTTCCAGCTGTGCAAAGGCCACAACCTCGCCCACCCGGTAAACCCTGCACTGGAAACCGCCCTGCAACGCGCCGAACAAGCCGAAGCCGAACTGCGCGCGATGCAAAACAGCCGCGCCTGGCGCGCTGTACAAAAACTGCGCAACGTCCTGCGCCGGGCGTGAATCACAGAGGGCGCAAAAATAGTCTGAATTCAGGGGTTTACAGAAGCACCCGAGTCGCTATAATCGTCGCCCACACGCCGGTATAGCTCAGATGGTAGAGCAACTGACTTGTAATCAGTAGGTCCCGGGTTCGATTCCTGGTGCCGGCACCATATTCAAAGCCCCGCAATGCGGGGCTTTGTCGTTTCTGGGGTCTTAGACTTATCTCACGTCAAAACGTGAAAGTGTCCACAAAGTGTCCACACTTCATTTTTTTGCCTCTCTCAAACCAAACCAGCTACACCCACCCTCCGCATCCGCCGCAATCATTGCCCGGCCGATACTCATCGCTTCTTCAAGCAAATCGATCGCCTCCCGAAACATCTCGGGCCTGTCAGTTCCTCCAGCCAGCACACCGCCCTCGATCACGTCCTGCCTGACGCTATCAGCCAACTGATGAAAGCGGACGATTTGCCTCGCTTGGTCTTTACTCAGCACCCCCAGCTTCGTGACGTTCGCTTGGAAAACCCGGTTGAATTGGCCATCAATGCGGATTTGATAAAACTCGGGACTAGTGTTGAACGCATTCATCACTGCTGAACGACGATAAAGCAATTTCGCCTCGCAAAACTTGAGGTCAGTTACATAGCCCCGCAGCTCCACTATCTCAACGAGTGCTCCGACTTCGGCAAGCAAAGCTGCCTTAACACTCTCACTTTCTTTGCTTGCTTCTTCCACAACAAGAGAGGTCCAGACGCCGGTGCCGAGGCGCCTGAGCTCAGCGGGTTTGAAAGCATTCTGAAACGCGTCGACGACTACCTGGCCCCTGCCCCATGAAGCTGCACAAAGTATTAAGCATCAACGGCCAGCCGGTTGACCTGGTCCGCGACGAGGTCCGTCTGGACTTGCGCACCCCGGGTCGGGCCAGTTTTACCGTCAAGGCCGCGACCCCGCTGCGTGGGCTGGTCACGCTCGATCTGGGCTACAACGACAAACCGTTGCAGCGCCACTTTGTCGGTTACATCGAGCGTAGCACCACGGCCAACAAGCAAGAGCAGGGGCTGCGCTTTCGCGTACCGGACACAGCCTATGCCAAGGTCAGAGCGCCCTACTTCTACTCGCTCGGCGGCGGCATTCAGGCGCTGGACAGTCTGGCGCAGGTGTTCAGCATTCCCGACTTCGTCTGGCACCAGCAAGGTGACGGCGAGATGTACGTGGGCAGCTGGGCCGACAGCTACTGGGGCACCCGGCCGGCGCTACAACTGCCGGTCGAGCTGTTCGACACCTATCAAGGCAATCAGAGCGCCGAGATTGCCACCCTCCCCGGCTTGCGCCCTGGCGCATCTATCAACAATGGCCAGCGCATCACCTCGGTGACGCTGACCGGTACGCAAATGGTGCTGAAATGGAAGACGCCGTAACCCGCATCATCGAGCGGCGGTTCCCGGAGCTGGTCGGTGCCTATCACCTGCCCCGCTTCGCCCTCGTACTGGCGGTCGCCGATGCACCGGCCGACGCCGGCCTGTGCGACGACTTCCGCCCACGCTATGCCGTGGACTTGGAAGTGCTCGGCCCCGATGGCGAGGCAGATCCACAACTGCCGCACTTGCTGGGTGTGGCTTTGCCGGTGTCTGGCGGGGGCAACGAGATGGGGTTTTATGCCTTCCCCGAAGAAGGCACCACCGTGGTGGTCAGCTTTACCTACGGCTTACCGCACAGATCCTGCCGCACGGCCTGAGCCTGCCAAAAGTGCCCAAAGGCGATCAGCTCTGGCAGCACAGCGAGGCCGTGCAACAGCGTGCCGACGCCGAGGGAAACTGGACGCGACAGACAGACGCCAAGATGACCGACCGGGCCAGCGAGCGCGAGGTTGAAGCGCTGGACAACACCGAGCGCTATCAGACCAGCGTCATCGAGGTCGACGACCACAGCACCGAGACGGTCGGTGGCATCAAAAAGACCGAGGCGCTGGGCGCGCTGAAGCTGTTATCCGGCGGATCTACCAGCCTCGCGGCCGTCGATGATCTGCACGTGGCCACCGGCCGGGATCTGAATCTGGTGGTCGGGCAAAAACTGAACGCTGTAATCGGCGGTGACATGCAGGAGCAGATCCAAGGGCTGCGCGACAGCGTGGCGAAGATTGCACAGCGCTTCAAAGCTCCCGAGACTTGGCTAGGTTCTGAAGACGTCAACGTGCTGCAGGTGCTGGTTGATCTGATCTATCTGGTGGAACGGATGAACGCAGCCATCGCGGCCCACAAACACGGCCCATCACCGCGACCCGACAATGCCGCCGAATTTGCTAAACACGCCGTATCCGCTGACGAACTTTATTGGCAGCTGGAACCCATCACAGAGTGATTTTTCCCAATCAAGGACGATGCCTTGCAAGACATCCGCTGCGGCCACTGTTGCCGCAAACGCGCTGCCGCCAGCGGCTTCACTGAATTACAGATCAAGTGCCCGCGTTGCCGGACACTCAACCATTTGAAGGCCCCGAGCGCCGTACCAGACTGTCGAGAGGCACCTGCTTCACAGCGTAAGACTCTTCGGAGATGACTACATTGCCCCCTGCAACAACAAAGCAAATGGAGATGAAATCGAACATAGACTTTCTATTCCATTCACCTTGAGAGTTCTTGGTGCTGGTACGGCTCCGCTCGCAAGCTGCGTTTCCACCTGAGCAACAGCCATCCGGCCAACGAACAGTTCCGGATCTTCGTACAGCGCAAGGGAGACGGCCTTTACTTTGTGTTGTACCCAAAGAGCTTCTTGGATTTGACCCAAAGTAGCTGATGGAGAAATCCGTGACAGTAAATAGATTGTTGTGGCCATTTCAAAAACTCCAAGTGATATACAACTCAATCATCGCAAAAATACTTTTTCCCAAAAACTGTCAGAAACAACAGCTTTTGATATCTTTTCGAAATAGCTCCAGGAGCTCACTCGTATAAGCTTCGTTAACGCTATAAAAGTGCAAAATTATCCAAAGCATTCGTTGCAGTGATTACTGCTCCAAACTTTCCTCCACCAGTAGCTTCATTGAATTAGTTATCAAGTGTCCGCGTTGCCGGACACCCAACCACCTGAAGGCCCCGAGCCTCCCCCCAGCGTGCCGCGAGCATCCAGAACAACGAGTACCTGAATGCAGCAACCCACACTTGGCAGCCTGTTCGCAGGCATAGGAGGCTTTGATCTATTCCTGGTCGCAGGTTATCGACGCATGCCCCCTTCGAGCTGCTGGCTGACGCCGCGCCAGTGGACGCAATACCTCCAGCGTCTCAGTCGCAGCAATGGCCACGGCCGGCGGATGCCTGGGCTGCCAATACTCTACTGGCCGACCGAGCCCCCTCACAGATCGCTATGGGCTGTACCACTCTCGTCGCTCACGCGAACGGATGGCATCAGATGGCTGAGCGGCAGCGAGCGTCTGAGGATGATGGGTTTTGCCTCGGACTGGATGCGGCCAACCTTGCGGAGGCTTTCGCTGCCGGAAACGCCGTTGTTGCGCAGGTCGCGGAGTGGGTTGGGCGGAGGTTGATTCAAGCGGCGTAAGCCAAGGTATCAGCGCGTTGCGAATAATGGCCGCAACGCGCTGGCGTCAATGGGTAATCCCTAACTGACGTGCCGTGACTCGATCCACGATCGGATTACGGCATCGTCGCCCACTCGCCACTGAACGGACTCTGTAGTGGTCTAATGAAACCGGACACCCATTTAGGTGAGAATGCCCGCCAGATCGAGGTGTCAGATGACCAAACAACGCCGTTCCTTTTCTGCTGAATTCAAACGCGAGGCTGCCGACCTCGTGCTCAAGCAAAACTACAGCTACATCGAATCCAGCCGTTCACTTGGTGTCGGCGAGTCGGCCCTGCGCCGCTGGGTTGATCAGTTTCAGCAAGAGCGCCAAGGTGTTACGCCGCAGAGCAAAGCATTGACCTCGGAACAGCAGAAAATTCAGGAGCTGGAAGCCCGGATTGCCCGGCTTGAACGGGAAAAATCGATATTAAAAAAGGCTACCGCGCTCTTGATGTCGGAAGATCACGAGCGTACGCGCTGATCAATCAGTTGAGCGTCCATGAGCCGGTTGATTGGCTGTGCAAGCTGTTTGAAGTCACTCGTTCGTGCTACTACGCCCAGCGCCTTAAGCGCCGCACGCCTGATGTTGAACGACTTCGGTTGCGCAGCCGGGTGAACGAGTTGTTCACGCAAAGTCGTAGCGCTGCGGGTAGCCGCAGTATCTTGTCGCTGATGCTTGAAGACGGTGAACAACTTGGTCGATTCAAAGTGCGCAGCTTGATGCGCGAGCTTGATTTAGTCAGCAAACAACCCGGCTCACATGCCTACAAACGAGTGACAGTAGAAAGACTCGATATCCCGAATACCTTGTACCGTGAGTTTGATATGCCAGCCCCGAATCAAGTCTGGTGCGGCGACATCACCTACATTTGGGCCCAGGGGAAATGGCATTACTTGGCGGTCGTACTGGATCTCTGCACGCGCCGGGTGGTGGGCTGGGCGTTGTCGGAAAAGCCGGACGCTGAACTGGTGATCAAGGCCCTGGATATGGCCTACGAGCAGCGTGGCAGGCCTTCGGGTCTGCTGTTTCATTCGGATCAGGGGTCGCAATACGCAAGCCGGCTATTTCGTCAGCGATTGTGGCGTTATCGCATGCGCCAGAGCATGAGTCGCCGGGGAAATTGCTGGGACAACGCGCCAATGGAGCGCGTGTTCCGCAGCCTAAAAACGAAATGGATACCGATCACGGGCTACAGAACGACTCAAGAAGCCAAGCGCGATATCAGCCACTTCTTGATGCATCGGTACAACTGGATTCGGCCTCACCAATTCAATGGTGGGTTGGCACCAGCTCGGGCCGAGGAAAAACTTAACGTCGTGTCCGGGATTAGTTGACCACTACAAAGCCCCTGCAGAAATGCAGGGGCTTTGTTGTTTCTGGGGTTTGTGTTTTCCGCCCCAAATGAAAAAGCCCCCACAGTTATTGCTGCCGGGGGCTTTTCTCCATCATTCGGTTGTGAAACCTACGCAGCCTCAACCGAAAGTAAAATCCGGCGTCCAAGCTGGTGCAACGCACGCTCGACATTCTCGATCTTGGAGTGATGCAGGAAATCGACCAACCGATCTACCTGGGGCCGTTGCACACCCAAGCGACGTGCAAGCTCAGCCTTGCTGACTCCAGACTCCAAAAGCGTATTCCACAACCCAACCTTTGCCGCAGTCAGTACAGGCAGACGCAATACCACGTGACTTTCCTGCTCTCCCGCATCACCTGTCGGAATCAACCGACGATCATCAACGTAAATCGACAAGGCTGTTTCCATTGCATCAATGGCGCCGTCGAGTGCTTCCTCAAGGGTGTCGCCAGCGGCATGCATCTCTGGAATTTCTGCGCAGGACAACCAGACACTGCTCGGCTCCTCGTGGACTTCCAACGCATATTCGAACATCACGTTTCCTCTCATGGGGTACAACTCAGCCTCACCCTTGTGGCCTAGCTGCATCGCCGAAACTCGATGTCGCTTATGCGCATCACGCGCTATTTCGGCAGAGCGACCGTGCAACATATTTGTTACCCATGCAACATAAGTGTTGCATGTGAGTATGTCGGCCTCTTCGCCACCACCTGGCCACGATTGCGCTCCAACCCTCCCCCACGCTACCGTCAAACCCGTCGCTGCCAATTCAGCGACCGGGCCTGAGAACCCGCGTAAGATGCAGGCGCACCAGCGCCCCGACCCACGTTTGCCGGCGTTTTTTTGTGCCTGCATTTCCGTGCAATGGCGGCTGTGCGTGGGAGACCTTCGGGTCTGCCGGGTTCCTGTATCTCCGGTTTCTCAGCCTGCGCATAGCTGCCACCCTTTCGCCTGAGAACGAAGTGGCAGCGCTCATTTGATACAGGGAGTTTCACAAATGATTAGCATCGATCCGTCCAGAGTCTGCCCCTTCCACCAACCAGCCAACGGTAGGTGAAGCCATGACCAACCCCAACGATCTGAAAACCCTCGGCCTCACCCATTTTTCCTTCCAATCCAACCACGCACTCTTCCGCACCAACCCCGGCGTCCCGGTCGTCACCGCCCTCTCCCACGCCTCCCATCTGCTTCATATTTCCAAACTGCTCACCTCGGATACCTCTGCCGCCAACGACCCGGAACTCCACGCCCGCGCCTCGCAATACTTGCAGGAGTTGAGCAAGGCGCTGGTCGATGACGCGGTCAAAGTGTTGAGTCCAGATCCGTAATCCGCCGCCCATAAAAAAGCCCTCGCATCGCTGCGAGGGCTTTGTGTTACCGGATCAATCAGTGCCCAGCGCTCTGCCCGCCATCCACATGCAGAATCTCACCGGTCACAAAGTTGGCGTTATCGAGATACACGACCGCCTGCGCAATGTCGTCGATCTCGCCCATGTGTCCAACCGGATGCAGCGCGCCCAGTGCCGCGTGGGTTTCCTCGCCGTGCATCGGTGTCTTGATGATGCCCGGCGATACCGCGTTCACCCGGATTCCGCGTTTGGCGTATTCGATGGCCAGGGATTTGGTGGCGGCGTTGAGGCCGCCCTTGGTCAGCGAAGCGAGGACCGAGGGCACGCCGTCGATGGCGTGGTCGACGAGGCTGGTGGTGATGTTGACCACGTGGCCCTTGCCCTGTTTTTCCATCTCGCCGATGGCCAGTTGGGTGATGTAGAAGAAGCCGTTGAGGTTGACCGACAGCACCGCCGCGTAGTCTTCCGGGGTGTAGGCGGTGAACGGTTTGGCGACGAAGATACCGGCGTTGTTGACCAGGGTGTCGATGCGGCCGAAGCGTGCAACGCCTTCGCTGATCACGCGTTGAGCAGTGGCCGGGTCGCCGATATCGCCGGCGATGGTCAGGATCTGCGGGTCGTTCGACGGCTTGATCGAGCGCGAGGTGGCGACGATGTTGTAGCCCAGCTCACGGAAGGCCTTGACCATGCCTTCGCCCAGACCTTGGGAAGCACCGGTGATAACGACGGTTTTTTTCGAATTGCTCATGATGAAATCCTCAATCAATAAGTGGGTGTTGAATCAGGCGCTAGCCAGTTGTTTCAGCATTTGTTCGTAGTACTCGACCGATTGCGAACCGGACACCAGGTGCTTGCCGTTCAGGATCAGCGCGGGCACCGAGTGGATCCCGTGCTGCCGGTAAAACGCCTGCAGTTGCCGCACTTCGCTGGCGAATTCGTCGTTGGCCAGCACCTTGCGGGCCCTCGCCGCATCCAGCCCCGCTTCGGTCGCCAGACGGATCAGCGTCGGATGATCGTTGGGGTTGTCGCCGTCGCGGAAGTAAGCGCGCAGCAGGATCTTTTTCAGCGCGACTTGCCGCCCTTCCTGCGCTGCCCACATCAGCAATCGATGGGCATCGAAGGTGTTGTGAAAGTGCGTGCGTTTCTCCAGGTCGAACTCGAAACCGATGGCTTTGCCGCGTTCGATCTGCATCTTCTTGCCGGCGGCGGCGTCTTCGGCGGTGCGGCCGTATTTGCGCATCAGGTGCTGCACGGCCGGTTCGCCTTCGGCGGGCATGTCCGGGTTGAGTTCGAAGGGCTTGTAGGTCAGCTCCACCGAAATCTCGCCGGCCAGATTGCCGATCGCCTGCTCCAGCGCTGTCGCCCCGAGTGCGCACCAGGGACACACCACGTCGGAAACGAAATCGATGGTCACGGTCGGGGTCATGACTGGCCCCGCTCCGCCAGCTGTCGGCGGTACTCGGTAGTGGTGATGCCGGCGTAGCCCCAGTTATCGGTGTCGACTTCTTCGATCACGATGTGGGTCAGGTCCGGGCGTTTGTTGAGGACGCGTTCCAGGGTTTCAGTGATTTCGGCGATCACCTGAGCTTTCTGCTCACGGGTAACACCGTCGCGGGTGATGCGTACGCTGACAAATGGCATGACGATTACTCCAGTGACCTGCCCTCGGGATGATGGTCAGGTGTTGGAGCTCAATGTAGGCGTGTGCCGGGAGGGGAAAAAGTAGGGGTGGGGTACTTCATTTGTAATGCGGTGTAATGAATTGATACGCCTATGTCGCTACCGCTTACCCATTGAAGTCGTAGGTTGACACATCAGATTCAGTGGCCGAGAATCGGCCCCAAGAGCGCGAAACCGACTGCCATCAGGTGGCGATAGTCGGCGTTAGGAACCCCGTTGATGACCTGAAAATCAGCGTTCGGGTGAGACCTCTTCTCCCTTGCTTGAGGGAGCACAATATCAAGCAACTTTTTCGTGAAGGGCAGCCTGTTAAGGCTGCCCTTTTTGTTTGGGCCATCGGTAACGTTGGAACAGCAGCTCTCCATGCCGATGCTTGTTCAGTCCCTTTTTGTCACAGTTCATGAAGTTCCAGAGTACGTTGCCGTGATCGATATGGATCACTACCAGCATCTGGTATTTCGTGTTGTAGACACCGATGTATGTCAGTCGGAAAGAATCGTCATCGTAGGAAACCTTCCAGATCTCTAACGGCTTTTTCAGGGTGTCTTGCGCGAAGTCCGTGAAGCGCTCCCGAGCATTCGGGCGTTTTTCCACAATGTGCAACAAGTGCTCGCGCCTCACCAGAACAGAGCAAATGGGTGTCTCAATCACTGTTGAATTGAGGCCGTCATGAAGTCCGAAGCCTTTGGAAACTTGCTTCCATGCAGCCTCCAGACTCTCGGCACCTGGACGTTCTCTGATCGCAGAAGTCAGCAACTCGGGACCAATGTCCCGAATGTCCGGTAAACCAAGATCCTTCCAGTTCTTTTGTTCAGATAACGCCCTGCTCCCAGGCACACTCATTGGCATCCTCTCGCTAGCTTCGCGGATGCCGGCATTGCCTGGATATCCAATGGCCTCGGACTGAAAATGTCCCGAAATTAACTGCCTGATATTTCAGCCACTTGTGCTGCGGTAATAAATCAGCCCGTTCTTGTCTTTCAATAGGAGGCTTCCGGCATCAACGCTGAACAGCGCGAGATGGCTGTACGAAAATGTCCCAGCCGCTGTAACCCCACCGCACAAAAAAAGTGCCCGACTCCTTCGAGTCGGGCACTTTTTTTGACCCCAATCACCCCCACGTCACCAAAAACCCCGATCCTGTGTCAGCCTCCAGCCATCGGCGGGGACATCGATTCGCTACTAATTGCGCGACAACTATGCTCAGGTACAGGAATATAGCCGGCAAATGGCGCCGTTCAGGCCGTCACGTACACAACAATACCCAGCCCACTTCAGAGGGCATTACCCATGGATAGCAGAACCTTACGCAACCTCATGCGCATCGTGCAGACCGGCTCCTTGTCGGCCGCAGCCGAGCATTCGTGCCTGACCGTGCAGGCCCTGGCCGCGCAGTTGAACAAGGTCGAAGAACAGTTCGGTTTCCGCTTGTTTAGACGATCCAACAAGGGGCTGACGCTGACGCCGCAAGGCACGGAGCTGACGCCTTATATGGACAGAGTGCTGATTGCCACGCGGCAGATGGAAGAGAAAGTCGAGGCGTTGAAGGTACCGGGACAGCGCACGCTGAAAGTGGCGTTGAACACCACGCTGGACCCGGATTTCAACCGGCGACTGATCGGACGCCTGATCGAGGTGTTTCCCGACTACCAGATGGAATTCAGCTACGCCGAGTCGATGGAAAACCTCAGCAAGCTGAAGAACGAGGATTTCGATCTGGCGGTGCTGATCGGGCCGCAGCGTCCGGGCTTGCCGAGCATTGTCCTGCCGGAAGTGCAGGTGCAGGTGGTCGGCGCGCACTGTGGTCAGGAGAACGATCCGCTGACGTTGCTCGGCAACAAATTTCAGGTGCGTCCGGCAGAAGATTGTCCGTATTCCCACAGCTTTTTGCGTTTTCTCGACGCCGGGCTGGGCAATCACGAGAACAGTCAGCGGACGATCTACTCCTGCAGCGAAACGCTGACCTTGTCGCTCATCACGCAGATGGACGCCATCGGCATGGTCTCTCGCGAGGCCGCTCAGAAAAACGGCCTGACGATCTTCCCCGGGTTCGAGGATTTCCTCGAAGTGCGCCTGGCGGTGAACAACCCGGACCTGTCCGGCCAGGCGTTGAACGACGTGGTCGATCTGCCGCTACATGAACGAGCCGAGCGCAATGTACGCAGCCGTCCCAACCGCCACACTGAGAAAGAGGTTTTTGCTGAAGTACGCACATAACAGCGTCGGAATCGCTGCATAAAATTCCGGGCGATCGAGCTGTATGTGCTGATCCTTGATCAACAAGGGTGTCAGGCTGATCGCAGCGACGATCGCCACCGGCAGGTATTCCAGCGCCCGGGCGACGAAGGGCGGCCAGTGCTCGGTGTTGACCTGCAGCGGCAAGGCCCGTGGCAGGAAGGTCACGGCCATCATCAGCGCAACCACCAGAATCAGGAACGTTTGGTCAGGCATACACCCACTCCGCAGCCCACAAACGTGGCGATGAAAACGTTGAACGGCGAACTGCCCACCAGGCTCAGTGCGCCCATGCAGACGACTGCGGCCAAAGCGGCGATGAGTTTATTGCGGGTGTTGCACAGCGAGACCAGCACGTAGAGCATCATCGCGGTCAGCGCGTAGTCGAGCTGGTATTTGATCAGGTGCGAGGCGTACTGCGCGCAGAGGGCGCCGAGCAATCCGCCGATCACCCAGGAGGTGTGGCAGAACAGGTTGAAGCCGATCAGATAGCGAACGTTCACCGGCGCACCAGTGCCCAGTTTGACGCTGTGGAAGGCGAACGATTCATCGGTCAGCCCGCCGGCGTAGCACCAGCGCTCCATGCGGCTCAGGCCCAGTGCCCGCAAGGCTTTTGCCATGTAGACCGACATCAGCATGTGCCGCGCGTTGATCAGAAACGTGGTCAGCACGATGGTGGTCAACGACGCCCCACTGCTGATCAGCGCCAACGCCGCAAATTGCGATGCCCCGGCATACACGAACAGGCACATGGCCACCGGCAGCCACAGCGGCAGCCCGGCATTGACCGCCATCAGCCCGAACACGAACGACACGGTGAAGTAACCGGCCACCACCGGGCTGGCTTCGGCAAAGGTGCGCGACGGCTGACGGTCGACCATCAGCGGCGCACTGCCGGATGTTTCATTCATAGATCCCTCTCAAATGTCCGCTCGCCGTGAGGTTCGCAAAAACCCTGGGCCGTCCAGAAACGCTTGCCCGCGAGGTTAGCATCATCGACGAACAGGAACATCCGCAGCACTCCGACCCGTTTCATGTCGGCCGACGCCGCTTCCACCAGCCGCTGGCCCACGCCCTGACTGCGATAGCGCAGGCTGACCGCCAGATGGTTGATCGTGCCGCGACTGCCCAGCATGCCACCCAGCACCGCGCCGACGATCTCACCTTCGACATCGAAGGCCAGATAGGCCGTGGTGGTTTT
The DNA here is from genome assembly GCF_002113125.1 of Pseudomonas sp. B20(2017). Classification (GTDB taxonomy): domain Bacteria; phylum Pseudomonadota; class Gammaproteobacteria; order Pseudomonadales; family Pseudomonadaceae; genus Aquipseudomonas. Next base: position 215,724 of record NZ_NEJP01000004.1, on the reverse strand, counting down.
CTGGATCAGCACGCCGCGCAGGCATTTGGCGTCCTGCCATTCACAGAACGACACTTCGTCGAACTGGCGGAAGAAACGCTCCATGCGCTGCGCGTCCTTGGCCGTCGCGCGCCGCAGCACCACCGGCGTCGAGCATTCGACGCCGTCGATTGGGGTGATCTGATTAGCGAACAATGTCGAAAGCGGTCCCGGGCCGCGAGAAGGAAATCGCCAGGATCTGCCGGTACGCCATGGCGTGGGAGTGAGTGTTGCGTGCCGGTGTCACGTAGTGGCGCATGTCGCGGTCGAGGAAGTACGTGGTGTCGAGGATTTCCTGGTAAGTGGTCGACGCCAGTTGCTGCTCGTGAATGTCGTACAGGCGGCTTTCGGCGCCCTCGACATTGTTGCGGCCCCAAAAGTGCACGCCGCTGAACGGATAACCGTCGCAGTGAATGCCCTCCGGAGTGATTTCCAGTTGTTTGCCGGGTTTGATCTCGATACGGATCTGATGGATCTGGCACTGCCAGATTTCATCGTGCAGCTCTTCCGGCAGAACGCTTTTGTACACTTCGAAATCGGTGTCGATCAGGCTGCGCATCACCGGCGAGCTGATGACTTCGTCCGAGAAGTCCTGAAAGTGCCGTACCACGCCGCCCACATAGCTGTTGTTGGCCTTGGACTGCACGTACGCGCGATGTTCCAGCTGCTTCAGTTCGCGCGTCTTGGGGTTGTATTCAAAGTCGCTGTAACGACGGTAACGCATGCCGGCTTCGGCCTGACCGTAGTAACTGTCAGGCTCCATGTTTTCCCAACTTTTGGTCAGTCTGACGAAGTCGGCGAAATGACCGTAGAGATTGAAGTCAGCACCCTGCACATTGGCGTACTTGTCGCGCCGTAGCGATTCGCCCACTTCTCTGGTTAAAACGATCATTACCCAATTCTCCGCTGCGTTGAGCGGCCTAATCTATTAGGTGGAGAATTTGCGTCCATGAGAAAGAATTTCAGGCATTTAAAACCCTGTTTGAAACGCGATTTGAAACGGCTTGAAAGTGCATTTCAAATGACAAAAACACGGGTTTTTATGCTGTTTTTTCAAAAAGCGTCAAAAAAAAACCCCGAACGAGTCGGGGTTTTTCTGTCGCGTTTCGCGGGTTCAACCAACCATCAGAAGATGTTGATCGGGTAATCCACGAACACACGCACTTCGTTACCGCTGACGTTGTATTCGCTGGATTTCTGCGAAACACGCAGGATCGAGCTACGCAGCTTGATGCTCAGGTCTTTGGCCGGGCCACTTTGCACGACGTACTTGAACTGGTTGAAGTATTCGCGCTCGGTACCACCGGTGCTGGTGGACGTAGTGATGTTATCGCCACGCACATACGCAAAGTTGTAGCTCAGACCCGGTACGCCGAACGCCGTGAAGTCCAGACCGTAACCCAGCTGCCAGCTGCGCTCGTCTTCAGCGTTGAAGTCCGACCAGTAGGAGTTGGCCAGATAGATGGTGTTGCCACCGTCACCCACACGACCTTGACCTTTCTGATAGCCGCCATAGGCGTAACCCAGGTTGCTGTCGCCGGTGGAGCGTTGGTGCGCCACGGTGAACGAGTGCGGGCCGGTGGCGAAGGTCGCCGCCAGGCTCCAGATCTTGTTGTCGTCGCCGGTCACACCGTTTTCGCGGACGTAGGAATTGTCCAGCTTGGTGCGGTAACCGTTGAAGTCCAGGGTCAGGGACTGATCCTTATCGATCGGGAACACGTAGTTGGCGTTCACGTATTGCTTCTTCAGCACGTCTTCGACGTCGGAAGCGTACAGCGCGGCCTTGAACTGTTCGGTGAACTGATAGCTACCGCCCAACACGTTGATCGACTTCAGACCACCACTATCACGGCCTTCAGCGCTTTTACGCGATTCGGCGGTGAAGCGACCGGCGTTCAGCTCCAGGCCTTTGATCTCTTTGGAAGTGATCAAGGTTCCGGTGTAGCTTTCCGGCAACAGACGCACGTTGTCATAGCTCAGCACCGGCAGCGCCGGCATCTGGTCGCCGTAGGTCAGTACGGTGTTGGACAGACGGAATTTCACCGCTGCGCCGCCCTTCGACAGATCGTCAGCCGCATTGCCGCTGTCACCCTGTTTGAAGAAGTCGATACCGCCGGCGCCGCTGCGGCCCTTGCCGCCGTCCAGACGCAGTGCATACAGACCGAACGCATCCACACCCACACCTACGGTGCCTTGGGTGAAGCCGGACGAGAACGTACCGATGGCCGCTTGGCCCCACTCGGCCTTGTCCTGGTTGCCATCTTTGTAGTCACGATTGATGTAGGCATTGCGCAGCAGCACTTTGAGGCTGCTGTCTTCAACAAAACCCTTGGATTCGGACTGGTCGCTAGCCATGGCCGAAGTGGCGCTCAACATCCCCAGTGCGATCAAACTGATTCGCTTGTTCAACATTTTGTTTTCCTTATTACGGGTTGAAACGCGCTGTGTCGAACGGCTGAAACGGCGCTTGGTGCACTCTTTTATTCACCCCGAAACAAAAAGACCCGCTCAAGACAATGTCATGGCGGGCCTGCTCCTGATTTTGAATCATGGCGGTTAGCCACAGGCGTTGGGCCGAATCGTAGCCGCGCCCTCAACAATGTGTCAATTTCAAGAATCGTCTTTAAATAGGCGAAAAACGTCTAAAAAAAGTAAATTTTGCGATGGCCGATTGCACGGAACTGCCAGCAATCAGGGATTTTAATGCGGGATCATGCGCAACCGTCGAGGCCACAGACCGGCAGGCTTTCAGTCCCTGGCGCAGGCGTAAACGACTCGCTCAACCATTGGGCGAAGGCTTCTGTTTTGCCGAGCCACGGCCCGATATCAACAAGCGTGAATCGTCCGTCCTGTTCCAGCGCAAAGGTTGGAAAACCCTGCCCACCCAGTTTTGCCAACAGGGCGCGGCTGTTCTTTATATGTTGTTCGGTGTCGACGGACTGCAAGGCATTCAAGAACATATCGGCGTTGTAGCCCTGCTCTACTGCATATTCCACAAGCACACTTTCGTCGGCAATTCGCCGCCCTTCGACATAGTGCGCAGTCTGCAAACGCCCAAGCATTTCCAGGCCACGGCCGTCGATTTTTTCGGCTGCCATCACAGCGGCAATTGGTGGTGTCGAATCAAACACCGCCGAGTGATCGCGCAACAGACCTTCGAAGTACGCTTCGCCAAACGGCTGACCGGTGTATTCGGCGATGCGTCGGTCGTGAGGCATCACGTAATTGCGCAGTTGCGGCGAAACGCTCTGGCGGTTGGCACCGGTCATCATGCCGCCGGCGTGGGCGATCACCGGCAGCACCTGCTGCGCGGCTTGCACCAGCGGTTTGGCGCCATAGCACCAGCCACACAGTGGGTCGTAGATGTAATGAAGATTCATCGGAAAGCTCCGGACAGAAGGTGGGAAAAATGATGTCGGCACATTAGTCCCTCGGTCATTGCGGAAAAACGCCGGAATGGCTTTCAGTGTGTTTCGGCAATCGGTCAAATCGGGACCGGCAGTGGCCACTTCCAGATCAGGCAGACAACCTGGTGGGCATTGGCACCTACAGCTTCTGATATCGCACCCATAAAAAAAGCGCTGCCATCCCGGCAGCGCTTTTTACAATCCTTGTTTGTTCTTCTTATCCTTCCATCACATCCCAGAGTGCATCCAGTTCGGCCTCGCTGAACAGGCCAGCGGGGTAACGCTCGATCATCATCCGGCGCGGATCAGGTTCCCTGATCTGACGCGTTCCATTGGACTTCAACCAGTGCGCGACAATCTGGAGCGACTCACTATTTACAGCCATGGGATGCAACGTCCGCTCGCTGATTACGTTCACTTCGGCGTTCATTTCAGCGCTCTCTCCCCGTTCATGAGCGGCTAAGTTATCCAAGGTTTATGACAGAACCGTTGAAGTTCTCCCCCCTCCCTAGTGCGCCATAAGCGATACAAGAGCTATGCCAACGTAATCAAATTGTCGACCAGCGGACATAAAGAAACCCGCAGTCCTGACGGGCTGCGGGTTTCTCTTCAAGCATGGGCAACAAATGACTGCCCGGTCGATTTTCCAATCAACTCAAGCTGTTACATCCGCACTCACTCTTTGTGCGGTGCGGGTTGCTGTTGGGTAAGGCAGTGAATGTTACCGCCCCCCAGTAACAGTTCACGGCCCGGCACCATGACCACTTCGTGTTGCGGGAACAGGTTCTGCAGGATTTCGCGGGCCGGCGCGTCCATTGGGTCGTCGAAGCTCGGTGCGATGATGCCGCCATTGACGATCAGGAAGTTCACGTAGGAACCGGCCAGACGCACGCTCGGGTTGCGCTCCTGGGTGCCGTCCACCGGATCCACGCCCGCGCATTCTTCTTCAGTGGCAAACAGCGGCCCCGGAATCGGCATCTTGTGCACCGTGAACGGGCGACCCTTGGCGTCGGTGCTGCTTTCCAGCACTTTCATCGCAGCCTGGCAGCGCGGGAAGTTCGGATCCTGCGGATCGTCAGTCCACGCCAGCAGCACTTCGCCCGGACGCACATAGCAGCAGAAGTTATCCACATGGCCGTCGGTTTCGTCGTTGAACAGGCCATCCGGCAGCCAAATGATCTTGTCTACCGACAGGTTTTCGCTGAGCACCGCTTCGATTTCTTCGCGGCCCAGATGCGGGTTGCGATTGCGGTTGAGCAGGCATTCTTCGGTGGTGATCAGGGTGCCTTCGCCGTCGACGTGAATCGAGCCGCCTTCGAGCACAAAGCCTTCGGTGCGGTAGCGCGGGCTGCGCTCGATTTCGAGGATCTTGCCGCCGACCTGGGAATCACGGTTCCACGGCGAATACAGGCCGCCATCAAAACCGCCCCAGGCGTTGAAATCCCAGTTCACACCGCGCACTTCGCCGCTGTTGTTGATCACAAACGTCGGGCCGCTATCGCGAACCCAGGCGTCATCGCTGGACATCTCGACCACGCGGATGTTCGGCACGTCGAGACGAGCACGGGCGTTTTCGTATTGGCCGGCGGAGACCGCCACGGTCACCGGTTCGAAACGCGCAATGGCCTTGGCCACAGCGGCGTGAGCGGCCTGCGCCGGTTTGCCGCCCAAACGCCAGTTGTCCGGGCGCTCGGGCCAGATCATCCAGGTCTGGGTTTGCGGTGCCCATTCGGCCGGCATGTAGAAGCCATCGGCGCGTGGTGTGCTTTTCAATGTGGTCATGTCGATCAGACTCCAGGGAACCGTCGAGGGTTTTCAACACGCCGTACAGGGTTGGACGACGGACTATGCCGACTTTATAAACGATAAATATCGGCTTTAGAAGCCACAAATAAAAAACATCCTCAAATAAACCCTTCAAATACCGATACAAATCGATATTTGAAGATTCAGATCGCCTCAAAGCCCTTCTTCAAGCACCTTCGCCAGCATGTCGACGAAGAAATCCACGCTCTGGCGCGAGGTGACCATCGGCGGCTTGATCTTCAGGACATTCAGATAATCGCCGGTCGGCTGCATGAAAATCCCCAGTTCCCGCAGACGATCACACAACAGCGTGGTTTCCTCGGTCGCCGGTTCCAGGGTTTCCCGATTGCGGATCAGCTCGACCCCCAGATAGAACCCCGAACCGTGTACCGCGCCGACCAACGGATATTGATCGATCAACGCCTCCAGCCGGGCTTTGAAGTGGGCGCCGACCACCTGGGCGTTTTCCCAGAGTTTTTCTTCTTCCATCACATCCAGCACTGCCATGCCGATCTGGCAACTCACCGGGCTGCCGCCGGCGGACGAGAAGAAATAACCCTCGGCCTCCAGCGCCTCGGCGATTTCCCGGCGGGTGATCACGGCGCCCAGCGGCTGGCCGTTGCCCATGCCTTTGGCCATGGTGATGATGTCCGGCACCACGCCTTGCTCTTCGAAACCCCAGAAGAAGTGGCCCATGCGGCCGTAACCGACCTGTACCTCATCGGCGATGCATACGCCGCCACGGGCGCGCACCATTTCATAGACGCTTTTCAGGTAGCCCGGCGGTAACGAGATCCCGCCCGCGTTGCCGTAGACCGGCTCGCAGATGAACCCGGCCAGTTGCCGTTTTTGCTCATCGATCTTCGCCAGATGATATTCGACGCTGCGCACGTAATCCGGCGCCGAATCCGCGCCGCGAAACTCGCCGCGATAGGTGTTCGGAGCGGTCACCGCATGCACCCAGTCCGGGCGACTGCTCAGGGCTTGCGGGTTATCGGCAATCGAGGTCGAGACCGCGTCCGCGCCGACCGTCCAGCCGTGATAGGCCTCCAGTACGCTGATCATGTCGCGCCCACCGCTGGCGGCCCACGCCAGGCGAATCGCCAGGTCATTGGCCTCGCTGCCGCTGTTGACCAGGAACACCCGATCCATGCCCTCCGGCGCCAGTTTCAGCAAGCGCTCGGAAAACTCGGCGACCGCCGCATAGTTGAATCGCGAGTTGGTATTGAGCAGCGACCACTGCCGGCTCGCGACCGCCGCCATGCGCGGGTGACCGTGGCCGAGCACCGCGACGTTGTTGAGCATGTCGAGGTAGGAGCGGCCCTGCATGTCGATCAGGTGATTGCGCCAGCCGCGTTCGATGCGCGGCGGGTCGACGTAATAGTGCTTCTGGGTGCGGGCGAAACTGGCGTCGCGGCGCGCCAGCAGGGTTGCCGCGTCCAGCTCGGGTTCGGCGTCGCAGGCCAGGCCCAGCAGCGCCGCTGGCGATGGTGACAGCGCCTGCCACGCCGGCGCGCGGGTCGGCGTACAGAACAGCGGCGCCTCCAGATGCGCATCGCGGATCAGTTGCACAATCAGCGGCCCGTCAACCGATCCCAGCTCCTGTCCTTTGACCAGCGCCGCGCCGCTGTGCAGCGACGGCGTCACGCCCCACAGGCGCACGCTCAGTTGCGGGCCATCGAGTCGCAGCACACCGTCAGCCGACAGGTGCAGAACGCCGGCAAATGGCGCTTCCACCGTCGTGCCCTGAGGTACGCGCAACTCAACGTGCAGCGGGAACGTCTCCGGTTCCTCGGCGCTGTCTGGCCGGGTGCGGGACAGACGGTATTGCCCGTATCGACTGGCGGCCAGGCCGTGGACGGCGGCGGCTTCATTCAACAGACGCTGATCGATGCCAGGTTGCTCCCAGTTACCCGCCTCGAAGTGCGCGCTCAACACACCCAGATCGATCAACGCAAATTCGCGCCCGACCAGACCCGGCAACAATGGTGCGAAGCCTTCACTGTCGATGGCCGGCAATGCCTGCCCGACCGCAGAGAAAATCGCCGCCTCCATCAATGCCAGCGGCACCGATGTGGCGACCCGGAAGATTTCCCATTCATGGGTGAGGTTGTCGCGACTGTAAGTGTTGCCCGGATCGATACTGACCTGTTGCTCGCCACTAAGCACCAGCACCGCCGCCCGCGCCACGATCAATGGCCACAGCGCCTGCAATTCTTCGTGTTGCAGCGGATTGACCGCGTGATAGGCCCGCACGGCCGGCAGGATCACGAACGGATCGCCGGCGGCGTGATGCAGCAGCGCGGCACAGGTGACCGACAGATCGGTGATGCGCCAGGTGCGCACCAGATCGCCGAAATCGATGACGCCCTGCAATTGCCAGTGTCGCCCTGCGTCACGCTGCCAGACCACGTTGTCGTCAGTAATGTCCATGTGGATCGCCTGCACCGGCAACTTTTCCACCAGCGGCTGCAAGCGACGCCCGGCCTGTTCGGCGGTATCGGTGATCAGCGCGCGCTGGCGCTCGTCATTGATGACCGGCAGCAAATGCTCGATCAGTGCGCTGGCGTGGCGCGCATCCCATTGCAACGTGCGTTCGAGCCCCGGATGGTCGAAACCGACGAGGGCCAGATCCATTTCGCCGCAGAGCCGGCCGAACCCCGCGACAACCTCATGGCCAAGGTGATCAAGGGCCGTCAGTGGCTGGCCTTCGATGTAATCGAGCAGCCGCACATGCACCGACTCACCATCGATGTCCAGGGTCAACAGGTCTTGGCCGTCACTGGCCGGGATAACCCGGGGAACGTGGACATCGCTGTGTTCAGCCAGATATTTCAGGCCAGCGTGCTGGGCCTGAAGCTCGACCAGCGAATAGTCGCCCCGGCAGATCTTCAATACGAACCGCCCACGCTCGCTGTCGACCCGGTAATTGAGGTCCTGTTGGCTGCCCAGAGCCAGTAACGTGCCGTTCAAGCCGTAATGCTGCGCCAGCAGATGCCGGGCCTGCTCCAGCGAAACCTGAGGACTGGGCAAACTGGCGCGATGAATCAACGTGGCGAACGACATGGAACGACCCCTGAAATTTTATTAGGCGCCTATATCGCCATTGCTTCGGGCGATAAGCAACCCCCGACCATCCGTCCCCCGACATGCAGCGAGGCAGATGGATTTGCATGCCCCCCTCGCACCCAACGGCACTTTGCGCAAGAATGTCGGCCATTCAAACCTGCCACTGGAATATCCCGATGAATGTAATCCCCACTGACCTGCCTGGTGTCCTGATCATCGAACCCAAGGTGTTCGGTGACGAGCGCGGGTTCTTTTACGAAAGCTTCAATGCCAACGCCTTTCAGGACGCGACCGGCCTCGACACGCAGTTCGTGCAGGACAACCATTCGCGCTCGCAGAAAGGCGTTCTGCGCGGGCTGCATTACCAGTTGGAAAACACCCAGGGCAAACTGGTCCGCGTCACCGTCGGCGAAGTCCTCGATGTCGCCGTGGATATCCGCCGCAGCTCGCCGCATTTCGGCAAGTGGGTGGCGGTGCGTCTGTCTGCCGACAACCATCGTCAATTGTGGGTACCGGAAGGTTTCGCCCATGGCTTCGTGGTACTGAGCGAGTTCGCCGAGTTCCTCTACAAGACCACCAACTACTACACCCCGTCCGCCGAGCGCAGCATTCGCTGGGATGACCCGGACCTGGGCATCGACTGGCAGCTGGACGAAGCGCCAAAACTGTCGGCCAAGGATCAGGCGGCCGCTTTCCTCAAGGACGCCGACGTCTTTTCCTGAAGTCCTGTGTGAATCTTCCGCGCCGCTGCACACCCGGCCACGGGTGCGCAGACTGCGCCGGCAAGCCTAGGCATAATGCGCCTGTACCCACAGGCGCTCGATGCTCATGACTCCGACCCTTCCCCGCCGCCCCCGCTGGCGCAGTCTTGCCCTGCTGGCCCTGTGCCTGGCACCGCTGCTGTGGCCGCTGGAACATCTGGCCGAGCGCTATTACCGCAGCGAACTGGCCGGCCAGAACCGTCAGACCCTCGACCTCTACGTCGCCAACCTGCTGGGCACGCTGCATCGCTATGAAGTGCTGCCGCAAATCCTCGGCGACCTGCCGGCCCTGCGCGCGGTGCTCGGGGCGCCCGACGACGGCGTGACCCAGGGCAACGCCAACCGCCTGTTGAAGAACATCGCCGCGCAGACCGGTGCCGAAGTCATGTACCTGATGGACACCAGCGGCCAGACGCTCGCGGCATCGAACTGGGACAAGCACGACAGTTTCGTCGGCCGCAATTTCTCTTTCCGGCCCTACTTCAGCGAGGCCATGGCCGGCCGCCTCGGGCGCTTTTTCGGGTTGGGCACCACCTCCGCCAAGCGCGGCTACTTCTTCGCCGCCGCCGTGCGCAGCGGCGAAAAAATCATCGGCGTGCTGGTGATCAAGGTTGACCTCGATCACACCGAAAGCCTGTGGGGCAAAACCCCGGAACAACTGCTGGTGACCGACCATAACGGTGTGGTCATCCTGACCTCGCGCCCGGAATGGCGCTTTCGCGCGACCCGCCCCCTGAGTGATACCGAACGTGCGGCGATTACCGCAATCCAGCCCTATCCGACCCGCGAGCCACGCCCCTTGAACCTGAGCCCGACCGCGTGGCTGCCGCAGACCCAGGACATCGCGGAAACCGGCTGGAGCGTCAGCATCCTCGCCCCGCGCACATTGATCGACCGACCGGTGCGCACCGTGGTGGCGATCGGCGGCGCTACCTTGCTGGTGGTGATGCTGTTGCTGGGCCTGATGATGCAGCGTCGTCGTCATTACCTGGAACGCATCGCCTTCGAAGCCAAGGCCCGACGGGAACTTGAGGGCCGGGTTGCCGAGCGCACCAGCGATCTCGAAGGCCTCAACCGGCGCTTGAAGCAGGAAGTGCTTGAGCGCGAACAGGCCCAGCAGGAACTGGTCCGCGCCCAGGACGATCTGGTGCAGGCCGGCAAGCTGTCGGCGCTGGGGACGATGTCGGCGAGCATCAGCCACGAACTCAACCAGCCGCTGGCGGCGATCCGCAGCTACGCCGAAAACGCCGAAGTGCTGCTCGACCATGAGCGGACCGAAGATGCTCGCGGCAACCTCAAACTGATCAGCGAACTGACCGGGCGCATGGCCTCGATCATCGCTCACCTGCGCGCCTTCGCCCGCCGCGACCGCCACGCCCCGGAAAGCGTCGCGTTGCAACCAGCGCTGGACGACGCACTTGCCTTGCTGGCCAAACGTCGCCGCAGCATGGACGTCGAACTGATCCGCGACCTGCCTGCCGCAACTTTGTGGGTCGAAGCCGGAGAAACCCGTCTGCGCCAAGTGCTGGGCAATCTGCTGGCAAACGCCCTCGACGCCCTGACCGAAAAAGGCCCGCCGCGTAAATTGTGGCTGAGTGCCGAATCCACCGACGAAGGCGTCAACCTGTACATTCGCGACAATGGCCCCGGCTTCTGCATGGAAGCACTGGGCCGTGCCAGCGAACCGTTTTACACCACCAAGACCCGCACGCAGGGTCTCGGTCTGGGATTGGCCATTTGCGAAACCCTGATGCGCGCCTTCGGTGGAGAACTGTCGTTCGCCAACCACAAGCAAGGTGGCGCCTTGATCACCCTGCGGCTGCGCGCCGGCGCGCCCGGGGTCAGCCTGCAACCGTCCGAGGACCGAAGCGCATGACCATCGACAACCGCATTCAGGTGGTGCTGATCGACGACGATCCGCACCTGCGTCAGGCCCTCGGCCAGACTCTGGATCTGGCCGGCCTGAAAATTCTTCCGCTGTCCGAAGCCAAGGGCCTGGCCGCGCAACTGGAGCGCGACTGGCCCGGTGTGGTGGTCAGCGACATCCGCATGCCCGGCATGGATGGCCTGGAACTGCTGAGCGAACTGCACGCCCAGGATCCGGAACTGCCGGTGCTGCTGATCACCGGCCACGGCGACGTGCCACTGGCCGTGCAGGCCATGCGTGCCGGTGCCTACGACTTTCTGGAAAAACCCTTCGCCAGCGACGCCCTGCTCGACAGCGTGCGTCGCGCCCTGGCCCTGCGCCGCCTGGTGCTGGACAACCGCAGCCTGCGCATGGCCCTGAGTGATCGCAACGAACTGAGCGCGCGGCTGGTTGGTCAGTCCGCGCCGATGTCGCGCCTGCGCGAGCAGATCGGCGCGCTGGCGGCAACCAAGGCCGACGTCTTGATCCTTGGCGAAACCGGTGCGGGTAAAGAAGTCGTCGCCCGCGCCCTGCACGATCTGTCGAGCCGGCGTAACGGCCCGTTCGTGGCGATCAACGCCGGGGCGCTGGCTGAATCGGTGGTCGAAAGCGAATTGTTCGGCCATGAACCCGGCGCCTTCACCGGCGCGCAAAAGCGCCGGATCGGCAAATTCGAATTCGCCAATGGCGGCACGTTGTTTCTCGATGAAATCGAGAGCATGAGCATGGATGTGCAGGTCAAACTGCTGCGCATGTTGCAGGAGCGCGTGGTCGAGCGCCTGGGCGGCAATCAGTTGATCCCGCTGGACATCCGCGTCATTGCCGCCACCAAGGAAGACCTGCGCCAGGCCGCCGATCAGGGACGTTTCCGGGCGGACCTGTATTACCGACTCAACGTGGCGCCGCTGCGCATTCCGCCACTGCGTGAACGGGGCGAAGACGCGTTGATGCTGTTCCAGCATTACGCCGACGAAGCCAGCGCTCGCCACGGTCTGCCGCCGCATGAACTGCAACCGGCGCAACGGGCGTTGCTGTTGCGCCATTCATGGCCGGGCAACGTGCGGGAACTGCAGAACGCGGCAGAGCGTTTTGCCCTCGGCCTGGAGCTGGCACTGGACAACACGCAACCCGATGGCAGCCCCGGCACCACCGTCGAAATCGCGGCGGGAGGGCTAAGCGAGCAAGTGGAAAACTTCGAGAAGTCCCTGATCGCCGCCGAACTGGCCCGCTCCCACGGTTCCGTGCGCAGTCTCGCCGAAGCTCTGGGCATTCCGCGCAAGACCCTGCACGACAAACTGCGCAAGCACGGGCTGAATTTCGCTGGCAGCGGCGGCCATTCCGACGAATCCGAATGAAGCACGATCAATTCACTTTTCTGCCGCAAGAGGTCCGGGCATGAAGCACGACAGTCGTTATCTGGAATCCGTTCTTCACCACGACATCCCGCTGACGCGGGACATGGGCCTCAAGGTGCTCGACTGGCAGGAACAGCAATTACGCCTGCACCTGCCGCTGGACGCCAACGTCAATCACAAGAGCACCATGTTCGGTGGCAGCCTGTATTGCGGGGCGGTGCTGGCCGGCTGGGGCTGGCTGCATTTGAGTTTGAAAGAGGAAGGCATCGAGGACGGACACATCGTGATCCAGGAAGGGCAGATCAGTTATCCACTGCCAGTCACCGGCGATGCCATTGCAATCTGCCCGTCACCGAGCGCGGCGGTGTGGAAGAAGTTTCTGGCGATGTATCAGCGCTACGGACGGGCGCGACTGACGCTGCATACGCGAGTCGTCAATGCCGGGAGTGATGAAGATGCGGTGACGTTCAGCGGGCAGTACGTCCTGCACCGCTGAAGATAGAACGCGCTTACGCGCGGGCAAGTTCGAGCAGCTTCGCCCGCCACGCGGCTTTCGCCGGCAATGCCAGGAAGAAACCGTTCAATAACGACTCCCGTGGCGGGTAACAGAATGCTTCGCCGCTCAGGTCCAGCACCTCGCCGCCGGCCCCTTCCAGCACTCCCTGCGCCGCCGCCGTGTCCCACTGCGAAGTCGGCGCCAGACGCGGGTAACAATCGGCAGCACCTTCAGCCACCAGACAGAACTTCAGCGAACTGCCGATGTTGGCCAGTTGCAACTCGCCAAGACTGGCGCTCAAACCGGCCAGCAGACGTTCCTGTTCCGGGCTCGAATGACGACGGCTGGCAACCACGGTGAAGGCTTCACCAGGCCCCGGCACGTCACGCACCTGAATCGCCACCGGTGTACTGCCCGTGTCGCCACGCCAGGCACCCAGACCCGCGCCGCCGACGTAGAAGCGACCGTTGGTTGGCATCGACACCACACCAAACACCACCTGGCCGTTCTCGATCAGTGCGATGTTGACGGTGAATTCTTCGCTGCCGCTGATGAACTCCTTGGTGCCGTCCAGCGGATCCACCAGCCACCAGCGCTGCCAACCCGCGCGCACGCTTTGCGGGATGTTGGCGTCCTCTTCGGACAACACCGGGATGCTCGGGTCCAGCGCGGTCAGGCCAGCCACGATCACGTGGTGAGCGGCCATGTCCGCCGCCGTCACCGGCGAATCATCGGACTTGGCGGTCACCGCCACATCGGCGCGCCAGAACGGCAGAATCGCCTCGCCGGCGCGCAACGCCAGTTCAACCACCGGCGCCATCAACGGATGGGGAAAATTCATAGACATCTCACTCATGACTGAAAAAAGCCGCGCTGGGTCAGCAGGTCGCGGGCCAGGTACAACGCCGCCAAGGCACGACCTTCGGAAAATTGCGGATTTTGCGCCAATGAAGAGAGATCCCGCAGATTGACCTTGTCTACCCGCATCGGCTCGGGTTCATCACCTTCGAGACGTTCTTCGTACAGGTCCGTAGCCAGCACTACCTGGATTTTCTGGCTCATGTAGCCCGGGGACAATGACAACTCGGTCAGATGCTCGAGCTGTCGCGCGCCATAACCGGCTTCTTCCTTGAGCTCGCGTTCGGCTGCCGCCAGCACATCCTCACCCGGTTCGATCAAACCTTTGGGCAGGGACAATTCGTACTCGTCGGTACCACCACAGTATTCCTCGACCAGCACCGCATGTTCGGCATCAAGCATGGCCACAATCATCACCGCGCCGTAACCGGCGCCCTTGCCGACCAACCGCTCGTAAGTGCGTTCCACGCCGTTGGAGAAACGCAGCTTCAGCTCTTCGACGCAGAACAGCCGGCTGGTGGCGACGATCTCGCGGGCAAGTACGGTGGGTTTCTGGCGCATGCAAAGCTCCTTGGCGTGAACGCGCTACTATAACGCGGCTTTTCCGATTGTTTGCGTCGGATATCTTTTTACCGTTCGAGACGTTGCCATGCCTTCATTACCGTGGTCCGACATCGATACCGTTCTGCTGGACATGGACGGCACGTTGCTCGACCTGCACTTCGACAACCACTTCTGGCTGGAACACTTGCCGCAACGCTACGCCGAACTGCATGGCGTGAGCCGGGCCATGGCGGAAATGGAATTGCAGCCGCTGTTCGCGCGCCATGCCGGTCAATTGCAGTGGTACTGCCTGGATTTCTGGAGCGCGGAACTGAAGCTGTCGGTGCGTGAACTGAAACTGGAAACCGCCCACCTGATTGCCCTGCGCCCGGACGCAGATACCTTTCTGGAAGCAATCAAACGAGCTGGCAAACGCGTGGTGATGATCACCAACGCGCACCGCGATTCACTGTCGCTGAAACTGGAGCGAATCGAACTGGCGCCGTATTTTGAGCGGCTGATCAGCTCCCACGATTACGGTTTTCCCAAGGAGAACCCGCAATTCTGGGACGCCTTGCAGGCCGATATCGGTTTTGACCCGGCACGCAGCCTGTTCATTGATGACACCTTGCCGATCCTGCGCAGTGCGCAAAATTTCGGCGTGGCGCATCTGTTGGCCGTGAAGGAGCCGGACAGCCGCAAAGGGCCGAAGGACACCGGGGAGTTTTCGGCAGTCGAGGATTATCGGGATTTGATTGCCGGCCTCTAAACCGCATCGCCCCATCGCGAGCAGGCTCGCTCACACGATTGAAATGCATTCCAATGTGGGAGCGAGCCTGCTCGCGATAGCGGTATCTGCGGTTACTCGGGAATACGCAGCGTCTGCCCCGGATAAATCTTGTCCGGGTGTGACAGCAGTGGCTTGTTGGCCTCGAAAATCTTGTTGTACTGGTTGGCGTTGCCATACACCGCCAGGGAAATCGCGCTGAGAGTGTCGCCCTTCTTCACGACCACAAAACGCGCCGCCGCCACAACCGGCCCGGTCACGGTGATCTGGTCATCGACACTGCCGACACCGGCAATGTTGCCCACTGCCAGCAGAATTTTCTCTTTCTCTTCCTGGCTCGACACTTCACCGGTGACCGTCACCTTGTCACCGTCCACGGTCGCCTGGACATTCGGGTTACCCAACCCGACCTTGCTGATGTGCTCCTTCAGTTGGTCGCTGGCATTGGCGTTGCCGGGAGTCAACAGGTCGAGCAACTTCTCACCGGCCTCTTTCACAAAGCTCAAAAGACTCATAGCGCACACTCCTTGATTTAAGTTCCAGACGCCCAAGCCTAGACCACGCCGGACAAACCCGGTTGCGGCCCGACCAATGACCCTGCCCCCGCGCAAGCGGTAGAATCACCCACTCTTGCCAGCGCCCCGGAACGAAGATGGACATCAAGCAGCTGAAATTCCTCATCGCCCTCGACGAAACCCGCCATTTCGGCCAGGCCGCCGCGCGCTGTCACATCACCCAGCCAACCCTGTCGATGCGTCTGCGCAGCCTCGAAGAAGAGCTCGATCTGCCGCTGGTCAATCGTGGTCAGCGATTCGAAGGATTCACGGCACCCGGCGAGAGAGTGCTGGCCTGGGCCCGCACAGTACTGGCGGCTTACGATGGCTTGCAGGCCGAAGCCGCAGCTTGTCGCGGCAACCTGATCGGCACATTGCGGCTGGGGGTGGTGCCGCTGTCGAGCTTCGACGCATTGCCCCTGATGCAACGCCTGCATGCCGAACACCCGAACCTGCGTTTTGAGCTGTCATCGCTGAGCTCGGAGCAAGTGCTGGAGCAACTGGCGAACAATCGCATCGATATTGGCGTGTCTTATCTGGAACGCCTCGACAGTGAACGATTCGAATCCCTGGCCTTCAGCGAAACCCGGATGGGCCTGCTCTATGACCAGCGCTTCTTCAACTTCAGCGAGGCGCCGCTGAGCTGGGAATCTCTGATCGAACTGCCGCTCGGCATGCTCACCAGCGGCATGCACTTTCGTCAGTCCATCGACCACAACTTCCACAGCCGAGGCCTGACACCACAGCCGTTGCTGCAAACCGACGCCGTCCACCAATTGTTGCAAGCCGTGCACGGTGGTCTTTGCTGCGCAGTGATGCCATTGGACGGTGGTCTGGAAAACCTGACCGATCACTTGCGCCTGCAACCTATCGAAAGCGCTCAGACGCTCGCCCGGCTGGGCCTGATCATGCGCCGCGGTGCGCCTCGATCGGCGTTGGCCGAGGCCTGTTTCGCGATTTATCAGAAATCACCAGCCGACTCTTGATCGACAGCATCTATCGGGAGATCGAAACTAGCGATTAGACGCGACAGTTTGCCGCGCCTAGTCTTAGCGTTGATCAATCCGTTGGTGATGCCATGAACGCCAAGCGCCCGGCCTGCGCGGCGCCCGCTCTCGAAACGCCCGCGCCTGCCGCCAGTCAAACTTACAGTTACAGCGATCTCCCCCTCGCGGAATCGGCCAGCACCGCGCTGGCCGAAGAAGTCGCGTTGGCGATTGCCTACAACGGCATCAGCCAGGCTGTGATGCTGGTCACGCCCACAGATCTTGAAGACTTCATCGTCGGTTTCAGTCTCGGCAGCGGCATTATCGAAGACGCCTCGGATATCTATGATCTGCAACTGACCGGTTCGGGCTCGGCGCAATACGCACAAGTCACCATCGCCAACCGCGCCTTCTGGAACCTCAAGCAACAGCGTCGGCAACTGGCCGGCACCAGCGGTTGCGGGTTGTGCGGCGTGGAAGCGGTGGAACAGGCGCTGCCTGATCTCAAGGTTTTACCCGGCGCCCCCTTGCCGCCCATCGAATGGCTCGACGGTCTGCGCCAGCGCATCGGCGCGTTCCAGCCACTGGGCCAGCATTGCGGCGCGGTGCACGCGGCGGTGTTCATGAACGCCAGCGGTGAATTGCTGCTGGGCCGCGAAGACATCGGCCGGCACAACGCCCTCGACAAACTGATCGGCGGCCTGATCCGGCAAAAGATATCCACAGCCGGCGGGCTGGCGATTGTCACCAGCCGTTGCAGTCTCGAATTGATCCAGAAAGTTCTGCGGGCCGGGATTCAGACCCTGGTCAGCCTGTCCGCGCCTACCGGTCTCGCCGTGCAATGGGCGCGACGCCACAACCTCAATCTCATTCACCTGCCGCAGAAAAACGCGCCGCGGGTGTATAGCCCAGAAATGGAGAAACACCCGTGAGCCAACATCATCAAGCCGACCAGAAACCCGTTCCGCGCTACAAGCCTTACAAGGGCCCGGCCGGTGGCTGGGGCGCACTGATCAGCGTGGCCCAGGCCTGGCTGACCAGCGACAACGCGCTGAAAAACCTGCGCATGATGCTCAAGACCAACCAGAACGGCGGCTTCGACTGCCCGGGCTGTGCCTGGGGTGATTCGCCGGAAAGCGGCATGGTCAAGTTCTGCGAGAACGGCGCCAAGGCAGTGAACTGGGAAGCGACCAAGCGTCGGGTCGACGGCAAGTTCTTCGCCAAGCACAGTGTCACCTCGTTGCTGGAACAGAGCGACTACTGGCTTGAATATCAAGGTCGTCTGACCGAACCGCTGGTGTATGACGCCGAAACCGACCGCTACAAACCCATCAGCTGGGACGATGCCTACGCGCTGATCGGCAAACACCTGCAAGCGCTGTCGAGCCCGGATCAGGCCGAGTTCTACACCTCGGGCCGCGCCAGCAACGAAGCGGCGTACCTGTATCAACTGTTCGTGCGCGCCTTCGGCACCAACAACTTCCCCGACTGCTCGAACATGTGCCACGAGGCCAGCGGCGTGGCCCTGGCGCAGAGTGTCGGCGTCGGCAAAGGCACCGTGACCTTCGACGATTTCGAACACGCCGATGCGATTTTCGTCTGGGGCCAGAACCCCGGCACCAACCATCCACGCATGCTCGAACCGCTGCGCGAAGCGGTGAAGCGCGGTGCTCAGGTGGTGTGCATCAACCCGCTGAAAGAGCGTGGTCTGGAACGCTTCCAGCATCCGCAGCATCCGATCGAAATGCTCACCAACGGCGACAAGCCGACCAACACCGCGTATTTCCGCCCGGCACTGGGCGGCGACATGGCGGTACTGCGCGGCATGGCCAAGTTTCTGCTGCAATGGGAACGCGATGCGCAGAAGGCCGGTGCGCCGGCGGTGTTTGATCACGACTTCCTCAATGAACACAGCGTCAACGTGCTCGAGTACATCGGTGTCATTGACGACACTCCTTGGGAGCAAATCGTCACGCAGTCCGGCCTGACCCTGGTGGAAATCGAACAGGCGGCGCGCATGTACGCCAAAGGCAAGAACGTAATCATGTGCTGGGCGATGGGCATCACCCAGCACCGTCATTCGGTGCCGACCATCCAGGAAATCGCCAACCTGATGCTGCTGCGCGGCAACATCGGCAAGCCCGGCGCCGGTCTGTGCCCGGTACGCGGCCACAGTAACGTGCAGGGTGACCGCACCATGGGCATCAACGAGCGTCCGCCAGTGGCGTTCCTCGATTCCCTGGAGCGCCGCTTCCAGTTCAAGGTGCCGCGCCACAACGGGCACAACGTGGTCGAAGCGATTCACGCGATGGCCGAAGGTCGCGCCAAAGTGTTCATCGGGCTGGGCGGCAACTTCGCCCAAGCCACGCCGGACAGCCCGCGTACCTTCCAGGCCCTGAGCAACTGCGATCTGACCGTGCAGATCAGCACCAAGCTCAACCGCAGCCACCTGGCTCACGGCAAGGACGCGTTGATCCTGCCGTGCCTGGGCCGTACCGACATCGACATCCAGACCGAAGGCCCGCAGGCTGTCACTGTGGAAGACTCGTTCAGCATGGTGCACGCCTCCAACGGTCAGTTGCAGCCGCTGTCGAACCAGATGCGCTCGGAGCCGTCGATCATCGCCGGCATCGCCGCCGCGACCCTGGGCAGCAAACCGGTGGACTGGAACTGGCTGGTGGCCGACTACCGGCGCATCCGCGAACTGATCGCCGACACCATTCCGGGCTTCAAGGACTTCAATGAAAAGGTCAAGAATCCGGGCGGATTCTACCTGGGCAACAGCGCCGGTGCACGCAAATGGAACACCACCTCGGGCCGGGCCAACTTCAAGCCGAACATGCTACCGAAGGACCTGATCCACGAACGCACCCGAGCCACCGGAAAACTGCCGGACCTGATTCTGCAATCGATGCGCTCACACGATCAGTACAACACCACGATTTATGGTCTGGATGACCGTTATCGCGGGGTGAAGGGACAGCGCGACGTGCTGTTTGCCAACGAGGCGGATATCATTCGTCTCGGCTTCAAGCCGGGCCAAAAGGCTGACATCGTGTCGCTATGGGACGATGGCCGCGAACGTCGGGTGAAAGGCTTCACACTGCTGGCGTTCGATATACCGGCGGGACAAGCGGCGGCTTATTACCCTGAGGTGAACCCGTTGGTGCCGCTGGAAAGCACCGGCGATGGCAGCCATACGCCGACATCGAAGTTCATTGCCATTCGCCTGGAAGCGGCGAGTGAGACAGGACTGATCATGGCCAAGTCGGCCTGATACGGCGCCTGAACGGGCGCCTTCGTCGGAGCTTGCTCGCGAAAGCGGCAGCAGAATCAATGTTTTTTTCTGCGCGAACACTTTTCAAACGCCCACAAAAAGGCCGCTTTGTGATCAAAGCGGCCTGTCCGAAGTAGTTAAAGACCGGCGAAAATCGATTAAGTTCCACCCAAAAATCAGTAAGTTGCAGAATTGTATACAAGTCGTGTTATTCGTCGGATTTCGATTGTCACGCCCATTCCAGAGCCTCAGGATCGCGCCGTCATCCCTTTGAGGCTCCTCTATGAAGTTCTCCTCGATTCTCTTGTTGTCCCTTGGCCTGGTCAGTGGCTTCGCTTCTGCCGGAGGCACCACCGAAGCAGGTGTGGGCGGCGCATTGGGCGGGGTTCTTGGCTCGGTCGTCGGTCAATCGCTAGGCGGCAGTACAGGTTCAACCATTGGCGCAGCCCTGGGCGGCGCGGGTGGTAGTGCGGTGGGCGCGGACAAGCGCAGCCGTGGCGAAGCAGCCATTGGCGGTGCGCTGGGCGCAGCCGGCGGCAACGTGGTCGGCCGCAGCATGGGCGGCACCACCGGCAGCCTGATCGGCGCAGCAGCCGGCGGCGGCGCGGGTGGCGCGCTGGGCAACTACATGGGCAACAAGAGCGATGATGACGATCGTCATTACGATCGTCGCCATGATGATCGTCGTTACTACCGTGACCGCCACCCAGGTCGTGGTCATGCCTATGGCCATCGCAAGCACCATCGCTACTACCGCGACTGAGGCTTGACCTCGTTGCCGTAAAAGCCAGATCGCAGCTCCCCCGGGCTGCGATTTTTTTTGCCTGTCACACCGCCAGGTGTTCCAGCGCTTCGCGCAACCTGCCCGGAATCGACACCGGCTGATTGGATGCCCGGTCAACAAATACATGCACGAAGCGCCCGGCTGCACAGGCCTCCACCTCTCCTTCCTTGAACACCGCCAGTTCGTATTGCACCGAACTGTTGCCCAGCTTGCCGACTCGCAGACCGATCTCGATTCGATCAGGGAAAGCGATCGACGCGAAGTAGTCGCAAGACGAACTCACCACAAACCCCACCACCTCGCCGTCATGGATATCCAGCCCTCCGACCTGAATCAGGTAGGTGTTCACCGCGGTGTCGAAGAAGCTGTAATAGGTGACGTTGTTGACGTGACCATAGGCGTCGTTGTCATGCCAGCGCGTGGTGATCGGCTGGAAGTGCGGGTAATCGCTGCGTTGCGGCATCGGGTTGGACATCAGTGTCGATTCCTGGAGTGATCTGCCCAGTCTAAAGGTAAAAACCCTTGCCTCGCGCCGCCAGCTCACCAATCAATGGCGCCGGCCGCCAGTGATCGCCCTGCCGGGTCTCCAGCGCCAATAATCGCTTGTGAATATCGGCCAGCCCCTGATCGTCCGCCCAGGCCATCGGCCCGCCCCGCTCCGCCGGGAAGCCGTAGCCATTCAGATAGACCTGGTCGATGTCATGCGCCGACTCGGCAATCCCTTCCTGCAGGATCTTCGCCCCCTCGTTGACCAACGCCAGCAGGCACCGCTCGAGGATCTCCTCCGAACCGATATCCCGCCGATGAAACCCCAGACCTTCGCTGACGCTCAACACCAGTGCATCGACCTCGGGATCATGCTCGGCCTGACGGCTACCCGGCTCGTAGTGGTAGTAACCATTACCGGACTTCTGACCAAACCGACCCAGTTCGCACAAGCGGTTATCCACCTGAACCTCGGGCGCGTCCTGCCCTTTGCCGGCCAGTTCGCGGGCACGCCACTCGAGATCGATGCCGACCACGTCGTACATGCGAAACGGCCCCATGGCGAAACCGAAACTCTGCAACGCCGCATCGACCTGATGTGGATACGCCCCTTCGAGCAACATCTTGCGCGCTTCGAGCACATACGGATGCAGCATGCGGTTGCCGATAAAACCGTGGCAGTTGCCCGACACCACACTAACCTTGCCCATGCGCTTGCCCAGCTCTAAAGCAGCCTCAAGCACAACCGGTGAGGTCTGCGCACCACGGACTATTTCCAGCAACTTCATGATGTGCGCCGGGCTGAAGAAATGCAGGCCCAACACTTGGGTCGGGCGGCGTGTCGCGGCGGCAATGGCGTCGATGTCCAGCGCCGAGGTATTGCTCGCCAGCAGCGCTTCGGGCTTCAGCAAGCCGTCGAGTTCACGGAAGATCTTCTGCTTGAGCTCAAGATTTTCATAAACAGCTTCGATCACCAAGTCGACGTTGCGGATCGCCACATAGTCCGGCGCCGCACTGACACGGGCGATCCGCGCATCGGCCTCGGCCTGGTCGATCCGGCCCTGTCGCACGTTGTGCGCGTAGGTATCGGCCACGACGGCCAGCGCCTGTTCGAGCATCTGTGGATTGTTATCGACCCACTGCACTGACACGCCGGCATTGGCCAGGCACATGACAATGCCGCGGCCCATGGTACCGGCGCCGATCACGGCGGCCTGCTGAATAGCGAAGGATGTCTGGCTCATGTTGTTCTCTTGTTGGCGATCCGAAGACAGCCATCACCATAGTCAGCCAACAGGCATTTTTGAAGTTCATTGCCGTGATGATCGACATTCAGCAGATGGATTCGAGACTTCAAAGATGCGCCTGAGCCCAGGCCCGCACCTCGGCATAGGGATACTCCTCCAGCGCCGCAAATCCTGAGATGGCCCGGGCCTTGAGCCGGGTAAACAACGGCACGCTGATCCCGCACAAAAACCGGGTCAACCGCTCCGCCGACGGAGCACTGCCAGTGTGCTGCTGGTGCCTGTGGATAAAATCGCTACACAACGCCGCAAAATTTTTATCCACAAGCGCCGGCAATTCCGGAGGTGCCGGCAGCCGGGCGACGTGCCCGTGACAGACCGAGCAATGCCCGCACTGCTGCGGCGCATTGTGATCGCCAAAATATTCGGCCAGCCGATATCCGAGGCATCGCTTGGTGGCGAACAGCTCGAGCATGGCGTGAATCCGCGCCACTTCGGTTTGCTCATGGCGGGTGAAATAGTCATGCAGCTCAGCGCTCAAGGCCTGGCTGTCGAAATCGCCGCGCAGGACGTTGTAGACCTCGGTCATCTGCTTGCTCTCAAGCTCGACCCAGCCCTTTTCCTGAAAGTAATCCAGCGCCTTCACCACCCGATTGCGCTCGGCGGAATACTGCTCGTACATCGCCTCGAAATTCACCGTGGCCCAGGTGCGCGCATGGCTTGAGGTCTGGATGATCGCGGCAACGAAATCCCTGCGCTCGCCCTCGAAACGCTCAAGCAACGCATCGGGTTCCAGCAAATATTTGAAGCGGTACTCGGCGTAGTACGCGTAGCGCGGGGCAATCAGCCCTCGCAGCTCCAGTTGCACCAGTAAGGTCTTCAAAGGCAACGAACGAATATTGCTCTGATCCGCCAGCGGCCCGAGCAGAAATTCCCATTGGCCTTCGGGCGCGGCGGCCTGCAACTCGTCCAGCACATGACGAATGCCGTCCCGTTCCGGCGTGTCGCCATACACGAAGTTTTCCAGCACGTTGAGGCTGTCGCGGTTGGCCAGCACCAGGCAGTCGGACGGCTGCCCGTCACGCCCGGCGCGACCGATTTCCTGGCTGTAGTTTTCGGTGGATTTGGGCAGGTCGAAATGCACCACGTTGCGGATGTCGCTCTTGTCGATACCCATGCCGAACGCGATGGTGGCAACGATGCAATTGGACTGCCCGCCCATGAAGCGCTTCTGGATCCCGTCCCGTTGCTCATGGGGCAAACCGGCGTGATAAGCCTCGGCCTGAATGCCATTGCGCTCAAGATGTTCGGCAATCTGCTCGGCGGTTTTCTGCAGGGTGACGTAGACGATGCTCGGCTGACCCACGCGCTCGCTCATCCACTCCACCAGCCGTCGACGCTTGTCCTGCCCACGCACAGGCTCGACCAGCAGATTGAGGTTGGACCGATAGAAACCGGTGGTCACTACATCCTCTTCAGCGATGGCGAATTTCGCCTGCATGTCGGCGATGACTTTCGGCGTTGCTGTGGCGGTCAGCAGCAAGGTCTGCGGGATGTTGAACTGGCGCTGGTAGTCCGGCAGCTTGAGGTAGTCGGGGCGGAAGTTGTGGCCCCACTCGGAGATGCAGTGCGCCTCGTCCACCACCAGCAGCGAGATCGGCACCTGCTGCAAAAAGTTGCGAAAGCGTTCGTTCTTCAAACGCTCCACGGAAATCATCAGGATCTTCAGTTCGCCGGAACGGGCGCGGGCCATCACATCGTTGGCATCTTCGCGGCTCTGCGCCGAATCGATGCTGCCTGCCGAAATCCCGTGCCGTCGCAAGAACTCGAGCTGATCCTGCATCAGCGCCAGCAGCGGCGAGACCACTAGCGTCAGGTGTGGCAGCAAGAGTGCCGGGACCTGGTAACAAAGGGACTTGCCGGAGCCGGTGGGAAATATCGCAGCGGCCGAGCGCCCGGCGAGAACGGCGCTGATTGCCGCTTCCTGACCGGGTCGAAACTGTGGATAACCGAAAACCTGTTCCAGGGTGTTATGCATTCGCTGTCACTCCGTTGACCGCTGTGATGCCAACAGCCTAGCGGGCGATCGCAGCGAGTCGAGAAAAGGCCGGGGTCAAATCGATACGGGATGATACAGCGTGAAATGCTGAGCCATGGCCTGAAACAAACGAAACACTTTGTTCCTCGCTGAAGTCACGATGGCGAGTGTAAGGTCCATCGAACATCGCGCCAGGACGGCCGATGCTTCTGGATTCTCACTAAGGAAGACACATGTCGAATCGTTTGAAACTGCCCTTCGCTCTTCTCATCACGGCCCTGTTGCTCGGCGGCTGCTCCCCCTTTCCCGGCGACCTTCCCCCACTTGCCAGCGCAGTGACAGCGGGTCATACGCTTACGACCTAACTGGCGCTACGGCTGCAACACCGCCACTCGCAATTGCTCGTTCAACAGCCGCTCATGCAGACCCCGGCTTTTGCTGGCCCACAGTGCATGGGCCGGGCTGATATCACCGGTGAATGCCGCCGCCAACTGACGCAGGTCAGCGACACTGCGCACCCGAGGGCAGAACGCTTGCTCGTCGCAGTTCTGGCTGGCGTTGCGATAGGTGGTAAACAGACGATCCCATAGACCGTCACGCACCTGGCGGACCGACTTGAGCTGCACATGCGGCACGCCCAGACGTTGTTTGAGTCCGGGTTCATCCAGACCTTCGCTGGCCAGCAGTGCCTTGCCGAACATCAGCACTTCGGCACGAGACGCCGTGTCGATGCTGGCCTGGGTCGTGAGTGCGTCCGGCCATTCGGTGCGCTCTACTTGCGTGAGCACCAGTCCATTGCCCGCCTCGGAGGCCAACGCCAAACGACAACCACTGGCCCATAGCAAAACGATCGAGGCCATTCGTAGCCAATGCATACCTAATTCCCTTTAAGTCGGTGTCGGACGCCTGGAAACGCCCTACGGATTCTGGCGCGCACCATACAGATGTTTAACGGGAATCGCCCGACAAACGCGTGGGAAATTTCGCCCATCAGGGTTTGGCTGTGAAAAAGCCGCAAAAACGCGTAGGGCAAGTGCCCGCCCCCCGGAAAAACCCCTACGAATTCTGTCCATTGTGGCTGTCTTGTCCCACTCGACAGCGCGCTTCTATAGTGGCCGGCGCAACTGAAAACACTGTGTCGGCCCGCCGAAGCGACTTCGTAAAGGACACGCCTCAATCATGAACATGTTCACACCGCTGAATACTCGTTTTCGCCCTCTCAAGACCTGCACCGGCGACAATCCGGTAATGGTCATCGACACCGCAGTAAAACCGGGTGA
This sequence comes from Pseudomonas sp. B20(2017), assembly GCF_002113125.1. Lineage (GTDB taxonomy): Bacteria > Pseudomonadota > Gammaproteobacteria > Pseudomonadales > Pseudomonadaceae > Aquipseudomonas. The sequence goes on along the minus strand of NZ_NEJP01000004.1, from coordinate 190,069 downwards.
TTTGCTCAATGCCGCCGATCAACGCCTGCGTGCCGCCAGTGATCTGCTGGAAACTCTTTACTGCTTGTGTTTCAAACAGGCCGACGTGAAAGATATCCCCAACATCGTCAATGCGCTTTATTTATTGACGCAGGACGGCTGTGACTTGCTGGAAGTTGCCAGACAACAAATAAATAGTTAAAGCCAGCCAACCAACTTACAAAGTTCGCAACAACCCATCGCTTCCATTACAACAAATATTGGAACTAGCCTGTTTGCTCTTACATCAACCAAGAGCAAAAACATGACTACGCTGACTATTTTCTTTTGCGGTACAGGTTCGACAAAGTTTGATAACGCCCACGAAAACTATTGGGACGGTGAATTGGTTTCCACACTGGCTTCTCATCACGTCGGTCGCGAGTTCGCCGAATGGATCGTGGTCGATGGCCCCGGCACCAGCAACCTGCAAGCCGATGAACTGTTCACCCAATCCAAGGACTACGGCCTCAGCGGGACCTTGTTCGGCAAGGGCTGGGAGGAAAACGTCCAGCACGCGGTAAACATCATCAAAGGCCAATGTGACTGGCAGCGCGAGCAACTGACCGAAGCGGAATACAACCGCCTAAAAGCCGCCGGCATCCCCATTGAAGATGTAAAAGTCGAAGGTTCCTGGCTGTGGCGTAAATACAACTATGGCGATCGCAGCGTTACGCAGCAGAAGTTACAGGAGCAAATTATCAAAACCTTTCGCAAGGACGGTGTTATTCCAACAAAAGTCAATCTGGTGGGCTGGAGTCGCGGCGGTATAAGTTGCCACATGCTGGCGAATGCCATGTTCAACGACAGTGCACTGAAAAACATTCCAGTGAATATCTTTGCCATCGACCCGGTACCGGGCATCGGTAACTTTCAGGAACAACGGGTAAAGCTCAACAGCAACGTAAAAGAGTATGTGGGTTTCTACGCGCGGGATGAACGTTCCAAAGGCTTCAGCTGCGTCATCCCGCAAACCGCGACCGGCACCAAAACCAGCATCTTCCCCATGCCCGGCCGTCACGCCACCCTGGTCGGCAACGCCTCCGCCGACGGCAACAGTGGTTCAAAAGTGCTGGCCGAACCCGGCCTGATCGTCCGCCACTTTGCCGAGGTCTGCCTGAAACGCTGGGGCACCGCCCTAGACAAAAACCTCAACCTCACCGACGCCGACCTTCGCAACCACACCGCCGCCATCGTCAACGCGGCAGCGAAATACAAGGCCATGGAGAAGTGTTCCTACACCTGGTTCACCGAGCTGGATCAAGGCGAGCGCTACGTTTCGCTGGGCAGCAAAGGCGTTCCGTTCTCGACGGTGAAAGGCACGATCTACAGTCCGGCGACAGGGCTGACCACGAGTGTGCTGGATGTTGAGGCGTATCGGGCGATTCGTTGAAAACCGTGATTGATCTGTAGGAACGACCTGCCCAAATCTGCATCCCGTTCCTACAGGCAGTGGCGCCTTGTCTTCTATCGGCGCCAGCGGGCCGAAACCTATAGTTGTGACTGTCGCTGCCAATTCAGCGGCTCGGGCTTGGTCACCCGAATGGATCATGCATTCGCGTCCGCTGTATGCTGCCGGCACTCAATTGCCAGCAGCGTTATGGTGGCTGTGTTTGGGACGCTCTCGAGCGTGCCGGGTATGTGCATGATCCTCACCGGTTGACCAACCCGAACACAGTCGCCTCCAGTCGCTTGGTCACGATGTGGTGGCTTCATTCGAAGCAATTGAGGATCTAAAAAATGAAATCATGGAACGAGCTCCACTCCGATCGCTACCGCCCACTCGACTCCAACCTCACCGACACCAAGCCCCTGGTCATCGACACCGAGGCCAACCCGCAAGACATCCTCGAATGCGCCGTCCAGCGCCTGCGCGCCTCCAGCGACCTGCTGCAAACTCTCTACTGCCTCTGCTTCAAACACGCCGACGTTGAAGACATCCCGCACATCACCCACGCGCTCTACCTGCTGACCAAAGACGGCTGTGACCTATTGCAGGTCGCCCAGCAGAAAATGCTCAGTTGGAAAGCCCCGGCCTGACGAACTCCTCGACAGGCGTGTTCACAGCTAGAACTGCCTGCCCCTATCTCGAACACTGACGCTGACATCTCCGGCGCGAAACTTAAGGATCAGAATTTTGCAAACTATTATTGATTGCGTACGATGGGAGCCATTGTTCAACCAAGGGCTTGCCTTCATGACCACTGAAACCATTGATCACAGCACTCTCAAGCGGCTGTTTGAGAACGGTTCGATCAGTAGCGCACATATCGTCGCCAAACCCGGTGGCTGGTCGATTCAGATTCAGCAAGGAAGCAAAGAATACTCACTGACCGCACAACGCAGTGGCCAGGTACGTCTGTTCAAGCGGTTTGAAACACTGGTGACCTACCTGCAAGGAGTGGGCATCAATCACTTCGATGTGGACGCCTCCAGTTATGACCCTCTTCAGATAAAAACCTATGCCCGCCCAGATCGCGCCGAAGCGATGAAACAAGCTCATGAAGCAGCTGCGTATGAAGAATGGGTCAAGCAACAGGTACAAATCAGCATTGATGACCCAAGACCCAGCGTCAGCGATGAAGACGCTCGCAGGATATTTGCCGCCAAGCGGGATGCCCTGCGTCAGCGAGTACGTTGATGAGGTTGGTCTGGCGCCAAGAGGCGCTGGATGACCGAGACAACATCATGGAGCGTATCAGCCAGGAAAATCCCGTTGCAGCGATTGAACTCGATGAGGCCTTCGAACTGAAAGGAGAAAGCGCTCGCCAGCACCCAGCCCTGTACCGAAAAGGTATCGCGGAAGGTACCCGCGAAATCGTCGTCACTCCAAACTACGTCATCATCTACGCAGTCAAAGTTAATGTTGTGGAAGTGCTACGAGTGCTGCATACCAGACGGCAATGGCCATGATGGTTGGAGGGAAAATGCTTAGGAGTTCGCGGCTCCTTAAGTAGCATTATTCTGGCTGTTTAACGCGGATTCTGCGGGAATAATAGCAGTTGCTCTGACAATGAAATCCAACCCACCACCCACAAAAAAGCCGCCCTCAAGAGGCGGCTTTTTCATTCACCAGAACTAAGTCTTACAACTTAGGCCCGGCAGCCTTGATCGCGTCGCTCACTTCGAACTTCTTGAAGTTCTCGATGAACAGACCGGCCAGTGCTTTGGCAGCTTCGTCGTACGCAGCCTTGTCAGCCCAAGTGTTGCGCGGGTTGAGCAGGTTGGTTTCGACGCCCGGTACGGCCAGTGGCACGTCCAGGTTGATGGTGTCCAGGTGCTCGGTGGCTGCACCGATCAGCGCGCCGCTCTGGATCGCTGCGATCACCGCACGGGTGGTCGGGATGTTGAAGCGTTTGCCGACGCCGTAGCCGCCGCCGGTCCAGCCGGTGTTGACCAGGTAGACCTTGGAGCCGAAGCCGCGGATGCGCTTGATCAGCAGTTCAGCATATTCGCCGGCCGGACGCGGGAAGAACGGTGCGCCGAAGCAGGTGGAGAAGGTCGACTTGATGCCGCTGCCCGAACCCATTTCAGTCGAGCCCACCAGAGCGGTGTAGCCGGACAGGAAGTGATAGGCCGCTTGTTCTTCGTTGAGAATCGACACTGGCGGCAGGACGCCGGTCAGGTCGCAGGTCAGGAAGATCACAGCGTTTGGCTCGCCGCCCAGGTTCTTCTCGGAACGCTTGGCAACGTGCTCCAGCGGGTAGGCCGCGCGGCTGTTCTGAGTCAGGCTGACATCGGCGTAGTCGGCGTGCTTGGCGTCGTCGATCACGACGTTTTCCAGCACGGCGCCGTGCTTGATGGCTTTCCAGATGACCGGCTCGTTCTTCTCGGACAGGTCGATGCACTTGGCGTAGCAGCCGCCTTCGATGTTGAAGACAACGCCTTCGCCCCAGCCGTGTTCGTCGTCACCGATCAGGTAACGGCTTTCATCGGCGGACAGGGTGGTCTTGCCGGTGCCCGACAGACCGAAGAACAGGGTCACGTCGCCTTCTTCGCCGATGTTGGCAGCGCAGTGCATTGGCAGCACGTCAGCGGCCGGCAGCAGGAAGTTCTGCACGGAGAACATGGCTTTCTTCATTTCACCGGCGTAACGCATGCCGGCGATCAGCACTTTCTTCTGCGCGAAGTTGATGATCACGCAACCGTCGGAGTTGGTGCCGTCACGCTCAGGCACGCACTCGAAGTTGGCGACGTTCAGCACTTGCCACTCTTCGCGACCGGCCGGGTTGTACTGAGCCGGGTTGATGAACAGGCAACGACCGAACAGGTTCTGCCAGGCAGTCTGGGTGGTCATCTTCACGGCCAGGTAGTGATCTTCGGCCGCGCCTACATGCACATGGGAAACGAAATGCTCTTGCGCGTTGTTGAATGCTTCAACACGAGCCCACAGCGCGTCGAACTTGTCGGCCGGGAACTTGCGGTTGATCGGGCCCCAGGCAATGGCAGCCTGGGTGGAAGGCTCTTCAACGATGAAACGGTCGACTGGCGAACGGCCGGTACGGTGACCGGTGCGAACAACCAGAGCGCCGGTATCGGCAAGCTCGCCTTCACCGCGGTTCAGGGCTTCTTTTACCAGATCATCAACACTCAGATCGGTGTACACGGCGTTATTGGCTTGCGTCATGAGGTTCCCCGTCGGCCAGTGGCCGAGTGTGCTCCAAACGTTTTGTAGTAGAAAGTCGTGCACTACTACCGCGAAAAAAGTGGGCCGGATTATGCCAGAAAAGCCCAAAAAGAGTAGGGCCCTCCCGTCGTAACGGCGTTATTCCGTCGTTGAGCAGTGAATTTACCTGCGCTGAACCGTTTTAGTGCCGGGTATCTGACGGCGTCTCGACGCCCGCGCCAGCGAACAATTGAGCGATATCTGCCGCATCGAACAGGTAGCGCTGGTTGCAGAACTGGCAATCGATCTCGACTTTTCCACCTTGCTCGGCCACGAGCGCCTGCGCATCTTCCAGACCCAGGCTGACCAGTGCATTGCCCGAACGCTCGCGGGAGCAGCTGCAGTGAAAGCGCAGTTTCTGCACATCGAACAGACGAACCTGCTCTTCATGGTAGAGGCGATGCAGAACCGTTTCGTTGTCCAGGCTCAACAGTTCATCAGCGGTCAGCGTGTTGCCCAGCGCGGTGATGTGCTGCCAGCTGGCGGCGCGTTCTTCTTCGTCTTTCAGGCGATCGGCCGGCAGTTGCTGCAGCAACAGACCACGGGCACGACGGCCATCGGCACAGAGCTTGAAGCGGGTGCCGACCTGCTGGGACATGACGAAATAGTTGGTGAAGCAGTCGGACAAGGTTTCGCCGTCGAGGTCGACGATGCCCTGGTAACGCTGGCCAACGGTCGGGTCGACGGTCAAGGCCAGGACACCGTTCGGCATCAGGTCGCCGAGGGTTGCGTCGGCCGGGATCTGCTCGGCGTGGTAGCGCGCCAGGCCACGGATTTCTCGCTCGCTGGAGCATTCGATCATCAATAGCGGGATCGGGCCTTCGGAACGGGCCTGAAGAATCAGCAAGCCATCGAATTTCAGGGTGCCCACCAGCAACGAGGCGGCCGCCATCAGTTCGCCCAGCAATTGCGCAACCGGTTCCGGGTACGGGTGCTTGGCGAGCACTTCGGCGTAGCTGCGCTCCAGCGACACCAGTTCGCCGCGCGTGTCGCTGTCATCGAAGATGAAGCGTTGGGTGTAATCGGTATCGAGGAAATCGGTCATAGGTTTGGGTATCTGAATGTGATGACAAAATGGTTACAAAGAATGAAAATCCCGCGCTTCTGGCATCCTTTTTGATGCCGATGTTCAGCCACGGGAGGCATTTTATGAACAATCCGGGTTTGTTCCAATCAAGGTGGAACCTCGGCCGGCTGGTTCTGAGCAACGTTGTGCCATTGGCACTACTGGCTTTCTGGTTATGGCCTACAGGTCAGATGATGTGTGTGATTTTCGACGAGTGGCTGTTCCGCTCACTCAACGCACCGCTGGCCAGCAACCCCATATGGCTCCACATCTGGGCAATTGCAAGTCTGCGACCGTTCGACATCATCGTCGGCCTGATTCTGCTGACGCTGCTGATCAAGGGCGACTGGGTGTTCAGGGCGATTGACGTGCGCCGCGCCTTTTTCGGTTTTTTCTCGATCCTGCTGCTGATGGTGGTGATCCGCGCGCTGTTTTCCAAATTCTCCGATCACATGGGCTGGCAGCACAGCAGCCCGTCGATGGTGCTCGAAGGTGCCGTGCATATCAGCGATTACTTCCCGCATCTGGAGAAGACCTGGGAGCTGAAGGATCGCTCGAGCCAGAGTTTCCCCGGTGACCACGCCTCGGTGCTGCTGATCTGGGCGCTGTTCATGGGCGTGTTCAGCCGTACGGCTGGTCAGTTTCTGGTGATCTGGGGCCTGGCACTGCTGTTCATGTTGCCGCGTCTGGTCGCCGGTGCTCATTGGGGCCAGGACGATTACATCGGCGGCATGCTGCTGGCGGTGTGGGCACTGGGCTGGGGTTACTACACGCCGTTTGCTTATCACGCGGCGAATTTCTGGTTGAAGGTCACGGCGCCGGTTTTCCGGCTGCTGGGCAAACTGCCGGTGGTTTCGCGGATGAGTGTGGTGTCCGCGCAGTAATCATCGGTTACTGAAAAAAAACGCAGCCGCCGGCGGGTCTCGAACCCAGGCCGGCAGGCTGCGTTTTTTTATTCGCCGCTACTGTTCCCACGAAATTTAAACAGATCCCGACGCTGCTTCTTGCTCGGTTTGCCATCGGTGGTCACACCCAGGGCGCCCGCCTTGCGCATCGCCGCAGCGGCTTCACGCTTGGCAATACTCGCCTCGGTCTCGGCATACAGCGTCTGCGCCTCAGGTGCGCCGCGACGCACGATCGACAGGGCCTGAACCACAATGGTCTTCTCGTCAAAGCCCGTGCGGATCTCGAACTCATCGCCAATGCGTGGCTCTTTGCCAGGCTTGCAGCGCTCTCCCCGACAATGCACCTTGCCGCTCTCGATGGCAGCCTTGGCCAAAGCGCGAGTCTTGAAAAAACGCGCGGCCCACAACCACTTGTCGAGACGGACCTTGTCGTCCTCTTCCTGTTTTTGCGCCATATGAATTCCTCGTTCAGCCAGTAGTCGGAACTGTACTACCGATTCTGTCGGGCGCAAGAATCCGGCCCTCCAGATAAACTGTGATCTTCGCCGGTTCAACGGCATGGAGTGATCGAGTGACCAAATTTCCGTCTTCATTGACCTCGCCCAAATCCGGGTGCCTGGGCTGCCAGCAAAGCGAGCCGCTGGGCTTCGACTTTTCCTTCGCGTATCAGCCCATCGTGGATCTGCGTGACAAGTCGATGTACGCCTACGAGGCACTGGTTCGTGGTGCGGCCGGTGAAGGCGCATTAACCGTGCTGGATCAGGTTACAGAAGATAACCGCTACCGTTTCGACCAGCTCTGCCGGACTCGCGCCATCGAAGGCGCAGCCGAACTTAATATGCAGACACACTTGTCGATCAACTTCATGCCCAACGCCGTCTATCGTCCAGAGTTATGCATTCGCAGCACCCTGGAGGCTGCCAGAAAACACAATTTCCCGATCGACCGGCTGATTTTCGAAACACTGGAAAGCGAGCATGTAGATAACTATCGCCATTTGACCAATATTCTGCGTGAATACCGCGAATTCGGCTTCAAGACGGCCATCGACGATTTCGGTGCCGGCTATTCGGGGCTCAATCTGCTGGCCGATTTCCAACCGGACCTGATCAAGCTCGATATGGCGCTGATCCGCGATATCGACCGTGACCGTGTTCGTCAGGCTATCGTTCGGGGGATTGTCACAATCTGTGCGGAGTTGGACGTTACAGTCATCGCCGAAGGCATAGAGAGTGCGGGTGAACGGGATTTTCTGGCGGACTGCGGAATATTTCTGATGCAGGGATTCTGGTTCGCCAGACCCGCATTCAAAGCGTTGGCCCAGGTATCCCCTGAAGCGTGGACGCGTTAATTGTTGGTTTTTTCCATTGAAGACATTTGACCATTTGACCGTTATCGGTCTGCGCGAGTGGGTGGCGCTTCCGGATCTGGGAGTCGCTGGCCTTCGGGCAAAAATCGACACCGGCGCCAGCACCTCCAGCCTGCATGCCACCGACATCGAGCCGTTCGAACGCGACGGCGAGAAGTGGGTGCGCTTCACTGCGCACCTGGGCACTGTCGTGCAGTTGCGCCATCGACGATGCGAAGCGCCGCTGGTCGCCCGCAAGACCATCAAGAGTTCCAATGGCCAGGCCCAGGTGCGCTACGTGATCAGCACCACCCTGGCCCTGGGTGACCGGGTCTGGCCGATCGAGTTCACCCTCGCCTGCCGCAAGTCCATGCGCTATCGCCTGTTGCTCGGTTCCAAAGCCCTGATCGACGGCCAGCTGGTGGTCAATCCGGGCATCAAATATGTACAAGACAAGCCGGTGTTCCCGGTATCTACCTCCTCCACAGGTGTTGCATGAAGATCGCTGTGCTGTCGCGGAACCCGCGTCTGTATTCCACCCGCCGTCTGGTCGAAGCCGGAACCGAACGCGGGCATGAAATGGTGGTGATCGACACCTTGCGCGCCTATATGAACATTGCCAGCCACAAGCCGCAGATCCACTACCGTGGCAAACCGCTGGAGGGTTTCGATGCAGTGATTCCACGGATCGGCGCGTCGGTGACGTTTTATGGCTGCGCAGTGTTGCGCCAGTTTGAAATGATGGGGGTGTTTCCGCTCAACGAATCGGTGGCCATCGCCCGCTCGCGGGACAAATTGCGTTCGTTGCAATTGCTGTCGCGCCGGGGTATCGGTTTGCCGGTGACCGGGTTCGCCCACTCGCCGGACGACATTCCCGACCTGATCGACATGGTCAACGGCGCGCCGCTGGTGATCAAGGTGCTGGAAGGCACTCAGGGCATTGGCGTGGTGTTGTGCGAAACCGCAACGGCGGCGGAATCGGTGATCGAGGCATTCATGGGCCTGAAGCAGAACATCATGGTTCAGGAGTACATCAAGGAAGCCGGCGGCGCCGACATCCGCTGCTTCGTGGTCGGCGACAAGGTGATCGCCGCGATGAAGCGCCAGGCCAAGCCCGGCGAGTTCCGCTCCAACCTGCACCGGGGCGGCAGCGCCAGCCTGATCAAGATCACCCCGGAAGAACGCATGACCGCGCTGCGCGCCGCAAAGGTGATGGGGCTGACGGTGGCGGGTGTGGATATCCTGCGCTCCAATCACGGGCCGCTGGTGATGGAGGTCAACTCGTCTCCGGGTCTGGAAGGCATTGAAACCACCACAGGCAAGAACGTGGCAGGGATCATCATCGAGCATCTCGAGAAGAATGGCGGGCCGAACATGACCCGCACAAAAGGCAAGGGCTAGAGCTGAACCGATATGGCGGCCAGATGGCCGCCATCGCGAGCAAGCTCGCTCCCACAGTTGAAATGCATTCCCCCTGTGGGAGCGAGCTTGCTCGCGAAGAGGCCGTCAGACCCAGCAAGGATATCTGCCGTTAAACAGCATCCCGCGGCAGCATCAATCCCAGCGGCAACCGGACCCGCGCCTCAAGCCCGCCACCGGAGCGGTTGCGCAGTTCGACATTGCCGCCGTGCATCGACGCAATCCGTTTGACGATTGCCAACCCCAGCCCGGTGCCCTTCCCGCCCCGCGCCCGATCGCCCCGGGTGAACGGGTTGAAGATCGCCTCAAGCTCGGAAGGGTCGATCCCCGCCCCACGGTCCATCACGCTCAGCACCACGTACGGCGCACTGGTGTCACCGGACACATAGGCCGCGACGTCCACGCTGCCGCCGGCATGATTCAACGCATTGCCGATCAGGTTGTTCAGCAAACGCTTCATCGACACCCGACGCAGCGGAAACGGCTGGATCGGTTCCAGGCGCAGGCGCACTTTCTCTTCACTCTGGTTGTACGGCGCCGCCACTTCACGCACAAGATCGCTGAGATCCACTTCCTCCACCGACTCGTCCCGACCATCTCGAATGAATGCGAGGAACTGGTCGAGGATCGCGTCCATGTCTTCGATGTCGCGCACCATGTCGTCGGTCAGGTCGGTGCGGTCGCCCATCAACTCCAGCGACAACCGCAAACGAGTCAGCGGCGTGCGCAAGTCATGGGATACCCCCGCGAGCATCAGCTCACGCTCGCGACCGGCCTGCTCGACGTCTTCGGCCATCTGGTTGAAGGCGCGATAAACCTCAGCCATTTCGCTGGGGGTGTCGCTGATCGGCAGGCGCACGCTACGGCCCTGGCCGAGTTGCCGGGCGGCATAAACCAGACGTTTCAGCGGTTGGTTGAGCTGGCTGACGAAAATCCAGGCGGACGCCGTGGACAGCAAACCGATCGCCAGGAACCAACCGAGCACGTTCCAGATTTTCTGGCCACGCAACGGGTGTGGATACAACGGCACTTTCAACCAACCGTCACCGAGGCTCGGCGCGCGAACCCACAAGGCCGGCGGCGAGTGCATGCGCAAGCGCACTTCGGTGTCGGCACCCAGTTCCGCCTGCATCTGCCGCTGGTAGATTTCGCTGTACGGCCAGTGCTGTTCGCCTTCCGGCACACCAGCACCTACCACCCGGATCAGGGTCGCAGCATCAGCGATTTTCGCGCGGTTTTCTTCATCGGCGGCCCAGTAGGCACGTAGCGTCAGGGCGACGCCGTGGCTGTATTGACGGTCCACCAGCACGTCCTCGTTCATCAACAGATAAACCAGGGTCAGTGCCTTGGAAAACAATACGACGATGAGCACCAGCCACAGGGTGCGGGAGAAGAAACTTTGGGGGAACCAGACGGGGGTTTTCATGGATAACCGCTACACACTTGCAGGAGCGAGCAATGCTCGCATATTGCGGATTGCGAGTCTGCGCGGACGGCGTTTCCGACCGTTTCGCACAGACCCGCTCCTACAAATCACCCATCACTTGGTGGAGTTGCCATCCGGCACGAACACGTAGCCGACACCCCAGACAGTCTGGATGTAGCGCGGTTTGGACGGATCGGGTTCGATCATCCGGCGCAGACGGGAAATCTGCACGTCGATGGAACGCTCCAGGGCATCCCACTCACGACCACGGGCCAGGTTCATCAATTTGTCGCGGGTCAGCGGCTGACGGGCGTTCATCACCAGAGCCTTGAGTACCGCAAACTCACCGGTGGTGAGCATGTGCACTTCGTCGCCGCGCTTGAGTTCGCGGGTGGCCAGGGACAGCACGTAGTCGCCAAACGTGACGTTTTCCTCTTCACTGCCCGGCGCGCCCGGTACCGGCGCGGCCTGACGGCGCAGCACGGCTTTGACGCGAGCCATCAGCTCGTCCGGGTTGAACGGCTTGGCCAGGTAGTCGTCGGCGCCCAGTTCCAGGCCCTTGATACGGCTTAGCTCGTCGCCCTTGGCGGTGAGCATGATGATCGGAATCTGATTGTTCGCGCCACGCAGGCGGCGGCAAGCGGTCAGGCCGTCTTCGCCCGGCAGCATCAGGTCGAGGACGACCAGGTTGAACACTTCACGCGACAGCAGACGATCCATCTGCTCGGTATTCGGTACGGCGCGGGCACGGTAGCCCTTGCTGACGAAAAAGCGTTCCAGCAGGCTGCTCAGCCCCGGATCGTCGTCAACGATGAGAATTTTTTCGCCTTCAGCAGTTTGTGCAGTGCTGCTCATTGGATGCTCCTTTTAGCTCGGCGCGCATTATGGCGTAGCTGCCGTTATACGCACCGTGTGCATTGTTAGCAGATTTTTCCTTCACTGCCAGAAAACCGGGGCTTGTGCCTACAGACTGCGTCGCCCCCGAATGACAGAACGCTGGTTATAATGCGCGGCCTTTTGTGTCAGGCAACGTCTGAATCGTTACCGCAGGTGGCCGTCCTTTATTTTCATGGGCGCCGCAGTAATTGTTCGATTTAACGGGTCAATGGGATGCCTTTTGACCCAGGCAGCGGCCAGCATCAAGCCGCCCCACCAGACTCCGGGCCTTCATTTACGCGCCTGCGAGCCTGCTTTCACAATTTGTCAGGTGGTTTTATGGACAGCATCAACAGCCGCATCGCCGAGGAACTCGGCGTACGCCCACAACAGGTCGAAGCGGCCGTCGCGCTACTCGATGAAGGCTCTACCGTTCCCTTCATCGCCCGTTACCGGAAAGAAGTGACCGGCAGCCTCGATGACACCCAACTGCGTCATCTGGAAGAGCGTCTGCGCTACCTGCGAGAACTCGACGAACGGCGCATCAGCATTCTTTCCAGCATTCAGGAGCAGGGCAAGCTCACCCCTGAACTGGAGCGCGAAATCAAACTCGCCGACACCAAGACCCGCCTTGAAGACTTGTACCTGCCGTACAAGCAGAAGCGCCGCACCAAGGGCCAGATCGCCCTGGAAGCCGGCCTCGGCGAGCTGGCCGACGGTCTGTTCAACGACCCGTCGCTGGCCCCGGAAGCCGAAGCCGCGCGCTTCATCGACGCCGAAAAAGGCGTGGCCGACGCCAAGGCTGCACTGGAAGGCGCCAAGTACATCCTCATGGAGCGCTTCGCCGAAGACGCCAACCTGCTGGAAAAACTGCGCAACTATTTGAAGCAGGAAGCCACCCTCAGTGCCCGCGTGATCGCCGGCAAGGAAGAGGAAGGCGCCAAATTCCGCGACTACTTCGAACACGACGAACCGCTGAAAAGCATGCCGTCGCACCGCGCGCTGGCGATTTTCCGTGGCCGCAACGAAGGCATTCTCAGCTCCGCGCTGAAAGTCGGCGAAGAACTGCCGGGCACCCTGCACCCGTGCGAAGGCATGATCGGCCAGCACGTCGGCATCCAGAACCAGAACCGTCCAGCCGACAAATGGCTGGGTGAGGTGGTGCGCTGGACCTGGAAGGTCAAGCTCTACACCCACCTGGAAACCGACCTGCTCGGCGAGCTGCGTGACAGCGCCGAAACCGAAGCGATCAATGTGTTCGCCCACAACCTGCACGACCTGCTGCTGGCCGCCCCGGCCGGGCCACGCGCGACCCTGGGCCTCGACCCGGGCCTGCGTACCGGTTGCAAGGTTGCGGTGGTCGACTCCACCGGCAAGCTGCTGGATCACGCCACGGTTTACCCGCACGTACCGCACAACAAATGGGATCAGACCATCGCCATCCTGGCCGCCCTGTGCGCCAAGCACTCGGTCGACCTGATCGCCATCGGCAACGGCACCGCCAGCCGTGAGACCGACAAGCTGGCGATCGAACTGATCAAAAAATACCCAGCGATGAAAATGACCAAAGTCATGGTCTCCGAAGCCGGCGCATCGGTGTATTCGGCATCGGAACTGGCAGCCAAGGAATTCCCGGATCTGGACGTGTCGATCCGTGGCGCGGTATCGATCGCCCGTCGTCTGCAGGATCCGCTGGCCGAACTGGTGAAAATCGATCCGAAATCCATCGGTGTCGGCCAGTACCAGCACGACGTGTCGCAGCTGAAACTGGCGCGCGGCCTGGACGCCGTGGTCGAGGACTGCGTGAACGCCGTGGGCGTGGACGTGAACACCGCCTCCGTGGCACTGCTGGCGCGGATCTCCGGCCTCAACGCGACCCTGGCGCAGAACATCGTGGCCCACCGTGACGAGCACGGCGCGTTCAAGACCCGGGCGGCGCTGAAGAAAGTCGCGCGTCTGGGCGAGAAAACCTTCGAACAGGCCGCCGGCTTCCTGCGCGTGATGAACGGCGACAACCCGCTGGATTCCTCGGCCGTTCACCCGGAAGCCTATCCGCTGGTGCAACGCATCGCCGCTGAAACCGACCGCGACATCCGCTCGCTGATCGGCGACGCCGCGTTCCTCAAGCGCCTGGATCCGAAGAAGTTCACCGACGAGACTTTCGGTCTGCCCACCGTTACCGACATCCTGCAGGAACTGGAGAAACCGGGCCGCGACCCGCGTCCGGAGTTCAAGACCGCCGAGTTCCAGGAAGGCGTCGAGGACCTGAAGGACCTGCAACTGGGGATGATCCTCGAAGGTGTGGTGACCAACGTGACCGCGTTCGGTGCGTTCGTCGACATCGGCGTGCATCAGGACGGTCTGGTGCACATTTCGGCGCTGTCGGAGAAGTTCATCAAGGATCCGCGCGAAGCGGTGAAGGCCGGTGACGTGGTGAAAGTGAAGGTCATGGAAGTCGACATCCCGCGCAAACGCGTCGGCCTGTCGATGCGCATGAGCGACACCCCGGGCGAGAAGATCGACGGTGCCCGTGGCTCGCGTCCGGGCTCGGCACCACGCCAGTCGCAGGGTTCGGCGCCACGCAAGGAAAGCACCCCGGCTGCTCCGGTGAATAACGCGATGGCGTCGTTGTTTGCCAACGCCAAGCAGTTGAAGAAACGCTGATGGAGATTCCGGCCGGGCTCGTCGAGAGCGCGTTTTTCAAGCTGTTGGGCTGCCGCCTGCACAGTCTGGAAACCGGGGTGGCGCAAGTCGCTCTGGCGCTGGAACCCGAACTGCGCAATCGCGGCGGCAAGCTGCACGGTGGCGCGCTGTTCAGTCTGGTGGATATCGCCATGGGGCTGGCCTGTTCCAGCACTCACGGCTTTGACCAGCAGAGCGCGACCATCGAGTGCAAGATCAACTACATCCGCGCCGTCTCCGAGGGCGAGGTGATATGCACGGCGCGGGTGATCCACCCGGGCCGGCGCACGCTGGTGGTCGAAGCCGACGTGATGCAGGGCGACAAACTGGTCGCAAAAGCGCAAGGCACGTTCGCTGTCCTGTAGATGTTGTTCATCATTTTGAGTTAATTTCGGCGCTGTGATCGCAGCGTCGAGCTTTTCTGTGGGAGCGGGCTTGCCCGCGAAAGCGGTGTGTCAGACAAGTTGATACTGGCTGATACGCCCCATTCGCGGGCAAGCCAGCTCCCACAGGGACTGCGTAATCTTCGCGTGCATCGGCCAGATTCAGGGAGTGAAGTTGGCGTTTCAACGGGGGCTTCAGAGCCCGAATAACCAGGCGAAAACGCCAGTTTCAACTTCACCCTTGTAGACCGTCCTGCCCACCCCCATATTGGGGCGACTGACGCGTGAAGGAATCCAAATTGAGCGAACTTCTCAACCGCCGCCTGGCTCTGCTCGGCGAGCGCGCTAACCTCTCTCTGCTTGAGCAGTGCCTTCACGGTATCGAACGTGAATGCCTGCGCGTGACCGGCGAAGGCCGCCTGGCCCAAACGCCGCACCCCGAAAGCCTGGGTTCCGCGCTGACCAACGAACAGATCACGACCGACTATTCCGAGTCGCTGCTGGAGTTCATCACGCCCGCCCTGCCAGACCCTGCCGACACGTTGGCGAGCCTGGACAAGATTCATCGCTTCGCCTACAGCAAGCTCGGCAACGAGTACCTGTGGAGTCCATCGATGCCGTGCCCGTTGCCGGCCGAGGAAGACATCCCGATCGCCTACTACGGCACCTCCAACATCGGTCAGCTCAAGTACGTCTACCGCAAGGGCCTGGCCCTGCGTTACGGCAAGACCATGCAGTGCATCGCCGGGATTCACTACAACTTCTCCCTGCCGGAAAAGCTCTGGCCGTTGCTCAAGGAAGCCGAAGGCTTCGTCGGCACCGACCGGGATTTCCAGTCGTCGTCCTATATCGCGCTGATCCGCAATTTCCGACGCTACAGCTGGCTGCTGATGTACCTGTTCGGTGCTTCGCCGGCACTGGACGCGGGTTTCCTGCGCGGTCGCCCGCACCAGCTGGAACAGCTGGATCCGGACACCCTGTACCTGCCCTACGCCACCAGCCTGCGCATGAGCGACCTCGGTTACCAGAGCAACGCCCAGGCCGGCCTGACCCCTTGCTACAACGACCTGGCGAGCTACACCGACAGCCTGCGCAAAGCGGTGGCCACGCCGTACGCGCCGTACGTCGAAGTCGGCACGCACCAGGACGGCGAGTGGGTGCAACTGAACACCAACATCCTGCAGATCGAAAACGAGTACTACTCCAACATCCGCCCGAAACGCGTGACTTACACCGGCGAGCGGCCGATCCAGGCCTTGATGGCCCGTGGCATTCAGTACGTCGAAGTGCGCTGCCTGGACATCAACCCGTTCCTGCCGATGGGCATCGACCTCACCGAGTCGCGCTTCCTCGACGCCTTCCTGCTGTACTGCGCGCTGAACGAAAGCCCGCTGCTGACCAACAACTCCTGCGGCAACGCCACCTCCAACTTCCTCAGCGTGGTCAAGGAAGGTCGCCGTCCGGGCCTGCAATTGCAGCGCGACGGGCAACCGGTGGAGCTGAAGGAATGGGCCGCCGAACTGCTGGAAAAAATCGCTCCGCTGGCGGCGCTGCTGGATCAAAGCCACGGCGGCGATGCCCACAGCAAGGCGCTCGATGCGCAGCTGGCCAAGGTCAAGGATTCGTCCCTGACGCCTTCGGCTCAGGTGCTGGCGGCGATGGCCACGCACAAGGAAAGCTTCGCGCAATTCTCCCTGCGCCAGAGCCAGGCTCACGCCGAGTTCTTCCGCAGCGAGCCGTTGGCGGCTGAGGAACAAGCTAAGTTTGAAGAGCTGGCACGGTCGTCGCTGGCGCAACAGGCTGAGCTGGAGCAGAACGAGGTGGGCGATTTCGACGTGTTTGTCGGGTCGTATCAGGCGAGTATTCTGGCGATCAGCAACTGACATCAGAAGGTTCTTTGATCGTTCCCACGCTCTGCGTGGTAACGCCTCAATGGACGCTCCGCGTCCAAGTGACGCGGAGCGTCACGAACTGCATTCCCACGCAGAGCGTGGGAACGATCAAAAAAAGCCTCAAGGGACGCTCTGCGTCCCAGTGACGCAGAGCGTCACGAGCTGAATTCCCACGCAGAGCGTGGGAACTATCAACCGTCTGCACGGGAACTATCACGTTCTTTCCCTTAGATTTTTCCGCTCATAAGCTCATTCTAAAAAGTTATTTATTTTTAGATTCTTAGATCATTTAGTCTCCTTTCACGCCGACGCTCGGTCGCCTGATATGGAGCTCTTCAATGAAACTGAATTTCCCGCTTCGCCTGCTGGCCGTGGCCTCTCTGGCTGCCGCGAGTTTCCTGGCTCAGGCCGCCGACCTCACCGTCGCCTACCAGACCACCGTTGACCCGGCGAAAGTCGCCCAGGCCGACGGCGCCTATGAAAAAGCCACCAAGGCCGACATCAACTGGCGCAAATTCGATAACGGTGCCGACATCATCGCCGCCATCGCCTCCGGCGACGTGCAGATCGGTTACCTCGGTTCCAGCCCGTTGACCGCTGCGATCACCCGCAAAGTCCCGGTGGAAACCTTCCTCATCGCCACCCAGATCGGCGCCGCCGAAGCACTGGTCGCCCGTGACGGCTCCGGCATCAAGACGCCGCAGGATCTGGTCGGCAAGAAAATCGCCGTGCCGTTCGTGTCCACCGGTCACTACAGCCTGCTCGCCGCGCTGAAGCACTGGAACATTGATCCATCAAAAGTCACCGTCCTCAACCTTGCTCCGCCAGCGATCATTGCCGCGTGGAAACGCGGTGACATCGACGCCACCTACGTTTGGGATCCGGCGCTGGGTGTGGCCAAGGAAAACGGCAAAGTGCTGATCACGTCTGGTGAACTCGCCAAGTTCGGCGCGCCGACCTTCGACGCCTGGATCGTGCGCAAGGACTTCGCCGAGAAGCACCCGGACATCGTCACCGCGTTCGCCAAGGTCACCCTCGACGCCTACGCCGACTACCGCAAGGATCCGAAAGCCTGGCTGGCCAATCAAAGCAACGTCGACAAGCTGGTGAAACTCTCGGGCGCCAAGGCCAGCGACATCCCATTGCTGCTGCAGGGCAACGTCTACCCGCTGGCGGCAGATCAGGTCAGTGACCTCGGCGCGCCGACCACCAAAGCCATCACCGACACCGCTGCGTTCCTCAAGGAGCAAGGCAAGGTCGAAGCGGTACTGCCGGACTACGCGCCGTACGTCACCCCCAAGTACATCACCAACTGATCGGGAGTTAATTGCGATGGCCTTGCTACAGCTGGAGCGCATCAGCGCACAGTATCCCGGCAGCCCGGAACCGGTACTGTCCGACATTTCCCTGACCCTCGGCCCTCAGCAATTGCTGGTAGCCCTCGGCCCGTCCGGCAGTGGCAAGACTTCGCTGTTGAACCTGATTGCCGGTTTCGTAGAACCCAGCGCCGGCCGTATTACCCTCGACAACATGCCGGTCAAAGGCCCGAGTGCCGAGCGCGGCGTGGTGTTCCAGGATGACGCTCTGCTGCCCTGGCAGGATGTGCTGGCCAACGTTGCCTTCGGTCTGGAACTGGCCGGTGTGGCCAAGGACAAACGCGAACAGCGCGCCCGGGAAATGCTCGCGCTGGTCGATCTTTCCGGTTTTGAACATCGTCGTATCTGGCAGCTTTCCGGCGGCCAGAAGCAGCGTGTTGGCCTGGCTCGCGCCCTCGCAGCCGACCCGCGTGTGTTGCTGATGGACGAGCCCTTCGGTGCCCTCGACGCCTTCACCCGCGAGCAGATGCAAGAGCTGTTGCTGCAAGTCTGGCAACGCACCGCCAAACCGGTGTTCCTGATTACCCATGACATTGAAGAAGCGGTGTTCCTCGCCACTGACCTGATTCTGCTGGCGCCGAATCCGGGGCAGATCGTCGAGCGTCTGCATCTCGACTTCGGCCAGCGCTACGCCGCCGGCGAATCGGCGCGGGCGATCAAGTCCGATCCGCGCTTCATCGAAACCCGCGAACACGTACTCGCCAAAGTGTTCTCGCAACGCAGCGCCGTTCAGCGGCAGGAGCGCGCATGAGCAGTTACGACGTTTCCGCCACCGCCGTGAAACCCACCGCCACGTCGGTGGTGGTTCCCGTACGCCGCAGCCTCAGCACCCGCTGGATCAGCCTGCTGACCCTGTTCGCGTTGCTGGTGATCTGGTGGGCCGTGACCGCCACCGGTCTGATCGAACCGCTGTTCCTGCCGCCACCGTCCGCCGTGCTGCAAAAAGGCTGGCTGCTGGCGACCACGGGCTACATGGATTCGACGTTGTGGCAGCACTTGGGCGCAAGTCTGAGCCGCATCGGTCTGGGCCTCGGTTTTGCAATTCTGACCGCGGTGCCGGTGGGCATTGCCATCGGCGCCAACCGCATCGCCCGTGGCGTGCTGGACCCGCTGATCGAGTTCTACCGGCCGATTCCGCCACTCGCTTATCTGCCGTTGATCGTGATCTGGTGTGGCATCGGCGAGTTGTCGAAAGTGCTGCTGATCTATCTGGCGATTTTCGCTCCGATCGCGATCGCGACAGCCACCGGCGTGCGCACCGTCGACCCGGCCAAACTGCGCGCGGCGCAGTCGCTCGGCGCCACTCGCGCACAACTGATCCGCCATGTGATTTTGCCGAGTGCCCTGCCGGACATTCTGACCGGGGTGCGCATTGGCCTGGGTGTCGGCTGGTCGACTCTGGTCGCCGCCGAACTGATCGCGGCCACCAGCGGCCTGGGCTTCATGGTGCAGTCGGCTGCGCAGTTCCTTGTCACCGATGTCGTGGTGCTGGGGATTCTGGTCATCGCCCTGATCGCCTTCGCCATGGAGATGGGCCTGCGCGCCCTGCAACGCAAACTGGTGCCTTGGCACGGCCAGGCCCACTGAAAAACTTCAGGTGAAAAACCTGTGGGAGCGAGCTTGCTCGCGAAAGCGTCGGATCAGTCACTGCACTGTCGCCTGACACTCAGCATTCGCGAGCAAGCTCGCTCCCACCAAAAGCATGCCCCCAAGAATTTGAAGAGAACCACCATGAGCAGCCTGAACATCACCCCTTTAAGCTCGGCCCTCGGCGCACAGATCGGCGGCGTTGACATCAGCCAGCCGCTGAACCTGGAACAGCGCGATGCCATCGAGCAGGCACTGCTCAAATACCAGGTGCTATTCTTCCGCAATCAACCGATCGAGCCATCGCAGCAGGCGCGTTTCGCCGCCTACTTCGGCGACCTGCACATTCATCCGATCTACCCGAACGTGCCGGAACAGCCGGAAGTGCTGATCCTCGACACCGCCGTCACCGACGTACGCGACAACGCGATCTGGCACACTGACGTGACCTTCCTGCCGACCCCGGCCATGGGCGCGGTACTCAGCGCCAAGCTATTGCCGGAATTTGGTGGCGACACGTTGTGGGCCAGCGGGATTGCTGCGTACGAAGCGCTGTCGGCGCCAATGAAAGCACTGCTCGAAGGGCTGACCGCGACTCACGACTTCACCCGCTCGTTTCCGCTGGAGCGCTATGGCAACACGCCGGAAGCACTGGCGCAGTGGGAAGCGGCGCGGCGCAAGAATCCACCGCTGTCGCACCCGGTGATTCGCACGCACCCGGTGAGCGGACGGCGCTCGTTGTTCGTCAGCGAAGGGTTCACGTCGAAGATCAATGAGCTGTCGGAGACCGAGAGCGAAGCGATTTTGAAGTTTCTGTTCGCGCATGCGACGCGGCCGGAATTCACCATTCGCTGGCGCTGGCAGAAGGATGACATCGCGTTCTGGGACAACCGCGTGACGCAGCATTACGCGGTGGATGACTACCGGCCGGCGCGGCGGGTGATGCAGCGGGCTACGGTGTTGGGGGATGTGCCGTTCTTTAAATAGGCCCCGATTTCCTTGGTGCTTGAGCCGGCCTCTTCGCGGGCAAGCCCGCTCCCACAAATACCGCTGTGTTCGCAGATTTTGTGTACGACTCGGCCCCTGTGGGAGCGGGCTTGCCCGCGATAGCGTCAGAGCAGGCGCCGAATAACTCGGCGCCAGGCACTTATTCCGCCGTAGAAGGCTTCTCCCAAAGATTGATCCCGCCCTCCTGGGCAAACCGGTCAATCTCCGCCAGTTCCTCCGCACTGAAACTCAGGTTTTTCAACGCCCCGACGTTCTCGACAATCTGCTCCGGCCGGCTCGCACCGATCAGTGCCGAAGTCACCCGAGGATCGCGCAGCGTCCACGCCAATGCCAGTTGCGCCAGGCTCTGCCCACGACGCTTGGCGATTTCATTCAACGCCCGCACATGAGCAATGTTCGCCTCGGACAAGTGCGAAGCCTGCAACGAACCACCGCCTGGACGATTGACCCGCGCATCCGCCGGCACGCCGTTGAGGTATTTGTCGGTCAGCAGACCCTGCGCCAGCGGGGTGAATGCAATCACACCGGTGCCGAGTTCGTCGGTGGTGTCGAGCAGGTCCTTTTCCACCCAGCGGTTGAGCAGGTTGTACGCCGGTTGGTGAATCAGCAGCGGGACTTTCCACTCTTTGAGCAGCGCGGCGATTTCGCGGGTTTTTACGCCGGAGTACGACGAGATGCCGATGTACAACGCCTTGCCCTGCTGCACCGCCGTGGCGAGGGCGCTGGCGGTTTCTTCCAGCGGGGTGTCCGGGTCGAAGCGGTGCGAATAGAAGATATCCACATAGTCCAGGCCGAGGCGTTGCAGGCTCTGGTCGAGGCTGGCCAGCACATATTTGCGCGAGCCGCCGCCCTGGCCGTAAGGGCCGGGCCACATGTCCCAACCGGCCTTGCTGGAGATGATCAGCTCATCGCGATACTGCTTGAAGTCTTCGCGCAGCAGGCGACCGAAATTGGTCTCGGCGCTGCCGTAGGGCGGGCCGTAGTTGTTGGCCAGGTCGAAGTGGTTGATCCCCAGGTCGAACGCCGTGCGCAGCAACGCGCGCTGGGTGTCGATCGGCGTGCTGTCGCCGAAGTTGTGCCACAGGCCCAGGGACAGCGCCGGCAGCACCAGACCGCTGCGTCCGACGCGGCGGTAAGGGATGGAGTCATAGCGGTTTTCGGCAGCGGTGTAAGTCATCGAATCCTCTCTTGTCGGTCTTGTCTGAAAACTCTGAAGGTCGCTCCGACCTTATCGCCAGCAGGCTGGCTCCCACATGGAAACGCGTTCTCCTGTGGGTGCCAGCCTGCTGGCGATTGACCGCAAAGCGGTCAGGCAAATCTGTTGCCGGGCCGGGCGAGGCCAAGGTTCTGGCGCAAGGTCCGGCCCTCGTATCCGGTTCTGAACAGCCCGCGCCGTTGCAGTTCCGGGACCACGCCATTGGCGAAGTCTTCGAGCCCTCCGGGCAGGTGTGGCACCAGCACGTTGAAGCCATCCGCCGCGCCCTGCTCGAACCATTCCTGCAAACGGTCGGCAATCTGCGACGGTGTGCCGACGACGCTGTAATGCCCGCGACCACCGGCGATTCTGCGACCCAGTTCGGCCAGGGTCAGATGCTCCCGGCCGGCCAGTTCGGTCAGCAGCGTCTGTCGGCTCTGCTGGCCGCTGTCGGTCAACGGCAACTCCGGCAACGGCCCGTCCAGCGGATACTTCGACAGATCGAAGTTGCCCAGCATACGCCCAAGCAGGGCGACGCCAACCTCGGGTTCGACCAATTGCTGAAACGTTTCACATTTTTCCTGCGCTTCGGCTTCCGTCTGCCCCACCACGACAAACACGCCGGGCATGATTTTCAGCGAATCGGCGCTGCGCCCGTACTTCGGCAAGCGCCCCTTGAGGTCGGCGTAAAACGCCTGGGCGCTGGCCAGTGAGGTCTGCGCGGTGAACACCACTTCGGCCGTCTGCGCCGCCAGTTCACGTCCGGTTTCCGACGAGCCGGCCTGCACGATCACCGGCTGACCCTGTGGCGAACGCGCGACGTTCAGCGGGCCCTTGACCCGGAAGTGCTCGCCGACGTGATCCAGCACATGCAGTTTTTCCGGGTCGTAATACGCGCCGCTGGCTTTGTCGCGAATGAAGGCGTCGTCCTGCCAACTGTCCCAGAGCCCGGTGACCACCTGATGAAATTCCCGGGCGCGGCTGTAGCGTTCGGCATGGCCGATGTGTTCGTCGCGGCCGAAATTCTGCGCTTCGGCGGCGTTGTCCGAGGTCACCAGATTCCATCCCGCTCGCCCGCCGGACAGGTGATCGAGGGACGCGAATTTACGCGCCACATGGTATGGCTCGTTGTAGCTGGTGGTGGCGGTGGCGATCAGGCCTATGTGTTCGGTCACTGCGCTCAAAGCCGAGAGCAATGTCAGCGGTTCGAAGTGATCCGAACGGGCCATGCGGCTGGCGATGTCCTGGGTCGGGGCGGCGACGCTGTCGGCGACGAACAAGGTGTCGAACTTCGCCGCCTCGGCAATCTGCGCCAGGCGTTTGTAATGGGCGAAATCCAGCCCGGCGTTGGCCGGTACATCCGGATGGCGCCACGCGGCGACGTGATGCCCGGTGGCCATGAGGAACGCGCCGAGTTTCAGCTGTCTGCTCATCTCAGAAGTCCTTGCGCAGTTGCACGCCGAAGTAGCGCTCGTCGTCGCGGGGCACAGCGCGGTAGATGTAGTTGCCACCGCTGGCGAGCAATGGCGAATACGACTTGTCGGTGAGGTTCTTGCCGAGCAATGCCACGCGCCAGCCGTTGGTGTAATCGGCCAGGGCCACGCTGGCGTTCCAGAGGCCGTAGGCGCCCTGTTTGGTGTCGGCGTTCTGGCTGATGTCGTACTGCACTTCGCTCTGCCAGCTGTAGTCGGTGCCGAGTTCGATATCCAGGCCGTTATCCAGCGGGATGGTGTAGTCGGCCCGCACGTAGCTTTTCCAGTCCGGGCTGAACGGCAGCGGTTTGCCGTTGACGTTGCACGACGCCGCCGCGCCCGCCGGGCAGGCGAACTCATCAATGCGGGCGCGGGTGTAAGCCAGCGCGCCGGAGAACTTCAGTTGCTGGGTCGCCTGCAGGGCGAAATCAAGTTCCACACCCTCGGTGCTGACGCTGCCGGCGTTGATCAGGCGCGTTACGACTTGCCCGGCAACGGTGTCGAAAAAATTCGCCTGATAGTTGTCGTAGTCGCTGTGGAAAACCGCAAGGTTGGTGGTCAGGCGATTGTTCCACGAGGAAGCTTTGATCCCCGCCTCCCAGGTGTTGGAGGTTTCCGGTTTCAGCGCTTCGGTATCGCGCGGCTGCATGTTGAAGAACACGTTGTAGGCCGGGCCTTTGTAGCCACGCGAGTAGGTCAGGTAAGTGGTGACGGTATCGCTCAGGTCGTACTGCAAACCGAGGCGGCCGGACCAGCCATCCTCGTCCACCGAACCGGAGCTGCGGGTGGCTGGCTGAATGCCGCTGACGGTGGTGGCGGAGGTGGAAACGCGACGATGATCGTATTCAAGATCGTCGTGGGTGTAGCGCAGGCCGGCAATGCCACGGAAGTCAGAAGTGAAATTCAGCGTGCTCTCGCCGAACACCGCATAGCTGTCGCTGGTGGTGCTGTAATCGGCGACACCGCGATCAGTCCGTGTGGTGGTGGTCAGCGTGCGCTGATAGGTCTCGTCATCCTTGCCGTGCATGTAGAACAGGCCGCCGACGTATTCGAGAAACTCGCCTTTTGGCGAAGCCAGGCGCAGCTCCTGCGAGTACTGGTCAAAGGCCAGATCGCCCTTGTCCGCCGTGCCGGGGAACGCGGCCGTCACCGTGCCGAGGCGGTCGCCATCCTGATACTGGGTGTTGTCCCAGCCGCGCCACGCGGTGATCGAGGTCAGGGTGTAATTGCCCAGTTGCCAGTCGAGTTGGCCGGACAGGCCCTTGTTGGTGTCCTCGACGTGGGTGCGGGTGTCGGTGTTGATGTCGCGGTTGTGGCTAGTGGTGCTGACCGGGCTCAGCGCGTTGGCGAAGGCCGGGGTCAACGACTTGGTGACGACGCCGTTGGGGCCGTCATCGTGGGACTGCATGTAGTCGGCGATCAGGGTGAAAGTGACGTCGTCGTTCGGGGTGAATTCCAGTTTGCCGCGCACGCCGCGATGGTTGTAACCGTTGACCTCCTGACCGTTGTGCTTGTTGTCGACGTTGCCGTCGTACGTGCCGAAAAGGGTGCTGATCGACCCCTTGAGTGTGTCCGGAATGAGACTACCGCCGATACCGAAACGGGTGCGGCTTTCGTTGCCGCTGTAATACGACTGATCGATGTAGCCGTGGGTCTCGGCAGTCGGCGCCTTGCTGGTGATGTTCAGCACGCCGGCCGAGGCGTTCTTGCCGAAGAGCGTGCCTTGCGGGCCGCGCAAGACTTCGACGCGTTCCAGGTCCAGCAGATCCAGAGTGGACTGGCCGGGACGCGCATAAACCACACCGTCGATCACTGTAGCCACGGTCGGCTCGACGCCCGGCGAGGTGGAAATCGTCCCCACGCCACGCACGAACAATGAGGTGTCCTTGTTCGATGCGCCGGTGCGGAAATTCAGCGACGGCACCTGCTGGACGATGCTCGCCACGCTGTTGCGGTTGTCGCGCTCCAGTTGCTCGCCGTCGATCACCGACACCGCCACCGGCACCTTTTGCAGCGACTCTTCGCGGCGGGTGGCGGTGACCGTGACGGACTTGAGTGTCGGCTCCTGATCGGTGCTGTCGGCGGCGAACGCGGCGGGCAGTGGCAGCGCAGCCAGCCCGGTCAGTAGCCAGCCCGCAGCGCGGATCGATTGCGCCAGTTTGTGTGTCGCCCCAGGAATGTTGTGCATGTTTGCCCGCTCGAAAAGTTGCCCTGAACCGCTGCCGTTCCGCGACGACAGCGCCTGTCTCGATGTCTTGGGCATTCGCTCGAGCGAGTAGCAGACAAGGCGCTTTGTTAGCGCTAACATCACCAGTATTGGCAAGCCGGACATAGACCGTCCAATACTGAAAAATTACTTTTATATGCGTTTTGGTTTTTAAGAAGGATCGAGCCTTGAGCGAAGAAAAGCCCCGCAAACGCCGTGGCGCCGGTCGCGTGACCCTCAACGCGGTGGCGCGCCAGGCCGGTGTTTCGGCGATCACCGTGTCGCGCTACTTCAACCAGCCGGAACAGGTCTCGCCCGAACGCCGCGAACGGATCGCGGCGGTGGTCGCCGAACTGGGTTACGTGCCGAATCTGGTGGCCGGCGGGCTCGCCTCGGCGCGGGGGAAAATCGTCGGCATGGTGATCCCGAACATCTCCGGGCCGATCTTCGCCAACACCATTCAGGGCTTCAGCGACACCCTCAGCCATCACGGTTATCAGCTTCTTCTGGCATCGAGTTACTTCAGCACCGAGCAGGAAGAAAACGCAGTGCGGGCATTCCTCGGCTGGTCGCCGGCAGCGCTGGTGGTCACCAGTCACTTCCACAGCGTGGGCACGGAAAAGATGCTCGCCGAAGCGGATATCCCCGTGATCGAAACCTGGGATTACCAACCAGATCGAGAGCCGATGCAGATCGGTTTTTCGCACTTTGAAGTGGGGGTCAGCGCCGCTCGCTATCTGCACGGCAAAGGCTATCGACGCATCGCCTTCGTACAGAACAGCGCACCCGGCGACTTCAGCGCACTGGAACGCCGCGACGGCTATGCCGCGACCGTCCGCGAGTTGGGTCTGGAACCGTGGATATTCGCACCGGACGCCAATCGCGCCCCGTTCGAGGCCGGTAAGCAAGCGATGGAAGCGCTGATGAACGCCTCGCCGCGCCCTGACGCTATTATCTTCGCCAACGACAACCTCGCCGCCGGCGGCCTGCTCGCCGGGCAACGCGCCGGCCTCAAGATCCCCGAGGACTGCGCCGTCCTCGGCTTCGGCAACTACCCGTTCGCCGAGATGCTGCTGCCGAGCCTGAGCACCATCAAACCGCCGGCGCTGGAGATCGGCGTACTGGCGGCGACGCGAGTGCTGGAAAGCCTTGGCGTGTTGCCGAGCGATGAGGTGCAGCGGTTGAATCTGCTGCAGTGCACGATTATTGAGCGGGAAAGTACCTGACCCAAATCCTGTAAATCAGCCTTAAGCCGACAATTCGCGCAAGGCAGCAGCGGCCAAAAATCCGGAGCGGGAACTGTACCGCTGATCACGCCGAACCGTCTGATCGATACGCTCCAGCAACTGTTCCGGCAGCGTAGCGTTGAAGCGCACCGACTTACCGAAATAGGGTGTGATATCAAACTCGACCACACCCCAGATACCGCCGGCGTAATCCGGATTCTCGAGATGGGCATCAATGTCCTGAACCCGAGGCAACGGTGCGCCATCAGCGACCAGTCCCTCATAGTGCAAGGCCAGTGCCTCCTGAGTGTTGTCAAATGCTTCGGCTACCGTAGTGCCTGCGGAGAAGCACCCGGGTACATCCGGGATAATCACTCCGTAGTCTGAGTCGGCATCCTTGTGCAGAACGACCGGGAATTTCATGTAAGTGAGTCCTTCCTCTGACATGTCCATAAACGGACTTTCATTTCCAATCACGGGCTTCATTTCAAACCCGCCTGTTTCAAGATGCTGTTGATCGTACCCTTGGGAAGATCTGAATCCGGATGCTTGATCGTCACCCTCCCTGGCTTGCCCGGATGTTTGTATTGGTGGTGACTGCCTTTGACGGCGACCAGATACCATCCATCCTCCTCGATCATCCTGATCATTTCCCGACTACGCATTTCCTTCGTCCTGTTCGACAGCAAGAGCCGCGTACTTTAGGAGCTGGATGCTGCGCCAAATACACACGATACACACTCGGACAAATATTAGCCTACCAGGCAGACACGTGTTTAATGGCCAGATCGGCGGTGAGCGCGCCTGACACGCGGCCCACATAAACAGATAGATACGTGCCGAGATGTGTCGAACGACATGAGGCTGACAGCTGGCCTATGCTCAACGTGAGCAAAGCCAGGACGACTCATTCACAGGCAGATCCCGACCATGCACACCGCAATCATCATCTTCTTCGGCCTGATACTGCTGGCGCTGATGTTTTACATCGGCGAGCGCATCGGCTTCAGTCGGCAGACGCTGGCCTATGGTTTCGCGGCGTTGTGGCTGGCGTTGACGGTGATCAATGGTGCGGTCGGCGTGGTGCATGCCGGGCAGCCGTTGGGGTCGGAGATTGCGATCGGCAGCGCCGTGTATGGCGTGCCGCTGGCGGCGATGGTGTTGTTCATGGTGCTGAGCGCCGAGACCTGAAAGCGTCCCGGCGCCCTGCCCCGATCAACGCACCAGATGCAGGAACTGCATGTGCCGTTCGTACTGGTCGAGGATGTCGTTGATGATCTGCTCTTTCGTGTAACCGACCAGATCGTAGTCCTGACTACCCTCGCTCAGATGCACTTCGGCGCGGTAGTAGCGGCGATTGTTGAGCTGCTTGGAGCCCATGCCACCACGGGCGAACGACGGAGTGAAGTAACCGCGCATCTGCACCTGATAGATGAACGGATGCTGCTCGCCGTGACCGATTTCCAGGCTGACGCTGTCGTGCGCCGGATCCGGTTGGGTGACCACGTTCAGGCCTTTCTCGGCGAACACTGCCGTCACTTCTTCGATGGCCGGTTTCACCGTGGTGTCCATGAAGCGGTACACCTCGTCGCGCGACGGGAAGTGCACGGCCTGGCTCAGGCGCTGGCGCCAGCCGCCCTTGCCACGCCGTGAACCGGACACCGGTGCCAGCGAATGCAGTTGCGCGATCTGCTTCTGCGACTCCAGATAGAACGCCTTGTGCAGGCCCCACATCATCAGCAGCAGAATCATCGAGAACGGCAGCGAGGTCAGCACCACCGCCGACTTCAGTGCATCGATGCTGCCGGAGAACAGCAGCGCACTGGTTACCAGCGCGGTCATCGCCCCCCAGAACACCCGCAGCCATTTCGGCCCGTCTTCATCCGGATTGCCGCCCTTGGCCGACAGGGTCGAGAGCACCACGGTGCCAGAGTCGGCGGAGGTGACGAAGAACACGAAGCTGATGAACACCGTCACCGCGATGACGGTCTTGCTCCACGGGTAGGTTTCCAGAAGCAGGTAGAGGGTCATCGACGGGTTGTCGAGAGCCGACATGCCCAGCGCCGACATACCGTGATTGAGCACCTGGTCGATGGCGCTGTTGCCGAAAATCGACATCCACGCCAGGGTGAAACCGAGCGGAATCAGCAGCACACCGAAGACAAATTCACGGATGGTCCGGCCACGGGAAATTCGTGCGATGAACAGACCCACGAACGGCGACCACGCGATCCACCAGGCCCAGTAAAACACCGTCCAGCCGCCGAGCCAGTCGCTCGGTTTGTCGTAGGCGTAGAGGTCGAAACTCTTCATCGGCAAGGCGCCGAGGTAGTCGCCGAGGTTCTGGATCAGGGTGTTGAGCAAATGCTGGGTGGGGCCGGCGAACAACACGAACAGCAGCAGCGCACAGGCCAACAGCATGTTGATGTCGGACATGACCCGCACGCCTTTATCCACTCCGGAAACGGCGACGATGATCGCCGCGCCCATCATCAGCGTGATCAGGCCGACCTGAATCCACTGGGTGTGAGCGATGCCGAACAGGTAATCCAGTCCGGAGTTGAGATGGAGCACGCCGAAGCCCATGTCCGCACCGAGGCCGAACACCGTGGCGATGATGCCGAAGCCGTCCACGGCGTAGCCGATGGGGCCGTTGATACGCTTGCCGATCAGCGGGTACAGCGCCGAACGCAGGGCCAGCGGCAGGTTATGCCGGTAGGCGAAATACGCCAGCGCCATCCCGACAAAGGCGAACACGCCCCAGCCGTGCAGGCCCCAGTGCAGAAACAGAATCTGCATCGCCTGACGCGCCGCCTCCGCGGTGCCGGCCTCGCCTTGGGGCGGCTGGAGCATGTGGGTCAGCGGTTCGGACACGCAGAAGAAAAACAGCGTGATGCTGATCCCGGCGGCGAACAGCATGCCGGCCCAGGACAGGTAACTGAATTCGGGTTCGTCGTGGTCGGCACCGAGTTTGATCTTGCCGTAGCCCGACAATGCGGTGACCACCACGAAGATCAGATACAGGGTCATCGCGAGCATGTAGTACCAGCCGACCGTGTTGGCCGCCCAGTTTTGCGCTTCGAGAAGCCAGGCGCCGGCCTGTTCCGGCATGGCGATGACCGTCAGGCCAAACAGCAGGATCACCGTCGCGGCGAACCAGAACACCGGCGGATTCATCCGTACCAGACCGCTGGCGGGGGTAGACGATGCACTCATGAACGGTGCACCTCAAGGGGGTGGAAAATGGCTGAAATGATCGGACTCAGCAAAGGCAAGCCTCCTGTTGTGAGCGGGCAGCGAACCGCCGGTTTAACTTGAATGAACGTTCAAGTTAAACATGGATAGCACGCTCAGGACTAATCGCAGGGCTCAGCGGTAACTTTCGTACGCTAGCTTAAGGAGGGGTATGACGGGGGTTTGAGTGAATTCGTTCAGTCATCGGTTTTTGTGTGAACGCCCATCGCGAGCAGGCTCGCTCCCACATCTGGAACGCAGTCCACTGTGGGAGCGAGCCTGCTCGCGATGGGGCAAGATCATTCAGAAAGAGATCTGAAGATCTACTTTTGCGTCCCGTCATCATGCTGCAGGTTGGCCTGGGTCAGGTTGCACCCGGCCGGCACGCTGCGGGTCAGCCACACGTTGCCGCCGATGGTCGAGCCTTTGCCGATGGTGATCCGCCCGAGAATCGTCGCCCCGGCGTAGATCACCACGTCGTCCTCGACGATCGGATGGCGTGGATGGCCCTTCTGCAACTGGCCGTCCTCGTCCGCCGGGAAGCGTTTGGCGCCGAGGGTCACGGCCTGATAAATCCTGACGCGCTCGCCGATGATCGCGGTCTCGCCGATCACCACCCCGGTCCCATGGTCGATGAAGAAACTGCGGCCGATCTGCGCGCCCGGGTGAATATCGATGCCGGTCGCCGAGTGGGCGATTTCCGAGCTGATCCGCGCCAGCAGCGGCAGGCCTGCGCGATACAAATGGTGGGCCAGACGATGGTGAATCACCGCCAGAATCCCCGGATAGCACAGCAGCACTTCATCGACGCTGCGCGCCGCCGGATCGCCGTGGTAGGCGGCCAGCACATCGGTGTCGAGCAGGCTGCGCAGGCCCGGCAACGCGAGGGCGAAATCCTGGATGATCCTGATCGCCTGCGCCTCGACTTCAGTGTCGGCCTGGGCACTGTGACGGGCAACGTAACGCAGTTCCAGTCGTGCCTGGGCCAGCAGCGCATTCAAGGCGACGTCGAGGGTGTGGCCGACGTAAAAGTCCTCGCTCTCTTCACGCAGATCCACCGGACCCAGACGCATCGGGAACAACGCGCCGCACAAGGCTTCAAGGAT
Source organism: Pseudomonas sp. B20(2017) (assembly GCF_002113125.1). Taxonomy (GTDB): domain Bacteria; phylum Pseudomonadota; class Gammaproteobacteria; order Pseudomonadales; family Pseudomonadaceae; genus Aquipseudomonas. Next base: position 158,978 of record NZ_NEJP01000004.1, on the reverse strand, counting down.
CTGCGCCATCGCATCACGGGACGGCAATTCGCGCCCGCCCTGCTCGCCGGAAGCACGGCCATTTTGTGCACGCCACTGATCCCGCGCGGTACGCAGCTGGCTGACGATGGTCTGCAATTGCCAATGGCTGGAACGCTCGCTCACGGTAAAGACTCCTCACGGGCGGCCGGACTGTCTGGCCGCGTCAACGGCGACTACTTTACGGCAACCGCACCGGGGCGAATTAAGAACCGATAGTGCTGGCCTAAGCACATTTGGCTATAAGCGATTGGCGGTTGCCCCGGTAAATCGGCGTGCCTATAGTCCTGACATCTCCTTGGATCAGTACGGAATCATGTCCACACAACCGATCAAACAACAGCTGGACCGCTTTAACCGCCTCGACCTGCTTGGCCAACCGACCCCACTGGAAAAACTCGAGCGCCTGTCCACCTGGCTCGGCCGCGATGTCTATATCAAGCGCGATGACCTCACTCCGCTGGCCATGGGCGGCAACAAGCTGCGCAAGCTCGAATACCTCGCCGCCGATGCCCTTGCCCAAGGCGCCGATACCCTGATCACCGCCGGCGCACTGCAATCGAACCACGTTCGCCAGACCGCCGCGCTGGCCGCGAAACTGGGTCTGGGCTGTGTAGCCCTGCTGGAAAATCCGCTGGGCACCGACGACAGCAACTACACCGGCAACGGCAACCGCCTGCTGCTGGACCTGTTCGATGCCAAGGTCGAGCTGGTCGACAACCTCGACAACGCCGACGAACAACTGGCCGCCCTCGCCGTGCGCCTGCGCAGCAACGGCAAGAAGCCGTACCTGGTGCCGATCGGTGGCTCCAACGCCCTCGGCGCGCTGGGTTACGTACGTGCTGGCCTGGAGTTGGCTGAGCAGATCAAGGACACCGGCCTGCAATTCTCCGCCGTCGTTTTGGCCTCCGGCAGTGCCGGCACCCACAGCGGTCTGGCGCTGGCCTTGAGCGAAGCCCTGCCGCAACTGCCGGTGATCGGCGTGACCGTCTCGCGCAGCGAAGAAGATCAGCGTCCGAAAGTCCAGGGCCTGGCCGAACGTACCGCCGACCTGCTGGGCGTGGCACTGCCGGACAGCTTCAAGGTCGAGTTATGGGATGAATACTTTGGCCCGCGCTACGGCGAGCCGAACGCCGGGACACTGGCGGCAGTGAAACTGCTGGCCAGCCAGGACGCCGTGCTGCTCGATCCGGTCTACACCGGCAAGGCCATGGCCGGGTTGCTCGACGGCATCGGTCGCGGGCGTTTCGACGACGGCCCGATCATCTTCCTGCACACCGGCGGCGCTCCGGCGTTGTTCGCGTACAAGGACTTTCTATAGGTCGACGCGCGTAGTGCAGCCCTCGTTCCCACGCTCTGCGTGGGAATGCAGCCCGGGACGCTCCGCGTCCCATTTGAAAGGCGAACGCAGAGCCAGGGAACACTCGCAAAACAACAGCAAATATTCCAAAGAAGAATAACAAATGGAAAATTCATTATTTTCCATTCTAAAAGAACCGTCATATAGTCTCGCCGCAGGCGAATTTCGCGAGAGACGCATAAGCTGCTTTAAGGCAGGATAGCGCTGTCGTCCAATTCCCGGATTCGCCAACTTTCCTTAAGCGTCTTCCATAAGAAAACACAGGGGCTTGTCATGATTCTTTCCGCACTACGTCGAAATCTGCTGGTAGGTTCGCTGGGTCTGGCACTGAGCGCCGGTCTGCTGGGGCAGGCGGTTGCCGGTGAGCAACTGCAACAGATCAAGGACAAAGGCGTTATCAACGTCGGCCTGGAAGGCACTTATCCACCATTCAGCTTCGTTGACGAGAACGGCAAACTGTCCGGTTTCGAAGTCGAGCTGTCCGAAGCACTGGCCAAGAAGCTGGGCGTGAAGGCCAAGATCCAGCCGACCAAATGGGACGGCATCCTCGCGGCCCTGGAATCCAAACGTCTGGACGTCGTGGTCAATCAGGTGACCATCTCCGACGAGCGCAAGAAGAAATATGACTTCTCCGAGCCGTACACCGTTTCCGGGATTCAGGCGCTGGTGCTGAAAGACAAGGCCGCCGCGCTGAACATCAAGTCCGCCGCTGACCTGTCCGGCAAGAAAGTCGGCGTCGGTCTGGGCACCAACTACGAACAGTGGGTGCGCGCCAACGTGCCGGGTGCCGACGTTCGCACCTACGACGATGATCCGACCAAGTTCGCCGACCTGAACAACGGCCGTACTGACGCCATCCTGATCGACCGTCTGGCCGCGCTGGAATATGCCAAGAAAGCGCCGAAAACCGTCGCTGCCGGTGAAGCCTTCTCGCGTCAGGAAGCCGGTATTGCCCTGCGCAAAGGCGAGCCTGAACTGCTGGCTGCCGTGAACAAGGCCCTCGACGAACTGCGAGCCGACGGCACCCTTGAGAAGCTGTCCACGAAATACTTCAACGCTGACGTCACCCAATAATGGAAGAAGCTTTCCAACTCGCTCTGGACTCCGCGCCCTTCCTGTTGAAGGGCGCGTACTACACGGTAATCCTCAGCCTCGGCGGCATGTTCTTCGGCCTGCTGCTGGGCTTTGGCCTGGCGTTGATGCGCCTGTCGCGTTTCAAGTCGGTCAGCTGGCTGGCCCGCATCTACGTGTCGTTCTTTCGCGGCACGCCGTTGCTGGTACAACTGTTCGTGATCTATTACGGCTTGCCGCAATTGGGCATGGAACTCGACCCGCTGCCGGCGGCGCTGATCGGCTTCTCGCTGAACATGGCCGCCTATGCCTGTGAAATCCTGCGTGCCGCGATCGGTTCGATCGAACGCGGCCAGTGGGAAGCCGCTGCGAGCATCGGCATGACCCGCGCGCAGACCCTGCGCCGGGCCATCCTGCCGCAGGCGATGCGCACGGCGTTGCCGCCGCTGGGCAACAGCTTCATTTCGCTGGTCAAGGACACCGCACTGGCCGCCACCATTCAGGTGCCGGAGCTGTTCCGTCAGGCACAACTGATTACCGCCCGGACTTTCGAAGTCTTCACCATGTATCTTGCCGCCGCGCTGATCTACTGGATTCTGGCCACGGTGCTGTCGCACTTCCAGAACAAGCTGGAAGTGCGGGTCAATCGGCACGACCAGGAGTCCTGACCCATGATTGTCGTGGAAAAACTGACAAAGCAGTTCAAGGGTCAAGTCGTGCTCAACGGCATTGATCTGGAGGTGAAGGAAGGCGAGGTCGTGGCCATCATCGGCCCCAGCGGCTCGGGCAAGACCACGTTCCTGCGCTGCCTGAACTTCCTCGAGCAACCCACCAGCGGCCGGATCAAGGTCGGCGAGATCGAGATCGATACCAGCCGCCCGCTGAACCAGCAGCAGAGCCTGGTGCGCAACCTGCGCCAGCACGTGGGCTTCGTGTTCCAGAACTTCAACCTGTTCCCGCACCGCACCGCCCTGGAAAACGTCATCGAAGGCCCGATCGTGGTCAAGAAGACGCCCCGCGATGCAGCCATTGCCCTGGGCAAGAAGCTGCTGGCCAAGGTCGGCCTGGCGGGCAAGGAAGACGCCTACCCACGGCGCCTGTCCGGTGGCCAGCAACAGCGCGTGGCGATTGCCCGGGCGCTGGCGATGGAGCCGGAAGTGATCCTGTTCGACGAGCCGACCTCGGCCCTCGACCCGGAGCTGGTGGGTGAAGTGCTCGCGACCATCCGCGGCCTCGCGGAGGAGAAACGCACCATGGTGATCGTCACCCACGAAATGGCGTTCGCCCGTGACGTGGCTAACCGCGTGGTGTTTTTCGATAAAGGCGTGATCGTCGAACAAGGTGAAGCGAAAGCGTTGTTTGCCAATCCGAAAGAAGAACGCACTCGACAGTTCCTGAGTAAGTTCAGAAACAACGGCTGATCCGTAAACTTTCCTGAATATAAACTTCCATGGATGGAAGTTTGCTTTACCCCCCACCGAATAAAAACTCAATCAAGTGACTGCATTACATATATATGTCCTGCAACAGTATCGCCGCGACTAAAGTTTGCCCCCTCCAAGTTTCCAGCTATACAAACAGACCGACGACAGAACAATAAAATCCGGCAAAAGCTGTGGTCCGATTCGCCAGAAAGAATAGGTAGAGTGCCTTATCGGCGTAGGAAGCTTCTGATAAATCCGTAATTCTTCAATTAACCAATTCTGTCCGTTGACACGCCATTCAGCGAACTTTTATCTAGTCACTCATCGCGCCCCACAACATTACCAAGACCCGATAACGAATGGCCGAACGACCCTGTTTTTATTACCGGGCAATTCACGCTATTTGAACTTTCAGAAACGGATTTCGCTGCAAGGCTTCAAGGAGAGGACTTCATGACCCGCACTTCGCACATCCCCGAACTGGCCGCGCCGAGTCTGGCGCCATCCCAAAACAACGGCATCAACCTTGCTGCAGCGGCTCATCTGCTGGTCGATGTGCCGCCCTACCCGGACATGGACACGGGCGATCTGATCGAACTGTTCTGGAACAACTGCTACGTCGCCTCTCACCTGCTGACAGCACAGGACGTCGCGGCCCCAATCAGCCTGCGAGTGCCGGAGAGTTTTATCGACAGCGGCTCGTCTCGCATCCACTACCGGGTCATGCGGGTGGGTCACGGAGCATCGCTGTCAGCAGCCGCGCGGGTCACGGTCAAACTCGACTGTCCCGGCGGGCAGCCCCCGGCAGTCTGCGGTGACGAAAACCAGCAACTGGCACCCGTCACGCTGCCCGACACCATTCGCCGTCAGGGCGTCAACGCGAACCAGATCAGACGCGGCGTACCACTGACCATCGAGCCCTATCTGAACATGGCCGAAGGCGACGCCATCACCCTGCGCTGGGGTGATGTACGGATGGACCTGGCGCGCATTTCCCCGGCCGATATCGGCAAGCCGATTCAGGTCTGGGTGCCGCCGGCGATCATCACCGAGGCCGGCGAGGACCTGCGGCTGGACGTGACCTACTGCATCCTCGACCGGGTCGGCAACAACTCGCGCTGGGCGCCGCCGCGAACGCTTAAGATCGGTTGCGTGAATCCCTACCTCAAGGTGCCGCTCAAGGAAACGCTGAAGGCAGCAGAGCCGCAAAAAAAATGAGCACCGACAGTCGGTGAGGGACGACTTCCCTCACCGCCACACGCTTAACCAACCGGACCACGCCCCCTTCTATACATATTCCTAAAAGTTAGTTTATTTAAATTTTATACGCGCTTAGGGTATATGAACCGGACCACCGGACATTCTTTCGTTCGCCGCACTTTTGCGGCGTTTTTCATGAGATGTGAGGTAGGTAACATGGTCCGGAACACAATCACCCCAGTGCAGATCGCCAGGGCATTGCGTGCAGCCAAGGAGCGGCACTGATGTCCAGTCTGGCAGACGCAAACGTCCAGAGTGACCTGGACATCGCCCCGTTGTTGTTGCCCGCGCAAGTGCTGCGCAACGACGCTCAAGCCATCAAGGCCGCCCATGAGCTGGCGCAGGTCGCCCGCGTGCAGGCCGCCAAACGTGATCGCCAGCGCAAGCTGCCGTGGTCGGAAATCGAACAGTTCACCCGCAGCGGCCTCGGCAGCATCGCCATCCCGCGCGAGTACGGCGGGCCGCAGGTTTCCTTCGTCACCCTGGCCGAGGTGTTCGCGATCATTTCCGCGGCCGACCCGGCACTGGGACAGATCCCGCAAAACCAGTTCGGCATCATCAACCTGATCCTCGGCAGCGCCACCGAACAGCAGAAAAAACAGCTGCTGCAGAGCGTGCTCGAAGGCTGGCGCATCGGTAACGCCGGACCCGAACGCGGCACCAAGGACACTCTCGAACTGAAAGCGCGCATCACCGCTGACGGCGATGACTACGTGATCAACGGCCAGAAGTTCTATTCCACCGGCGCCCTTTTCGCCCATTGGGTCGCGGTCAAGGCACTCAACGATGACGGCAAGCAAGTGCTGGCCTTCGTCCGTCGCGGCACGCCGGGATTGCGCATCGTCGATGACTGGTCGGGTTTCGGCCAGCGCACCACCGCCAGCGGCACGATCCTGCTGCACAACGTGCGGGTCGATGCAGGCCTCGTGGTGGACAACTGGAAGATCAACGAAAAGCCCAACACCCAGGGCGCAGTTTCACAGCTGATTCAGGCAGCGATCGACGCCGGGATCGCCCGTGGCGCCATCGATGACGCCATCGAATTCGTCAAGACCCGCGCCCGGCCGTGGGTCGACGCCAACGTCGAGCGGGCCAGCGACGATCTCTACGTGATCGCCGACATCGGCAAACTGAAAATCGAACTGCACGCTGCCGAAGCGCTGCTGCACAAGGCCGGGCAAGTGCTGGATCAGGTGCACGCCGCGCCACTGACCGCCGAATCCGCTGCCCGCGCCTCGATTGCCGTGGCCGAAGCCAAGGTGCTGACCACCGAGATCTCGCTGCTGGCCAGCGAAAAACTTTTCGAACTGGCCGGCAGCCGCGCCACCCTCGCCGAATTCAACCTCGACCGTCACTGGCGCAACGCCCGGGTGCACACCCTGCACGACCCGGTGCGCTGGAAGTACCACGCAGTCGGCGCCTATCGCCTTAACGGCAAGTTGCCGGCTCGCCATTCCTGGATCTGACGACCAGAACACTTTTGACCAGATCTCTGGAGAAACACATGACTCTTTCCCATCCCGTCGCGGTCATCACCAGCGACGAGCAAGCCCTGATCGTCGCCAGCGACCTGGCCGAAGACTTCCAGCGCGACAGCAACCTGCGCGACCGCGAACGCCGCCTGCCGCTGCCGGAACTCGACGTGTTTTCCCGCTCCGGCCTGTGGGGCATCAGCGTGCCCAAGGAGTACGGCGGTGCCGGCGTGTCCAACGTGACCCTGGCCAAAGTCATCGCCTTGATTGCTCGGGCTGACGGCTCGCTGGGGCAGATTCCGCAGAACCATTTCTATGCCCTCGAAGTGCTCCGGGTGAATGGCAGCCACGAGCAGAAACAACGACTGTACGCCGAAGTCCTCGCCGGCCAGCGCTTCGGCAATGCTCTGGCAGAACTGGGCACCAAGACCGCCCATGACCGTGTCACCAGCCTCAAGCGCGACGGCAGCGGCTACCGCATCAACGGCCGCAAGTTCTATGCGACCGGCGCCATTTACGCCCAACGGATTCCAACGTCGGTCGTCGATGAGAACGGCGTGCAGCAACTGGCGTTCGTCCCGCGCGACAGCAAAGGCCTGACCGTGATCGACGACTGGAGCGGCTTCGGCCAGCGCACCACTGGCAGCGGTTCGGTGGTGTTCGAAGACGTGTATGTCGCCGCCGAAGATGTCATTCCGTTCCAGAGCGCTTTCGAACGCCCGACCCCGGTCGGCCCGCTGGCGCAGATCCTTCACGCCGCCATCGACACCGGCATCGCCCGCGCCTCCTACGAAGATGCGCTGCACTTCGTGCGCAGCAAGACCCGGCCATGGATCGATTCGGGCAACGACAAAGCCACCGAAGACCCACTGACCCTCAAGAGTTTCGGCCACTTGAGCATTCGCCTGCACGCCACCGAAGCCCTGCTCGAACGTGCCGGTGAATTCCTCGATGCGGCCCAGGCCGAAACCAACGCCGAGACCGTTGCGGCGGCGTCGATTGCCGTTGCCGAAGCACGGGCGATCAGCACCGAAATTTCTCTGGCCGCTGGCAGCACCCTGTTCGAACTGGCCGGCAGCCAGGCCACCCTGATCGAGCACGGCCTTGATCGTCACTGGCGCAACGCCCGGGTGCATACCCTGCACGACCCGGTGCGCTGGAAGTATCACGCGGTGGGCAATTACTACCTCAACGATGAAAACCCTCCGCTGCGAGGGACTATCTGATGAGCAAGAAAAAGATCCTGCTCAATGCGTTCAACATGAACTGCATCGGCCACATAAACCACGGATTGTGGACCCATCCACGCGACACTTCGACCGAGTACAAGACCATCGAGTACTGGACCGAACTGGCGCAACTGCTGGAGCGCGGGCTGTTCGACGGGCTGTTCATCGCCGACATCGTCGGCGTGTACGACGTCTATCAGAACTCGGTGGACGTCACCCTGAAAGAGTCGATCCAGCTGCCGGTCAACGATCCGCTGTTGCTGGTATCGGCGATGTCCGCGGTGACCAACAACCTCGGTTTCGGCCTGACCGCCAACCTCACCTACGAGCCGCCGTATCTGTTCGCCCGACGCATGTCGACCCTCGATCACCTGAGCCGTGGGCGGGTGGGATGGAACATCGTCACCGGTTATCTGGACAGCGCCGCCAAGGCCATGGGCCTGAGCGAACAGGTCGAGCACGACCGGCGTTACGACCAGGCCGACGAGTACCTCGAAGTGCTCTACAAACTCTGGGAAGGCAGCTGGGAAAACGGTGCGGTGCTCAACGATCCGCAGCAGCGGATCTACGCGCAGCCAGACAAGGTGCACAAGGTCGAACACAAGGGCGAGTTCTATCAGGTCGAGGGTTATCACCTGTGCGAGCCGTCGCCGCAGCGCACGCCGGTGCTGTTCCAGGCCGGCAGTTCGGATCGCGGTCTGCTGTTCGCCGGGCGTCATGCCGAGTGCGTATTCATCAGCGGCCAGAACAAACCGTCGACCAAGGTGCAGGTGGACAAGGTCCGCGCCAGCGCCGTCGAAGCGGGTCGCAACCCCGAGGACATCAAGGTGTTCATGGGCCTCAACGTGATCGTCGGCGAGACCGAGGAAGCGGCGTGGGCCAAGCACGCCGAATACCTGAGCTACGCCAGCGCCGAAGCGGGTGTGGCGCATTTTTCGGCGTCCACCGGCATCGATTTTTCCCAGTACGAAATCGACGAACCGATCCAGTACGTCAAAAGCAACGCGATCCAGTCCGCCACCAAGAACCTGCAGAACAACGACTGGACCCGGCGCAAGTTGCTCGACCAGCACGCCCTCGGCGGACGCTACATCACCGTGGTCGGCTCGCCGCAGCAAGTGGCGGATGAACTGGAATCGTGGATCGCCGAAACCGGTCTCGACGGCTTCAACCTGACCCGCATCGTCACCCCGGAAAGCTATGTGGATTTCATCGAGCTGGTGATCCCGGAACTGCAACGGCGCGGCTCGTACAAAACCGCTTACGACACCGGCAGCCTGCGGGAAAAACTGTTTCACGGCGAAGCGCATTTGCCGCAGCAACACACTGGCGCGGCCTTCCGCCGCTAAGAGCATCGCCGGCAGGCTGGCTCCCACAAGTTGGAATGCATTTCCCTGTGGGAGCCAGCCTGCTGGCGATGAGGCCCGACCAGACACTAAAAAATCAATGCACTGACTGGACAACTTCCATGACCAAGAAACTACTCTCCCACCCAGTCAAAGCACTGGCCCTGGCCTTCGGCCTGTTCAGCTCGGCGGTGTTCGCCGCCGATGCCCCGTTGAAAATCGGCACCACCGCAGCCTTCGCGATTCCGCTGGAAGCCGCCGTCGAAGAGGCCTCCAAACAAGGCTTGAAAGTCGAGCTGGTGGAGTTCACCGACTGGATCGCACCGAACGTCAGCCTCGCCGCCGGTGACATCGACGTGAACTACTTCCAGCACATCCCGTTCCTGGAAAACGCCAAGGCAGCCTCCGGTTTCGACCTGGTGCCATTCGCCCCGGGCATCATCAACAACGTCGGTCTGTACTCGAAGAAATACAAAAGCTTCGACGAGCTGCCGGAAGGCGCCAGCGTCGCCATCGCCAACGACCCGATCAACAGCGGACGCGGTCTGCAACTGCTGGCCAAGGCCGGTCTGATCACCCTCAAACCGGGCGTCGGCTACAAGGCCACCGAAGACGACATTGTCGCCAACCCGAAGAAGATCAAGATCCTCCAGGTCGAAGCCGTGCAACTGGTACGCGCCTACGACGACGCCGATCTGGTCCAGGGTTACCCGGCCTACATCCGTCTGGCGAAAACCTTCGATGCCGGCTCCGCGCTGCTCTTCGACGGCCTCGACCACAAGGAATACGTGATCCAGTTCGTGATCCAGCCGAAGAGCAAAACCGACCCGCGCCTGATCAAGTTCGTCGATATCTACCAGCATTCACCGGCTGTTCGCGCCGCGCTGGATAAAGCCCACGGCAAGCTGTACCAGGCCGGTTGGGAAAGCTGAGGATGACGGCAGCCATTCAACGGCGACTGGATCTTCCAGAGCCACCCGCGCTTGCGCAACGCACCGAACTGCATCCTGAACTGAACCGCGCCCATGTGCGCTTCGTCGGGCTCGGCAAAACCTACGACGGCAAACAAGGTCCGGTCGCCGCCCTGCAAGGCATCGACCTGGCGATCCAGCGCGGTGAAGTGTTCGGCATCATCGGCCGCAGCGGCGCCGGCAAGTCGTCGCTGATCCGCACCATCAACCGCCTCGAACAACCGACCTCGGGCCGGGTGCTGATCGATCAGGTGGACATCGGCGAGTACGACGAGGATCGCCTCGTCGCCCTGCGTCGGCGGATCGGCATGATTTTTCAGCACTTCAATCTGATGTCGGCGAAAACGGTGTGGCAGAACGTCGAACTGCCACTGAAAGTCGCCGGTGTCCCGAAAGAACAACGGGAGAAAAAGGTTCGCGAACTGCTGGAGCTGGTGGGCCTGCAAGCCAAGCACAAGGCGTATCCGGCGCAGCTTTCCGGTGGGCAGAAACAACGTGTGGGCATCGCCCGCGCGCTGGTGCACGACCCGGACATTCTGCTGTGTGACGAAGCCACCTCGGCCCTCGATCCGGAAACCACCCAGTCGATCCTCGGCCTGCTGCGCGAGATCAACAAACGCCTGGGCCTGACCATCGTGCTGATCACTCACGAGATGGCGGTGATCCGCGAAATCTGCGACCGCGTCGTCGTGCTGGAACATGGCCACATCGTCGAACAAGGCCCGGTCTGGGAAGTGTTCGGCAACCCGCAGCACGAGGTCAGCCAGACGTTGCTTGCACCGTTGCAGCACGCTTTGCCCGAAGAATTGCAGAGCCGTTTGCAGGCGCAGCCGTCGTCGTCCGATGCGTCAGTTGTGCTGCGTTTGCAGTTCACCGGCAGCCAGCAGGACGAACCGGATCTGGCCGCGCTGTTCGCCGCGCTTGGTGGTCGGGTGAAATTGCTGCAGGGCGGCGTGGAACGGATCCAGGGCCACGCGCTCGGTCAATTACTGCTGGCGGTGGCGGGATCAAAGCTGAACGCCGAGCAATTGCGTGAGCGTGCCGGCCAGTGGGCACAACGCACGGAGGTGCTGGGCTATGTGGTTTGATCGCTTGCTGCAGGGTTTTATCGATACGTTTCTGATGGTCGGCGTTTCGTCGCTGATCGCTCTGCTGGCAGGTATTCCGATGGCAGTGATTCTGGTCACCAGCGACAAGGGCGGAATCTACGAAGCGCCGGTGCTCAATCGCGCCTTGGGTGCGTTCGTGAACCTGTTTCGCTCGATTCCGTTTCTGATCCTGATGGTCGCGCTGATCCCGTTCACCCGGCTGATCGTCGGCACCACTTATGGTGTCTGGGCGGCGGTCGTGCCGTTGACCATTGCGGCCACACCGTTCTTTGCGCGGATCGCCGAGGTGAGCCTGCGTGAAGTCGACTACGGCCTGATTGAAGCGGCACAAGCCATGGGTTGCCGGCGCTGGCACATCGTCTGGCATGTGTTGTTGCCCGAGGCGTTGCCGGGAATCGTCGGCGGATTCACGATAACCCTGGTGACGATGATCAACTCATCGGCCATGGCCGGAGCGATTGGCGCCGGCGGGCTGGGAGACATCGCTTATCGCTACGGCTATCAACGATTCGACAGCCAGATCATGTTGACCGTGATCGTTCTGCTGGTGGCGCTGGTCGCATTGATCCAACTGGGTGGCGACCGTCTGGCACGGGGATTGAACAAGCGCTGACATCGTCAGTTGTTCAACAGGCTGCTCAGCAACTGGCTGTCTGCGGTTCTGCCCCGATGCAACGCCTGCAGGCTTTTGGCGGCGTAAATGATGCTGTCGGCATTGTTTGCGGCCATCCATGTCCGAACGGCCGAATGGGCATTGAACAGGTCGACAGCTGTCCGGACTTCGAGCCTGCCGGGCAGCCCCAGACTGTCTCTGACCCCGGTTGTGAAGCTGCTGTGGTCGCTCGTAAAACCGTCCAGGTAGGCCAACGTCAAACCACCCTGCATGATGATTTCGGAAACACCTTGCTCGGCGATGTCGTAGACCGGAACGGGGCGATCCAGAGCCTTGCCCATTCGCGCATCGAGGTAAAAGAAATCCAGCGCACCAGGCCCGACGCTGGTGAACCGGTTGACCCTGTTGGTATGCAGCATTTCATGACCCAGAACGGCCGCAAAGTCCCCCGCTTGCAGGTGATTCAGACTGATGAAAAACCGGCCATGAAAATCCATGGAGTACATCCACGCTCTGCGATCCTGGTCAAACTCGACACCCACGAACTTGTCCAGTCCCCATGGCCCCTGGTACTCCTTTGACAGAGCCTCGCCGCGCGACAGGCAATCGGTCAGCCGCTCTTTGACGAGTGCATGATGCTCGCCAAAATACCCCTGAAAAATCCCTGCGGCCTCGACATAGTTCATGGCGATTCCATGGTTCGCATCGGAAAAAATCAGCCGGGTGGCGCTCAGCTCCGCGCGCAGGCTGGCTGAGTCCGAGGGAGTGAATTGCTTCAGCCCGCGCGCAACGATCTTCACTGTTTGAGAGGCCCGGCGCTCGAATATATCGTCCCGGCCTTCATAGAGTTTTCCCGGCCCTGGCGGAACATTCTTTTCGATTGAAGGCTTGGGGCCACTCGGGTCGAGATCGGGCCGGGAGCTCATGACATTACCGACTTCAGGAAGAATCGACAGTTGCTCGGCCCCCCAGATCATCGTCCTGCGGTCAAGAACAAGCCTCGGCCCAGAGGCGAACTGCTCGGACGCAAGCGTTGCCCGGTATTGACCCGACGAGATATCCAGCCGGACCTGCACGATTTCTCCCGGGGCGACATCGACGAATTCACGTCCCTTGAATCGTCTGATCCCCCAGATATCCGCCGCCGGCAAGCGGGACGGAAGCCTGAGGCGATAGTTTTCAAGCGACATCACCACAGATCGGATAGAGGCATTCTCTGCCAGAGGCAACCCGGTAATCCTGACGTCGGTATCCGAAGATTTCTGCATTGCGCGATAGTCTTCAGGCGGCAGAGCTGAACGCGCAATCTTGTGTGCCGGGGTCTCGATCGAGGTGGTATTGCCCGGTCTGATCCGGATCGAATTCGAGTCTGGCGCGGTATGGACGGGTGATGGCGTGACGTGGGATTTACGACCGATAACCATGAGAAAACCTGCTGTTGAATGAACCGTCCGAAAAAACGGGTATCGCGACAATCATCTGTCGCACAGGTGTCATTTCAATCGCTGGAGGATCATTCCGTGCGGTACATGGGTATCGCCGATAAACAGTCCGGATCATGTATGGCGTATATTCTGCAAACCCGATTGTCATTGCAGCCTGACCATGAAGCAGACGCCCATCGACCTTGAGCAGATCACCGCTACAACCCTCGGCCACTACAACTCGGTGGCCGAGGATTTTCGTGAAGGCACTCGCGATCACGATGTCAGCCAGAACATCGACGCCCTGTTGCGGCACATCCAGGGGGACGCGCCGTTTTCCATTCTCGATTTCGGCTGTGGGCCGGGGCGCGACTTGCAGACTTTCACCCGCATGGGCCACCTCGCCGTCGGCCTCGATGGTGCGGAAAAGTTCGCGCAGATGGCCCACGAGGACAGCGGTTGTGAGGTGTGGTGCCAGGACTTTCTGAAGCTGGATCTGCCGCCAGAACGCTTCGACGGGATTTTCGCCAACGCAGTGTTGTTTCATGTGCCGTTGCAGGAGTTGCCACGGGTTCTGGGGCAACTTCACGAGACACTGAAACCGGGGGGCGTACTCTTCAGCTCCAATCCACGCGGGGATAACCGTGAGGGCTGGAACGGACCGCGCTATGGCTCATATCACGATCTGGAGGCTTGGCGTGGATTGCTGACCGCTGCCGGATTCGTGGAGCTGGAGCATTACTACCGGCCGGTGGGGCTGCCGCGTGAGCAGCAGCCCTGGCTGGCGAGTGTCTGGCGCAAAACGGTGTAATTCATTCAGACGTCATCGCCAGCAGGCTGGCTCCCACAGGGCAATGCATTCCAAATGTGGGAGCCAGCCTGCTGGCGATGAGCGCAAGGCGCTCGCCTTACTGCGCCTCTTTCTTCGGCTCGCGAATCTTGTACCAGGCCACATACAGCGCCGGCAGAAACAGCAGCGTCAGCAGGGTCGCAATCACGATCCCGCCGATCATCGCGTAAGCCATCGGGCCCCAGAACACTTCCCGGGCAATCGGAATCATGCCCATGCTCGCCGCCGCAGCGGTCAACAGGATAGGGCGCCGTCGGTGCTCGGTGGCTTCCACCACCGCATCCCACGGCGCATAACCTTTGCGCTCGAACTCGTCGATCTGGGTCACGAGGATCACCGAGTTGCGGATGATGATGCCGATCAGCGCCAGAATCCCGAGGATCGCCACGAAGCCCATCGGCGTGCCGGTCGGCACCAGCGCCAGCACCACGCCGATCAGCCCCAGCGGCGCGACACTGGCCACCAGAAACAGCTTCTGCACGCTGTGCAGCTGGATCATCAGGAAAGTCGCCATCAGGAACAGCATCAGCGGCAACACCTTGGCAATCGGCCCCTGCGCCTTGCCACTCTCCTCGACCGTACCACCGGTGGCGACCTTGTAGCCCACCGGTAATTTGGCGGCGAAGTCATCAATGGACGGCTTGAGGATTTTTACCAGATCGGTCGGCTGAATCTCGTCACGCACCGACGCCTTGATGGTGATGGTCGGCAAGCGGTCACGACGCCAGACCAGCGGCTGCTCCAGCTCATAACGAACCGTGGCGAAGGCCAGCAGCGGAATCGACGTGCCGTTTGGCGTGACGATCTGCAGGTTCTGCAGGGTTTCCGGCGTACCGCGTTCCGAACTCACCGCGCGACCGACCACGTTGATCAGGTAGATGTCGTCGTTGACCTGGGTCAGCGGCGCGCCACTGACGATGCTGTTCATCAGGTTCGCCACGTCTTCGGACGACAGCCCGAGCTGGCGTGCCTTGTCCTGGGCGATATCGATACGCAGGACTTTGCCCGGCTCGTTCCAGTCGTAAATGATCTCGCCGATGTGCTCGTTCTTGTCCAGTTCAGTCGCCAGGTCGATGGCGTGCTTGCGCACTTGATCGATGTCCTTGCCACTGACCCGATACTGGATCGGACGCCCCACCGGCGGGCCCATTTCCAGCGCCTGCACGTAACTGCCAATGCCGACGAAGTCCTTGTGCAAGCGTTCGCGCAGGCGCTGACTCAGAGCCTCGCGGGCTTCGAAATCCTTGCTGACGATCACCAGTTGCGCGTAGTACGGGTTCTGCAATTGCTGGTCGAGCGGCAGATAGAAACGGATCGCACCCTGACCGATATAGGTACTCCAGCGCACGATGTCCGGGTCACCCTTGAGCGTCGCTTCGAGTTTGTCGACGGCCTTGCGGGTCTCGTCGATCGAGGCGTTTTGCGGCAGGTTGAGGTCGACCAGAATTTCCGGTCGATCGGAGGACGGGAAAAACTGATTCTGCACAAAGCGCATGCAGAACACCGCCAAGACAAACATCAGTACCGTGAAGCCGATGGCCCACCAGCGATTGCGCATGCACCACAGCAAACCGCTATTGAATGCGCGGCCGACGCGCCCCGGCTCGGCCTCATGGGGTTTCACGTTGGTGCTGAGAATGTGCACGCCGATCACCGGGGCGAAGAACACCGCCACGATCCAGGACACGATCATCGCCACGGCAATCACCGCGAACAGCGTGAAGGTGTACTCGCCGGCCGAGCTGGCGTTGAGACCGATGGGGACGAAACCGGCGACCGTCACCAGCGTACCGGTGAGCATCGGGAACGCGGTCGAGGTGTAGGCGAACGTCGCCGCCTGCTCCTTGCTCTCGCCCATTTCCAGGCGCGTGACCATCATTTCCACGGTGATCATCGCGTCGTCCACCAACAGGCCGAGGGCGATGATCAGAGCACCGAGGGAAATCCGCTGCATGGTGATGCCGCTGTATTCCATGAACACAAACACCATCGCCAGCACCAGCGGAATCGAGCACGCCACCACCAGCCCGGCGCGCACCCCGAGGCTGATGAAGCTGACCACCAGCACGATCACCACCGCTTCGAACAAGGCACTGGTGAAGCCGCCGACGGCTTCCTCCACCACCACCGCCTGATCGGACACCGTGTGCACACCTACGCCCACCGGCAGATCCGCCGTCACCTCATCAATGCGTTTGTGCAGGGCCTTGCCGAACTCCTGAACGTTGCCGCCCTTCTGCATCGCAATCGCCAGACCGATGGCCGGCTTGCCGTCGAAGCGGAACTCGGGGGTGGCCGGGTCGACGTAGCCACGGGTGATGTCGGCCACGTCCGCCAGGCGATAGAAGCGGTCGTTGAGCTTGAGATTGACCTCGGCCAGGTCTTTCTCCGAAGCGAACTGCCCCGAAGTCCGCACGGAAATCCGCTCGGGCCCCGCCTCGATGACACCGGCCGGAGTCACGGCGTTCTGCGATTGCAGGCTCTGCACCACCTGACGCTGATCGATGCCCAGCGCCGCCAGTTTGCGGGTCGAGAAGTTCAGGTAAATCACTTCGTCCTGCTGGCCGATCATCTCGATCTTGCCCAGCCCCGGCACGCTGCGGATCTCGGCCCGCGCCTGTTCCACGTAATCGCGTAACTGGCGCATGGTCAGGCCGTCGGCGGTGAAGGCGTACACCGAACCGAACACGTCACCGAATTCGTCGTTGAATCCCGGCCCTTGAATACCTTGAGGAAACTGCCCGCGAATATCGTCGATCTTCTTGCGCACCTGGTACCAGATTTGCGGTATGTCCTTGGCACTGGTGGTGTCGCGCAGGTACACGTAGACCGTCGATTCGCCGGGGCGCGTGTAGCTTTTCACGTAGTCGAGGGAATCGAGTTCCTCGAGTTTTTTCTCGATGCGGTCGGTGACCTGCTTGAGGGTTTCTTCCTGGGTCGCGCCCGGCCATTTGCTCTGGATCACCATGGTCTTGATGGTGAACGACGGGTCTTCCTCGCGCCCCAGATTGAAGTAGGAAAACACCCCCATGAGCAATGCCACGAACATCAGATACCAGACGAACGACTGATGCTTGAGGGCCCATTCGGAGAGATTGAAAGAGCCTTTCATTGACTGTCCTCGTCAAGTTTCACGGATTGTCCGGGTTTGAGACTGTTGACGCCGGCGCTGACCACGCGCTCGCCGTTCTTGACGCCCCCCGCGAGCACCACGCTGCTGTCGGTGCGGCTGATCACGCTGACGTCGCGCGGGTTGACGGTTTTGCTCTGGGTGTCGATGACCCAGATCCGCGGTTTGCCGTCGACCTCCTGCAACGCGGTGACGGGCAATTCGATACGAGGCTTGATCGCCGAGCTGAGGGTGACGCTGATCGCCGTGCCGAGGCGGAAGCCGTCGGGCGTATTGGCCAGGGTCAACCGTGCGCGTCGGGTGCGCGTTGCACTTTGAGCCTGCGGTTCGATCTCACGCAGGGTCGCCGTGGTGTTGATGCTCGGGTCGAGCTGCCCGGCCACTAGAAACACCACGTCGGAAGGGATCTCATCGACCAGGGTGTCCGGCAGATCGATCACGGCTTCCTTGATGTCCGGTTGCGCCAGGGTCACTACTTGCTGGCCCGCCGTCACCACTTGTCCGGCTTCAGCGTTCCACGCGGTCACCACGGCTTTGTGATCGGAGCGCAGCTCGGTGTAGTCGAGTTGATCCTTGCTTTGATTGACCGCCGCCCGCGCCTGATCCAGCGAAGCCTGGGTGGTTTTCAGGTCCGTCATGGCAATGTCCAGCTGCGCTTGTGCCCCGACGCCACGATCAAACAGCGCTTGCTGACGGCGGGCGTTGGCCTGGGCGTTGATCAGCTGTGCCTGAACCCTGGCCAGGTCGCCCTGGGCCGAACGCAGCTGGTTCTGCTGGTCGGACGGATCAAGGGTGGCGAGCAGCGTGCCCTTCTGCACCTCGGTACCGACATCGACGTTGCGGCTGGCAATGCGCCCGCCGACACGAAAACCGGTGTTGCTTTCATAGCGCGCCTGAATGCTGCCGGCGAAACGCCCGAGGTTTTCCTCGCTCAACGCTTCGACCTTGACCGACAACACCGGCCGTACCGGCTCCGGCGGCGGCTCGCTTTTCGAACAGGCGGCCAGCAACACGCCAATGGATAACAGCCCCAGACGCTTCATGGCTGTGCTCCCGGTTGCAGATCCTTGTAGGTGTTTTCGGCAATTTCGACCTTCATGCCCGGATGCAGCAATTGCCCTCCCGCGACAATGACTTTTTCCCCGCCCTTGAGGCCCTCGCTGATGATGACCTTGCCGATCAGGTAGCGGCTGACGGTGACGTTGTGCAACTGCGCTTCGCCTTTATCGTCGACCATCCACACGGCCGGATCGCTGACGTTCTTGGTCAGCGCCGACCACGGCAATTCAACGGCCGACTTGCCGGTGCCCTTGGCCGTGGCGCTCACCACCGAGCCCAGTTGCATCCCTTGCGGCAGTCTGTCGAGGCTGACCTTGACCTGCACCGTACCGGACTGCGCGGACACCGCCGGGGTGATTTCGCGCACGGTGCCGGTGGTCTTGATGGCGGGGTTGTCGAGCAGGCTGACGACGATCGAACGCTCCGCCGGCCGCTCGGCCAGCAGGGATTCGTAAACGTTGAATACAGCGTCGCGATCACCGTCCCGGGCCAGGCTGAAAATCGGTGCCGTGGCCTGAACCACCTGACCGACTTCGGCCTGACGCTCAGTGATGACGCCGGGTGCATCGGCGATCAGCGAGGTGTAGCTCAATTGATCCTTGGCGTTGGCCAACTGCGCCTGGGCCGCGCTCAAGGCACTCTGGCTGCTGCGCAAAGCGGCCTGCGCCGAATCGTATTCGCTCTGGCTGGTGTAGCCCTTGGGCAACAGTTTCTGCTGGCGGACGAACGCAGCGGCGCTCTGTTTGACCCGCGCCTGCTCGGCCAGCACCTGGGCCTGGGCGGAATCGACGTTGGTCTGCAAATCCTTGGGATCGAGCTTGGCCAGCACTTGTTTGGCCGAGACACGGTCACCGACATCGACCATGCGCTGGATGATCTTGCCGCCGACCCGGAATGACAGTTCGGTCTGCACCCGCGCCTGAACGTCGCCGGTGAGGGTCACGGCGGCGGCGTAATTGGCGGGGTTCACCTCCTGCACGAAGACCCGGGGCAGGTATTCCTCCGGGGCCTTTTTCTCGCCGCATGCGCTCAGCAAAGCGAACAGACTCAGCATGAACGCTGTTTTCAATCCGGGACTCGCCATGCAGACTCCTTCCTGTGTACGAACGTGCAAGTGACGATACGACTGTGAGCTTAGAACAGGGTTCCGAGTCTGTGTGCGCGAATCTTATACTCCCTGCGATCGTTCCCACGCTCTGCGTGGTAACGCCGCCATGGACGCTCCGCGTCTGCCTTTGACGCAGATGCATTCCCACGCATAGCGTGGGAACGATCAACGAGGATTCAATGCTCAAGACCCTCGCGGTGGCCAATTACCGCTCGATCAATAAATTGGTAATCCCGCTGGGCCGGCTCAACCTGATCACCGGCCCCAACGGCAGCGGCAAGTCCAACCTGTACCGGGCACTGCGGTTGCTGGCGGAAACTGCTCAGGGCGGCGTAGTCAATGCGCTGGCCCGTGAGGGCGGGCTCGACTCGACGTTCTGGGCCGGGCCGGAAACTATCAGCCGGCGCATGCGCAACGGCGAGGTGCCGATCCAGTCCACCGTGCGCCAGGGTGTCAAACGCCTGCGCCTGGGCTTTGCCGGGGAGGATTTCAGCTATTCGATCGCTCTGGGATTGCCGGAGCCAAGCCTTTCGTTCTTTTCCCTCGACCCGGAAATCAAAAAGGAATGCATCTGGGCCGGGCCGCTCTATCGTCCAGCCAGCCTGCTGGTGGATCGCGACGGGCCGATGATCCGCACCCGTGACGGTCGCAGTTGGGACGTGCTGGCCCAGCACACGCCGAACTTCGACAGTCTGTTCGATCAGGTCGGCAGCCTGCGCACCTCACCGGAAGTGTTCCAGATGCGCGAGTTCATCCGCCGCTGGCGTTTCTACGATCACTTTCGCAGCGACGCCGACGCCCCGGTGCGCCAGCCGCAACTGGGCACGCGCACGCCGGTGCTGCACCACGACGGTCGCGACCTGGCAGCAGCGTTGCAGACTATCCGCGAGATCGGCGATCCCGAGGCGCTGCAAGCGGCGATCAGCGATGCGTTTCCCGGTGCAAGGCTGAACATTGCACCGTTGGCGGGCGGACGCTTTGCCATCGAGTTTTTTCAGGAAGGATTGCTGCGGCCGTTGTCGGCGGCGGAACTGTCGGATGGCACGTTGCGTTATCTGCTGCTGGTCGCCGCGCTGCTGACGCCACGTCCGCCATCGCTGATGGTGCTGAACGAACCGGAAACCAGCCTGCATCCGGACCTGCTGCCGGCGCTGGCGCGCTTGATTATCCGGGTGTCGGAGCAGTGTCAGGTGTGGGTGGTATCCCATGCCCGGCGATTGATCTCGGCGTTGCAGGAAGATCCGGAATGCAATTGCATCGTGCTGGAAAAAACCCTCGGCCAGACGGGGATCGTCGGGCAGAGGGTTCTGGATGAGCCGGCGTGGAATTGGCCTGATTAGCCGCACACTCTCGCTTCCACACCGTATCTGATCGTTCCCACGCTCTGCGTGGGAATGCCTCTGGGGACGTTCCGCGTCCAGTGACGCGGAGCGTCACGGGCTGCATTCCCACGCAGAGCGTGGGAACGATCATCTGTCAGGGAGTTAACCCTGCCACTTCCCGCCTTCAACAATCACGCTCTCAGGCTTGGTGTCATCGCTCAGCTCTTTGCGCACATATTGGTCATACAGCTTGAGCAGATATTTATCTTCCCCAAGCTTGGCCAACTCCGCATTCACCCAGTCGCGTAGTTCAATGTTGCCCTTCTTCACCGCCGGCGCAATCGGCGCTTCGGCGCCAAGTTTTTCATCCAGCACGCGGTAGCCCGGGTTCTGCTTGGCCCAGCTGAACAGCACCAGATTGTCCTGCGCGTAGGCATCGCCACGGCCGTTGGCCAGGGCTTGCAGGGATTCGGAGTTTTTCTCGAACTTCAGCAGTTTCCAGTCCGGGTGGTTCTTGGTCAGCCAGATATCGGCAGTAGTGCCAGTGGTAACGATGGTGGTACGGGTCGCCAGGTCATCCAGCTTTTTCACTTCACTGCCCTGCGGCACCAGCGCCTGTACCGCGACCTTGAGGTTCGGGTTGGTGAATTCCACCGCTTCCTTGCGCTCCGGGGTCACGGTCATGTTGGCGAGGATCAGGTCGACCTTGTCGCTTTGCAGGAACGGAATGCGGCTCGCCGGTTCCACGGCCACGAACTCGACCTTGTTTTCATCGCCCAGCAGATCCTTGGCAAATTGACGGCCGATGTCGGTATCGAAGCCGACGTAACGCCCCGCTTCGTTGACGAAACCGAACGGTGGTTTGTCGGTGAATACGCCGACGATCAGTTTGTCGCGGGCCTTGATCTTGTCCAGGTAACCGGCCGGCGCGGTGCTTTCGCTGGCGACTTTCGGCTTGGCCGGTTCTTCGGTCTTGTTGCAGCCGGCCAGCAGCGCGAGGCTGATCAGCGGTAAAGCAAATAGGGCTTTGGCAGTTTTCATGGCAGTTCCAGTTCCTTGGTTTGAGACGTTGTGGGCGAAGTCGTCGAAGTCAGCGCTTCGACGTAGGAGAACTTCTCCAGGAACTGCTGCGCACGTGCGGTTTGCGGGTTCGTAAAGAAAAGCTCGGGCGGGTTCTGTTCAAGGATGCGCCCGCCATCCATGAACACGATGCGATCGGCCACCGCGCGGGCGAAGGCCATTTCGTGGGTGACGATCAACAGGGTCATGCCTTCGCGGGCCAGGCCCTGAATCACTTCCAGCACTTCCTTGACCATCTCCGGATCAAGGGCGGCGGTGACTTCGTCGAAGAGCATGACCCGCGGGTTCATGCACAACGAGCGGACGATGGCGATGCGTTGCTGCTGGCCGCCGGAGAGCTGGCGCGGGAAAGCGTCGCGCTTGTCCGCCAGGCCCACGCGCTCAAGCAACGCTTCGGCTTGTTGCTGTGCTTCGCGGCGTTCGCGCTTCTGCACTTTGAGCGGGCCGAGCAGCAAATTGTCGAGCACGCTCATGTGCGGAAACAGGTGATAACTCTGGAACACCATGCCGATCTGCTGGCGCACTTCGCGCCAGTCGGTGGCCTTGTCCAGCAATTCGCGACCGGCGAATTTCAGAGAGCCGCTGTGGGCGGTTTCCAGACCATTGAGGCAACGCAGCAGGGTGCTTTTGCCGCAGCCGCTGGGGCCGAGGATGACGATGACTTCGCCGGACTTCACTTGCAGGTCGATGCCCTTGAGCACCTGCTGCTCACCGAAGAATTTGTTGAAGCCCTGAAACTCGATCAATGCGCTCATGCTTGCGTCCAGCGCCGCTCCAGCACGCGCGAGGCGGCCGACAGCGGGTAGCAGATGAAAAAGAAAAACAGGAACAGCGCGCCGTAGATCAGCACCGATTCGTAGGTGCGCTCGATGATCTGCTGGCCGACCTTGATCACATCCACCACACCGATCAGCACCGCCAGCGAACTGGTCTTGATGATCCGCGTGTAGACGTTGATGGTCGGCGGCGTCATGCGCTTCAGCGCCTGAGGCAACAGCACGTAGCCGTAGAGCTGCACAGCATCAAGACCGATCGACAACCCCGCCTCACGCTGCCCGCGCGGCAACGAATGCAGCGCACCGCGCGCCACTTCGCCCACCTCGCTGGCGCCCCACAGCGACAGCACCAACACCGCGCACCAGAAGCTCGGCAGGCTCAGGCCGAAGAAGATCGGCAGGCCGAAAAACAGCAGGTATAACCAGACCAGCACCGGGATCGCCCGGAACAGTTCCAGATAGATTCGCAGCAGCGCGTTCAGCCACTTCACGTTGAGCGTGCGCAGCACACCGTAAAGCACGCCGCCGACGGTGCTGATGGCGATGCTCAAGAACGAGATCGACAGGGTTTGCCCGGCGCCTTTTGCCAGTTGCGGCAACGACACCCAGAGCAGTTCAAGACCCGAACTGGCCATGCTGGAGCCTCCTTTCCAGACGGCTCAACAGCAGCGACAGCGGCAGGAACAGCAGCACGCAGATCAACGTCAGCACGGCGAGCATTTCGTAGGTTTTGTAGTAGAGCGCGATGTAATTTTTGGTGGTGTAGAGAATCTCCGGCACCGCCACGGCCGAGACCACGGTGGTCTCCTTGAGCAGGAAAATGAAATTGGCGAACAGCGACGGCAGGCTGAGGATCCCCGCTTGCGGCAGGATCACGTAGCGCAGCAACTGGCCGTGGGACAGGCCGATGGAGCGGCCCGACTCAAGCTGCGCCTGGGGCACCGCATCGACGCCGGCGCGCAGCACTTCGGTGAGGTAGGCGCCGCCGAGAAAAGTCATGGTGATGATCGCGGCGGTGAATCCGGAAACCTTGATCCCCAAGGCTGGCAACGCGAAGTAGACGAAGAACAGCTGGATCAGCAGCGGCGTGTTGCGCGCCAGCTCCACATACAACCCGACCAGTTTTTGCAGGTAAGGCGTGCGGAACACCAGAATCGTTGCGTTGAGCAGCGCCACCAGCAACGAAGTGCCGATGGCGATCAAACCGACCTGCAGCGTCACCCCCACGGCCTTGAGAAACGCCGGCAGGGTGCTGAGGATAAATGCGTAATCGAAGGTCATGAAACATCCTGACGCCGCTCGGTAAGCGACGGTGGTGCAGTCCATGGACAGCGGATAACTGTCCGGCAGGCACCGACTTTAAAGGCATAAGAAAAAGAATTTAAATACCGTTAAAGCATATTGATATCACGCAAAAAACTATCCTGCGGGTTTGCCCCGACAGAATAAGAAGGCTATTTTTCCTTTCGCTGTAGGAAGGATCTTTTTTTCGTAAAAGCCCTCCAAGGACGATCAGCTTTTGGCCAGACTCCCCCGGCCGAACTCATAACAAGGAAGAGAACATGGACGTAAAAGTGCCGCAGCGACCGGACCCGCAGGATTTCGTGAAATGGCTGGTGGCCTTGCGCAGGGCGCTGAAAACCAGCGCTGCGTAGCCCCCACTTCGATCGTTCCCACGTCGAGGCGTCGAACCGTCCGCGTGGGAATGCAGCCCGGGACGCTCCGCGTCCCATCAAGAGCCGAACGCAGAGCGTCCGATGAGGCATTCCCACGCAGAGCGTGGGAACGATCATCGCAGACGCACACACAAAAACGCCGATGGCCATCGCTGGTCATCGGCGTTTTTTTCAACCTTGAAGGGGGTTGCTGTTGCGTCGGATCAGAACGCCGGCAGTACCGCGCCGTTGTACTTCTTCTCGATGAACGCTTTGACTTCAGGGCTGGTCAGGGCAGCGGCCAGTTTCTTGATGGCGTCGCTGTTCTTGTTGTCTTCACGGGCGACCAGGAAGTTCACGTAAGGCGAATCCGCGCCTTCGATCACCAGGGCGTCCTTGGTCGGGTTCAGCTTGGCTTCCAGCGCGTAGTTGGTGTTGATCATGTCCAGATCGACTTCTTTCAGAACGCGCGGCAGCAGGGCCGACTCCAGTTCCTTGAACTTGAAGTTGTGCGGGTTCTTGGCGATGTCTTTTGGCGTAGCCAGGGCGTTTTTCGGATCTTTCAGCTCGATCAGGCCGGCCTTCTGCAGCAGGATCAGAGCGCGACCGCTGTTGCTGCCTTCGTTCGGAATGGCGATGGTGGCGCCGTCCGGCAGTTCAGCCAGGGTCTTGTACTTGCTCGAGTAGCCACCGAACGGTTCAACGTGCACGCCTTGCACGGTCACCAGGTACTTGGCCTTGTCATCCTTGTATTTGCCGGCGTTGAAGCTGTCCAGGTAAGGCTTGGTCTGGAAGTAGTTGGCATCCAGACGCTTCTCGCCCACCTGTACGTTCGGCTGAACGTAGTCGGTGAAAACCTTGATTTCCAGATCCACACCTTCTTTGGCGAGGGTCGGCTTGATCAGCTCGAGGATTTCGGCGTGCGGCACCGGCGTCGCGGCCACCACCAGTTTCTCGCCGGCCTGGGCCAGGGAAGCCGTCAGAGCAGCCGCCAATGCGGTAAACAACAGAACCTTTTTCATGCAGTGTCCTTATCGAAAATCGGTCGTCATCGACGACGGCATTAATACGTGTGCCAGCGATGTGCTACTGCTGGCGTGAAGCGGACAATACCGGGATTTTTTATTCCCGGACAATAACGTTTATTCAGCTTCATATTCCATTTTGTTCATGTTGAACAAAATGGTTACAACGCCTCGCTCAGGCTCAACAGCAATTCTTTCAATGCCTTACGCTCGCCGGCAGTGCCGTTGAGGCTCACGCTCGCCACCTGACGCTCGATCTGAACCAGCGGCCCAGACACTTCGGGCAGGTTCAGGTGCTCCGGCAGGATTTCGTCGCCGGTGCTCACCAGCAGCGCAAAATGAATGACATTTTCCAGCTCCCGAGTGTTGCCCGGCCAACTGTGTTGTTCCAGCACCTGCTGCGCCGCTTCGCTGATCAGCGGCACCGGCAGATCGAGGCGCTGGCTGTAGATGCCGAGGAAGTACTCGGCCAGCGACAGAATGTCGCCGACCCGCGCGCGCAGTGCCGGCAGTTCCAGTTGCCCTTCACTGAGATAGTGATAAAGCCGCTCGTGGAATTTCCCCGCCGCCACCGCTTGGGCCAGATCGATGCTGGTCGCGGCCACCAGGCGCACGTCTACCGGGCTCGGTTGATGCGCACCCACGCGGGTGACTTCGTGGTTTTCCAGAGCGGAAAGCAACTTGATCTGGATCGGCAGCGGCAGGTCGCCGATCTCGTCCAGGTACAAGGTGCCGCCGTTGGCCGAGCCGAACCAGCCGGCGCGGCTGCTGGCCGAACCGCTGTAGCTGCCGGCGGCGTAGCCGAACAATTCGGCATCGGCGTAGGTCGGGCTGATGGCGCCGCAATTGACCGAGACAAACAAGCCGCTGCGATCACTGGCGCGGTGGATGTGGCGGGCGAGCAATTCCTTGCCGGTGCCGGTCTCGCCGCGAATCAACACCGAGATCGAGCGTGGTGCGAGTTGGGCCATTTCTTCGCGCAACTGGCGCGAACGTGGATCGACGAACACCAGCGCCTTGGCGCGAATGCTCAGGGGACTTTTTTCCGCATCGGGAAAGGTCAGCAACGGCTGACCGAAGGTTTCAAGACTCATGGCAGACTCCCGCCCCAAATCGCCGGGAGACGGGGGCGTTGAAAAAATAAAAGTGATCAGGCACGGCGCCGGGCGTGGTGTTCCATGCGGTTTTGCAGGCGATACAGATAAGCGAATCCCTGCTCCCAGCGTTGATGCCCGGACTTCACATTGATATGGCCGGCGCCTGCGAGAATCCCCGCCTCGGCGCCCCAGTTGCGCGCCAGTTCCAGCGCACGCGGCGCACTGACGGCGGCGTCGTTGTCGGAGCTGACGACCTGGCTCGGAAAGGGCAGCAGATCGGTCGGGATCGGTGCGAAATTGCGCAGTGCCGGCACGCAGGCCGGGCGCTCGACATCCGCTGGCGCAACCAGCAACGCCCCGCGTACCTGCCGCAAATGATGCAACGGCGCGGTGGCCGCCCAGTGCGCGACGGTGATGCAGCCCAGGCTGTGCGCGATGAGAATCACCGGCGAGCTGTCGGCGGCAATCGCCTCGGCCAGTGCCGCGACCCAGTCTTCTCGACGCGGCGTCAGCCAGTCGGCCTGCTCCACCCGCGCGCTGTTGGGCAGGCTGTTCTGCCAGTGGGTTTGCCAATGATCTTCTGGCGATCCTTGCCAGCCCGGCACAATCAGATAACGGATTGATTCGTTGCGCATGGGGGAGCTCTCCTGCGTCGTGTCTGTTCCTGAACGAGTATAGGGACGGGATTTATATTCGTTAAGGAATAAGAAGCTATTTATTAAGACCCGAAAAGAATATTAAGCCGTAGACAAAAAAGGGGCCGCACCCTGCCAAGGAGACGGCCCCGGAAAAACGTGAAACCCTTATCGTGCAGTGATCACCGACAGTTTGGTGATTCCCGCCCGCTCAATCGAAGCCATGGCTCGCGCCACTTCGCCGTAATTCACCCCGTCGTCGGCCTGCAATTGCACGCGCACTTCCGGGTCCTTGGCCTTGGCCGATTTGAGGTTGAACTCCAGCAAGTCCGGCTGGATTTCGTCCTTGTTGATAAACAGCTTTCCTGCACCGTCGATGCTCACCACCAACGGGTCTTTCTGCTCGACCGGCGCCACCGCTTCGGTCTTCGGCAGGTTGATCGGTATCGCGTTGGTCAGCAGCGGCGCGGTGACGATGAACACCACCAGCAGCACCAGCATCACGTCCACCAGCGGCGTCACGTTGATCTCGCTCAGCACCTCGTCGCTGTCTTGCGTGGAGAAGGCCATATCAGGACGCCTCCTTCACTTTTGTTGCGTTGCCCTGGGCCGCTGCCTTGTGCGCGGTCGGGTGGATCAGCACGCGGAACGCGCTCTTTTGCGCCAGGCTGTAGAAGTCGTGGGCAAAGTCGTCCAGGTCCGCCGCCGTCAGTTTCAGACGACGCAAAAAGTAGTTGTAAACCAGCACTGCCGGCACCGCGACCGCGATCCCCACGCCGGTGGCGACCAGCGCTGCACCGATGGGCCCCGCGACCGTTTCCAGGCTCGCCGAGCCCGCCGCGCTGATGCCTTTCAACGCTTCCATGATTCCCCACACCGTGCCGAACAGACCAATGAACGGCGAGGTGCTGCCAATACTCGCGACCACCGCCAGACCGGTTTCCAGCGAACGGCGCTCGCGGACGATCTGCTGGCGCAAGGCGCGTTCGAGACGATCCTGATGGTTGATCGCCTGGCTCAGGTCATTGGCCTGCGGCGTCTCGCCCACTTGTATCGCCGCATAACCGGCCTGTGCCACCCGCGCTGCAGCACCGGGCTGGGTTTCGCTCAACTCGGCGGCGGAGTCCAGACTCGACGCCGCCCAGAAGCGCTTGTGAAATTTGCGGTCCTGCGCCTTCAACCGGCCGAACTGCAGCGCCTTGAGCAATGCCAGGCCCCAGGTGGCGACAGAGAAGACCACCAACAGCCAGATCACCGCGCTTTCGATGGATTCCAGTGGAGATGCCAGTAACGTCATGATGTGTTCCCTCGTGTAAACATTTCGCGCGAATTTGGTTTCGGTTTAGTGAATCTTGAAATCGATGGGCACGCTGACCCAACCGTCCTGGGCGACATCACCCTGCTTGGCCGGCACGAAGCTCCAGCGCTTCACGGCGTCCAGCGCCGCGTCGTCGAGCTGTTGCCGGCCACTGCTTTTCTGAATCTGGATCTCACCCGGTTTGCCGCTGGCCAACACGTGCACCCGCAGCAACACCGTGCCTTCCCAACCGCGACGCTGGGCCAGCGACGGATATTCCGGCGCCGGGTTCTTCAGGTACGCGGCGTTGGCCGAGGCCGGCGTCACCGGAGCAGGCGCCGGCGGTGCAGGTGGCGCTGGCGCGGCGACCGGGGCGGCCGGTTGTGGCGGAGCCGGTGGTTGCTCGACCGCTTTTGGCGCTGGTTTCGGTACAGGTTTGGCGACCGGTTTCGGTTTGGGGATCGGCTTCGGTTTCGGTGGTGGCTTGGTTGCCAGTTCGTCTTCCACTGGCGGCGGTGGCTCGACCACAGGTGCCGGTGGCGGCGGTACAACCACAGGTGGTGCCGGTGGTGCCGGGCGCGAAAACTCAATGGTCATCGGTGGAATTTCCGGCGGCACGATCGGCAGCGCCGGTGTCGGATGCTGGTTGATCCAGTAGATCACTGCGCCGTGCACCACCAGCGCCAGAACGCCGAGCAGAATCGTTTCGCGGCGGCTCAGAATGCCCTTGGGGGCACGCTGCAAACGCAGCTGTCCCAACGGCAAGCGATGGGGCCGGCCGAGATCGACCAACTCGCCGCTCGGCGCCTGGCGCCACAGCACCTCCTGTGCACTGGCGGCGGTCTGGACATTGCCCATTGATTTACTCCCTGCGGTCTCTTTGCGTTTTTTCGCGTAGCCGATTCGCCGCTTGTTGAATCCCCCACGGCGTGATCGATGGGTCAATCATTGGGCTAGACGCTTATCTCGGAAAGTAATCTTTCATGTTATGAATAGACCTCTATGGAATATATAAAACGGTCATTTCCGCCAAAGCCACGGTCTGCAAGGCTTCCAGCGATTCACCGAAATCGACATGCTTTCCCGGCATAAAAAGTATTCATCCAAGGCATCGGGTTATCGATGACCCGGGATTCAGTGACAACTAACACCAAGGTGATAGTTGACGAACTTTTTTAAATTACAAACAAAAAGGCCGATGCAATGTTTAACGCATCGGCCTTCGATTTACGGAATTTCTTATTGCTTCACAAACTCCCCGGCCAGACCGACTACATCACCATCAAAGTTGGTGCGCGAACCCACCGCGCGAACTTTCGAGTAGTTGTGATCCGGCGAGAACAGGGTCCAGGACTGATAGCCAGTGCCGTCGTTCAGAGCCGCGAAAGTAATAATCGTAGGCTGCCCGGTGCTGTTCTGGAAGTGATAGTGACCGTACGCGATGTCGTAGTTCACGCCGTTCTGGCTGAACTTGCCGCTGAAGGTGCCGTTGGAGTCGTTGCCATCGGTGATCGTCAGTTTGGCGCCAGCGTTAGCGTTTACATAGTTGCCATTAATGCTCGACATAACGAGATTTCCTTTATCGTTGGATAAGTGTCTTCCGATGAGAGCAAGTTTCCTCCTGGAAACTCACGACACACAGAATGGTTGGACATTGATTTATTGTCCACGCGACTTTTCAACGAAATTGCTATATGCACTATTCAAGTCGTTCATAACTTATTTCGATTATGAACAGTCCTGATAACTAACGACTGGCATTGGTTTGTTGCACACCAATGGCCGGCGCAATCACTGCCGTTTCCGAACGCGGCGTTCCTGCCGGCACCCAGTCATAACTCACAGGAAGGGCCCGATAGACCCAGTTGCTGATCGCGTCGCTTCCCGGTGCCTTGCCCAGATAAGGGCTGACGTATTCCCAGACGTTTTCACCACTGGCTGTCACTTGGAAGAACCGCCCGTTCATGCCTTCATCGATCAGCGTATTGCCGTTGGGCAAGCGCCGCGCGCTACTGATGAACGAGCTGTAAAATGCCCACCCCGGCTGCTTGGAATTGGCGGCGCTGTACTGCCAGACGATTTCATTTTTCACCGGGTCAATCTCCAGCACCCGCGAACCGGAAATCAGTCCCAGCGTGACGTTCGGGTAACCCGCCGAACCCTGGTTGTCGAACACCAGCAGATTGCCCGCGCCGGGCAGTCCGGCCGGGATAATGTGCGCGTCATGCTGGCCGACGAACTGGTCCACCGGACGCGGAATTATCTGCGCGGTTTTCGGATTGGCCAGCGGCAGATTCGGCCCCAGGCGCCAGACCACTTTGCCGCTGTGTTTGTCGATGATCGCGATGAAGTTGGCATTGCGCGAATCGATCAGCAGGTTGTCCGGATTGAAGCGCTTGTCGCCGGCATCGAACCACTTGTTCGGCCCGACCAGGTTGAGGTTGTTGATGTGCAGGTAATCCGGATTTTCACTGGCGCGAACCAGCTTCAACTGCTCGGCGGTGAAGCCGAATTCGTTCAAGTGATCCGACGCCAGCCACTGCCATTTCACCTCGCCGGCGGGGCTGACTTCATAGATCGCATCGTCGATCACCTCGGGCACTTTGAAGCCTTTGACCTTGTGCACCTTGTTCGCCAGCACCACGGTGTTGCCGTTGCTCAGGCGACGCTGATCGTGATGCTGTTGCGCAGCACCACCGGGGGCCTTGTCGCCCCACTGCCAGACGATTTTGCCATTCCAGTCCACCTCCCCGACGCTCTGATTGCCGAGGCCATTGCCGGCGGAACCGAGCTTGCCCGGATCCTTTTCGCTCAGTTGCAGCAACACATGGCCGCGCTCGCCACCGACCAGTTGCGGGTCGATGATTGCCGACGGGAAACCGGCCTGAGGCCAGTTCTTGACCTCGTTGCCGTTCATGTCGATCAGGTGCGTCTGCTTGTCGGCACCGCTGAAGATCACATATTGATTGAAGGCCTTGGCCGGGTCGTATCGGGTGACGCCGGTGGGGTAGACGCTGGGCGCGGCGAGCGCCCCGGCGCTGAGCACTGCGCCGGACAACAACACCGGTAAAGCGGTTTTGATGCGCAACATGATGCAGCTCCTTGAAGGATCGATCAGAAGTCGTAGCAACCGGTGACGCCGAGGGTGCGCGGCGTACCGAGCAGGCCTTCATAGCCGCCGTTGCCGCCGGTCCACAGGGTCGTGTAGTAGGTTTTGTCGAAGGCGTTTTTCAGCCACAGCGAGACGTCCCACTGGCCCTGATTGAAATCGCCGCGCAGGCCGGTGGAGAGATTGACCACCGCGTAACTCGGGATCTGGCCGTAGTCGGAATCTTCCACCGTGCCGACCGCTTTGGAGCGGAACGCGTAGCTGCCGGTGACGTAAGGTTGCAGGCCGTTATCCAGATTCCATTCGTACTTGCCGTTGGCGTTGCCAATCCATTTTGAGGCGCCGACCACCTGATGACCGCTAAGGTCGCACGAGGCCGGAGCACCCGGTGCCTGGCTGACTTCCGGCGGGCACGGCGCGTCCTTGTACGAGAGGTAACTGACGTCGTTGTAGGAGCCGTTGAAGTTCAGCGTCAGGCCGCGCAACGGGATCACGGTGCTTTCGAACTCCACCCCGCGCGAGCGCACTGAACCGGCGTTGGCCAGGTATTGCACACGGTTGACGTCGTCGTAGGCGTTGGTCTGGTAAGCGTTGACCTGAGTCCAGAACACGTTGGCGTTGAGCTGCAAACGCCGATCCCACAGCGTGCTCTTGAAGCCGAGTTCGGCGTTGTTGGCGCGCTCGGTGCCGATCAGCAACGAGTCGGCGCCAGCGGTTGGTGCCGAGCCGACCACAAGGTTGACCCCGCCGGACTTCTCGCCGTGGGACAGCGTGGCGTAGCCGAGCAGGTCATCGGTGAAGCGATAGCTGAGGTTGAGCAATCCGGACGGGCTGGAGCTGTACTGGTTCAAATCGCCGGAATCGTAGGCGCCGGTCCGGCCACGTCGCGCGGTGGCAGCGGCACCCGTGACAGCGGCGCCACCGACCGGCGCATCACGATTGACCCAGGCGTTCTTCTCTTCATAGGTGCCACGCACCCCGGCGGTGAAATCCAGACGCGGGGTCAGGTGCCAGGTGCCTTGGGCGAACAGCGCAAAACTGTCGGTCTTGATATGGCCACGGCCGACACTGTTGACGTTGGCCAGCGCGCCCCGTGGCGTGCCGTTCCAGATGTCTGCCTGCGGGCCGTAATAGGCGAAGGATTTGTTGTCCAGATCCGAGCCGAAGTAATAAGCGCCGAGGACGTAATCGAAGAATTCGCCCTTGGGCGATGCGAGACGAAATTCCTGGGAATACTGTTTGTCCTCCACCGACACCCCGGCGTTGTAGGTCGCCGCCACGTTGAGGCCATCATCGTTGCGCGGGGTGAAATTCCAGAAGCGGTAGGAGCTGACCGAGGTCAGGGTGAAGTCGCTCGGCAGCGTCCAGTTGGCCTCCACCGACGTGCCGCCCTGATGCACGGTGACGTGTTGGTCGTTGTCCAGATTGACCTTGCGGTGCGAGCCGTTGACCAGCGTCGCGCCAGCAGCGGCGGCTCGGGTCGAGTAGAGATTGACGCCATTGATGGTCGGCCCGGTGTTGTACAACACGCGGGTGCCGGCACTGGAATCCTCTTCGTTGTAATCACCGATCCAGCGCAGATTGAAGTTTTCGTTGGGCTTGAACAGCAACTGCGCCCGGAAACCGTCGCGGGAGCCACCATTCAGATCATGGCCGTTGAATTCGTTCTTGATGTCGCCGTCGCTGCGAGTGCGATAGGCAGATATGCGCCCGGCCAACTGATCGTTGAGCGGCCCGGACAGCGTGCCCTTGGTCTGGAAATAACCGTCCTCGCCGACCGAGGTTTCGATGCTGCGTTCCGGGGTGAAACTCGGCGCGCGGGTGCTGATGTTGATCACCCCGGCGGTGGTGTTCTTGCCGAACAACGTCCCTTGCGGCCCGCGCAGGACTTCGAGTTGTTCGATGTCCATCAGGTCGAACACCGCCATCCCCGGGCGACCCAGATAAACGTTGTCGATGTAAAGCCCGACGCTAC
Source organism: Pseudomonas sp. B20(2017) (assembly GCF_002113125.1). Classification (GTDB taxonomy): domain Bacteria; phylum Pseudomonadota; class Gammaproteobacteria; order Pseudomonadales; family Pseudomonadaceae; genus Aquipseudomonas. Next base: position 125,563 of record NZ_NEJP01000004.1, on the reverse strand, counting down.
CTTCCAGACCGTCACTGGCCGGGTTGTTGCCCAGGCCCCGGATCGACACGCTGGACTGGCGCGCATGCATGTAGGCGACGTTGACGCTGGGCACCAGCTGCTGCAGATCCTGAATCCGGTAGACCCTTTGCGTCTCTAGCGTCTGGCCGCTGACCACGCTCATTGGCGTCGGCACATCCTGAGAACTTTCTTCGCGACGGCGGGTGGTGACGGTCACGGTTTCCAGTTGCGAAGTGGCGTTCGTGGTCTTGTCTGCCGGTGCCGGCGCAGGGGTTTGCGCTTCAGCGGCGTAGCCGTGGCTCCAACTGGCACTCCCCGCCAGCAACAGGGCCAGAGGCAGACGTTTGAGCCGTCGTGGCGGCGGCGGTGAAGCGAGGTTCAACGGACTCATGGGGCTGCTCCTGGTCAAAAAACACGCAGACATCTCTCTTGCCGCATATTCTTTTAAGTTATTTATTTATGTTTTTACAAAGATTTACTGCATAAGAGATTGCCTTTATAAGGAGTCGACCTAATGCATATCCAATGCATTTCCCGGATATTTTTTATGTGAAAAATGCATATCGACTTGCGCCAACTCAGACACTTCATCGCCCTCGCCGAACAACGCAGCTTCGTCGCCGGCGCGCAGGCGGTGAACCTGTCGCAGTCGGCATTCAGCCGCAGCATTCAGGCGCTGGAACACAGCGTCGGTTGCCAGTTGGTGGATCGCGGGCGCAAGGAATTGCCGCCGACCAAACAGGGCCAGGTGCTGCTTGAACACGCGCGGCGGCTGGTCAGCGGTGCGCAGCAGATGGCCAACGAGATCAGCCAGTTCAACGGGCTGGAAGCGGGGGAATTGCGCTTCGGCTGCGGCCCGGCGCCAGCGGCAGGATTGATCCCGCGAGCGATCGGCAGCTTCATCGGCCGCTACCCGAAAGCGCGGGTGCATTACCAGGTTGATGACTGGCAGAGCCTGAGCAAACGGCTGCTGAGCGAGGAGTTCGAATTCTTCGTCGCCGACACCCGCCATTTCGAAGCGGATCCGGATTATCTGACCCACCGCTTGCGGCCGCGCAAATGGCATTTCTGTTGCCGCGCCGGGCATCCGCTCGCCGCATCGGATCGGGTCACGGCCGAGCAATTGATGAGTTATCCACTGGCCGTGAGCATTCGTCCGCCGAACCTGCGCAAGGTCATCGTCGACCTCAGTGGCCGCCCGGATTTCGTTCCGAATGTGGAATGTGAAAACAGCGCCAGCCTGCTCGGTGTGGTGCTGCGCTCCGATGCAATCGGCATCGTCGGCGCCTATTCGGATGCGCTGCATCAGGCCCGGGGTGAGTTGGTGTGCTTGAAGATTGAAGGGTTGGCGGATGATCTGGAGGAGCTTTACACCCGTTATGGAATCGTCAGCCGCGCCGGGTATCGGTTGTCACCGTTGGCCGAGGCGATGATCGAGCAGATCAAGGCGATTGATGCGGTGGATGAAGAAGTGTGTTCATTGGAGAACTTTGCCGTCTGACACACCGCCTTCGCGAGCAAGCCCGCTCCCACAGGATCGGTGTCGATCACAAATTCTCTATCCACCAACAAACTACTGTGAGAGCGAGCTTGCTCGCGAAGAGGCCTGTGCAGGCGCCGATGCATTTCCTGCATGAAACCCATTCCCCGAATGCACTTGCCGAACACCCTCGCCGAAAGCGAAAAACCTCGCCTGTCTTCCTGACTGGTGAACCCCATGTCCAACCCGCAAAACCCCGTGCGCAATGTGCTGTACATCATGTGCGATCAACTGCGCCGCGATTACCTGTCCTGCTACGGCCACCCGCACCTGCACACCCCGAACATCGATCGCCTGGCTGCGGCCGGCGTGCGCTTTAGCCGTGCCTACACCCAAGGCACGATTTGTGGGCCGTCGCGGATGTCGGCCTACACCGGGCGATATGTCAGCAGCCATCAAGTGGCGTGGAACGCCGTGCCGCTGCCGCTGGAAGAACTGACCATCGGCGATTACCTGCGCCCCCACGGCATTCGTACTGCGCTGGTCGGCAAGACCCACGCCACGGCCAACGTCGATGCCTTGCAGCGGCTGGCGATCAACCCCGAAAGCGCCCAGGCCGAAGTGCTCAACGAAGTCGGCTTCGAGCCGTACTTTCGTCACGACGGCATCTTCCCCGACGATCCGCTGTTCGACGACAAACGCGAATCCGCGCCTTACACCCATTACCTGCGCGAGCAGGGTTTCGAAGGGCGCAACCCCTGGCACGACTGGGCCAACGCGGCCGAAGGCGACAACGGCGAAATACTCAGTGGCTGGAAAATGCGCAATGCCCATTTGCCAGCGCGAATTCCCGAGCAACATTCAGAGACTGTCTACACTACAAATCGAGCCATCGACTTCATCGGTGAGCAAGGTGAAAAACCGTGGTTTTTACACCTGTCCTATATCAAACCCCACTGGCCCTACATCGTACCGGCTCCGTACCACACTTTGTACAGTACGAAATCGATTCTCGAGCCGGTACGTAATGCCTCTCCAAGCGACCACCCGGTCTATCAGGCCTTTCGCCAGCATGAGGAAAGCCTGAATTTCTCCAAAGATCCGGTACGACTGAACGTGATCCCGACGTATATGGGCCTGGTCAAACAGGTCGATGACCAGTTGGGGCGGCTGTTCGATTTCCTGCAAAGCAACGGTCGCTGGGAGGACACGCTGATCGTGTTCACCAGCGATCACGGCGACTTTCTGGGCGATCACTGGCTGGGCGAGAAGGAGTTTTTGCTGGAGCAGGCGGTGGGCGTCCCCTTGATCGTGCGCGACCCGCGTGCGGCGGCGGATGTCACACGAGGCACGGTGGACGAACGTCTGGCGGAAACCATCGACGGCGTGCCGACCTTTCTCGAAGCGCTGGGCGTGACGGGGGCTGAGCATCGCCTGGAGGGTCGCTCGTTGATTCCGCTGCTGCACGGTGAAAATCCCGACTGGCGCCGCTATGCGATCAGCGAATACGACTACGCCTTCCAGGCCCCGGCACGGGAGCGACTGGGCCAGCCGATCGACCGTTGCCGCATGACCATGGTGCGCAGCGAACGCTGGAAATACCTGGCGTATGACGGCTTCCGGCCGCAGCTTTTCGATCTGTTGAATGACCCGCAGGAGCTGCAGGATCTGGGCGCGGATCCGGAATATGCGGCGGTGCGCGAGGAGCATGCGGGGTATCTGTTCGAGTGGGTGCGCGGGTTGAAGCGGCGCACGACCATCAGTCATCAGGAGATTGATTTGCGCGGGCAGCGGTTTCGTTATGGGGAGCCGGAGACCGAGAAAATGGTGCAGATCGGCGTGTGGTGATTAAAAGCATCGCGAGCAGGCTCGCTCCCACAGTTTTGCGGCGTACACAAATCCTGTGGGAGCGAGCCTGCTCGCGATAAGGCCCGATCAGACGCCGACGATTTCAGCGCCTTTGATGGTCTGGCTACGCTGCCCATTCGCCCCGACCGGCACTTCCCCTTTGAGCGTCACCCGACGCACCACACGATCCTGAGTGCCGTAATCATCAATCGCATAATGCTGGGTTGAGCGGTTATCCCAGATCGCCACATCACCGGCCTTCCAGCGCCAGCGCACGACGTTCTCCTGGCGGATCACATGACTTTGCAGCAAGCCGAACAGGTGCGCCGAATCAGCCTGGGAATAGCCCTTGATGCGTTTGACGAAATGCCCCAGCAGCAAGCTCTTTTCGCCGCTGATCGGGTGTACGCGGACCACCGGGTGCTCGGTCTCGTAAACCGTCGAGGTGAAGATCTTGCGATAGCGCTCAAGCTTCTCCGCCGACACGTCCGGCTTCACGGCAGCGTAGTCGTACTCGTTGCTGTGCACGGCCACCAGTTTGTCTGCCAGCTCACGCAACTCGGTCGGCAGTTCGTTGTACGCGGTCGCGGTGTTCGCCCACAGCGTGTCGCCCCCGAATGCCGGAGCCACCACCGAGCGCAGGATCGAGGCTTTCGGGTAGGCATCGACGAAGGTCACGTCGGTGTGCCAGGAGTTGGCGCGCTGCCCTTCGGCGCCGTCCAGCTCCAGCAGATAACGGGTGCCCTCGCGGGACGGCACGGTCGGGTGCGCCACGGGCTCGCCGAGCAGATGTGCGAAGGCTTCCTGACGTTGATCGTCGAGCTGGGTCTGCTCGCGGAAGAACACGACCTTGTACTGAATCAGTGCCTGTTGAATGGCTTCAACCGTCGCGGCATCCAGCTCACCGGACAGGTGCACGCCACGGATTTCGGCACCGATACGGCCGGCCACCGGATGAATGTCCAGCGCGTGGACAGCGGGTTTTACAGCGAGTGCGGCATTGCTCATGGGTAGACCCTCATCGACTGCTTGCGGTTGGACGGCAGCGAAACAACGCTCTATCTATATTCCATTTACATCTAATAGATATTCACATGCTTCGTTGACGGAATAAGAGCTTGCATTTAAAACCTCAAGCAACCTCGTCGCAAATGCCTTCGAGCTATTTTTAGGATGCCGGAAAAGCATATGGATCTTCGCCAGTTGCGCTACTTCATCGCCCTCAACGAACACCGCAGTTTTGTCCGCGCGGCCGACGCCATGGGCATCACTCAACCGGCGTTCAGCCGGAGCATTCAAGGGCTGGAGCAGGAGTTCGGCTGCGTGCTGGTGGATCGCGGCAACAAGGATCTGCGCCCCACGCCCGAAGGCCAGGTGGTGCTGCAACACGCCTTGACCCTGGTGCAGGGCGCGGCGTTGCTCAGCGCCGAAGTGACGCAGATGACCAAGCTCGATGCCGGCGAACTGCACTTCGGTTGCGGCCCGGCGCCGGCGGTGAAACTGGTGCCGGACGCGGTGGCGCAATTCATCAATGCGCACCCGAAAGTGCGCACCTGTTTTCAGGTGGATAACTGGGAAAAACTCAGCCGCGCCCTGAGCCGTGAAGAGATCGAATTCTTCATCGCCGACATCCGCCATTTCGAATCCGACCCGAACTTCCAGACCCAGCCGCTGACGCCCAAGCGCGGGGTATTTTTCTGCCGGCCGGGGCATCCGCTGCTGGCCAAGGAAAGCCTGTCGACCAACGACATGTTCGACTATCCGCTGGCGACCACGCTGATCCCGCCGGGCATTCGCAAACTGCTGGCGAATCTCAGCGGGCGGATCGATTTTTCCCCGACCATCGAGACCGAGCATTTTCCGGCGCTGGTGAAAGTGGTGCTGCAATCCAACGCGATTGGCGTGGGCACTGAAGAGGCGTTTGTCGAGGACATCGCCCAGGGCTCGCTGGCGCTGCTGCACTGGCGCAACCTGCCGCAGAACCTGGAGAGCATGAATGCACGGTGCGGGATCGTCAGCCGCACGGGATTCCGGCTGTCACCGGCGGCGCGGGCGATGATCGAGACGTTGGTGGCAGTGGATAAACAGGAAATCAGCGTCGCGGTTTGAGGTCGTCATCGCCAGCAGGCTGGCTCCCACATGAAATGCATCCAATTATGGGAGCCAGCCTGCTGGCGATGAGGTCTGCTCTGACGCTAAAAATTCAGAGCTTCGCAGCCGCCAGCTCAGGCGCCACCCACTCGTTCACCTTGAACGGCTTGCGGATCAGCTTCTGCTGTGCCGCCAGATCCACCTTGCCCTGCAGGTTTTCGAGGAACAGCGGGTCCAGTGTCGACGGGAAGACTTCACTCAGGTTCTGATCCTTCAGATCCTGGGTCAGGATCACTGGCGGATAGCTCGCCAGCCCCGAGACCAGTTGCACGTAGGCGTCCTTGTTGCTGTCCTGAGTCAGCCACTCCACCGCCTGTTGCTGCGCCTTGAGCAGCTTCGCTACCGCTTCCGGATGCCCGTCGACAAACTTGCCAGTGCCCACCAGCACCGACTGTACGCTGCCGGCGCCACCGAGGTCTTTGGTGCTAAGCGGCAACTCGGCCAGGCCCTTGGCCTGCAATGCAGTCAACCCGGAACTGCCCCACGACGCATCGATCTGCTTCGCCGCCAGCGCGGCAACCGCTGCATTGAAATCGAGGTTGATCACTTTCACGTCCTTTTCGCTCAAGCCCACACTGGCCAGCGCGGCATCGAACGACAACTGGGTCGCGGTGCCGCGGAAGATCGCCACGCGCTTGCCTTTCAGATCCTGCAACGTCTTGATCCCCGAACCCGGCACCACGCCCAGGTATTGCTTCACACCCCGGGCGCTGGCGCTGAGCAGGCGCGTATCCAGTCCGTTGGACTTGCCGATGATGGCCGCCAGATCTCCGAGATAGGCGAGATCCACCTGGCCGTTGGCAAACGCCTCGTTGATCACAGGCCCGGCTCCCTTGAAGAAACTCCACTGAATCTTGATGCCCTGATCGGCGAAGGCCTTTTCGAAGATCTGCTGATCGCGCAGCACGTCCACGATACCCCCGCCGCTGTGTTGAGTACCCGCGCTCAGATCAGGCACGGCAATCCTGATTTCCTTGAGCTCGTCGGCCTGGGCAGAGAACGCCAGCAGACCCGCCAGTGCCGGCGCGGCAAACAGACTGATGACACGTTTGAAGGGAAGGTTCATGGGTGCAGCTCCTGATCACGGCGGGCATTGAGGAGCCGAAAGTAGGCGCAATCCGCATCAGCGCTTAAATACTTAAAAAGCACATTTTTATAGCTTTTCACGCTAAGCCAGCAAAGTCGGGACATGCAGAGCCGTATGCATGGAGAGCATCGAAAATATTCTTCGAATGCATTGGATGCGTGGAGGGCTGGAGGCCTTAAATGGCGCTGCTTATCTCCAAAATTATTATTTTCTAATTCTCTTATAACAATTGGTTTTTAGCTAATTCCGCTGACCCGATCCAACCCGACAACGGAGGTCACCATGGCCCGTGAATCCCTGCTCAGCCTGCCACTGGCCGCTCCGCCGTTGAAAAGCCGGCGCACCTGGCCAAGCCTGAGCCACCGCGTTTTACCCTGGATATTACCGCTCGGGCTGTTCGCGCTGTGGTGGCTGGCGGCGCGCAATCAATGGATGAGCGAACAGATTCTGCCTGCACCATCGCTGGTGTTGAACAGCGCGATCGAGCTGTCCCAGGGCGAGTTGTGGAGTCACTTGTGGATCAGCCTGCAACGGCTGTTCTGGGGCCTGCTGACGGGCATTGCCGCCGGCGCGGTACTCGGCGCGGCGCTGGGCTTTAGCCGTCGCCTCGAACGCTTGGTCTTTCCGACTTTCGCCGGTCTGGCCCAGGTGCCGACGCTGGCGTGGATTCCACTGTTCATGGTTTTTTTCGGCATCGGCGAAACGCTGAAACTGGTGGTGCTGGTCAAGGCCATCGTGGTGCCCGTGACCCTGCACACGCTGGTCGGCGTACGCGATGCGCAACCCAAATTGCGCGAAGCCGCCGCCGTGTTGCGTCTGCCGCCACGCCTGCTGATTCGCCGACTGGTGCTGCCCGCCGCCCTTCCGGCGTTCATGGCCGGCGTGCGCCTGGCGCTGGCCGCGGGCTGGACGTCGTTGCTTGCCGTTGAGTTGTTGGCCTCCAGCGAAGGCATCGGTTACCTGATGGTCTGGGCGCGTCAATTGTTCATGCTCGATATCGTGTTCGTGTGCATCGTGGTGATCGGCCTGATCGGCGTGGCGATGGATCGCGGCATCGGCCTGCTGGACAGGAAACTGGTGCACTGGCCCCATCCCGCCACGGCAGAAATTCGTCGCGGCCCACGCTATGAAGGCTGGCAGCGCGTGCAGCCGTGGCTGCTGCCACTGGCGCTGTTTGCGCTGTGGCAACTGGCAGTCGATCAGCGGTGGATCGATGCCAACATTCTGGTCAGCCCGTGGGTGGTGCTTGAGGCAACCAAAAACGGATTGCTCGACGGCACGTTGATTTCGGGTATGGCCCTGAGCCTGGGCCGCACCCTCGGCGGCTTGCTGATTGGCGGCGGCCTCGGCCTCGTGCTGGGCTTGTTGCTGGGTCTGTCACGGACCAGCGAGCGCGTACTCGGTCCGACCCTCGCCGCCCTGCGCCAGATCGCGATTTTTGCCTGGGTGCCGCTGCTGACCGCATGGTTCGGTCTGGGCGAACTGGCGAAGTGGGTGTTCGTCGCCCTCGCCGCTTTCTTTCCGTTGTTCGTCGCGACTCAACGCAGCGTCGCCAACCTCTCACCACAGCTCAACGAAGCCGCACAAGTACTGCGCCTGAGCCTCGCTCAACGCCTGCGCCGACTGGTGCTGCCGGGTGCCGCACCGGGGATCTTCGCCGGCCTGCGCCTGAGCCTGATCTACGCCTGGCTCGGCACCATCGGCGCCGAATATTTCATGCCGTCCAACGGCGGCATCGGCAGCCAGATGATCGGCGCCCAGCAACTGCTGCGTATGGATCTGATCATGGCCGGGATGCTGCTGGTCGGCCTCACCGGCGCCCTGCTCAACCTCATTGGCCAACGCCTGGAAATCCGCGCCACCCGCTGGAGACACGCATGAACGCACCGATTGTCAGCTTCAACCATGTAGGCAAATCCTTCGACGTCGACGGTTTCGAACTGGAGGCGATTCGCGAATTCAACCTCGACATTGCGGAGGGCGAATTCGTCGCCATCGTCGGCTCCAGCGGCTGTGGCAAATCAACCCTGCTGCGTTTGCTGGTGGGCCTCGATACGCAATTTCGCGGGCAGATCACAGTCGATGGCAAAGCCGTCAGCGGCATTGGCGGCGAGCGCGGCATCGTGTTTCAGGAACACCGTTTGTTCCCGTGGCTGACGGTGGCGGACAACATTGGCCTGGGTCTGGTCAACGAGCCGCTGGCTGCCTCCGAAAAGCAGCAACGCATCAACGATTTCATCGAACTGGTGGGCCTGCGCGACTTCACCCGCGCCTACCCGCATCAACTCTCCGGCGGCATGGCCCAACGCGTGGCGATTGCTCGCGGGCTGGTGGCGAGCCCACGGATCCTGCTGCTCGACGAACCCTTCGGCGCCCTCGACGCGCTGACCCGCCAGCAGATGCAGGACGAACTGCTGGCGATTCGCGAGCGGGCAAAAATCACCACGATTCTGGTCACCCACGATGTCGAGGAAGCGATCTTCCTCGCCGACCGCGTAGTGGTGATGGAACCGCGCCCCGGCCGGATCAAACAAGTGGTGGACATCGCCCTGCCCCATCCGCGCCAGCGCAGCAGTTTCGACTTCCATCAGTTGCGCGAAGAGCTGCTGCACGAACTGACCAGTGACGATCATTACCAACCGAGCGCACCGGTACAGATCCGTGATCTGCCGCTGTCGTTCATTGCCTGCTGAACAGGAGCCTGTTGATGCCGCAACGTCCCAACTTTCTGGTGATTCTGGCCGATGATCTCGGCTTCTCCGACATCGGTGCCTTCGGCGGCGAAATCGCCACGCCGAACCTCGATGCCCTGGCCAACAATGGCCTGCGTCTGACCGATTTTCACACCGCACCGACCTGTTCGCCGACCCGTTCGATGCTGCTCACCGGCACCGATCACCACATCGCCGGTATCGGCACCATGGCCGAAGCGTTGACCCCGGAACTCATCGGCAAACCGGGGTACGAGGGTTACCTCAACGACCATGTCGTCGCGTTGCCGGAGTTGCTGCGCGAGGCCGGTTACCAGACCTTGATGAGCGGCAAATGGCACCTGGGCCTGACCGCCGAACTGGCGCCCCACGCCCGAGGTTTCGAGCGTTCGTTCTCGCTGCTGCCCGGCGCGGCGAACCACTACGGATTCGAACCGACCTACGATGAGCACACGCCCGGTCTACTGAAATCCACCCCGGCGCTGTACATCGAGGACGACACGTTCATCGACGAATTACCGAAGGATTTCTATTCCTCCGACGCCTTCGGCGACAAGCTTTTGCAATACCTCAAGGAGCGTGACCAGAGCCGGCCGTTCTTCGCCTACCTGCCGTTTTCCGCGCCGCACTGGCCGCTGCAGGCGCCCGCCGACATCGTCGAAAAATACCGTGGCCGCTACGACGCGGGGCCGGAAGTGCTGCGCCTTGAGCGTCTGGAAAAACTCAAATCGCTGGGGCTGATCGAAGCGGATGTCGAGCCGCATCCGCTGATCCAGCTGACCGCGCAATGGGACGCGCTGAGCGATGAACAAAAACGCATCTCCGCCCGGGCGATGGAAGTCTACGCGGCGATGGTCGAGCGCATGGACTGGAACATCGGCCGCGTCGTCGACTACCTGCGCCAGCAGGGCCAGCTCGACAATACCTTCATCCTGTTCATGTCCGATAACGGCGCCGAGGGCGCGCTGCTGGAGGCCTTCCCCAAGTTCGGCCCGGAATTGCTGACCTATCTGAACCAGCATTACGACAACAGCCTCGACAACATAGGCCGCGCCAATTCCTACGTCTGGTACGGCCCGAACTGGGCACAGGTGGCGACCGCGCCGTCACGCCTGTTCAAGGCGTTCACCACCGAGGGCGGGATTCGCGTTCCGGCACTGTTGCACTATCCGCAACTGCCGCTGAAGGGGCAGATCAGCCATGGTTTCGGCACGGTGATGGACATCACGCCGACCCTCCTCGATCTGGCCGGCGTGCGCCATCCGGGCAAGCAGTGGCACGGCAAACCGGTAGCGCCGTTGCGCGGTAAATCGTGGCTGGGCTTTTTGTCCGGCGAGACGGCGCAGGTGCATGACGAGCACACCGTCACCGGCTGGGAATTGTTCGGACGCCGGGCGATTCGGCAGGGGCAGTGGAAGGCGGTGTGGATTCCCGGGCCGGTGGGGCCGGCGACCTGGCAGCTTTATGATCTGGGCAGTGATCCGGGGGAGATTCATGATCTGGCGTCGAGTCAGCCGGACAAGCTCAACACTTTGATCGAGCACTGGCAAAAGTATGTGGAAGAGACTGGCGTGATTTTGAGTGCCTCGCCGTTTCAGCCGGATTGAGGTTGCCCGACCTGACGCCTTCGCGGGCAAGTCGAATCGTCGCACCGCCGCTCCCACAGTTGAAATGCATTCCCCTGTGGGAGCGGCGGTGCGACGATTCGACTTGCCCGCGAAGAGGCCCGCAAACTCACCATCAAGCCCGGGCTGTACGTGCGTTTTCTTGCACCTCTGCTTCATCCTTGCGAACAAACCTGTTCGCCCGCCCAAACGTCCCGAAATCGTTAAACCGAACCCCCATCTCCCGCATCACCTTATGCGCCACCGGCACCGTCAACTGGCGAATGTAAAACGGCTCCTTCACCACAAAATGATGAATCCCGTGACTGCTGCCGAAGTTGAAGCAAAACGCCTGCAACGGCCAGAGCCACCAAGGATTCAACACCTGACACTGCTGAAGCACATTGCCCGGCTCCACATCCCCGTAGTAATGCATGTTCGAACTGATGAAGTGCAGGCAGAAGGTGCGCAACACGTTCGGGCCGATGATCACCACGGCGGCGATGTCGATCACTTGCATCACCGACAACGTGGTCGCCGACCATTCAATCGGCGAGCCCATCAAGTAAGCGATGCCATTGGCCGCGTGGAACCCGAGAAACACATACCACGCCCCCCAATGCACCAGCGCCAGCGGCGCGTAGACTTTCAGCGAACGCTTGATGATGTTGAATTTATGCGCCCAGGTCTTGGCTCGAAGCATGCGGATAAACGCCGACATCACGTTGTCGCCGACCATCAGCAACCGCGCAAAACCCCAAGGCTCGCCGTTGGTGATCGCCCGTTCTTCCATGTCGGTTTCGGTGCCGGACACCTTGTGATGATTGAGGTGCAGATGACGGCGGATCCACGGGTTGATCGTGCTCGGCCGCGCCAGCCACACCAGACCCATCATCAGGTTGTGCGGCACGCGCTGTTTGCGGAAATACATGCTGTGGATCAGGTCATGTTCGAGCTCATGGGTCAGCGAGGCAAAAAACGCGTTGAGCAACAGGCACGCCCACCACGCCAAGTGCCCGGTGATATAGAGCGCCGCCGAACCGATCATCCCGGCCAAAGCAAACGCCAGAATCCCCGCGCCGAGGGCGTCCTGATGCTTGAGAATCGGGTAGCGCTCGCGCAGCTCGACGCCCTTGGCCAGCACTACTTCGCGAATATGCGCTGATCGCTGGGCAGCATTGTGTCGCTGGGGACTTGCAGAAGTACGGTCCATGCTTCCATCCTCTGGTTATTGATGTTCGTATCCTGCCCCGCGCGGATTCCGAACGCGGTAGCCGAGAACGCCAACCTGTTGACCGGAAGCGCCAATCAGCATGAAGGAACCGACTTCTCTCGCCAGCTGGACCCGTGCACTGCGCAAGCAACTCGACGCGCTGGGGCTGGACAGCACTGCCCTGTGCCGGCAGGCCGGGCTCGATCCGCAACTGATGGACGACCCGAACGCCCGCTATCCGTTGTCCGCCACCACCCGCCTGTGGGAAATCGCGGTACAGGTCAGCGGTGATCCGGCGATCGGTTTACGAGTGTCGCGCTTTGTCAGCCCCACGACGTTTCACGCATTGGGCTACGCGTTAGTGGCCAGCGGCAGCCTGCGGGAAGTGTTCGAGCGGATCGTGCGTTATCACCAGGTGGTCAGCGACGCGCTGGAACTGGAGCTGACCCGCACCGAAGACCGCTATCGGTTTCGCCTGAAGATCCCGGCCGACAACCCGGCGCCCGCCTTCGAGGCCATCGACGCCTTCGCCGCGATTTACGTGCGCACCTGCCGCAATCGCCTGGGCCGCGACTACGCACCACTGGCGGTGTATCTACGTCGCCCGGAACCAGCCGATGCGCATCAATGGCATAAGGTGTTCCGCTCGCCGGTGCATTTTTCCGCCGAAGAAGACCGGATCGAATTCGCCCTCATCGACTTCGACAGCCACCTCGACGACGCCAACCCGGAACTGGCCGAACATAACGAAGCAGTGCTCAAACGCACCCTCGCCCAGCTCAAGCCGCTGACCTGGGAGCGCAAGGTGCGCGATGCCATCGAAGAACAACTGCCCGAAGGCGAACCCAGCGCCGAACGCATCGCCCAGGCCCTGCACCTGAGCCTGCGCAGCCTTCAACGGCACCTGGCGGACGAGGGTTGTCGCTTCGACACCCTGCTGAATGAAAGCCGCGAAAACCTCGCGCTGCTGCACCTGCGCGATCCGCAATGCTCGCTGAGCGAGGTCAGTTATCTTTTGGGATTTGCCGACACCAGCAGCTTCAGCCGCGCGTTCAAACGCTGGACGGGGATGACACCGGGGCAGTTTCGGGATCAGTTGCGCTGAGCGCAAATGGGTCGCTCAACCCTTGGTCAGACTGCGCTCAATCCCGGATTCCCACTGCTCGATCATTGCCGTACCTACCTCGGCGAACGACTGATGGCTTCGGCAATGCTCCAGCATTTCCGCCATCGCCGTCTGCATGCCATGAACAACCTGTTGCAGTAGTTCATTGCAGCGACCTTCAGTGAGATTGCATGCCGTACGACCGAAGCGGATGAGCGCCTTGTGCTTGGGCCATGCCTTCGACCCGCCCAACAGCAAGGCCAGGCTGTCGTTCCTGATGTAAACCGATGTGGTGATGATGTCGTAAGCCGGGGCCAGTCGGATCGAGGCCTGCGCGCCGCAATGTTCATACAGCACACCGAAGTTCTTCAGATGCGCATCGCCGTTTTTCAGTCCCGCTGACAGCGCTACGATCTTGAAAAAAGCTTCCAGCGCCTGACTCAACAGCGCAGGCGAAACAAAGGCTTTGATCTGTCGGGCAGCGCCTTCGTAAGAGCCATCGTATTTGGCTCTGGAAGGCCAGCCGTTGAGTACGCAAAAGTCCTCGAAACCCAGATAGCCGTGCTCAATCAGGTCAAAACGCTCGACCACCAGAAATTTGCCCTGCTCACTCAATTCAAACTTTGGCACTTCAAGTCCGCTAAGCGCTGCGGCGCGCATACAGAAGTACTCGTTGGTCGCCAGCTCGGGAAATTCTTCGGGACGGAAGGCTTTGACCAGATGTGTGGAGCCTCGGTGAGTCAGGCGATCAACTGCTGCCGCACTGTCGCGCACCAGAACTTTGGGCTGCACACCTGAAACACCGGAGTATTGGCCGTACTTCTGTAGCAAATCATCGAACAGTCCCTGGGCACCGTCGTGCACCAGAAGCTCGGCCAGTGATGTTTCGGGCTGACGTTCGGTTGCCGACTCACTGGTAATCGCCAGCCGTCCCAACTGATGCGGTCCGACGATTGCGAGCAAGGCGAAATCATCAAAACCGCGCACGGCCTTACTGAAGCGTCGAACCAGCTCATCGCGCAGCGCGCCTTCCGGCAGATTCATTTCGAAGACGGGATGAATGCCCCGCTCCCAGCCGTAGCTCTCCAGCCGGGTCGGCATTGTCAGCGACACTGCATTCTCGTCGATGGCGTCCTCGCGATAACTGAACACACTGTCCATGCCCGGCTGCCCTCGACCGAGCGTTCCGACCGGGCTATCAGCGACGGTGATGTGCAAGCGATCTGTCGGCTCAGTCATGGAAATTGGCCTTCTGCAACGCGTCGAGTGTCGGGCGTTGCGCTCTCACGGGAACCGCTGTCAGCTCATAGCCAAAGCCGTTAAGGATCGCCTCGACTTTGCGCAGACCAATTTCAGAAATCGTATTGTTTTCGATACCCGAAATGGTGGCGCGGCTCATGCCGTAACGTTGCGCCAGCGCCTGTTGCGAGAGTTTTTGCGCTTTGCGCAGAGTTCTGATCAATTCGCCCAACTGTTCCATGACACACCAGTGCATTATATGCAGTGCAATAAAGCGCTAATAAAAATAAATGCATCGTATTTGATGCCGATTGAGGGCAAGTTTAGTTCAGATGAAACGGCATGTGTGGGTCGATTAGCGACTGGTTACAAATCCAAGCTCAAAAACCGTACCCGCTGCATCACTGCTAACCCGCACCCGTCCACCATGCAACTGCATGATCGACTGCACGATCGCCAGTCCCAATCCGCCGGAATCTCCCGGCTCCGCGCGGGACGGGTCAACGCGGTAGAAGCGGTCGAACAGTTTGCCCAGATGCTCTTCCGCGATGACCGGGCCGAGGTTGTGGACTTGCAGCCAGCACACGCCTGGCTCATCGCGCCGGCACAGGCTGATGACCGAACCCGGGTCGGCGTGGCGTACGGCGTTGGCCAACAGGTTGCCCAAGGCGCGTTGCAGCAGTTGCTGATCCGCCAGCAATTCTCCGCTGAGCGTGTTTTCGAGGCGGATTTCACGGTCATAGGCCAAGGCCTCGAAGTAGTCGCACAACTCATCGCCGATTTCGCGCAATTCCAGCGTGCGCAGATCGAGCGCTCGCTCAGCTTGCTCGGCGCGGGCGAGAAACATCAGGTTTTCGGCCATGCGCTTGAGCCGTTCGAACTCTTCCATGTTCGAGGCCAGCACTTCCTGATACTCGGTGCTGCTGCGCGGATAGTTCAGTGCCTGGCCGTTGCTGGCGAGCAAGGTGTGCAGGGGCGTGCGGATCTCGTGGGCGAGGTCGGCGGAAAACTGTGAGAGGCGCTGGAAACCGTCGTCCAGCCGCACGAGCATGCCGTTCAGCGCGTGCACCGGTTCCAGCAATTCCGCTGGTGTGCCGGCGGTGGGAACGCGTTGGTCGAGGCTGCGCAGGTCGATGCCGCGCAGCGCTTCACTCAGCTTGCGCAGAGGCTTCAAACCTCGGCGTAACAACACCAGGCCCAGCGTGAAGGCGAGCACGGCACCCAGTCCGACGGCCAGATACAAGCGCAGGCGATAGCTGCCGAGCATCTGCTCGCGCTCGCTCAAGACCTTGCCGGCGATCACGGTCAGCGCTTCGCCGTTCGGCCCTTGGGCCTGGCCTGACAACAGGGCGAGTTCGATACCGTCCGCCGCCTGCCAGGTCAGCACATCACGGCGTTGCGGCGGTTGATCCCGGGGAATGGCCTGCACGGACGGCAGTGCGCGTTGGCGAGGGTTGATCGTGATCACATTCGAGCCGTCCGCGCGTTTCACCAGCAGCAGACTGTCGAGGTTGCCGAGCATGTTCTGGTACAGCCGAGGGCGCGCCTGCAAGGCGTCGAGGCTGTCGCTGTCGGCGAGCAGCGCGCGCACCTGTTCCAGACGACCGAGCAACGCCATGTCGTCGCGCCAGGCGATTTCCGAGGCCAGTGAGCGATACAGGAACACGCCGATCGCGCTGAGTACCAGCGCACAGACGGCTGCGAACGCCAGAGCCAGGCGCCAGGCGATGGAACTAGTGCGCATCGTCGGGCGCTTCGAGTTGATAGCCGACCCCGCGCACGGTGTGGATCAGTTTGGGCATATACGGATCATCGACTTTCGAACGCAAGCGGCGCACTGCGACTTCGACCATGTTGGTGTCGCTGTCGAAATTCAGGTTCCACACCTGCGAAGCGATCAGCGTGCGCGACAACACTTCACCCTGACGGCTGGCGAGCAAATGCAGCAGGGCGAATTCCTTGTTGGTCAGGGCGATGCGCTGGCCGCCACGGCTGACCCGGCGGCGCAACACGTCGATTTCCAGGTCGGCGATGTTGTACGACTCGGCCTCGCGCATCGGCCCGCGCCGCAACAATGTGCGCACCCGCGCGAGCAATTCGGCGAAGGCGAACGGCTTGAGCAAATAGTCATCGGCCCCCAGTTCGAGGCCACGCACGCGGTCTTCGATAGCGTCCTTCGCTGTCAGGAACAGTACCGGCGTGGCGCCACGCTGACGGATCAGCTGGAGCAATTGCCAGCCGTTGAGGCCCGGCAGCATTACATCGAGGATGATCAAGTCATATTCCTGCTGCTCGATGAAGTAGCGCCCGTCGAGGCCATTCAGTGCCACATCCACGGCAAAACCCGACTCACCCAGCCCTTTGGCGAGGAAATTCGCGGTTTTGGCTTCATCTTCTACAACCAGCAAACGCATGGCACACCTCGATTGATCAGAGGCACAGGCTAGGCCCCTTCGGCCGCGTTGCCCATTACAAACTTGTAATCCGACTGACGAGGTTTCGACGGGGACCGACGGATAAGGTGGCGGCCTTCGCTTCTGGAGCCTGCCCATGTCCGCAAAATACTGGATCGCCAGCCTGGCAATCAGCTTCGGCACTGCCGCAATCGCCGCGCCTGAACTGCCCCGTCACGCCGATCTCGATCTGAAAACCGCACGGCTGCTGGCCGATGCAGCGCTGGAAAACTGCACCGGCACGGTGTCGGTGCTCGACCGTGGCGGCAACCTGTTGGTGACCTTGCGCGGCGACGGTATCGGCCCGCACAACACCGTCGCCAGCCAACGCAAGGCCTACACCGCGCTATCGACGAAAACCCCGACCCGGTTGTTCGCCGAGCGCGCCCGAAGTAACCCGGAAACCGCCAACCTCAACACCCTCGATGAGTTGCTGTTGCTCGGCGGTGGCGTCCCTCTGTTTGCCGGGAAAGAACTGGTCGGCGCCATGGGCGTGGCCGGTTCCGGCGGCGGCGAGCAGGACGAGAACTGCGCGATCAAGGCTGCCGAAATCGTCGGCCTGTCCATCAACCGTACTTGAACCCCGGAGCATCACCATGACCCCACTGCGCATGACTTTCGCCGCGCTTGGCTTGAGCGCTTTTTCGAGCCTGGCGCTGGCCGCCGGCAACCCGTTGAGCGTGCACGTGCTCAATCTGGAAAACGGCCTGCCGTCGCCGGGCATCAACGTGACACTGGAACGCCATATCGGCCAGGACTGGCAGCCGCTGGCGCAGGGCACCACCAATGAACAGGGACGGATCGCCGAGCTGTTCCCGGCGAACAAACCGTTCGAAGCGGGTGAATATCGGGTGGTATTCAAGACCGGCGAGTACTTCGAAAAGGCGAAGCACGAGACTTTCTTTCCGGAGATTCCGGTGATTTTTAAAGTGAAACAGACGGATCAGCACTATCACATCCCACTGCTGCTGAGCCCTTATGGCTTCTCGACCTATCGCGGCTCGTAAGCCACATACAATTCCCCTGTGGGAGCGGGCTTGCCCGCGATGGCGTCGTGTCAATCGACATAGAGGACAACTGACAGCCCCAATCGCGGGCAAGCCCGCTCCCACAGGGATAGTAGTGAACACTAAAGTGTGGCAAGTGCCCGCAGGCGATCAGTGTCGAGGATTTCGATCTCGCCATAACTCAAGCCGATAATCCCCTGCCCCTGCAACTCCTTGAGGATCTGGTTGGTGGTCTGCCGCGACAGCGACAGCATCGACGCCAGCTGCTCCTGGGGCAGTTGCAGCACCCGGCGTGGCGGGTCGAGTTCGCCGTAGCCTTCGGCGATCATCAGCAAGCGATGGGCCAGGCGCGCCGGGGCCGGCAGCAGGCTCAGCTGTTCGAGGTTGATGAAGGTCAGGCGCAGTTTGTGGCTCATTAACAGAGCGAGATGCCGCCAGTAGACGGGCTGCTCGTCGAGCAGTTTCAGCAGCGTGGCCTGAGGAATGTTCAGCAAGGTGCAAGGCCCGACCGCGTAGGCATCATGGGTGCGGGGCTGGCCGTCGAACAGGCAGATTTCGCCGAACCAGTGCGGCGCCTCCACCAGACTCAGCAACGCCTCCTTGCCCTGCTCGCTGACCGCGCCGATGCGTACCGCGCCTTCGAGCACCGCGTACAGCCCGCACGGCGCATCACCGCGCTGGAACAGCCGCTGCCCCGCCACCAGCCGCCGCTCCCGGGCCGCCGCCAGCAGACTATCCTGAAAGGACGAAGGCAGATGACTGAACCATTGCCCGGTCAGCAGGCGCTCGCGCCAGACCTTATCCATGCGTTCTCCTAAAGATTGTCGCCTGCCTGACAGAGCGAGCCGTCTGCCCGGGGCATGATTCGATCACCCTACAGGAGGAACAACAATGAAAAGCCTCGTCGATCATTTGAGTCAATACGCCGCTTACCACCGTGACCCGCGCAACATCGCCAGCCACTTTATCGGGATTCCGCTGATTGTGGTGGCGGTGGCCGTGCTGTTGTCGCGGCCGGAATGGTCGGTGGGTGGATTGTGGATTTCCCCGGCGGTGATTGCCGCCCTTGCTTCGGCGTGGTTTTACCTGCGCCTGGAGCTGAAGCTAGGGGTTCTGATGACCGTGTTGATGGGGCTATCGGTCTGGGCCGGGCATGTTCTGGCGCAGCAGAGCACCATGGTCTGGCTCAGCAGCGGTCTGGCGATGTTCGTGATCGGCTGGGTAATCCAGTTTGTCGGGCACCATTACGAGGGGCGCAAACCGGCGTTTGTGGATGACTTGAGCGGGTTGATTGTCGGGCCGCTGTTTGTGGTGGCCGAACTGGCGTTCATGCTCGGGATGCGGCATGAGCTGAAAGAGCAGATCGAGGCGCGGGCGGGCGTGGTGCGGGTCAATCCGAACAGGGCTGCTGTGTAAGCCGCTTTCGCGAGCAAGCTCGCTCCCACAATGGAATGCGTTCCAAATGTGGGAGCGAGCTTGCTCCGGGCGGCGATCCGACGAAGCTTTTGATTTTAAAGACTCGCGACTTTCTGCCAGACCTTCGGCTTGAAGAACAGCGTCTCCCCCTTGGCCAACCCGGTCAGGCTGTCGTGGTCTTTCACCACTTCCGCCTCGATCAGATCAGGCTGACCTTCAACCTTCAACGTCACCCGCGTGGTCGCGCCCAGCGGCCGGATATCGCGGACTTCAGCGGCGTGGTGATCCTCCAGCTCATGCCGCGACAACGACACTTCGTGCGGGCGGAACAGCACGTGGTTGTCATCGCCCAGATGCAGACGGTTCGAATCGCCGAGGAAGTGATAGACGAAATCGCTGGCCGGGTTTTCGTAGACGTCGCCCGGTGAGCCGATCTGCTCGATCACCCCCTTGTTCATCACCACAATGCGGTCAGCCACTTCCATCGCCTCTTCCTGGTCGTGGGTCACGAACACCGACGTCAGGTTGATGTCTTCGTGCAGGCGCGCCAGCCAGCGACGCAGCTCTTTGCGCACCTTGGCGTCGAGGGCGCCGAACGGCTCGTCGAGCAGCAGCACTTTAGGCTCTACCGCCAAGGCGCGGGCCAGGGCGATACGCTGACGCTGGCCGCCGGACAGTTGCTCCGGATAACGATCCGACAGCCAGTCCAGTTGCACCATGTTCAGCAGCTCGTGAACCTTGGTCGCGATCTGGCTTTCGTTCGGGCGCTGGTTTTTCGGTTTCATGCGCAGGCCGAACGCGACGTTGTCGAACACCGTCATGTGGCGGAACAGGGCGTAGTGCTGGAACACGAAACCGACGTTGCGATCCCGCACGTCGTGGCCGGACACGTCCTCGCCGTGGAACACGATGTTGCCGTTATCCGGGGTTTCCAGACCGGCAATGATGCGCAGCAGGGTGGTCTTGCCGCAGCCGGACGGGCCGAGCAGCGCCACCAGTTCACCGCTGTGGATGTCCAGGCTGATGTTGTCCAACGCCTTGAACGCATTGAAATTCTTGCTGACGTTACGCACTTCGATCGACATGAATTATTCCTCCGCGGCGCTGGCGCGCAGGCGGTTGATACGGTTTTCGCTCCACTGCTTGAGCAGCAGGATGAAGAGCGCCAGGATCAGCAACAGGCTCGCCACGGCGAACGCGGCCACGTGGTTGTATTCGTTGTAGAGGATCTCGACGTGCAGCGGCAAGGTGTTGGTCACCCCGCGAATGTGCCCGGAGACCACCGACACCGCACCGAACTCACCCATGGCCCGCGCGGTACACAGCACCACGCCATAGATCAGGCCCCATTTGATGTTGGGGACGGTCACGTGCCAGAACATCTGCCAGCCATTGGCGCCGAGCAGGCGCGCGGCTTCCTCTTCCTGAGTGCCTTGTTCCTGCATCAGCGGGATCAGCTCACGGGCCACGAATGGCACTGTGACGAAGATCGTCGCCAGCACGATGCCCGGCAGGGCGAAGACGATCTGGATGTCGTGATCCTGCAGCCACGGCCCGAACAGGCCCTGGGCACCGAACATCAACACGTAGACCAGACCAGCGATCACCGGCGACACCGAGAACGGCAGGTCGATCAGCGTCACCAACATACTCTTGCCGCGGAACGAGTATTTGCTCACGCACCACGCGGCGCTGACACCGAACACCAGGTTCAGCGGCACCGACACCAGCACCGCGATCACGGTGAGCTTCAGCGCCGACAAGGCATCCGGTTCAAAGATCGCAGTGAAGAATGCGCCGAGGCCGTTCTTCAATCCCTGCGACACCACGATGAACAGCGGCAGCAGCAGAAACAGGAAGAAAATCAACCAGCCGAGGCCGATCAGGACTCTGCGCGAAGTGGCGCTGCCACGGCGGGCGGCGTTGGCCGAGGACGCGGCCGCAATAGACGATTGGGACATGGTTCGCGCCTCCTTATGGGGTTTCGATGCGCCGCTGCAGCAAGTTGATCAGCAGCAACAGGACGAAGGAAACCACCAGCATCAACACGCCGATGGAGGTAGCGCCGGTGTAATCGTACTGGTCGAGCTTGACCATGATCAGCAGCGGCAGGATCTCGGTTTTCATCGGCATGTTGCCGGCGATGAAAATCACCGAACCGTACTCGCCAACGCCCCGGGCAAACGCCAGGGCAAAACCGGTCAGCCAGGCCGGCAACAGCGCCGGCAGCAGAATGTGACGGAACACCTGCAACGGTTTGGCACCCAGGCACGCGGCCGCTTCTTCGACTTCACGCGGGATGTCGGCCAGCACCGGCTGTACCGTGCGCACCACGAACGGCAGGGTCACGAAGGTCAGCGCCAGGGTAATCCCGAGCGGGGTGTAGGCGATCTTGAAACCAAGGTCGGCGGCGAACTGCCCGACCAGCCCGGTCGGCGTGTACAGCGCCGTCAGCGCAATACCGGCCACCGCGGTCGGCAAGGCGAACGGCAGATCGATCATCGCGTCGATCACCTTGCGCCCCGGGAACGTGTAGCGCACCAGCACCCAGGCCAGCAACGTGCCGATGATGCCGTTGATGATCGCGGCGCACAGCGCGGTGCCGAAGCTCAGCTTCAGTGCGGCGAGGACGCGGGGCGCGGAGATGATCGTCCAGAACTGATCCCAGGTGAGTTGGGCGGCGTGGACGAACATCGCCGCCAGCGGGATAAGCACAATCAGGCTGAGGTACACCAAGGTGTAGCCCAGCGTCAGCCCGAAGCCGGGTATGACGGGGGAGATACGACGCGACATAAAAGTCCTTGGTTAAAAACGCATCAATGTGGGAGCGGGCTTGCTCGCGAATGGGCCCTATCATTCAACATTTACGTCGTCTGACACACCTTCTTCGCGAGCAAGCCCGCTCCCACATGGTTTCGTGCCTGAGCATCAGGCTCGTTTCATTTGAGATTACTGCGCCTGATAGATCTGGTCGAACACGCCACCGTCGTTGAAGAATTTCGGTTGCGCGGTTTTCCAGCCACCGAAGTCCTTGTCGATGGTCACCAGTTCCAGTTTCGGGAACTGCTGGGCGTACTTGGCAGCCACGTCCTTGTCACGCGGGCGGTAGAAGTTCTTCGCCGCGATTTCCTGGCCGGCCGGGCTGTACAGGTGCTTGAGGTAGGCTTCGGCGATCTGCTCGTTGCCCTTCTTCTCGGCGTTCTTGTCGACCACGGCCACCGGTGGTTCGGCGAGGATCGACAGCGAAGGCACGACGATGTCGAACTTGTCCTTGCCGCCGTCTTCTTTCAGCGCCAGGAAGGCTTCGTTTTCCCAGGCCAGCAACACGTCACCCTGACCGTTGTTGACGAAGGTGATGGTCGAGCCACGGGCGCCGGTGTCCAGAACCGGAACGTGCTTGAACAGGGTCTGTACGTATTCCTTGGCTTTGGCCTCGTTGCCGCCGTTGGCTTTCAGGCCGTAGGCCCATGCCGCGAGGAAGTTCCAGCGCGCACCGCCGGAGGTTTTCGGGTTCGGGGTGATGACCGAGACGTCGTTCTTGATCAGGTCGCCCCAGTCCTTGATGCCTTTCGGGTTGCCTTTGCGCACCAGGAACACGATGGTCGAGGTGTAAGGAGTGCTGGCGTCCGGCAGACGCTTCTGCCAGTCAGCCGGCAGGGTTTTGCCGAGTTTGGCGATTTCGTCGATGTCGCCGGCCAGGGCCAGGGTCACGACGTCGGCGCGCAGACCATCGATCACCGCACGGCCCTGCTTGCCCGAACCGCCGTGGGATTGCTGGATTTTCACGGTGTCGCCGGCGTGCTCCGACTGCCAGTACTTCACGAACTCGGCGTTGTAATCCTGATACAGCTCGCGCGTCGGGTCATAGGACACGTTGAGCAGTTCGTAAT
This sequence comes from Pseudomonas sp. B20(2017), assembly GCF_002113125.1. GTDB lineage: Bacteria > Pseudomonadota > Gammaproteobacteria > Pseudomonadales > Pseudomonadaceae > Aquipseudomonas. The sequence continues at coordinate 102,359 of NZ_NEJP01000004.1, read as the reverse complement.
CCTTGGCAACCGCGGAACCGGCAAACACAGCGCTGGCCAGGGCGGCCAAAGCGTAACGGCGAATCGACGACATGGTGAAAGCTCCTGGAATTCTTGGTGGTGGCTTTTTCTTATGAATTTCGAAAATCGGGTTGCCTGTAAAGATCACCGCCTGCGCCCACTCTTGCATTGATCCCCGGCAAGAGCGGGCGCAGGCTGGAATCTTTTCGGTTTCAGCTCGGTTTGTTGCCCGGTTGCTGCAAGCGGAATTTTTCTTTGCGTTCGATCTGGACCACCTGGGCGTTATGCACAGTGATTTCCACCGCGCCGAAACGCAGGTCGCGCAAGGCGCTCTGGATTTCGCGCAAAATGGTGCTTTCGTCCTGACCGTCAACGCTACGCAGGGATGCGCTCATGGTGCTGCTCCTTTGTATGGGATATGCCTGGCAGTGGGCGGCACTGCGTTCGGCGTGGGAGCAATATAAGAGAGGCGCGGATATTCTTAAAAAGACTATTTAAGAATGTTTATATAACTGGAAAACATTATGTGATGCAGCAAGGGTTTGCGGCGGATTTGACCGTGGGCAAACCCGCCGTACGCCACTCTCATTCGATCAAGGGCGCCCGGTTCCAGTCGATTTGCGCTTCCGGAACCGGCCGCCCAAACCAGTAGCCCTGCCCCAGATCACAGGCCTGGCCCAGCAGGAACGCCGCCTGTTCCGCCTGCTCGATGCCCTCGGCGTGCACCTGCATGCCCATACTGCGGGCCAGGGCGATGATCACCCGGACGATCGCCGCGTCGTCCTCGTCCCACGGCAGGCCGGCGACGAAACCCTGATCGATCTTGAGCTTCTGCACCGGCAGGCGCTTGAGCCGCAGCAACGACGAATAACCGGTACCGAAGTCATCGATGGCCAGACGAATGCCCAGCTCGCGCAGGCGATGCATCTGTTCCAGCGCGACTTCCGGATCGTCCATCACCGCGCTTTCGGTGACTTCCAGCTCAAGGTAGGCCGGATCCAGGCCAGTGTCGTGCAGCACCTGCGCAACCTGCTCGTACAACTCGCGGCGGGCGAACAGGCGTGACGACACGTTCACCGCGACAAACGACAGCACCACCCCGGCCTGCTGCCATTGGCACATCTGCCGGCAGGCGTGCTGCATGACCCAGGCATCGATTTCCGAGATCAGCCCGGTACGCTCGGCAATAGGAATGAACTCCGCCGGCGACACCAGGCCCCGTTGTGGATGTTCCCAGCGCACCAACGCCTCGACGCCGATCAGGCGGCTGGTTTTCAGGTCGTGTACCGGTTGGTAGTAGACCCGCAGCTCCTGCTGCTCCAGCGCGCGGCGCAATTCGAAGGCGATTTCGACCCGCTGCTGGGCGTGGGCAGTGAGCTCTTCGGTGTACAGCGCGTAACCGTTGCGGCCACTGCTCTTGGCCTTGAACAGCGCCGCATCGGCGTTACGCAACAGCTGTTCGGCGCTCAACGCATCGCTGGGAAACAGACTGATGCCGAGGCTGGCATTGATGAACAGTTCATGGCCGTCGAGGCAGAACGGCTCCTTGAGCGCATCGAGAATGCGCTGAGCCAGCGCCGCCGCCTGCGCCGGCTGTGGACAACTTTCCAGCAGAACCGCGAATTCATCGCCGCCCAGCCGCGCCAGGGTGATGCCCGGCCCGAACAGCGCCTGCAAACGCGCCGCGACCGCCTTGAGCAAACGGTCACCGATGGTGTGGCCGAGGCTGTCGTTGATCAGTTTGAAATGGTCCAGATCGATCATCAGCAGCGCGCAGCCGCGCTTGTGGGTCTGCGCCGATGCCAGCGCCTGTTCGGCGCGGTCGCTGAACAGCAGGCGATTGGGCAGGTCGGTCAGCGGATCGTGGTGAGCCAGGTGCTTGAGTTCGTGTTCGGAATCCTTGATCGCGCTGATGTCCGAAAACACCGCGACGTAATGGCTGAGCCGATCGTCCTCGTCGCGGATCACCCGAATGGTTTGCCACTGTGGATAAATCTCGCCGCTCTTGCGCCGGTTCCAGATTTCGCCGCTCCACTCGTCCTTCGTCTGCAAGGTGGCGAACATCGCCTGATAGAACCCCGGAGGATGGTGTCCGGACTTGAACAGGCTGGGCTGCTGGCCGATGACTTCCTCGCGCTGATAACCGGTGATTTCCATGAAGGCGCGATTGACGTGCACGATCAGCCCCTGCCGGTCCGTGACCAGCACGCCTTCGCGGGTGCAATCGAATACCGCAGCAGCCTGACGCAGGCGTTCGCGATCCGCCTGGCGTTCACGCAATCGGGCACCGATCCCCAGGCATTCGAACAGCCGCGCCCGGGCCAGGAAGATCAACCCGGCGCTGAGCGCTACGAACACGTAGCCGTTGATCAGTTGCCAGCGCAGCAGTTCGTCTGAGTTATCGAAGAAACTGTTCAATAAATAGCCAGTACCTTGCAGCCAGACAACGGCAAGGACCAGGTAAAGCAGCGCTGCACGCAAGGCATCGCGGTAAGTGGCAGACATTCGGCCGTCCATGTCCCTACAAAAATGTCGGGATTATAGGTCAAGAAACATCCAGCCATCTCTTATCTGAAAGGGCGACTGGTTTTATCTGTGTGCTTGGTGATAATGCAACGGCTGTTTTTTCTTTATCGAGGGCCCTATAGCCTATGTGGTACGAAGGTTTTCTTGGCTTGTCGGCCTGGTCACTGGTCGCCGTCACCCTGGTGATGACCCACGTGACGATCGTTGCCGTCACGGTCTACTTGCACCGCTACTCGGCCCATCGCTCCCTGGAGCTGAATGCCGGCCTGAAGCATTTCTTCCGTTTCTGGCTGTGGCTGACCACGGCACAGAACACCCGCGAGTGGACCGCCATCCACCGCAAACACCACGCCAAATGCGAAACCGAAGATGACCCGCACAGTCCGGTCGTCAAGGGTCTGTCCACGGTCCTGCGCAAAGGTGCCGAGCTGTACCGCGAAGAAGCGCAGAACCCGGAAACCCTGCGCATCTACGGCAAGAACTGCCCCGAAGACTGGATCGAGCGCAACCTCTACAGCCGCTACCGGCTGCTGGGCGTGGCGATCATGGCCGTCGTCGACCTGCTGCTGTTCGGCACCATCGGCATCACCATCTGGGCGATCCAGATGATGTGGATCCCGGTCTGGGCGGCCGGTGTGGTCAACGGTCTCGGCCATGCCGTCGGCTACCGTAACTTCGAATGCCGCGACGCGGCGACCAATCTGGTGCCTTGGGGCATCCTGATCGGCGGCGAAGAACTGCACAACAACCATCACACCTACCCCAATTCCGCCAAGCTGTCGGTCAGGAAGTGGGAGTTCGACCTCGGCTGGGCCTGGATCCAGGTCTTCAGCTTCCTGCGTCTGGCCAAGGTTCAGCGTGTTGCCCCGATCGCCCACCGCGTCGAAGGCAAGGGCAGCCTGGACATGGACACCGCCATGGCGATCCTCAACAACCGCTTCCAGATCATGGCCCAGTACCGCAAGCTGGTGATCGGGCCACTGGTGAAGCAGGAGTTGGCCAAGGTCGATCACTCGGTACGCCACCAGTTTCACCGTGCCAAACGCCTGCTGTCGCGGGAAACCAGCCTGCTGGAAGATCGCCACCACGCGCGCATCCAGAACATGCTCGAGCACAGCCAGGCGCTGAAGGTAATCTACGAGAAACGCCTGGCCCTGCAGCAGATCTGGGTCAAGACCAGCGCAAATGGCCACGACATGCTCGCCGCCATCAAGGAATGGGTACACGAGGCCGAGGCCAGCGGCATCCAGTCCCTGCGTGAATTCGCCGACCAGTTGAAAACCTACTCGCTGCGCCCTGTCGCCGCCTGAGTGCCGTTGATCGGTGCGCCCGGTTCCCGGGCGCACCCTTCGGAACTTCACCCTCGATCCCCTATCTCAAAGACACTTCGCCACCCCCGGCGGGTTTTCCCGTGGCCGTTGTCGACTGATCGGCACGCCTTTTGAGATTCGTGTCGATGGTCAACAACAATCAAAAAGACTCATCCCCTCCCCAGTGGCCCGAGGCCGCGCAAACCCTGATGGCATTGATGCACGCCCAGGGCGAAGTCGCCCGGCTCAGCGAACGCGAGCAGCTGTTCAGTTCGCTGCTGGTCAGCGTCAACGCCGTGCTTTGGGCCTTCAACTGGGAAACCCGTCAGGTGCTGTACGTCAGCCCCGCCTATGAACGGATTTTCGGCCGCTCCGCCGCCCTGCTGCTGGCCGACTACAACCAGTGGCGCGACAGCATCTACCCGGACGATCTGGAATACGCCGAACGCAGCCTCGCCGAAGTGCTGCACAAAGGCGCCGTGGAAGACCGCGAATACCGGATCATCGCCGCCGACGGCCAGGTGCGCTGGATCAGTGACAAGTGCTTCATCAACCGTCAGGACGAACCGGGGCAACCGGTGATCATCGTCGGCATCGCCGAAGACATTACTGACAAGAAGCAGATGGAAACCGAGCTGCAACGCCTGGCCACCACCGACGTGCTGACCCAGAGCAGCAATCGCCGACACTTCTTCGAATGCGCTCACCGTGAATTCGAAGACGCCCGCCTGCAAGGCGCGCCACTGGCGTTCCTGCTACTGGACATCGATGACTTCAAGGTGATCAACGACACCTACGGCCACCCCGAAGGCGACAACGTGCTGCAACGGATCGCCGAATGCGGTCGTGCCTCGTTACGCCGGGGCGACCTGTTCGGGAGGATTGGTGGTGAGGAGTTTGCTGCGGTTTTCCCGGGTTGTGCGCCGGACATGGCAATGCAGGTGGCCGAACGGCTGCAACGGGAAATCCAGCGGCTGAGCTTCAATCACGCCGATCAGACGTTCGGCATCACCGTCAGCCAGGGCCTGACCAGCCTCACCGCGGAAGACGAAAGCCTCGACACCCTGTTCGCCCGCGCGGACGCAGCGATGTACGAGGCCAAACGGCAGGGCAAGAACCGGATCATTTCCGCCTGATTCAAGACCTCAGCCCAACACAAGACTACTGTGGGAGCGAGCTTGCTCGCGAAGGCGTCTTGTCAGTCAACATAGCGCTGACTGGCATACCGCTTTCGCGAGCAAGCTCGCTCCCACAGGGATTCGTAGTGCGCGCGGTTATTTACGCATCCGCATCAGCTCCGGCAAGCCGATCTTGAGCAAACGCGCCGTGCGGCTCTTGGCCAGTTCCTCGACGCCTTCATGCTCGGTCAACCTCGCCATCTGCGCCGCCATGTTCATCACCAGCGCTTCGCGGGAATACACCCCGCCACCGAGCTGGTAGACCGAGGCAATCAGCTCGCGCAACTCCAGCGGCAAGCGCCAACGGGTGCGCAACGCTGAACCATATGCCGCACCGAATTCCGCCAGCGCATCGCCGACTTCCTCCAGTTCATCCAGCTCGCCGCCGGCCTGCTTCCATTCCTGCAGACAACGCAGTAACGCCAGATCGCCAAGGCGATGGAGCATCCCGGCGCAATAGCAGCGCTCCTGATCCAGATCGAGCAGCCGCGCCAGCGTGCGGGCGTACTCGGCGGTGTGCAGCGACAGGCCCCAATAGCGCTCGGCGTAATCGGCCAGGCACGGGTCGCTGAGTCGGGCGCTGCGCTTGAGTGCCAGGCCAAGAATCAGGTTCATGCTCTGCCCGGTGCCCAAACGATGCAACGCCTGCGCCAGCGTCTGCACCGGCGCACCATGGTGCTGCGCGGCGCTGTTGGCGGCAGCAATCAACACGGCGGTGATCTGCGGATCGGTGCGGATTTCCTCTTCCAGCAGCTTCAGATCCAGCCCATTGGGATTGAGGCTGCGTTTGACCGCCACCTGCACGTCGGTCATCAGCGGCGCACCATCGGCCTGCTCGCGGCGTCGTTCGAGGAACACAGACAAGGTCATACCTGGCGCCAATGCGGGCACTTCGCAGAACACTTCTTCGCCAGCATTGAGCAGCAGTCCCTGCAAACGCTCGGTCAGGCTTTCCATGTTCAGGGGTTTGGCCAGGTAGGCGGTCGGCGCCAGCGGCAAGGCTTCGCGCACGCTGGCGCTGTCGTTGCGACTGCTCATCAGAATGAACGGCAGCGGCGGATTGCGTTTGCGCTGACGGACACTGCGCAACACGCTCAAGCCATCGACACCGGGCAACTCCCAATCGACGATCGCCAGGTCATAGGGGACTTCGCTGAGCAGCGTCATTGCCTCCTGGCCATCGGCGCACAGATCCAGCCGCGCATCGCAGCGCACATTCAGCAACACTTGTTTGAGCAGGTCACGAGACCACGGGTCGGCCTCGGCAATCAGCACTCGGGGTACAGCGGGTAATTCGACGGCAGTCATGCTCGCCCTCCCTTGCAATGCTTGAACCTTAGCCAATGCTGGCGTTTCGGTACAACCTGAAAACCGCGCAGGTGTTTCTCCAGGCACGAAAAAACCCGCCGAAGCGGGTTTTTTGTCGATCCGATCACACGGTGCTACGGATTACAGCTCCGAGAAGCACTCTTCGATGATCGCCAGGCCTTTGTCCAGTTGCTCGTCCGGCGAGGTCAGCGGTACCAGGACGCGCAGAACGTTGCCGTAGGTGCCGCAGGACAGCAGGATCAGGCCCTTGTCACGCGCCTTGGCCACGACAGCCGCGACGGCGGTCGGGTTTGGCTTGTGGCTGTCGCCGTTTTCGAACAACTCGACTGCGATCATTGCGCCCAGGGCACGGACTTCGCCGATCACCGGATACTTGGCCTGGATGGCTTTCAGGCCAGTGACCAGACGCTCGCCGACAGCCTTGCAGCGGTCCAGCAGTTTTTCTTCTTCGAACACTTCCATCACGGCCAGGGCCGCGGCGCAAGCGATCGGGCTACCGGCGTAGGTGCCGCCCAGGCCGCCTGGAGCGATGGCGTCCATGTATTCGGCCTTGCCGCACACACCGGCCAGCGGGAAGCCGCCAGCGATGGATTTGGCGAAAGTGGTCAGGTCGGCAGCGACGCCCATCTGTTCCATGGCGAAGAAAGTGCCGGTACGGCCAGCACCGGTCTGCACTTCGTCAGCGATCAGCAGGATGCCGTGCTGGTCGCACAGGGCACGCAGACGCTTCATGAACTCTTTCGGCGCGACGTAGAAACCACCTTCACCCTGTACAGGCTCGATGATGATCGCGGCGATGTCTTTCGGCTCGGCGTCGTTCTTGAAGATGCGTTCGATGGAAGCGATCGAGTCGTCGATGCTCACGCCGTGCAGTTCGTTCGGGTACAGCGCGCGGAAGATGCCGCCTGGCATCAGGCCCATGCCGGCCGAGTAAGGCACGACTTTACCGGTCAGGCCCAGGGTCATCATGGTGCGACCGTGGTAAGCGCCGGTGAAGGCGATCACGCCAGCGCGGCCAGTGGCGGCACGAGCGATTTTCACGGCGTTTTCAACGGCTTCGGAACCGGTGGTCACCAGCAGGGTTTTCTTGGCGAAGTCGCCCGGTACGCGAGCGTTGATTTTCTCGCACAGCTCGACGTACGGCTCATAGGCCAGTACCTGGAAGCAGGTGTGGGTCAGCTTGTTCAGCTGCTCGGTCACGGCGGCGATGATTTTCGGGTGCACGTGGCCGGTGTTCAGTACGGCGATACCGCCGGCGAAGTCGATGAACTCGCGACCTTCAACGTCGGTCACGGTCGCGTTCTTCGCGGACTCGGCGAAGATCGGGTGAATCTGGCCAACACCACGTGGAACAGCAGCGGTACGGCGGGCCATCAAGTCAGCGTTAGTCTTGCTCATTACAGTCCTCATTCGCCGCTCATCGGGCGGCGTGGTTCAAGGATAAAGCGGGAGGAATCGGCGGTGGCAGCATGCGATGATCGACTGCCACGGCGTTCCCGGCCGCAGAGAAAATTCCGGTTTGAAACGACGCAAAGGGACAGCGCTCTCGTGCCCTTTGCGTTTACAGCGATCTTCTACCGAGGCTTAGATGCCCAGGCAGAGGTATTTGATTTCCAGGTAATCCTCGATGCCGTACTTGGAGCCTTCACGGCCCAGGCCCGAGGCCTTGATGCCGCCGAACGGCGCGACTTCGTTGGAGATCAGCCCGGTGTTGACGCCGACCATGCCGTATTCCAGGGCTTCAGCCACACGGAACACACGGCCCAGGTCGCGAGCGTAGAAGTACGAGGCCAGACCGAACTCGGTATCGTTCGACATCGCGATCACGTCGGCTTCATCTTTGAAGCGGAACAGTGGCGCCAGCGGACCGAAGGTTTCTTCCTTGGCGACAGCTGCGTCTTTCGGCACGTTGGTCAGGATGGTCGGCTCGAAGAAGTTGCCTTCCATCGGCTTGCCACCGGCCAGAACGGTTGCGCCTTTGCTCACCGCGTCAGCGATGTGCTCTTGCACCTTGGCCACGGCTTTCTCGTCGATCAGCGGGCCAGTGGTGGTGCCCTCTTCAAGACCATTGCCGATCTTCAGCTTGGCGACCGCCACTTTCAGCTTCTCGGCGAACGCGTCGTAGACCGAATCCTGAATGTACAGACGGTTGGCGCAGACGCAGGTCTGGCCGTTGTTGCGGTACTTGGAAATGATCGCGCCTTCGACGGCCTTATCCAGGTCCGCGTCGTCGAACACGATGAACGGCGCGTTACCGCCCAGTTCCAGGGAGACTTTCTTGATGTCCTTGGCGCATTCCGACATCAGCTGACGACCGATTTCGGTCGAGCCGGTGAAGGACAGTTTGCGCACAATCGGGTTGCTGGTCAGCTCGCTGCCGATATCGCCGGCGCTGCCGGACACCACGCTGAACACACCTTTGGGAATGCCGGCGCGCTGGGCCAGTTCGGCCAGGGCGAAGGCGGAGAACGGGGTTTGCGAAGCAGGCTTGAGCACCATGGTGCAACCGGCGGCCAGCGCAGGACCTGCTTTACGGGTGATCATCGCCGCCGGGAAGTTCCACGGGGTGATGGCAGCGGTCACGCCGATCGGCTGCTTGATCACGATCAGGCGCTTGTCCGGCTGGTGGCCCGGAATCACGTCGCCGTAGATGCGCTTGGCTTCTTCGGCGAACCACTCGATGAAAGAAGCGGCGTAAACGATTTCGCCCTTGGCTTCAGCCAGTGGTTTGCCTTGCTCGAGGGTCATCAGGCGAGCGAGGTCGTCCTGATTCTCGATCATCAGTTCGAACCAGCGACGCAGCTTGCCTGCACGCTCCTTGGCGGTCAGTGCACGCCAGGCCGGCAGCGCCTTGTCGGCGGCTTCGATGGCACGACGGGTTTCGGCAGCGCCCATTTTTGGCACGGTGCCCAGAATCTCGCCGGTGGCCGGGTTGTTGACCTTGATCGTCTGACCGTTGTCCGCGTCGACCCATGCGCCATCGATAAAGGCTTGCTGGCGGAACAACTGGGTGTCTTTAAGCTGCATGTCGGCTTTCCTTAACAGCACCGCGCAAGGCGCGGAGCAAAATTATGATTGTAGAAAGGCGCCTCGCAAGGCTGCCGTCAGGGAAATCATTTACCGGGCTGGCATATAGATAGCGCACGACTCAAAACGTGTGCGGCTCAGCACCTGGATAAGGAGCGTTTGAAATCTCAAACGAATCCTAGGTTCAAAGGGGTTGAAGGACAATAGGGCGTTCGAAAAAAAGAACAAAAACGCCGCAATTGCTGAACATTTCAGATCAACGTACAAGTGCCTCTGTTCCCTGCCACCGTCGAACGGCAGGGAACAGAGGATAGCGACTACTTATCCTGAAACGATTTGAGCACCGTCAACAGACTGGTCAGGTTGTCGGCCACCCCCGTCTGCGCGACTTTCTCCGTGGCCGCGGCGCCGGCTGTGGTATCAACGCTGTAAATCTGCATCACGCCCTGATTGGTCGCTGCTTGCGCCAAGGTGTTCTGTTGCTGCTGGGCACTGACGGCGTTCTCGAACAGGATGCCGGTCGAGTGCGCCAGGCTCTGGTAAAGGCTGCCCATCGCCATGGCCGGCGCTTCGGCCACAACCTTGACGCTGGTCTGGGTGACTGCATCGGTAATCTGATCATTCACGGTTGCCATGTTCCGACTCCTTTCAAGGGACAGTGGGTGTTGCAAATATTGCTCAGGCGCCGGACGACCGCTCAGGCTGGCTGGCGCTGAACTGGGCAATGCTCTGATTGATTCGCTCAAGTGCCTGGTCCACTCCGTCGGCGTCCAGCACCCCACTCGCCGCGACCACCGCTGCGGCCCCGCCCACCAGCAGATGGGTATTCAACGCGCCGAGCGCACTTTCGGTGGCGGCGTCGAGGTCATCCTTGATGATGCTCTCGGTCATCTTGCGCAGCAGCACACCTTGAGAAGCCAGAGCGAGCTTGGTGACACCGTCGAAGTAGCTCGCCGCCGACTGCGCCACCAATCCGCTGGCCTGACGAATCAACAGCTCCGAACCCAGCGACGCCAGTGCGGGCGCATTGGCCGCCAACTGAGTGTTGAGCAGGTTCACCGCTTCGACGATCTGTCGGTTCAAGGCGTCGGCACCCACGCCCTCAGACGATTGCTGGAGCAGATGCTCGTTGAGTGATTCGAGCAATGAAGCCGCAGCGGCGGCCGGATCAACGGCCGGCTGTTGCGCACCGTCGGTCTGCGCCTTTTCCCTGGCCATCAGGATCGCCCTCCCACCGCCAGAATCTGCTGCACGGCCGCCGCCACGGTGGCGTTGCCGATGATGTTCAGCGCCTGCTGATGACTGACCGCGTTCTGCAACGCCAGACTGACCGCATGACTGCTGACCTGAGTCAGCGTAGCAATGGCCGTGGCCGGTGCAGAACCGACGACCTGCACGGTCGATTGGGTGACAGAGTCGGTGATTTGAGGATTGACGACGCTCATGCTTTTCTCCCTGAATAAGACGATCGAGGAACCCGCCGCAGGAAAACAATAGAACAGCTGCGCCAAACTGCCACGAGAGCGTTTTGCAGGACGTTACAGCCTTTTGGAATGCGCCCTGCACCGACACAAACACTGACAATGACCCGGCAAAAACCGGCATGGACGCCCCGAGCCGACCTAGGTATGATGTCGCCCGCTGCACCAGTAGCTCAGCTGGATAGAGTACTGCCCTCCGAAGGCAGGGGTCGTGGGTTCGAATCCCGCCTGGTGCGCCATTGATTTAAACGAAAAAGCCCCGGACTGTGATGGTCCGGGGCTTTTTTGTACCTGCCGACTGGCGACTCACTCCGTCGTCCAGTCAAACTCGTCATATTCATCATCGTCTTCTTCGTCCTCGATCAAGTCATCATCGAGAACGTCTTCCTCCAGATCCCCTTCGGCCTGTTTGGCCAGAAGAAACTCCTTGCGACTCTCCGTCACTGCCCGCCGCAGTTCCTCACCCTTCACCGGGCAGTTGAGCATTTGGGCGATGCGGTCGATTTTTTGGGCCACGGCATCCTCCAGCGCATCGGCAATGACCCGATAGTGCGCGTTTTTGCGGGTCAATGCCAAATGGCGGATGGCTGATACGGTCAGTTCTTGCGGATTTTTTCCAGTCGCAGGTCGAGATTCACGTTCGGGTAGCGCTTGTGCAGGTTGTTGAACAGGCTGTCGGCCGCTTGCGACTGGCCGGACTCGCGCAGGCGCAGGACTTCGCGCAGTTGCTCGTCGAGACCGTTGACCGGCGCGGCGGCGCGCTTGCTGACCTTGGCTTCGTCCGCCGTGTCGGCGCTGATCGACTCGCTCTGCATTGGTGCGGCGATTTCCGCCATTGGCGCGGGAGCTGGCGCAGAAAGCGCGCCGGTGGGCGCCGACAATGATCGGGCCTCTTGGCGGGCCACTGGCGCAGCCGGTTTCGCGGCGGGGGCGAAATCGTATTGAGCCACGGGTTCCGGCGCGCGTTGCACCAGCGACAGCATCAGCGCGATGCCGACCAGACTGGCAAAAGCCACCTGGTAGCGCGGTTGCTGGCAGGCCTTGAGCCAGCGTTGCCACAGAGTCTGCCGTGGTGCCGAGGTTTCACGGCGGGCGGCGTCGAGGATCAGCGCATCGAGATGCGCCGGCGGTTCGGCGGTGTGCTGTTCGCGCACGTGCTTGAGCACTTGCTCTTCGGGTGTCGGGCGGGCGTCCGTCATGTCAGTACCTCCTCGGCCAGCAGCCGACGCAGTTTTTGCTGGGCGTAGCGCAAGCGGCTCTTGACGGTTTCCAGCGGTGTTTCGGTGAGGCTGGCGATTTGCGCCAGGTCGAGGTCGCCGTGGGCGCGCAGCAGGAACACTTCGCGCTGGTCGGCGGGCAAGGATTGCAGAGCGCTTTCCAGGCGCTGGCTGTCGCGGCTGAGGTTTAGCAGTTGCTCGGGATCGGAGGCGTCGTCGCTGATGGCGTGGGTTTGCTCGTCGTAACTGTCATGCAGCGGTTGCCGGGCCCCGTGTTTGCGCCAGTGATCAATTAGGCGATTGCGGGCAATCTGGAACAGCCATGTACGAAAGGTCGCCCGGCCCTGTGGCTGACTGGCACTGCGGATCAGGCTCAACCAGGTCTCCTGGAAAACCTCATCGGCCAGCTCAGGCTTGCCGCTCAACCCGAGCAGAAACCGGTACAGGCTCTGGCGATGACGGGCGTACAGGATCTCGAACGCCTTGCTGTCACCCTCGCGATAACGGACCAGCAGCGATTCGTCGCTGCTGGCCTCGAGGCTGTCTGCAGAAGCAAACAGCTGTGTGATGAAGCCTTTGAGGCGGCTCACTATTCAATCCGTCGCTCAGTGGAAAGTGCGTTGGAGGCGGTGGACGTACGCAGGCTCTGCGCCAGCTCCACCAGTTGCACGAACTCGTTGCGCAGGCCGAAGCGGTCATCGCCACGGGCACCTCGCGCCAAGGTTTCGGTGTCCTTGAGGCTGAAATCACCGGTGTAGCGGCCGTCCTTGAGTTGTTGGGAAAACGCGGCGACGGCGGCAGCGAAACGCAGATCCTCACTGGCCGGCGCAACCTGACTGGCAATCGGCCGCTCGATCAGCAGACTTTTCCCACCCTCAGGCTTTTGATATCGCACACGCAGCATTGCCAATTCTCCTTTCTTCTCGGAAACAACCGCGTCGTTTTTTCCGTAGCGCAGCGGCTCCAGCCAGCCCTTCTCGCCTGTCGGGACAATTTCATACAACGCCGTCACCGTGTGGCCTGCACCAATTTCACCCGCATCGACCTTGTCATTGCTGAAGTCCTCACGCTTCAACGCGCGGTTTTCGTAGCCGAGCAGCCGGTATTCGCTGACCTGCGCCGGGTTGAACTCGACCTGCAACTTGACGTTTTTCGCCACCACGGCGAGGGTCGAACCGAGTTGATCCACCAACACCTTGCGCGCTTCACGCAGGTTGTCGATGTAGGCGTAGTTGCCGTCACCGGCATCGGCCAGTTGTTCCATCAGGTGCTCATTGTAGTTATCCACACCGAAACCCAGGGTGGTCAGGGAGATACCGGTCTTGCGTTTATCCACAGCCATTTGTTTCAGGCTGTCGAAGTCGCTGATGCCGACGTTGAAGTCACCGTCGGTGGCCAACAGGATGCGGTTGATGCCTTTGGGGATGAACGCCTGCTGCGCCATCTGATAAGCCAGCTCAATGCCTGAAGCGCCGGCGGTCGAGCCACCGGCAGTCAATTGCTCGATGGCCGTGCGAATTTTCGCTTTTTCCCGTCCGGAGGTCGGCTCCAGCACCACTCGGGATTCGCCGGCATATACCACCAGCGACACTCGATCCTGCTCACGCAATTGATCGACCAGCAACTTCAGGGTGCTTTTGACCCGCGGCAAGCCTTCGGGGCGGTCCATCGAGCCGGACACATCCACCAGAAACACCAGATTGGCCGGGGCCAGTTCCGCCACTGCGCGGTCGGAGGCTTTGATGCCGATACGCAGCAAGCGGGTGTGCGGGTTCCACGGTGAAGCGGCCAGTTCGGTGGTCATGCCGAAGGGCGAGCCATCGCTCGGCAGCGCGTAGTCGTAGGGAAAGTAATTGACCATCTCTTCCAGCCGCACCGCGCCATCCGGCGGCAGCCGACCCTGATTGAGCAGCCGTCGCACATTGGCGTAGGCGCCGGTGTCGACGTCGGCACTGAAGGTTGAGACCGGGGTTTCGGCGACGCTGTGGATCGGGTTGTCGGCCAGGTTGGCGTACTGCTCGCGCTGTTCGTCGCGATAGCCTTGTGGATAACTTTCACCGGCCGGCATCGGTGCAAAACGGGCGATCGGCGCCGCCAGTGCACTGCGCTTGGCCATCGCGCTATCGGCCATGACCGCTTCGGGCTGCACGGAGGATTTGAGTTCGGTCTGCCCCGGAGGCGGCGCGACGGTGGTTTCCGGGCTGGATGAAACACCGCAACCGGCAACCGCCAGCAACACACTGGCAGCAAGGGGTCGCAGAAGCGTGGAAGGAAGGGACATGGGGGCTGACCTCGGGGAAGAATTGATCCATTCATCCCCTGAGACGGGCAGCCCTTTCAGTTCGGGTTAAACCTCGCCGAAAATTTTTTCAGCGGTGATAACGCCGTACCGCACTGCTGTTGCGCAGCACGTGGCCTTTGATCTTTTCCATCAGCTGGGTGCGGGTCAGGCCGGCGGGCAAGGCGTCCGGGGCCAGATCCAGGGCGTAGATCTGAATGATGTAGTGGTGCGCGCTGTCGCCAACCGGCGGGCACGGGCCGATGTAGCTGGTGGTGCCTTTGCTGTTGGTGCCACCGACACCTTCAAGGGCCGATTTGGCGCCGACACCGGCCGGAATCTGCCGGGTCGTGGCCTTGATCCCGTAGTGAATCCAGTGATCGACGCCCGCGCCTTTCTGGCCGTCCGGATCATGCATGACGATGGCGTAGCTCAGGGTTCCGCTGGGTCCTGCGTTCCAGCTCAGGGCCGGCGACTGGTTCTTGCCGCCGCAGCCGGCCGCATCGCTGGCCGCCGCCGAGGTGAACAGACGGTTATCCGACACACCGGGAATGCTGAGGGTGAAACGCTCCTGGGCCTGCGCCGGAAACTGCACGCAAAGGGCGACGGCAACGGCCGCCAGCCAAGGGTTTAGAGAGGTCAATCGGGTCATTCCGGGAGCACCTTGTGCAGTTGGGCCTTCGTCGGCCTGCAAACTATAGCCGTACCGTTCGTGCCGTGGCAGTGGGAAATGGCTGAACCTCGCAATGCGGCCCAAACTCGTAAGAGAAATGCCTGTGAGGAGCACGACCATGACCCTGCACCGTGTCGCCCGTTTCGCCGATGTGCCTGAAGACCGTGGGCTGGAGGTGCAGATCGGCGACTGCAAGATCGTCCTGCTGCGCGCCGCCGGCCAGTTGCGCGCCTTTCAGGGGAAATGCCCGCACGCCGGCGCGCCGCTGGCGGAAGGCGCGTTGTGCCATGGTCGACTGATCTGCCCGTGGCACAAGGCAGCCTTTCGTGCCGAGGACGGCGCGTTGTGCGAGCCTCCGGCGCTGGACAGTCTCAAGCGTTATCCGCTGGAATTGCGCGGCGACGAGGTGTGGGTCGATGACCAGCCGCTGCCGGATCCGCACACCCCGCCCCAGGACGATCCGCGCACCTTTGTCATCGTCGGCGCCGGTGCCGGGGGAACCGCCTGTGCCGCCGCCCTGCGGGAGAAAGGCTTCGGCGGGCGGATCGTGCTGATCGACCGCGAACCGGACGCCGGCTACGACCGCACGGTGCTGAGCAAATTCGTGCTGTCCGGGGAAATGCCGACGCCGGAAACCCCGCCCCTGCGCGAAGACGACTTTTACCGCGAACAACACATCAACCGAGTTTCGGGCGAGGTCAGCAGGCTTGATGTCGATACCAAAACCTTTCACCTGAGCGATGGCCGCACACTGAATTACAGCGCGGCGGTGCTGGCCACCGGCGCAACGCCGAACATGCTGGAACTGCCTGGCGCCGACTTGCCCCAGGTGTTTGTCCTGCGTTCCAAAGCCCAGGCGCAATCCATCATGGACGCCGCACAACCGGGCCAGCGCGTGGTGATCATCGGCGACAGCTTCATTGCCCTCGAATGCGCTTCGGCCCTGCGCCAGCACGGTCTCGAGGTGACGGTGCTGGCGCGGCATGCGATTCCCTTCGCGGCGCAATTCGGTGAAGCCGTCGGCAAGGCGATCCGTGCGCTGCACGAAGAAAACGGCGTGAAATTCATCACCGAACACGAAGCCAGGGAGATCACTGGCGACGGCAAGGTCGAGGCGGTGTTGCTCGACAACGGCCTGCGCCTGTCGGCGGATCTGGTGTTGGCGGGAATCGGCGTACACCCGGCCACCGAAGCGTTCGGCAATCTGCCGCGCGAGGAGGATCAATCACTGCTGGTCGATGCCAGCCTGCGCGTCGCCGACAGCCTGTGGGCCATTGGCGATATCGCCACCTTCCCGTTGAACGGCGAGCCACAGCGAATCGAACACTGGCGCCTGGCCCAGCAGCACGCGCGGATTGCCGCCGCGAACCTGCTCGGTGGCGATGAGCATTACCTTGACGTGCCGTACTTCTGGACCTGGCATTTCGGCCGCAACTACGACTATCTCGGTCACGCCGAGGCGTGGGATGCGGTCGAATTTATCGGCGAACCCGAACAGCCGCCGTTTATCGGGCTGTTCGGTTGCAAGGGTGTCGTGGTGGCAGCGGTGGCCTGTGAACAGGAACGGGCGATGGCGCTGCTGGCCGAACGCATGAAACAGCCGCTGCCGATGGAAGAAGCCTGGCGGCTGATCCGGTCTTTCAGGTAAGCGGTTTCAGCGGCTCGCGATTGTCGTCGTCCTCGGCGTGCAAAAAAATCACCCGAGGATGCTCCAGTGGCGCCAGCGGTGGTGGCAGTTCTTCCGGCTGGACCGGCCACAAATGCGGCACCACGTGGCTGACGTCACCGTCCGGATCGTTGTGGATGGTCATCACGCCCGGCCCGCGCAGTTTCTGAAAGCGCTCGTCGCACAGTTTGAAGCTGCGGCTCAGCCCCTCATCGTCGACCACCGGGGACGGCAAGCGGCGCTGGGCGAAACTTCGGCTCTTGCGTTGCTGATAGCGCGCCCAGCCGATCAGGATCACCGCGTTGACCAATGCCACCCACAGGTAAATCTGCAAGGTGCCGAGGGCTTCGAATGCCGAGTTGTCGATACGCGGCCCGCCTTCATGGGTCTCGATCAGCGGCCATAAACCGCGCGCCAGCAGATACAGCAGACCGATCCAGGCCAGCACGGTGAAGAACGCATCGACCACCACCAGAAACGGCCGTTGGCGGGTCCGGATGATTTTCATTTGATAACCTCCTCTTCATCGTCTCCGAGCGGCTTGATACCCCGGTCGGGACTGACCCAGCGCGCACGCTTCTGGTGTTGGCCGAACAGTACTTTGGGGAAACTGACGAGCGTGGTCAGCAGACTGACGAACCAGAACGCGATCGGATACCAGACCACCCAGAACATGGTCTTGCCCAGGCCCGGCTCGTAGCGCCGGTCAATGATGATGCTGACCGCGAACTGCACCAGGCAGACAAACGCCAGCAGCAACCCGGTGAACGCCGGCGGCATCAAGTGATGCACTGCAATCGCTTCGGGCATGACCACGAACTTGCCGACGGCCCAGAAGATCACCGACAACAGGAAGGTGAACGCCCAACCGGTCGACAGGCAGTATTCGAACAGCAGCGGCCACAGGTAACGGTGGCGGTACTGCCAGATCCCGCGAATGTTCTTGAACAGCACCTCGGCACCGCCCTGGGCCCAGCGCAGGCGCTGTTTCCACAGACCGCGCAGCGTTTCCGGCATCAGGATCCAGCACAGGGCACGGGGCTCGTAAAAGATGCTCCAGTGGTCCAGTTGCAGCTTCCAGCTGATGTCGATGTCTTCGGTGATCATGTCCGGGCTCCAGTAGCCAACCCGGTTCAGCGCCGTGCGGCGGAACGCGACGATCACACCCGACACCGTAAAGATCCGCCCGAACACCCGCTGAGTGCGCTTGATCAGTCCGATGATCGACGAGAACTCACCAACCTGAACGCGCCCGACCAGGGTCGAACGCGTGCGGATTCGTGGGTTGCCGGTCACCGCACCCAGTCGTGCGTTGTCGAGCATCGGCGCCACAAGGTAAGCGGCGGTGTTCGGCGCCAGCAGCGCGTCACCGTCGATGCACACCAGATATTCGCTGCGCGCAGCGATGGCGCCCATGCGCAGGGCCACGGCCTTGCCCTGGTTTTCGGCCAGGTGCAGCACCCGCAGTCGTGGATCTTCCTTGGCCAGCGCATCCAGCACTTCGGCGGTGTTGTCCTTGGAGCCGTCGTTGATCGCGATGACTTCGATGTTCGGGTAATGCTGCGCCAGCGCCGCGTGGATAGTGTCGGCGGCGTTGTCGCCCTCGTTGTAGCAAGGAATCAGGATCGAAATCAGCGGTTCGCCTTCCAGCGGTGGCGGCAGGGTGTCGTCCTTCCACGGCCAGTGCCGTTCCCAGTGCAGCCAGAAATACAGGCCACCGGAAATCCACAACCCGGACATGAACAGCGGGTAGAAGAACACGAAGTCCATCAGGAATTGCCCGGTGACCAGGAAGATCAGCCCCAGCGGAACGCCGAGAACGATCGCCAGAACAAGCAGGGCCAGCAGTCTATCCAGCATGTCATGGGTTCCATTTGTTGGAGAGCGCAGGCCGCACGGTTTTCAGGTCCGGCAGGTTCTCGAGGAAGTTGTCCGGGTAATAGCCGAAACTGGTGGCGCCCTGACGCTTGAGGCGGCCCATCCAGTCGGCCAGTTGCGCACCGTCGATGTCAGCCTGTTCCTTTTTCGTCCAGTCCCGGGCCTGCAGTTCGAACACCGTGCGATCCAGCGCGCCGGGGCGCTGTTTGATCTTCGCCACCAGCTCTTCGAGCCACGGGCCAGATTGCGCATGGGTCTGTTTTTCCATGAGCGGCATGGCCATCGGCGCCGTCCAGTCGTAGCTCACGAGGAAGTCGTCCAGGTTCTGCGCGAACCACGCTTCGCTGTGCGGATTGAGCACCGGCTCGGCGAAGATGTTGCGTGCGGTAAGCACTTGCGGGCCACGAATCGCGCGCACCTTGGCGGTCAGTTCGTTGGTGAAGTCGATCAGGTAACGGCTCTTGAACCGCGTCCAGCGCTGCATCGCCGCCGGATCATCACGCAGGGCGGCAATCGAGCCCGGCAAGCCGTTCGCGGCATAGGCCTTCAGCGCCTGAGGGCCGGCGTCTTCGAAGTCCGAAAGCACCGCATCGTCGTGGTAGAGAATGCCGTCCACCGAAGTCAAGCGTGCCACGTCTTCGTAGATCTCGCCGATGATCCGCCGCACTTCAGGATCGAACGGCGACAAGCGTTTGTATTGATCCGGGTCGACAGCGGTCGTGCCGGTCTTCGGATCCCAGCGCGTCACCCGTGGCAGCTTCGAATCCAGCTCGAAACTCAGCACCGGCATCCACGCGAAGACCTTCACGTGAGCCCGGGTGCGCAATTGCCAGGCGACGCGGTCGAACAGGTCGGCGCGCATCGGCAGATGACGGTTGGGGAAATACAGCGAATGCACCAGGCCATCGCCCTTCGGATCGGCGAACGCTTGCAGGAACACCGTGTTGGCGCCCATGTCGGCCATGCGCTGGATCAGTTTGCCGAGGTTAATTTCCTGCTGCGCTGGATCCGGGTCGTAGACGTTGTCCAGGTCCACATGCACGACGCGCATGGTGAAATCCGATTGCACGCCGACCACGCTGTTGGCGAAGTGCTCGCCGTCAGGGTCGGAAGCCACCAGGAAACGCGGCCCGCTCATCAGGTTGTCGAGGGCATCGAGACCGTCATCGAGGGTCAGGGCCATTTCATAGCCTTCTTCGCTGACCACGGTCAGCGACGTGCCGTCCGCCGTCCCGTAAGGCCAGACCCAGATGCGCGGTTTTTTACCGGTGTTCTTGCGGATTTTCTCCGAGATCGCCTGCACGTCAGTGCGGATCCGCGCCTGGAAGTCGGCTTCGGATTCGTAGCGTTTGCTCACCGGATCGTAACGTCGGGTCGCGGCCGCCGGCTGCATGTTGCCTTGCGGGTTGGCGAGGATGCCTTTGTGGCTGGCGTCGGTGTGGGCGGCGATTTCCACCAGGCCCGATTGCGAGATTTCTCGCACCTGAGCCCAGGTCAGGAAGTCCGAGCGCGCACGCGGCGTGCCGGCGAAGTCCACCGGTTGGTTCAGCGGCGTATCGATCCAGGTGCCAACCGGCGCCAGCAGCGCATGCCAGTTATAGGCGCGCAACACCGGCAACACGCGGGTGTAGAAGCTTGAGTAGCCGTCGTCGAAGCTGAGCAGGATCGCCTTGGGCGGCAGTTCCGGTCCGCCCTTGCGTGCGGCCATGATCTGATCGACCGTCACCGGTTTGTAGTTGTTCTCCCGCAGCCAGGCGAGCTGTTCGAGCAGGCGCTCGGTGCGCACCGCCACCACCGCCTGATCGGGGTCACGATCTTCGACGTCGTGGTAGGCAATGCCCAGCACGTGGTTTTTCGGCCAGGGCTTTTCATTGGCTGCCACCGGTCGCTCGGACGGCGGCACAAAGGCCGGGGCTTGCTGGGCGCAGGCGCTGACCAGCAGCACTCCCAGCAGAAGGATGAAACGCGAAATCAAAGGCATCTTCAAACTCTTCTAGAAGCGGAAAGTGAGGTCGACGAGCAGACGCAGATCGGTTTCCCGGTCACCGTCGTAGGGCCGGTTGATCACGCTGAACAAACCGCCCACCTCGAACACGTCGTTCCAGGCGTAGCGCTGGCCGTAACCGAGCAATGCCATGCCGCCGGTGCCGTGATCACGCTGGCTGTAAGTACCCGCACCGGCTTGGAACTGCTGGCTCCAGACGGTTTCGTAGCGGTGGTACAGCACGTGATTGACGTTCAGCAATGGCATGACGCTGAAGTCCGACTTCGGGTTGAAGTACGGCACGTCATCGGACTTGGAGTTGTGGCTGGTGCTCACTTCCAGGCCCGCATCGACTTGCAGGTTCGGCGCGCTGTAGACGCCCTCTTTTCCGGTCAGCAAGGCTTCGACGCGGTTGTTGCCGTCGCTGAAGTGCGACGGGCTCACCGCCAGCCGCCACTCGCGGCTCTCGTTGGCGCGCCAGCGGATGAAACCGCTGCCGCCGTTGGCCTTGATGTCGCTGTTCAATGCCCGCAGCGGGGTCTCGGCCGACAGGTATTCGAGGCTGCCGCCGTATTGCCAGTGATCGTCGATGTCGCGGGCAATCGCCAGACGCGCGCCCTGCTTGTCGCCAAAACCATAGGAATGATTCGACACTTCGGCTTCGAGGGTCATGTCGCGGGTGCGACGCTCCAGACCGACACGCTGGAAGCGATGGTGGCCGGTGCCTTCGGCGAAATCGCCAGTGGCGTATCCGGCCCCGGCGAACACTCGCCAGTCCTCATCGATCGGCGGGCTGTAGAGGGTGGTCTGGATGCCGAAATCCCGGCTGCCGGTGACCGCGCCGGCATCGCCACCGCTGCCGCCGTTGGCCTTGCCGCCGTAGGCTTCGACGCGCAGCTCGGACATGTCGTGCACTTCGCGCTCACGGGCCAGACGCTGGACCTGACGGTTGTCGGGGAAACGCGCCACCACGTCATCGGTCAGCGCGTCCATCTGCCGCCATTCCTGCAGGTCCATGGCGGTGCGGGCCTGCGCGACTTCAAGACCCATGTCGCGCGGCGCGATGCTCTCGGTTTCCTTGAGCTGGTTTTCCGCACGGCGCGGCCAGTTGCGGGCCAGGTACAGATCGGCCTGGGCCAGGCGCAGGCCGATGTTGCCCGGCGCCTGATCCACCAGGGTCTGCAAGCGCTCTTCGCCGTGAGGCAGGTCGGAGCCGTAGGTGCCGGCCTGCGCCGCCAGTTGCTGGGCGTCCATCCATTCGTCGTTGGGGTTGCCGATCGGCAGGCCCTTGAGTTCGATGCGCGGTTTCTGCGTCTTCGCCTGATCTTCGGCAACCTTGCGCGCCTCTTCGGCGCGATCGCTTTCCAGCAGCGAGTAATACAGCGCCGTGGTGTCTTCGAGTCGGTCGCCGACATCGGCGTCCGGCGCCGCCAGCACCTGACGATAAAGATCAGTGGCGATTTCCGGCTGGCGCTGGTCCAGATAGGACGCCGCCACCCAGCGCAGGGCGTAGGTCGGAATCTTCACGCCTTCGGCTTGGAGCTTCTGGTATTCGCTGATGACTTCGGCGGTGCGCGCCCGCGCCTTGAGCGCGCCCATGCGGTCGATGCGCCAGCGGGTCACGTCGTCGTGGGCAGTGGCGTCCGGGGTCCAGGTGGCGAGCAACTGGTCGTAGTCGGCCAGGGCACGATCGGCGATCACGTAGCGTTCTTTTTCGCTGCGGGTGGCCAGTTCGGCGAGACGCACGCGTTCGGCGGCCAGATCGCCTTCCAGACGTCGCAAGGTGACAGGATCGATCAGCCCCGGACGCTGCTTCGCCAGACGCAGCGCCGGTTCCGGCAGACGTGCCTTTTGCAGGGCGACCACGTATTCGCGGGCGACTTCCGGTTTGTTGCCGGCGCGAATAAAGGCCTGATCGTACTCGAACAGCGCGTCGTACGGCTTGCCGGCGCGATTCAGAGCGTAGCCCAGCGCCAGTCGGCGGGAAGGATCATCGGGTTTGGCGGCGACCAGCGAACGGGCGCGGATCACCCCTTCATCAGGTTTGCTGGAGTCGGCTTGGGTCAGCGCCAGACCGAGTTGCAGGTCGGCGTTGTCCGGCTCCAGCATCAGGGCCTTGTTGTAGACCTGGATCGCCTGCTCCCAACGCTTGAGATTGCGATAGGCCCGGGCGGTGGCGGTCAGCGCCTGAACCGGCAATGCCCGGCCAAGGCCCTGGGTCTCGTAGACCTGCACCACTTCAGCGTCGAGCCCGGCCCAGCCGGCGATTTGCAGGTGATCGCTGACCTGGCCGGTGGTGGCCTGGGCCGGCGGCACCTGCCGCAAAACGGTCAGCGCGGGCGTGTAATGCCCGGCCCGGGCGTCGAGCACCATTTGATCGTAGGCCGTATCGGCGAACGCGAGCGCCGGCCAGAGCAACTGGCTGCACAGCGCGACTCGAAACAAAGGGCGTAAACCACGATGTAATACGGGAACATCAATACGCGGCATTCGTCAGCATCCTTACATGGCCAGCCGGGTAGCAGTGCTCCCCCTTGCCCATTTCGTGACGGAGGCCAAGCAAAAAACGCTCAGCCAAGCTTATCCAAGCAGTCTTGCACGCAAGCGTAGACCAATATTCAGAACACAATAATTGTTCAGATTCGTGACGAAGACTTTCCCGGCGAGCCGCAAGCCCGGACACCAGACAGCAAAACGCCCGGCGTCTGCGGTATGCAGAGGCCGGGCGTTTCGGTGTCGCGCGGGGCGTTTACTGAGGCTGTTCGATACTGCCGAACTTGCTCATCAGGAAGCCGACGAACTGCTCGACGGTCATCTTCTGGCCGTTGAATTCCACCTGATTGGCGGCGTAATGCAATTTGGTGACAACGTTGGTGCCATCCAGCGTCGCCAACTGCGAACCGACGGCCATGCCGGCGAACATGTCGGCGCCAGCGCTGGCTTGGTCAACAATGGCTTTGGCATCGGTCTGACCGTCGATTTGCGCCTGCACGCTGAGCAGATCGACCAACATCGGTTTGGACACCAGCACATTGACGTCAAGCAGCGCGATCAGCTGTTTGCTCAACTGGTCCGGTGGCAGGTCCATCGACGCAGGCTTGGTCAGGTCGAGCACCAGACTCGCGCGGCTTTCGCCGTTGGCGGTTTTCAGCGACAGGTCTTCCAGCGCCAGTTGCGGCCCGGCTGCCAGCAGTTTCTGCAGGTCGGCCTTGACCTGGGTGGACTCGGCCTCGGTGAGGTTCAGCTCCGGAGCCGGCAGGCCGGCGGCGGTGGCTTCGGCAGCGGCCTTCTCGTACGGCTGCAGCTTGGTCTGGTAGATCTGCATCAGCGACATGGCCGACGGGATATCGAGGTTTTTCAGGCTCATGGCCAGGTTGGCCGAACCGATCTTCTTGTCGTTGAGGGTCACTTCGCCGACCTTGTAGTCGGCACGGCCGGAAGCGTTGCTGCCGTTCTCTTCGGTGCGGTTCTTCATTTCGAAGTTCTTCACGCCCAGCACCGACTGTTTGGCGCCGAAGGTGGTCTTGCTGCTGGTCAGTTCCAGGGTGTTTTCGCCGGTGTAGTAGCCGTAGGTGCTCTTGGCGAGGTTGCTGGCCAGGGTCAGGCCATTGAGTTCGATCTGCACCGGCGCCTGATCTTCAGCGACCGTGGTCAGGTGCAGGCTGTCCATGTAGCCGTTGGCCTTGACCTTCTGGGCCTGGGCGCTGGCGGAAATGTCCATGTTCAGGCCGGAAAACTTCAGGCTCGACTTGTCATCCAGTGCGGCTTCCAGCGGCAGTAGCTCAAGGTTGCCGGTGGTCGACTGGTCGTAACCGATGTTGACTACGCCTTTAAGCGGCGCGGCGCCCTTGGTGGCGGCAAACCATTTTTCGGTGATCGGGGTCTTTTCCAGTTCGTAGTGACTGGTGGCCATGACCGGCAGCCATTTCAGTGACACCAGACGCGAAAACGGCAGCGGGCCATGTTCGATATGGTCGACGAACAGCAACTCGACCGGCGCCTCGCCGAACATTTCACCCTCGCCCTTGAGGCGATAGTGCGCGGTGCTGCTGAAGGTGTTGCGCTCAAGCGACACCAGTTCCAGCGACGCACTGCCGTTGGAGCCGGCCATGGCGGTCTGCAACTCGCTGTTGGCGTTGGCGACGGCGTTGTTCAGCACGCCTTCGATTTTGGTGCCGGTGTACCAGGCCCCGCCTACGCTGATGGCGCCAATGGCCACAACAATTCCGAGAAGCACGCCTGCTGATTTATTCATGAATGACCTGATCGATTTCCGTGGCTGAAAGTGTGGTCGTCTTCCCTGAACCCGTGACCGGGCCGTGGCGCGACTCCGCTGAATTTAGCGGTGGAGATTAGCACTGGCAGTGCGACGCGGCCCAACGATTAAAGGTTAAAGAGTGTCGACAAGTCATGGACAAACAAAAAGATCGCCGGGTTCGGCGATCTTTTAAGGATCAGGAATATTGCACCTCGATCTCATCGAGCTGATGGTCGAAGCTTTTCAGCCGTGCGGTCCAGGTGTACACCAGCACTTCGAAATCCCGGTCGATCACTGCCCCGCCCGGCCCGTCGCTGCGCGGGTCGCAGAAGTCCAGTTGATAACGCTCGCGGGCCATGGCGTTAGCGACGTCCGACAGTTCGCGGGCATTGTTGAGCCAGTGCCAGCCGTCGTCGGCGACTTGCCGGTCTAGCGCCAGGCATTGTTTTTTCAGGGCTTCGAGGCTTTTTTCCAGCGGCGTGCCGGTGAGTTCGCCCATGACTTCGGCGAAGGTCCGCCCCGGTTGCCAGTAGCTGCCCCAGAAGTAGCGGTCGAACACGGTTTCGACTTTGCGCAGCGCGACTTTGGTGTCCCAGATCAGCAGCAGCGTCTTGCTTTGCTCGAGTTGGCGTTTCTTGAGTCGCTGGCTTTGCACCAGGGCCGACGCCACGACCACGATCGCCATGACCGCGATCAGCGCCACGGTGCTGTCGAGGAAGACCATTGCCTTGTCGATCTGGTGGGCCAGCATGATGCCGTAGAAATAGGTGGCCGACAGCAGCACCAGGGCTACCAGGGCGCACCAGAAGCCGAGAGCGTAAGGGTTTTTCATTATTGGTTTCCCCTAGACCTGCGCTAGCGATGTGCACTGAAAAGGCGCCTGGTTCGGGGCGCCCTTTCAATACTTCAAAGCATAGCAACGGCCTCAGGGTTTGCTGGCGCTCGAGGCTTGCGTTCGTCCGCTTTCCCAACCGCCGCCCAGGGCGAGGAACAAATCGATCTGGCTCATGGCAACCTGGGTGTTGGCGGCGGCCAGTTGCGCGGTGACGTCGGTGTAGGTGCGGGTGGCCTGCAGGTCGGCGAGGAATGACTCGCGGCCGGCCTGGAAGAAGCGGTGCGTCTGGTCCGCAGCCAGTTTCGCCGATTGCTCGGCATCGGCCAGCGCATCGCGACGTTGCAACAGCGCGAAATACTGGGACAGGCCGGTCTGGGTTTCGCGGATGGCGTTGAGCACTACGCCGTCGAAATGCGCCAGCGCGCCCTGGGTCGTGGCTTCGGCTTCGCGGATGCGGGCCCGGGCGCCGTTGGTCGGCACGCTCCAGCTCAGCGACGGGCCGAAGCCCCAGCGATTGGTGGACGGTTTGCCAAGGTTATCCAGAATACCGACGGTGCCGATTGTCGCACCGAAACTGATGTCCGGGTACAGCTCGCCGGTGGCGATGCCGATTCCAGCCGTCGCGGCCGCCAGACGTCGCTCGGCCTGACGGATGTCCGGCCGGCGCTTGAGCAGCGCGGCGCCATCGCCGACCGGCACCAGTTGGGCGATTTTCGGCAGTTCAGCGCAGGTCGCGGTGCCGGCCGGCAATTGATCGACAGGCTTGGCCAGCAGCATCGACAGACGGAACAACCCGGCCTGACGCGCCGCCTCATAACGCGGCATGTCAGCGCGCAGGGATTTGAACTGGGTCTGCGAACGGGTGACCTGAGTTTCATCGCCGCGCCCGGCGTCGCGCAGGCGCTGAATCAGGGTGGTGCTCTGGGATTGCAGGTCGAGGGAATGTTGGGCGATTTCCCGCTCCTCGTTCGCCGCGCAGACCTGGGTGTAGGCCCGCACCACGTCGGCGACCAGAGTGATGCGCGCGGTGTCGGCAGCGGCCTGGGTCGCGTCGGCGTTGGCCTTCGCCGCTTCGATCCCGCGTTGCAGCGTGCCCCACAGGTCGAACTGGTAGGACGCGCTGATGCCGATATCGCCGATGTTGGCCACCGGCACTTTCTCCGGCAGCAGGAATGCCTCGCCGGATTCCTGCAAGCGTTGCGCGCCCATCTTCACGCCGCCGCTCCAGCCACCGGCCGCTTCGGCTTCATCGACCTGCGCACGGGCCCGCGACAGGTTCGCCGCCGCCACCCGCAGATCGGTGTTGGACGCCATGGCCTGCTGCACCAGTTGATCCAGACGCGGATCCTGATACAGCCGCCACCAGTCCGCCGGCACCGGGGCCGACACCACCGGTTTGCCGGCTACCGCCAGATCGCCCTGGAAATCCTTGCGCTGGATCGCCGCGTCTTCGGGCACGTGATAGTCCGGCCCGACCATCGAGCAGGCCGACAGCATCATGCCCAAACCGGCGATCATCAGAGCCCTGCTCATTTCGCGGGCTCCTGCGGTTGATCGTCGATGATCGACACGGTGGCGGTACGCCCGGCGATCATGCGGAAGTCCTCCGGCACGTCGTCGAAGGCAATGCGCACCGGAATCCGTTGCGCCAGGCGCACCCAGCTGAACGCCGGGTTGACGTTGGGCAGCAGGTTGCTGCCGCTCGAACGGTCACGGTCTTCGATACCGGCGACGATGCTTTCGACATGCCCACGCAAGCGGGCGCGGTCGCCGATCACGCGGATATCCACCGACTGACCGATGTGGATACCGTCGAGTTTGGTCTCTTCGAAATAGCCGTCGATGTGGAACGAATTGCTGTCGACCACCGAGAGCACCGGACGCCCGGCGGTGACAAATTCCTGCGAGCGCGGCGCACGGTCGTTGACGTAGCCGTCCACCGGGCTGCGGATCACCGAGCGGTCGAGGTTGAGCTGAGCGCTGTCCACCGCCACCAGCGCTTCGGCCAGGGCCGATTGCGCGCGGGCCACTTTCGACTGGCTTTCTTCCAGCTGTTCGGCCGGCACCAGATTGCCCAGGCCACGGTTACGCTTGGCTTCACGCTGCGCCTGGGCGAGGGTTTCTTCGCGATCAGCGACCGCCGCCTTGGCCTGGCGCAACGCCAGTTTGAAACGGTCCTGGTCGATGCTGAACAGCACCTGGCCGCGTTTCACCAGCTGGTTGTCCTTCACTTCGACCTGCTGGATCAGCCCGGACACGTCCGGGGCGATCTGCACGATGTCGGCGCGAATATGGCCGTCGCGGGTCCAGGGCGCGAACATGTAATACATCACCATGCGCCAGACCACGACGACGGCGAAAGTCACGATCAGCAGCGTCAGGACGACGCGACCGAGGGTCAGAAACGGTTTTTTCATGTCATCAGGTATCGACTGAGTGAATCCACGCCGTACAGCATCACGGCGTAGAGAGCCACGTTGAACAATGCCCGGTGCCAGACCAGACGGTAGAAATGCAGGCGTGTAAGCACGCCGTGTACCAGCACAAACAGCACATAAGTGATGCCCATCAACACCAGCAGGGTCGGCAGGAAAATGCCGCTGATGTCCAGATCACCGATCATAGGGGCGCTCCTTCGGGCAGCGGTTCTTCGGGCTCTGCGTTGGAGACGAATTCCACGCCGGGCAACAGCGCCAGGCGCAAACCGCTCAAGGCGTGCAAGAGGTTTAGTCGGGTTTCTTCATCGCCGTGGCCGTTGAGCGCGCGGCGGGTGCGATCCATGGTCATCAGCAAGGCGCTTGGCGCCGGCAGGCGTTCGCCGGCCTTGAGACAGGCCCGGAAATACTCGCCGACCTCTGCCACCACTTGTTTCAGCAACGCGTTCGGCGCGCCCGTCACCCGTGGTGTGTAGGCGAGCAGGTCGAGCAGGTTCAGCCCCACGCGCACTTCGCGCATGGCGATGCCGGTGTCCTGACCGGTCAGCGCCAGACGCGGCAGGTGCTGCATCAGGCGGTCGAGCAGTTGCACGCCCAGTTGCCGGTGTTCGGCGAGGTTGGCCGGTTCGGTCATGCTGACGATGTCTTTCCAGCTGAAACGGGTCAGGCGCTTCGCCGCGAGTTCCGCGCCGAACGGCCGGGCTATCAGCGTCCAGATAAACGCGAACAACAACCCAATCGGGCCCGCCAGGTTGGAATTGACGAAGGCAAAGAAGTCCGCGTCGTAAGCACCGGAAATGCTGATGAACGACGAGGTGTTGACCAGCGTAAGCAGCATGCCGAGGTAGAAACGGGGCTGCACCGTCAGGGTACCGACACAGATGAACGGCACCGCGAACGCCAGCACCAGCATCGGGAAGTCATGCAGGTTCGGCAACACCAGAAACAGGTAAAGGCTGGCGAACAGCACCGACATCCCGGTCCAGAAAAAGAACCGGTAGATCTGCGGCGCCGGGTCGTCCATCGAGGCGAAGAAGCTGCACGACACCGCCGCCAGAATCACCGCGCTGCCGCCGTCGGTCCAGCCCAGCAGGATCCACAGTACCGAGGCGACGATGATCGCCAGGATGGTCGAGACCACCGAATACAGCATCAGCCCACGGTCGATGAATGGCGTCAGGCGACCGAGGCGCCAGTGACGATACACCGCGCGCCAGCTGTCCTGGCGCTCGCACAGGATCGCGTCCTGCAGGCTGCGGCAGTCCTGCCACAAATCGATGAACTCGCCGAGGCGATACAGCGCGTTGGAAAACAGCAACTGCTTGCGATCTTCCAGGGCTTCGGCGCTCGGTTGCAGCGCTTCGAGCTGATCCCGCAGGGCTTGCCAGCGGCCGAGATCGGCGTCTTTGTGGCCGAGCCATTCGCGCGTCGCGGTGAGCAGCGGCGCGAACTTTTCCACCAGCTCCGGCGTACGCCGTTCGAGGGCGTACAGTGAATCTTCGAGGGCATCGATCACCGGCAGCAGGTGGATCATCCGCCCGCGCAGTTCCTTGGTGTTGCGCACGGTTTGCGGCCGCGCACCTTCGTGCGGCAACTGGCCGATCATCAACTCCAGGCTGTTGAAACTGCCAACCATGGCCATGCGCAGGGCGGTGACTTCTTCGGGCTGCACGTCACGGCTTAGGAATTTAAGGCTGTAGGTCGTGGCGTCGGCGAACCATTTGCCCACGGCATCGTTGAACACCGGCGCCAGGCGTCGTGGCCAGAACATCGCACCGACCACCGCCGCCACGGCGATGCCGAGGAAGATCTCTTCAGTCCGCGACTCGGCCACGTCCCATACCGCCAGCGGGTTATCCACCACCGGCAGCGCAATCAGCGGCAAGGTGTAGCCGGCCAGCATCAGCGCGTAGTTGTTGGCCGTGCGCAGATGCAGGGACAGGAACAGCAAAATCCCCGTCCACAAGGCGATGACCACCACCAGCACATACGGGCTCTGGACGAACATCGGCACGAACAGCACGGCCGCCGCCGCACCGAGAAACGTGCCGATCGCGCGATACAGCGCCTTGGAACTGGTCGGGCCGAGGAACGGACTGGAAACGATGTACACCGTGGCCATCGCCCAGTACGGACGAGGCATCTGCATGAGCAAGGCGATGTACAGCGCGGTCATCGAGGCCGCGAACGTGCGGATCCCGTAGAACCAGTCGCGCGCGGGGGGCATGCCGGAAAAGAACCCGTTCACGGATTGATCACCGTTGGCGGAGTGGCCGCCTCGAAAGCTCTGAGTACTCGAAGCGTAGCCTCCAGATCGCGCTGGTCGATGCCTTCGAGCACTTCATGACGCAGACGCACCAGTTGCGCCTCCACCGCTTGCACCAGCTCACGGCCGGTGTCGGTCAGGCTCAGGCATTTGGCGCGACGGTCCTGGGCATCTTCGGTGCGGCAGACAAACCCGGCGTGACACAACTGATCGAGCAGGCGTACCAGCGACGGCGACTCCATCCCCGCCGCCTGCGCCACCTGTACCTGGCGCACACCCTCGCCCAGCCGCCCGATCATCAACAACGGGACGGCGCAGGCTTCGGAAATTCCATAGTTGACCAGCGTGGTCTGGCAGATCTTCCGCCAATGCCTGGCGGCCACCACCATGGCACTGCTGATGTTCATCTGGAGAGCGTCGAGGTTATTCGGCACGAGGGAATGCACACACTGTTAGTTTGCTAACTATCAATATCGCATTGGTGGGGAAATTCAGTCAAGTTTTGAAACAAATTCATGCTCCCGGACAAAGTAAAGCTTACGACTCTCGCCCGAGTTCAGCGGCAAGCTGCTCAATAAACTCAAACACCTGCTCGGGCACGCTGTACTGAAACTGCTTGCGCCGGTTTTTTGAAACCTTGCCCTCATTGTCCAGACACATCATTACCAGTTTGGACAAATCACTTCCTCGCACATCAAATCGGTCGTTCACCGCCTTAACCAAAATGTCATACCGCTCTAGAAACTGCGTTTCTTCGCGAAGCTCCACCTCAAGGGCCCGACGAGCCATTTGCAGTGTGAATTCGACGCATTGGGTGGCATCCCAGTAGCGATAGATTGACGGGTGCCCCACAAACTCGAATGCCATCAGATCGGCGTCCAGCCAAGTGACATTCCAGAATTCGCGTGCAGGTTTTGAAAAGCCTTTCAAGGCCTCCAGATAACCTGACTCTTCGTGTTTCATCGCCACGGAGACAGGCAACAGCAAACCATTCTGCAGGACACCTGAATGACAGAGCGTCTGATGAATAAGGAAACGTGAAAGACGGCCGTTGCCATCCATAAACGGATGGAGAAAGACAAAACCGAAAGCCACGACGGCAGCCGCAACCAGTGGGTCGACTTGCCGGGCAGACTGATTGGCAAAACGCATGAGTTCCTCCATCAACTCACGGCACAAATCCGGCGCCGGTGGGACATAGCTGACCCCAGCGGCCCCTCTCAAACCGTTATGCAGATGATTTTGCTCATGACGAAACAACACCGCTTTGTCGAACGGGTTCGAAACAGTGCTGTTCTGCAGCTCGACCAGATAGTCTTCGCTCAACTCGGTTCGCTCATGAGCCTGGCGCAGCAAATGAACAAACCGGCGGGATTTCTCTTCGCTGGGCTCTTCTTTCTCGATGGCAAAGGAGTCACGGGTTTCGTGGAGGTAAGCCCAATTGATGGCGCGATCCATCATCTCCGGCGGGAGTGTCGCCATGAATGCCTGCGCTCGGCCAATAATGTCTAGGTCAAGCAAGGCCTGCAGCTCTGCAGTTCTTTCGACGGTTGCGCAGTAGCGCAACGAACCCAAGCCATTGAAATCGACACGCCAACGACTGTTTCGTATCGCCGGTCCGGTGACGTAGAGTTTTGGGTCGAAAAGTGCAACGACGCTCCCCCGAACCGGTACCTGATATTCCAGTTGCTGACCCGTAAAGCTTTCCCACAGAAAACATGCTTTTCGAATAAAAACGCCGTTTGGTGATTTGGCCAATTCTGCGAGCAATTGCTCAGCCGCTACAGTTTCAAGCGCCTGAGCCAGAATGCCCAAATTGATACCCTCGTGTTTAAGGGCAAAGAGGATGTGCTCCAGTGTAGAGCCTTGGGCGGGGGCGACAGTCTGTGGAACAGCCAAGCAATCTCCGATCAAGGTGATTCGGGTGACGGGCTTCACCATTGCAGTTCGCTTTGGCACAAGCGCCTGGATGTTCAGCGCCTCATGCAGGTGCGCATATCCAACAGTCGGCATGGGAAACATCCTCAGGAAAAATTCACTGAGGCGATTAAAGCTCAGTTTTTTTTACTGGACGCATGTTTTTTTTACATTTCAGCCATTTCCCACAGATTTTTTTACACATTCCTTCCTTTTCTCAACATCACATCCAACTGATCCACCACCTCCGCCCAATCCGCATCATCGAGAATCTCGTCGCGCAGGAAATCTGCCTGGCTCTTGGTCCAGAAAAACGCGTCGCACAGGTGCAGTTCGGGTTTGAGCGGGGAATGGGTGGCGATGAACTGGTCGATGCTGACCGGGTCGTTGTCCAGGCCGAGTTGCTTGAACAGGGATGGGAGGCTGTGCGTCGGGTTTTCCATGTCGGAACTCCTGCGAGATTTATAGGGTGTGAAAGATTTTTCGCGAGCAAGCCCGCTCCCACAGGTTTAGCGCAGAATCTGTGGGAGCGAGCTTGCTCGCGATTGGCGTCGGCACAGACGCTAAAAAAGCTACTGACTCAACTCCCGCACCTGCGCATGCGGCACCATCTTCAGGAATTCGGGCATGCTCATGTGCAGCAGGTTGTTGGGGTTGCCGGCTTCCAAGTAGATGTCTTTCTGCCGGGTCAGCAGCGGGTCGATGACCATGTCCAACCCGTAGGAATCGCCCAGTGGCGGTACGGCGCCGCGTTCGCAGTCGTCGAAAATATGCGCCAGATTGCTTTCGCGAGTGATTTGCCATTCGCCGCTGCTGCGCACCTTGCTCAAGTCCAGGTGGCGGCTGGCGGGCAGCACCGCCATCAGGTAGTGCCCGTGACGGTCGTCCAGGATCACCGATTTGGCCACCCGTTCTGCGGCAATTCCGGAGACCCGCGCCGTTTCCAGGCTGCTGGACGAGTGCGGGTGGGTGACGATGTCATATTCGCATTGCGCCCGGTTGAGGCTGCTCTGCACTTTCTTGGCCATACGCATGATGCACCTCGGTGCCCGCCGACGCTGCGCGGCGGACGGTAATGAAACGCTGTGGCTGTCCTTGAAAGTCTAGTCCGGCGAGCCGCGAGCACCGGGAAATCCGCCCACTGGCGGGGCGGGAGAATTGATCAAAATTCATCCAGCCACAGCCTCACCTAGACTGTAAGAACAAGCCCTGACTCTCGCGGAGGGTCACGTGAACATCCGTTGCTGTGCGTTTGCCCTGTTGCTGCTGAGTGGATCGGTGGTTGCGGCGGACACCCCGTTTACCGCTGTCAGCCCGGTCGGTCTGTGGCTGATCACCGTGGGCATCGCGTTTCTGATCGCCGAAGCCGCGCTGCCCAACTATGGGGTGATCGGCCTCGGCGGCATCGTCATGTTTGTGATCGGCGCACTGATCCTGAGCAACGCCGAACTGCCGGTGCCGATGATGATCGGCCTTGGCCTGGTCAGCGCCCTGCTGCTGATCGCGCTGCTGATCCGCGCCCTGAAAACCCGACCGCGCCACCCGGTCAGCGGCGATGCCGGCTTGCTTGGCAGTGTGACGGCGGTGACGGTGGTGCAACCGGAAGACAGCCGCAACGGCTGGGTGCAATTGCAGGGAGAACGCTGGCAGGTGCTGAGCGCCACGCCGCTGCACACCGGGCAACCGGTGCGGGTGGTCGGGCGCAAGGGCCTGTTGCTGCAAGTGGCCGCGACTGACGCGGCACCGCTCGGAGAGTGATCATGGGTCTGCAAATCGGTTTTGTCGCGCTGCTGCTGTTGCTGATCGCCCTGGCCGGCTCGACGTTCCGCATCCTGCGCGAATACGAGCGCGGCGTGGTGTTCCAGCTCGGACGCTTCTGGCAGGTCAAGGGGCCGGGGCTGATCCTGCTGATCCCGGTGGTACAGCAAATGGTCCGGGTCGATCTGCGCACCATCGTCCTCGACGTGCCGCCACAGGACGTGATCACTCGCGACAACGTCTCGGTCAAGGTCAACGCGGTGCTGTACTTCCGCGTGCTCGACCCACAGAAAGCGATCATCCAGGTCGAAGATTTCCTCATGGCCACCAGCCAACTGGCCCAGACCACCCTGCGCGCAGTGCTCGGCAAACATGAGCTGGACGAATTGCTGGCCGAGCGCGAACGCCTGAACATCGACATCCAGCAAGTGCTCGACGCCCAGACCGACACCTGGGGGATCAAAGTTGCCAACGTCGAGATCAAGCACGTCGACCTCAACGAGTCGATGGTGCGCGCCATCGCCAGGCAGGCCGAAGCCGAGCGGGAACGGCGCGCCAAGGTGATCCACGCCGAAGGCGAATTGCAGGCCTCGGAAAAACTCATGCAGGCCGCCGAAATGCTCGGCCGCCAGCCCGGTGCCATGCAGTTGCGCTACATGCAGACCTTGAGTTCGATTGCCGGCGACAAGAGCTCGACCATCGTCTTTCCGTTGCCGATCGAACTGCTCAAGGGGATGGCGGATCTGTCGGCGAAATCGTGAGCGCACGCAAGCGTTCCAGCGCAACGTAAGTGGCACGGGCGCAATGTTCAACCCGTGCCTGCAACAGCACCGAAGCCTCGCGGCGCTTGTGTTCGCCATCGACGACAAAGGGTTGTGACGGCTGCTTCACGTGCTGCGCCGTCGCCGCCAACGCCTGTTCACTCTGCGCGGCACTCAACTTGAAAAACCGCGCCAGCCGCCCGCTCATCGCGTCGGGCAATTCGTTGTAATTGAGCACCAACCCGGCAGAATCACGGCAATGCACCCACCCCGCCTCCAGCAGGCGCCCCAGCCGCCGGGCAATGAAATCCTCACGGCCCTCGAACGGCAAATCATCGTCCAGCACACAATCGCCGAGCGCACCCGGCACCATGTGCAGGCCGGGACGGCGCAGGTGCGAGACGGCAATTTCCAGCGGATCGCGATAGACAAACAGCCACGGCGTATCGGGAAAACACTCGTGCAGCAACGGCCATTCGCCGATGTTCCAGGCGTCGAGCTTGATCACCAGCCGCTGCTCCGTATCGCGCCGGCGCTGACCGTACGCCGAGAGCAGCCCGGCGATGGCCGTGCGGCGTTCTTCGTCCGGCAGATCGCTGCGCAGCAAGGCATCAAGGGGCGGCGGCTCCGAGACCACGATGTGATCGTCGAGCCGGGCAAGCATCTGGCTGATCAGCGTCGAACCACACCGCGAGGCGTGCAGGATGAAGGCACTCGGCGGCAGACCCGGACTGAGCGCTTGCCAATCCATGAGCGCCGACAAGGGTGTTTGCCGGCGGAACGCCTGATTGAACGGCAGACGCAACGCGTCTTCGACGGCCTCACGAAAGAACGGCTGATGCAGCGGTGTGTCACCAAACCAGCACCAGTCGACCTGCCATTGCCCGGCGGTTTTCCAGATGCGGATCGGCAACCAGCCGTCGAAATTCACAGACGCCATTGTTCGTTCCATGACCGGCGACCGTTGCGCATCGCCGCAAGCAATTCTTCACGGGAAAAATGCAGACCGCGTTCAGCGGCCAGCGTCAGCGTCTGAGCGGTGAATGCTTCAGGGTCGTGCAGTGCCTGCAACGTTGCGGACAGCAACGGATCCGTGACCAGCAACCGTTGAAATCGCTGCAGCGCCGTCTCCGCGCCATCAGGCAGCGGAGTACTCGGCAAACCGTCAGCGATCATCTGCTCCAGCCAGGGCGCAGGGCGGCAATCGAGCACCAGATGTACCCGAGCCGTGCGGTCGCGATTGTCGACCCGATGCGGTCGGGCGAGATCGAGAAACCAGCACTCCCCCGCCGTCATCGGCATCCGCTGGCCGTCGAGCCAGAAGTCCACGGCGGGCGGACTGAGCAGCGGAATGTGCAGGCGCAAATCGGCGTCCGGGCCCTCAAGATCGTAGTCGCGATGCTCATGAATCTGCCCGTCGGGCCCCAGTCGCAACAACCGCGCACTGACGATTTCCAGCGGCAGATCCCGCAGGGCCTGCTGCCAGCGCTCATCATTCAGCCAAGGGGCGCGTTGGACGGGTTCGGCGCTGCCGGGGGACAATTCGGTCAGCGCATCGGCGGCGGAAATCAGCGCCACGCCGCTCCAGTCGCCGGCGAAATAAGCGGTGTTGAAATGGCCGCGCCAGGCAGCGTCGTCAATCGCCGACAGCGCCTGCAACAGCAACGGCAGGTCAACCGTCACCGGCAACCGCGAGAACGCCGGTCGGCTCATACCTTGGGCAACACCGCTGTTTCTCCGAGCCAGGTCAGCAAGCGGTCCAGACAGGTTTCGACCGTCAGCGTGCCGGTGTCGAGCACCAGCGAAGCCTGGGCCGGCGCTTCGTAAGGCGCCGACACACCCGTGAACCCGGCCAGCTCGCCGCGTCGGGCCCGGGCGTAATGCCCTTTCGGATCGCGCTGCTCGCACACCGCCAGCGCAGCGCTGCACCAGACCTCGCGATAGTCTTCGCCCAAACGGCGGGCAAACACTTCGCGCAGCTCCGCCAGCGGCGCGATCATCGCCAGAATCACGATCTGCCCGTTCTCCACCAGCAACGTTGCAAGCTCACTGGCACGGCGGATGTTTTCCAGGCGGTCGGCATCGGTAAAACCCAGGTCACGGTTGAGCCCGACGCGCAGGCCATCGCCATCGAGCACCACACTTTGCAGACCGCGACTGAACAACTCGGCATGTAACGCCTGGGCAAGGGTCGATTTGCCCGCCGCCGGCAAGCCGGTCAGCAGCATCGCCGTGCCGCGATGGCCGTTGCGGGCCTCGCGTTGGGCACGGCTGATGCTGGCGGTCGGCGCCAATACGTCACTGCGCGGAGGCATGGGCCACCGGAACCGAAATATTCCCCGAGGCCCACGCCGCTTCGCGATTGGCCAGCGCAGTGGCGATCGACTGCACTTCGGTCGACTGCACCTGATCCGGCAGCGGGTCGAGACCAGCGCTGGCGAAAATCTGGCCGTAAGCATTGCGCAGATCGGCGTAGGACAGATCGCGCCGCAGATCCGCCTGCAAGGTATTGAGTTCGCCCTGAATCAGATCCAGCTCACCAATGCCGTCGGCCTGACGACGGTTACGCAACTGACCGACGATTTGCCCGTCGATGTCCGACAGTTGCTGGTTGGTCTTGAACTGGCGCAGCGCCTCCTGATAGTTGGCGTTGGCCACGTAGAGCTGCGCCAGCACCGCAATCGACATCGCCTGACGCCGCGCAGCAGCGACTTCTTCGCCAGCCTTGGCCACATCAATGGCCGCCGGGGCAGAGATCACGTTGAACAGGTTCCAGGTGACCTTGACGCCATAGTCGGCCCAGCCCTGCTCGACCAGGAACGAGTTGCTGTCGTAATGCCCGCCGGCGGAGAACTCCAGGCCCGGCAGCAGACGCAGCATGGCCTTGCGGGTTTCGGCGGCGCTGATCCGGGTCTGGTAATCCTGCTCGCGCAGTTCCGGACGGCTGGTCAGGGCTTCCTGTTCGAGTTTGCTCAGATCGACCTTGAGTTCCGGGATCTGATAACCGTCATCGGTGGCCAGGGTCAGGTTGGTGCCCAGCGGCAGGTTGATCAGGGTCGCCAGTTCGGTTTTCGCCAGCGACAACGCGCGGCGCTGTTCTTCCAGTTGCCGGGTCGCTTCGATCAGCGAACGCTGATAACCGAGGGACTGCACCGGATCGCCGATGCGCTGTTCGCTCATGCTTTCGCTGTTGCGGCGGGCGGTGTCGACCCGCGCCATCAGGCTGTCGATCTGCTTGAGCAGGCGTTCGGCGGCCATCGCCCGCCAATAGGCCGAGCGCACGTCCTGAACGATGGTGTTGATCACCTTGCGCCGGCGTTCCTGAACGATCAGGCGTTGGTCGCCCTGTTGCTTGGCGCTGATGTAGCTGACGCCGAAATCGAGAACGTTCCAGACCATGGTCAGGTCGGCGACGTCGCGGTCGCGGTCCTGGGAGGTCGACGGTTCCAAGGACTGGGTGCCGGTGCGCACGCTCTGGCTGCTGGAGGCGCTGACGTTGTTGCGCCCGACGTAACCGGCGTCCAGCGCCATGCGCGGCAGCATGTCGAAACTGGCGAGGTCGAGCTGCCGCTTGGCCAGCGCTTCCTCCATGATTTTCAAGCGACCTTCGAGGTTGTATTTCACCGCGCGGGCCATGGCCTGGTGCAGGGTCAGCGGACCGCTCAGCGGTTCCTGGCCCTTGTACATGCTTTGCAAGTCGGCCCGGGCCCGTTGTTCACTGACACTGCGTTCGATCGGTTCACTGGTCACTGCACATCCGCTGATCGCCAGCGCCAGCAAGCTGGCGCCGAACAACTTCTGACTTTTCTTCATCCCTGGATCGCCCCTAGGTCCCGCACATATGTGAGTTGTTGTGTGTTGTCAGGCCGGCATTTCGCTGATGCCAACCTGTTGCAGTGCTGCCGCCAGGTTGTCGACCCGGTGCTGCTCGCTGTCCTTGATCTGTTGCAGTTGCTGGCCCAGGGTCGGCGCGCCGAACACACCGCGCAGGCCTTGGGAAATATCACCGCCCTTGATCGAGTGACGGTCGAAGGCGTTCAGCGAGTCGCGCTCGGTGCTGCTGTCCTGATTGAACAGGCTCGACAGCGTGCTGCTGCCGAACACTCCGCCATCGCCGCCGCCAAATCCGAGGAAACCATGACCGGAACCGTCACCGCCGTTGTCACTGCTGGTGAAGACCTGGGCAATGAAGCTTGGGCTCAGCGCACCGCGGTTGATGAAGATATCCCCCAGCGGACGGATGCCGTTGCCGATCACCCGTTGCTCGAACAACGGCGCGAAAGTCAGCGGTGAACCGAGGTCGCCGGTGGGCGGCGTGAAGACGACCGGTTGGAGCGGGATGTTCGGCGGTGGTGTCGGCGCGACCGGATCGCTGCTGCGGAATTCCGGATCCGGTGTTACCACGATCAGCGGAGAAGTCGGTGTCACCGGAGGCACAACCGGCGGCACCGTGTTGATCACGTAATTGCCGGAGCTGCTGACGCTGCTGCCACTGTTGCCCGACAGGTCGCTGACCCCGGCGGTGTTGAGGCTGATCGCATTGCTGGCGCTGTTGACGTTGGCGTTCGGCGTCAGGGTCGCGGTCCATGTCTTGCCGCCGTCGCTGCTGCTCAGGTTGGACAAGGTGCCGTTGGCCACGCTGAGGTCCGACAGGTCGAAACCGCTTACCGCTTCATTAAAGGTGATGGTCACCTGCGAGGTCTGGCCGACGCCCAGGTTCGGATTGGCGATCACCACCGTGGCGGTCGGCCGTTCGCTGTCGAGGGCGTAGTTGTTCGACACCGCCACCGTGCTGCCGGCGTTGCCCGCCAGGTCGGTGACGTTGCTGGTGTCCAGCGCGATGAAGTTGCTCGGGTCGGTGACATTCGCGTTCGGCGTGAAGGTCGCGGTCCAGGTCTTGCCGCCGTCGCTGCTGGTCAGGTTGCTCAGGTCACCGTTGGTCACACTCAAGTCGGACAGGTCGAAATTGCTCACCGCCTCGCTGAACGTGAAAGTCACCGTAGTGCTCTGGCCGATGCCCAGGTGCGGGTTGGCGACCACGATGCTCACCGTCGGCCGGGTCGCATCGAGGATGTAGTTGTTGGAGATCGCGATGCTCGTGCCGAGGTTGCCGGCCAGATCCTGGACGCCAGCGGTGTCGATCAGGATCAGATTGGTCGGGTCGTTGACGTTGGCTGTCGGCGTGAAGGTCGCGGTCCAGGTCACGCCGCCGTCGCTGCTGGCCAGGTTCGACAACGAGCCGTTGGCGACACTGATGTCCCCCAGATCGAATCCGATCACCGCTTCGCTGAAGGTGATGGTAACGGTGGTGGTTTCACCGATACCGAGGCGGTTGTCGGCAACCACAATGGTGGCGGTTGGCAGCGCGGTGTCGATGGCAAAGTTGTTGGAATCCGTGCTGCCGATACCGCTGTTGCCTGAGACGTTGGTCACGCCGGCATTGTTCAGGCTGATCAGGTTGGTAGCGTCAGTGACATTGGCCGTCGGGGTGAATGTCGCGGTCCAGGTGATACCGCCGTCGCTGCTGCTGACGTTGCTCAATGTGCCGTTGGCGATGGTCAGGTCGCTGTTGTCGAAGCCGCTCACCGCTTCGTTGAAGGTGATGGTCACCAGCGAGGTTTCCCCGGCCTTGAGCGAAGTGTCGGCCACGACGATGGTGGCGGTCGGCACCTGGGTCTGCACCTGATAGTTGGCCGAACTGGTGGTGCCGGTGCCGGTGTTGCCGGCCAGGTCGGCGATGCCGGTATTGTTCAAGACAATCAGGTTGGTGAGATCGGTGACACCGATGTTCGGCGTGAAGGTGGCCGTCCAGGTGATACCGCCGTCGCTCGACGAAACATTGCTCAGGGTGCCGTTGGCGACGCTCAGATCGGCGTTGTCGAAACCGGTCACGGCCTCGCTGAAGGTGATGGTCACCAGCGCTGTTTCACCGGGGCGCAAATCGCTGTCGCTCATCACAATCGTGGCTGTCGGGCGCTGACTGTCGACCGCGTAGTTGTTGGAGTCGGTCGTGCCGCTGCCGGCGTTGCCCGCCAGGTCGGTGATGCCGGTGTTGTCCAGGGTGATCAGGTTGGTGGTGTCGGTGATCCCCGCCGCTGGCGTGAAGATCGCCGTCCAGGTGATACCGCCGTCACTGCTGCTGACTGCACTCAATGTACCGTTGGCGATGGTCAGGTCCGCGTTGGTGAAACCGGTCACCGCTTCGCTGAAAGTGATGGTCACCAGCGAGGTCTGGCCGACGCCCAGTGCGGTATCGGCGACCACGATGGTTGCGGTCGGGCGCTGGGTATCGATGGCGTAGTTGTTGGAATTCGTGGTGCCGACACCGGCGTTGCCGGACAGGTTCTGGACACCGCTGTTGTCCAGGGTGATCACATTGGTGGTGTCGGTGATGTTGCTGGTCGGCGTGAAGGTGGCGGTCCAGGTAATGCCGCCGTCGCTGCTGCTGACCGCACTCAACGTGCCGTTGGCGATCGTCAGGTCGGCATTGGTGAAACCGGTGACCGCTTCGCTGAAGGTAATGGTCACCAGCGAGGTTTCGCCGATCTTCAGACTGGAGTCGGACACGATGATGGTCGCAGTCGGCACCACGGTGTCGATGGTGTAGTTGTTGGAATTGGTCGTGCCACTGCCGGCATTGCCGGCCAGATCGGCGATGCCGGTATTGGCCAGCGTGATCACGTTGGTCGCGTCGTTGACGCCCAGGTTCGGCGTGAAGGTCGCCGTCCAGGTGATGCCGCCATCGCTGCTGCTCACCGCCGTCAGCGTGCCGTTGGCAATCGTCAGGTCGGCGTTGGTTAAACCGCTGACCGCTTCGCTGAAGGTGATGGTCACCAGCGAGGTTTCGCCAGCAGTGAGGTTGCTGTCGGCGACCACGATGGTCGCGGTTGGCCGCACCGTATCGATCGCATAATTGTTGGAATCGGTGGTGCCGCTGCCGGCGTTGCCCGCCAGGTCGGCAACGCCGGTGCTGTCCAGGGTGATCAGGTTGGTGGTGTCGTTGATACTGGCGCTCGGCGTGAACGTCGCCGTCCAGGTGATGCCGCCGTCGCTGCTGCTGACCGCGCTCAACGTGCCGTTGGCGACCGTCAGGTCGGCGTTGGTGAAACCGCTGACCGCTTCGCTGAAGGTGATGGTCACCAGCGAGGTTTCACCGATCCGCAGGTTGTTGTCGGCCACCACGATGGTCGCGGTCGGGCGCACGGTATCGATGGCGTAGTTGTTGGAGTCGGTGGTCCCGCTGCCGGTGTTGCCGTTCAGGTCTGCAATGCCGGTATTGTTCAGCGTGATCAGGTTGGTCGCGTCGGTGATGCTGGCGGTCGGCGTGAACGTCGCCGTCCAGGTGATGCCGCCATCGCTGCTGCTGACCGCCGTCAATGTGCCGTTGGCGACCGTCAGGTCGGCGTTGGTGAAACCGCTGACCGCTTCGCTGAAGGTGATGGTCACCAGCGAGGTCTCGCCGATTTTCAGGGCGTTGTCCGCCACCACGATGGTCGCGGTCGGGCGTACGGTATCGATGGCGTAGTTGTTGGAGTTGGTAGTGCCGCTGCCGGCGTTGCCGGCCAGATCGACGACCCCGGTGTTGTCCAGAGTGATCAGGTTGGTGGTGTCGGTGATGTTGGTGGTCGGCGTGAGCGTGGCGGTCCAGGTGATGCCGCCATCGCTGCTGCTCAAGCCGGTCAGCGTACCGTTGGCCACCGTCAGGTCGGCAGTGGTGAAACCGCTGACCGCTTCACTGAAGGTGATGGTCACCTGCGAGGTTTCGCCCGCCGCCAGATTGCTGTCGGCGACGACAATGGTCGCGGTCGGGCGCGCCGTATCGATCACGTAGTTGGTCGAGTCGGTGGTGCCGCTGCCGGCGTTGCCGGCCAGATCGGCAATACCGGTGTTTTCCAGAGTGATGACGTTGGTGGTGTCGGTGATACTGGCGCTCGGCGTGAACGTCGCCGTCCAGGTGATGCCGCCGTCGCTGCTGCTCACGGCGCTCAGCGTACCGTTGGCGATGGTCAGGTCGGCGTTGGTGAAACCGGTCACCGCTTCGCTGAAGGTAAAAGTCACCGTCGAGGTATCGCCGATCTTCAACGCCGTATCGGACATCGCGATGGTCACGGTCGGCCGTACGGTATCGATCGCATAGTTGGTGGAGTTGGTTGTGCCGACGCCCGCCACGCCGTCGCTGATTGCGGTCACTCCGGTGTTGTCGAGGGTGATCAGGTTGGTGGCGTCGGTGATGTTGTTGGTCGGGGTGAAGGTCGCCGTCCAGGTCAGGCCGCCGTCGCTGCTGCTGACCGATGTCAGCGTGCCGTTGGCGATGGTCAGGTCGGCGTTGGTAAACCCGGTGACTGCCCGGCTGAAGGTGATGGTCACCAGCGAGGTTTCGCCGATTTTCAGGGCCGTGTCCGACATCACGATGGTCGCGGTCGGCGGTTCCACGTAGGCAGTGTTGAGCGTGCCGCCATTGTTGAAAATCGCCGCGACAGCGGTCGGTGACGTACCGTTCGTGCCGCCGCCCAATGCCACACCACCGGCACCGCTGCCGGCGGCGTTGCCGCTGATGGCGGCGAAGTTGGCGGCGGTAATCAGCACCGTGCCGCCCTGGTTCCAGATCGCGCCGACGCCGCGCCCGGCGATGCCGCCGTTGGAAGCGTTGCTGCCAAAACCGCCACCACCACCCCCGCCGCCACCGGCGCCGAGGTTGTTGCTGATCACCGAAGTGCCGACGATTTTCAGGGTGCCGGTCGAGGCATTGTAAATGCCGCCAGCGGCATTACCGCCCGCACCGCCGACCTTGTCCCACCCCGAGCCGCCACCGCCGCCACCGATGGAAATCGTGCCGTTGCTGGCCGTGCCGCCGTTGCCGCCATTGCTGTAGTTGTAAGTACCCAGCCCACCAGCACCGCCAGTGCTGGAGCCTCCACGCCCGCCCATGTGCGTTGCATCGAAGCCGCCGCCATAACCACCGACCCCGCCACTACCGGCCTGACCACCATAAGTACCAATCCCCGATCCGGTAGAACCGCCGTGACCGCCGCCCTGGCCACCGAGACCACCACCGCCACCGCCAGCACCGCCGGAGTAGGTACTGGTAACACCGCCACCGCCACCACCACCGGCCGCCGCGTTGCTGGTAACCGAGACGTTGTTCAATGTGAGGATACCGGCGTTGAAAATCCCGCCGCCCATGGCGCCGGTTGCCCCGTAGCCGCCATTACCACCGTTGCCCGAAACCAGGCCCCGGGTAATGACCAGACCATCCAGGGTCACCGTACTGCCGGAGGTGATTTCCACCACCCGCGTCCGGTATTGGCCATCGAGCGTGACGTCGGCAACCCCGTCGTTGTTCAGGTCGCCATCGACGGTGATGTTCTTGTTGATCAGCAATTCGGACGTGAGCTGCACCGTCATGCCGGAGCTGAAGGTCACGATGTCGCCGTTCTGCGCCGACGCCAGCGCTGCGCGCAACGAGCCGACCCCGGTATTCGCATTGTTGGTGGCGGTCCAGGTGGCCAGGCCCCACTGGTATTCGCTCATCGCTTTGGTCGACAGCACATTGGCGCTCTCGATGGTGCCGGTGGCGATCTCCAGTTCCCAGTCGCCGCCCACCCCGGTGCGATTGTTCGAAGCGGCCACGTCGCGGCCGGTCAATTGCGCCAGCGAATCGACAAAGCTCAAGCCACGATCGCCCTCGGCGGTGTAGCAGCCGTAGATCAGGATGTCGCCGCCGACGTTCATGTCCTTGCCGATTTCCGCCAGGATCGCGCTGCGCTGGGCAACGTTGTCGGCCGACAGATAGCTGTTGCCCAGCCACAGGTCACCGGCGTTGCCGTGGGCGATGATCTGCACCGAGCTCACGCCCTGATGCTGGTCGAGGTAATCGGCGATCTGCTGCAAACCGTCCTTGCCCGCATCGAGCTTGACCACTTGCGTGCCGGGCGCCACGCCCTTGAGCAGGCTGTCGGCATCCTTGACCCGGGAATCGACGAACACCACGCTCTGCCCCGGCACCGCGACCGGGCTGGCAGCAGGCGTGGCATCGGCCTGACCGTGGGTGTCTTTGC
Source organism: Pseudomonas sp. B20(2017) (assembly GCF_002113125.1). Taxonomy (GTDB): domain Bacteria; phylum Pseudomonadota; class Gammaproteobacteria; order Pseudomonadales; family Pseudomonadaceae; genus Aquipseudomonas. The sequence goes on along the minus strand of NZ_NEJP01000004.1, from coordinate 57,524 downwards.
TGGCGCTCGGGTGGTCGGCGGCCGGCGCTTTCGCGGCATCGGCGGTGGCATGGCTTTCAGCCTGGGCGGCGGTGTCGGCCACGGTGGCCGCAACGGCGCCGTCGAACAGCATGCGCGGTTCCAGCGACATGATCAGGGGCGCCGCCAGCGTCCGTTGGCCTTCGGTAACCCGCGACTTTTGCTTGCTCCACCACATGTTGCTCACCCGGACTCGAACACAGTTGTTGACGCATCAATGAAAAACGCCGCGATCAGCTGATCGCGGCGTCGGACTTCATACGAATGACATTGGCAGCGCTGGCTGAGCCATCGAGCCAGAAGGACAAATCGGCGTATTGCTTGAACAGGTCCGGCGGCAGAATCGTGCGCCGCGACTGCAGGGCGACCTTGGGCTTGACCTTATGCAGGCCGGCCACGCCCAGGGCCTGGTCGAACTCTGGCGCGTCATAGGCCAGGTGCTCGAAATCGTGCTCGAACCAGGGTTCGCCGATGAAATCGTAGACCAACCGCAGTACGCGCTCCGGGGCCTGGGTCAGCAGGTCGTAATCGACGATCAGCAGAGAATCGGCGTGCTCGCCGTAATAGGCTTCCTTGAGCGCCGCCCAGGCAAAACCCACCAGACGGTTGCGCTGAGCCAGGGTTTCGCAGCGGCTGTAGACGGTGTTGCGCTCGACCGCATCGCCGAACAGCTTGGTGTTTTCGAAAGGATTGGCGCGGTACAGCCGCTCGAGGCTGTCCATCACCCAGGCGACGTTGCGCACACAAGCGATGACCTTGGCTTGAGGGAACAGGTCGTTGATGGCCGGCAGTCGCGAGGACCACTGGCGGTTGGTGTCGAACACCACCGGTTTGTCGGACTTGTCGGCGTAGTAGGAATCGAACAGTCCGCGCAGCAGGCGACGGCGCATGTCGGTGTCGATCACCGCGCCGAATTCGCTGCCGGCACTGCATTGTTCAAGGACACCAGAGAACAGCGCGCCGACCGGACTGGTCATGCCGGCATGAAAGCGCGGGTTCTGCAGAAGGATCGCAGAAAGGAGGGTAGAACCTGAGCGCGGCAGGCCGGAGATAAAGTGGAACTGCTGCAATCCCTTCACCGTATTTGTAAGTCCTTTTGTCTGACGAGCGTAATCCAACAATACCCATTCGACTAGTAGTGTTTTGATATCAAAACAGAGCAAAACGGACTTAAAAATTTCACCTTTATCGCGAATAAACAGGTGAACCGTTTAAGTCATTTTTCTCCTGATCCATTGGGCGTCTGCAACGAAAAAAGTCGCGCTTTCGCCCCACCCGCCTGCACCTGATCACGCAGGTGCCAGGTCGCAGGCAAGGGCAGAAATGGATCGGGTAGATCCACGTCCAGATCACCGATCAACCAGACCCGGACACTGCCTGGCGGCAATTCGCTCAGCCGATCCAGGTAAACCTCATCGGACACCAGCGTGCCGAAGCCGTAGTGGTTCGGCCGTGTCGAGCGGCCCTCGGCGGTGGGCGGCGTAAAGAGCCGGACTTGAGCGTCAGTGCGGTTGTAATAGACGTAGCTGAGGTACCACAGCATGTCGCTGGTGACGATTCGGTCGCCGTTGGCGAAGTGGCGGTTGACGTAATCGACCATGACGTTGAACTGGTCGTTGCGGTCGACCGTGGCGTTGGTGTTCAACCCGATCATCTCGACCCCGACCAGCGCCAGCAGCACCGCCACCGCCAGCACGCGCACGCGGGTGTAGAGCCGGTCGATGGCCAGCGCCGCCAGCATCGGCAGCCCCAGCGCGTAGGCGGTCAGGTAACGCTCGATAAATACCGGTGTGACGAAGGACACGGCGAACACCAGCAACAACGGTACGCCGGTGTAGACCGCCAGCAGGACGCTGCCATGGTTAACGCTGCGATCCCGGGCGACGGCGACCCCCGCCAGCACCAGCAAGGCCAGTGGCACACCGCCGAATAAAAGCAGCGGAAGCTGCTCGCCCTCATCCTGGATCAGCCACAGCCAGATCATCGACGGCAGCGAAGACAGGGTCACCGGATCTTCCCAACCCACATCGCCGCCGGCCTTGAGCGCATCCATGTGTTGCAACAGGTCAATCAGGTTCGGCAGCCACGGCAGGTAGAGCACGACGATGGCCAGATTGGCCAGCCACCAGTCCTTGCGCTGGAGATGCTTCAGGCGATAACCCGGTAACAGACGGATCAGCCCCAGATACAGCCAATGGCTCAGCGCCGCCAGTACGGCGAAATAGTGGGTGTACAACGCAGCGGTCATCAGCAGCGCGTAGATCAGCAGATAGCGATGACGCTGCGGGCGCCTGATCCACTTGACCAGCACCAGCGTCGCGCCGATCAGCAGCAAACCAAGCAACGCGTACATGCGCACTTCCTGGCTGTAGCGCACCGCCGTCGGTAGCAGCGCCAGCAACACCCCGGCGATGATTGCGGCGCGGCGGGTGGCCAGCCGGTCGACCAGGCTCACGCCGAGCCCGACCGTGGCGATTCCGGCCAGCGCACTGAAACTGCGAACGGCCAGAATGCCGTCGCCGAACACGCCGATCCAGCCGTGCAGCAGCATGAAGTACAACGGCGGATGCACGTCGAACGCAGCGTGCGTCCAGATCCCGCCCAGCGAATAGCGCGCCAGCAGCAGGCTCGAGCCTTCATCGCCCCAGATCGCGGCAGCCGTCAGATCATAAAAACGCACCACCGTGGCCAGCAAAAGGATCGGTATCAGCCAATGCTCGCGCGCCCAGCGCAACAGGCGCCGGACACCGGCATCCGGTGCGGCGAACGGGTCCTGGGTATCCCCCAGCGGCGTCTCGCGAAGGACCTCCATCAACCTCCCCTCAGTTTTTTTGCGAACAAAATTGCGTCATCAACTGCGAACACTGTAGGCCAGCGCCGAAGTCGACGCGCGGCCGTGACGACGTCCGGCAAGTCCGTCGATCCGGGTCTACGCTACGGCTTGGCGTGACCTGCCCGCGCAAAAGGAAGGAGTCAGCACAACGTTTCGACCGGCCCGAAAACAAGGGCGAACGCGCGGCGCGCCGACCACACAACAGAAGGATGAGGAACCATGGAAGTCTTTATGGGTACGATTCAACCGTTCGCCTTCAACTTCGCCCCGAGTGGCTGGGCCTTGTGCAACGGGCAAATCCTGGGCATTTCGCAATACCAGGCGCTGTTCGCCTTGCTGGGCACCTACTACGGCGGCAATGGCACGACCAACTTTCAACTGCCCAACCTGCAAGGTCGCGTACCCGTCGCACAAGGCACCGGACTGGGCCTGACACCGCGCGTCATCGGTCAGGTGTACGGCACCGAAAACGTCACCGCCACCATCGCCAACATGCCCAACCACACCCACGCGATGACCGGCCTCACGGCCAACACGGCCTTGTCGCTGGCCGTACCCGCCAGCAATCCGGCGACCGTGCCGACCGCCACCAACTCGTACCTCGGCGCGTCCGGCGGTGGCCCTGGTTCGGCGAACATTTACTCCGACGCCCAAGGCGCCACCCCGGTGCCGCTCAAGGGTGTGACCACCACCGTCACCGGTGACATTTCCTCCACCGGAGGCAGCCAGCCACTGCCGATCCTGAACCCGGCCCTGGTCCTCAACTTCAGCGTTGCCCTGAACGGCCTGTTCCCGTCGCGCAACTGAGCCAACGCCGGGGGCTTCACGGCCCCCGGCCGTTCTTTTTTCACTGGAGTCAGACCATGCTGCAAGCGGTTCAGATTCACCATATCCAGCCGTTGCTCGGACAACAACGCACGTTGCACCTGCCCGATGGCACGGCATTGCCGATCCGGATCGAGCACCTTGATGAGGTCCCCGCGGCGAAAACCCGCTACAGCGAACGCATGCCTTTCTGCCTCGAATTCAACAGCCTGGTGCCGACCGGGTTCGTCGACGGTTTATGCGCGCTGGAGCTGCCGGAACTCGGCCGGGTGGAAGACATTTTCGTATCGCGGGTGCCGGCGATGGGGCGGGATCCGCAGTTGGGGTATTTCTGCATTTCCTTCAACTGAAATCCCGCCTCACTGCGGGTACCACACCAACCGCTCTGCCGCCGGATTGCGCTCTTCCACGGCAAACCCCAGCGCCAGGTAATGCTGGCGCGCATGGGGGTTGTTGGCCCAGACCACCGTCGCCACCGGGCAGCGCACTTGCTGCGCGGCTTTTTGCACGCCTTGCAGAACAGTTCGTCCGTAACCTTTGCCCCGCGCCTGGGGAATGAAGGCGAGGTACAACACGCGAATTTCATTAACCCCAAAATCGGTGCTGAGTGCGCCGATGGCCGTGCCGAGTTTTTCCACGATGTAGTGCATGGCATTCGGATGGTTTTCACCCATGCCCTGCTCCTGAACCTGAAACTGTTGGGCGACGATTTGCTGCACCTGTTCCTGCTCGCCGTCGATCCATTGCAGATCCGGCCGCGCCGATTGATACAGGCTTTGCAGAAAGGGTCCGTCAGTCGCCCGCGAAGGCCGCACCACCAATCCGTCCGCCGCCAGGTTATCCGTCATTTTCATGCTCCCTAGAAACCGCTTTCCCTGACCCCCAGCGCCGCCATCCGGCGCCAGGCCACGCCGAGCACCGATTCGCCGCTGCCCTGCAACACCACCACGCCGCGCAGCGGCTGCACCGGGGTCGGCGCCTGATCCAGCGTAGCCAAACGCACGCCGTATTGCGCCTGCACCGGCTCCGCCCGTTGCTGCTGATCGCGGCGCACGGCAATCGGCCCGTGGTGATCGGAGGTCAGCGCCTCCTGATCGACATAGGCCACACCGTTGGTGTCGATTTCATTGAGTTGCACCGCGATGGCGGCATGCATCGGGTCGTCTGCGATAAACCGTCCGGTGGCACCGGGCTTGACCCGCCACAGTTCAGCCTCGGCCAGGTAACCACGCAGTCGCGTGCCGTCCTCGACCACCCGCGCCAGCGCATCCTTGCTCGACAGCCAGCGGCCCGGCGTCAGGTTCGGCAGCAGGTCACGCACGGTGCCGGCGTGGGGCGCGCGTAACAGCAGACGTTCGCGCTGGGCGGTCAGGCCGCGATATTCCGCCACCGCTTCGGCGAGACGTTGCTCGACGATACCGGCGTCGGCAGCGGTTTCACTGCGACCGGCCTGACGACGCATCAGCAATTGCTGGATGCGGATTTCCCGGCGGACGATGGCTTGCCGCGAATCGAGGTCCGGCGATTCCAGTTCGATCAGCACATCGCCCTGAGCAACGGTCTGACCATCCGCCACCTTCACGGCTTTGACCCGCGCCGCCGTCGGTGCGTGCAGGGTACTGGCGCGACCGCCCTCAAGCATCGTCGGCAACTCGACCGAGCTGCGCCAGGGCACGATCAGCACCAGCAACAGGCCGAGTACCGCCAGGCTGCTGAGTAACACTCGGGGGCCGTGAGTCTGATCGCGGCGGCTCCACCACTGGCGCCACTCACTCATGATCGGCAGAAAGATGAACCACACCAGTTCCACCAGCATCAGGAAGGTCCCCAACACCTTGAAGAACAGGTGATAGACCGCCAGCGCGATCCCGAAAAACAGCGCAGCACGCCATAACCACGAGCCATACCCCCAGATCAGCAAACGCCGCTGCATCGTCGGCGACCAAGGCTCCGGCGCCGGCGCGCCATAGCCGAACAGAAATTCCCGTAGCCGCCAGCGACACAGGGCAAAGGCCCGGCCCTGCAGGTTGTCGACTTCCCAGAAGTCGCTGAGCAGAAAGTAGCCATCAAAACGCATGAACGGGTTGAGATTGACCACCAGCGTGGTGATCCACGTCGCGCTGGCAAGCATGAACGCCGCCGTGCGACCGGGCCCGTCCGGCAGGAACGACCAGACCAGCAGCGCGATGCTCGCCAGCAACAATTCCGCCAGCACCCCACCGGCACCGATCAACAGTCGCGCACGTCGGTCATTGACCCGCCAGGCATCGCTGACATCGGTGTAGAACATCGGCAGCAAGACCATGAACGCCACGCCCATGCTCTGCACCCGACACCCGGCGCGCTTGGCCATGAACGCATGACCGAACTCGTGACAGAGCTTGGCGAAGAACAGCGCGATGCCGAACGCGATCGCGCCGCCGAGGCTGAACAGGTGCGGAAAGGTGCCGACGAACCGCTGCCAGTCCCGCGACACCAGAAACACCCCGAGCGCCAGCGTCGCCGGCAGACCGTAGCGCAAAATCTTGGGACCGAAGCGTTCCAGCCACGGCCAGGCGCGATTGAGAAAAGCGTCCGGGCGCCACAATGGAATACGGAAGAACAGGTACTGATGCAGCAGGATTTTCCACAGGCTCTGGCGCTGCGCGAGGGCCTTGAGCTGATAACTGGCGCGTTGTTGCTCGTCGAGTGCGCTGATCAGGTCATGTCCGCGCAGGAACTCCAGCAGTTGCGCCAGCTCGTTGCCGTCCAGAGGTAAACCCGGTTCACGGTTGGCGGCGCGCAGCACTTGTTCGGGATCGCCCAGCGACCAGTGGCGCAACAGGCGCATGGCCGCCGCGCCAAGCTTGAAGTAGCGCCCGCGCACCGGGTCGGCCAACGTCCAGCGCGGCGAACCGTCCAATGCCGGCGCCGCGGGCGACAATTGCAGGTCGGCACGCAGGCTCGGCAGGGTCATTTACAGGCCTACGCTCTGACGCAGCCCGGCGAGCGGACGCCGCAGCAGGTACAGGGCCAGCGGCGCGCGGTCGCCGAATATTTTGGCGGTGCCACGCAGGCCGATACGCGGCGGGGCGGCGGCGAAATTGGCGTCCAGCCGGTAGGCCAATTGGCCGCCGGCGGTGGGCTGCGCCTCGTAGGCCGAACGTTCGAGGGTGGCGAGGTGGCGTTGCAGCGGATCGCTGTCGAGAAACAGCGCGACTTCGGCGCCCGGTTCCAGCGAGATCGCGTCGCCCACGGCCAGTTCGATTCGCAGTTCGGCCTGGCTCGGGTCGGCGATTTCCATCAGCCGTTCGCCGGTCTGCACCGGTTTGCCGGTCCAGCGCTCGGCATCGGCGAACACTGCAATGCCGTCGCGCTCGGCGCGCACTTCGCTGCGGTTGAGCAGTTCGCGGGCGTAGTCGCGTTCGGCGCGTTTCTGTTCGGCACGGGCGGCCAGCAGATCGACTCGGGAGCTGGATTCGGCATCGACGAACGAGCGCTGGGAATTGGCTTTGAGTTCCGCTTCGGCAACCCCGAGCGCACGCTCGGCAACATCGGCCTGAGCCTTCAACGTCGTGTTTTCAAAACGCAGCAGCAGGTCGCCGGTTTTCACGCTCTGGTTGGGTTTGACCAGAAACTCGGCGATCACCCCGTCCAGCGGAGCGGCGACAACGCGCCCGCCCTGAGGCACCACTTCGGCGGGTGCCAGCACCGACTGGCGCACCGGGATCAACAAACCGAGCAGCAACACCGCGACCAGCGCCACCTGGCGTTTGCGGGTCCAGCGCAGCCGCCATGGCTTGCGCGGCTGCAACGCCAGCCAGGCGTGGCTGTAGGTGTCGCCCAGTTGCGACAGCAGCACTTGTTCGGAAGGATTCCACGGCAGATCACGGGCCAGCCACAAACCGCCGAACACCTGACCCTGACGGTCGATCAACGGCAGCCAGAACACTTGCATGGCCGACAGACTGCGCCAGTCGGCCAAGATCGATTCGCCAACCATTTCCGGCGTGATCACCCGCGCCTGTTTCAACACATCCTGCTTGAACAGTTGCGCCACGGCCTGCTCGACGAACGCCACGAACGGCGCATTCGGCTCCACCGCGCTGACCCCGGTCACCGCCTGCACTTTACCGGCGACCAGCAAAGCCGCATGGCGAAAACCGAACAGCGACTGGCCGTCATTGACCAGGCTGTAGGCCAGTTGAGAAATGTCATGAGCGGCGCGGGTCTGCCGTTCAAGATCGAGAAACCGCGCGAACACCTGCTCGGCGCCGCCGCTCACCGGGGCGTTCACTTAAGCTCCGGAAAATGCGCGGTGCCGCTCATGCCGGCGAGCAAGCCTTTGGCTTCGGGGAGTGTTGCTACCAACAACAGCGTCTGGCTGCCTTCATCGATCCGCGCACCGAGGCGTTTGACCGTGGCGTCGATGGCCTGACCGGTTTCATCGGGCACGAAGCTGAACGATTGACCGGGCTTGAGCCTGGCCATCCAGCGTGACGGCACCAGCAGATGGATTTCCAGGGTGCGGTTGTCGACCACATCGAGCAGCGGCGCACCGGCCGGCACGCTTTCATAACGCTGTACCTTGCGCTCCACCACTTGCCCATCGAACGGCGCGACCACGCTGCAGCGTTTGACCTGAACTTGGTAAACCTGAGATTGCGCCTGGGTTTCGCTGACCTTGGCCTCGGCCCGGGCCACTTCGAAACGCCCGACGGAATTGAGCGCCGCCAGTTGCCGGTTGTGCGCCAGCTCTTCACCGGCGCCACGGCTGGCGGCTTGCGCGGCATTCAATTGGGCCTGATAGGCCGAACAGTCGAACTTCGCCAGGGTATCGCCCTTCTTGAACGACTCGCCCTCGCTGAACGGCAACTCAACGATTCGCCCCGACAACTCACTGGCCAGCGTCGCCTGATCCCGCGCCCGCAAAACCCCGCGCGCTTCACTGCTGGCCGACGCATTCGCCGCCCCGCCGTTATCCAGCAGCGGATCGTCTGGCGCGGGCGTTTGAGCCTGAACTGCACACGTTACAAAGGTCAATCCGACAACCCAACCACGAAAACGCCGCATAACCGTTACTCCCTGACGGATGCTCGGAGTCTACGACAGCGGCGATTAGCGTCAAGCGAAAGGCCATCACACCTTGGAAATGTAATGTTTCACAAATAGCCGATTTTTCGTTTTTACGGTTGAGTTGTTGCAGAGGCGTAGGCTGATTGTTTCTTCCTACAAATGCTTAGGAAATAACCTCCACTCCAAAAGAAAAATCATGACAAACAGCAGGCTTTGCCTCCGAGCGGGCAACAATTGCTCATACAGAAGCTTTGGAAAACCTTGACCCCTGACGAGACGAGACAACAAATCTGATGAGCCGGCGCTGAAGATAAAACAGCTGGGTGAGGGAATGATAAAACGACGGTTGACCCGCATGACGCACTCAATCTAGGATTGCCTTACTCAACCCCGTACGTAGCGATTCAGTTCGCTGGCAGTTGGGGTGAAGAAACCGGCTTAGGCCGGTTTTTTCGTTTCTGAGGATCGATTTGTGCGAACTGCTTTCTTTGTAGATGGCTACAACATGTTCTATGGGCTTCTGGCAGGTACACCCTACAAGTGGCTCAATCTCAGAGGCTTGTTGATTCATGTGGCCCACATAGAAAATCCAAAAAGCTCCGTCATCTCGATCGACTATTTCACCTCCCCCATCAAACCTGAACTGGCAACTCGCGGCCGCGTTTCCAAGGAAGCCCAGGACACCTACATCAGGGCCTTGAGATCAACCAATGTCTCAGTGCACTTTGGCCGCCATCACCTTGAGCCGGCCAAGGCTCCCAGGTTTATCGATAGAAACACTGGCGCTTCACGCCAGGACAAAGTCGACATCTGGAAGCTCGAAGAAAAGGAAACTGACGTTCACATCGCAATCAGCATGTATCGCACAGCATGTCGTCAGTCGCTGCTCGACCCCGATGAGCGTCTCGACCAGATAGTGCTGGTCTCCAGCGACACCGACATGACCCCCGCGTTACGAGCTATACGCTCAGACTTTCCCGGAGTAGTAGTGGGTGTCGTACTTCCCCATAGAGCCGGGCTCAATCGCCCCTCTCCTGGCTCGATGAAAGATCACTCGCATTGGATACGACGTGTCATCACCGCTGAAGAATTGCTGATGCACCAATTTCCCCACCGAGTCCCCACTCATAAGAAGCCAGCGATCAAACCGGATTACTGGTAGCCAGAACTCCCACCGGATACACCGACTCCCATCCCCCGCCCAACGCCCGGTATAGCCCGACCATCGCCAGTGAAACGCCGGTGGAGCTTTCCACCCATTGTTCCTGGGTGGCGAGCAGTGCGCCTTGCACGGTGAGGACGTTGACGAAGTCGACCACGCCTTCGACGTATTGCTGTTGCGCGGTACGCAGGGCGATCTGGTTCTGGCGCACGGCTTCGGCGAGGCTGTCACGGCGGCGCTGGCTGGCGTTATAGGCGGTCAACTGGTCGTCGATTTCATGCCAGGCGCGCAGGACGGTCTGTTGATAACCGATCGCCGCTTCCTGTTGCTGGGCTTCGCGCAGTTGCAGCACGCCGCGCAGGCGGCCGCCATCGAACAGCGGCAGGCTGAATTGCGGGCCGATGCCGAAGGCGCGAGAGCCCCAGGAGCCGAAATCACTGAGCTGCATGGCTTGCGAGCCGAGATTGCCGGACAGGGTAATGCGCGGATAGAAATCGCCCTTGGCCACGCCGATATTGGCGGTGGCGGCATGTAACCGGGCTTCGGCCTGGCGAATGTCCGGGCGGCGCTCGGCCAGTTGCGACGGCAGGCCGATGGCGACGGTCAGCGGCGACTGCGGCACTGGGGCATCTGTGGATAACACTTTGGACAGAGCCTGCGGCGGCTCGCCCATCAACAGGCTGATGGCGTTGATCAGTTGCGCCTGACGCTGCTCCAGCGCCGGCAGCCGCGACTCGATGGCCGCCACTTGTGCGGCCGCTTCGGCGACGTCGAGATCGGTGGCCACGCCGTCGTTGAGGCGCAGTTGCGAGAGTTTCAGGCTGTGCCGCGCCACATCGAGATTCTGCTCGGTGACCGCGCGGGTGTTTTGCACGCCGCGCAACTGGATGTAGTTCTGCGCGGTGTCCGCGAGCACCGCCAGCAGCACACCGCGACGGTCGTTTTCCGCGACTTCGAGATTGGCATCGGCGGCTTCGGTTTCCCGGCGCACACGGCCCCAGAAGTCCAGCTCCCAAGAGGCGGAGAAACCAGCGTCCCACAGGTTGAACGCGGAATCGCCGTTGTGCCCGGACGGGTCGTTCAGGCCTTCGCCGCTGTTGCGTTTGCGGGCGTAGCTGCCGGTGGCGGCGGTCGTTGGATAACGGTCGGCGGTGATCACCTGACGTGCGGCGCGGCTTTGTTGCAGGCGGCTGCTGGCCAGTTGCAGGTCAAGGTTGCTGCGCAAGGCGCGCTGGGTCAGGGCCGACAGTTGCGCGTCGTGAAAGACTTCCCACCAGCGCTCGTTCAGGGGTTCGCTGACGGCCTGGCTGGGGGCGGATTTGCCGGGTTTGGCCCAGTCGGCAATTTGTGTGGCTTCGGGCTTCTGAAAGTCCGGGCCGACGGTGCAGGCCGCCAACGCCGAGAGACTCAGAGCAATGGTTATGGACTGAACGCGCTTCATCGCTGCGTCACCTCACGCATCGATGTCGCCGAGCTTTTGGTATCAATGCTCGCCTCCACCGACATCCCCACTCGCAAGCGTTCGGTCAGCGGCTGGCCAGGCTCGAGCAGGATTTTTACCGGAATCCGCTGCACGACTTTGGTGAAGTTGCCGGTGGCGTTGTCCGGTTTGACCGCCGCGAAAGTCACGCCGGTAGCCGGGGCGATGCTCTCGACACGACCGGTGAGGGCTTCACCGCCGAGGCTGTCGACCCGCACGACCACGTCCTGCCCCGGCTGCACGTCAGTGAGCTGGGTTTCCTGAAAGTTGGCGACCACATAAGCCTGCTTCAACGGCACCACCGCCAGCAGTTTGCTGCCCGGCGTCACATAGGCGCCGACCCGCACGGCGCGCTCGCCGATCATGCCGTCCTGAGGCGCAGTGATACGCGTGTAGGACAGCTCGAAACTGGCGATTTCCAGCGCAGCCTGAGCGTGTTTCAAACTGCCTTCGGCGGCATCGCGCTGCGCCGTCAGAATCTCGACCTGCTTACGTTCCGCCGCCAGTTTCGCCGTGGCCGTGTCCAGACGCGCAGAAGCCTGATCGATCCGGGTGCGCGCCTGTTGCGCGTTCTGCACGGTGCCGGCACCGACGCCGGCGAGGTGGTTGTAGCGGTTCAATTCCTGCTGGGCGAAAGCCATTTCAGCCTTGGCCGACACCACCGACGCCTGCGCCTGAGCGATCACCGAGGTCTGGCGCTCCAGCGTGGCCTTGGCGTTCTGCAGTTGAGCACGGGCGACAAGGGTTTGCGCATCGGCGGCTTCTGCAGCAGCGCGCAGGTCGCGGTCATCGATCAGGGCCAGCAACTGCCCGGCCTTGACTTGTTGGTTGTCCTCTACCAACACCTCTTTGATGAACCCGGCCACACGCGGCACCACCAGGGTGAAGTCGGCGGAGACGAACGCGTCGTTGGTGTTCTGCTGGGTGCGCTTGCCAAACAGGCCGGGCAACGCCAAATACACCAGCACACCGACCGCCAGCGCAGCGGCCACAGCCACCGCGATTTTTTGCTTTGCTTGAGTCGTCATAAGAACCTTCTATTTCAGTCAGGTCGGCGCGCGCGGCGGAAAGATCCGCGTCGGCAGCCAGAAAATCAGCAGGATCAGCGCCACCGCGACGCCAGCCATGCACAGATAAAGATCCGAAGAAGTCAGCACCACCGCCTGTTCGTGAAGGCGATGAGCGAGGCCGGGGTCGTTGCTCGCGGCCAGCGGCGAGTTGCCGAGGCGATCGACCAGCATCGTCGAGTGAAAATGCAGACGCGAAGTGGTCAGCGCTTCGATCACGCCAGTGGCGACCACCGCCGCCAGGCCTTTCACGGTGTTGAACCACGCCGAGGCGAACGGCCCGTCCTGTGGCTGGATGCTGCCGGTCGACAGCATCAGCAACGGCAACACTGCCATCGGCTGGCCGAAAATCTGCAGCCATTGCAGAACGTAGAAATTGTCGCGAATCCACACCGAGGTCAGCTGCGAGCCACCCAGGCAGGACAACACCAGCATGCTCAGCCCGATCCCGAGCACCCAGCGGCAATCGACCCAGCGCAGATTGCACAGTGCCGCCACCAGCGGCAGCGCGATCAGTTGCGGCAATGCCGCCAGCAGCATGATCGGCGCGGTCTGTACCGGCCGGTAACCCTGCACCTGAGCCAGGTAACTCGATGGAATCAGCACCACCGCCAGCAGCACCACCAGCACGCCGGCCAACGTCATCAACGCGAACGACAGGTTGCGAATGCCGAGCATCTGCAACTTGAAGAATGGAATCGGCTGCGACCATTCATTGATCAGAAACGCCACCAGCAACAGCGAACCGGCGCCGAGCAAAGCGCAGATCAGGTTGGATTCGAACCAGTCCAGGCGATTGCCCTGCAACAGGCCGATTACCAGCATGCAGATCGCCGGAAAGCCCAGCAGCAGGCCTTTCCAGTTGAACGACTTGAGGCGCTCAAGACGCAGCGGATCCTGCGGCAAACCGTATGCAACAGCAGCCATGGCGATCAGGCACGGCACGATGATTTGCCAGAACGTCCATTGCCAGCCGACATATTCGGTCCACAACCCGGCCAGCGGCGTGCCGAGACCGGGGCCGAAGGTGGCAGTCAGGGCGTAACCGGCCAGACCGTAAAGCTTGATGTTGGCCGGCAGGAATCGCAGCGCAACGGTCATCAGCATCGGCGGCAACGCGCCGCCGGCCAGGCCTTGCAAGATGCGCATCAGCAACAGGCTTTCGTAGTTCGGGGCGAACGGGCAAAGCACCCCGAGCAGGGTGAAGATGCCAATGGCGCACAGGGTGAAACGACGCAGGGAAAAGGTCACCGAGCACCACGGCGCGAATGCCATGGCCGCCACCGAGGTCGCGGTGTAGCTGGCAACCAGCCAGGTGCCTTCGTCGTAACCGATGCTCAGGGCGCCGCGAATGTCGGCCAGGGCAACCTTGGTCACCATCTCGTTGAGACCCGACACCAGCACCGCCAGCAGCACGCCGACCAGACCGATGATGATGCGCGCCCCGAACACCGGTTGCGCGGCGGCCATCGGAGCGGCAGCGGCAATCGGCGCCGTGACCGTCAGGGATGTCATGCAGGCAAACTCCGGAGGGAAAAATACCGGAGCATGGTAGTAGGGCTTAGTGCTGACGAAAATTGACTTCTTGGCAGTTTATAAGTGCATCAGACGCAATCGTCAGGGCTGCGCCGCCAGCCAGGTTTCGTCGCAGCAGGTCTTGAGGGTTTCGCGCAGCCAGCGGTGGGCCGGATCCTTGTCGAATCGCGGGTGCCAGGCCTGGGTCAGCATCAGGGTCGGCAACGGGATCGGCAGATCGAACGAGCGCAGCTTCAAACCCAGCCGTCGCACGCTGAGCAGCGCTTCCTTGGGCACCGGCAGGATCAGGTCGGAGTCCGGCAGCGCGAACATTGCCGCATGGAAACTCGGCGCGATCACTGCGACTCGCCGCTCCAGGCCCAGGGCATTCAACGCGGTGTCGATAGGCCCCCGGGCAATGCCCCGACGGGACATGCTGATGTGGGAAAACCCGGCGTAACGCTCGGCGGTGATCTCGCCATCCAGCAGCGGGTGATCTTCACGCACCAGGCCGACGAAGTGGGTGGAAAACAGGTTCTGTATTTTGACTTCCGGGGTCACCGGGCGAGTGTTGCTGACACTCAGGTCGATCCGCCCTTCGCGCAAGGCTTCATCGTCGCCGTCGCCCTCGGGAACGAAACGCAACTCACAGTGCGGCGCCAATTGATCGAGGGTATCGAACAGCTTGCCGCCGTACACGCCGACGAAAAAATCGTTGGCGCGAATGCTGAAGCGCCGGCGCAACGTGCCCAGTTCCACGGCATCGGCCGAGCGAAACAGCAGCGCCGCCTGCTCGACCACCTCGCGCACCTGCTCGCGCAGCTCCAGCGCCTTGGGCGTCGGCACCAGACCGCGACCGGCACGCACCAGAATCGGATCGCCAATGGCTTCGCGGATTCGCGTCAGCGTACGGCTCATGGCCGCCGGGCTGAGGTTCATCCGCCGCGCGGCGCCGACCACGCTGCCCTCGTCGAGCAAAGCGTCGAGGGCGACCAACAGGTTCATGTCCGGGAGTTGCATACTGAGCACTCGTGACCGATCAGGATTGATCCGGGTGCAATGCTAGCAAACATACTTGAAATCGGTGGCGCATGAACCGACGTCTTCGCGAGCAAGCCCGCTCCCACAGAGGAAATGCATTTCAAATGTGGGAGCGGGCTTGCTCGCGAAAGGGCCAGCCGCTTCCGCACACATCTCAGCGCTGCATCCCCCAGCGTTTCACCGTCACCCGCTCCAGCGTGTCGAACACCAGGTTTTCCACCAGCAAGCCGATGAGGATCACCACGGCCAGACCGGCAAACACTTTGTCGGTGTACAGCTCATTGCGGTTCTGGAAGATGTACCAGCCCAGGCCACCCTTGCCGCTGGTGGCGCCGAATACCAGTTCGGCCGCGATCAGGGTGCGCCAGGCGAAGGCCCAGCCGATTTTCAACCCGGCGAGAATCGATGGCAGCGCCGCCGGGATCAGGATGAACAGCACGAAACGCATGCCCTTCAAACCGTAGTTCCGGCCGGCCATGCGCAGAGTTTCCGAAACCCCGAGAAACCCGGCATACGTGTTCAGCGCCAACGCCCACAGCACCGAATGCACCAGCACGAAAATCAGACTGTTCTGGCCCAGCCCGAACCACAACAACGCCAGCGGCAACAGCGCAATCGCCGGTAGCGGGTTGAACATCGAAGTCAGGGTGCTGAGCAGGTCCCGACCCACCTGGGTCGAAACCGCCAGCGTGGTCAGGGCGAAGGCGAGGACGATGCCGATCAGGTAACCCTTGATCAGCACCACCAGCGAAATCCAAACCTTGCCCAGCAGTTCGCCGCTGAGCAGGCCGTCATACAGCGCATGACTGGTCTGCAAAAAGCTCGGTAGCAGCAGATCGTTGTTCTGCACCCGGGCAACCACTTCCCAGAGCACGGCGAGCAAAATCAGGATCACGCTTTTGCGCAGCCAGCCCTGTTGCCACAGGCGCTGGCCGAGCGGCAGTTCGCGCTCCACCGGGACGCTGGTCAGCGGTTGCAGATCGTTTTCGAATTCTTGACGTACGGATGATGAATGGCTCATCGGGCAACCCTCCAGGCGGCTCAATAAGCGATGCGGATATCGGTGAAATCCAGTTCGCGCTCGGTTTCCGGCGACTGCCCTTCATCGAACAGCAAACGGTGAATGCGCCGAGCCGATTCCTGAAACGCCACGCCGCCAAGGCTGTGCAGATCGTATTGATGGCTGTGCACTTCCGCCCTCACCCGGCCCGGGTGCGGCGACAGCAGCAGGATGCGATTGCCCACCACCAACGCTTCTTCAATCGAGTGGGTGACAAACAGCAAGGTGAAACGCACCTCCTCCCAGAGCAGCAGCAACTCCTCCTGCATCTTGCGCCGGGTCAGGGCGTCCAGCGCGGCGAACGGTTCGTCCATCAGCAGGATTTTCGGCTGCATCGCCAGCGCCCGGGCAATCGCCACCCGCGCTTTCATGCCGCCGGACAAGGTGTGCGGATAGGCATCGGCGAACGCCGCCAGACCGACCTTTTCCAGATAGTGCAGCGCACGCTCTTCGGCTTCTTTTTTCTTCAGCGTGCGCGAAGCCAGCAGCGGAAACATCACGTTCTGTTTGACGGTTTTCCACGGTGGCAGTTGATCGAACTCCTGAAACACCACGATCCGGTCCGGCCCCGGCGCGTCGACGCGCTGGCCCTGCAGACGGATCTCACCCTCACACGGCGCAATGAACCCCGCGACAGCTTTGAGCAAGGTGGATTTACCGCAGCCGGACGGGCCGAGCAGCACGAAGCGATCCTGTTGATCGACTTCGAAACTGACCTGGTGGGTGGCCCGCACGACGCGCTGCGGCGTGCGGTATTCGAGGCTGACCTGGTCGACCGCCAGCAGCGCTTGCGCGGTGGCGATCGGGTTGCTGGCCGCGTGGCCTTGCAAAGGGGCGTTCATGTCGATCAGCTCCCTTGCAGCGGTTTGGCGTCCTGGAAGAAGTAGTCCTTCCACGATTCGGGTTTATTTTTGATGGCGCCGACGCGGTAGAGGAATTCGGCGAGCGGGTAGGTGTTTTTCGGCGTGACGCTGAATTCGAATTGCGGGTTGTCGATGATTTTCAGCAACGCGGCGCGGTCGATCTTGGCCTTGGTCACGCGGATGTAGGTGTCCGCCGCCGCACCTTTATCGTTCTGCGCAAATTGCGCGGCTTCGGTCAGGGCTTCGACGAACGCCTTGTAGGTTTTCGGGTTCTCGTTGCGGAATTTCTCGGTGGCGAACAGCACGGTCGGCGAGTTCGGGCCGAGCACGTCATAGGAGTTGAGCACCACGTGCACGTTCGGATTTTCCAGTGCCTGATCCTGGAACGGCGGGTTGGAGAAGTGCCCGGTCAGCTCGGTGCCGCCGGCAATCAACGCAGCGGTGGCGTCCGGGTGCGGAACGGCGATGGTGTACTTGTCGAGGCGATTGAATTCCTTGTCACCCCACTGTTTGGCCGCCGCGTATTGCAGGAAGCGCGACTGCACGGAAACGCCAACCGCCGGCACCGCGATGCGGTCCTTCTCGGTGAAGTCGGCGATGGTTTTGACCTTGGGATTGTTGCTGACCAGGTAGTACGGAAAGTTGCCCAGCGAGGCCACGGCTTTGACGTTCTGCTTGCCGTGGGTGCGATCCCAGATGGTCAGCAACGGCCCGACACCGGCGCCGGCAATGTCGATGGAGCCGGAGAGCAACGCATCGTTGACCGCCGCGCCGCCGGACAACTGGGTCCAGTCGACCTTGATGTCGAGCCCTTGCTGCTTGCCATACTTCTCGATCAGTCCCTGATCGCGCACCACATTGAGCAATAAATAGACAATGCCGAACTGTTCGGCGATGCGGATTTCACCTTCGGCGTGGGCCATGGTCGGCGCCACCAGGCTGCCGGCGATCAGGCTGAAACCGAGGCCGATGGCCGCCGCCAGCGGAGCGAATGAAAGACGTTTGGACATGATCGGATCTCCGGCAAATCAGAAAGGCACGTCGCCCTGGATGGTGGTGCGATACAGCTTGCGGCGCAGGTGCGCAGGGCAACCGGCGGCAAGATGGATCAGCGAGCGGTTGTCCCAGAACACCATGTCGTGGGGCTGCCATTGATGGCGATAGATGTTCTGCGGCAGCACGCTGTGGGCGTAGAGCTCGTCGAGCAGTTGTTTGCTCTCGTCTTCCGGCAGGCCGACGATGCGGGTGGTGAAACCTTCACTGACGAACAACGCCTTGCGGCCATTTTCCGGGTGAGTGCGGACCACCGGGTGCACGACCTCGGCGACCTGAGCCAGTTGCTCCGGGGTCAGGGTCGGGCGCCAGTTGCCTTCGAATTTGGTTTCGCTGTAGCGCGCGGTGTAGGAATGCGCAGCCGAGCGGCCTTCAACGGCTTTGCGCAGCGCGTCGGGCAGGCTGTCCCAGGCTTTGTGCATGTCGGCGAACAGGGTGTCGCCGCCCTCGGACGGCAGCTCCTGGGCGTGCAGCATCGAGCCGAGGCTCGGCAGCTCTTTATAGGAAAGGTCCGAGTGCCAGAACTTGCCGGCATCACCGAGTCCGATGTTCTGGCCGTTCTCGACGATGTTGGAAACGATGAGGATTTCCGGGTGATTGGCCAGCAGGAACTGCTTGAGCACGTGGATCTGCAACACGCCGAAGCGGCGGCTGAAGTCGATCTGCTGTTGCGGGGTGATGCGCTGGTCGCGGAACACCACGACGTGGTGATCGAGGTGCGCGCGGTGAATGCGGGCGAAGTCTTCGTCGTTGACCGGACGGGTCAGGTCGAGGCCGAGGATTTCGGCGCCGACGGCCCCGCTGAACGGGCGGATCTCGAAGGTTTGCGGCGCGGCAGTCGCGGCGCTTGGGGTAGCAGTAGCTGCGGACATCAATCAATCTCCCACGCACGGCGCGCTCAAGGGCGCGCGCGTCGATCAGAAACTCACGCTGGATTGCGTGTTGGTTCGTGTCGTGCGGCGCGCCGATTGGTCGGCAGGTACGCAGGAGGCTGACTTTATAGCTATAAGAAGCGGAATTTAAATACTGTTAATGAATAACGATATGGCGATTGCTTAGGAATGGACTGGACGGTGAGTGACCATTTGTGTCACTTCTGGACGGAATGTGTTGTTCCGACAGACGCCTTCGCGGGCAAGCCCGCTCCCACAGAGTTCTTTGGTGAGCAAACAATCGTGTTCTAACCGAGATTCCTGTGGGAGCGGGCTTGCCCGCGAAGAGGCCTGAAAGGCCAATAAAGATCTAGCGTTCGTGCAGCGCCTCGGCCCGCGCCCGGATGATCGGTTTT
The DNA here is from genome assembly GCF_002113125.1 of Pseudomonas sp. B20(2017). Lineage (GTDB taxonomy): Bacteria > Pseudomonadota > Gammaproteobacteria > Pseudomonadales > Pseudomonadaceae > Aquipseudomonas. The sequence goes on along the minus strand of NZ_NEJP01000004.1, from coordinate 38,264 downwards.
AGCAGATAGCTCAGCACGGTCTTCTTGCCGGTGATGATGTCCACCGACGCCACCATCCCCGGGATGATCAGCAACGGCTTCTCGTCAGTGCCGAGATGGCTGCGCTCGGTGCGCAGCTTGATGACGTAGTAGGTGGTTTTCTTGTCTTCGTCGGTGATGGTGTCGGCGCCGATCTGCTCAAGCTTCGCCTTCAAACCGCCGTAGATGGTGTAGTCATACGCGGTGAATTTCACCGTGGCTTCCTGGCCCGGATGCAGGAACGCGATGTCCTGTGGGCGGATCTTCGCTTCGACCAGCAGGGTGTCGTCCAGCGGCACGATTTCCAGCAGGTCGCTGCCCGGCTGGATCACGCCGCCGATGGTGTTGACCAGCATCTTGTTGACGATGCCCCGCACCGGCGAGGTGACGAGCGTACGGCTGACCCGGTCTTCCAGCGCCTTGCCGGTGGCCTGGGCCTTGTTCAGGTCGGTGCGCGCCTCGTTGAGCTGAGTCAGGGCTTCGCTGCGGAACTTGCCGCGCGTCTCGTCGATTTTGCGCTGTACTTCCTTGATCGCCGATTCGGCGCGCGGGATCGCCAGGGTGGTGGCGTCGAGCTGACCACGGGTTTCCACTTCGGCACGCTTGAGTCGCAGCACTTCCACCGGCGACACCGCGCCCTGGGCCACCAGCGGCTCGGACATGTTGATTTCCTGGCGTTGCAGGCCCAGTTGCTGGCGGTACTGCGCCTGCTTCGAGGTGAATTCGCGCAACTCCTGCTGACGCTGAATCAACTGTTCCTGCAGGCCACCGACCTCGTCGTGCAGTTGCTGACGACGGCTGATGTACAACGATTCTTCACTTTTCGCCTGACCCGGCACGGCTTTAAGCACGTCCTCAGGGAAATTCAGCGGACGGTCATCGACCTCGGCGCTCAGGCGCTCGACCCGCAGCAGCATCGACAGCCGATCAGCCTCGGTTTCACCAACGTTGGAAGCGAAGCGCGTGTCATCCAGGCGTACCAGCGGCGCGCCGGCCTCGACGATCTGGCCTTCCTTGACGAACAGCTCGGAGACGATCCCGCCCTCGAGGTTCTGGATTTTCTGAATCTTCGACGAGGGAATCGCCTTGCCGTCGCCCTTGGTCACTTCGTCGATCACGGCGAAGTTGGCCCACAGCATCAGGAACACGAAGAAACCGATGATCGCCCAGATCGTCAGGCGCACCACGCGCGGCGCGTCCTCGATCAAGGCCTTGTTGACCTCCGGCAGCGGCTGGCCCTGCAGCGATGCCGAGCCTTTGAAGTAGCGGCGGATCGAATCCTTGAAACCCGACTTAAGCAACACTGATCTGCCCCTTCTTCAACGCTTCCATGACGGCCGCTTTCGGGCCGTCGGCGAGGATCTGTCCACGGTCGACCACCAGCAGGCGGTCGACCAGCGACAGCAGCGATGCCCGGTGCGTCACCAGCACCACGGTCTTGTTTTCCACCACTGCCGCGAGGCGTTGCTTGAGACGTTCTTCGCCGGTGTTGTCCATGGCGCTGGTCGGTTCGTCGAGCAACAGGATCGGCGGATTGAGCAACAGCGCCCGGGCCAGGGCGACGTTCTGGCGCTGACCGCCGGACAGGTTCTGCCCGCGCTCGCCGACTTGCAGCTCATAACCCTGCGGGTGCAGGCGGGCGAATTCGTGGACGCCGGCCAGTTCAGCGGCCTGCAGGACCAGCTCGTCCTCGACGTAACGGGCGCCGGAAATCAGGTTGTCGCGCAGGGTGCCAGCCAGCAGCTGGATGTCCTGCGGCACGTAACCGATGTTGTAGCGCAGCTCGCTGACGTCGATCTGACGGATGTCGACGCCGTCCACCAGCAACGCGCCGTCGTCCGGTTGATAGAGGCCGACCAGCAGTTTCGCCAGCGAGCTTTTGCCGGAGCCACTGCGGCCGATGATGCCGATCTTCTCGCCGGGACGGATCACCAGGTTGATGTTCTTCAGCGCCGGGTTCTGTTGTTCCGGGTAGGTGAAGCTGAGCTGGCGGCATTCGATCGCGCCTTGCAGAACCTTGCGGCTCAGCGGGCGTTCTTCGAAATTGCGCTCCTGCGGCAACTCCATCATCTGGTCGACCGAGGTCATGGTCACCCGCGCCTGCTGGTAACGGGTCAGCAGACCGGACAGCGAGGCCAGCGGGCTGAGGGCGCGGCCACTGAGCATGTAGCAGGCGATCAGGCCGCCCATGCTCAGGTTGCCGGCGATGATCTGGTACACGCCGAAGACGATCATGATCACCCCGGCCAGTTGCTGGATCAGCAGGGTGATGTTCATCGCCAGGCCGGAGAGCATTTTCACCCGCAGCTCGAGGCGGCTGAGGGTGCCGATGGTCTGTTCCCACTGATACTGGCGTTCGCTTTCGGCGTTGTTGACCTTCACCGCGTCGAGACCGGCGAGGGTTTCGATCAGGCTCGACTGACGCTCGGCGCCGAGGGCCATGGTGCGTTCCATAGTTGCCACCAGCGGCTTCTGCAACGCATAGCCGATCAGCAGCGCAATCGGGAAGGCCAGCACCGGAATCCACACCAGATGCCCGCCGAGAATCGCAATGACAATGAAGATCAGGATGGTGAACGGCAGGTCGATCAGGCTGGTCAGGGTCAGCGAGGCGAGGAAGTCGCGCAGGCTCTGGAACTCGTGGATGTTCTGGGCAAAGCTGCCGACCCGCGCCGGGCGGTACTTCATGGCCATGCCGACGATGCGTTCGAACAGCGTGGCGGAGATGATCAGGTCGGTTTTCTTGCCGGCCAGATCCAGGCACAGGCTGCGCAGGCTCTTGAGGATCAGATCGAACATATAGGCGCCGGTGATGCCCAGCGCGAGGACCCACAGGGTCGCTTCGGCCTGGTTCGGCACCACGCGGTCGTAGACGTTCATCACGAACAGCGGCGCGGCCATGGCGATGATGTTGATGAGGAAACTGGCGGCGATGGCGTCGGCATACAGCCAGCGCGAACGCTTGAGGGTGTCGCGAAACCACGAGCGCGCACGCGGGATCAGCGTGCCGTGGTTGACGTCGAATTTGTGCTGGGGCTGGGCGAAGAACACTTTGCCGGTGTAGTCGTCGGCCAGCAGCTCGCGGCTGACCAGGGACTCGCCGCCGTCGCTTTCGCTGAGCAGCACCCGCGCTTCGTTCTCACCCTGCCAGCCGAGCAGGACGGCACTGCGGCCATCCTTGAGCAGCAACAGCGCCGGCATGGCAATCGCCGGAATTTCTTCCAGCTTGCGTTGCAGCACCCGCCCTTGCAGCCCGGCGCGCGCCGCTGCACGGGGCAGCAGCTCGACACTCAGACGTTGTTTGGGCAGCGGCAGGCCGGTGGTCAACATCGCCGCACTGGCCGGTTTCTGGTGGAGCATGCAAAGAGCGAGCAGACCATCCAGTAACGGATCGTCGTGCAACGCGCGTGGATCATGACTGAGATGAACTCGACTGACTTCTGATTCCACGCTCGGCACTCTTTAACTGTTGAAAAGGGACAACTCAATTCATCCCAGGCAGCTGGACCTTGGGCTTCACGTCGTTCTGCACAACGGATGCCAATGGTGCGACCACTCCCTGGCTCTTGAGCAATTCGCCCATGGTCGCCTTGATTCGGTACTGAGTAAATAACTGAATGTTTTTGATTTCAGCCAGACGCCGCGAAGCGGTGAACAACTCGTTTTCGCTGTCGAGCAAATCCAGCAGGGTACGTTCGCCGAGGCTGAACTGACGCTGGTAAGCGGTGCGCACCGAGGTGCTGTGATCAACGTATTGTTGAGCGATCGGCACCTGAGCGTTGGCATTGTTCAGGGCGTTCCAGGCCAGGCCCAGTTCTTCATTCAATTGACGCAGGGCGTTGTTGCGGATGTCCAGCGCCTGGTTCGACAGGTAGGACTTGGATTCCAGATCCGCCTTGTTGCTGCCGCCCGAATACAGGTTGAAGCGCATGCGCAGCATGGCCTGCCATTCGTTGTTGTGACCGTTCTGGCCGTCGAGGTCGTTGTCGGCGGTGCGGCCCAGCTCGGCGTCGAAGCGCGGGTAGAAGGTCGACTTGGCGGTCTCGTACTGCTTCTCGGCAGCGGCGATGTCGGACTCGGCCGAGCGCAGGATCGGGCTGTTTTCCAGCATCTGTGCGCGGGCTTCATTCAGGTTGGCCGGCATCATCGCCAGGAACGGCGCCGGACGCTCCAGTTGATCGGGCATCTGGCCGACGGCGCTGAGGAAATTGGTTTCCGAGTCGGCGAGGTTGGTCTGCTCGGTGATCAGGTTGTTGCGGGCCTGGGCCGTCCGCGCTTCGGCCTGATCGAGGTCGGCACCGCTGCCGACGCCGCGCTGGGTGCGCAGCTGGATTTGGTCGTAGATGCGCTGGTGGCTCTTGAGGTTTTCTTCGGCCAGACGCACGAACTCACGACGGGTCAGTACATCCAGATAAACCTGGGCCACGGTCAGCGCAGTGCGCTCGGAAGTGCCCAGCAAGGAATAGGCGCGGGAGTTGACGGTGGCTTGTTGACGCCCGACTTCGCTGGACGTCGCAAAACCGTCAAAAACCATTTGCGACAGACGCAAACTTGACTCGCTGCGGTTCAGCGTTTCCCAGTGATTGCCGCCGCCATTGGCGCGGGTGGTCACACTGTCGGTGCCTTCACGGCCGTAACCACCCAGCAGATCGACCTTGGGCAGGTATCCACCTTTTGCAGCCTTTAATTGATAATCCGCGGCCAGCCGACTGTTGACCCCTGCCTGGATTTCCGGATGGACATCCAGCGCCTGCTGCATGGCTTCTGGTAAGGATTGTGCTTGTACGAAAGAGGCGGCGAGAGCGAAGGGTAGAGCCTTGAACAGGTGCGAACGCATGGTAAAGATTTCCCAGAACTTCTTGTCTTGAATCACAGCAAATTGGTGAGCTGCGTCGGAAGATGGCAACCGGAATGACCGTATGTCGGAAAGTTTAAAACCGGAACTGGATCACACGCTGAAGGACAGGTCGCCGCATAAATATCAATGTGACATTACTGGGACGATTGTTTAGGATGGCACCCAGAAGGTCAATAGTTTGGCATAAAGTTAATAGCGAAAGAATATAGCCAAAATATTGACGAACAGCAGCGTCAACTTTGTTTCATCTTTTTTAAAAGTACGTCCAGACTGAATCGGCGCAGACAGCCATCAGGTCTATGGAAGTCAACTGAACGTGACACCCGGAGAGTCTTCAATGAGCAGTGTTGTTGCCATCGTCAAAAGCATTGTCGGTCAGGTTTTCGTGGTGTCCCCAGAGGGCGTCCGTCGCGTACTCGTTGAAGGCGACCGGTTGTTTGCCGGCGATCAGGTCGACACCGGCGTTTCCGGCGCCGTGTCCCTGGAACTGGCCGATGGCCGCACGATCGATCTGGGCCGCGACACTCAGTGGAGCGCCGACACCCCGGATTCCAGCACTGACCTGGCCGAAGCCACCGCGCAAGCCGCGCCGTCGGTAGAAGAACTGCAACAAGCCATCGCCGCGGGCGTCGACCCGACCACCGCTCTTGAGTCCACCGCAGCCGGCCCGAGCGCCGCAGGGACTGGCGGTGCCGCCGGGGGTGGCCACAGCTTTGTAATGCTTGATGCGACCGCAGGCCGTGTCGACCCAACCATCGGTTTCCCGACTGCAGGCATCAATTCCGCCGGCCAGGCCGCCCAGAACATCACCGGTGGCCAGACCACCGATACCACCACCAACGCCCTGCGTGACTCGACCCTGAGCCTCAGCGCCACGCCGACCATCACCGAAGCCGGCGGCGTGCTGGTGTACACCGCGACCCTGACCCAGGCGCCGCTAACCGACCTGACCATCACCCTGTCCAACGGCGCGGTGATCGTGATTCCGGCCGGTTCCACCACCGGCACCGTCAACGTGCCACTGGCACCGAACGATACTGTCTATAACGACCCGACCCAGATCGACGTGACGGTCACCGGCACCACTGGCGGCAGCGGCATCACCGTGACCCCGCCGACCACCCCGGCCACGACCCAGGTCACCGACACCATCGACACCACCACCGTCACCCTGACGGCGGGCCCAAGCGTTACCGAAGGCGGTCAGATCACCTACACCGCCACGCTGACCAACCCGGCCCAGACGCCGGTGACCGTCACGTTGTCCAACGGCTCGACCATCACCATCGGCGCCGGCCAGACCACCGGCACCGTCAACGTGCCGACCGCGCCGAATGACGTCTATAACAACGGCAGCATCGTCACTACCACCATCACCGGTGCCACCGGTGGCAACTTCGAAAACCTGGTGCCGAACCCGACACCGGCGGTGACCACCATCACCGATTCGATCGACACCACCGGCCTGACCCTGACCGCCACCGGCACTGTGGTCGAAGGTGACCAGATCACTTACACCGCGACCCTGACCAACCCGGCGCAGACGCCGGTGACCGTCACCCTGTCGAACGGCTCGACCATCACCATCGGCGCCGGCCAGACCAGCGGCAGCGTCAACGTGCCGACCGCACCGAATGACGTTTACAACAACGGTGGCACCGTCAGCACCACGATTACCGGCGCCACCGGCGGCAATTTCGAGAATCTGGTACCGAACACGACGCCAGCGACCACTACCGTTACCGACTCCATCGACACCACCAACCTGTCGCTGAGCGCTACCGGTTCCGTGGCCGAAGGCGGTTCCATCGTCTACACCGCAACCCTGACCAATCCTGCCGGCACCCCGGTGACCGTGACGTTGAGCAACGGCTCCGTCATCACCATTGAAGCGGGCAAGACCACCGGCACCGTGACCGTTCCGGCACCGGCCGATGACGTTTACAAGGACGCGGGTAAAGTCGAAGTCACCATTACCGGCACCACGGGCGGCAACTTCGAGAATCTGGTGCCGAGCACTGTCCCGGCGGTTACTGAAGTCACCGACACCATCGACACCACAACGGTGAAGCTCACCGCGACCGAATCGGCGGCTGAAGGTGGCACCGTCACTTACACCGCTACCGTGGGCGCACCGGTGACTGGCTCGCCGGTGACTGTGACCCTGGCCAATGGTCAGCAAATCACCATCGAAGTGGGTAAAACCACCGGCACCGTGACCACCACCGCGCCGAATGACGCGCTGACTGGCAATCCGCCGCTGACCAACTCGATCACTGGCGTGACAGGCGGCAACTACGAAAACCTCGTGGCCGATAAAACCCCGGTTTCGACCACGATCACCGACACCGTCGACACCACCAACCTGACCCTGAGCGCCACTGGCTCCGTGGCCGAGGGCGGTTCGATTGTTTACACCGCGACCCTGACCAATGCCGCCGGCTCGCCAGTCACCGTGACCCTTTCGAACGGCGCGGTGATTACCATCGAGGCCGGCAAAACCACCGGTACCGTGACCGTTCCGGCACCGGCCGATGACGTCTACAAGGACGCCGGCAAAGTCGAAGTGACCATCAAGGATGCGTCCGGTGGCAACTTCGAAAACCTGGTGCCAAGCACCGTTCCAGCCGTCACCGAAGTTACCGACACCATCGACACCACCACGGTGAAGCTCACCGCGACCGAGTCGGCAGCAGAAGGTGGTACTGTCACTTACACCGCTACCGTTGGCGCGCCAGTGACCGGATCGCCGGTGACCGTGACCCTGGCCAATGGTCAGCAAATCACCATCGAAGTCGGTAAAACCACCGGTACCGTCACCACCACAGCACCGAACGATGCGTTGAACGGCCATGCACCGCTGACCAACTCGATTACCGACGTAAGCGGCGGCAACTACGAGAACCTGGTCGCCGACAAGACGCCGGTCAGCACCACCGTGACCGATACCGTCGACACCACCAACCTGTCGCTGACCGCGACTGGCACCGTGGCCGAGGGCGGCTCGATTGTCTACACCGCCACGCTGACCAACCCGGCAGGCACGCCGGTGACCGTGACCTTGAGCAATGGCTCGGTCATCACCATCGAAGCCGGAAAAACCACCGGCACCGTGACCGTTCCGGCCCCTGCCGATGACGTCTACAAGGACGCCGGCAAGGTTGAAGTGACCATCAAGGACGCATCCGGCGGCAACTTCGAGAACCTTGTTCCAAGCACCGTCCCTGCCGTGACGGAAGTTACCGATACCATCGACACCTCGACCGTCAAGCTGAGCGCCGATACATCGGTGGCCGAGGGCGGCACTGTCACCTATACCGCGACGGTCAGTGCGCCTGTGACCAGTTCGCCAGTGACTGTCACTTTGGCCAACGGCCAGACCATCACCATCGAAGTCGGCAAGACCACCGGCACCGTGACCACCACCGCGCCGAACGACGCGCTGAACGGTCATGAGCCGTTGAGCAACTCGATCACCGGCGTGAGCGGCGGTAATTACGAGAATCTGGTTGCCGACAAAACCCCGGTTTCGACCACGGTCACCGACACCGTCGACACCACCAATCTGTCGCTGACCGCGACCGGTACCGTGGCCGAGGGCGGTTCGATTGTTTACACCGCCACGCTGACCAACCCGGCCGGCACGCCGGTGACCGTGACGTTGAGCAACGGCTCCGTCATCACCATTGAAGCGGGCAAAACCACAGGCACCGTGACCGTTCCGGCTCCGGCCGATGACGTCTACAAGGACGCGGGCAAAGTCGAAGTCACCATCAAGGATGCGTCCGGTGGCAACTTCGAAAACCTCGTTCCGAGCACTGTCCCGGCGGTTACCGAAGTGACCGACACCATCGACACTTCGACCGTGAAACTGACCGCTGACACTTCCGTCGCTGAAGGCGGCACCGTTACTTACACCGCCACCGTTGGCGCACCGGTGACCGGTTCGCCTGTGACCGTGACACTGGCCAACGGTCAGACCATCACCATCGAAGTCGGCAAGACCACCGGCAGCGTGACCACCACCGCACCGAACGATGTACTCAACGGCCACGCGCCGCTGACCAACTCGATCACTGATGTGAGCGGCGGCAATTACGAGAACCTCGTGGCCGACAAGACACCGGTTTCGACCACGGTCACCGACACCGTCGACACCACCAGTCTGACACTGAGCGCGACCGGCTCCGTGGCTGAAGGCGGCTCGATCGTCTACACCGCGACACTGACCAACCCGGCCGGTACGCCGGTGACCGTGACCTTGAGCAATGGCTCGGTCATCACCATCGAGGCTGGCAAAACCACCGGTACCGTGACTGTTCCGGCTCCGGCTGATGACGTCTACAAGGATGCCGGCAAAGTCGAAGTCACCATCACCAATACCGCTGGCGGCAACTTCGAGAACCTGGTGCCAAGCACCGTTCCAGCCGTCACTGAAGTGACTGACACCATCGACACCACCACGGTGAAACTCACCGCGACCGAATCGGCAGCAGAAGGTGGCAACGTCACCTACACCGCCACCGTCGGTGCCCCGGTGACCGGATCGCCAGTGACCGTGACCCTGGCCAATGGTCAGCAGATCACCATCGAAGTCGGTAAAACCACCGGCACCGTGACCACCACCGCGCCGAACGACGCGCTGAACGGTCACGAACCGTTGAGCAACTCGATCACTGACGTGAGCGGCGGTAACTACGAAAACCTCGTGGCCGACAAGACGCCGGTCAGCACCACCGTGACCGACACCGTCGACACCACCAACCTGTCGCTGACCGCGACCGGCACCGTGGCCGAGGGCGGTTCGATTGTTTACACCGCCACGCTGACCAACCCGGCCGGCACGCCGGTGACCGTGACGTTGAGCAACGGCTCCGTCATCACCATTGAAGCGGGCAAAACCACAGGCACCGTGACCGTTCCGGCTCCGGCCGATGACGTCTACAAGGACGCGGGCAAAGTCGAAGTGACCATCAAGGATGCGTCCGGTGGCAACTTCGAAAACCTGGTGCCAAGCACTGTTCCAGCGGTTACCGAAGTCTCCGATACCATCGACACCACCACGGTGAAACTGACCGCGACCGAAACTGCTGCTGAAGGTGGCACCGTTACCTACACTGCGACTGTGGGTGCACCGGTGACCGGTTCGCCTGTGACCGTGACGTTGGCCAATGGTCAGCAGATCACCATCGAAGTCGGTAAAACCACTGGCACCGTCACCACCACAGCGCCGAATGACGCGCTGAATGGTCACGAGCCACTGACCAACTCGATCACCGGCGTGACCGGTGGCAACTACGAGAACCTGGTTGCTGACAAAACTCCGGTCAGCACCACCGTGACCGACACCGTCGACACCACCAACCTGACCCTGAGCGCCACTGGCTCCGTGGCCGAGGGCGGTTCGATTGTTTACACCGCAACTCTGACCAACCCGGCTGGTACCCCGGTGACCGTGACCCTGTCGAACGGCGCGGTGATCACCATCGAAGCCGGTAAAACCACTGGCACCGTAAGCGTTCCGGCTCCGGCCGATGACGTTTACAAGGATGCGGGCAAGGTCGAAGCGACCATTTCGACGGCCACCGGTGGCAACTTCGAGAACCTGGTGCCAAGCACCGTTCCGGCCGTGACTCAGGTTACCGACACCATCGACACCACCACAGTCAAACTGACTGCGACCGAGTCGGCGGCTGAAGGCGGCACCGTCACCTACACCGCGACTGTGGGCGCACCTGTGACCGGCTCGCCAGTCACCGTAACCCTGTCCAACGGTCAGTCGATCACCATCGAAGTCGGCAAGACCACCGGCACCGTGACCACCACGGCGCCGAACGATGCGCTGAACGGCCATGCACCGCTGACCAACGCGATCACCAACGTGACTGGCGGTAACTACGAGAATCTCGTGGCCGACAAGACCCCGGTTTCGACCACCGTCACTGACACCGTCGACACCACCAACCTGTCCCTAAGCGCTACCAACTCGGTCGCCGAGGGTGGTTCGATCACTTACACCGCGACACTGACCAACGCTGCGGGCACTCCGGTGACCGTGACCTTGAGCAACGGCGCTGTGATCACCATCGAAGCCGGTAAAACCACCGGCACCGTCAGCGTTCCAGCCCCGGCCGATGACGTCTACAAAGACGCCGGCAAGGTTGAAGTCACGATCACCGACGCCAGCGGCGGCAACTTCGAGAACCTGGTGCCAAGCACCGTGCCGGCCGTTACCGAAGTCACCGATACCAACGACACCACCACGGTCAAACTGACTGCGACCGAAACCGCTGCTGAAGGTGGCACCATCACCTACACCGCCACCGTTGGCGCGCCCGTCACCGGTTCCCCGGTGACCGTGACCCTGGCCAACGGTCAGGCGATCACCATCGAAGTCGGCAAGACCACCGGCACCGTGACCACCACCGCGCCAAACGACGCACTCAACGGTCACGAACCGCTGACCAACTCGATCACCGGCGTGAGCGGCGGCAACTACGAAAACCTCGTGGCCGATAAAACCCCCGTCAGCACCACCGTGACCGACACCGTCGACACCACCAACCTGACACTGAGCGCGACGCCGGAAGTCAACGAAGGTGGCCAGATCACCTACACCGCGACCCTGACCAACGCCGCCGGCACCCCAGTGACCGTGACGTTGAGCAACGGCGCCGTGATCACCATCGAGGCCGGCAAAACTACCGGCACCGTGACCGTCGATGCACCGAAGGACGACGTCTACAAGGACGCCGGCACCGTGGAAACGACCATCAAGGGCGCCACCGGCGGCAACTTTGAAAATCTGGTCACCAGCACTGCCCCGGCGGTCACCACCGTTCACGACACCATCGACACGTCCACCGTGTCGCTGACCGCTACCGCCAACGTCGCCGAAGGCGAAACCGTGGTCTACACCGCGACTGTGACTGCGCCAGTGACCGGCTCGCCGGTCGTGGTGACCCTGTCCAATGGCCAGACCATCACCATCGCCGTGGGCGAGACCACCGGCACCGTGAACTTCGTCGCACCGAACAGCCCGCTGGCGGGCGGCAGCTCGCTGAGCGTGACCATCGACAAGGCCACCGGTGGCAACTACGAGAACCTGGCGGTCGACAGCAAACCGGCCAACACTTCGGTTTCGGACACGGTCGACACCACCAACCTCAACCTGACCGCCACCGACTCGGTGGCCGAGGGTGGTTCGATTGTCTACACCGCGACCCTGACCAACCCGGCAGGCACCCCGGTGACCGTGACCCTGTCGAACGGCGCCGTGATCACCATCGAAGCCGGCAAGACTACGGGGACCGTGACCGTTCCGGCTCCGGCCGATGACGTCTACAAGGATGCCGGCAAGGTCGAAGCAACTATTTCGACCGTCACCGGCGGCGGTTTCGAGAACCTGGTGCCGAGCACCGTTCCGGCCGTGACCAACGTCACCGATACCATCGACACCACAACGGTGAAACTCACCGCGACCGAAACCGCTGCTGAAGGTGGCACCGTTACCTACACTGCGACTGTGGGTGCACCGGTGACCGGTTCGCCTGTGACCGTGACGTTGGCCAATGGTCAGCAGATCACCATCGAAGTCGGTAAAACCACTGGCACCGTCACCACCACAGCGCCGAATGACGCGCTGAACGGTCACGAGCCACTGACCAACTCGATCACCGGCGTGACCGGTGGCAACTACGAGAACCTGGTTGCTGATAAAACTCCGGTCAGCACCACCGTGACCGACACCGTCGATACCACCGACCTGACACTGAGCGCCACTGGTTCCGTGGCCGAAGGGGGTTCGATCGTCTACACCGCGACCCTGACCAACCCGGCAGGGACTCCGGTGACCGTGACCTTGTCGAACGGCGCGGTGATCACCATCGAAGCCGGTAAAACCACCGGCACCGTAAGCGTTCCGGCCCCGGCCGATGACGTTTACAAGGATGCGGGCAAAGTCGAAGCGACCATTTCGACGGCTACTGGCGGCAACTTCGAGAACCTGGTGCCAAGCACCGTTCCGGCCGTGACTCAGGTTACCGACACCATCGACACCACCACAGTCAAACTGACTGCGACCGAGTCGGCGGCTGAAGGCGGCACCGTCACCTACACCGCGACTGTGGGCGCACCTGTGACCGGTTCGCCAGTGACCGTGACCCTGTCCAACGGCCAGACCATCACCATTGAAGTGGGTAAAACCACCGGCACCGTGACCACCACCGCGCCAAACGACGCACTCAACGGCCATGCACCGCTGACCAACGCGATTACCGACGTCAGCGGCGGCAACTACGAGAACCTCGTAGCGGACAAGACGCCGGTCAGCACCACCGTCACCGACACCATCGACACCACCAACCTGTCGCTGACTGCGACCGGCACCGTGGCCGAGGGTGGTTCGATCACCTACACCGCGACCTTGACCAACCCGGCCGGCACGCCGCTGACCGTGACGTTGAGCAACGGCGCCGTCATCACCATCGAAGCGGGTAAAACCATCGGCACCGTAACCGTTCCGGCCCCGACCGATGACGTCTACAAAGATGCCGGCAAAGTCGAAGTCACCATCAAGGATGCAACCGGTGGCAACTTCGAGAACCTCGTTCCGAGCACCGTTCCGGCCGTGACCGAAGTCACCGACACCATCGACACGACGACCGTGAAGCTGACCGCTTCCGAAACGGCGGCCGAAGGTGGCAGTGTTACTTACACCGCGACGGTTGGCGCACCGGTGACCGGCTCGCCGGTGGTCGTGACCCTGACCAATGGTCAGCAAATCACCATCGAAGTGGGCAAAACCACTGGCACCGTGACCACCACCGCGCCGAATGATGTGCTGAACGGCCATGCGCCGTTGACCAACGCCATCACCAACGTATCCGGCGGCAACTACGAAAACCTCGTGGCCGACAAGACGCCGGTCAGCACCACCGTGACCGACACCATCGATACCACCAACCTGTCGCTGACAGCGACCGGCACCGTGGCTGAAGGTGGTCAGATCACCTACACCGCCACCCTGACCAACGCCGCTGGCTCGCCAGTCACCGTGACCTTGTCGAACGGTGCGGTGATCACCATCGACGCTGGCAAGACCACTGGCACCGTGACCGTCCCGGCGCCAGCCGATGACGTCTACAAAGACGCCGGCACCGTGGAAGCGACGATCAAGTCCGCCACTGGTGGCAACTTCGAAAACCTGGTGACCAGCAACACGCCAGCCGTGACCAATGTCACTGACACCATCGACACCACCACGGTGAAACTGACCGCGACCGAGTCGGCGGCTGAAGGCGGCACCGTCACCTACACCGCTACTGTTGGCGCACCGGTGACGGGTTCTCCGGTTACCGTGACCCTGTCCAATGGTCAGCAAATTACCATCGAAGTCGGCAAGACAACCGGCACCGTGACCACTACCGCGCCGAACGATGCGTTGACCGGCCACGCGCCGTTGACCAACGCCATCACCAACGTATCCGGCGGCAACTACGAGAACCTCGTTGCCGACAAGACCCCGGTTTCGACCACGGTCACCGACACCGTCGACACCACCAACCTGACCCTCAGCGCCACCAATTCGGTCGCCGAGGGCGGTTCGATCATCTACACCGCCACACTGACCAACGCTGCGGGCACCCCTGTGACCGTGACCTTGAGCAACGGCGCCGTGATCACCATCGAGGCCGGTAAAACCACTGGCACCGTGACGGTTCCAGCCCCTGCCGACGACGTCTACAAGGACGCCGGCAACGTACAGACCACGATCAAATCGGCCACCGGTGGCAACTTCGAAAATCTGGTCACCAGCACGGTTCCTGCGGTGACCCAGGTCACCGACACCATCGACACCACCACGGTGGAACTCACCGCGACCGAGTCGGCAGCTGAAGGCGGCATCGTTACGTACACCGCGACAGTGGGTGCACCTGTCACCGGCTCGCCAGTGACCGTGACCCTGTCGAACGGCCAGACCATCACCATCGAAGTGGGCAAAACCACCGGCACCGTGACCACCACCGCGCCGAACGATGCGCTGACTGGCCACGCGCCGCTGACCAACGCGATCACCAACGTGAGCGGTGGCAACTACGAAAATCTGGTCGCCGACAAAACCCCGGTCAGCACCACGGTCACCGACACCATCGACACCACCAACCTGTCGCTGACAGCGACCGGCACCGTGGCCGAAGGTGGCCAGATCACCTACACCGCCACCCTGACCAACGCCGCTGGCTCGCCAGTCACCGTGACCTTGTCGAACGGTGCTGTCATCACCATCGACGCCGGCAAGACCACCGGCACCGTGACCGTTCCTGCGCCAGCCGATGACGTCTACAAGGACGCCGGCAACGTACAGGCCACGATCAAATCGGCCACCGGTGGCAACTTCGAAAACCTGGTGACCAGCACCACACCAGCCGTGACCAGCGTCACCGACACCATCGACACCACCACCGTGAAGCTGACCGCAACCGAGACAGCTGCTGAAGGTGGCACCGTCACTTACACCGCGACGGTTGGTGCACCGGTGACCGGCTCGCCTGTGATCGTAAACCTGTCCAACGGCCAGAGCATCACCATCGAAGTCGGCAAAACCACCGGCACCGTCACCACCACCGCACCGAACGACGCATTGACCGGCCACACACCGCTGACCAATTCGATCACCAACGTCAGCGGCGGCAACTACGAGAACCTGGTTGCCGACAAGACTCCGGTCAGCACCACCGTCACTGACACCGTCGACACCACCAACCTGTCCCTGAGCGCTACCAACTCGGTCGCCGAAGGTGGTTCGATCACCTACACCGCAACCCTGACCAACGCCGCTGGCTCGCCAGTGACCGTGACCCTGAGCAACGGTTCGGTGATCACCATCGAAGCGGGCAAAACCACCGGCACCGTGACCGTTCCTGCGCCAACCGACGACGTCTACAAAGACGCCGGCAACGTGCAGGCCACGATCACCAACGCCACGGGCGGCAATTTCGAAAACCTGGTGACCAGCACCACACCAGCCGTGACCAGCGTCACCGACACCATCGACACCACCACCGTCAGCATCACCGGCAGCACCTCGGTGACCGAAGGCCAGACCGCCAGCTACACCGTCAGCCTGACCCACCCGGCGCAAACCGAAGTGACCCTGAAAATCGTCTACAGCGGCACCGCCGCCGACGGTTCGGACTTCACCGGCGTGTACACCGTGAAGATCCCGGCGGGTGCCAGCAGCGCGCAGTTCAACGTTGCGACCATCGATGACAAGATCACCGAAGGCACCGAAAACTTTGTGGTCAAGATCGACTCGGCCACTGGTGGCAACTTCGAAAACCTGGCGGTCAGCAGCACTAATGGCAGCGTCAGCACGTCGATCATCGACAACGATGCGCCGCCGGTCATCGACCTCGACGCCAACAACTCCAGCGGTGCAACGGGTGCCGACTACAAGGTGACCTTCACCGAGAACACCCCGGGCGCTGGTGTGTCGATTGCCGACACCGACATCAAGATCACCGACCCGGACAGCACCATGCTGACCGGCGCCACCGTCGTGCTGACCAACCGTCAGGACGGCGATGCGCTGAACCTGGGCAACAGCGTCAACGGCATCACCATTAATGCCAACAGCACCAATGGCACGATCACGCTGACCCTGTCGGGCAATGCGACGCTGGCCGACTACATGCAGGCGATCAAGAACATCAGCTTCACCAACAGCAGTGAAGACCCGAGCACCGTGCCACGGATCATCACCGTGACCGTGACCGATGGCGGCAACTACTCCAACACCGCGACCACCACGGTCAACGTGGTGGCGGTCAACGATGCGCCGGTCGCCGCTCCGGTCAACGTCACCGGCACCGAAGACACCCCGCTGATCCTCGGCTGGTCGACCTTCGGCGTCAGCGACGTCGACAGCCCGGCCAGCAGCCTGGGCGTGAAAATCACCCAGCTGCCGGGCGAAGGCAAACTGCAGTATCTGGACGGCTCGACCTGGAAAGACGTCGCTACCAACCAGACCTTCAGCAAGGCCGACATCGACGCCGGCAAGCTGCGCTTCCTGCCGGATGCCAACGAGTCGGGTGTGAACGGTTACGGCGGCACCGGCCTGGGCAACAACCAGGCTGACTACGCGCAGATCAAGTTCCAGCCAACCGACGGTCAATTGCTGGGCAACACCGGCACCGTGAAGATCGACATCACGCCAGTGGCGGATGCACCGACCCTGTCGGTCGCCGACAACAGCGTGAAGTCCACCGGGCTGATCAAGGAAGTCTGGACCGGTCTGTCGGGCCTGGGCACCGACGGCAGCGGCGCGAACCCGAACACCCTGAAAAACGTGATCGACGGCGCAGGTAAACCGAACACCAGCGGCACTGTGAACAACGTGCAGTCCGACGGCAGCGTGACCGCCGGCACCGCGTCGAAAACCTCGGGCCTGATCTATCTGGAAGCCGGCAAGACCTACACCTTCAGCGGCACCGGTGATGACAGCCTGCTAGTGACCATCGGCGGCAAGAGCGTGGCATCCACGACGTGGGGCGCGGGCGGCAACCTCAACGGTTCGTTCACCCCGACCACCAGCGGCTACTACACCCTGGATATCTACCACCACAACCAGAGCGGACCGGGCAGCTACGACGTCAACCTGTCGGTCAACGGCAGCACGCCGATCGACCTGAGCAGTGCCGGCGTGCCGATCTACACCGGCGTGCAGGATCTGGTGAATGCCGGCGTGACCGTCTCCGATCTGCACGGCAACAACGGCGAAGGCTATTACGACGGCTACAAACTCAACACCGGCGCCGAAGGCACCACCGTGAAACTGTCGTCGATCAGCACCGCGCTGACCGACACCGACGGCTCGGAAACCCTGAGCATCAAGATCAGCGGCGCACCGGTCGGTTCGGTGCTCAGCGATGGCGCAGGCCACAGCTTTACCGTGACCGCCACCAGCGGCGACGCCAACGTCACCGGCTGGAATCTCGGCACCTTGACCGTGACTCCGCCGACCTACTACAACGGCCAGTTCAACCTGACCGTGACCTCGACCTCAACCGAACAGGTCGGCGGCTCGGCAAGTACCACTGCGACGATCCCGGTCACCGTGGTGCCGGCGGTGTATAACGCGGCGGTTGCGACCTCGGGTGACGATAACTTCGTCGGCACCGACGGCAACGACATCATGGTCGCCGACATCGGCGGCCTGACCGTGGTGCCGGGCACCAACTACAACATCGCGTTCATGGTCGACAGCTCGGGCAGTATGAGCGCCTCGTCGATCAATGCGGCCAAGGACTCGCTGACGTCGGTGTTCAACACCCTCAAACAGAGCCTGGGCAGCAACTCGGGGACGGTGAACATCTTCCTGGTGGACTTCGATACTCAGGTCAACAAGTCGGTGTCGGTGAACCTCAACGACCCGAACGCACTGACCTTGCTCAAGGCCGTGCTGGACTCGATGTCGTCCGGCGGCGGCACCAACTACGAAGACGTGTTCAAGGCCACGGCGAACTTCTTCCAGAGCGCTGAAGCGGTGGCCAACACCGGGGCGAAGAACCTCACGTACTTCATCACCGACGGCCAGCCGACCTACTACCAGAGCGGCGAGCAGACCAACCCGACGCTGTACGGCAACGTGAAGCTCGATGATGTGGTGAAAACCAGCAACTACAAGCTGGGCAACAGCTTTGCGACTTACATCGACAGCACCCACTACCTGAGCATCAACACCTCCGGCGAGGTCGTGTTGCAGACGTACAAGAATGGCTACTGGAACTGGAACAGCCTGGGCACCATTCATGCACAGGGTGACGGCACCTACGAGATCTCGAGCCTGGCGGGTAGCGGCAACAGCACCTCGTCGAACACCACCGACAACTCCGCCGCCGGTTTCGCGCTGCTGAGCGGTCTATCGAACGTCGAGGCGATCGGCCTCAACAACGGCGTCAGCCTCAACGATTTGAAACCGTACGATTCAGACAAGACGCCGCAGACCAATATCGATCCGAAGGACCTGGCCAACTCGATCATCGGCCACACTGAAGCGACGATGCCGGGCAACGACACCGTCAGCGGTGGCGACGGCAACGACATCCTGTTCGGCGACCTGGTGAGCTTCAACGGCATTGCCGGCGAGGGTTACCAGGCGATGCAGGCGTTCGTGGCCAAGGAAACCGGAGTCGACGTCAGCAAAGTCACCACCAGCAACGTGCACCAGTACATCACCGAGCACTATCAGGCGTTCGATGTGTCCGGTGCCCACGATGGCAACGACACGCTGCTGGGTGGCGCGGGCAATGACATCCTGTTCGGCTCGGGCGGCAACGACCTGCTCGACGGCGGCAAGGGCAATGACATCCTGCTCGGCGGCACCGGCAACGACACGCTGATCGGCGGCCCGGGCAACGACATCCTGATCGGTGGTTCCGGTGGCGACACCTTCGTCTGGAAATCGGGCGACACCGGCAACGACGTGATCAAGGACTTCAAGGCCAGCGAGGGCGACCGCATCGACCTGCGTGACCTGTTGCAGGGCGAGACCGGCAGCACCATCGACAACTTCCTGAAGATCACCACGGTCGACGGCGTGTCGTCGCTGCAAGTCAGCTCGGGCGGCAAGTTCAACTCGGGCGATGCCGCAGCCGCCACACCGGACGTGACGATCAAACTCGAAGGCAACAATTGGTCTACGGCCAACATTCACAACCTGATTGCCGGTAGTGATCCGACCATCAAGGTCGACCACAACAACAGCTGATGCGTGAACAAAACGGCCGCCCCACGGGGCGGTCGTCACGTTTGCGACGCTTGAACCGGTGACGATTTCGTCGGCGCACCGCATACTCGCGTGCAGTTGGCTATGCTGCTGACAGCATGACGCTGGTCCATTTCCGAGGGATGCTCAATGTTTTACGTGCAACGCGATGCGCAGGGTCAGTTGATTCGCGTGGAAGCTGCGGCCTACGCCGAGGCCACGGAAACGCTGCCGGCCGACCACCACGAAATCCAGGCCTGGTACGCCAACGAAGCCGTGGAGAACAGCCTCAAACAGCTCAAGCAGAGCGACCTGGAAATGATCCGTGTACTCGACGACCTGATTCAGGTACTGACCCAGAAAGGCGTGATCCGCGTCACCGACCTGCCGCCGGCGGCCCAGGCCAAGTTGATGGACCGGACTCAGGCGCGGGAAGCGCTGGGCGGGTTGAGTCAGCTGATTGATGAGGATGAGGGCGGGTTGATCTGATCCAGGATCTTCGGTGACTGGACGGGCCCCTTCGCGAGCAAGCTCGCTCCCACAGGAGGTATGTATACCCAATGTGGGAGCGAGCTTGCTCGCGAAGGCAGCCTTAGCGGCGACGCAATTCTACAGCCTTAACGCCAGGGTTTGGGCTCACCGAACAGCTGCCCCTGAACCCCATACAACCCCATCTCGCGAATCACCGACAACTCCCCTTCCGTCTCCACCCGTTCGGCAATCAGCGGCAGATCGATGCTGTGTGCCGCGCGCTGGATCGCTTCGATGAACAGACGCTTGTCGCTTTCCTGATCGATCGCCCGGATGTAACTGCCATCGATCTTCAGGTACGCCAGCCCGAGCCGTGCCAGGTTGCCGATCATGCTGAAGCGCCCACCGAAGCGCTGCAGGCTCAGGGAGAATCCGAGCTCGCGCAGGCGGCGGGTCAGCTGTTCCAGCACCGCTTGCTCCGGCAATTGTTCCTCGCCGATTTCCAGGGTCAGGCGTGCACCGAGGTTGGAATGCGTCCGCAGAATCTCGAACACTTTGTTCAACGCCTGCGGATCGGCCAGGGTCGCGGAGGACAAGTTCAGCGCCAGGGATTCTTCATGGCCGGCCATCTGCTCCAGCACCCGCTCGAGCATCAACCGGTCCAGTCGCGCGGTCCAGCCGAAGCGCTCCAGCCACGGCAGGAAGCGCCCGGCGGGAATGGTCTGGCCCTGCTCGTCGAGCAAGCGCGACAGCACTTTGTAATGCAGCACCAGTTGCGTGTCCTGCGCCGCCACTACCGGCTGGAAGAACAGCTCGAAGCGCCGCTGGTTCAGCGCCTGATCGAGCAAACGGTGCCAAGCGTGGTGATCGTCACCGACGTCCGCCACCAGGCTCTGATCGAGACATGCCCAGTTCTGCTCGCCCTGCCCTTCGGCTTGGGCCAGCGCCTGATCGCCGAGGCTGAGAACCGCTTGCGGCGAATCGCCGTGAGCGAACGGTGCCAGGCCGATAGAAGCCACGGCGGCCACGTCGGTGGCGCCCGTCGCGTGCAGGCTGCTCAGGGCACTGTCAAGACTCTGCGCCAGTTGCAGCGCCTCTTCGCGGGTCAGCCCCGGCGCCAGCACGGCGAATTCACCACCACGAATCCGGGTGACGAGGTTCTGGGTTTCCGGGTATTTGGCGCACTCGCGGGACAGTTGCTCGCCGACCGCTTTCAACAATTCATCGGTGCGCTGACCGCCGAGGCGCTGGTTGAGACCGGCCAGATCCTTGACCCGCAACAGCAGCAGATAACCGGAACTGGCCTGCTCCGGGTTGCTCACCCGCGCATTCAGTTGCATCTCGAAATAACGCCGGTTGGCCAGCCCCGTGAGGTTGTCCTGATAGGACTCGGTGCGCAGTTTTTCACTGCGTTCGGCCTGCTCCTGGAACAGCGCCTTGAGCTTCTCGACCATCTGGTTCATGGCCAGCACCACACGGCGCAATTCAGGCGTGCGCGGTAGGTCCGGCAGACTCAGGAACTCACGACGAGCGATGGCGTGGGATTGCTTGACCATGTAATCCAGCGGCTTGAGTTGCCGACGCAACAACAGCGCGCCCAGCACCGCACTCACCGCACCGCAGACCAGCAACCAGCCAAGGCTGCCGAGCGCGCTCTGCCAGAGTTTGGCCAAAGCGAACATCGGGTGGCTGACCACCTCGACCCGCGCCGCCTGCTCCCAGCCACGGCTGACCAGCGCATCGCCACCGGCCGGCTCCAGGCCGATCAGTTTGACGAACCAGTCCGGCACGTTGGTGACCGCTGGAATGCCGTTGCGCTCGACGATGGTCTGGTCGGTCTTCAGGTCGACCACGCGGATGCTCGAGTAATAACCGCTGTCGAAGATCGAACTGACCAGCAGCTCGACCATCGCCGGGTCATCGATGTTCGGCGTCAACGACAGCGCCAGCGCCGTGGCCGCATCCTGGGCATGGGAGCGCAACTGGTTGACGTACTGGGTGCGCGAGCTCTCCAGACTGACCATGAAGCTGCCGGTGAAGGCGACCACCAGGAACAGACAGATAGCGATCAACAGCTGTTTGAACAAAGACATCTGAGCGCGTGCTCCTAGTTAGTCGTCTCGACCGGAAATCCTTCGGCCTGCATTTTCTTCAACACATCCTGCCAGCGTGACAGGCGTTTGGTGTCACCGACCTTCTTGTTGCCCTTGGCGCCCGGCAGGTACAGCCCTTCGGCATTGAAAGAGTAGACCGGCAGCAAATCGGTTCGCTCGGCGGCCGGCTTGATCGGGTCGATCAGGCTGTCGAGCACCAGCGGCATGGCGTCAGGGCTGGAATAGTAAGTCAGGACCATGTGCGCGCGGTTCTGGCGCAGCGCCTTTACGTAGGTGATGCGCAACTTGTCACTGGCCACACCGAGGTGGCGCAGGCTGAAATACTTGGCGATCGCGTAGTCTTCGCAGTCGCCGGCGCCTTTCCACAAGGCCTCGATGGGGGTTTCCCAATAATCGACCTCGTGCCACAGATCGATGTCTTCGACGTAGCGCATCTGTTTGTTGAAAAACAGGTTCACTACTTTGAGCTTTTCCATCTCGCTGACCTGCTTCTGCGTGGCCAGCAGGTTCTGCCAGGCATCGATCCGCTGTTGCCCGGCGCCCAACGGCCCGTACAGTGCCGTGGCCTTGCGGCTGATTGCGGAAAAATCCCAATCGGCATGCAGACCGCCCAGCATGATGCCGGCCAGCAGCAGCGCGCAGGCAAACCAGCGCGCAATCCGTGGGATTGCGAAACGTACCGCCAATGCAAGGCATCCAGGGCAGAGAGGAAAGCGCTTGATGGTGAAGGTTAGCCCAGCAAAAAACAATGGCACCCTGAGATCATCGTTGGCGCGCTAAACTTCAGATGTGACAGGGTTCTTCTACATGGTTTGACAACCTGTAGAGCAATCACTAGTGTCCTTTGGATCCAAATATCGCAGTCATAGGGTGTGCAGTTGTGACCCAGAAGCCCAAGCCACTCCACAGCATCAAAGTCGACGGCCCGATTCCCGCGCATCTGGCGCGCTCGGTCATCGAAGAAACCCTGCGCGCGGCGATTCTCGACGGGCGCCTGCCCTGCGGCACCGCCGTGCGCCAGCAGGATCTGGCCGACCTGTTCGGTGTCAGCCGCATGCCGGTGCGCGAAGCCTTGCGCCAACTCGAGGCCCAGGGCCTGCTCAGCGTGATTGCCCACAAGGGCGCGGTGGTGGCGCCGTTGATCCAGGGCGATGCAACGCAAACCTACGAGCTGCGCATCCTGCTGGAGTCCGAAGCGCTGCGCCAGTCGATCCCGCTGCTGACCCCGGCCGATCACGAACGCGCGGCCGGCTACATCGAAGAGCTGGAAATCGAACACGACTACACAGAGATCGGCCGGCTCAACCGTCTGTTTCACATGGCGCTCTACAGCAAGGCGCCCAATGGCCGGCTGTTGCGGCTGGTGGAAGACGGCTTGAATGAAGAAGAACGCTTCCTGCGCTTCAACCTCGAGGCCATGGGCCTGGGCAAACTCTCCCAGGACGACCACCGTGCGCTGTTGCAGGCCGTGAAAGAGCGTGACACCCCGCACGCCGTGACACTGCTGGAGCAGCACCTCAATCGCGGTGTCGAGGTGATCACTCGATACTTGGCAAGCACCACCTCCAAAGGTCGCCAGGCGGCACGCTGAAAATCCCCCGGGTGAGCCCTCGCTCACCCGGCGTATAACCCGCTTACAAATCCTCACGCCGGTCACGCTCAATTGCCGTGGCACTTCGGCGCCTGCGCTCTAACCTCCCCACTGCTTTGAACAGCCCGGAATTTGCACCGCAAGGAAGTCATTTTCGACGATAGCCGCGGCGCCGATTTACGCGCACCCTTGAAACGCCAACCCAATATAGAACGGGGACGCGCCGCCCCGGCAGCAGTCCCCGCACCAGGAACCTACGGAAGGAGCCTTGTCACGGGAACAGGAAGAAACGGCGCCGTTACAGCCCGACTTCATCCCCTCATATTCATTCAATTACTCAATTGGAAAGTTGCTTCGAGTGAGGCATTCACTCTTGTCGTTCAATTTTGGCCATTAAACGCCGAAAGGAGTAACTACGCCCAAATAAAACTTAACCAATAAGTTTTATCTGACCCACTCATACTTCCAAAACAGCCAACTAAAAATAATTAAAAATAAACTTGTTAAGTTGTTTTGCGATGTATTAGTTTTTCTTCGCCGAGTCTGGATCCGTAATGATCAACACGGCACACCCTTGCAGTACGGCCTCGATTGCGACGGCTTGACCGTCCGCTGTAGTTTTGGGCCCTTCAGACATTGCCTGCTTTCATCGAAACCGAATGAGGCTGTCGTTCGCCTGGAGAAACTTGTTCAACGTTATTAGCGATTGATTGAGCAATCCCTACTTCCCTCTTATCCAGAGTCTCGCAACCATGCCAACTAAAGAGCAACTTACACTAAAGAAAGCCGAACTCAGCGTTCATCCGATCTTCTCCGAAATCGATTCTTTGGCGACATTGCGCCGGTTCATGGAGTCCCATGTATTTGCTGTCTGGGACTTCATGTCACTGACCAAGCGCCTGCAGCAGGAACTGACTTGCACTCGCCTGCCGTGGTTGCCGCCACGGGATCCGCACGCGGCACGACTGATCAACGAAATCGTGCTCGGGGAAGAATCTGACGACCGGCTGTCACACGGGCATTACAGTCACTTCGAACTGTATCTGGATGCGATGCGCGAAGTCGGTGCGGACACGACAGCGGTGGAGCGCTTCGTGACACTGCAACAGGAAGGCGTGAGTTACGACGTCGCCCTGCAAAGCGTCGAGGTTGATCCGGCGGCGGCGCGATTCGTCCGTGACACCTTGCACACCGCGCTGCATGCGCCGGGGCACAGCGTGGCCGCCGCATTCCTGCACGGTCGCGAGAGCGTGATCCCGACGATGTTCCAGCGCATGCTCGATGCCTGGGGCATTGGCGTCGAACAGGCGCCGACCTTCCGTTACTACCTGGAGCGGCACATCGAGGTCGACTCCGAAGACCACGGCCCGGCCGCCGAGCAACTGCTGGATCGACTGGTCGATGGCGATCCGCAGCGCGAAGCCGAGGTCTACGCCAGCGCCATCGCCGCCGTGGAAAGCCGCATCGCCCTCTGGGACGGCCTCCGCCTGAGCATGCGCGAGCCGCTGGCGGAGGTGGCCCAATGAACGCCGCCGACTACCAGTCTTTCGCCGACGCCTGGGAAAGCCGCGCGACCATTCGCACCCGGCCACGCCGCGTGCTGGAGGACGACGCGCGGCTGATCTATCCGCTCAGCCGCCAGCCGTTGGTGCTCAGCGAAACCTTCCTGCGCGAATGCCCGCATCAGCGTGATTTTGCCTTGGTGCAGACGCTGTACAAGTTCATCAACGACGTGGTGATTTTCGAGACCGAGATCGTCGACAAGACCGCCCGCAGCATCGCCAAGAACCGCTTCGCCGTGGCGTTCCCGTTCGCCTGTCGCTACGACGCGATGACCGTGGTCGTGGACGAGGACTACCACGCGCTGGTGGCGATGGATTTCATGCAGCAGACCGTGGCCTTGACCGGCATCGAGCCCATCGAGCTGCCGAATGAAATCGAACTGAGCCGGGCGATTCCGGCTGCCGTCGAACTGGCGCCGCAACACTTGCGCAGCGCCGTGGAGCTGATCTGCGTCGCCATCGCCGAAAACACCGTGACCGGCGATGTCGCGGCGTTCGCACGGGACGACACGGTCAAGCCGTCGATCAAAGGCCTGATGGCCGACCACCTGCTCGACGAGGGCCGGCACTCGAGTTTCTGGGCGCGGATGGTGCGCATCTACTGGCACACCGCGAGCGATGCGGATCGCGAATGCATCGCGCAGATCCTGCCGGTGTTCATCGGCCATTACCTGACCAACGACATCCAGAAGGCTTTCGACCTGCGCCTGATCGACGCCCTGCCAGTCAACGAGGCAACCCGCCGCGCACTGAAAGACGAGATGGCCGGGCTGGCATTCCCGATCAATCGTCACCACCCGCTGGTGGGCAACATCGTGCGGTTCTTCCACAACAGCTCGCTGCTCGACACACCGTGCGTGCAGCACGCCCTGCGCGACTACCTGGTTTGACAAGGAGGCTGACATGAGACGTCTCGACATTTTGCTGAGGGGCCGCAGCCAGGCCTTGACCGACCTGGCGCAGGAGCTCGAACAACACGGTCATTCATTGCTGACGGACGTCGCTCCGTCGGTGGATCTGGTGATCGATGACGGCAGCCTTGCGCCGCAGGATCACGGCGTGACACCGCACCTGACTTTACGTCTGGGTATCGGTGCAACGGGCGTCGGCAGACTGCCGGTGCTCGATCTGCTGTGCCTCTGCAACACGACACTGCTGAGCCGCGTACCCATCGCCGACGAACCGTCCGGCAACGGTCAGGCCCTGCGCCAGCGAACACTGGCGCAGGTGGTGGACGAAGTGGCGCTGCTGGTCAGCCGCTTTTCCCGCGATGTCGAGTATTTCCAGCACGCGGCGACGGCCCGTGCACCGGACTTCGAGCAGGTGGAAAACCTGCTGTTTCTCGACAGCCTGGCTTACGTCCATCGCTTCAATACCACGGCCCATCCGGCGTTGCTGCAACAGGCGCAGATCCCGGTGATCGAACGGCTGCAACGGAGCCTGATCGAGCATGCGGAACGTCCGGCGCTGCACCTTGCCGAGCAGTCGATCAGCTATCGCCAGTTGCATGATCACAGCCGTGCAATCCAGCAACGCTTGCTGGCAATGCTGAAGACACAACCGCAACCATGGGTAGTGGGGATTTGCCTGCCGAAATGCGATGCGCTGTTTGCTTCGATTCTGGCGATTCTCGGCAGCGGCGCGGTGTATCTGCCGCTGGAACCGAGCCATCCGCTTCAGCGTCAGCAGTACATTCTGGAAAACGCCGGCGCGGTGTTGTTGCTGCACGACGGCGAACATCCGCTGAGTGACTCGATGCCGGGGCTGGATGCCTGCCGCATCGACCGCACTGACGTCGATCTGTCGCAGCCGCTTATGCGTCGTCGACCCAAGCTCGATGCGCCGTGTATGGCGCTCTATACCTCGGGCACCACCGGCCATCCGAAGGGTGTGCTGCTCAGTCAGGCGAACCTCGCGCATTTCACGGCGTGGTACGCCGATTACGTGCAGTTGCGGGCCGAGAGTCGGGTGTTGCAGTTCTCGTCGCTGAGTTTTGACTCGTCGCTGATCGACATTTTCCCGACCTTGCTCGAAGGCGCGGAACTGGTGGTGCCCGACGACAACCAGCGCCGTGATCCGCTGCAACTGATGGCGCTGATCCGCCGTCGGCAACTGACCCACGCGTTCCTGCCGCCGGCGCTGTTGAGCATCCTGCCGCTGGACCAACTGCAAAGCGTCGGGCAGATCATGACCGGCGGCGATGTCTGCGAGCCGTTCGTGATCGAGCAGCTGACGCGTCAGGGCAAGCTGCACAACCTCTACGGCCCGACCGAAGCCACGGTGCTGATCACCGCGCGACAACTGCAACCAGGCGACAGCAATCGCACCCTCGGTGGGCCGATTGCCAACAGTCAGGTGCTGATCCTCGATGACGATCTGCAACCGGTGCCGGAGCAGACCGTGGGCGAGCTGTTCATCGTCGGCCCCGGCGTATGCCTGGGTTACCTGAACAATCCACAGCAGACATCGGAGCGCTATCTGGATCTGGAATTGCCGGACGGTCAGCGTCTGCGCGCCTACCGCAGCGGCGACATGGCCAAGTGGGGCGAAGAAGGCATCGAACTGTGCGGACGCCGCGACAATCAGGTGAAGATCCGCGGCTTCCGGGTCGAGCCGGAAGAGATCGAGCGGTGCCTGCGCGAGAGTCAGCTGTATCGGCAAATCGCCGTGGTGATCGACAGTCAGCGACGGATTCTGGCGTTCCTTGCCCAACCGCAATCGGATGCCGCGCGCGATTCGTTGAAAGCGCATGCGCAGCAGTTTTTACCCGACTACATGCAACCGGTGGCATGGACGGAACTGCCGAACATGCCGTTCGCCGCCAATGGCAAAGTCGATCGCAAGGCCCTGCTGGAGCTGCCGGTGAGCGTGCAGGACAGCGGCCCGAAATGCCTGCCGGCCAACGCCGACGAAGCACTGCTGCTGGAGATCTGGGGCGAGTTGCTGGAACTGCCGACCAGCGACATTTCCACCGATGAAAGCTTCTTCAATCTCGGCGGTCACTCGATTCTGCTGTCGCGCATGCTCCTGCGATTGCGGGAGGAGTTCGGCCGCAGCATCTCGATCAACCGCTTCATCGAACTGCCGACCATCACCAAACTCGCCACGTTGGTGCGCGGCACCGACGATAGCGCGGTACTCAGCGCCCAGGCGATGGCCGACGCCGAACGAGCGCTGGACATCAAGCCGTTGCCGATCAGCCGCATGGGCGATGTGCACAAGGTGATCGTCACCGGCGCCAACAGTTTTGTCGGCGTGCACATCGTCGAGGCGTTGCTGGGATGGGGCGCCAGCGAAGTGGCGTGCCTGGTGCGCGATGGCGGCGGGCAAACGGCGGAGCAACGCTTTGCCCAGTCGTTGCGAGAGAACCGGCTGGAGCATCTGGACCTCAGTCGGGTGCGGGTCTATTCGGCAGACATCACCCGGCCGCAACTGGGGCTGTCCGATGAAGACTTCGTGCGACTGGATCGCGAGTTCGGTGCGCTGGTGCACAACGCCGCCAACGTCAATCACGTGCTTGATTACGAGTCGTTGGCGGCGGACAACGTCGAGCCGATTTTCGAACTGCTACGGCTGTGCGAAGGGCGCAGCAAGAAGGTGTTCAATTTCGTCTCGACGCTGTCGGCCTCCAGCACTGTCGACGACGCAGGCCGGGTGCTGGAATTGCCCGCCGCACCGACGCCGCCGATCTACATCCGCAACGGCTACAACCTGTCGAAATGGGTCGGCGAACGCATCCTCGAACGGGCGCGGGAGCGTGGGGTGCGGGTCAATCTGTATCGGCCCGGCAACATCAGTTTCAACAGCCTCAGCGGTGTCTGCCAGCCGCACAAGAACCGTTTGATGCTGATGCTCAAGGGCTCGATCCAGCTCGGCCAGGTGCCGGCCTTCGCGCTGAATTTCGACCTGATGCCGGTGGACTTTCTCGCCCGCTTCATCGCCTTCCACGCCAGCCGTTACTCGGCCGAACGGGCGGTGTTCAACCTGCATAACCCGGAGCCCCTGAGCTGGGATGCCTATGTCGCGTCGTTTCGCGAAACCGGCAGCGAGTTTTCGCTGGTCAGCGTCGCCGACTGGCAACAGCAACTGGGCCGGGTCGATGCCGACAACGCGCTGTTCGGCGTGCTCGGTTTCTACCTCAACGGCTTCGAGGAGGACATCGGCGACATCTCCCTGATCGGCCACGCCAACGCCCAGGCCGGCGTGCAGCAGATGGGCGCGCACTACCCGGAAAAATCCCCGGCGCTGCTGCGTCGCGGCTGCGACTACCTGAAAGAAATCAACTTCATCTGACTCATCAACCAAGGAGCAACACCATGAGCAATCTTCAACCCGACACCCTGATCAAAAACCCTCACGGCTGCCACGTCGTGTCATCGGTGGAAGTGCCGGTGGACGCCAAACAGGTGTGGGCAGTGGTCGGCAAATTCGACGGCTTCGACCGTTTCATTCCGGCGCTGTCGCACATTGAAATGACCGGCGAAGGCGTGTCGTCGCTGCGCAAGAAGTTCTTCAAGGATGGCAACATCGTGGTCGAGCAACTCAACTCCCGGGACGACCAGGCGCTGAGCATGACCTGGACCACGATCTACAACACGCTGGGCGTGGCCAATCTGTGGGCGGCGATGAATGTGGAGTCGCTGGGCGCGGGCAAGTCGCGGGCGACCTGGACGATCATTGCCGAGCCGGCCAGCGGTGGGCCCGAAGCGCTGCCGGGGTTCAAGGATTTCGTGCAGGGGTTCGCCGATGATGCGATGGGCAATGTGCTGAAGCTGTTTATTTAGGCTTCAGCTCTGCGGTGATTGAGCCACCGCTATCGCTGGCAAGCCAGCTCCCACGGGTTCCAGGTTGGTCACAAATGTTGTGTGCGCCAGAAATCCTGTGGGAGCGGGCTTGCCCGCGATGAACGATAACGCGGTCTGACTTGATGTCAGATCTTGAAGCTGTCGACCAGCTGTTTCAAACGATTGGCCTGCTGCGACAACGCATCGCAATCCTTCAACGTTTCATTGAGGTTGGCCACGCTCTGCTGATTCAGCAGGTTGATCTGGTTGACGTCGACGTTGAGGGTTTCCACCACGGCGGTCTGCTCTTCGGTAGCCGCTGCCACCGACTGGTTCATGCCGTCGATTTCGCCGATGCGCTGGGTCACGCTGACCAGACGCAGACCGGCCTGGTTCGCCACTTCAACGCTCTCTTCGCTGGACGCCTGACTGGCGTTCATGGTGCTCACCGCTTCGCGGGAACCGACCTGCAGCGAGGTGATCATCTTGTGGATCTCTTCCGCCGACTCCTGGGTGCGGTGAGCGAGGTTGCGCACCTCGTCCGCTACCACCGCAAAACCGCGTCCGGCCTCACCGGCACGGGCCGCTTCGATGGCCGCGTTGAGCGCCAGCAGGTTGGTCTGCTGGGAGATGCCTTTGATCACGTCGAGAATGTGGCCGATGTTGTCGGTGCTCGCATTCAGGGTTTCGATCTGGGTGCACGACAGGCTGATCTTCTGCGACAGCTCGGTCATGGCCTGAATCGTCTGCTCGACCACCTGACGACCATCCTCAGCCTGTTCGCTCGCGCCGCTGGCGTGTTGCGAAGCATCGGCGGCGTTGCGGGCGATTTCCTGGGTGGCGGCACCCAGCTGATTGATCGCGGCAGCCACGCTGTTGGTGCGTGCACTTTGCTCGTCGGAACCGATGATCGAGGCGTTGGACGATGCCATCACCCGTTGCGACAGGTCGTGTACGTGACGGGTCGCGGAAGACACTTCGGAAATGGAGGCGTGAATCCGCTCCACGAACTGGTTGAACGAACTGCCCAGCTCGCCGAACTCGTCCTTGCTTTCCACTACCAGACGACGGGTCAGGTCACCTTCACCCTGGGCGATGTCCTGCATCGCGCGGCCCATGGTGATCAGCGGACGCATCAGGACGGTGATCAGCAGGCTCAGGAACACCGCAATCGCGCCCACGGCGACGAACATCGCAATCACTGCCGAGGTACGGAACTGGCTGAGTGCGGCGTAGGCCTTGTCGCGGTCGATCGACAGGCCGATGTACCACTCGGCATTCGGCAGACCTGCGACCGGGGTGAACGACAGGATGCGTTCCTGGCCGTTGAGCACCACGTTCTGGTTGCCCTTCTCGATACGCACACCGGCGTTCGGGTAGATGTCCTTGAGGTTCTTCATCACCTGATCTTTGTCCGGGCTGACGATCACCTGACCGTCACCGCTGACCAGAAACGCGTGGCCCAGGCCACCGAAGTCCACCGAGTTGATGATCTTCACCAGGGTTTCCAGGCTCAGGTCACCGCCCACGACGCCGAGCAGCTCGCCGTTCTTTTTCACCGGCATGGCGATGGTCACCACCAGACCGCCAACGGCAGCCATGTATGGCGGGGTCAACATGGTCTGGTCAGCGGCCACGGCCTGCTTGTACCAAGGGCGCTGACGCGGATCGTAGCCGTCTGGCATCTTCGCGTCAGGGCGCTGGGTGAACACGCCGTTGGCCTGGCCGACGTAGGTGAACTGGAAGTTCGAGGTGAAGGCCGGTTGATCGACCAGCCCCGGGAAGTCGGCATTCTTGCCTTGATGAGCGACGTTCTGTGCGAGGTTTTCCAGTACCAGAATCCGCCCGCTCATCCAGTTCTGCACACTGCTGGCGGTCAGGTCACCGGCCTGCTGGACCGAGGACTGGAGGTTTTGGCGAATGGTATTTCGCTGCAGATAGTCGTTGTACAAAGTAAACAGCGCGAACGCCAGGACCACGACGCCCGAGGCGGCCAGCAGGATTTTATGGCTGAACTTGAGATTCATTTCATGGGACTTCTTATGCCAAAAGTGGGGATGCGTTCCGTATGCAACATTCCATGTACAGCGCAGGCAGCGTTCTGATGGCTGCTCTACTTTGGTGCACGCATGTCTCACCAGTCTGTCGGCACGATTCGGAGAAAACTTAGCGTTTTGTAGGAAATGGACGGCATTTCTGCCAGTTCCCGCCGAACGGCGTGCCAGAGCGTTCGCCTGTCATTTTTTGATGACGGTTTTGCAGCGCCGGTTGCAAATTCTGTAACCCTTGATGACAATGCGACTAATTATCATTTGTGACGTTCGGGCTGTCGCGTTCATGTCCTCACCTGAGTTTGCAGTACAGGCGCTTTACAGTAGTCATCACGGCTGGCTCAACGGCTGGTTGCGCGCGCGGCTGGGCAATGCCGCAGATGCGGCGGATCTGGCTCAGGACACCTTCGTGCGTTTGCTGCAGCGTACCGAGCGTCTGGAACTCAAGGCACCTCGCGCATTCTTGCGCACTGTTGCTCGGGGTTTGGTGATTGATCATTGGCGCCGTGAAGAAATTGAACGCGCCTATCTGGAAACCATCGCCCACTTGCCTGAAGCCGAAACACCAAGTGCCGAAGCCCGCGCCTTGGTGATCGAATTGCTCGAAGGCATCGCACGCATGCTTGAAGGCTTGAAGCCGAAAGTGCGTCAGGCATTTCTGCTGGCGCAGTGCGAAGGTTTGACCCACAGGCAGATTGCCGAGCGGATGGGCCTGTCCCTGCGCTCGGTAGAACGCTACGTCGCCGATGCCCTGTTTCACTGCTATGTGCTGCGGTATGAAAGCTGATGCCGGTGGATAACCCCTCGCTTGGCCGTCGTGCCGAGCCACCGCAGCAGGTGGTCCGACAGGCCATTCACTGGCTCCTGCGCCTGCGCAACAACCATGGCAATCCGCGCCTGAATCGCCAGTGCGAACAATGGCGCGCCGAACACCATGATCACGAACTGGCCTGGCAGCGGGTGCAGTCTCTGCAAGCCGAACTGACCCACAATCTGCGCGCCGTGCCCGGTGCGCAGGTGGCGTTCAACACGCTGGAAAACAGTGCGCAGGGGTTGGGTCGACGTCAGGCGTTGAAGCTGTTGTCCGGCGCGCTCTTGGTGGGCTCGGCGGGATGGCTGGCCAAGGAAACTTCCGTCTGGCAACAGTGGAGTGCCGACTACGCCACCACCACCGGCGAACGCCGTGGCTTCCAGTTGCCGGACGGCACGCGTATAGAACTCAACACCGCCAGCAGCGTGGATCTCGACTACACCGCGCAACAAAGGCTGATCAAACTGGCCCGAGGCGAAATCGTCGTCACCTGCGGCGGTGCCGATGAAGGTGCGCCGTTTGACCGACCGCTGCGAGTGCAAAGTCGTCATGGCAGTTACGAGCCGTTCAAGGCGCGATTCATTCTGCGCCAGGAAGAGGGTTGCACGCGCCTGAGCGTCACCAGTGGCCGGGTCGCGATTCACTCCGCAGGCAACTCGACAGAGGCCATCGCCGGTCAGAGCTACCTGATCGATCACCATCAAATTCGTCCCGCGCCGCCGTTGGACATGGACGCCGGTGCCTGGGTCGACGGGCTGATCGTAACTCGCAACATGCGGCTGGGCGACTTCCTCAGCGAAGTCGGCCGGTATCGTCAGGGTTTTCTGAGCTGTGCGTCGGACATTGCGGATTTGCGCCTGTCCGGCGTGTTCCGTCTTGAGGACACCGACAAGCTGCTGGCGATCCTGCCGCAGACCCTGCCGGTGCAGTTGCGCTACCGCACCCGCTGGTGGGTGATACTGGAGTCTGTGGCCTGAAATTATTTTGGCGGGTTTTCGTGGCAAGTCCGGCTTAGTCAGTAAGCACTTCAACTCAGCCTTCGCGACTGCCTACGGAAACCTACAATGACTGCGCGCGTTACCTGTAAGAACCCTCTGAATTTCTCTTCCGAATCCGGCCTGTTACGTCATGCCGTCCGGGCGGCGCTGTTTTCTACCGCACTGGGTATTGGCGTGCTGCCGAGCCTGAGCATCGCGGCCAATGCCAGCGAGGTCGGCAGCCACCGCTACAACATCGCCGCCGGACCATTAGGCGAGGCGCTGAACCAGTTCGCGCGTCAGGCGGGCATCACGTTGTCGATGACGCCGCAGCAGACCCAGGGCCGCCAGTCACCGGGCGTGCAGGGCGAGTATTCGACCGATCAGGCGCTGAGTCATCTGCTCGGTGGTTCGGGTCTGGAAGCGATCAGCCAGGACGGCAGCAGCTATGTGTTGCGCTCGGTTGCAGAAACCGAAGCGCTGGCCCTGCCGACCACCGACATCAAAGGCTTCGCCCTCGGCAACGCGTTGGGCAGCATGGACGGCTACAACGCGACGCACAGCCAGATCGCCACCAAAACCAGTACTGCGCTGCTGGAAACTTCGCAAAGCGTGTCCGTCGTCACTCGTGAGCAAATGGACGATCAGGGCTCGCAAACCGTGTCCCAGGCCATGCGTTACACCCCCGGTGTGCTGACCAATCCTTACGGCGCTACGCACCGTTACGACTACGTGGCAATGCGCGGCTTCAACGATGGTTCGGTGGATAACATTTACCTCGACGGCCTCAAGTCGATGGGCGACAGCGGCACCTACAGCACCATGCAGGTTGATCCGTATTTCCTTGAGCGCGTCGATATTCTGAAAGGGCCTTCGTCGGTGCTCTACGGCCGCAGCTCGCCGGGCGGTCTGGTGGCGCTGACCAGCAAGAAACCGCTGTACGAGGCCTATCATCAGATTCAGGCCACCGTCGGTACTCAGGGCCAGCGCGGTGTCGGTTTTGACTTCAGCGGACCGGTCGATGACGACAAGCGTATCGCCTATCGTCTGACCGGATTGACGGATCAGTCCGACACGCAATTCGACCACAACAAGGAAAAGCGCTTCGCCCTCGCACCGACCGTCAGCATCGATTTCAGCGAAGACACCTCACTGACTCTGCAAGCGTATCTGCAGCATGACCCGGACGGCGGCTATCACGGTGGCGTGCCGGCCGACGGCACGATTCATCTACGCAACGGTAATCGTATCTCGCCGCACTTCTTTGAAGGCGAGCCGGGCATCGACGGTTACTCCCGTGATCAGCAGTCGTTCGGTTACCAGTTCGAACACCGCTTCAACGACGTCTTCACCGCGCGGCAGAATTTCCGCTACCTCGACTCCAAAGTGAACATGGATCAGGTATACGCCTATGGCTGGACGTCGCCGACCAGCAACGAACTGAATCGCTACTACACCGGCGGCAACGAGCGCCTGCACGCATTCATCGTCGACAACATGCTCCAGGCCGAATTTTTCACCGGCGCGATCAAGCACACGGTGCTGATGGGGGCGGATTACCAGCGACGCAAAACCGTGGTCGACTGGACCAGTGGCGGCCTGGCGCCGATCAACGCGTTCAACCCGGTGTATGGCAATTCCGCTATTACGCCGTACGGCGATACCAGCTACCTGCGGCGCCTGGAGCAGACCGGCGTTTATCTGCAAGACCTGATCGAAATGGACAAGTGGCGCTTCTCGCTGGGACTGCGTCAGGACTGGGTGGAAACCTCCGATGAAAACCGCATCGCCGAAGCGGGCCGTCCGGTCGGCACCGAGATCAACGATCGACGCACCAAGCTCACTGGCCGTGCAGGCGCGCTGTATCTGTTCGATAACGGGCTCGCTCCGTACGTCAGCTATTCCGAGTCGTTCAACCCGAATTCCTACGCTGACAGCGCCGGCAATCCGCTCGCACCGACCGATGGAACCCAGTGGGAAATGGGCCTGAAGTATCAGCCGCCGGGTACCGACAATCTGTTCACCGCCTCGTTGTTCCGCATCGATCAGGAAAACCTGGCGACCAAACTGCCGCAGGAAAACTTCTATCGCGCTGTAGGCGCTGTCCGCTCTCAGGGGCTGGAACTTGAAGCGCACATGCAATTGACCGACAACCTGAAAGTGCTCGGCAGCTACACCTTCACCGACATTGAATACTCGAAGTCGATGACCAGCACCCTGAGCACACCGACCAATGTGATCGAGAACAAAGGCAATTCGCCAACCCAGGCGCCACGGCACATGGCATCGCTGTGGGCCGACTACAAGTTCGACAGCGCGGCACTCGACGGGCTGCGACTGGGCGGTGGTGTACGTTATGTCGGCTATAGCTGGGCGGATGCAGAGAACACCATGAAGGTGCCGTCCTACACATTGTTCGACGCATCGATTGGCTATGACCTCGGCAAGGTCGGTCTGAAGGGTGTCGACGTACGCCTGAATGCTAACAACCTGACCAATGAATCCTACGTAGCCTCCTGCGCCAGTCTGGACTTCTGCTACATGGGCGAAGAGCGCAACGTCGTCGCCACGGTCAGTTACCAGTTCTAAGCCTTTGTCTTATGCATAAAAAAGCCAGCCCTTGATTTCA
Organism: Pseudomonas sp. B20(2017); assembly: GCF_002113125.1. Classification (GTDB taxonomy): domain Bacteria; phylum Pseudomonadota; class Gammaproteobacteria; order Pseudomonadales; family Pseudomonadaceae; genus Aquipseudomonas. Next base: position 1,631 of record NZ_NEJP01000004.1, on the reverse strand, counting down.
GGGGCTGGCTTTGTCGTATCTGTGGGGGAATTTTCATGCGCTCATTTCTGGTTTTATTGCACCGGTATATCGGGTTGGCCACAGCGGTTTTTCTGCTGCTGGCCGGGATCACCGGGAGCATTCTGGCGTTCAACCATGAGCTGGATGAGTGGTTGAATCCGCAGTTTTACGAGGCTTCGGCCGAGGGGAAGCGTCTGCCGCCAGGTGAGCTGGTTGATGCGGTGCAATCGGCCCATCCGAAGTTGCAGGTCTGGTACATGGAGTACCCGAACGAGGCAGACCACACGGCATTGCTGGCGGCGGTTCCGCGAAATGATCCGGCGACGGGTGAACCGTTTAAAGAACGCAATGAAGTGTTCTACCTCGACCCTGTCAGCGGAGAGCAAAAAGGTCAGCGTTACTGGGGCGAGTGCTGTTTCCAGCGTGAGAACTTCGTTCCGTTCATTCTCGAGTTTCACTACAACCTGACACTCCCCGGTAACTGGGGTTTGCTGTTGATGGGGTTGGTGGCCATCGCTTGGGTAATCGATTGCTTGATTGCCCTCTGGCTGACGTTGCCGCGGGGTAAACCGTTCTGGAAGAAGTGGTCGAACGCCTGGAAGATCAAGGGCGGGCATGCCTATCGACTCAACTTTGATCTGCACCGGGCGGGGGGGTTGTGGCTGTGGTTGTTGTTGCTGCCGATAGCCGTCAGCAGCGTGGCGATGAATCTGCCGAGTCAGGTCTTCAAACCTGCGGTGTCGTTGTTTTCTCCGATTGAACCGAGCGTGTATGAGGCGCGAGGGCGGATGCCTGCCGAAGAGCTGGGGATCACTCGATTGAGTTATCAACAGGCATACGAAAGGGCACAACAGGAAGGCAAAAGGTTGGGGCTGACAGCGGCGATTGGCGAGTTGTATTACAGCTTTGAGTACAACTTCTACGGTGCGGGGTTCGGCCAGCATGACACCGAGGCCCACGGCAAATCCTGGTTGTTCTTCCACGGTACGGACGGACGATTACTGGGGCAGGAGATCGCAGGAGAAGGGACGTTGGGAGAGCGGTTTTATCGGTTGCAGTTGCCGATACATGGGGGACGGATCATAGGCTTCACCGGACAAGTGATGATCGCGGTATTGGGTGTTCTGATTGCGGGGTTGTCGGGGACTGGCGTCTACATCTGGTGGCGCAAAAGGCAGGCTCGTCGGAGCAGCAAGGAACGCAGAGCGGTATGAAGATCAGACTTTTATGGGCTCTGAAACGACAAAACCCCTGTCTGCATTCGCAGACAGGGGTTTCGGAATTCAATCTTGACGATGACCTACTCTCACATGGGGAAACCCCACACTACCATCGGCGATGCATCGTTTCACTTCTGAGTTCGGGATGGGATCAGGTGGTTCCAACGCTCTATGGTCGTCAAGAAATTCTGTGACCAGCCCGTTACCGCAGTAACGTTCCGGCAAAAATCGGTGACTTCTACTAAAACAAAACCCCAACTGCTTTCGCAATTGGGGTTTCGGAATTTAATCTTGACGATGACCTACTCTCACATGGGGAAACCCCACACTACCATCGGCGATGCATCGTTTCACTTCTGAGTTCGGGATGGGATCAGGTGGTTCCAACGCTCTATGGTCGTCAAGAAATTC
>NZ_NEJP01000032.1 GCF_002113125.1 Pseudomonas sp. B20(2017) | reverse complement strand
GCTCGCTTGTATGCTGGTACTTGAAGGGAGGAGGAGGGACAAGGCTCGATTCTGACTGTTGGCGCAGTACAGATCCGTGGGAGATTTCGCCCCTCCTCCTTTCACCCAAGCGCCGATAAAGAATGCATCTGGCTAGACCGACGATAGGAACAAGCCTGCGCCTCTGGGTGAGCCCTTCAAGTGCTCAAAACCATATCTCGGGGGGTGTTCAATGGCAATGTCGGTTTCTGTTTCCAAGCCAATCGTGGGCGTGGATGTCGCCAAAGATGAACTGGTGATCTACCAGACCGAACTGGATCTGCTGGAGACGCTTCCCAATAACAAGCCAGCCATCAAGAAATGGCTGAAAACCTTGCCGGCACCGGTCGACGTAGCAATTGAGTCGACCAATATCTATCACTTGGAATTCGCCGATCTGGCCCATGATGCCGGCTGCACGATTTACATGGTCGGTGGCTATGAACTAAGCCACTACCGCAAAGGTGTGAAGGTTCGCGCCAAAACCGACGCGCTGGATGCAAAGCTGCTCGCCCGTTATCTGAAAAACGAATATGAAGAGCTTCACCCATGGACTCCACCCTCGCCGCTGTATCGTCAGCTCTTGAGCCTTTTCCGCCGGCGCGCCGCGCTGGTTCAGGCACGAGTTGGCCTGGTACAGAGCTGGGCAAATGAGCCGCTGCTCAAAGCCGCTTTTGCCGAGCAAATAGCCTCAATGCAGAGGCTTGAAGTGCTGGTCGAGAAGATGATCAACGACCTCCTTAAAGAGGCCGGTTTACTTGTCCATCTAAGGCGCTGCATGAAAGTTGAAGGCATAGGCTTTTTGACTGGCGCTCGCCTGATCGCGGCGTTTCAACGGGGCGAGTTCAAAAACGCTGACGCATTCATCGCTTTTTTGGGGATGGATTTACGGGTTTCACAGTCGGGACAGAAGGACGGTCGCCGCAGTCTGACAAAACGAGGTGATCCGGAGGCGCGCCGACTTTTGCACAATGCAGCCATGTCGGCCAGCCGAACAGCGACCTGGAAAGGTTTTTATGAAGAGCAACGAGCTAAAGGGTTCAGCACCACTCAGGCACTGGTGATTCTGGCCCGTAAACTTGCTCGGGTCGTATTCGCACTACTAAAGGGGCAGAGCGAATACCAGCCGAAAGCAAGTTGAGGGTTGCCCCTCAACCATAGAATCTCCCACAG
>NZ_NEJP01000031.1 GCF_002113125.1 Pseudomonas sp. B20(2017) | reverse complement strand
GGCTGCTTTCGGCGATCAGGTGGTCGCCTTGCCAGAAGAACTCGGTGGTCTGGCCGTCGACGGTCTTGCGGATGCGCCGGCCGAAGGCGTCGTATTGGTAGGTGGCGCTGGTGCCGTCGGGGCGGGTCAGGCCGATCAGGCGGTGCTGGCTGTCGTAGCGGTATGCAGTGACCAGTTGTTGCGCGCGGCCGCGGCGTTCGCGGATCAGGTTGCCGAAGGCGTCGTAGTCGTAATGGCGGTCGCCCTGCATCAACAGGCGGTTGCCTTTGATCTGTGTCGGGCCCGGACGGTCCTGCATCAGCAGGTTGCCGGCCGGGTCGTGGGCGAAGTTTTCCGGCACCTCGTCACGGGTGTGGCGCACGCGGATCAGCCGGCCGAGGGCGTCGTACGTGTAGCTGCGCTGGCCGTGGCGGGTGTCGGTGATGTGTTCGAGGTTGCCGTTGGCGCTGTAGGCAAAGTCGCGGCGGTACAGCGCGCTGCGTTGATGGCCTACGGCGTGGGACTGCAAGCGGCCCTGTTCGTCGTAGGCGTATTCGCTGAGCAGCAGGCCTTGCTGGCGCTGCTGTTCGCGGCCGTTGTGGTAGACGTGGCGGGTCAGCAAGGCGCCGTTGAGGTCGATCGCGGTCAGCGCACCGCCCTTGGCATAGTGATAATCGAGCTTGCTGTTGTCCGGCAGGCGCAGGCGGGTGAGCTGGCCGCAGGCATCGTAGGTGTAACGCAAGGTGCCCCAGCCCTGATGCTCGCGCACCAGCCGGTCCTGCAGGTCGTATTCGAAGGCCAGCGGGTGATCCTGGCCGTCATCCACGCCGACCAAACGGCCTAAACGGTCATAGCGGTAGCTGACCTCGATCCCGTCCGGCAGGGTCTTGAGCAGCAAGCGCCCGGCGCTGTCGCGCTGGTAAGTGGTGACCAGCGTCGAGCCGTCGTCGCCGAACTCGGTCTTTTCCAGCAGATGGCCGGTGCGGTCATAGGCGTACGCGGTGCGCCGGCCATCGAAGCCGATTTCCTGTCGGATCAGTCCGGTGGGCGTGTAGTCCAGCCGATACTTTTCGCCGGACTCGTTCTCGATTTCCGTCAGCAGCAGCTGCGCATGGTCGTAGCGGTACTGCAGCCGCGTGCCGTCGGGGTTGATCCGGCGGCTGACCAAATGCAGGTCGTCGTCATATTCGTAGCGGGTGATGCGCCCCAGTTCATCGCGTTCGGCGGTGATCTGGCCGTAGGCGCTGTAGGACCAGGCGCGGGTGGCTCCGGTAGGCAGCGTCGTCTGGATCAGCCGGCCAACGGCGTCCCAGGC
>NZ_NEJP01000030.1 GCF_002113125.1 Pseudomonas sp. B20(2017) | reverse complement strand
CAGACTGTGTGAAAACCTAGCAATCTGTCCGGCCCTTTAAGAAAATGCTCCGTATCGAAAGATACGGAGCATTTTTCGTTATGGCCTACATACAAGGAGAGTCCCGTAGCCAGACCAGCCTGTTCCCGGTCTCGCTGGAGGAACTGATCCCTGAAGATCACCTCGTACGAGTCATCGACCTGTATGTCGCCAAGCTCGATCTGGGCCAGCTCGGTTTTGAGAAAGCTCAGCCCAAGGCCATTGGGCGCCCTGCTTACGACCCCGCCGATCAGCTCAAGCTCTATCTCTATGGCTACTTTCAGCGCATTCGCTCGTCGCGGCGCCTAGAAGCTGAGTGCCAACGCAACATCGAAGTGATGTGGTTGATCAACCGGCTTAAACCCGACTTCAAGACCATCGCCGACTTTCGCAAGAACAACAAAGTAGCTTTCGTTACGACGTGCCGAGCTTTTGTGCAATTCTGCCGATCCGTCGGCTTGATTGCAGGTGATCTGGTTGCGATCGACGGCAGTAAGTTTCAGGCGGTCGCTTCCTCGCGACGCCACCTGAATTTGAATCAGCTCAAGCGTCAGGAGGAGAAGCTGGATAAGCGGATTGCCCAATACTTGGCTGACCTGGATGCCGCTGATAAAGCAGAGGGCGAGCAAGTGGTCGATCGCACTGCGATCAAGGCGGCACTGGCGAAGCTTGAGGCCAAGCAGCAAGACAACCGTAGTTGCCAAGCTTTGATGAAGTCGATGGGGCTGGAGCAATTCAACACGCACGAAAGCGATGCCCGAATGATGCGCACGCCAAAGGGGGCGCGTGTTGCCTATAACGTGCAAACAGCCGTGGACGCAGAGCACTGTCTGATTTTGCACCATGAGGTGACGCAAGATGGTGACGACCGCAAACAGCTTGAACCCATAGCTAAAGCTGCCAAGGCCGAACTGGGGCAGGACACGCTGACCGTGACAGCCGATATGGGCTACTCAAATGGCCAGCAATTCCAGGCGTGCGAGGAGGCCACCATTACCGTGTACGTGCCGCCAAATCGAACTTCGAACCCAGGCGGAGAGACATTATTCGAGCGCCAGGACTTTACCTATGACGCTGAACAGGATCGATACCAGTGCCCGGCAGGTCAATGGCTAACCCTGAAACAGCGTTACAAAGGCGACCGGATCTACCAGGCGGCAGTCAGCGACTGCGCTGGATGTGCGCTGAAAGCCCAATGTACAACGGCTCAGCGCCGCTATGTCTCACGCCACGCACAAGAGGAAGCCTTTGAGCGTATGGCACAGCGGATGCAACTGCATCCAGAGATGATGGAGCGACGCAGATCCATCGTGGAGCACCCGTTTGGCAATCTCAAACAATGGCTATTTGGGAACGGGCGGTTCTTGCTACGACAACTTGAAGGGACGAAAGCTGAAATGGCACTGGCCGTGACCGCGTACAACTTCAAGCGGGCGATCAGTGTCCTGGGAGCCAAAAAAATGATGCAACTGATGGGCTGAAGAGCCTTTTTCAGCACAAAAACAAACGCCCCGAATAAGTCGGGGCGTTTGGTCTAAGGCCTGTCAGTGTGTTTTCACACAGTCTG
>NZ_NEJP01000033.1 GCF_002113125.1 Pseudomonas sp. B20(2017) | reverse complement strand
ACTAAGAGAACTCACAAATTTTACCTTAGCCTGATCACCACCAGTGAAAGTGGCCATCAGTCTATCTTTCTATCACATACCCAAATTTTTAAAGAACGAACTAGTCAAAGACTAGAAATCAACATTCACCATCACAGCGATGGAATGCTCATTTCTAAGCTCTTACTTCAGAAGCAGTAGTGGTGGAGCCAAGCGGGATCGAACCGCTGACCTCCTGCGTGCAAGGCAGGCGCTCTCCCAGCTGAGCTATGGCCCCGTATTTCTACAGGCGTTTCCCACACAAAATTGGTGGGTCTGGGCAGATTCGAACTGCCGACCTCACCCTTATCAGGGGTGCGCTCTAACCAACTGAGCTACAGACCCAATTTCGGGCTGCTTCTTTCGTCTTCTTCAATGAATCAAGCAATTCGTGTGGGAGCTTATGAAGCAGCTGATGTCGTCGATTAAGGAGGTGATCCAGCCGCAGGTTCCCCTACGGCTACCTTGTTACGACTTCACCCCAGTCATGAATCA
>NZ_NEJP01000003.1 GCF_002113125.1 Pseudomonas sp. B20(2017) | reverse complement strand
GGGGTGGAGAGGTTGGGGGAGGGGGTGGAGATGCCTAGGTTGGTTAGGCCGTGAATGTGAAGGTCGAAGGTAGTTATTTTGTTCTGTCAGGTGGCATAGGATCTTTTGAACTATTGATACACGCACATCCGTACGTGCAAGGAAATAGTGGTTGAGGGCGCTTCTGGCCAGAAGCTGTAATTGATGAACTACAGTTCCCCACTCCAAAACGATTTGTTCTGAAATCGTCTTTCAATTTTTTAAGTCAGGGGGGCGGCTGCTGAGGGGAAACGACACTAGAAGGCAAACTAGTGGTGGAACCTGAAGCGGCAAGTGGAGAAGAAGGAGGAGCGGTAGCTATGTTTATTACGGGCGCAGGAATAGTAGTCGAGGCCATGGCAGGGCTGATCTTTTCGATCAATTCCAACCCAATATTTACACCAAGCGCTCGTAATCGATCGCACGCGGCTATGAGGCTTACCTTGCTGAAAAACGGTATGCCGATGGTTCCGTCGGCATATTTAGATCGCATGATGCCGTAAATTACTGTGTATTCAGAGCGGACGATATTTTTCACCCTGTTGTCAGGTAGTGTGGAGATAAAATTTACTCCGCGAGGCTTTTTTCTTAGTTCTGAGCGTAGCTTTTTCCGAAATTCCGCGTCGGAGACGAATGCTTCTGAACTAACCACTCCTTGTGACCAGAGATGGCTGATTGGTCCAGATGAACCACCGTCCTTTAAATGAATAAAATACTTTTCGTTGGAGTAAAAGTCGCATGGTTCGAGATTTGCGTGGGTCACGTTCTTGGGATTTAACTTTGACCGATCAAGTTTTATTAGGTCGTGGCGGTTTGATTCGATATGAGCGATGAGTTGCTCTTCATTGCTGCAATGTGTCGAGCCAATAATCGAGTAGCGTTTGATGGCGGCGAAGTGATCATCGACTTTGTCCTTAAAAAGTTTCGAGATTCGATACCATGTTCCAGCGAAGAGTACGTAGTGAATCGGCTTGCCACCGTCAGGATTTAGTGAGGCTTCCCAATTGAAACAGTCGTAAGTTTTCCAGGAAGTGTCGAAAGCACTTGTTTTTTGGCTGGTTGACTTGATGCGGTGTTGTTGCTTTATTTCTTCAATGGAGTGATTACAGTTTAGCCTTTCTAATTCTTGAGTGTACTCTGTAATTGATAGTTTATTGAATTCTCTTTTTCGACTTCCAAAGCCATTGAAGTGAAGGGCGTTTCCCTCAACATAGTCGAGAATTTCCGGAGGAGACATGTGAAGAGTACTATCCGTTGCGCCTCTGCGAATACGCTGGATTTCTTCGAATAAAGCATCGTCAAGTTTTACTAGGGTGCTTGGCGAATCTACTATCCTGACATTGTCAAACCATTCGTAATCCTTTCGATACGCCTTTGATTCGTACATTGAGAGAATAACTTCGCACTTATCATGGAACTCGTTGGGTTGGAGGCTATCCACAAGATGGAGCATGTCTTTACCAGCAACGAATTTGCCAAATTCGCGATCTGAAGGTTTGCCTCCTGCGACCCTGGCCAAGTCACGCACAGTATTGATGCCGAACTCACTGATATCCGAAAAATCGCTCGCTTGGACCCTTTTTTGAAACGTGACAGCGTCTGGAGTCGCAGTATCTAAAGTCAGAAGTGAGCCACGAGGTACGGCGTTTAGGGCAACTTTCAACCCAAACTGATGCACAAACACGTCATCACCAAGCGCTATGTGGGCGTAGCCGAAAGTGAGTGCGAACCACCGTGATCTCACCTTCAGGAATAGCACTGCTCCAGCTCCACTCGCACTGAGATTTTCTGGAAGATCATTGGCGTAGGCCGCAAGAATAGCGAGCCATTCGGGTGACTTGTTATAGAGTTGTCCAGAGTAGAGTACCCCTTCGCCATTACCCAACCATTCAGACGCTGAAAGCTGTTTTTCGCCTCCAGGGGCATACTGATCTCGAAATGAGTCTTCAGGATAGCGACCTTTCTTCAGCAGGCGCACGCTCAGAGAACCCACATTACGCGGCATCCCATCCATACCGTCCTCCATACAGTTACGTTTTCCGTAAGGCTCAGGTTAAAGGTATAGCGCATCAATCTAATAAAATCTGTGCCGAGTATTGCTTGAATGTAGATCTCGTGGCTGCGGTGAGTAGGGTGGCTCGATCAGAGGTTGGCGCCCACCTGTTTTGGCTGAAAGCAGGCACCCACGAACGACTACTTATGTTAAGCGTTTATCCGATGTGTCAAAAAAATGAGCCATTCTGGCGGGGCGAAGGAAGTTTGATCGTCCTCATCACCCGATGAGATATAGACTCATGCGCTGATCAATCACCAATAATCGCGGACGGATCTTGCCCCCGGCACCCTTGCCTAGCCCCATATAACAGTTATGCTTCCATTGTGCTATCAATCAGGCTGGCAGGTCCGCTAGGATTGACCGTAATAGAACGGATTCCGACGAATCTGTACCCCCGGTGAGAAGCATCCATTTTCTCCAGCTCTCTGACGTAATTAAAGGACTATGCGGAATTGATCAACTTTCATACCGAACTCCCCGCTGATAAGGACCTTTTTCCCGGCGGTAGCCACGACAAGGTGGCGACAGCGATGCACAGCTACATTATGGCTCCCAATTCCTCTCAGGTGATCGGTCTGGACGGAGAGTTCGGCTCTGGTAAAAGTTCCATATTGACGATGCTTGGGTCAAAGTTGAAGGCTTCCGATGATAGCTATCGTGTTTGGTTGTTTGATTGCGAACAAAATTATCAAGGCTCCACCAAAAGCAATTTCATCGAACTTTTTACCGAGCAGTTGCTGAAAGATGTAGGAACCGGCAGTGTTGAGGCCGAATCTCTGGCCAAAAGTCGAGATGTCGCTCTCGGGCGTGAATTCGAATACACCAAAATTACTACGAGCCATGCGAGTGCTTGGGCGCTAGCACTGCTCGCTAGCTTGTTTTTTTCCACCAGCGCATTTAAAGAGCTTTTCAAACTTGCCAAGCCTTCTGCCGAGACTCTTGTAAAGCCTGTGGTTGAGGTTTCAAGCATATTGATATCGGTAAACTGGGTCGCCTTGTTAAGTCCCGTTTTGGTTTTGTTATTTGCGTGGCTATTCAATCGAAATAAGAAAGTGGGTAAGGCAAACAAGAAATGGAGTTTGCTCAGTCTATTCAGAGGCTCAAGCGAGGACACGATCAATGAAAAAATAGAAACCGCTAAGGAAGTTACTCCGCTTGATTTGAAGCGAACCTTGTCTAATCAACTCACTCTAGTAACTGCTCAGCATTATGTTGTCATCCTGGATAATCTCGATAGATTGCCAAAAGATAACCTTCGTAGCGTATGGAGCGACTTGGAAATCTTTACATCGGTGGCGTCCGCTGAAAATCTGACCGTGGTCGTGCCATTTTGCTCGAATAAGGTTGCCGCCTATCTCGGTGCCGATGCGGATCGCAAGTACGATTCGCGGGACTTTATTGCCAAGAAATTCCCTGTTGTATTCCGAGCCCCGCCTGTAATCACTTCAGGATGGAAGGACGGTTTTAAGAGATTATGGGAGCACACCTTTCAGGATGTGGACGCCCAGTTATCAGAACAGTGTGCGCAGTTGCTTCATCGGCACAGTCCTATGGCCAATGGATTGGTCACTCCTAGGCTGCAGAAGAAGTACATAAACGATATTGCCACTACCGCTTTGGTGGTGGGCGAGCAGATAAATTTAGTATGCATTGCGGCACATATTCTGCTTTGTAGGTACAGCGAAGTTCCCATGGAGGAAATTCTCAGACGAGACGGGATTTCTCAAACGTTTAAAACTGCGAATGAGGTCGATGATGCGACCGCGGCAAAGTATGCTCAGACGCAATCTTTATTAGAAGGATTGTGCGGCGAAGGGATGGAAGAGGGCTGGCAGATACAGCTGCTTCAGATCCACTTCCTGACGACTAGCAAAATTGCGATTGCTGAGCTGATCGATGAGCCTTTGCTGAATGCCATTGAGTCGGGCGATGAAAACAAGTTGTACTCGTTGACCTCGCTCTTTGGTTTTGCCGATGCTTTCAAGCGCTACTTAGCCACCATCCCGACATTGTCAGTTCTACTTCCAGTTGTCAGTGCAGCGCATGCCAAACACGGAGGAGAATGGGCGGCAGATCTCATGAAGTTGCTCAACGCCGAGCGCCTACAAGTGCAGCCAAAACCGAGCAGGGGCAATGCAGCCTTCTATCAGTGCGTTGAGAAATGTATCGAGTTGGGTCTTGATCGCGGGTTGATCTCTACGCATGGGAAGAGTCTTTCAGACTCGATCAATCTACGCATAGGTGAGCCGTATGAAGAGGCGGAATTTGCTGTGCTCAAGGCAGACCTTGTCGAGTACGATTTATACCTGAATGGGGTCGGTGAGACATTCGACGGGATGCTTCTAGATCGAGTCGAATGCGTTATGCATCTGTTGCCGGCCATCGAAGAGATGAAGGTCATTCGGGTCATTGACTTCGAGCCCAGTGAAAAGGCCTATCCGAATGCAAATTTGCAATTGGTGAGTACCGATGATCATGCGCTTATAGCCTCGCCGTTGGACAGCGATCAAGTAGTCCCTGCGCTCGTTTGGGCCTATAAGCATCGCAGTGTGACTGAAGGGGTCGTTGGCGGGATCAGCGCTGCTGAAGTAGCGGAGATCGCAAAACTTTGCGATGGCGGATCGGTAAATGCAGCAGTGGTTTGTTTGGCACTTGCAGAGACGATCGATTCTACCGTGCTGTCGACTTTAGCATCGCTGCTGGCTAGCGACCCTACAGACACCGTCCGTGCAGTCGGGGCAATCGTGTACATGCGAGAATCCGACCCTGCGACACTCGCGTCGATTCCAGTTCTGGATCAAGTCTTTGTCTCCGAGCTGTTCTGGGCACTCGGGAATGCGGCATTGAAATGCACAGATATCTTACCGCTGGTAACCAGCGAAGTAGCCAGTGCCATTGCGCCGTACATTGCCAAACTCATCAAAAAGAAAAAACTTTCGCGGCTGCCGATACCTTGGATGATGAAAAACTTCACTGCGTTGACCGATGCGGTTGGGCCTGAGGGAGTAAGTGTAGATGAGGTCCTGTCGTGGTTCGAAAGCTGGGATCTGCGTACAGAGCAGGGTTTGAAACAGCTCCACGAAGTGGATTTAAACTTACTGGGTCTCGCGCTAGCGACTGAAAGCGTACACTTCAAGAATTTCAAAACGTTTGCCTTCAAGGTGGTTGATGCTCCGAATCGAACAGAGGAACAGTGGTGCGCAATAATCGTGCAGGCACTCCCTCAAATGACCAAAATTTTTCAGGCGATTAAAGCCCAAGGCATGAATCTTTCAGGAGCCTCTACTATCGCCGACAGTGTTGTGGCTTCACTCAGTCAATATGTTGGTGGTGCAGCAAAGTTTGAGCTGGATAGCGCTACGGTTTCTCTTCTACAAGCGATGATCGAGGTCCTAGATCCGCAGTTGAAACATGTTGTCGGTGCACGCCTGCGTTCGCTCTTCTACTCCGATCCACAGCAAATTGATCGCCTAATTGCTGTGCTTCAAAACTTTGCTTCGCTCATTCAGGACATCCAACCTATTAATTCCGACGAAGCATCTCGGTTGATCAGGTTGTTGGACTCAGTGGGCAGGACCTCGGCGTCAACGGATAAGGTGGCGCTGTTCTTGGACACCAAAGCCGATCAAATTGGAGCCTATCGATATTCCAAGGATCTTCGCGAGGCCATGGTCTCGGTGGTAGCCAAGCTGAAAAACCAAGCCCCTAGGTTGTACAAGAAATTTGCATCCAAAAAGTGGTTTGCGTCCTTGTTCAAATCCAGTGTTAACGAGGAGACGACGGGCGAGGTATAAGGCATCGGCTGTCGAGTCCGGGCCTTTAGCCGATTTCAGAAACGAGTGAAAAAGGGGACAAGTATGGAAAAGGGGACTGATTTTTTCCGATTTATTACCAAAAAAATGGATATGAGAATCATCTGGCCAGCCTCCCCACCTCATGGATGTGCCGCTGTAAGGTCTCGATAAACGCCGGCGTTTAAAAAGACATCTCCAGACACTCTCTCAGGCTACATATCCTTGCGCCGTTGCCTACAGCTACGCCAGAATCCGCCGGCTTGTGCGCTTTGTACCTGGTCTTTATCGTCTACGTGTCGCTGGCAACCCAGCGACCGGGTTTAGCGACCCGACCAGGTATAAGTTCAACGACGCTCCCGTTTGTCGCAGATTTTTGCATGACGATATGGTGGCTGTGCGTGGGAGACCTTCGGGTCTGCCGGGTCTTATACCTCTCGGTTCGCTAACCCGCGTACAGCTGCCACCCTTACTTGTTTAGCGACAGGTGTTGGTGGTTCCACCAGGTATAAAAATGGAGCTTCACCATGATCAAACCAACACCCAACCCGCCCGAAACCGACTCGGTTTCCCCCTACGAATCCATCGATTCCAGAAAACTCCACGAAGCCGCCGACCGCGCGCTCGACCATTACCTCTGTCCGCCCGGCTCCACGCCGCCCCCACGCAGAACCCGCGGGATGTATGCCGTGACAGCGGACAACAAAAACGAAGAACTGCTGATTGATGCCAGTGAAACACTCGCTTCGGCCCAAACCATTGCCCAAAACATCGCCAGTCTGGTGCCGGCTTCGCAGCGTCGGGCGTTGGTGGGCATTGCGCAGTTGATCATGCTCGGGGAGTTGGCGGTGAATCGGGCGTTGGATAATTTGCAAATACCGGGGTGAGGCAGACCTCGGGATGATCTGCTGAGTAAACGGGTGTCAATTCTGGCGCCTTCTCGAGCAAGCCCGCTCCCGGGGAAAAGGGGACTGAATTATTTCATTCAGTCCCCTATGTTTCTTAACCCGCGTCGCCGCTATCTGGCTCTGAAGGCGCATCCGGACATTCATCAGCCCATCGCGTTACCGCCACGTCTTTGAGCTGCTCACCCATGGTGTCAACGCGCAAGCAGGCGCCTTTCTTTGAATAGAACAGGATGCAGCGCGAGCTATCAAAAGAGCAGGTATCGAGTTCCAGGAAGTTGTGAGCGGCCAGCTCGCGCTCCACACCACTGTATTCATAGCCATCGCTGGTGTGCATCCGGGTTGGCTTCCATCCCTGTCTGATCAACCTGGATCTAGCGGACATCAAGGGCTCATCGACGGCGATGCCTACTGGCCCGTGCTTGACGTTTGTCGCTTGCGAGCCGCCGGCAAATGCAGAGCTTGTACCCGTGCAATACCTTGCGAGGAGCAGGAGGGTCGTGGTCTTCATTTGATCGTTCCAAAAAAAGAACAGATTTCTGTCCCCTTTGATTTCTGGCTTCAATCCTTTTCAGGGCATTTGAAGTTCCAGGAATAAATCTTCATGTCTTTGACCTCTTCGCCGACAGTTCCTACACCTAAGCAATCTCCGTTCTTGATGTAGTTGAAGCTGCAGTAACGGACGCCTTCCGTGCAAGACTCGATTTCACTGAAGCCTTCTCTTTGGATGACGCTTTCAACTCCGAACTCACCTGAGTAGGTCGGATTCGGCTTCCAGCCATTTTTGATCAAAGCTTTTTGGGCTTTCGAAAATGGCATTCCTTCTTTGATAGGGAGGTCTGCTGCGCTAGAAAATAAGCTGACGCAACCTAGAAGGCTGATGGTTAATATTTTTAGTTTCATTTAACAGTACCGCCAAAGCCTTTATATATTTTTTCTACTTCGTCGTAGTCGGTATAAGTTTGGTCAGAGGGTTATCCATTGATTGGACGATTTGCCAAGCCCGGACCCATAGGCAACGCTTCCCCTTTCTATTCAATCACCTCAGCGTTTCCGCCTCTCTCTGAGGTTTTATTTCGATTCTTATCAATAAATGAGGATCTACTGCTTCGTTAGATCATCCGCAGCATCATGAACGCTCATTATTTGGGCGTAGTGGGGGCGCTGCTTTATCCAGCAATCGCAAAGCAGGCAATAGTTGGCAATGATAGAAAGTGTATCTAGCGCTTCCTTGTAGTCGGGTCTCGGGTTTTTATCGTATTCCTCCATAAGTGCTTGGAAATCAAAATTTTTGGCGAAATCAATATTGTTGGGGTTGGAGGTGAAGATCCAGTCCAGAATATCTATTTGATGCTGTGCATTTCTCCTGAACTCAAGATGGCTAGAAATCCAGGTGCGAGTTTCGATTTCACTAGGGGAGGGAGGCAGAGACTTTGCAAGTTCTTCTAACGTGCTCATTAAAATTTGCAGCTGATTCGATGCTTCATCTGCTGCATTAATATGCTCCTTTACAATTTCACAGGTTTTAATAAAGACCTTTACCTGCTTGTCAGCTGCCGGGCCGTCCTCATGAAGGAACGTGGCCTTGGCTTTTGGCTCGAGAAAATATTGGCGCCATGAAGCGCTGAGATGTTCGATGGAAATGTCGGTCTTGTAGGACATGGTCATCCTCAGGGTAACGGGGGTCAAACCACCATCCGTGAAACTGACCTTGTCTGTAAGGTCCGCGATTTGCGCAGTTAACTTATGAAATATGCGGCTAAAATCAAACGCCTGCTTAATAGAAGCAGCGACATAGTTATCCAGTTGGTGAGTCGAATATGCTAGGGAATGACTTATCTCATCAGTGTAATGGCTCAGTCCAATTTCGACTTCAGATAGGGGCCGTTGAATCCACTCCGGGTTTGACGTGACAAAGTTATGGATATCCGTTGGGAGAGTTTTACGGCACAACTTTTCTGAGCAGCGCAGATTGCAGTCCTGGTATACCTGCGCGACGAACTGTGAACACACGATTCCTTTGTTATCTGAAAATGTCGGTTCATTCCCTATTAAGGCAACTAGTTTGTACTTCTGGCCATAGTAGTAATGTGCTCGTGAAACCAGCTCTTGAGTCGCCAGCGGGTGAGCGGTTCTATGCCTGACCAACAACGAATTGGCGACGTCGTAGGAATGGCTTACCTCATCCCATTGACGCAGGGTTATGCCAATGCCTGGCGTTGCATCCATTATCATGTTCTGCCCGGTAACAATGGCGACATGTGAATAGTTCGATTTTTGTAACCGTATGATTGATTGAATCACCATATTCGGCTTGGTAAACAGGCTCTTTCCTCTCAATAGCAGGATGTCACCAGGTTGAGGGAGGTTGTGATCAAAATCCATGAGGTTCGTACTGATCCAAAAGGTGTCGATAGGACACGGAAAACGGAGGCCTGCATACTTTCAGAAAACTGGCTCTCAGGAAATCGATTAGACAGGCAAATCGCCATTGGTCTTAGTCCTGCGGTCTGCTCAACAACGTCTCAACCCTCGCCAACGCCGGAGTTTCCTGGCTGCGATCAAACACCTGCACACCAACCTTGAGCAAGCGGCCGTTTTCAGCTGCCGAGATGATCTGCTCGCAGCGCAGTATCAACCGCCCCTGATCGCAATCCTGCGTTTTCATGCCCAGCGGCAACTTGCGTTCCAGCCGCAACTCCGCCATCCGACTCTGCGCCGCAATCATCGCAATCGAACGATCCCGCAAAACCCCGCTGCTCTGCGTCATCAACCCCGCCACACGCACAGCGGCGGACATGGCCACGGCGATGATCGCCAGCGCGACGAGTACTTCAATCAGGGTGAATCCGGCTTGCGGGGAGGGGGTGCGCATCGGGGGCTCGGGCAGTCGGGCAGCCCTTGACGCTAACCCCCGTGCTTGACGGCTTGACGACGAAAACACCCGAGGATTTTCAACATCCCTGACATATCTTCTTGCAACACTGCGCGTCGAATCGAATCAAGCCAGGGAATGACGAGATGGATATCGCGCAATTCAAACAGCCCAATCGACCGAGCCGGATGCCCCGTGGGCAGCAGGGTTTCACGCTGATCGAGATCATGGTGGTGGTGGTGATTCTCGGGATTCTGGCGGCGATGGTGGTGCCCAAGGTGCTCGACCGGCCGGATCAGGCGCGGGCGACGGCGGCGAAGCAGGACATTGGCGGGTTGATGCAGGCGCTGAAGCTGTATCGCCTCGATCACGGCACTTACCCGAGCCAGAGCCAGGGTCTGAAGGTGCTGGTGGAGCGGCCGGCCGATGCGAAGAACAGCAACTGGCGTTCGTACCTGGAGCGCCTGCCGAATGACCCGTGGGGTCGTCCTTATCAGTACCTCAATCCCGGTGCCAACGGCGAGATCGACATCTTTTCCCTCGGCGCCGACGGCCAGCCTGACGGCGACGGTGTGAATGCCGACATCGGTTCCTGGCAGTTGTAAGGCCGGTCATGAACAGCCAATCGCACCAGCAGGGGATGGCGATCATCAGTGCGCTGCTGATCGCGGCGGTGGTCGCGGTGATTGCCGCCGGCATGCTGACCCGCCAGAGTGTTTCGACCCGGGCGCTGGAAGCCGAACAACTGCGTGTGCAGGGCCGTTGGGTGTTGCACGGCGGGTTGGAGATCAGCCGGCAATTGTTGTGGGACGCGCGGCAGCGTGATCCGTTGACCCGACTCGATCAACCCTGGGCGCAGCACTTGAACATCCAGGGTTTCGAGGGGCGGCTGGAGGACGAGCAGGGCAAGTTCAACCTGCGCAATCTGGTGGCCAACGAGCGGATCGATGACGCGCAGGTGCAGGCGTTCGAGCGCTTGTGCGAGTTGATTGGTGTGAGCAGCGGCTTGAGTCGGCGCATCAGTCAGCGGGTGATCGGCTCTTATCCGCACTTGTTGAATGCCCAAGGGGTGGACAAGCCTGTGGCGAAAAACACCTTCGACAGTGGGCGCGCGACGTCGCCGTCCGCGTCGCGCAAACCGCAATCGCCGACCTTGCCGATGCTGCGCACGCTTGATGATTTGCGCAGTGTCGACGGGGTTAACGATGCGCTGTTGGCGAAACTCGCGCCGTACCTGACGGTGATTCCGGCGACCACTTGGCTCAACGGCAACACGGCCACTGCGCCGGTGCTGGCGGCTTATGTGCCGGGGCTGTCGCTGGAGCGGGCGCAGGCGTTGATCAATGAGCGTGACGCCGGGCGCTGGTTCATCAATCGCGGGGATTTCGTCAATCGCCTGCGACTGCCGCAACTGGAGATCACCAGCGTCAAGGTCGGCATCACCAGCGACTGGTTTCGGCTGCGCGGGCAGGCGCGGCGCGATCAGCGGCGGGTCAGCCTCGATGCGTTGTTGCATCGCAGTCAGGACCGTTTGCCGCAAGTGATCTGGTCGCGGGTGGGCGTATGAGCCAGTTGCGCGTGAGTTTGCCGCCGCTGGCGGAGCTGAGTCTCGACAGTGAAGTGGATTGTGCGTGGCTGGATCGTCAGGGGCAGGTCACACGCCAGGAGCGCGTGCGACTTGGCGCGCTGCCGAAGCAACCGCTGGTGTGCTTTCTGCACCCGTCGGACAGCCTGTTGGCGAGCATTGATCTGCCGCCGTTGCCCGCGAACAAAACCGCTGCGGCTGTGCAATGCGCAGCGCAGGCGTTGATGCTGGGTGACAGCGCCGAGATGCACATCGCCCACAGCACTCGCAATGAAAGCGGCCAGGTGCAGATTGCCTGGGTAGCACGCAAGGATTTGCAGCACCTCGGGCAATTCGGTTTGAACCTCAAAGGCCTGTACCCGGCGGCTTACAGTTTGCCGGTAATGGCCGGCGGCGTCGGCTGCCTGCACGACGAGCATCTGTTGCTGCGCCACGGCCCGAATGCGGCGCAGGTGCAGCCGATGATCGACGAAACGCGGCTGCTGGAAACCGGCCTGCCGGCGCACTGGATCGGTGACGGCGCACCGGAAGCGGTGCAATCAACATTGCCCGACACACAGCGCAATGCCGGCCCGTTGCCGAACTGGGGCTTGCACGGCGGCCTCCAGCAACCGGGCACCGAACATCGCGGTTGGGGCAGGGCGCTCGGTTGCTGTGCGCTGGCACTGGCAGTGTGGGTGATCGGCTTGAACCTGTACGCCGCCCGCGAGGCCGCGCAGGGCCAGCAGCTCAAGGCGCAGATGGCGCAGCGGGTGAAGCAGGCGTTCCCCGAGTTGCCGGTGATCCTCAATCCGCTGCAACAGGCGCGTCAGCAAATCGCGGCGCGCCAGCAGGGCGCGGTGGATGCGCCGGGTCAAGATTTCACACGGCTGGTGTCGCAGGCCGGCAGTGGCATGCCGTCCATGGCGGGGACGGTGCAGCGGCTGGAGTTTGTCGACGGCGCGTTGCAATTGAGCCTGCTGCCCGAGGCCCGGCGTTCGGGCAATGACAAGGACTGGCAAGGCACGCTGGCCCAGGCCGGTATCAGCATCAGCCCGAATGACGACGGTTGGGTCCTGCGCCCGGCCGGCGAGGCGGCCGCCGCCACTGACACCGACGACAGCAGCGGAGCCGAAGATGAATAGCCCATCGCTTGCGAAATACCGCGCTGGTTGGCAGCGCTTCAATGCTCAGTTGCAGGCCCGTTGGCAGCCGTTGGCGCTGCGAGAAAAACGCATGGTCGGCGGGATGGCGGCGCTGTTGCTGGGGCTGTTTGTGTGGGTGGCGCTGGTTCAGCCGCCGCTGAAGAAGATCGCCGCCTCGCAAGTCGAAACGCCAAAGCTGCGCGCCCAGGCCGAAGCGCTGGAAGTGCTGCTGCGCGAGGTCAGCGTGCGCCCGGAAGGGCAAAACCTGGAGCAGTCGCTGCAGCAGACCTTGCAAGCCAGCGGACTGGGTGGCCATTACCAATTGGCAGCCGCGGCCGCCGGCTGGCAGTTGACCTTCGACGCCGCACCGGCCGACGCCGTGCTCGACTGGCTGCTGAGCCAACCCCGGAATTTTTCACTGCAAGTGGTCGAGGCCCGTCTGCAACGCGCAGACGACGCCGCGACCGATGACACCGCCGGCACTCTGTCGGGCACCGTACGCATGGATCAGGCGCTGGGCGCTAAGGAAGCTTCATGAAGGGGTCAGGGTCCAAACGCATGGCGTTGCCGATGCTGTTGATGGCATTGAGCGCGTGCAGCAACACCACGCCACCGAATCAACCGCCGCTGCTGGTGGACAGCGAACTCGGCCGGCCGCTGGCCAACACCCAGCGCAGCGGCGACGCGGTGCTCGACCGCGAGCGTGCGCAGGCTCAGGTAAAACCGTCGCCGAAGCAATTGCACAACATCACCGAACGCGCTCGCAGTGGCGGTTCGGCGCGGGGCACGACGTTGCCGGCCAATCCGTTGGGCGATCAACCGGTGACGCTGAATTTTGTCGACGCGGATATTCAAGCGGTGGTGCGGGCGTTGTCTCGTTCCACCGGCCAGCAGTTTCTGGTCGATCCTCGGGTCAAGGGCAACCTGACGCTGGTGTCTGAAGGCCAGGTGCCGGCGCATCAGGCTTACGACATGTTGCTGGCGGCGCTGCGCATGCAGGGTTTCAGCGTGGTGGACGTGGGCGGCGTGGCGCAAGTGGTGCCGGAGGCTGACGCCAAACTACTCGGCGGGCCGATTTACAGCGCCGACAAACCGGCCGGCAACGGCATGCTCACTCGCACGTTCCGCCTGCAATACGAGAACGCGGTGAACCTGATCCCGGTGCTGCGCCCGATCGTGTCGCCGAACAACCCGATCAACGCCTATCCGGGTAACAACACCATCGTCGTCACCGATTACGCCGAGAACCTGACGCGGGTCGCGCAGCTGATTGAGGACATCGACACCCCGAGTGCCATCGACACCGACGTGGTGCAGATCCAGAACGGCATTGCCGCCGACATCGCGCCGATGGTCGCTGACCTGCTCGACGCGCCGGGCAATGATCCAACCCAGAAAATCGCAGTGATCGGCGACTCGCGCTCCAACACCATCATCATCCGCGCCGGCAGCCCCGAGCGCACGGAGCTGGCGCGCAACCTGATCTACAAACTCGACAACGCCCAGAGCAATCCGAGCAACCTGCACGTGGTGTATCTGCGCAACGCTCAGGCCGGCAAACTGGCGCAAGCGCTGCGCGGATTGCTGACCGGCGAGAGCGACAGCGGCACCAGCGACAATGCGCGCTCGGTGCTTAGCAACATGGGCAGCTCCACCAATTCAGGCGGCGGGCAGAACGGCCAGAGCGGCACGCAAACCAACGGCTCCACTTCGACCACCAACAGCGGCAGCACCGGCGGCAGCTACGCCCAGGGCAGCAGCACTGGCAGTGGCAGCAGCAACGCGCAAAGCAGCGAGCAGAATGTGGCCTTCAGCGCCGGCGGCGTGACCATTCAGGCGGACGCGACCACCAACACCCTGCTGATTTCCGCGCCGGAGCCGCTGTACCGCAACCTGCGCGAAGTCATCGACCTGCTCGACCAGCGCCGCGCGCAAGTGGTGATCGAAAGCCTGATCGTCGAAGTCGGCGAGGACGACGCCAGCGAATTCGGCGTGCAATGGCAGACCGGCAACCTCGGCGGCAAAGGCGTGATCGGCGGCGCCAACCTCGGCGGTTCGGGGATCAACGTCAACGGCAAGACCAGCCTCGATGTGCTGCCACAAGGCCTGAACCTCGGCTACGTTAACGGCACCGTCGACATCCCCGGCATCGGCAAGATCCTCGATTTGAAAGTGCTGGCCCGCGCGCTGAAGAGCAAGGGCGGCACCAACGTGCTGTCGACGCCGAACCTGCTGACCCTGGACAACGAAGCCGCGAGTATTTTCGTCGGCCAGACCATTCCGTTTGTCAGCGGCAGTTACGTCACCGGCGGCGGGGGCACCAGCAACAACCCGTTCCAGACCGTGACCCGTGAAGAGGTGGGTTTGAAGCTCAACGTGCGGCCGCAGATTTCCGAGGGCGGTACGGTGAAGCTCGACATTTATCAGGAAGTCAGCAGCATCGACGAACGCGCTTCGGCGGCAGCCAATTCGGCGGGAATCGTCACCAGCAAACGCGCGCTCGACACCAGCATCCTGCTCGACGACGGGCAGATCATGGTGCTCGGCGGTCTGCTGCAGGATGGCTACAGCCAGAGCAATGACGCGGTGCCATGGTTGTCGAGTATTCCGGGGCTGGGCGCGCTGTTTCGTAACGAACGCCGCTCGATCACCAAGACCAACCTGATGGTGTTTCTGCGCCCGTACATCATTCGCGACAGCGCGGCGGGGCGCAGCATCACGCTGAACCGCTACGACTTCATGCGCCGTGCACAGGGCGGTCTGCAACCGGAACGCAGCTGGGCGATGCCGGACATGCAGGCGCCGCAATTGCCGGCCACTGCCCAAGGCGTGCCGGCCCCGGTGTCCGGCCCGCGCGCGACCATCAAAGCGGTGCCGCTGCAATGAGCGCATTGCCTTACGCCTGGGCCAAGGCGCAGCGGATTCTGCTGCGCGACGGCGTGCTGACGGTGTGCCCGTCGACGCCGGGCTGGTCGATCAGCGAGGTGCGCCGGCAGTTCGGCGCGGCGAAGCTTGAGCGGGTGCGCGATGACGAACTCGACGGCCTGCTCGCTGCTGCTTACGCCGATACCGGGAGCGCGGCGGCGGTGGTCGGTGCGGCGGAAAACGAAGTCGACCTCGACCGCCTGATGCAGGACATGCCGGAAATCACCGACCTGCTCGACACCCAGGACGGCGCGCCGGTGATCCGCATGATCAACGCCTTGCTCACGCAAGCGGCGCGGGACGAGGCCAGCGACATTCACATCGAACCGTTCGAAACCCATTCGGTGGTGCGCTACCGGGTCGACGGCACGCTGCGCGATGTGGTCTCGCCGCGCAAGGCGCTGCACGGCGCGCTGGTGTCGCGGATCAAGATCATGGCGCAGCTCGACATCGCCGAAAAACGCTTGCCGCAGGACGGTCGTATTGCGTTGCGCGTCGCGGGGCGGCCGATTGATATTCGTGTTTCCACCGTGCCCACCGGCCATGGCGAGCGGGTGGTGATGCGTCTGCTCGACAAACAAGTCGGGCGCCTGCATCTGGAAACCCTGGGCATGGACGCGCAGGTGCTGGCGAAACTCGATCACCTGATCCGGCAGCCCCACGGCATTGTGCTGGTCACCGGCCCGACCGGTAGCGGCAAGACGACGAGTTTGTATGCGGCGCTGGCGCGACTGGATGCGAGCACCAGCAACATCCTCACCGTGGAAGACCCGGTGGAATACGACTTGCCGGGCATCAGCCAGATTCAGGTCAACGCCAAGATCGACATGACCTTCGCCCTCGCGCTGCGGGCGATTCTGCGGCAAGACCCGGACATCATCATGATCGGCGAGATCCGCGACCTCGAAACCGCGCAGATCGCGGTGCAGGCTTCGCTGACCGGTCACCTTGTACTCGCAACGTTGCACACCAACGACGCGGTGTCGGCGGTTAACCGCTTGATCGACATGGGCGTCGAGCCGTTTCTGCTGGCGTCGTCGATGTTGGGAGTTTTGGCCCAGCGCCTGGTGCGGCGGCTGTGCAATCAGTGCAAACAGGAAGACCCGGCCACCCCCGGCACCTGGCGCCCGATCGGTTGTGCGGCGTGCAATCACACCGGTTACAGCGGCCGGACCGGCATTCACGAATTGTTCTGCATCGATGACGACATCCGCACCCTGATTCACCAAGGGGCAGGGGAGCAGGCGTTGCGTGCAGCGGCGAGCAAGGCCGGGATGTTCAGCCTGCGCGAGGACGGCGAACGCTGGATTCGCTGCGGAGCCACGGCGCCGGAAGAAATCCTTCGTGTGACACGGGACGCCTGATGAATCGCTATCGTTTTGAAGCCGCCGATGCCAGCGGCAAGATCGAATCCGGGCATCTGGAGGCGGACAGTCAGGGTGCCGCATTTGGTGTGCTGCGCGGTCGAGGTTTGACGGCGTTGTCGGTGGAGAAGGAAAGCAACGTCTCCCAGCACGGCGGCGGTGGAATGTTCAGCGCCAGGCTGTCGGACAACGATCTGGCCTGGGCCACGCGGCAACTGTCGAGCCTGCTCGGCGCCAGTCTGCCGCTGGAAGCTGCACTGAGCGCCACGGTCGAACAGGCCGAGAAAAAACACATCGCTCACACCCTCAGCGCCGTTCGCGCCGACGTGCGCAGCGGCATGCGCCTGGCCGAAGCGCTGGCGGCGCGGCCACGGGACTTTCCGGAGATTTACCGGGCGCTGATCGCGGCGGGCGAAGAGTCCGGGGATCTGGCGCAGGTGATGGAACGGCTGGCGGATTACATCGAAGAACGCAACAACCTGCGGGGCAAGATTCTCACTGCGTTCATCTATCCGGGCGTGGTCGGGCTGGTGTCGATCGGCATTGTGATTTTCCTGCTGAGTTATGTGGTGCCGCAGGTAGTCAGCGCGTTTTCCCAGGCGCGGCAGGATCTGCCGGGGCTGACGCTGGCGATGCTCAATGCCAGTGATTTCATTCGTGCCTGGGGCTGGTTGTGCGCCGGGGTCATGGCTGGCGCGTTCTGGAGCTGGCGCCTGTATCTGCGCAACCCGGCGGCGCGGTTGAGTTGGCATCATCGGGTGCTGAAGTTGCCGCTGATCGGGCGTTTCGTACTGGGACTGAACACTGCACGGTTCGCTTCGACGCTGGCGATTCTCGGCGGCGCCGGGGTGCCGTTGTTGCGGGCACTGGAGGCGGCACGACAGACCTTGTCGAATGACCGTTTGAGCCTGAGCGTCAATGAAGCCACCGCCAAGGTGCGCGAGGGCGTCAACCTGGCGGCAGCGCTGAAAGTGGAAAACGTGTTCCCGCCGGTGCTGATTCACCTGATCGCCAGCGGCGAGAAAACCGGTGCGCTGCCACCGATGCTTGAACGCGCTGCGCAAACCTTGTCCCGCGATATCGAGCGCCGGGCGATGGGCATGACTGCGCTGCTTGAGCCGCTGATGATCGTAGTGATGGGCGGGGTGGTGTTGGTGATCGTGATGGCGGTGCTGTTGCCGATCATTGAGATCAATCAGTTGGTGCAGTAGGGGGTGTGTCTGTTGGTTTGATGTTGTCTGTGCTGGCCTCTTCGCGAGCAAGCTCGCTCCCACAGTTTTTGCGAGCGCCACAAAACAGTGTGGGAGCGAGCTTGCTCGCGAAGAGGCCGGTCAGAGCAATAAATAATTCAGGTTTTTTTCAGCGGCCTCAGCATCACCCGACCCTCATTCCCCCCATCCTCGGGTTCTCCTTTCTGTCATCTGCAACGGCCCTTCAAGGGCTGTGGCCGATTCCCCCGAAATGCCCGCTGCAGACACTCCGCATAACCCTCAGAACACCCGAGAAAATCCCTCGAAAATCACCTCGCACCTCCCGAGCTTTTTTCCTTTATCTGTCACCGGAAACTGCGAATTTCTCAGTGCGACTTAACCACGGACCCCGCTTGCGAAGGTCGGCGGTGAGTCTTCCCAGTGTCATGCAAGACCCCTGAAAACCTGTGTTCACACCCAACGTTGAAAAGGAGATTCTTCATGTTCAAGCGCACTCTGATCGCAGCTTCCCTGACCGTCGCTGCCCTGGCTTCCGCCCAGGCCATGGCTGCCAACGTAACCGGTGGTGGCGCGACTCTGCCTGCCGCTCTGTACAAAGGCTCTAGCAACAGCATCCTGCCAGCCAACTTCAGCTACCTGGGTACCGGTAGCGGCACCGGCAAGACCGCTTTCCTGACCAACAACTCGGCACTGTTCAACACCACCGGTTCGGTTCACTTCGCCGGTAGCGACTCGATCCTCAGCGCTTCGGAAATCAGCACCTACAACACCAACTTCGGTGCTTCGTACGGCCCGCTGATCCAACTGCCTTCGGTGGCCACTTCGGTTGCCATTCCGTACAAAAAATCCGGTCAGACCGCTCTTAACCTGACCAGCGCTCAGCTGTGCGACGTGTTCTCCGGCACTGCCAAGACCTGGGGTCAACTGCTGGGCAACTCCGATGCCACCCCGGTTCGTGTGGTTTATCGCACCACTTCCAGCGGCACCTCGGAAATCCTCACCCGTCACCTGAACAACGTCTGCTCGACCAAGTTCTCGGTCAACTCGACCTTCGCCAACTCGCTGCTGCCAGCCGGCACCACATTGCCATCGAGCTTCGTCGGTGTTGCCAACACGGCTGACGTCGCTGTTGCGGTGAACGCGGTTGACGGTTCCATCGGTTATGTCGGTCCGGACGGCGTGAACGCCAGCAGCAACGCCGTGGTGTCCCGCGTCAACGGCGTGCAGCCGACCCCGGCCAACGTGACTACCGCGCTGTCTTCGGTTGCACTGCCAACCACTCCGTCGAACCCTGCCCAGTGGGCACCGGTTGTCGCCAACCCATCCAGCGGTTACCCGATCGCTGCCTACACCAACCTGATCTTCGGCCAGTGCTACAAGGATGCAACCGTGGCCGCTGACATCAAATCCTTCCTGACCACTCACTACAGCGTGCCGGGCAACGCTGCAGCGACCATCAACCACGGCTTCAGCGTTGTTCCGACCAACTGGAAAAACGCCGTCACCGCCAACTTCATCACCAACACCAGCGGCAACAATCTGGACATCAACAACGCCAGCGTGTGCAACGCCATCGGTCGTCCTTTGTAAGCTTCGCGTTAGTCCGCAACACGAATGGCAGCCCTTCGGGGCTGCCATTTTTTTTGCTCGTCACGGATGGCCGGGGCGGGCAGTTACACCTCATTCATGAAGTTTGTGTGACATCGGTTCGGTCGCGTCCCTCGCCAACCGCCTATGTCGTAAGAGCAGGTTGTCGCCGACCTGCGGCAATCAAAAGGACTCGTAGTGATGCTTGCTCGCCCATCCCGTCGCCGTACCCGCGTTCAGTCGTTAAAACGTGATGCCATAGACCCGGCGCTGTGGCTGCTCAAGCCATTGGCCCAGGCCGTGGCGTTGTGTCTGGTGGCAGGCGGTGCGCAGGCGCAGACGGCGTTCAGTTCGAATTGGTTCGCCGCCAAGGGCGCTGCGCAGCAAGCGGCGGCGGCCCGCCCGAGCAGCGGTGGTTTGCCGGGCATGACCCCGCCGCTGGCGCAGCAGCAACGGGCCAACCAACAGCTACAGCGTTCGATACAGACCTTGAACAACACGGTCGCGGCGATTGCCGCGCAACAGGCTGCGCAGGCGGCCGGGCGCGCAGCGGCGCTGGGTTCGGTGCAGGTGGTGCCGGACGGTCTGGGCGCCGGCGGTCTGCAGGTCGATAACAGCCTTGCGCAAGGCTGGCAGAACGCCAAAGGCCCTCAGCAGACCCAGGCCGACGGCAAGACCAACGTGCGCATCGAGCAGACCGCCGACAAGGCGATTCTCAATTGGGAAACCTTCAACGTCGGGCGCAACACCACTGTGGAATTCGCCCAGCAGGCCAATTGGGCGGTGCTCAACCGGGTCAACGATCCGGCCGCGCGCCCGAGCCAGATCCAGGGCCAGATCAAGGGCGACGGCACGGTGATGCTGATCAACCGCAACGGCATCGTGTTCAGCGGCAGCAGCCAGGTCAACGTGCGCAACCTGGTGGCCGCCGCGGCGAACATCACCGACATTCAGTTCCGTGACCGCGGACTGTATTTTGACAGCAGTGGCAGCCAGCCGACCTTCACCGACGCTGCCGGCAAGGTGCTGGTCGAGCGCGGCGCATCGATCCAGACCGCCGGCCCCGCGACGTCCACCGATGCCGGCGGCTATGCGCTATTGCTCGGCAGCGAAGTGCAGAACGACGGCAGCATCAGCACCGCCAAGGGCCAGACCGTGCTCGGTGCCGGTGACCGCTTCTACATCCGCAAAGGCTCGGGCACCGAAGGCAACGGGTTTTCCACGACCTTCGGCAGCGAAGTGATTCCTGGCTTCAAAAGTGGCAGCAGTGCCGGCAAGGTCAGCAACAACGGCTTGATCCAGGCCGCCACCGGCGACATCACCCTGACCGGCCACGAAGTCGTGCAGAACGGCGTGCTGCTGGCCAGTACTTCGGTGGCCACGCGCGGTACCCTTCACCTGCTCAACCCGGCGACCGATACCAGCGGCAGTGTCACGCTGGGGCAGGGCAGTGCCACGGCGATCATGCTCGACAGCAGTGATCTGACCGCACTCGACAGCCAACAAAAAGCCGCGCTGACCGGCGTCGGCCCCAACAACAAGGTGCGCAGCGACCAGTCGCGCATCGAGATTCAGAGCGGTGGCAGTGTCGAGTTCCAGAATGGCTCGATCACCCTCGCCACCGGCGGCCAGGTGGCCGTGGCGGCAGGGCGGCGCAGTCTGGTGCGCGACGGGGCGCTGATCGATGTGTCCGGGGCCATCGGCGTGAAAGTCGCGATGGAAGCCAACAACATCAAAATCAACGTCCAGGGCAATGAGCAGCGCGACGCGTCGGTCAACCGCGAAAAAGGTGCGCTCAACAGCAATGACGTGTGGGTCGATGTGCGTGAGCTGGTGTATGTGCCGGCGGGCACCAACGGCTATGCGACGGATCGCTGGTACACCGCCGGTGGCTTGCTTGAGGTCGGCGGCTATCTCGGCACTCAGGGCCACAGCATCGGCGAATGGATGGCCCAGGGGGGCGCGGTGAGTTTTGCCGGCAACGATGTGGTCACCGAGAAAGGCTCGTTGATCAATCTGTCTGGCGGCACGCTCGATGTGCAGAGCGGCGAGATCCGCCAGAGCTGGCTGCGTGGCGCCGACGGGCGCTTGTACGAAGTCTCGCGGGCACCGGGGGACATGCTCTACAGCGGCCTGTACAAAGGTTATGAGGACAGCAGCGAACGCTGGGGCCAGACCCGTTATTACTACAGCTCGTTGATTGCCCCGCGATCGCGCCAGGAGTCCGGCTACACCGTGGGCCGCGATGCCGGGCAACTGGTGATCGGCACGACCAATGCGGTGCTCGACGGGCAGTTGCTCGGCGAGGTGTATCAGGGTGAGCGCCAGACCCAGGCGCCGCGCGCGCCTCTGGACGGTTATGCACAGAGCCAGACCGCGCTGGCGCGTCGGGCCCAACTGATCGTCGGCAGCTATGATCCGGCCTATGTGGCGGCGGCCGGCGGCTTGCTGTACGGGCTGAATCCTTTGCTCGATCAGGTGCAGATCGGTGGCGAACAGAAGCTCGCGGGCGCTGACCGGGATCTGCTGACGGCAGTCTCCGACGCGCGCAAGGGCAAACTGTTCCTCGACGCCGGGCAGCTGAACGGCTTCAGGCTCGGGGCGTTGAAGGTCGCGGCCAAGGATCGCATTACTCTGGACGCCGCGTTGCAGGTCGATGCCGGTGGCGAGATCACCCTGTACGGGCCGGATGTCCAGGTCAATGCCGACCTGAGTGCCCGTGGCGGCAGTATTCGTCTGGGCAACGTGCTCAATCAGTTGCAGACCAGCAGCGTCACCGACACCCGAATCACCCCGGCCGCTGGCCATCCGGAACGGGTCACTGTGGCCCAGGGCGTGCAACTCGATACTCGCGGGCTGTGGACCAATCAACGCACCAACTCCGACGACGCGGCCAGTCTGGCCTGGCTGGACGGAGGGTCGATTTCGATCCGCAGCAGCGGCGATATCGATGTCCAGAGCGGCAGCCTGCTCGATGTGTCTTCCGGCGCGGCGATCCTGGCCAACGGCAAGACCCGTGGCGCCAAGGGCGGCAGCGTCACGCTGGAGTCGGCAGCCAACAGTGCCGCCGGCACTTCGCAACTCACCTTGGATGGCGAGCTGCGCGGTTACGGCGTGACAGGCGGCGGTACGTTGTTGGTGCAAGCCAACAAGGTGATGATCGGCGCGGCTGATGAAGCGCGGGCGAAGTCGACGCTGCAACTGGCGCCGAGCCTGTTCAGTAAAGGTTTTTCGGCCTACAGCGTGATTGGCTTGAATGGCCTCGAAGTGGCCCGTGAAACGCAGATTGATGTGACCACGCCGGTCTACCGTTTTACCGACGATGCTGCGAACCAGGTCAGTGGCGGCGATCCGCGCACGGCGCTGGAGTTATGGACACCGACGTTATTCCAAGAGAACCCGACCAAAGCGCTGTTGACCCAACGTGCCGGCGCCAGCCTGTCGCTGCAGGCCGGTCCAAGCCTCGTGGGGCTGATCGATCCCGGCAACGCCACGCTGACCCTCGGCACGGGTTCACGCCTGAGCGTCGATCCCGGGCAACGTATCAACCTGCGCGGGGCAGGGCAGATCACTGTTGACGGTACGCTGCAGGCCTGGGGCGGCACAATTGATATCCGCCAGCAGCAGTTCGGCAGCATTGACCCGGCTCAGAGCCAGCAGGAAGCGCCGATACAGGCGCACAACCGCTCAATCTGGATCGGTGAGCACGCGGTGCTCGATGTGGCGGGGCGCGCCGCCACGGCGGTCGATGCCTTGGGTAGGGTGTACGGCCAGGTCGGCAAGGGCGGCAGCATCATCATTGGCGGTGAAATCGATTCGAAGAAAGCCACGGCAACTTCGGCCGACGCTTATGTGATCGTGCGCCAGGGCGCGCGGCTTGACGCTTCGGGCACCCAGGCGGTGCTGGACATTGCCGGGCAGGGCCCGACCACGGTTGCCACCGACGGCGGGCGTATTTCCCTGAGTTCCTACAACGGCCTGTTCATCGACGGCGACCTGCGTGCCGCAGCCGGTGGTGCCGGCGCTGGCGGCGGGCGGCTGGACATCGCCCTGGAAACGCCGCTGTACCGCCTCAACACCGCCAGCAACGAGGTCCGTCGACCACGGGAAATCATCATCGGCCAGGGTGCCGGCAAGACCACCCTGGCGGCCGGCCTTGAGCCAGGCGAAGCCGCGCCCATGCTGACTTACGGCAGTGCCCGGCTGAGCGCCGATGCCTTGATGGCCGGCGGCTTCGATCATCTGGGGCTGCTGAGCAATGGCCTGGTTTCGTTCGATGGCGACGTCAACCTGCATCTGAATCAGAGCCTGAGCCTGTATGCCGGCGCGATTTCCCTGGCCGAAGGTTCGAGCGGTAATGCACAGATCAATCTGTCTGCGCCTTACCTGCGGTTGCTGGGTCCGGGCGCGTATTACGACTCCAGCGCCTTTATCCGGCCTCGGGTCATGCACGCGCCGACGCCCGATATCTCGGCGGCGCAGTTCACCGCCAGCGCCAACCTGCTGGATATCGGTAACAGCCTGTCGTTCGGCACCAAGGGCAATATCCTGCAACTCAATGCGCCGGTCCTTGAGGTCGGTCGCCGCAGCTTCGCCGACGTCACGCTGGCCAGTCAGGGCGACCTGCGGTTCATCGGCTCTACCACGCAAACCTATGCCGACCTGTGGACGGCGGGTGACTTGAATCTTGGCGCCGCGCAGATTTATCCAGTGAGCGGGATCCACGCCCGGGTGCGCGCCGGCTTCCAGCAGCAGACCGATCCGGGCGACGGCACCTTGCGCATTTTCGCTCAGGGCGGCGCGCCGACGGCATTGCCTTACTCGGTGTTCGGCGAGTTGATCCTCGCCGCCAGCCACATTGAGCAAGGCGGGGTGGTGCGGGCACCGCTCGGCCTGATCACTCTGGGTGAGAGCAGCAAGTCGGTGCAGACCCGCGAGGTTGCGTTGTTGCCCGGCAGTCTCACGTCAGTCAGCGCCGCCGGACTGGTCATGCCTTACGGCGGCACGACTGACGGCATCGACTACCGCTATAACGGCAGTCCGGTGCTGTTGAGGGGCATCGTCGGCGCCACGACCGGGGTGGCCGTGCAGTCGCAGTATCTGGATGTCGCGCAAGGCGCGGTGATTGACCTGTCGGGCGGGGGCGATTTGCGCGGCGCCGGTTTCATCTCCGGGCGTGGCGGCTCCACCGATGCCCGCTACAACCCGCTGGTGCGCAATGCCGCTGACGGCACGTTCAGCCTGCCGGGCCTTGCGAGCAATCCGGTCTACGCAATCTTGCCGGGCAATCAGAGTGTCTATGCCCCGTTGGTCGCCGAGGCTGGCGCGGTCGATCCGCACATCGGTCAACAGGTCACGATCGGTGCGGGCGTGCCGGGTTTGCCAGCCGGCACCTATACCTTGCTGCCTTCGACGTTTGCCTTGCTGCCTGGGGCGTTCCGGGTCGAGGTCAACGGCCAGGCGGCGCCGGCGGCCATGGGTGGCGCGCTGCAAATGCGCAATGGTTCATGGGCCAGCAGCGGTCGGATGTCGATTGCCAATACCGGTGTGCGTGACAGTCTGCCGAGCACGCTGACGCTGACGTCAGCCGATGTACTGCGCCGCTATTCGCAATACAACGAAACGAGCTACAGCCAGTTCATCACCAGCGACGCGGTGCGGCGGGGAGTACCACGCGCACTGGCACCGATGGATGGCAAAACCCTCGAGCTGAACCTGCAACATGGTGAAGAACATGCCATTGCCCTGGATTTCAACGGCCAGGTGCTGTTCAAGCCCGCCGAGGGCGGCGTGACGGGCACGGCCGTTGTGCGCGATCCGTCTTCGGGCATTCTCGAAGTGCTGGGCGCCGGCCATGAGCCGACGCCGGGTTTTCGTGGTGTCTCACTTTACGCCGACAGCCTCAATCGGCTGAATGCCGGACGTCTGGCCATCGGCGCTGCGCCGACCGTGGACTACGGCGCCGGCGGTAATATCGTGACCTTCACCAGTGGCGGCTCGGGCAACGACATCTTCTTGCGTGAGGGGGCGATCCTCTCGGCGCCGGAAGTGCTGCTGCGCACCCATAACATCGGTGGCGGCATCACCGTCGAGGCGGGGGCAGGGATCAACACTCTGGGGCGCGGCGAGGTCTCGTTCGACTCCACCGACGGCTTTGTCTATCAGCCGGGACAGGCCAGTCTGTTGCTGGTTTCCAATGGCTGGAACAATGTGCTGGCACCAGAGAAAGCCGTCGACCGTACCGGTGCCGGCAGTATCCATATCGGCACTTGCACGCTGGCGCCGTGCAGCAACCCGGCGATCCTGTATTCCAACGGCAGTATCAGCGCCGCCACCGACAACCACTTTGAACTCGATGAGGCGGTGCGTTTCGGCACCCGCCATCTGACCCTGGCGGTCGGCGCGGTCAATGTCGGCAATACACAGGCCCTGAGCGATGCGGCGGGCCGGGTGCCAGTCGGTCTGACCCTGAGCCAGAACGTGCTCAACCGTTTGCTGCAGGGCGACACCCGGTTCGGGGCACCCGCCCTGGAGTCGCTGAACCTGACCGCTCGCGACTCGTTCAACTTCTTTGGCACCACCACACTCGACACGCTGGATCCGCAAACCGGCCAGAGCAAACTGCAGAATCTGATCCTGACGACCCCGGCGATCTACGGCCAGGGCGGCAGCGACGACGTAGCCACCTTGCGTACTGCCAACCTGATCTGGAACGGTGCCACCCAGGCGCCGGGAGCATTGGTCAGCGGTGGCGCGGGCACCGGACGCGGCACCCTGCAGATCGAGGCGCAGCGCATCGAATTCGGCTACGGGCCGAATCCGCAGCCCAGCGGCCTGGATCAGAATGACCGTCTGGCGCTGGGTTTTGCCAACGTCAACCTCAGCGCCAGCGAGCACATCACCGCCAACCACAAGGGCCGTCTTGCGGTGTATCAGGAGCAGGGCGTGTACGACCCGGTGAAGGGTTACGCCTACAGCGGCGGCAACCTCACGCTGCGCACGCCGTTGCTGACCGGTGAAGCCGCCTCGGTCAACGCACTCAAGGCGGGCAATAACCTGACCCTGACCGGCAGCGCTACCGGCGCGGCAGCCGATGCGCTGGGCGCGGAACTGACCCTTGATGCCCGCAATGTCGTCCTCGACAGCCGGATCGCGCTGGCCAGCGGCAAACTGGTGGTCAAGGCCGAGAACGACCTGAGCCTGACCGGCAATTCCCGGCTGGATCTGGCGGGGCGTACCTTGCCGTTCAACGACGTCAACAAATACAGCTGGGGCGGCGACGTGTCGCTCTTCAGCAACAGCGGCAATATCCGTCAGGCGGCCGGCTCGCGCATCGACCTGTCGGCGCAGAACAATCAGGCCGGCAATCTCAGCGCAGTGGCGCTGGCGGCGGGCGCCGGGGTGGTCGATCTGCAAGGCCGGATCCTCGGCGCCAGCAGCGGTCATTACGATGCCGGCGGCACTTGGGTGCCGTACAAGGCCGGGGGCGTGGAGATTCGTGCGCAGCAACTGGGTGGTGATCTGAATCAACAATTCGCCGCACTCAACCAGCGCCTGAACGACGGCCAGGTGTTCGGCAGCCGCAGTTTCCAGTTCAAACAGGGCGATCTGTTGATCGGCGATGGCCTGCGCGCCGGCGAGGTCAATGTCTCGCTCGACAATGGTCACCTGAGCGTGGCCGGCACCATCGACGCCAGTGGCGAGCGGGTCGGCAGCATTCGTCTGTCCGGCAAAAACGGTTTGACCCTGGGCGGCAGTTCGGTGCTCGACGCTCACGGTCGTGTGCTGCGGGTCGACAGCTACGGCAAGATCATCGATGCGCCGAACCGGGCGATGGTCGAGCTCGATTCCGGGGCCGGGGTGCTGACGCTGGCCTCCGGCGCGAGGATCGATCTGCGCCACGGCACCGATGCCGCGTTGGGCAGTCTGCCCGGACAAAACGATGGTCGCGCACGGGGCACCCTGGAGCTGAACGCGCCGCGTCTGGGCGCCGGTGATATTGCGATCGATACAAATGGCGCACTGAGTATTCAAGGCGCGCGCTCCATTGGCCTCAACGCCGTGCGCCGCTACACGGATGCCCGCGACGGCGTTGATCCGGCAGCGAGCGGCCGGCCGTATCAGGTGATCGATCAGGCGCTGTTCGATCGGATTCATGGCGACAGCGACGCCTTCATCAACGCGGCACTGGGCAACAGTGACCTGCTGCAACGCAAACTGGCGGGGTTGAACAACGCGACCTACCGCGATGCCTTCCATCTGCGCCCGGGCGTGGAAATCGCCAGCAAGACCGCCGACGGCGATCTGCTGGTCGAAGGCGATATCGACCTGTCGCGCTATCGCTACGCGAGCCTCAACCCGCACACGCAGAAAACTGCGTTGTATGGCTCCGGTGAGTCGGCAAGTCTGGTGATGCGTGCCGGCGGCAACCTCGATATCTACGGCAGTATCAACGACGGTTTCGCGCCGCCGCCGGAAACCGTGGATGACGCCGGCTGGAAACTGCTGCCGGGCGTGCAGCCGTTCGGTGGCGATCTGATCGTGCCGGGCAGCGGCGTGACGCTGGCCGAGGGGACGCTGTTCCCGAGCGGCACGACCTTGAACTACGACTTGCCGATCCAGGCGGCCACCTTCGCCAGCGGCACGTTGTTGCCAACCCAGGCGGTGCTGGCCGGTGAATACACCTTGAATGCCGGCAGCGTATTGTCCGCCGCCATCCACGATTCGGCGGGCAATTTGCTGTACGCCGCCGGTACGCTGCTCACACAGAACGTGACCTTGCCGATCGGCAGTCGCCTGGGCGCCGGAACCCGTCTGGAGACTGCCACCGCGCTGCAGGCCATGAGCTGGCCCAAAGGCGTGCCGCTGCCGGGCACGCTCGGTGCGGATAACGTGATTGTAGGGGTCAAGTTGAGCAGTGCGCTGGCGCTGCTGCGCGGTTCGCTGATCCCCTCGATGACGGACGTGGTGCTGGCCGACGGTACGGCTTTCATTGAACTGCGCGGTTACACCAACACCACTCAGCAGGGTCGTAACTGGGCCGTGGCGAGCATGTTGCCGGCGGGCAGTACGTCGTGGTCGATGCGTCTGGTGGCCGGCTCCGATCTGGATGCCGCTGACAGCCGTGCGCTGAAACCGCTGACCAGCGACGGCAACCTGCGCCTGGCCGATACCCACTACGGCTTGAAAGTGACCGAGAAAAAACTCGACACGACCTGGGTCGACGGCAACCCGATGGGTTATCCGGAAGGCACGGTGGTCAGCGATGATGAACTGTATCTGTGTGACGTGTTCCCCGGCGCCTGCCTGGCGCCGGCCAAATTCCTCTGGGCTGAGGGCAACATTGCCGGGATGCCGGCGGGCACTCCGGTGCTCGACGCCGACCTGTGGTGGTGTGATGCGGACCCGTTTTCCTGTGCGCCGAACAAGGGCGGGATCAGCACCACGACCCACTCGCAGATGTTCAGCGTGTTGCGCACCGGCACCGGCGATCTCGACCTGTTGGCAGCCGGCAACCTGAGCATGGATTCGGCATTCGGGGTCTACACCGCCGGCACCCAATCGAACGACGTCGATCCGCGCTACAACCTGCGCCGTGGCACCTTGACCGACAACGGTTCGGTGCTGGGGAGCCAGGGCGCCGATTACGAAAAATGGGTCAATGGCGGTAGCGACAGCCTGTATCAGGCCTGGTATCCGCAGGGAGGCGGCAACCTGACGATCAATGCCGGCGGCTCGGTGTCCGGCGACGCCGTGGGTCGTCGAGGCCTCAACCCCCTGGCCAAGCTTCGCGAGCAAGTTGCCAGCGTCTCGGTGGGCAACTGGCTCTGGCGCCAGGGCACCGGCAACAGTGATGTGCCGGCCGCCTGGTGGATCAACTTTGGCAGCTATGCAACCCAACCCCTGCCGGATCAAGGCACCGACAGCGGCCCTTATCTGGTCGGCTTCACCGGTTTTGGTGCGTTGGGCGGCGGCAACGTCAGCCTGCGCGCCGGCGGCGACGGCGGCATGCTTCGGCCATTGGGCGACAGCGGGTTGAACCCGCGCAGCCAGGGCTTGATCGTCGCGGTCGGCAGCACCGGACGGGTTGGCAGCGACGGCAGCCTGCAATTGACCGGCGGTGGCGACATGGACATCCGCATCGGTGGCTCGCTCAACCCGTCGCTGCAAGCGAGCGTCGGGCGCAGTGGCAACGCCTCACCGAACCATGACTTGCAGGGCGCCTTGATCAACCTGCGCGGCGCGGCGCAGTTGTCGGGCGGGGCGCTCGGCGCAATCAATCTGCAATACGGTGCGGCACCGGCGTTGCAGGATGCGCGCGAAACCCGGGCCTTCGATCCGTTCACCTCGACCCTGGGCATTGCCTCCGGTGGTCTGGTCTTGATCCCCGGTGACTCTGGCATGCGTCTGAGCACGCGTGGCGATCTGGTGCTCGGTGGCGCGGCGGACCCGGGGCGCGTGCGTCTGCAAAACAGCACGCCGTTCACCGATGCCGCTGGCGTCGTGCATGGCGGTGGCGGGCTGGCGGGCTTCTCGCTGTGGACCGATCACACCGCTATCGATCTGTTTTCAGCCGGGGGCAATCTGACCCCAAGCACCCAATTGGCCGAGACCAGCACGGCAGGGCCGTTGACGAATCGCAACAGCTCGCCGAGTGACTTGCGCTTTGTCTATCCGTCAATCTTGCGTGCCGTGGCCGCTCAGGGTTCGATCTATGCCGGCACGTCAGCGGCGTCTGTCACCAGCGCGTTTCCTGCTGCACCGGCTTATTCGCTGGTGCTGGCACCTTCAGCCGCTGGCCAACTGGAAATGCTCGCCGGCGACTCGATTTACGCCGGCGGCTATGCCATCGATCAGTCCGGCGCAAGCCGGGCAGCCATCGCCACGCCGTTCGCGCCGGCGTTCAGCGGTTATGCACAATACGGCAGCAGCAAGTCGCTCCTGAGCAATTACAGCGTTGATGGCGTGGCACCGAGTCAGAACCTGCGTTATCCGTTGTTTGCGTTCGGCGCCGACACGTATTCGGGCACCAGCGGTGTGCAGGCACCGGCACGTTTTTACGCATTGACCGGCGATCTGGTCGGCGTACGCAGCGGTGAAACCTTGCGCTTCAGCAACTCACTGCGCACCTGGTATGTCGCGGCTGCCCCGGTGTGGATGCTGGCCGGGCGCGATATCGTCGCGGCCGGCACCGACCTCGGCAAACCGACTGCTGCGCCGTCGGAACTGGGCTGGAGCTCCGATACCATTGCCTCTTCGGGCAACCTGTTTGTCCATAACGGTGCGCGTGATGTTTCGCGGGTCTCGGCGGGGCGCGACATTCTCTACAGCAGCTTCGACATTGCCGGTCCCGGCCTGCTCGACGTCAATGCCGGGCGCAATATCCTTATGGAAGATCGCGCGAGCATCACCAGCCTCGGGCCGATTGTGCAGGGCGATGGTCGGACCGGTGCCAGCGTGGTGTTGCAGGCTGGCATCGGTGCACAAGGTGCGGATTACGGACGTTTCATCGCCCGCTATCTGAACCGGGACAATCTCGCTGACGCGAATCTGTCCCTTGCCGCACAACCGGGCAAAGTGGTGAAAAACTACCTCGACGAGTTGCAGAGCTGGCTGACCCTCGGCTACGGCTTCAGCGGCAACGCCGAACAGGCGCAAACCTTCTTCGCCGCGTTGCCAAGTGTTGAGCAAGCGATCTTCGCCCGTCAGGTGTACTTCGCCGAATTGCGTGCCGGTGGCCTGGAATACAACGATGTCGATGGTCCACGCAAAGGCAGTTACTTGCGCGGTCGTAATGCTATCGCTGCGCTTTTTCCGACCACCGATGTGGCCGGCAACCCGATCCGTTATGACGGCGACATCACTCTTTACGGAGGCGCCGGGGTCAAGACGCTGTTCGGCGGCGATATCCAGATGCTCACACCCGGCGGTGGCCAGGTGTTCGGCATCGAAGGCGCGGCGCCGCCCTCGACGGCGGGGATCATCACCCAGGGTTCGGGCAACATTCAGCTCTATTCCCAAGGCAGCATTCTGCTGGGGCAGAGCCGGATCATGACCACCTTCGGTGGTTCGATTCTCGGCTGGTCCGCCGAGGGCGACATCAACGCCGGTCGTGGCTCGAAAACCACCGTGGTCTACACCCCGCCGAAACGCGTGTACGACACCTGGGGCAACGTGACGCTGTCGCCATCGGTGCCGAGCACCGGTGCCGGTATCGCTACGCTCAACCCGATTGCCGAAGTGGCGCCGGGGGACATCGACCTGATCGCGCCGCTAGGCACCATCGATGCGGGCGAGGCGGGGATTCGCGTCTCGGGCAACGTCAACATCGCCGCGCTGACGGTGGTCAACGCCGCCAACATTTCGGTGCAGGGCAAGGCGACCGGCGTGCCGGTGGTCTCGGCGGTCAACACCGGGGCGATCACCTCCGCCAGTTCCGCTGCTTCGTCGGCCACCCAGGCGGCGGAAGACGTCGCCCGTCAGCAGCAAGCCGCGACGCGCCAGAACCAGGCCTCGGTGTTCACTGTGCAGGTACTCAGCTTCGGCAACGAACAACTGGCCCCGACCCGCGACGGCGCCAGCCGCACACCGACACCGGGCTACAACCCCAACAGCCCGGTGCAGGTGCTGGGTGCCGGGGCGCTGGATGAACAGGCGAAACAGCAGCTGACCGAAGAGGAGCGGGGGCAGCTGACGTTGTAAAGGACTCTCGTGTAGTACGCTTCGGGCGGCCGTTTGGCCGCCCTTTTTTTATGGTGATGAGGTTCGTGGGTATTGTCGTCGGGTGTGGACTAACGTCAGTATTTTGATGCGCCCGTTCACTCGATAGACCAGCAGATAGTTTGGATTGACCACCATTTCCCGAGTGCCTGGCGCTCGACCGGATCGGTAACCGTAGGGAATTGATGAAAGCCTTTGCGTTGCTACACCCACCTTGTGCTGCAGAGCCGTTGAAGCGTTTGAGTTGTATTGTTCAATGTAATCGATAATGTCAGCCAGATCGTCCAGAGCTTGATCGCTCCATTCAAGCGGCAGCGCGTCGATTCTTGCGTCTCTCTTCTAATAGCTGATCGAGCCGCACCATGGCTTCCTTGTGGGGAATGCCCGGGCGAGGGTCATCCAGTACAGCCTGCACCTTAGCGCGAAACCAGCGATCGTAGCTCTCGGCCTCTTCTTCGGATTCGAAGTCAGAGTAATACGGGGAAAGTAATAAGCTCATAGTGATCTCCGTGATCAATCTCGGCAGTTTAAGGGGGAATGGCCCATTGTCGTCACTGGCAGACGATGAACCCCATCAGCTCTCGAAGAACTATGGGATAACGAAGCCCAGTATCTGCAAGCCCCCCCGTTAAATCTGCCGGACGTTTCCCTCCGTTGTCCGGCAATCTCGACCGCCGCTGTAGGCCTATTCCCACCCTCTGTTTTTCAGGTTCTCAGCCTACAAATCCGCGCACGCTTTCCTACAAATGCACTCAGAACGCATACGGAATACTCACCTTCGCCCACAGCATTTCCCCCTCGGGCCGGTTCTCCACGTCGAATTCCTTGGCCCAGCGAATCTCGGCGCTGGCGTACTTGAGGAAGGTGAAGTGCAGCGCCGGGCCGATGGCGAAGACCTTGCCGCGCACCCCGTCGTTCACGTCCTCGCCGGCGAACTGCACGGTGTGGCCGAACTGTTTGTCGTCGGTGGTCTGCTTGAGGTAGTAGCCGTTGATGCCGAGCATCAGGTCGTCGGTGATCTTGTAGCTGGCCGAGTAATCGAAGTGGAAGATCTGCCCGGACTTGTAGTCGGTGTCCTTGTTCTTCTCGTTGAAGCTGTAGGTGGTCTTCATCGAGACTTCGGTCTTGTCCGTCGGCAGCCAGGTGAAGGAGAACAATGGCTTGTAGGTGTAGAAGTTGTTGCTGGTGTTGGCCAGCCGGTCGACGCTGTACTCGCCGGTGGGCACGGTGATTTCCACGGCGGCGCCGAGAGTCAGGTTCTTGCCCATGTCCCACAGGATGATTGGCGCGATGGTGGTATCGCCCATGCCTTCGCGAGTGTCGCTCAGGCCGAACACCGACACTTCCTGCTTGAGCCAGGGCTGGGCGATGTAACCGGCCAGGCGCCCGCCGAAGATCCGCACCGGGCTCAGGTAGTCGAGACGCGGGATGACGGCGGTGGATTCGATTTCGACATTCGGCACCTTGCCGCCGAACGAGCTGATGTTGAGCTTCCGCGCCTTGTAGTGGTTGTAGTAGAGGTTGAAGGCGACCATGTTCTCCGGAAGGCTGTCGACTTCCATCGGCAGCATGAAGAAGCCGTCGGTGCCGGGGCCGATGTTGTCGACGCCGGCTTCGGTGGCCAGCGCCGGCAGGGTCGCGGCGCAGCCGAGCAGGCTCAGCGCCAGTCGCACAGGGAATGTCGCGCGGTTCGGGGTCATGTCCGTCCTCATCATTATTGTGTTTGGGCGCAACGCCGGCACGCAGGGCGCCCGGCCACTATAGAAATAAGCCCTTGGCGCACGACAGGGCAGGGTATTGGCGGACACGTAAGGGGGCTTCTGCGGACAGCCCGCCAACCCTGTGCTAACTTCCTTCGACATAACCGGTTACAAAAATAACAATTCAGCGTGATCCGGAATGTCAGCCTCCATGAACGTAAAAATCCAAGACCCGACCTTCGAACTGGCGCTGGTATCGCCATTTCTCCTGCAAACCCTGGCCGAAGTCGTCGCCGGCAAGGGCATTGAACCGCAGAGCCTGTGCCGTGGCCTGGGTTTTGATTTCGAAGACTTGCAGGATCCGGCGCAGCGGATTTCCTATCGCCAGGCCGTAGCGATGATCCAGCGTGCGCTTAAAGCGTTGCCCAATCAGGGGCTGGGTCTGTGGGTCGGTGCGCAAAACGTGCTCGGCACGTTGGGGCTGCTCGGGCATGTGCTGTCGCTGTGCAAGACCTTGCGCGACGCGTTCGAAATCGGGGTCCGGCATCAGCACACGTCCGGCGGGATCGTGGTTTCCAGTGTCGATGTGGTGGGCGATCAGGTGTACGTCGACGTCGAATGCCGGCTGCCATTCGCCGAAGTGCAGGTTTTTGCCGTTGAAGAGTTTTTCGCCAGCCTGCTGGTCTACGGCCGGGCGCTGGTGGGCGAGACGTTCAAGCCGATTGCGGTGGAGTTCATGCACGCCGCGCCGGATTACGTTGATGAATACCGGCGGCTGCTGGGGCCTGAGGTGCGCTTCGGGTGCCTGCACAACCGCATGCTGATCGACGTGCAATGGCTGGATGTGAACCTGCCCAACCATCATTCGCTGGCGCTGCGTCAGGCGGTCAAGTTGCTGGAACTGGAAGCAGCACAGGTTCACCAGAAACTCGATCTGATTCAGGCCGTGGAGCGGGCGATTGCCCGGGACCTGAGCCGGGGCAGCCACATCGAAAAGATTGCTGGTGACTTGAACATGAGCAGCCGGACTTTGCGTCGGCGGTTGACTGAACATTCGCTGACGTTTGAGGCGCTGCTGGAGCAGGTGCGGCAGGCGCGAACCATGAGTTTGCTGGCCAATCCTGAGATGCCGATCGAGCGGATTACCGAGGAAGTCGGTTACAGCGACGTGCGCAGTTTTCGCCGGGCGTTCAAGCGCTGGACCGGCAAGAGCCCGAGTGCGTGGCGCAGCGAGTGCGTCATCTGATCCCACACAAATCCTCCGGCTACAGTTAAACTCCGCGCTCTTTCCAAGGAGTCGACATGAGTTACTACCAGCCGGGCATCCTCGCCACCCCAGTTCCGCCGCAAGCACGTCACCTGTTTTTCGCCCTCGAATCGGTTGAAGCGCTGCCGCAGGCGATCGACAACCTGCTGAACCTGGTGGACGGCAAGTCGGCGGTAGTCGGTTTCGGTGAATCCCTGGCCAAGGCCCTGAATGTGAACATCGACGGCCTGCGCAGCTTCCCGGCGCTGACCGGTGTCGGCGTGGAAAACCCGTCGACCCAGCACGCCCTGTGGGTCTGGCTGCACGGCGTCGACCGTGGCGAGCTGCTCAACCGCAGCACCGCACTTGAGGCCGCGCTGGCCCCGGCGCTGCGTCTGGTGCAGATGCAGGAAGCCTTCCGCCACAAGGACGGCCATGACCTCACCGGTTATGAAGACGGCACTGAAAACCCGCATGACGAAGCCGCTATCGCCGCCGCACTGCAAAGTGAAGGCGCGGACGGTCTGGTCGGTTGCAGCTTCGCCGCGATCCAGCAATGGCAGCACGACCTCAAGGGTTTCCATGCGCTGTCCGCCGAAGACAAGGACAACATCATGGGTCGTCGCCTGAGCGACAACGAAGAGATCGACGACGCCCCGGTGTCCGCCCACGTCAAGCGCACCGCCCAGGAAAGCTTCGCCCCGGAAGCGTTCGTCGTGCGTCGTTCGATGCCGTGGATCGAAGGCGATCGCGCCGGCCTGATGTTCCTCGCGTTCGGTTTCTCCCTCGATGCCTTCGAAGCGCAACTGCGCCGCATGAGCGGTCTGGAAGACGGCATCACCGACGGTCTGTACCGCATCAGCCGGCCGATCACCGGCGGCTACTACTGGTGCCCGCCGCTGCAAAACGGGCACCTCGATCTGCGCGCACTGCGCATCGGCTGAGGCACAAGAATGAACGTGGTGCGCTGGGGCATGATCGGTTGCGGCAGCGTCGCTGAACGCAAGAGCGGGCCGGCCTTCTACAAGGCGCCCGGCTCGGCGTTGGTGGCGGTGATGGGCCGACGCCTCGAAGCGGTGACCGATTACGCCGCGCGCCACCGCATCGCCCGGACGTACACCGACGTCGATGCCTTGATCAACGACCCCGAGGTGGACGCGGTGTACATCGC
This sequence comes from Pseudomonas sp. B20(2017), assembly GCF_002113125.1. Taxonomy (GTDB): domain Bacteria; phylum Pseudomonadota; class Gammaproteobacteria; order Pseudomonadales; family Pseudomonadaceae; genus Aquipseudomonas. The sequence continues at coordinate 397,474 of NZ_NEJP01000003.1, read as the reverse complement.
CACGCCACCCGACAGTCACCACGCCTACAGCCTGAAAGTCGCCGCCGCCGGCAAGCATTGCTGCGTGGAAAAACCCATGGCCCTCAACGCCGGGCAAAGCCGCGAGATGCAGCAAGTGTTTGCCGATGCCGGTTTGCACTTGTTCGTCTCCTATTACCGGCGTTCGCTGCCGCGCTTCCAGCAGGTTCGGCAATGGCTGGAGCAGGGGCGCATCGGCGAAGTGCGGCATTTGAGCTGGACGCTGACCAAGGCGCCATCGCCCAAGGATCTGGACGGCAGCGCCAACTGGCGCACCGATCCGGCGGTGGCCGGTGGCGGGTATTTCGCGGATCTGGCCAGCCATGGGTTTGATCTGTTCCAGTACCTGCTCGGCGACATCGTTGAAGTCGCCGGCTTCACCGCGCGTCAGGCCGGGTTGTATGCGGCGGAGGATGCGGTCAGCGCCAGTTGGCGATTCGCCTCGGGCGCGTTGGGCATGGGCTGCTGGAGTTTTGTCGCGGACCGGCGTGAGGATCGGGTCGAGATCATCGGCAGCCAAGGGCGGATCGGGTTTTCGGTGTTCGACGAGCATCCGGTCGAGCTGCACGCCGATGAGGGTATCAGCCTGGAAATCCCCCATCACGAGCATATCCAGTGGCATCACGTGTTGGGCATGAACGCGCAGATTCGCGGTGAGTCCAGGCACCCGGCAATCGCCGCCGAAGCCCTGAAGACCGATTGGGTCATGGATCAGATCCTCAAACGAACCTGACCAAAATCCCCTGTGGGAGCGAGCTTGCTCGCGATAGCGTCCTGTCAGTCAATAACTTTGGTGACTGATACACCTCTATCGCGAGCAAGCTCGCTCCCACAGGGGATGGTGTTGCGCATCTAACCTTATGCTCATTCGGTATTTCTCAAGCTTGTCATAACGTCTCTAAGATCACGTCATAACTCGTTATAACAAGTGATCCCGTGATGACCGATAACGTTCTTTCCCTTGGCAGCGTTCCTCTGCACACCCAACTGCGCGACGTGCTGCGCGCCAGGATTCTCGACGGCGAATACCCGCAAGACAGCCAGATGCCATCCGAAAGTGAGCTCGGCACGCTGTTCAAGGTCAGCCGCATCACCGTGCGCCAGGCCTTGGGCGATCTGCAGAAAGAAGGGCTGATCTTCAAGATCCACGGCAAAGGCACCTTCGTCGCCAAACCCAAGACCTTTCAAAACGTCAGCACACTGCAAGGCCTCGCTGAGTCGATGACCGGCCGTGGCTACGAGGTAATCAACCGCCTGCGCAGCTTCAAATTCATCGCCGCCGACAAACTGGTCGCCGAGCGTTTGCAGATTGCCGAAGGCGAAATCGTCGCGCAGATCAAACGCGTACGGCTGATCAACCGTGAGCCGATTTCGCTGGAAATCACCTACCTGCCCAAAGCCGTCGGCGAACGATTGGAGAAGGCTGATCTGGTGACCCGCGACATCTTCCTGATCCTCGAAAACGACTGCGGCATCGCCCTCGGCCACGCCGATCTGGCCATCGACGCGGTGCTGGCCGACAGCGACCTGACCCAGGCGCTGAACGTCGAAGCTGGCTCGCCGATCATGCGCATCGAACGTCTGACCCATGACGCCAACGGCCAGCCGCTGGACTTCGAACACCTTTACTACCGTGGCGATGCGTTCCAGTACCGCCTGCGGATCGACCGGCAAAAAGGGGCCTGAACATGACCCGCAATACTCTCGAACAGGAATACGACATCGTCGTGATCGGCGGCGGCACCGCTGGCCCGATGGCCGCAATCAAAGCCAAGGAAAAGAACAAAGAGCTGCGCGTGCTGCTGGTCGACAAGGCCAACGTCAAACGCAGCGGCGCGATCAGCATGGGCATGGACGGCCTGAACAACGCGATCATTCCCGGCCATTCGACGCCGGAGCAGTACACCAAGGAAATCACCATCGCCAACGACGGCATCGTTAATCAGGCGGCGGTCTATGCCTACGCGACGCACAGTTTCGAAACCATCGAGCAGCTCGACCGCTGGGGCGTGAAGTTCGAGAAGGACGAAACCGGCGATTACGCGGTGAAGAAAGTCCACCACATGGGCGCCTACGTGCTGCCGATGCCGGAAGGGCACGACATCAAGAAAGTCCTGTATCGCCAGTTGAAGCGCGCACGGGTGAGCATCACCAACCGACTGGTCTGCACGCGTTTGCTGACCGACGAGGAGGGCGCCGTCAACGGTGTGATGGGGTTCGACTGCCGCACCGCCGACTTCCATGTGATCAAGGCCAAGGCAGTGATTCTTGCTTGCGGCGCGGCCGGGCGACTGGGTCTGCCGTCCTCGGGTTACCTGATGGGCACCTACGAAAACCCGACCAACGCCGGCGACGGTTACGCCATGGCGTATCACGCCGGGGCCGAACTGGCGAACCTCGAGTGCTTCCAGATCAACCCGCTGATCAAGGATTACAACGGCCCGGCCTGCGCCTACGTCACCGGCCCGCTCGGTGGCTACACCGCCAACAACAAGGGCGAACGCTTCATCGAGTGCGACTACTGGAGCGGGCAGATGATGTGGGAGTTCCACCAGGAACTGGAAAGCGGTAACGGCCCGGTGTTCCTCAAACTCGATCACCTGGCCGAGGAAACCATCCAGAACATCGAGGAAATCCTGCACAGCAACGAACGCCCGAGTCGCGGCCAGTTCCACGCCAATCGCGGCACCGATTACCGCACGCAAATGGTCGAGATGCACATCTCGGAAATCGGCTTTTGCAGCGGCCATTCGGCGTCCGGCGTATGGGTCAACGAGCGTGCCGAAACGTCGGTGAAAGGTTTGTACTCGGCCGGCGACATGGCTGCCGTGCCGCACAACTACATGCTCGGCGCGTTCACCTACGGCTGGTTCGCAGGTAATAACGCGGCGGAATTTGTCGCCGGGCGCGAGTTCTCTGCGCTGGATGCCGAGCAGATCGAGAAGGAAAAGGCCCGGGTCTACGCTCCGCTGGATCGCGAACACGGTCTGCCGCCGGCGCAGGTCGAGTACAAGCTGCGGCGCTTCGTCAACGACTACCTGCAACCGCCGAAAGTGACGAAGAAGATGGAAATCGGCCTGCAACGCTTCAGCGACATCGAACGCGATCTCAACGAAATGAAGGCCAACAACGCCCACGAGCTGATGCGCGCCATGGAAACCAGCGTGATCCGCGACTGCGCCGAAATGGCCGCGCGCGCCTCGCTGTTCCGCGCCGAAAGCCGCTGGGGTCTGTACCACTACCGCGTCGATCACCCGCAACGGGACGACCGCGAGTGGTTCTGCCACTGCCACCTGAAGAAGGGTGAAGACGGGCGCATGACCAGTTTCAAGAAAGCCGTCGAGCCTTACATCATCCCCCTCGATGCCGAGGAAATGCAGGCCTACGACCGCTTGCGGGTCGGCGCTTTCGCCGCTTGATGCATCACTAGAGAGAGTCCGGACCATGGCCTATCAAGCCCAGGAAATCTTCTTCCGCTCCAACGCCCCCGTCACCGTGGACGAGGACAAATGCATCGCCGAAAAGGGCTGCACCGTGTGCGTCGACGTCTGCCCGATGGACTTGCTGGCGATCAACCCGGCCACGCAAAAGGCCTACATGGCGTTCGACGAATGCTGGTACTGCATGCCTTGCGAAAAGGACTGCCCGACTGGTGCCGTCAAAGTCGAAATTCCATATTTACTGCGTTGACCGATAGTCCGCTTTCGCGAGCAAGCTCGCTCCCACAGTGGATAGAAGCCAGCCGCAAATAATGAGTAAACCGACGATCATGTGGGAGCGAGCTTGCTCGCGAAGATGCCCGCACAGACAGTCCCAAAGCCATCCGTAAACCCCGGACGCTGGATTCACCAAACACCCCTCGTTTCCCACCGCGCCCTGATCGCGGCGGAGACGAACATCCTGGAAATGATTCGAGGGGATTCAACCATGTTGCGTGCAGCAATCGCCGGTCTGGTACTGGCATCGTTCACCTTGTCGGCCTCGGCCGAAACCATCCGCATTGCCATCGGCACCCAGGACACCACCATCAACTGCGCCGCCGGCGGTCTGTTGATTCGCGAGCTGGGCCTGCTCGACAAATACCTGCCTCACGACGGCGCCTATAAAGATGCCAAGTACGACGTGCAGTGGAAGAACTTCACCAGCGGCGCACCGCTGACCAATGAAATGGTCGCCAGCAAACTCGACTTCGGCGCCATGGCCGATTTCCCCGGTGCGTTCAACGGTGTGGCATTTGAAACCGCCGGCAAACACAGCCTGTTCATCAGCGTGCTGTCGGGCAGCATCAAGGGCAGCGGCAACGGGATCGTGGTGCCGAGCGCGTCGGGCGTGCAGTCGTTGAGCGAACTCAAGGGCAAGACCATTTCGGTACCGTTCGCGTCCACCGCCCACGGCATGTTGCTGCGCGCCGTGGCAGAGCAGGGCTGGGATCCGCTGAAGGATGTGAACATCATCGCGCAGCCGCCAGAGGTCGCAGGTTCGGCGTTGCAGGCCGGCAAGATCGACGCCCACGCCGACTTCGTACCGTTCGCCGAACTGTTCCCGAGCCGTGGCTTCGCCCGCAAGATCTACGACGGCGCCCAGGCCAATGCGCCGACTTTCCACGGTGCGCTGGTCGATCAGGCCTACGCCAAAAAGTACCCGGAAATTGTCGTCGCTTACCTGCGCGCAAGCATCGAAGCCAACCAACTGCTGGCCGCCGAACCGGAGAAATACAGCGAGCTGATCGCCAAGGTCACCGGCGTCGATGCCGAGGTCAATTACCTGTTCCACGGCCCGCTCGGTGTACAGACCCGTGACCTGAGCTGGAAACCTGAATACCGCCAGGCTGTCGGCACGGCCATCGACACGCTGAAGCTGCTGAAGAAGGCCGATCGCGGGCTCGATCTGAATACCTTTATCGACGATCAGTACATCCGTGCAGCGTTCAAGGCCTCGAATCTGGACTACACCGCGCAACTGGCCAACTACGCGCAGACGCCATTGAAGTCTGTCGATGCGGTGACCGGGAAAGCGATTTCGGACTTCAGTCACGTCGCGGAAATCTGGGTGCGGGGTGAGGACAAGGTTCGGCGGTACGCCTCGGCTGAAGAGGCGTTCACCGCGTTGGCCGGCCTGAAGTCGGAAGGCAAGAACATCCGGGCGGTGTATGCCCAGGCGAGTGACAGCGGGATCAAGTTGCTGGCGGAGCAGGCGTGGTTTGCCAGTGATGCGAAGGGACGCCTCAGTGCGTTTTTGTTGAAGGGGCAGGCGCAGCAATACGCTTCGGCCCAAGGCGGCAAAGTCTTCGACTTCACCGATGCAACCGCGCAGGCCGTGGCCAGTCGTTAACCCGATAACAACTCGGTCAACTGTGGGAGCGAGCTTGCTCGCGAAGGCGTCCGGTCAGCCGGTGCAACTGTGCCTGACCTATCCGAATCGCGAGCAAGCTCGCTCCCACATAGAGTCGGGGTGAGAGGAATTATTGTGTTCAGACCCTATCGACGCTGGATCCCCCGAGCCGCCTCACTGCTGCTCTGCCTGCTCTTCTGGCAACTCGCCGCGAGCCACCACTGGAACCTCGGCCTCGTTACCTTCGCCAACGTCCCGACCCCGCTGGCCGTCATCGAAGCCGCCCTCGGCCTCGGTGACTCCGGCAAGCTCCTCCAGCACCTGACCGCCAGCCTCGGTCGGATCTTCGCCGGCTACCTCGCCGCACTGGTGATCGGTATCGCCCTGGGCCTGGCCATCGGCCGTTCAAAGTGGGCCGAAGACCTGCTGCTGCCACCACTGGAAGTGCTGCGCCCAATCCCCGCCGTCGCCTGGATTCCACTGGCAATCCTGATGTTCCCGTCGTCGGAGCTGTCGATGGTCTTCATCACCTTCACCGGCGCGCTGTTCCCGATCCTGCTCAACACCGTACACGGCGTCGAAGGCGTCGACCCGCGCCTGATTGCCTCAGCCAAAAGCCTCGGGGCCGGGCGCCGGGCGATCCTGCTGGAAGTGATCCTGCCGGGCGCCGCACCGAGCATCATCACGGGACTTGCGATCGGCATGGGCACCTCGTGGTTCTGTCTGGTGACTGCCGAAATGATCTCCGGTCAGTTCGGCATCGGTTACTACACCTGGGAGTCCTACACCATTCAGAACTACGCCGACATCGTGGTCGGCATGTTGCTGATCGGCGTGTTGGGCATGGGCAGCAGCCTGCTGATCAAACGCCTGGGCGGGCTGTTCACGCCCTGGCACCGACCACGAGGAAAAGCCTGATGAGCGTGATGCAAACCCCGGAAGGGCGGATCGACATCCACCAGTTGTCCATTGTCCTTGGCGAAGGCCGGCAAGCGTTCGAAGCGGTGCAGGGGCTGGATTGCCAGGTCGAGCCCGGCCAGTTCGTGTGCATTCTTGGCCCGTCCGGTTGCGGTAAATCGACCTTGCTCGGCGCGCTGGCCGGGCATCTGCAGCCCCATGGCGGGCAGTTGAAAGTCGATGGCGCCGAAGTGTCCGGCCCGTCACCGCAGCGCGGCATGGTGTTCCAGCATCACACCTTGTTCCCGTGGCGCACGGTGCGCGACAACGTTGCCTTCGGCCTGAAGATGCGCGGCATCGGCAAGGCCGAGCGCCATCGCGCCGCCGACGACATCCTCAAACTGGTCGGCCTCGAAGGCTTCGCCGAGCGCTGGCCCGATCAACTTTCCGGCGGCATGCAGCAACGGGTGGAAATTGCCCGGGTGCTGGTCAATCGCCCACGGTTATTGCTGATGGATGAACCCTTTGGCGCACTGGACGCGCTGACCCGCCTGAACATGCAGGAACTGCTGCTGGATATCTGGACGCGGATTCGCACCACCGTGGTGTTCGTCACCCATGACATCGACGAAGCGCTGTTCCTCGCCGATCGCTTGCTGGTGATGAGCGCACGGCCGGGGCGGATCATCGAAGACCTGCGTCTGGATTTCCACCGGCCACGTACCACCGGACTGGTGACCAGCCACGAGTTTTCGCGCCTCAAGCGCCATTGTCTCGACCTGCTGCGCCACGACAACGACCGACCGCTGCCGCGCCTCAATCCGCTCGGTTTGCCTCCTGAAAACGCCTTGCCGAGATTTGCCCTGTGACCTCATTTTTTGCTGTGACCGATAACGACGACATTCTCGCCCTGCAACCGCGCCTGACCGCCGAAGACGCCGGTGTGCGGCGGATTGCCCTGATCGATCTGGCCGACCTCGAAGAGCCGGACGGTCTGCTCTGGCTGGTCGAGCGCCTGGCTGAAGACCCCGCCGAAGAAGTGCGTGCCGAAGCGGCGCGTCTGTTGGAAGCCTGGGAAGACGAACCGGTGGTAGAAGCGCTGTGCCAGGCGCTGACCGATCCGTCGCCGGCGGTGCAAGCCGCAGCGGCGCAGAGCCTGAGCCTGCTCAAGACTGAAGCGGCGGGCAGGGTGATTCTGCCGTGGACCGCCCATGCCGAAACCGGCGTGCGGATTGCCGCGTTCCGGGCCTTGCGCGAGTTGCGTTTCCCCGGCGCTGCGCCGGCCGCGACTCAGGCGCTGAACGATGCCGACGCCAGTGTCCGCCGCGAAGCCGTCGGCGTGCTCGGCTGGCTCAAGCAACTCGACGCATTGCCGGCACTGTCCCGCTTGGCGAGTGATGACCCGGACACCGAAGTGCGCCGCGCCGCCACCGGTGCTTTGGGCCTGGCCAGTGATGCCGAGGTGCTGCCCGCGTTGCGTCAGGCCCTGCAGGATCAGGCCTGGCAAGTGCGCGAAGAAGCCGCGACCACCCTCGGCAAGGTCGGCCACACCGACGCGGGCCCGGCGCTGATCGAAGCCTTGGCCGACGACTATTGGCAAGTGCGCCTGCGTGCGACCCGCAGCCTCGGGCGCCTCAAGTACGTCGCAGCCCTCGACGCCCTGATCGACACCCTCGGTCATCGCATCAGCAACCTGCGCAAGGAAGCCGCGCTGGCCCTCGGCGAATTGAATGATCGCGGGGCAGTGGCGGCGTTGCAGGCCGCGCAGGACGACGGCGATCCGGAGGTGCGCAAAGCCGTGCGGATCGCCTTGAGTCAGCTGCAATGAATCCGCTGTCGGTCGGTAATTCTCAAACTGAACACCGGTTACGGCTGAGCTGGCCGGATGGCCGCGAGCAGTTGCTCGACCATGCCGAACTGCGCCGCCAATGCCCGTGCTCGCAGTGCCGGGCGTTTCGCCTGCGGGGCTCGCCGCCAATGGTTGACCCGCGTGTGCGGGTCATCGAATTGAACGCTCAGGGCTACGGCCTGCAACTGGTGTTCAGTGATGGCCACCAGCGCGGGATTTACCCGTGGCAATACCTGGCGCAGCTCACCTCCTGAATTCGCCACAAAACCAAAAGTGGGAGCCAGCTTGCTGGCGAATAGCGGTGTGACAATCAAGATCGATATTGACTGACAGATTGCTATCGCCAGCAGGCCCACAGTGGCTTGTGATATCTGGTGGGCTATTGCGAGGCCGTCATGGAAGGCCGGCAGCCATGGAAAATATCCAGCCCCGGCTGATACAGCGACGTCCTGACTTCGAACAACCCGAGCACTGAATGGAACAGGTTGTCGTGGCTCAGATCCGGCTGGCCGCTTTTGCCTTGCAGGCAACCACGGTCGATGCCGAGTTGCGAGAGGGTGTTGTTGCCGAACCACATCACCATCGGCACATGGGTCTGCGCTTCCGGCGCCAGCGCATAAGGCGCGGCGTGCAGGTACAGGCCATTTTCTCCAAGCGATTCGCCATGGTCGGACACGTACAGCATCGACGTATCGAGGTGATCCTGATTGCGCTTGAGCAGCTCGATCACCTTGGCCAGGAAATGGTCGGTGTAGAGGATCGTGTTGTCGTAGACGTTGACCAGTTCGTCACGGCTGCAACTGCCTAGCTGGTTGGTGTGGCAGATCGGTTTGAAGTGCTCCATGTCCTTCGGATAGCGCTCGTAGTATTCCGGGCCGTGGCTGCCGTCGGCGTGCAGGACGATGATCGCGTTGCCCTTGAGGCTGTCGATGTAGCCTTGCAGGTCGGCCAGTAGTGCTTCGTCGAGGCAGTTGTTGCCGTCGCAGAACGGCCCCGGCTGGTTCTTCGCGATGTCGCGGTTCGGCACGCGCAGGCAGGTGCCTTTGCAGTCGCTGTTGTTGTCCAGCCACAGCACCTGCACGCCGGCTCGTTGCAGGATGTCCAGCAGGCCTTCGTAGGTTTTGCCTTTCTTGTCGCTGTAGTCCTCGCGCGGGAACATCGAGAACATGCACGGCACCGACACCGCCGTCGAGGTGCCGCAGGAATGCACGTTGGTAAAGTTGAGGATGTCGAGTTTGCTCAGCTCGGGGTTGGTCTCGCGTTCATAACCGTTGAGCGAGAAATGGTCGGCCCGGGCGGTTTCACCGACCACGAACACCATCAGTGATTTCTTCTCGCGACTGGCCGCTTTGGCGCTCATCACCGCGTCCTCGCCGATGGCTTGCACCACGAAATGCTTTTTGATCCCCAGCCGCTGCTTGGTGTATTTGCTGATCGCGTAGATGTAGTTGGTCGGGTTGATGAAGTGGGTGAGCTTGTCTTCCTCGCGAAAGATCGGCGCGTAGGTCGAATAGAACGCGCCCACCGAAGCGCCGATCACCAACACGCAAGCCGCGATCACCAGCACCTTGTTCAGCAAGCCCCGAAAGAACGGCCGATACACCACCGGCCAGCGCCAGATCAGCACGGCCGGCAACACGCCGAGCAACAGCACGTAAGCCAGCAGTTTGCCGCTGAACAGTGCCGTGGCTTCCCCGGGATTGGTTTCGAACACGTTCTGGATCATCACCGTGTCGATGGTGATTCCGTATTCGTTCATGAAATACGCCGCGCAGGACGAGAGCAGGGCCACCAGCGTCAGCGCCGGTTTCAGCGTCCAGCGAAACGACACCAGGGTCAGCAGCAGCGTGATCGCCGCCCAGAGAAACAGCCCGAAGGATGCGAAAAACGCCAGTTTGTGCGCGCCTTGCAGGGTGATCAGCGTTCCCAGCGCCTTCCAGGTCGCCAGGTTGTACAGCGCCACCAGTGCCAGCGAAAACAGCAGGACCAGGCGGGTCGGAGTGATGGACGGTAAACGCAGTCCTTTGCCCAAAGCCATTTCGATACTTTCCTCTACGTCAGTCGAAACCCATGCGGTTACGGGCGTAACTGTAGAAGGGCATTGGTAAAAATTCCGTAAACATCCGGTAACAAAATCACGGTAAGTGCAAAAAAATGTGGGCGCCAGCAGGCCAGCTCCCACGGGAAATTTGCGGCGGGTCAGAAGGACTTGCTGACGCTGGCGACGACTGTCGCCGTGCACACGTCCTTGAAGCCCCAACTGCTCAGGCACTGGCTCTGCGAGAGATCGGTGTCGATGTAGCTCAGACCCAGCACCACGCCGGCCAGGTTGTGGGTCAGTTTGACTTCCCACTCCCGATAGGACTCTTCGCTGTGACCGGACGCCGAATACATATGCGGGTCCTTGAAGTCCATGTTGCCGTAGCGCAGCTTTAGCCCGGAATTCAACGGCAATTCGGTTTCATAGCCGATGTAGCTGTAGAGCGAACTCTGTTTGCTGTCGATGCCCGGCGCGTCACTGGAGTAATACGCCGCGAGTTTCACGCCGTAAGCGCTGAGTATCGAGTACACCTCGCTTTGGTTGAACTGGCTCTCTTTGGGATACGCGTACTTGATGTAGCCCAGATCCAGGCTCACAGCCTCGGTCGCCTGCCACAGCCAGCCGGCGTAGTAATCGACTTCCTGACGGGTTTTCAGGCCGCCGCCGAAATCGACATTCGAACTCCACGCGCCGAGGTACAGGCCGCTGCTGTGGGCCAGGGTCAGACCGGCCTGCACCGCCGAATCGTTCTGTGTCTGGGAGATGCCGCGGGTGCGGTAGTCGCTGGCCAGGGTCAGGTCGACCAGCACCGCGAAATCATCGTTCAGGGGAATCGCGTGGCTGCTCAAAGGCAGCAGGCTCAAAGAAGTGAGGGCGAGCAGGGGCAAGGCTTTCATGTGAAGTCCCGTTGTTGTGGTTGTTATGGGGCAGAAAGAGAAAACTTGTGGGAGCGAGCTTGCTCGCGATAGCGGTGTATCAGTCGACATCATTTTTAATGGTCATACCGCTATCGCGAGCAAGCTCGCTCCCACAGGGGAATAGTTGTTGTCATTGGGCGGCGGTATAGACCTGACGGCCGGCGAACCAGGTTTGCAGCACCTGGGTGTCATGCAGGGCTTTGTCGTCGACGCTGAACACGTCGCGATCGAGCACGATGAAATCGGCCTGTTTGCCGGGGCTCAGCGAGCCGATCTGTTGTTCCAGGCCGATGGTCCGCGCGGCGTTGGCGGTGTAGGCGTAGAACATGGTTTCGCGGTCCAGGCGTTCGTCGGCGTTAAGCACGCCCAACGGCCCGGTGCGGGTGATGGCCTGGGCCATGGCGTTCCACGGGTTTGGCGAAGACACCGGCCAGTCGCTGGCGCCGGCAATCGTCGCGCCCTGTTTGAGCAGCGAATGCGCCGGGTATTGATAGCGGAAAGCGAGGGCGCTGACGTAAGGCTTGATCATGTCGGTGGTGTAGTCGTCGGCGCTGGCCCACAGCAATTGCATCGAGGCAATCACGTTCAGCGGCTTGAAGCGGGCGAATTCCTTGGGATTGACCATTTGCAGGTGGGTGATCGAGTGCGTCACGCCGCTCTGCCGGTCCTTGCGTGCCTGGGCGATGCCGTTCAGTGATTCGCGCACCGCGCGGTCGCCGATGGCGTGGATGTGCACCAGCCAGCCGCGCTGGTCGATGGCGCTGACCAGTTCGCCGAAATGCTGTGGATCGATCAGCAGCTCGCCCTGTTTGTGCGAGTTGCTGTAGGGATCGATCATCGCCGCGCTCTGGGCCGGGTATTCGATCACACCGTCGGCGAAGATTTTTATGCCCGGCAGCGTCAGGTTGGGAATGCCCTGAAATTGCCGGCGAACCTTGTCGAGGGTGTCGAGATCGGCCGGAACGCTTTTCGGATTGGCCACCAGCAGCGCGGCGACGTGGGCGGTCATGCCGCCGCTGTCCGACAGGGCTTTATAAGCTGGCAACACGCCGACGGTTTTCTCGGTGGGCTTGAGCGCGAACACCGGCTCGCCCGGCGCGGCGTTGGCGGCGGGGTCCATCCACGCGGTGATGCCGAGGCTGTTGTTGAAACGCACCGCCGATTGCGCGGCCTTGAGCATATCGGCGGGGCTCGGCACCGGCATTTTCGAGGCGACGCGATCCCAACCGGCGTCGACCACAAAGCCGTTTGGCTCACCGTTGGGCAGTTTGCCGATGGTGTCTTTTTCCGCGTCCGGCAGGGTTTTCAACAGTGCGGTGTCGATGCCCGCCCGTTTGAGCATCACGTTGTTGGCCCATGCGGTGTGGTGATCGCTGCCGGTGAACACCACCGGCACGTCGGCCCATTCGCCGTTATTGAAGATTTTGCCCAGCGCTTCAGCCTTGGCCCAATACGCCGAACTCATGCCGGTCACGCTCAACACATCGCCATGCCGGGCCTTGCCGTCGTCACGCCAGCCGCGCAGGCGTTTTTCCAGTTCATCCAGACCGACCACGTCGTCTTCCATGTTCGCCGAGACCATTTCCAGCCCGCCGAAAATCGCGTGGGAATGGCTGTCGATCAGGCCGGGCATCATGGCCTTGCCTTGAAGGTCGATCACTTGGGTGTCGGGTTCGATCAAAGTTTTGATCTGCGCATCGCTGCCCACTTTCAGCACCTTGCCGTTCTCCACGGCCAGCGCCTGAACCTTCGGTTGAGCGCGGTCGGCGGTGAAAATCTTGCCATTGAGCAGCACCAGATCGGTGGCAGCCATGGCTTCCATCGAGGCAAAACTCACAGCGGCGATCAGCACATTTTTTGTGAAATGCGGTATGAATCTTTTCATTGAACATTTCCTTGTTATTGCGTCTGATGGCCAGATTAGTGGCTGCCAACGCCCGACAGAACGCCTCCCTCACGAAAAACGTTTTTGCCTGAATGGAAAAAGCATGGACAAGCTGGGTGCACTGAAAATGTTCGTCGTCACCGCGCAGCTCGGCAGTTTCAGCCGCGCTGCCGAGCAACTGGGCAAGACCCCGTCGGCCCTGACCAAGGCGGTCAATCATCTGGAATCCGAACTCGGCGCGCGGCTGTTCGAGCGCAGCACGCGGCGGATTCTGCTGACCGAAATCGGCCGGCTCTATCTGGAAACCGCACGCCAGGTGCTGCAACGGCTGGACGAGGCCAGCGAAGAAATCGAGCAGTTGCAGCACGGCCTGCGCGGCAGCCTGAAAATCACTGCGCCGCTGGCTTACGGGCGGGCGTTTCTCGATCAGGTGTGTGACGGCTTTTTGCAGCAATACCCGCAGATCAGCCTGCAAGTGGATTTGTGCGACGAATTTGTCAATCTGCTGGAAAGCGGCTACGACCTGGCGCTGCGCGAAGGGCACGATGACCTACCGGGACTGATTGCGCGGGTGGTCGGCAGCAATCGCCTGGCGCTGTGTGGCAGCCCCGAATACCTGGCGCGCAAGGGCTTGCCGGTGACGCCGCAAACCCTCGATCAGCATGAATGGCTGCTGTACCGGCATCCGTTGCTCAGCCGCGAATTCTGGTGGGCCGAGCGCGACGGCCAGCGTTTGAGCCTGGCGCAACCGGCGACACCGTTGTTGCGCAGTGACAATTACGATTTGCTGCTGGCCAGCGCTTTGGCCGGACGTGGCTTGCTGCACACGCCGCTGTGGAGCGCCGCGCCATATATCGCCGACGGGCGACTGGTGCGGGTCATGGCCGACTACGACATCGATCCGGACAGCTTCGGCCCGCATATCCTGGCGGTGTACCCGAGCCATCGGCGGGCGACGGCCAAGGTTGTGGCGTTTATCGACTACATCGCAGGCTTTCTCGCCGAACGCGGTTTGAGCTGACGGAGAGATCGTTCCCACGTCGAGGCGCCAAACCGTCCGCGTTGATCGTTCCCACGCTCCGCGTGGGAATGCCTCTAGGGACGCTCTGCGTCCAGTGACGCGGAGCGTCACGGGCTTCATTCCTGCACAGAGCGTGGGAACGATCAGTCATAGGGTTTGAGCTGACTGGCGGTGCTTGTCAGGAAAATCCCACAAGAGTACAAATGTACTCCATGACGACTCTGACTCCCCGCCGTACCGCCATCCTGACCTTTATCCGCGAACGCATCGCCGAACACGGTCAGCCCCCGAGCCTCGCTGAAATCAGCGAGGCTTTTGGTTTTGCCTCCCGCAGCGTGGCGCGCAAGCATGTGCTGGCGCTCACCGAAGCCGGGTTCATCGAGGTCAATCCGCATCAGGCCCGGGGCATTCGCCTGCTCGGGCAGCCGGCGCGACCGGAACTGCTCGAAGTCCCGGTGCTCGGCCGGGTCGCTGCCGGTGCCCCCATCGGCGCCGATGCCGACCTGCACAATCGGCTGATGCTCGACCCCGCGCTGTTCTCCCGCACGCCCGACTACATGCTGCGAGTGCAGGGCGACTCGATGATCGAGGACGGGATTCTCGACGGCGATCTGGTCGGCGTGCGGCGCAACCCCGAAGCGCTCAACGGCCAGATCGTGGTGGCGCGACTCGACGGCGAGGTCACCATCAAACGCTTCGAACGGATCGGCGATGAGGTTCGCCTGTTGCCGCGCAACCCGGCGTATCAGCCGATTGTGGTGCGTGACGATCAGGACCTGGCCATCGAAGGCGTGTTCTGCGGTCTGGTGAGGCAAGGCTGATGGGTGCCGTCGTTGCGCTGGATACGCTGTTCAATGGCGGCCAGGTCTGGAAGGGCCGGCCTGCGCCACCCACCGCCAGCCCGCAACCCACCGGGCACGCGGCGCTGGACGCCGCTTTGCCCAGTGGCGGCTGGCCGGAAGCGGCGTTGAGCGAAATCCTGCTGGCCGGGCCCGGTGTCGGCGAATTGCAACTGGTGTGGCCGACGTTGGCGCGGCTGTCGGCGGCGGGCGAGCGCATCGTGCTGGTGGCGCCGCCGTTTGTGCCATACCCGCAGGCCTGGGCCAATGCCGGGGTCGATTTGCGTCAGTTGTCGGTGATCCAGGCCAGCGAGCGCGATGCCTTGTGGGCAGCAGAACAATGCCTGCGCTCGGGCAGTTGCGGCGCGGTGCTGTGCTGGCCGCACAAGGTCGATGACCGCGCCTTGCGCCGTTTGCAGGTGGCGGCGGAAACCGGCCAGACCCTGGCGTTCGCGTGGCGCCCGTTGAGCGAAGCGGTCAACCCGTCGCCGGCCGCGCTGCGCATTGCCATCGATGCGCGCCCGGCGCAGTTGCGCGTGCTCAAGTGCCGGGGTGGTCTGGCGCGCAGCGCACCGATCGCCTTCGCCGTGGGGCATTGAGGTCGCCATGCGCTGGGTTTGCATTCTGTTCCCGCAATTGGCCCTCGACGCCGTGCTGCGTCAGCGCCCCGATCCCGAACAACCCCTGGCGTTGCTCAGCGGCCCGGCCCAGCGCCGGGTGCTGCAAGCGGTCAACCCGGCGGCGCGGGCGCTGGGCTTGCGTCCGGGGCAGTCGATGACCGCCGCGCAGGCCATGAGCAAAGGATTCGCCACCGTCGATTACGATTCGGCCGAGGTCGAGCACTGGCAGCAGTTTCTCGCCGCCTGGGCCTATCGTTTCAGCGCCCAGGTCAGCGTGCATTACCCGCGCACTGTGGTATTCGAGATCGAATCGAGCCTCGGGCTGTTCGGTTCCTGGGCGCAGTTCGAAGCACGGTTGCGCACGGAACTGTCCGAGCTGGGCTTTCGTCACCGCATCGTCGCCGCGCCCAACCCGGTAGCGGCGCGAATACTGGCCAACGCCTACGACGGATTGGTGGTGCCCGACGGTGAAGCCCTGCGCCACCACCTCGGGCAATTGCCGGTCGACCGCATCGGCCTTGAGCCGAGCGTGGCCACGGCGTTGTCGCGCATGGGCCTGCGCAACCTTCATCAGGTGCAGAACCTGCCGCGTCAGGCCCTGGCCCGGCGTTTCGAGGCGCCGATGCTCAAGCATCTGGACACGCTGTTCGGCGCACGGCCGCTGGCGCTGGCTTTCTATCTGCCGCCGGACCGTTTCGACGTGCGGATCGAACTCAATTTCGACGTGCAGTCCCATCAGGCGCTGCTGTTTCCATTGCGCCGCCTGACGTCCGATCTGGCGGCGTTTTTGTGCGGGCGCGACAGCGGCGTGCAGCGCTTCTATCTGCATCTGGAACATGCGGGGCTGCCGGATACGTTGATCAAGGTCGGCCTGCTCAGCGCCGAGCGCGATCCGGCGATGCTCTTTGAACTGGCCCGTGGTCGACTGGAGCAGGTGCAGGTCGAAGCCCCGGTGCGCGGTTTTCGTCTGCGCGCCGAGGATCTGCCGAGTTTCGTGCCACAGTTTCAGGAACTGTTCGACGACCGCCCGCAGCAGACCTTGCCCTGGGAGCAACTGCGCGACCGCCTGCGCGCGCGACTGGGGGATGAGGCGGTCCAGGGCCTGCGCTTTCAGGCCGATCACCGCCCGGAGTGCGCGTGGCAGAACGCCGACGATAAACAGCGTTGCCCTGCATTGCCGGGCGTGCAGCGTCCGGGCTGGTTGTTGGGTGAGCCGCAGTCCGTGCCCGAAGGTTCGGCGCGCATTCTCATGGGCCCGGAACGGATCGAGTCCGGCTGGTGGGACGGTGATGACGTGCGCCGTGATTATTACCTGATCCAGAACCGCGCCGGCCAGCAAGGCTGGGCGTACCGGACAGTGGGTGAGGGCGGCCTGTTGTGGCTGCAAGGCTGGTTCGCGTGAATCAGGGTTATGCCGAGCTGCACTGCCTGTCGAACTTCAGTTTCCAGCGCGGTGCGTCCAGTGCGCTGGAGCTGTTTCAGCGTGCAAAAAAACATGGCTATCAGGCGCTGGCGATCACCGATGAATGCACCCTCGCCGGGATCGTCCGCGCATGGCAGGCGGCCAAGTCCGTGGAGCTGCCGCTGATCATCGGCAGCGAAATCCGTATCGAGAACGGCCCGAAACTGGTGTTGCTGGTCGAGAACATCGAGGGTTATCAGGCGCTGTGCGGCTTGATCACCCAGGCTCGGCGGCGCACCCAGAAAGGCCAGTATCAAATACTGCGCGAGGATTTCAGCGAGCCGTTGCCGGGATTGCTGGTGCTGTGGGTGCCGGATGCGGTCGATGACGTGGAAGAGGGCCGCTGGTTGAAACAGACCTTCGGCGAGCGCCTGTGGCTGACGGTGCAGTTGCATCGCGGGCAGAACGATCAGCAACGGCTGGCCGCACTGCTGAGTCTGGCGGATGAACTGCAAATTCCAGCCGTGGCCAGCGGCGATGTGCACATGCACGCCCGTGGCCGGCGGGCCTTGCAGGACACCATGACTGCGATCCGCCATCACGTCCCGGTGGCCGAGGCTGGATTACGACTGCACCCCAATGGCGAGCGGCATTTGCGCAGCCTCGATGTGTTGCGCGAGTTGTATCCGCAGGCCTTGCTGGACGAGTCCGTGAAACTGGCCCGGCGCTGCACCTTCGATCTGGGCGAGTTGCGTTATCAATATCCGAAAGAACTGGTGCCCGAGGAACACAGCGCCAGTTCCTGGCTACGGCATCTGACCGAAAAGGGCATCGCCTGGCGCTGGCCGAAAGGCGCGCAACCCAAGGTGCTCAAGCAGATCGACGATGAGCTGAAGCTGATCGCCGAACTCGGCTACGAAAGTTACTTCCTCACCGTGCACGATGTGGTGCGCTACGCCCGGGAGCAGAAAATCCTCTGTCAGGGTCGCGGTTCAGCGGCCAACTCGGCGGTGTGTTTTGCCTTGGGCATCACCGAGATCGACCCGGATCGCACCACGCTGCTGTTCGAGCGTTTC
Source organism: Pseudomonas sp. B20(2017) (assembly GCF_002113125.1). Lineage (GTDB taxonomy): Bacteria > Pseudomonadota > Gammaproteobacteria > Pseudomonadales > Pseudomonadaceae > Aquipseudomonas. The sequence goes on along the minus strand of NZ_NEJP01000003.1, from coordinate 379,578 downwards.
ATGTCGAGAGAGCGCAACGAGCCGCCGGACATCGACGTGGATTTCGAGCACGAACGCCGCGAAGAAGTCCTGCAATATGTGTTTCGTCGTTATGGTCGCCGTCGTGCGGCGCTGACGGCGGTGGTCAGCACTTACCACGCCAGCGGCGCGATCCGCGATGTGGCCAAGGCGCTGGGCTTGCCGCCGGACCAGATCAATGCGCTGGCCGACTGCTGCGGCCACTGGAGCGATGAAACGCCGCCCGTGGAGCGTCTGCGCGAAGGCGGTTTCGACCCCGAAAGCCCGCTGCTGCACCGGGTGCTGAGCCTGACCGGGCAACTGATCGGCTTCCCCCGGCACCTGTCGCAGCACCCCGGTGGTTTCGTGATATCCGAGCAACCGCTGGACACGCTGGTGCCGGTGGAAAACGCCGCCATGGCCGACCGCACGATCATCCAGTGGGACAAGGACGATCTCGACGCGGTCGGGCTGCTCAAGGTGGATATCCTCGCCCTCGGCATGCTCAGCGCGATCCGCCGCTGTTTCGATCTGCTGCGCCGTCATCGTCATAAGGATCTGAGCCTGGCGACCATCCCGGCTGACGACCGCCCGACCTACGACATGATCAGCCGCGCCGACACCATCGGCGTGTTCCAGATCGAATCCCGGGCGCAGATGTCGATGCTGCCGCGCCTGCGCCCGCAAACCTTCTACGATCTGGTGATCGAAGTAGCCATCGTCCGGCCCGGGCCGATTCAGGGCGGGATGGTCCATCCGTATCTGCGCCGGCGGAACAAGGAAGAAGAGGAAACCTATCCGTCGCCGGAACTGGAAGTGGTGCTCAAACGCACCCTCGGCGTGCCGCTGTTTCAGGAACAGGTGATGCAGATCGCGATTGTCGCCGCCGATTACAGCCCCGGCGAGGCCGACCAGTTGCGCCGCTCCATGGCGGCGTGGAAACGCCACGGCGGACTGGAACCGCACAAGGAGCGGCTGGCCGCCGGCATGAAGAAAAACGGCTACAGCCCGGAATTCGCCGCGCAGATCTTCGAGCAGATCAAGGGCTTCGGCAGTTACGGTTTTCCCGAGTCCCACGCCGCCAGTTTTGCCTTGCTGACCTATGCCAGTTGCTGGCTCAAGTGCCACGAACCGGCGGCGTTCGCCTGTGCGCTGATCAACAGTTGGCCGATGGGTTTCTACAGTCCGGATCAGATTCTCCAGGACGCGCGCCGGCATCATTTGCAGATCCGCCCGGTGGACGTGCGCGCCAGTGACTGGGATTGCAGCCTGGAGCCGATCACCGGCGAGCAACCGGCCATTCGCATGGGCCTGCGGATGATCAAGGGTTTTCGCGAGGAGGATGCGCGGAGCATTGAAAACGCTCGGGCGAGGGGCGCGTTTGCCGATGTCGCCGACCTGGGTGAACGGGCCGGGCTCGACAGTCGGGCCCAGGCGCTGCTGGCGGATGCCGGGGCGTTACGCGGCCTGGCCGGTCACCGCCATCGGGCACGCTGGGAAGTGGCCGGGGTGCAGAAACAGCTCGGGCTGTTTGCCGGATTGCCGAGTCAGGAAGAGCCCGATGTGGCACTGCCGACGCCGAGTGTCAGCGAAGATTTGTTCACCGATTACGCAACGCTGGGCACCACGCTGGGGCCGCACCCGCTGACGCTATTGCGCGACGAGTTGCGGGCGCGGCGCTGTCGCAGTTCCCGGGAGTTGCTGGAGGTCGAGCATGGCCGGCCGGTCAGCGTGGCGGGGCTGGTGACCGGGCGCCAGCGGCCGGGCACTGCCAGTGGCGTGACGTTCGTGACCCTGGAAGACGAGTTCGGCAACGTCAACGTGGTGGTCTGGCGCGATCTGGCCGAGCGCCAGCGGCAGGTGCTGGTCGGCTCGCAACTGCTCAAGGTCGATGGCCGCTGGGAGCGCGAAGGCGAGGTGCGGCATCTGATCGCCGGACGCTTGAGCGATCTCAGTCCGCTGCTCAACGGGATTCGGGTGCAAAGCCGCGATTTCCACTGACGGCAACTGGTTGATTAGTGATCGTTCCCACGCTCTGCGTGGGAACGCCGCCATGGACGCTCCGCGTCCACTGTGACGCAGAGCGTCACGGTATGCATTCCCACGCGGAGCGTGGGAACGATCGGTAGCTGACGGCAGCTGATCGCTTCAAAAGCCAATTTGCTGACGTCAAAAAAAACCTGTCCTCACTGATGGCACTTTGGCATAATGCCGCCCCTTTTCCGATCCCCCACGATTTTTGCCGTGCCGGGACACATCGATTTTCAGAAGGAATGCACAGTGAGAATGATCTCCCGGATGTTGGTCTCGGGCATTGCGATTGCCGTCCTCGGCACCCTGGCCGGCTCGCTTTCCGGTTGCGCCACCGAAAGCTCCCGCGCATTGCCGGTGGCCAAGGTGGAAAGCGCCTCCCAGGCCTGGGCCGGTGTGCGTATCCCGATGGCCGTGGGCAAGTTCGACAACCGCTCAAGCTACATGCGCGGGATCTTCTCCGACGGCGTCGACCGCCTCGGCGGCCAGGCCAAGACCATCCTGATCACTCACTTGCAGCAGACCAACCGTTTCTCGGTGCTTGATCGCGACAACATGGGCGAGATCCAGCAGGAAGCGGCGATCAAGGGTCAGGCCCAGCGTCTGAAAGGCGCCGATTACGTGGTCACCGGTGACGTCACCGAATTCGGCCGCAAAGAGACCGGCGACCATCAACTGTTCGGCATCCTCGGCCGTGGCAAGACCCAGGTCGCCTACGCCAAGGTCAACCTGAACATCGTCAATATCAGCACGTCCGAAGTGGTGTATTCGACCCAGGGCGCCGGCGAATACGCCTTGTCCAACCGCGAAATCATCGGCTTCGGCGGCACCGCTGCCTACGACTCCACCCTCAACGGCAAAGTCCTCGATCTGGCCATGCGCGAGGCGATCAATCGCCTGGTCGATGGCATGAACGCCGGTGCCTGGAAACCGGGCAACTGATAGACGCCCATCGCAAGGAGCAACACACCATGAATCTGACACTGTCTCGGCCATTGATGGCCCTGATGCTGGCTGCCTGCGCCTCGCTGGCCGGTTGCAGCAGCCCGCAAACCCTGTATCAGTGGGAAGGCTACCAGCCACAAGTCTACGAATACTTCAAAAGCGAAACGCCGAAAGAAGCCCAGGCCGAAGCGCTGGAAGCCGATCTGCAAAAGATCCGCGCCAGTGGCAAGCCCGTTCCGCCGGGTTACCACGCCCACCTCGGTCTGCTGTACCTGAGCATGGGCAAGGATGATCAGATGGTGCAGCAATTGCGCACCGAGAAGACTCTGTTCCCCGAGTCCGGCACCTACATGGATTTTCTGCTCAAGAACGCCAAGACCGGAGACGCCAAATGATCTCGCGTGCCTTGAAACTGCTGGCCGCAGGCCTGGCGCTGACCGTTCTGGGTGGCTGCGTCGCACCGAAAACCGTGGACTATTCGGCGTACAAGCAAGCGCGTCCGAAGTCCATTCTGGTGCTGCCGCCGCTGAACACCTCGCCGGACGTCAAGGCGTCCTACAGCCTGTTGTCGCAAGTGACGTTCCCGCTGGCCGAAGCCGGTTACTACGTGCTGCCGATCACGCTGGTCGACGAAACGTTCCGCCAGAACGGTCTGACCACACCGGATGACATCCATGCGGCGCCGGCCAACAAGTTGCAGGAAATCTTCGGTGCCGATGCGGCGCTGTACATCACCGTCAGTGAGTACGGCACGCGTTACATGGTGATCAGCAGCGAAACCGCCGTGACCGCCAGCGCCAAATTGGTCGACCTGAAAACCGGCGTCACCCTGTGGACCGGTGCGGCCCGGGCGTCGAGTGAAGAAGGTGGCAACAACAGTGGCGGCGGCCTGATCGGCGCGCTGATCACTGCTGCCGTGAAGCAGATCATCAACAGCTCCACCGATGCCGGCTACCCGATTGCCGGTGTGGCCAGCAATCGACTGCTGTCGGCCGGTCATCCGGCAGGCCTGCTGTACGGGCCTCGGTCGCCGAAGTACGGCACTGACTGAGCAAACGATGTAAATCCCTGTGGGAGCGGGCTTGCTCGCGAAGGCGGCGTATCAGACAAATAATCTTTGACTGACAAACCGCATTCGCGAGCAAGCCCGCTCCCACAGGGGTAATGCGTTGCTCTGTTGATTTATTTGGCTGCCGGCCAAAACCGCTCGCCACCCCCCGGTGCCTCCGTCCACGCTTGCAACGAGCGGGTCGGCAAATCGAAGTAATCCCGGGTCCGCGCATAACCATGGCCGCCCATGCGTCCGATCGCATCCAGCCCCAATTGATCGATGTACAGGGTTTTCGGGTCGATCAACTCGTCGCGCACATGCGCCATCAACACCTCGCCAAAAATGATCTCCCGCGACTGGCCGATGTTCAGCGCCATCATCCGCCGACATTCCAGCGCCACCGGTGCTTCGCCGATTCGCGGGCATTTGACCGAGGTGCCGGGGATGGCTGTCAGGCCGGCTGCGGTCAGTTCATCGAAGCCCGGCGCGAAAGGCACCGCGCAGACGTTCATGGCTTCTACCAAAGCATCGCTGACAATGTTGACGGTGAATTCCTGATTCATCTGGATATTGCGCGTGGTGTCCTTCGGGCTCTGGTCGCCGTAGTTCTCGACGCCGAGCGCGAGAATGGGCGGATCCGCCGACAGCGCATTGAAGAAGCTGAACGGTGCGGCATTGACCCGACCTTCGGCATCGATGGTGGTGACCAGTGCAATCGGACGCGGCACCACGCTGCCGATCAGAATCTTGTATTTTTCCCGTGGGCTCAGTTGGCTGAAATCGAAGCTGTGCATGGCAGTGTTCTCTAAAGAAGTGGATCGGTGGCGCTCAATGGCGCCTCGGCGCTGTAGTCGTCGGCAAACGGAATGGCTGGCCGGAACAGGGTTTTCCAGTCCGGTCGGCCAAAAGCCCGGTCGCTGTGGCTGCGCATCAATTTTTCGTATTGGCGTTGGGCCTGACGTTGCAGGGCCGGGTAGTCGACGCCGTTGACCTGACCGTCGTGCATCACGCAGCGACCGTCGATGTAACTGGCGATGCAGTCGTCGCCGCGTCCAGCCAGCAGCAGATTTTTCAGCGGATCGAATAACGGGCCCAGGTGCAGGCCGCGCAGGCTGAACACAGTGATATCGGCCTTGGCGCCGGGTGCCAGGCGACCGAGGTCGTCACGGCCTAATGCCTTGGCGCCGCCGAGGGTGGCGGCGTTGTACAGATCGAGGCTGCTGGTCAGCGCGGGCCCGCCCTCCATCAAGCGGGCGATGTTCAGACCGTGGCGCATGTTTTCCAGCAGGTCCGCCGGCCAGGTGTCGGTGCCGAGGGCGACATTGATGCCTTTGGCGCGATAGCGGCCAAACGAATTCAGTGCCTCGCCGTCACGGGCGAACACCAGCGGGCAGTGCACCAGGCTGGCGCCGCCGTCGATGACCCGTTGCAGATCGTCATCCCCTGAGGTGTAGATGCCGTGGGGCAACAGGCTGCGCGGGGTGAGCAGGTCGAGTCGCTGCAACCAGCCCAGCGGCGAGGTGCCGCGCAACTGTTCGACCATCGCGACCTCGCCGAGGGCCTGACAACAATGCAGGCGCATCGGTGCGTTCAGCTCATGGCTGAGGGCCGCCGTGCGTAACAGCAACGCAGGGGTGCAGGTCTGGATGCGATCCGGCAGCAGCGCACCGCGAATCAACCCGGCGTGCGCACCATCGAAATCCTTGAAAAACCGTTCAGCGGCATCGAGTCCGGCCAGGCCTCGGGCTTCATCCCAGTGATGTGCGAGACTGCCATTGCTGCGCCAGTAACTCATGCCGCTCATGTAGCAGGGGCCGAGATAGGTGCGCAGTCCCAGTTCGCCCGCCACGTCGGCGACAGCGGCGAACTCGTCGTAGGTCTCCGCCCATTCGCGGTAGTACATCGAGGTGATCGGCATCGCAGTGGTGATGCCGTTGCGGATCAACTGGGTGAAGGCGTAGCGGTATTTGAAGACTTCTTCTTCCGGGCTGAACGACTCATGCGGGCCCGCCGCCAGATACTCCGCCGACCACATCCGGCCCATGGCGCGTTCGTCGCCGTTGTCCAGGGTCAGTACGGTGGAGTCGAGATCGCCGAGGGCATCCAGATCGATGAAGCCGGGGCCGATCAGTGCATTGCCGTAGTCGATCCACTGATCCACCAGCCCTTGGTAACCACGCCCGACAAACTCGATTCGCGAGCCGTCAAACACCACTTCGCCGTCGCGCCACAGCACATGCTGCGTGCCGTCGTAACCGACCACGCAACCGGCCTTCAGGCCGATCCGTTTCACAGACGGCTGCCCAGCAAGCGACCGCCGCTGGCGATCAGTTCACCGCCGCGATAGACCTGGCGCACCGGCCGCGCGACGACAGCCTCGCCGAGGGTTTCGACCGGCATCAGCAGAAAGTCCGCAGGCTTGCCGATGGCGAAGCCGTAACCCTCGATCCCCAATGCGCGGGCACCGTTCACGGTCGCCGCGTCGAATGCCGCCGCCAGTTCATCGTCCTTGCCCAGGTCGAAACGGAACGCCAGCAACATCGCCCGTTCCAGCATGTCGCCATTGCCCATCGGCGACCACGCATCGCGGATGCCATCGGAGCCCAGGCAAACGTTGACCCCGGTCTCACGCAGCGCCAGGAATGGCGGAACAGCACAATCGGCCGGTGCCGAACTCATCAGCGAAATGCCCAGCGCGGCGAGGCGTTCGGCAACGGGTTTGACCTGACTCCAAGGCAACATGCCCAGGCAATAGGCATGGCTGATCATCACCCGGTTTTGCAGGTTGAAGCGCTCGGTGTAATCGGCGATCCGCGCGATTTGCCACAGACCCAGTTCGCCTTTGTCGTGCAGGTGAATGTCGACGCCACGCTGAAAGTCGCCGGCCAGGCTGAACACGAAATCCAGTTGCGCAATCGGGTCGTTATCGATGCCGCACGGGTCGAGCCCGCCGACGTTCTCCACGCCCAGGGCCATGGCTTCGCGCATCAGTTCGGCGGTGCCGGGACGGCTGATCAGGCCGGTTTGCGGGAACACCACCAGTTGCAGGTCGATCAGGTCGTTGTAGGTTTTGCGCAGTTGGTGCATGGCCTCGACGTGACGCAGGCCGAATTCCGGGTCGATGTCGACGTGGCAACGCATGGTCAGCGAACCCCGGGCGATGCAGTTTTCCAGCAGGGCACCGGCGCGTTCGGCGATCGGTGCTTTGACTTCACGCAGGACGCGGCGCTCGTTGCTGATGTAATCATTGAGCGTCGGGCCGGCGCTGTTCGGGCGCCAGGGTTGGCCGTACAGGGTCTTGTCGAGGTGGACGTGGCTTTCCACCAACGGGGCGGTGAGTAGCTGGTTCTGGCCGTCGATGTCGGTGGCGGCCAATGGAGCATTGGAGGCCGGACGGCGTTGGGTGAACTTGCCGTTTTCGATCAGCAGGTCTTCGGCAGGGGCACCGTAGGGGCGGATGTTTCTGAGCCAGCGGGGGTGGGACATTTCATACCTCTGTTTCTGTGTTGTCTGGGCGGGCCTCATCGGTGGCAAGCCAGCTCCCACAGGAATCTGTGTTGCCTGCAAATACCGGGCATTCCACAAAACCTGTGGGAGCGAGCTTGCTCGCGATGGCCGCAACTGGGTCTTGAGTCAGGCAATCAACCCTTGAGCTTCGACCAGATCCGATCCTGCAGCTCCCGCGCCTTGTTGCTGCATTCCTTCTCCGGCCGCAGCCGCGAGGCGTATTCCTCGGGCATGTTGATCGCGTCCATGACCTTCCATTTCGCATCCAGCAACTGATCGCTCTGGATGCCGTTGGCATAGGCAATCGCGTTGGACACGGCCGCCGCGTTCTCCGGTTTCATCATCCAGTCGATAAAGATTTTGGCGTTGCCCGGATGCGGCGCGCTTTTCGGTACGGCGAAGTTGTCCTGGAACATCGCCAGGCCTTCTTTCGGGTACACGTACTTGATGGTGCTCTTCTGCAACGTGGCGCGGGCCGTCGAGCCGTTCCAGTTCTGCATCATGATCACTTCGCCCGAGGCCATGCGGTCGACGGTGTTGTCGGAGCTGTACATCTTCAAAAACGGTTTCTGCTTTTGCAGCAGCTCGAGGATGCGCTTGGCGTCTTGCGGGTTTTCCGTGCATTCGTCGACGTTCAGGTAATGGCTGGCGGCGTTGATCACGCTACTGGAAGTGTCGAGGGCGGCGAGCTGGCCTTGCAGCTCCTTGCGCGGTTCGAAGAACTCTTTCCACGAGTCGTCGAGCTTGCCGCCCGGCACCCGGGCGCTGTCATAGGAGAAACCGGTGGTGCCCCACAGATACGGCGCCGAGAATTTGCGGCCCGGATCGAAGCTCGGGTCGCGGAACGGGCCTTTGACGTACTGGAAGTTGTTCAGGGTCGGGGCGTCGATTTCCAGCAGCAGATCCTGCTTGATCAGCGTCTGCATGATCGACTGCGACGGCACGATCACGTCATACGCTGCGCCGCCGGCCTGTAACTTGGCGAGCAGGGTTTCGTTGCTGTCGTAGCCGTCCATGGTGACCTTGATCCCGGTCTCTTTTTCGAACTTGGCCAGCAGATCGACCGGGTAGTAATCGGTCCAGTTGTAGAAGAACAATTCCTTAGGCTCGGCGGCGTGGGCGCTGAACGCGGTGAAACAACTCAGGGCCAGACCGGATACTGCCAGACGCATGTTTTTCAATTTCATGAGAGCGCTCCAGGTTTATTGTTGTTTGCCGCGTTGGCCGAGCCAGAAGGCCAGCACCACGAGCACGATGGAAATCACCAGCATCAGGGTTGAAATCGCGTTGATCTCCGGCGTCACGCCAGCCTTGATTGCCGAGAAGATGTACACCGGCAACGTGGTCGAACCGGGCCCGGCGACGAAGAAGGTCATGATGAAATCGTCGAGGCTGACCACGAACGCCAGCACCGAACCGGACAACACCGCCGGCCACAGCAGTGGCAAGGTCACGCGGCGAAAGACCTGCCACGGATTGGCGTACAGATCGTTGGCGGCCTCCAGCAGGCTCTTGTCCAGATCGTTCAGGCGTGCGCGAATTGGCAGGTAGGCGAACGGAATGCAGAAGCCGATGTGTGCGACGATCACGGTCATCAGCCCGAGCTTGATCCCCAGCGCCATGAACAGCAGCAGGGTAGCCACGGCGGTGACGATCTCCGGCAGGATCAGCGGCAGGTTGATCCCGCCCTCGACCATTTTCTGTCCGTAGAACGGCCGGTAAGTCGCCAGCGCCGCGAGCAGCGCAATCGCCGTGGCGCACACGGTGGCGATGGTGGCGACGATGATCGAGTTCAGCGCCGCCGTCTGGATCGACGGGTTGGCCAGGATCCGTCCGTACCAGGCGAACGAGAACTCGGTCCACACCGTCGCCGAGCGGTTGGCGTTGAAGCTGTAGGCGATCAACACCAGGATCGGCACGTACAGATAGGCGAGGATCAGCAGGCTGATTTCCCGGGTCGCCGGGAGTTTTTTCAGGTGCAGAGAAATCATGCTTTCGCTCCCCGGTTCAGGGTTTTCGCCGCGCTGCGGCTGTAGAGGGCGTAGAGCACCAGCGACAACAGCAGAATCCCCAGCAACAGGAACGACAACGAACTGCCCAGTGGCCAGTTGCGCGCGGTGCCGAATTGCTGCTGGATCAGGTTGCCGATCATCAGGGTCTTGCCGCCGCCGAGGATCGCCGGAGTGATGAAGGCGCCGAGGCTTGGCACGAACACCAGCAACGCGCCGGCAATCACGCCGGGCATCGACAGCGGCAGGATGATCCGGCGCAGTGCGTGCCAGCGGTTGGCGCCCAGGTCATAGGCGGCCTCCACCAGACGCCAGTCGAGTTTTTCCAGGGTCGAGTAGATCGGCAAAATCATGAACGGCAGGAAGCTGTAGACCAGACCGACGCTGACCGCGAAGTCGTTGTAGAGCAGGGTGATGCCGCCGGCACTCGGGAACAGTGCGTTGAGACTCTGGGCGACCCAGCCCTGTTCGCGCAGGATGATCAGCCACGCGTAGTTGCGGATCAGCAGGTTGGTCCAGAACGGAATGGTGATGAGCAACACCATCAGGTTGCGCCGGCGCGGGGTCAGGCTCGACATCCACAACGCCACCGGAAAGCCGAACAGGAAGCACAACACCGTGGTGCCACCGGCCTGGAACACCGAACGCAACAGCGCTTGGGCGTAGACCCAGTTCAGTTCCAGTTCGCCGTCGAAACCTTCCTGAAAAAACAGCTGCACGTAACTCTGCAATTGCCATTGGGCCTGCCAGTCGACGCCGCCGTAGGTGTTGCGCGGCAGCAGGCTGATGTAACCCATGATCCCCAGCGGAATGGCGATCAGGGCGAGCAGGGTCAACACCACGGGGCTGAGCAACAGCGCGCGGTTGAGGGAGGGGGAAGTGCTGCTGACGCTCATCTCAGGCCTCCATCAACAGGCAGGCTTGGGGCGGCAGGTGCACTGCCACGCGCTCGCCGACTGCACGACCACGGTTCAAGCCTTCGTTGTTTTCCCGCAGCATGACTTTGATGTCGTTGTTCAAACGGCACTGGTACAGCGTCGCGGTGCCGACATACAGCACGGCTTCGATCACCCCGCGCAAATGATGCGGCTGGTCCGCCGCGACCAGTTGCGAGCGCTCGGGCCGAAACGCCAGTTGTACGCTGCTGCCATTGACGCCTTGCGGCGGACAGGGGATTTCCACCGGCATGCCGTTGGGCACAAAAATGTTTTCGTTGTGTTCGCCGCGCTTGAGCTGGCCGGGGAGGAAATTGATGTCGCCGATGAACTGGGCGACGAAGCGGTGCTGCGGGCGCTCATAGATGTCGGTCGGGGTGCCGATCTGCAGGATCTTGCCGGCGGACATCACCGCGATCCGGTCGGACAGGGTCAGGGCTTCTTCCTGATCGTGGGTGACGAAAATGAAAGTGATGCCGGCTTCCTGCTGCACGCGCTTGAGTTCGACCTGCATTTCCTTGCGCAGCTTCAGGTCCAGCGCCGATAGCGGCTCATCCAGCAACAATACTTTCGGCTCTGGCGCCAGGGCCCGGGCCAGAGCCACGCGCTGCTGCTGGCCGCCAGACAGTTCTGCCGGTTTGCGCCCGGCCAGGTGCTCCATCTGCACCAGCGCGAGCATCTCGTCGACCCGTCCCGGAATCGTCTTGCGATCAAGACCCTGCATCTCGAGGCCGAAGGCGATATTCTGCGCGACACTCATGTGCGGAAACAGCGCGTAACTCTGAAACACCGTGTTGACCCGACGCTTGAACGGCGGCAGGTGATTGACCGTTTCGCCCGCCAGACGGATCTCGCCGTCGCTGACGTGTTCGAAACCGGCGATGGTGCGCAGCAAAGTGGTTTTGCCGCAGCCCGAGGGGCCGAGGAGGGTGAAGAACTCGTTGTCGGCGATGTTCACCGACACGTTGTCGAGGGCTGGCGCCAGGCCAGGGTCATCAGAATACCGCTTGGATACGTTACGCACTTCAATGGCTATTGGCTGACCCATAATGGTGCAATCCTCTAATTATTGTATGCAATATCTGAATGCAATTTAGAAATACCCGGATTAATCTGCTGGCGCAACCCCCATTTCCCTGACTGAGTCGTTCGTCGGGCAGCGTTGCCAGCATTGAAGGAGTTTTTGAATGACCGAGAAGAAAACGGAAACCACGGTCGACCGCGTCTACCAAGGGGTTTACGAGGCGATCAGCAAGCGTTCGCTGCGTCCGGGGATGAAGCTGGGCGAGGCGTCGCTGGCGGAATTGTTCAATGTCAGCCGCACGTCGGTTCGTGCTGCGCTCAAGCAACTGGAGGCCGACGGACTGGTCACCACCGAGCCCAATAAAGGTGCGTCGGTGTCGCTGCCCAGCGATGAGGAAATCCGTTCGCTGTTCGAAACTCGGCGCCTGATCGAGATCGGCATCGTCACTGAACTGTGCCGGCGCAAGGACACGGCGGCGATGCAGGATCTGCGTGATCACTTGCTGCTGGAAGATGAAGCCCACCAGGCCGGAGATCATGAGCGTCTGATCCACCTGCTCGGCGAGTTCCACATCAAACTGGCCCGCAGCCTGAACAACCCGGTGCTGCTCGACTGGTTCCAGAAGCTGATTTCCCGCGCCTCGCTGTACGCCGCCGCGCTGGATGACGACAGCCATGAAGCCTGCCGCGACGATGAGCACTTGCGGCTGATTGAATACATCGAGGCGGGCAATCAGAGCGCGGCGATCGAGCTGACCTGCATGCATCTGGACGGTATCCAGAAGGCGATCCTCGACGTCGCTGCCAAGCTCAAGGGCGGTTATCACCCGCTCAAACACCTGATTGAGGTTTGACGACCGCCCGCGAATGAAATCGGCTATACCTCAAATGAAACCATTGGCGTAGCCAGGGCTCGAAACAGACGGGTGCGGCGTGACTGGGCGCGGCGATAGGTCGGAATAATCCATAAGGCGTTGGTTCAATCGATGCAGTTTTTATCCGATAGCCACGGGTGCGACGGCTGGAAAGGCGAAATGGCCGGGCGTATCCGTGCGTTCGACTGGGAAGGGACCGATCTGGGCCCGCTCGCCACCTGGCCCGCCAGTCTGTGCAGCACGGTGCAACTGATGCTCGCTTCGCCGTTGCCGATGGTCATGCTCTGGGGCCAGCCCGGCTACATGATCTACAACGACGCTTATTCCAGATTTGCCGGCGGACGTCATCCGTATTTGCTCGGCGTGCCGGTCGAGCTGGGCTGGCCGGAGGTCGCCGAATTCAATCGGCATGTGGTCGACACCTGCCTGGCAGGCGGCACGTTGTCCTATCGCAACAAAGAGCTGGTCTTGCTACGCGACGGCAATCCTGAAAATGTCTGGATGGATCTTTATTACAGCCCGGTCGCCAACGACGCCGGAGCGCCCGCCGGCGTGATGGCGATGGTGGTCGAAACCACTGAGCTGGTGTTGTCCGAGCGGTTTCGCCAGGCTGCCGAAGACGCTTACCGCGCCGACAACGAGCGGGTTCGACTGGCACTGAATGCCGGGGCACTGCTCGGATCCTTCGTGTGGGATGTGAAGAACAATGTGCTGTCAGCCGACGAGCGATTTGCCCGCACGTTTTCCTTTCCGCCGGATCAGGACCTGACCAACCTGCCGCAGCACATCACCGAAGCGCACATTCATCCCGATGACCGCAGCTGGGTGCAGGAATGCGTCGATAACTCGGTGCGCACCGGCGAGCCGTACAACGCCGAATACCGCGTGATACGCGCCGATGGCAGCTTTCTCTGGGTGCTGGCCAGCGGTTGCTGCGAGTTCGACGAGCAAGGCCAGCCGTTTCGTTTTCCCGGCGTGCTGATTGACATCCATGAACGCAAGACCGCTGAAGAGTCCCTGCTCAAATTCACCCGCAATCTCGAACAGCGCGTGGCCGATGAGGTCGAGGCACGCCTGAGTGCCGAAGAGCAACTGCGTCAGTCGCAGAAGCTCGAAGCCATCGGTGGCCTCACTGGCGGCGTGGCCCACGACTTCAACAACCTGCTGCAAGTGATCGCCGGCAACCTGCACCTGCTGGCCCGCCATGAACCGGACAATGCCAACGTCCAGCGCCGGGTTGGCGCGTCGCTGGCGGCGGTCGAGCGCGGCGCCAAGCTGTCCTCGCAACTGCTCGCGTTTGCCCGTCGCCAGCCGCTGTCGCCGGCGGTGTGCAATCCGCGGCAGATCTTCGACGGCGTCGGCGAGTTGCTGCAACGTGCGCTGGGCGAAACCATTCAGATCGACGTGCAGGTGCCGGATGAACCGTGGCACATCAATGTCGATCGTAATCAATTGGAAAACGCCATTCTCAATCTGGCCATCAATGCCCGGGATGCGATGAAGGGCGAGGGCACTATTGTGCTCGGTGCCGCCAATACTTCGCTCGACCGGGCTTTTTGCGCCGGCAAGGGCATCGTGCCGGGGGATTTCGTCCGGGTGTCGGTCGGTGACAGCGGCGTCGGCATTGCCCCGCACATGCTTGAGCAGGTATTCGAGCCATTCTTCACCACCAAGGCCGACGGCCATGGCACCGGCCTCGGCTTGAGCATGGTGTTCGGATTCGTGAAACAGAGCGGCGGCCATGTCGAGATCGACAGCCGGATCGGCGAAGGCACACGGGTGCAGTTGTTCTTCCCGCGCAGCCTGCGGCCGTTGGGGGTTGTCGTGCCAACGCTGGAAAAACATCAGGCCGGTGGTCACGAGACGATCCTGGTTGTCGAAGACAACGAAGCGGTGCGCACCTCGGCTGTCGAGCTGTTGCGCGAAGAAGGCTATCGCGTGCTGATCGCCGGCAATGGCGACGCGGCCATGCAAATGTTGATGGAAGGCGCCCGGGTCGACCTGATCTTCACCGACGTGGTCATGCCCGGCCTGATCAAGAGCTCCGATCTGGCGGCATGGGCCAAGGTGCAAATGCCACCGGTGGCCGTGCTGTTCACCTCGGGGCACACTCGCGACATCATCTCGCGCAACCACCAGCTCAGCCCCGACACCCATTTGCTCGGCAAGCCCTATAGCCCCGAAGCATTGCTGCAGATGATCCGTTCCGTGCTCAGCACCTGAGCTCCAAATCCCCTGACCAAGGCTGGCCGATGACTTCCAGACGCAATTCCAGTTCTGCCGCCGGCATGGTTCGCGTGCGCGGTGCCCGTGAACACAATCTGAAGAACGTGGACGTCGACATTCCTCGCGATGCACTGGTGGTGTTCACCGGGGTGTCGGGTTCGGGCAAGTCGTCGCTGGCGTTTTCAACGCTGTATGCCGAAGCCCAGCGGCGCTATTTCGAATCGGTGGCGCCTTATGCGCGGCGTCTGATCGATCAGGTCGGTGTGCCGGATGTCGACTCCATCGACGGCCTGCCGCCGGCCGTGGCCCTGCAGCAACAGCGCGGCACGCCGAGCACGCGCTCGTCGGTGGGCAGCGTCACCACGCTCTCGAGCCTGATCCGAATGCTGTACTCGCGCGCCGGCAGCTATCCGCCGGGTCAGCCAATGCTGTATGCCGAGGATTTTTCACCGAACACGCCGCAAGGCGCCTGCCCGCAATGCCATGGACTGGGTCGGGTCTACGAGGTCACCGAGGCGTTGATGGTGCCGGATCCGAATCTGACCATCCGCCAGCGTGCCGTGGCTTCCTGGCCGTTGGCGTGGCAGGGACAGAACCTGCGCGACATCCTGGTGACCATGGGCATCGATGTCGACATTCCCTGGCGCAAGCTGCCGAAAAAACAGCGTGACTGGATCCTCTTTACCGAGGAAACCCCGACGGTTCCGGTGTACGCGGGGCTGACGCCGGAGGAAACCCGGGTCGCGCTCAAGCGCAAGATGGAGCCGAGTTATCAAGGCACCTTCACCGGCGCCCGGCGCTACATCCTGCACACCTTTACGCATTCTCAAAGTGCGTTGATGAAGAAGCGTGTTTCGCAATTCATGCTCGGCAGCCCATGTCCGCTGTGCGATGGCAAACGACTCAAGCGCGAGGCGTTGTCGGTGACTTTCGCAGGCTATGACATTGGCGAGCTGGCGCAGATGCCGTTGCTCAAACTGGCCGAGATATTGAAACCGGTGGCCGCTGCGAGCTGGCTGGAACACCCCGAGGAAACCGGTGAAACCCTGAGCCACGCCCAGACCCGCGACGCCCGTCAGCAACGGGTGGCTCACGGCGCCAGTGGCCACGCCAAGGCCCCGGACGTGCGCCACACGCCGAACCTGTCGCTGGAAAAACGTCTGGCGGCACAACGCATTGCCGAAGATCTGCTGGAGCGGGTCAGCACCCTGACCGACCTGGGTCTTGGCTATCTGGCACTGGAGCGCAGCACGCCAACCCTGTCGTCCGGCGAGTTGCAGCGTTTGCGGCTGGCCACGCAATTGGGCTCGCAGTTGTTCGGTGTCATTTACGTACTCGACGAGCCCTCCGCCGGTTTGCATCCGGCTGACGGCGAAGCACTGTTCGATGCCTTGCAGCGGCTCAAGGCCGACGGCAACAGCGTGTTTGTGGTCGAACATGACCTGGACACCATGCGCCGTGCCGACTGGCTGATCGACGTCGGCCCGGCGGCGGGTGAAAAGGGTGGGCAGATTCTCTACAGCGGCCCGCCGCCGGGGCTGGCCACCATTGAACATTCGCAAACCCGCGCCTATCTGTTTTCCGAACACCAACGGCCAACGCGACATGCGCGCAAACCCTCGGGGTGGCTGAAGCTCGAGGGCATCACGCGCAATAATCTGCACAACCTCAGCGCTGAATTTCCGTTGGGTTGCTTTACTTCGGTGACCGGCGTGTCGGGTTCGGGCAAGTCGAGTCTGGTCAGTCAGGCACTGCTGGAACTGGTGGGCGCGCGGCTGGGGCGCAGCGTCAGCGATGCGGAACCTGAAGAGCTGAACCTGGAAGACGACACCCCGCAGGCCAGCACGGGTCAGGTCGTGGCCGGGCTGGAGTCGATCAAGCGCCTTGTGCAAGTCGATCAGAAGCCCATCGGCCGCACGCCGCGTTCGAACCTGGCGACCTACACCGGGCTGTTCGACAACGTGCGCAAACTGTTCGCCGCGACGGCCGACGCCAAGGCTGCCGGTTACGACGCGGGGCAGTTCTCCTTCAACGTCGCCAAGGGTCGCTGCGAGACTTGCGAAGGGGAAGGGTTCGTCAGTGTCGAGTTGCTGTTCATGCCCAGCGTCTATGCGCCATGCCCGACCTGTCATGGTGCGCGATACAACCCCGAGACACTGGCGATCCTCTGGCAAGACCTGAGCATTGCCCAGGTGCTGCAATTGACCGTGGACGACGCGGTGACGGTATTTGCCGAACAACCGGGCATTCGCCGTTCGCTGGAGGTGTTGCGCGATATTGGCCTGGGTTACCTGCGACTCGGGCAGCCGGCCACCGAGTTGTCCGGTGGCGAAGCGCAGCGGATCAAGCTTGCGACCGAACTGCAACGCAACCAGCGTGGCGCCACTTTGTATGTGCTGGATGAGCCCACCACCGGCCTGCATCCAAGGGATGTCGATCGGTTACTGGAGCAGTTGGATACGCTGGTGACGGCGGGGCATACGGTGATTGTGGTCGAGCATGAAATGCGTGTGGTGGCGCGGAGTGACTGGGTGATTGATATCGGACCGGGCGCAGGGGATCAGGGCGGCAAGATTGTCGTGGCGGGGACGCCGCAGAAGGTCGCCGCGAGCAAGAAGAGTCGGACTGCGCCGTTTCTGGCGCGAGCCTTGAGCCGCTAACTGCGTCGCATGGACCGGCCTCATCGCGGGCAAGCCCGCTCCCACAGAGTCTGATGTGTTCACGAATTTGTGTACGGCACATAAAACTGTGGGAGCGGGCTTGCCCGCGATGGCGGTGTATCAGGCGCCGTCGAGCGTACGCCGCACCTTGTCCAGCAACTCACTGATCTGGAACGGCTTGATCAGCATTTCCATGCCCGGGCCTAGGAACACCTGGCGATTGATCGCGGTTTCCGCGTAGCCGGTCATGAACAGGATTGGCAGTCCCTCACGCCAGCCACGGGCAACGTCTGCCAGTTCACGGCCGGTCATGCGTGGCAGGCCGACGTCGGTCAGTAGCAGGTTGATCGACGGGTCATTCTGCAAACGCTCCAGCGCGGTTTCGATATCGGCCGCCTGGGTGCAGCGATAACCGGCGTCTTCCAGCACTTCAGTGACGAACATCCGGACTGAAGGCATGTCCTCGACGATCAACACATGTTCGGTGCCCCGTGGGTCAATCGCCTCCGGTTTCACATCGACAGACGTCGGATCAGTGGTGGCCGGCAACATGATCGTCACCTCGGTGCCACGCCGGGCGACGCTGCGAATGTGCGCATCGCCACCGGACTGACGGGCGAAACCGTAAATCGTCGATAACCCCAGCCCGGTGCCCTGGCCCAGCGGTTTGGTGGTGAAGAACGGGTCGAACACCTTGTCGATCACACTGTGCTCGATGCCGGTGCCATCGTCGCGTACCGACAGCGCTACGTAGGAGCCGTCAGTCAG
The DNA here is from genome assembly GCF_002113125.1 of Pseudomonas sp. B20(2017). Classification (GTDB taxonomy): domain Bacteria; phylum Pseudomonadota; class Gammaproteobacteria; order Pseudomonadales; family Pseudomonadaceae; genus Aquipseudomonas. Next base: position 361,551 of record NZ_NEJP01000003.1, on the reverse strand, counting down.
GTTCGGGTCGCCATGGGAATAGGCCGCGTAGGTGCTGACCCAGATATTGCCGCCCTGCGGCAGCGCATCGCGGGCATTGATCACCAGGTTGAGCACGGCGCTTTCCAGTTGAATCGGATCGACCAGGGCGATGGCCGGTTTGGTCGTCAATTCCAGCTTCAGCGCTATGCGTTCGCCGATGGTGCGCACCAGCAGTTCTTCCAGCGAACGCACGTGGTCATTGATGTCCACCGGCCGGGTGTCGAGCGGTTGCTGGCGGGCAAAGGCCAGCAGGCGGTGGGTAAGGGACGCTGCACTCGTTGCCGAGTTGAGCGCCGCGTCGGTGTAGAACTGAACTTTGTCCAGACGGGCATCGGCGACGCGTTTCTGGATCAGTTCGAGGCTGGTGATGATTCCGGTCAGCAGGTTGTTGAAGTCATGGGCGATACCGCCGGTGAGTTTGCCTAGCGCATCCATTTTCTGCACTTGCAGCAGCTGCGATTCGGCGCGGACCCGGTCGGCGACTTCCTTGGCCAGTTGCGTGGTGGTGTCGTCCAGCCGCGCCAGATGCGAGCGCTCGCGATGGCGATGTTCGGTGACGTCCTCGACGAACACCAGGCTCAGTCCCGGTGTGCGGTAGGGAGAAATCTGCCACTCGGTTTCGCGGATCTCGCCTTGCACTCTCATGTTCAGCGTACCTTTCCAGCGCTCGCCGTCCACCAGTCGCAGGCGCAGTTCGTTGAGGATCGCGCTCTGATCCTCGGCGAAGCATTCGCTGAGGGTCTGCGGGTCGCGGTTGTCCTGGATCAGTTGAGAGAAGGCGTGATTGCACTCGTGGACTTTCAGGTCGGCGTCGAGCACCGCGATGGGCGCGGAAACGTTGACGAAAATCTCGCGGAAACGCGCCTCGCTTTCGCGCAACGCGTTCTCCGTGTCGCGCACCCGCAGCAAGGTGCGCAACGTTGCCAGCAGCACATCGGGGTCGACCGGGTGAATCAGGTAGGCATCGGCCCCGGCATCGAGGCCGGTGATGATGTCGCCGGTCTGGATCGACGCCGCCGACACGTGGATCACCGGGAGCAGAGCGGTGCCCGGGTCGGCGCGCAGTTCACGCACGATGTCGAATCCGCTCATGTCCGGCAGGTTGACGTCGAGAATCAGCGCATCGAGCGTTTCGCTGGCGATCAGGGCCAGGCCTTCACCGCCGGTGCCGGCCTCGAACACTTCGTAGCCGTGGCGCTCCAGCCGTCGGCGCAAGGCGTAACGGGTGGCGACGTTGTCATCGACGATCAACAGACGGATGTCATGTTTCATCGATGTTCTCCTGGGCAATCGCCAACGGAATGATCACGAAAAAGCTCGAGCCCACGCCCGGCGTACTCTCGACACCGACCTCGCCACCGAGCAACTCGGCGAAGCGCTTGCACAGGGACAAGCCGAGCCCTGTACCCCGCAGGCGCTTTTGCAACGGCGAGTCGACCTGGGAAAAGTCTTCGAACAGTTTGCCGTGCAATTCAGGCGCGATGCCGATGCCTGTGTCGCTGACAGCGAAGCGAACCCTGTCTGCACCGTCCAGTCGCGCCGAGACCCGGACTTCGCCACGGGTGGTGAACTTCAGCGAGTTGGAAATGAAGTTGCGCAGGATCTGCGCGAGTTTCTTGTCGTCGGTGTAAAGGCGCGGCAGGCCCACCGGCTCTTCGAAAATCAGGTCCACGGCCGTGGCGTCGACAATCGGCCGGAACATCCCGCGCAGTGCGGCGAACAGATCGAACATGTCGAACCACGCCGGGGAAATGGTGATGCGCCCGGCCTCGATCTTGGCGAGATCCAGCAGGTCATCGACCATGTCGCTGAGTTCACGGGCAGCGCTGCTGACAAATGCAACCTGCTTGTGCTGCTCGGGGCTGAGCGGGCCGTCGAGTTCGTCCGCCAGCAGGCTGTTGATGCTCAGGATCGAGCCCAGCGGCGTACGGAATTCGTGGCTCATGTACGACAGGAAGCGACTTTTCAGATCCGAGGCCTGACGCAGTTGTTCGGCCTGGGTGTCGAGTTCCGCGTACAGGGCCAGCACGCCCTGATTGGTCTCGTCGAGCTCTTCGCGCAGCGCGGCACTTTCGGCCTGCAATTGCGCGATCAGTGCCGATTGTTCAGCGCTGCTCAACGTCGGGGACTCAGCCATGGGCGGCCTCCAGGGCAACGACCAGCACCGTTACATCGTCGCGCCCGCGGCAGAAGTCGCGGTGCAGGAGAGTGGCTATCACGGCTGGATGGCGGTGCACCAGACCGGGGTAGTCCTGGAGATTCCAACGGGACTGCAAGCCGTCGCTGTACATGATCAATAGATGTCCGTTCACGTGAGCATAGTCAAAGGGGCGGGCCTTTCGGTATTGCGCGCCAACGATTCCCGGATGCGAGGCCATCCCCCGGGATTTGTCGGCAGCAATCAGGCTGGCGCCGATATTGCCGACGCCAGCAAAGGTCAACTGGTCGCGTTCGCCATTGAACTGCGCAAACGCCACTGCGCCACCACGGGTGCCGATCATGTCCCGGTGCAGATCTTCCATCAGCTCGACAGGGTCGGTGAATGGCGCCCGGGCGAAGGCCTGCTCGCCGGCGCGGGCGGCACGTTCGGCTTCTTCACCGTGGCCAAGACCGTCGATCAACAACGCACTGATATGGCTGCGGTCATACGTCAGGTGCCAGACGTCCCCACAGGCCGGATCATTGTGCAGTGAGTGCTGACTGACCCCGTAACGCAGGTCCGGCTGGCGATCATCGCTTCGATACAGGCGAGCGAGCAGCACCGCGCCACGGCTGTCGGCAAAGACGTCGAACACCTCGGCCTGACGTGAAATGGCGCCCAGTCCGATCCCTTGGGTGCCACCCGTGGAGTAACCGTCGGCGAGGCAGTCGTCCAGGACAAAACCTTGCGCCCGGTCTACGGCGAGCATTTCGATGCCGAACCCGGACAGCCGGGGGATGAGCCGCAGGTGAATCTCACCGCGACCGGCGTGCTTGAGCACATTGCTCGCCAGCTCTGTGGCCACCAGCGCCACGCGCCCGGCGTCGCGCTCGTCGAAACCGTGGCGTTCGGCGAGCTGTTGCGCAGTGCGACGGGCATGGCCGATCTGACTGCTGTCTTCCATCAGCAGCACCTGGGTCAGGCTTCCTGCGATATTCATGCCCATCGGGTGATCGTTATGCGAGTGCCTTTTCCGGGAGCGGTGTCCAGTTCGAACTCGTCCACCAGCCGTTTGGCGCCGGTCAGGCCCAGGCCCAGGCCGCTGCCTGACGTCCAGCCATCGGTCATCGCCAGTTTGATGTCGGCAATGCCCGGCCCCTCGTCGCGAAAGGTCAGGCGCAGGCCAATCTTGTGATTTTCATCGAGAATCTGCCAGTCCATGTCGCCGCCACCGCCGTAGACCATGGTGTTGCGCGCCAGCTCGCTGACGGCGGTCACCAGTTTGGTCAGGTCGATCAGGCGCATGCCGCACTCGGTGGCCAGTTTGCGCGCCTGTTGCCGGGCCAGTACCACGTCCTGCTCGATGTTGATCGGTTGGGTACCACTGCTGCGCACGGTCATTGCTGGCGTACTCGTTCCTGCAGCAGTTTCATGCCGCGCTCGACGTTCAGCGCGGTGCTGACGCCCGGCAGGTTCAGGCCGAGCTCGACCAGCGTGATCGCCACCGCCGGTTGCATGCCGACGAGCATGGTTTCGGCGTCCATGATTTTCGACAGCCCGGAGATGGTGCCGATCATGCGGCCGATGAACGAATCGACCATGTCCAGCGCCGAGATGTCGATCAACACCCCGCGCGCCGAGGTCTTGCTGATGCGCTCGGACAGGTCGTCCTGCAAGGTGAGGGCGAGCTGGTCATGCATGTCGACCTGGATGGTCACCAGCAGGAAATCACCCATTTGAAGAATCGGGATACGTTCCATTGGTTAAACCGTCTTGGCGAGAGTGATACCCAAGCGGGTCAGGGCCAGTTTCAACGCATCGGCCAGGTTGGCCTTGGTCACCACGCCTTGCAGGTCGAGGCCGAGGTGGACAATGGTCTGGGCGATCTGCGGACGCACGCCGCTGATGATGCAATCGGCGCCCATCAGGCGGATCGCGGTCACGGTTTTCAGCAGGTGCTGGGCCACCAGGGTGTCGACGGTCGGCACGCCGGTGATGTCGATGATGGCGATTTCCGAACCGGTGTCGACGATGCGTTGCAGCAGCGATTCCATCACCACCTGGGTGCGTTGCGAGTCGAGGGTGCCGATCATTGGCAGGGCCAGCACGCCGTCCCACAGCTTGACCACCGGCGTGGACAATTCCAGCAGTTCTTCCTGCTGACGCTTGATCACCGCTTCACGGGATTTCTGGAACGTGCGGATGGTGTGCATCCCGAAGGCGTCGAGCAGTTCGGAGATTTCCCAGAGCTGTTCGGCCAGCAGCGCCGGCTGTTCCCGGTAATGACTTTGCAGCAAGGCGAACAGCGGGCCTTTGAGGGCGAAGATGAAATTGGCGGTCTGCTGCGAATCCTGGCCGAGCAGGGCACGGCTGTGGGAGAGCTTTTCGAGGAACTGGCGGGTAGCCTCCCAGCCCGGCGCGGCGATGTTGGTGCTGTTGTCGTTTTCCAGCCCGGAGACCACCAGTTGCAGAAACTCGCTGGTCTGTTGCTGTACATCGAGTTCCTTGAGATTGCGGGTGGCACCGCTATCGACCAGCCCTTGAATCCATTCACCCAGCAGTTGTGCCTGTTTGTTTTTCATCGCATCGAGTGTGCTGTTCTGCAGTGCTGCCATGTGCCTGTTGCTCCGTCTCGAAAGGGGGGCCGGTGCGAGGAAAATGACCGGCGCGAAGTCAATGACATTTGCCGTTTGAAATAGTTGTTCGTTCCCGCGAGGATATTTTTGATTTATCGCAAGAATCGCACCGGTAACTCTAGTCGGTATGGCCGTGAGTGCTGTTCTTTCGCCAACCAGCCCCCCTAATGAAAAGAGGCCGCGTCCCATGGGAGGCGGCCTCTTTGTGTCTCTGTTTTTATTTGCTCGGATGTTTGGCCTGTAGTTCCTTGGCGTGGGCCAGATGTTTTTCCAGTGCCGGCAGCATTTTCTGCGCGAAAGCCTTGAGCTCGGTGGCGCCCTTGACCTTGTCGTCGGTCACGGTGTTGGCTTCTTTCTTGAACAACTCGATGGTTTCTTCGTGAGCCTTGACCTGGTTGTTGGCGTAGGCGGCATCGAAGGATTCATCTCGCCAATCGAGAATTTTCTCCTTGGCCTGTTTGACCAGGGTCGTGGTGTCCGGCACTTCGATGTCGTTGGCCTTGGCAATGGTTGCCAGCTCGTCGTTGGCTTTGCCGTGGTCGGTGATCATTTGTTCGGCGAAGGCCTTGATGTCGGCCGACTGGCTCTTTTCCAGGGCCAGACGGCTGGTTTCTATCTCGGCGATACCCCCGGCAGCGGCGTTGTCCACAAAATCGTTGTCGGTGGCGGCGAAGGCGCTGCCCATGCCGGTGCTCAAGGCGACAGCCAGAGCCAGATGACGCAGGTTGAATCCGTCCATTGGTGTTTCTCCACGCGGTTTTTTGTGAGCGTTAATCAATGGAGGGAACGGCGCGGAGAAAGGTTTTATCGCATTTGCGAAAGGGCGACGAACGGGCACCGCTGGTCTGACAGGTGGTCGACAGAACCGGTCAACCGAGGCCATTCTGATACCTGGCCAGCGCAATCGGTCGCGTTGGCTGCCGATCAACTGACGGAGGTGTTCCATGCCGGTGACCCATGATCTGTTACAGGACTTGAAACTAACAAAGGAAGAGATCCAGCAACGACGCACCGCGGATCCACATCTGGATGCACTGATCAACAAGTATTCCCAGGCGGACGCCGAAGTCGTCAAGGCCGAGACAGCGACCTCGGATGCGCCGAGCGACGACACCCTGAAGAAACTCAAAGAGAAACGCCTGCAGGTCAAAGACAAGATCGTCGAGCAGTTGCAGACCCGAACCTGACCGTCAGTCGCGCCACCGGCTTTCGGTGGTGAAACGACTGGAACGACAACCCCGACCGGCACCTCGAATGTTCAGAGTCTTCACATAGCGACTCTCAGCGAGGTGCCTTATGAACAAGCCAAAATTCCCCAGTGAAGAGCAGGGGGCGTTCGACCCCGTTCCCACGCATCCCGAGCCGAACAGTCCGGCGCACACCGTCCGTAATCCTGAAGAGGAACGCAAGCGCGAGGACGTGCCGGAGGATGAAGACCCGGACAAGTTCGATCGGTCCAGCAACTGACAATCCGCTATCGCCAGCAGGCTGGCTCCCACATCTGGAATGCAATCCCACGGTGGGAGCCAGCCTGCTGGCGATAGGGCCATTCGAATCACTACAGAAACCCGAGTCTCACTTTAACGCTGCCTCCAACGGCATCCGCGCCATGTGCGTGGCCTTCAGCGAGCCGAAATACAGCCAGTCGCCATACTCGCGCGCCGTGGTGATCGGCGAGTAATTGCCGGCGCTGGCGTCCTGCAGATTGGCAATCACCTTGCCCTCCAGATCCAGCCCCAGCACGAACCCGCGCTTCTCCACCGGTTTGGGCACGACGGTCATCGCCCGCACGATCATCTTGCGCACGAAAGGGTGCGGCGCGGTGCGGTCGAGCAGCGGATTACGCGGTGTGTACAGCGCCACCCAGAAGCGATCCCGACCATTGAACGCGAGGTTGTCCGGCAGCCCCGGCAGGTTATCGATGAACAGATCGTGGGTGCCGGCCTTGGGCCCGGTCAGCCAATAACGGCTGATGCGGTAGGCGCCGGTTTCGTTGACCAGCACATAGGCGTCTTCCGGGCCGAGGGTCACGCCGTTGGCGAACTCCAGCTTGTCCAGCAATACGCTGGTTTTTCCGGTCTGGAAGTCGTAACGCAGCAGGCGCCCGTCGCCGCCATGCTCGATGATCGCTTCGCCATCGTGGCCGTAACCCCATCGACTCGAGGCGTCGCTGAAGTAGGCGTAGTGTCCGGACTTGTCGATCGCCACGTCATCCGCGAAGCCGAACGGCAGGCCATTGGCTTCGGTGGTCAACGCCACCAGCCGACCCTGGGCATCGAGGGACAGCAAACCCTTGACCCCGTCGGCGATCACCAGCAAACCGTTGGGATGCCGCGCCAACCCCAGCGGCCGGCCGCCGGTATCGGCCAGCACCTTGCGCTGTTGGCCGTCGAGGCTGGTGCGCAGCAGGCGACCGTCGTGCAGGCCGGTGATCAGAAAATCGTTTTCCAGCAGCAGCGCTTCCGGACCTTCGATATTGCTCGGCCCGACCTGTGCCACACCCTTGAGCCGCTGGTTGTCAGCGTACTGGCCTTCGCTCAGCGAGGGCGCTGGTTGCGGCGTCCATGCCACGGGCTCGACCTTGGTCGGCATGAGCAGCAGGAACGCCACAACGACGACAATCAGCAACAACGCCAGATAGCGCCACTTCACACGTGAGCTCCTGCAAGGGCCAGGTGCCGGGTGGCCATGTCGCGCAGGGCCAGCATCGAAGTCGCCGATTCGCGCTCGATGCGACGCTTGAGCAGCAGATGGTTGGCGATGCGCAGGCCGATACCTTCGAACTGGTAGTCGAGAGTGCGCACGAACCGCGTGGCACCGTCGTGCGCCGAGCATTCATAGGTCAGCAGCAATGACAGACCCTGATCACCCTGAGCCCGGGCACACCAGCGCCGACCGGGCAGGTATTCGGTCACCTCCCAACGCAAATGCCCCGCGCGGCCTCCTGCGTGGATGTCTTCGTCGAATCGTGCGCCGGCATGCAAAGAGCCGTTCGGGCCGTCGATCTTCAATGAGGACGGGTGCCACTCCGGCCAGCGACTGACAGTGGCGGCGTAGGCGAGGACGGCGATCGGATCACCGGCGATGTCGACTGTGTGCTGCATGCGGGTCATGGGCGTTCTCGAATCGGTCAGAGGGGCAGTTTCCGGCTCCCAGTAGAGGGTGCCGAACAGGTAGTCCATCAGCGGGAAAACGATATTGAAGTTGCGCTCCTGCATGCGTTCACGACGGTGATGCAGCTCGTGCAGACGGCGCATCTGGCGGATCCATGGCAGGCGGGTCAGCGGGTTCTGCGGCGGCAGATGCTCGCAGGCGTGAAACACTTCATAGGTCAGGTAACCGAACACCATGCAGCCGCCGAACAGACCGGCGACGTTGCTGTTGACCTGCGCGAACAGCCACCACAGCGGAAGGGTGATCGCCAGTGTGTGCAGCACGATCAGCCAGGCGGGAAACAGGATCACCCGCCAGTCGCGGGCGCCATCGTAGGTCATGTGGCCGGGGGTGAAGAAGCTGTGATGATCGCCGGCATGCCGGGCGTAGAACATCCGGGCGAAGCTCTTTTTGTGGTGGCCGAGGTGGCGGTGCACCATGTACACGCCGAAATTGAAAAACAGCAGGGTCAGCGGCACGGTCAGCCATTCCAGTGGTTGCACCTGGTGCACGCTGCTCCAGAACGCGCCGATGGCCAGCACACCGAACAGCAGCACGAACGCGCCGTGCAGCCACGGGTTGTATCGGGGATGGATCGCCGCACGGTAGCGGCTACGAAATGCCTCGGTGGTCTGCCTCACTGCGGTCACCTGCGGATATTGTTGTTATCCGGGCAGATTAGCCGATCCCGCCGGTTGTGCAGGGGCAACCTTCAGGTCACAAGTGCCATGCTCCGGTGCATAGCGGCCGTCAGCTCAACGGGTTCCAGCGCTGCGACCAGTCGTCATCGGCCTTGATCACTTCGCGCAGCAGATCGAACGCCTGTTGCAGGATCGCCGAGTCGCGGTCGCGGGAGTAGACGAGGTAGGTCGGATAGCCGAATTCCGGGGCTTTGGTCACCGGTTCCAGCGCGCCGCTTTCCAGATAAGTGCGCACCACCCGGGTACGGAAATAGCCGCTGCCGCCGTTCTCCAGAATGTATTGCAGGGCCAGCGGGCCGAGGTTGAAACTCAGGGCGGCCTTGGCCTTTTCCGGCAGGGCCGCGTCGTGCTGGCGGCGGAAGTCCGGGCCCCAGTCGATGTACACGTAGGGCGCGGGGCGGCCGGGCGTGGTCACCAGAATCAGTTTCTCCTCCAGCACCTGCTCGACCTGCAGCCCCGGCCAGTATTCCGGTTGATAGACCAGCGCCGCATCGAGCACCCCCAGTTCGAGCTGGCGCAGCAGATTTTCGCCGTCGCGGATCTCCATACGCAGGGCGTGACCGGGGATTTTTTCCCGCAGTCCAGCGGCCCAACTGAGCATCAGCGGATTGCACAGGCTGACCTCGCCGCCGATGTGCAGCACGTTGTGATAGCCCTCGGGCAAGGGCAGGTCGCGGCGCGCCGCTTCCCAGGTCTGCACCAGTTGATTGGCGTAGACCACGAAGGCCTCGCCGTTGGCGGTCAGGCGCGCACCGGCACGGTTGCGCACGAACAGCGTGCTGCCCAGTTGGCTTTCGAGTTTCTGCACTCGGGCGGTGATTGCCGTCTGGGTGACGAACAGCTTTTCAGCCGCCGCGGCGAGGCTGCCGTGGCGGACAATTTCCAGAAAGGTACGGGCGAGGTCGATGTCCATGGGCGGGCCGGTGTCTGAGGTGCGCGCATTGTAGATCCACGCCTGATACCGCGTCATCGTTCAATCGCGAGCAGGCTCGCTCCCACGGTTCATGTGAGTTTCGAGGCATCACTGACCGTGGGAGCGAGCCTGCTCGCGATGGCGCTCTGGACTGCGCCGCTGATCAGTTGGTCAACTCGGCCTCCTGCACTCGAGCCCAATCCTCCACCAAGCGCGCCGGTGTGCAGCAGGTCTTGCGCTTGTAGACGAAGTTGCGGCACTTCTCGGCAAACTGATTGCGGTTGTACAACATGTCTTCCTGCATCTGTTGCAGTTCGGCCTCGCGGCATTGGCGGATCAGTACGTGATCGACCCGCAGCTTGCGTTCTCGCACCGGCGCATAAGTCGGATCGCTCAGCACACTGTTGGCCCGTTGCAGCAGCCACAGCGAGAACTCGTCCGGGCAGCGCGGGCCGATTTCCTGGACCATGCCCAGTTGCAGCGCCTGCGCAGCGCTGACCGGCAGACAAGCCTGGGTCAATTGTTCGGCCATGGCAGGGCCGACGGCGCGAGGCAAGCTGTAAGTCCAGTATTCCGAGCCATACAGCCCCATGCTCTTGTAATGCGGATTGAGCACGATATCGGCGCGGGCAAACACGATGTCAGCCGCCAGTGCGAGCATCACACCACCGGCGCCAGCATTGCCGGTGACCCCACTGACCACCAGTTGCCGTGCGCTGAGCAATTCTTCGCACACATCATCGATGGCCTGGATATTGGCCCAGGCTTCGGCGCCCGGATCCTCGGCGGCCTGAATCACGTTCAAATGCACGCCGTTGGAAAAACTGCCGCGTCCACCCTTGATCAACAGTACTTGAGTGTCGCGGGATTTGGCCCAGCGCAGCGCCTCGACCATGCGCCGGCATTGCTCGGTGCTCATGGCGCCGTTGTAGAACTCCAGCGTCAGCTCGCCGACTTGGCCGGACTCGCGATAACGGATTGGCTGATAAGGCTCGTCGCTGAATGGCGCATTGGCAATCGACCAGTCCAGCACCGGCACGCCAGACAACTGCCCGGCCAGCACATGCCGCGCCGGACGCTTGAAGGTTTCTTCGCCCGGTTTCGGTTTGCGTCGCAGCGAGCCGATCCACAGGCTGTGATCACCGGTCGCCACCAGCACCGCGTCGTCGTGCACCGCGAGGATCTCGCCGGGCATGCCGGTACGCTGATCGAGGTGCGCGTCGTACACGTAATATTGCCCGCCGGCGAGGCTGGCGAGTACGCCGGGCTGGCCGTCCGCCGCATCGATGCAGCGCTTGATGAAGCGCGAGCAGTCGTGCCAACTGAAGGTGCGGTCGTCCTGTTTCATGTTCGGCTGCAAACGCCCGCGCACTGTCGGATCGTTGTAATCCAGCGCCACCGGCACGAAGCCGTCGATGAATTTCTCGACCACTTCACGAATGCAACGGATTGCCGCGTCGCTGACCCGGCCGTTGTACAGCTCGGATTTGCGCAGGCCCGTTGGCAGGTTGAATTCGCAAGTCGCCCAGACCGGGCCGGCGTCCATTTCTTCCACCGCTTGCAGGGCGGTCACGCCCCAGGACGGCAGTTCGCGCATGATCGCCCAGTCCAGTGCGCTGGCACCGCGATCGCCGACGATGCCGGGATGAATGATGACGACCGGACGCTGCGGATTGCTCCACAGCGCGTAGGGAACGCGATCCTTGAGGAACGGGCAGATCACCAGATCAGCGCCGCTGTTTTCGATCTGCTCGCACACGGCGGTTTCGTCAGTGAACAGCACCACGCTGGGTGAGTGACCGGCCTGACGCAGCTCCAGCCAGGCACGCTGGGTCAGGCCGTTGAACGCCGACGACAGAAGAATGATGTTGAGTGATCGCATGATTGCTCGTCCTTGAAAGGTCAGCCGCAGGCTCCCGGTGAGCCGTCCGTGGCTATCGATGGAGGCGCAAGGTTAAAGACTGGCTTGGCCGGCGCCACTGATCGAGATCAACGTTGTGTCAGCCAATGTTGCCGCGGCGACGACGTGCCTTATTCTCAAATGTTTGATGATCCTGATTTTTTATTACTTCAAATGTCTCAAGCGCTATTGCACAGTCGCACCCCTGTTCACCGCCGGAAGATCCCGGCGTATCCATGGATTTTCGCAGCGGGTGGAGCCCGTTTTCAGGGAGTAAGGCATGGGGAGTCACAACCCGCATTACCAGCTCATCGGGCAAATGTTCCAAAAGGACTACCGATGGCTGTGTGCAGCGGTCAGCCGTACCCTCGGCTGTCCGCACAGCGCCCAGGACATTGCTTCGGAAACTTTTCTTAGGGTCCTGGCGCTGCCCGATCCGCTGGCGATTCGCGAACCTCGCGCGCTGTTGACCACGATTGCCCGGCGGCTGGTTTATGAAGGCTGGCGCCGGCAGGATCTGGAGCGCGCCTATCTGCAAAGCCTTGCCTTGGCGCCGGAGCTGGTGCATCCGTCGCCCGAGGAACGGGAATTGGTGATCGAAACGCTGCTGGCGGTGGATCGCTTGCTCAATGGCTTGTCGGCCAAGGCCAAGGCCGCGTTTCTCTATCACCAGCTCGACGGTCTGACTTACAGCGAAATCGGCGAACGCCTCGGCGTGTCCACCAGCCGCGTGCAGCAATACATGGTCGAGGCGTTCAAGCGTTGCTATCAGGCGATGCAGGCATGAGGCCGGACGAAACGCTGATCGACGAAGCCGCGCAATGGATGGCGCTGCTGCAATCGGGGCACGTCAGCTTGCAGGAGCGCGCAGCCTTCGACGCTTGGCGCACGGCGGATCCACGGCATCAGCAGATCATTGAGCAAATGGGTGGCGGGCTGAATCTGCTGCGCCATTCGAACCTGCGCGGGTTGCCGCGCGAGAGTGTGCTGCACAGCCTGAATGCACCATCCAGTCGCCGTCGATTCCTCAGTGGCAGTTTGAGTGTGCTCGGTATCGCGGTGCTGGCCGGTTTGATCGGTCGACGTTATGGCTGGCTGCCGGAGGCCGGCGAGTTGTCGACCGGTACCGGCGAGCGTCGGGAATTCACGCTGGAGGATGGCAGCGCCCTGACCCTCAATGCCCGCAGCCGCGTGGTGCCGCGCTTCAACAATCTCGAACGATTGCTGGACTTGCGCAGCGGTGAGCTTCTGATCGATGTCGCGAAAAATCTGGCCCGGCCGTTCGTGGTCGAAACCGAGCATGGGCGGATGCGCGCGCTTGGGACCAAATTCCTGGTGCAGCGCGGCGAAGATTCAACGCGGCTGGTGATGCTGCATTCGCAGGTCGAAGTGGTCACCGCCAGTGGCGCGCGGCAAGTGGTGGAGGCGGGCGAAAGTCTGCTGTTCAACAGGCAGGAAATTCTCGCGCTGGAACGCAGCAAAGGGCAGGAAAGTGCCTGGGTGCAAGGGCGGCTTGAAGTGCGTGATCGCCCCTTGCGCGAAGTCATCGACAGCCTGCGCAGCTACCGTCGCGGCATCCTGCACCTGAGCCCGGCGGTCGCCAGTTTGCGTCTCAGCGGTCTCTATCCGCTGGACGACAGCGATCGCACCCTGCAACTGCTGGAGCGTTCGCTGCCGATCCGTGTCACCTGGCACAACCCGTACTGGGTCAGCATCGAAGCACGGTTATAAATCCATAACTTCCCGGTCTATCCGTGCCCCTATAAAAAGCGCCGGCCCGCTGCTCATTCCCTGCAGACGCCTTCAACAGGGAAGCCCCTCGATGTTCTCATTCAAACAACAACAATTGTCCCGCCTGACACTGGCCATCGTGCTGGCAACGGGCATTGTCCCCGCCACCGTTCTGGCACAAGACGCCGCCACTCAGGTCTATACCTTCGACATTGCCGCCGGGGCCCTCGACGAGGTGCTGCTGGACATCTCGCGTCAGACCGGCGTGCCGATTTCCTTCAGTCAGAATCTGGTTCAGGGCAAGCGCAGCAGTGCCGTGCGCGGCGCATTGGGTGGCCGTCAGGCGGTAGAGAAGGCCCTGATCGGCAGCGGTCTGCAAGTCGAGCAGGGCACCCAGGGTCTGAGCATTCGTCAGGCCGATGCGCCGAGCGCCGCGCCGGTCAAGGCGGCTGCCGTGGTGCCCGCCAGCAGCGCCGATTACCGCATGGAGAAGGTCACCGTCACCGGCTCGCGCATCGCCCGTGCCCAGAGCGATGGTGCAACGCCGGTCAACGTCATCACCCACGAAGAAATGGAAGCGCGTGGCTACAAGAACGTCTACGACGCCCTCGCCACGCAAACCCAGAACACCGGCATGACCCAGGGCGAAGACTATGGCAACACCTGGCAACCGGCGGCCAGCGCCCTCAACCTGCGCGGACTTGGCCCCAATCACACGCTGGTGCTGATCAATGGCCGGCGGGTCGCCGATTACCCGACGCCGTACGACGGCAAGGTCAACTTCACGAACCTGGCGAACATTCCGTCGGCGATCATCGACCGCATCGAAGTGCTCAGCAGCGGCGCGTCGGCGATCTACGGTTCGGATGCGATTGCCGGGGTGGTGAACATTATCCTCAAGGACAAAATGAACGGCGTCGACGTCAATCTCAAGGGCGGCACCAGCGAGCGCGGCGGTGGTGACAACCAGCGCTTGCAGATCAGTGGCGGCGGCAGTTGGGGCGACTTCGACGGTTTGTTCGGACTTGAACTGACCAACCGCGACCCGATCTGGGCCGATGATCGCGGCTTCATGCAGAGCGGGCCGCTGGCGGATGTCGGCTACCGTCGCGACCTGACCAACAACCGCTATCTGGGACCCGGTTGCGGTGCGTATCAAGGTACGTTCGACAACAAACTGTTCAACAGCGGCGGGCGTTGCCGCACCGACCAGATGTACAACGATTACTGGACGGTGCAGACCCAGAAGGAAAACTACGACGGCTACACCCGTGGCACCTGGCATTTCAGCGACAGTGGCCAGGTCTTCGCGGACTTGATGTATGGCCTGGATCACATCCAGAACAACACACGCGGCCCGAGTTTCACCTCGCCGGACTTCATCAATCAGAACAGCGGCAATCTGGAGCGCTGGTATCGGCGTTTCGGTGAAGAGGAAATCGGCGGGCGCACCAGCAATAACAGCAAGTGGCGCGATACCTCATGGACCGGCACCCTGGGCCTCTCGGACAAGATCGCCGAGACCGGGTGGAACTATGAGCTGGCGGCCAACCGATCCGAATACAAAAGCGTGCGCACCACGCGTTACACGCCACTGTCGTCGATCCAGGATTTCTACCTCGGCCCGCAACTCGGCACCCGTGGCGGCTATCCGGTGTTCGCGCCGGATGCCACGCGCCTCGACCGGCCATTGACGCCACAGGAATGGGAGCAGTTTCGCGGTAACCTGACGCAGAGCAGCAAGTCGGTGTCGACCAGTTACAACGCGTCGGTCAACGGCGATTTGTTTGATCTGCCGGCCGGCCCGGTGGGATTCGCCGGCGTGCTTGAGGCAGGCAAACAGGAATATCGCATCGATCCGGATGACAGCCTCAACGACGGCAGTTTCTACGGCGTGACTCCGGCGCAAAGCTCCGGTGGCTCGCGCAAGCGTTACGCGGCCGGCGGCGAATTCAGCATTCCGGTCACTGACACGGTGCTGGCGACAGCCGCTGGGCGCTGGGACCAATACAAATTCAGCGGCCGCACCGAACAACAGAAGACCTACAACCTCGGCCTGGAATGGCGGCCGGTGAACAGCCTTTTGGTGCGCGGCAGCTACGGCACCAGTTTCCGCGCTCCGGACCTGAACTACATCTATCAGTCCGACAGCAACGGTTACTACCCGGCGCAGATCGACTATTACGGTTGCAGCCAGGGCGTGGAGGGCGCCTGTGATCGCGGGCGGGTGGATTACACCCAGAGCGGCACGGCGGATCTGGAATCCGAGCGCGGTAAATCCTGGACCTACGGTTTCGTCTGGTCGCCTTCACGCAACTTCGATTTCTCCACCGATTTCTGGCGAGTTGAGATCGATGACCTGCTGACCACCGTCGACGAAAACCGCCTGTTGCAGCAAGAGAACGAATGCCGCAATGGCACCCAGGACATCAATTCAGCCAACTGCCAGTCGACCCTGGCACGCGTCGATCGCAATCCCGGCAATGCCGCCGTCGATCCCAATCAGTTGCAGCGGGTGCGGGTGAACGCGATCAACGCCGCCAGCGAACGGGTCAGCGGCCTGGACTTCAAGAGCAATATCCGCTGGGGCGCCGGGCAGTACGGCGCGTTCAGTTCGGCGCTGGGCTACACACTGGTGCTCTCGCATTACTACAAGGAATCGGACGAAGCCCCGACCCAGGACTGGCGCACTTCGCGCACCAATTACGACTGGCGCAGCAAGGTCAACGCCAGCCTGACCTGGGATTACCAGAAAGCCACGGCAACGCTGATGGGGATTCGTTACGGCTCGGTCACCAACGGCGCGGGCGACGGGCGTCTGTCGCCGTGGACGGTGTTCAACGCCAGTGCACGGTACAAGCTCAACGACCGGGCGAGTGTCGGGCTGACCGTGAACAACGTGCTCAATCAGGTCAAGCATGATGACTCGGCAGGGTGGCCTTATTACCCGACCGGTAACTACGACCCGTACGGGCGCCAGTGGTGGCTGGATGTGAGTTATCACTTCGGAGGTTGAGGGCTCGGCTTGGCTCGGAAACGGCCTACGGAAACGGCAGGATTTTTCGCGAAAGAGGGGATATTTCCGACGATATTTTCAGGTTGGTCGTCGGACGCGTGATCTATAGCATCGGCAATGACATTGAAGTCGTGAACGGCCTGATCGCTCAGGCCTCTGATAATGGATGGATCATGCGAACTGCACACCTCGAATACGAAGCGCCCGCTTATTCCGCTCGCCATCAGTGGCGCGATGATCGTGCCAGGTGCCCCATGGAGGATGTCGCCTTGCCCAGCGCAAAAGTACCCCGGTTGGCGGGCTTGAAGAGGGTCGAGGGCAAACCTGTCGAATTGCTCGTGCATGGCCAGAACATCGGTGATGACGCCTTGCTGATCGTTCACCTGACCGAGGAAGGTTTCCAGTTGAACGACGTCGTCGACATGCTTTCGACCTCCGGGCTTTACCAGCAAGGCGACATGGTCCAACGCATCACTGGCAAGTCGGTCCGAGCGGTTAGGCGACTGCTGAAGGAAGGTAAACCGGTACGGCTTGACCCGCAGCAGAGTGTCATCGCCTACCAGTATGCATTGGTGCTGGAATTGGCCACTCGGGCCTTCGGGGGGCAACCACGGGCGGAGGACTGGATGCAGAAACCCTCTACTTATTTTCACGGTCATGTGCCGCTGGAATTGACAGGACACCCATTGGGCTTTCAGATGGTTGAGCAGTATTTGCAGCAGCTTATCTACGGGGTTTACCCATGAACCCCTTGCCGTGGGACGAGCATTGGTATGCGTGGCGGCTGGATCCCGAGGTTTATGGAGGGACGTGGGACAGCGGGATAGGATCAAAGCTCAGAGGCGGTCGATGGAACATACCAGGACGACGCGTCGTCTACGCATCCGTCGATCCTTCTTCGGCCATTCTTGAGGTGGCAGCCAACCGCAGTTTTGATGCCCTGGACAGCGAGCCTTATGTGTTGACGTGCTTTGAGGTCATCAGCGACGCGAAGGTGAAAATCGTGCAGCCCGAAGAGGTGCCGAACCCTTATTGGCTGAGCCCTGCACGGCCGTCGCCCAATCAGCGATTGTTCGCCGACGCTTTACTGGCTGAGCATCCGTTTGTGCTGATTCCGTCGGCGGCAACCCGGCATTCGTGGAACTTGCTGGTGAGCTGTGACCTGGCAGAGGGGCAGTTCAGGATGGTCTCGCAGGAGCGGTTCGGCCTTGATACCCGACTAATCAGGGAAATGGAGTTGGTCTGATGCAGCGTCATGCTGCATTTTGCATAACCTCAGCACCCAATGGTCTAAATCGCGCCCTATAAAACAACATCCGCCATCGCACATCCCTGCATAAACCAAAACGCAGGGATGGCTGTTCATGATCCATTTTTCACCCGTTAAATCCCCTTTGAGCCTGGCCTTGCTGCTGGCGATCAACACATTGCCGGCCATCGCTGCCGACAGCACGGTAAACGAGCCGACAACGCAACTGCAACGGGTCGAAGTCACCGGCACCGCGATTCGCCGGGTCGATGCCGAAACCGCCGTACCGGTCACCATCCTGCGGGTCGAGGAGTTGCAGAAGCAGGGCGTGACCACCACTGAAGAGCTGGTCAGCCGCATCTCGGCCAACCAGTCTTCGGTGGGCTCCGGGCGCTCGGTGGGATCGAGCAGCGGCGGGGCGTCTTACGCCGACCTTCGTGGCATTGGCCCGAACAAGACCCTGGTGCTGCTCAACGGTCGGCGTCTGAGTAACAACGCGACCAATGCGATCAATGGCTCCGGCGTCGATCTCAACACCATCCCGTTCGCCGCCATCGACCGGGTAGAAGTGCTGCGCGACGGCGCCTCGGCGTTGTACGGCACCGACGCCATCGGCGGGGTGATCAACTTCATCACCAAGACCAGCCTCACCGAGGGCCAGGTCAGTACAAACTACGACACGCCGACCCATTCCGGTGGCGGGGAAAGCCGCAACTTCAGTGGCAGCTGGGGTTTTGGCGATTTGCAGGATGATCGCTTCAACGTTTTCGGCGTGGTGAGCTACGACAAGCAGAACCGTCTGGCCGCCGACGATCGCGGTTACACCTACAACTACCAGCCCGGCCGCGGTCTTGATTACACCTCCGGCACGGCGTCACCCGCCAACTGGAGTCAGGGCAGCAACGCCACCAATCCATTGGCCGGTTCCGGTTGCAATGCGCCGGGGCTGCTGTCGCGCAATGGCATCTGCCGCCAGAGCCTGTGGAATTACCTGGATCTGGTGCCGGAAACCGAGAAGACCTCGGCGTTCGCCAAAGCCACCGGCAAGCTGGCGGATGATCACAACGTCAGCCTCGAATACTTCTGGGCGCGCAACGAGAACCGGACGCAGATCGGGCCTGGCACTTTGATGGGCAATCAGGTCAACCCTGGCACGGCGTTCTATCCGGGCAACGGCATTACGCCCGGCCCGAGCGGTTTCGCTCTGGACCCGACGCAACCGGTGGATGTGAACTGGCGTGAAACCGCCGTCGGTGCGCGTCAGCATGAAGATGACAACACTGGTCAGCGTCTGCTGTTGAGCTTTGACGGCACGCTGGTTGGGTGGGATTACAACCTCGGTGCCTCGTACAACCAGAACAAAGTGGTCAACACGATTCGCAGCGGTTATGTGAACGACCGAGCCGTCAGCCAGGGCATCGCCGACGGTGTGATCAATCCGTTTGGTGCGCAGACGGCCGCCGGTTCGGCGTTACTGGCAGCCAACGGAGTGAACGGCGATTATTCGACGGCAGTAGGCCGGGTCAAGGCCATCGACGGACGCATCAGTCGCGAGATCGGCGACTGGTTCGGCGCCGGGCCGTCGGCACTGGCGCTGGGCGGGGAATATCGCAAGGAGGACTTTCATCAGGATTTCGCCCCGTTCGCGGCTGATGTGCAGAGCCTTGGTGTTGACCCCAATGCCAGCGTCGCCGGGGATCGCAGCGTCTCGGCGCAGTACGCCGAGGTCAATGTGCCGGTGCTCGACAGTCTTGAATTGTCTGCCGCCGTGCGACACGACAAGTACAGCGATTTCGGCAGTACCACCAACCCGAAATATTCGTTCCGATTCCAGCCGTTCAAGGAACTGGTGGTGCGTGGCGCGTATAGCGAAGGTTTCCGCGCACCGTCACTGTACGAGTTGTACAACCCGAACTTCACCTCGTTCACCGTGGCCAATTACAACGACCCGCGACTGTGTGCCGGTGGCAACCCGAGTAATGGCGGGATCGCCAATCGTGACTGCGCTCAGCAGTTCTATAACCGGACCGGCGGCAACACAGAGTTGAGCCCGGAAACCGCACGCAACGTGACACTCGGGTTCGTGTATCAGCCATTCGACCGTCTCACGACCGGCCTGGATTTCTGGTGGATCGATATCGCCAACCAGATCGCCGAATTCCCTGAATCGGCGGTGTTCGAAAACCCGGAGCTTTACCCGGAGCGCCTGATCCGCAAGCCTGACGGCTCCATCGATCACATCGTCACTGGCCTGGCCAACCTCGGCAAGATCAAGACCAACGGCGTCGACGTGAGCTTCGACTATCGCCTGCCGAGCACGCCGTACGGCGATTTCGGCATCGGCCTGCAAGGCACTTACGTCACCCGTTATGACTATCAGCAGCAGCTCAAGGGTGACTACATCGACAAGCTCGGCGATTTTCGTGGCGGCGACTTTGCTTCGGCCGGCGCCGTGGCCCGCTGGCGTCACAGCCTGATCGGCAGCTGGAACTACGGCCCGCTCGGCGCGAGCCTGACCAACCGCTACACCAGCGGTTACCACGACTCGGATCGCGAGACTCACGATTACGTCGGTTCCTACAACGTCTGGGACGTAGCCGGCACCTACACCTGGCGCAAGACCCTGGCGGTGACGCTCGGGGTGAAAAACCTGTTCGACCGCGAACCGCCGTTCAGTAACCAGACCTACACGTTCCAGAGCGGCTACGACCCGAAATACGGCGATCCGTTTGGCCGCACGTTGTACACGCGGGTCAATTACAAGTTCTGAAAATGACCGGTCAGGTTGGGTTTTAGTCACTTATCGTTCTAAACCCCGCCCTATAAAAAATGCCCGCCTGTTGTACATCACAGGTAGGCAGGAAGTGTGGTGACTGCTTTGGCCCTATCGCGAGCAGGCTCGCTCCCACAGGGGATTTGTGTTCACTGCGAACCATTGTGGGAGTGAGCCTGCTCGCGATGGGGCCATCGAGGCGCCCAATTATCAGGATCTTGCCGATGCTCTCCAGACTCATGCTTTTCAGCATCTTCGTGTTGTCGAGTCCGCTCAGTTTCGCGGCGCCCCAACACGCCCTCACGGTCTACGGCGAAGCCCCGAAATACGCCCCGGACTTCCAGCACCTGGCCTACGCCAATCCCGACGCGCCCAAGGGTGGGACCCTGCGCCGCTCTTCGCTGGAGAGCGGCCCGTTCGATCACCTGATTCCCTACATCGACAAAGGCACCGGCGTTGCCGACATCGACGGCTGGCTCTATGCGCCCCTGGCTTATCGCAGCAAGGACGAGCCTTACAGCGTCTACGGTCTGGTCGCGCAACGCATGGAGCTGGACGCGGACCGGCGCTGGCTGCGCTTTTACCTCAACCCCAAGGCACAGTTCGAGGACGGTACGCCGATCACCGCCCAAGACGTGCGTTACACCTTCGAGCTGTTCACCACTCAAGGCAGTCTCAAATATCGCCAGCAGTTTCGTGATGTCGCCGAGGTGCAGGTCGAATCGCCGACCCAGGTGCGTTTCGTGTTCAAGAACAACGAGAGCCGAACCTTGCCACTGGATCTGGCGACGTTGCCGGTGCTGCCCGAGCATTGGTGGCGTACACGCAATTTCGCCGATGGCGCAGGGTTCGAGATTCCGCCGGGGAGTGGGCCGTACAAGGTCAGCGCGGTGGACGCCGGGCGCAGCGTGAAATTTCAGCGGATCAAGGATTGGTGGGCCAGGGATTTACCTGTCACTCGCGGGCTCTACAACTTCGATCAATTGAGCGTGGAGTTTTTTGCCGACACCGACGTGTCGAGACAAGTGCTCAAGGCCGGCGGCTTCGATTACAACCGCGAGTTCTCAGCCACCAGTTACACCATTGGTTACGCCGGGGCGGCGCTGGAGCAGGGCAAGTTGCTGCGCGAACACCTCGCACCCGGTGCTGCGCAAGGCGCCCAAGGGTTTGCGTTCAATCTGCAGAAACCGATGTTTCAGGATCGCCGGGTGCGGCAGGCGATCGCCATGCTCTGGGATTTCGAATGGAGCAACCGGCAGATGATGCGCAGCATGTACCTGCGCCAACGCAGCTTTTTTTCCCACAGTGCGTTGTCGGCCACTGAATTGCCGGATGCCGAAGAGCTGAAAATCCTCGAACCGTGGCGCGGCAAGATTCCCGATGAAGTCTTCAGCCAGGTGTTCGAGGCGCCGCGCACCGACGGTAGCGGCAACATCCGCGCGCAGCAGTTGCAGGCGCTGAAATTGCTGGAGGCCGCCGGTTGGAAACCTCGTGGCGATCAATTGGTGAATGCCGCCGGCGAGCCGTTGCAATTCACTTTTCTCAACGGCCAGAAGGGCTTCGAGCGCTTGCTGCTGCCGTTCCAGCGCAACCTGGCGCAGATCGGCATCGGCTTCGATATTCGTCAGGTCGACACCGCGCAATACACCAACCGCGTACGCAGCCGCGACTACGACATGATCGTGGTGGGTTACCCGGTGAGTCAGGCGCCGGGGCGCGAGCTGTTCAACTATTTCGGCTCCGACGGTGCTGACGATCCCGGCTCCAACAACTACATGGTGCTGCGCGACCCGGCGGTGGATGCGCTGCTGGAGGGCGTGGTCCAGGCCGACAACCGCGAAAGTCTTCTGCGCCACGCCCATGCGCTGGATCGGGTGTTGCAGTGGGGCTATTACTGGATTCCCAACTATTACCCGCCGGGGATTTCCACGGTGTGGTGGAACCGCTTCGGTCGCCCGGCGATTGCGCCGTTGTACGACGCCGGCCTCGACACCTGGTGGGAAATCAGCCCGACCGCGCTGACCTCGACGCAGATGCAGCAACAGCAAAAGGAGTACGCCCATGTGGGGTTATAGCCTGCGGCGTCTGCTGCTGATCGTGCCGACCTTGCTGGCGATTCTGCTGGTGAACTTTGTGATCGTGCAGGCCGCGCCCGGTGGTCCGGTCGAGCAGGCCATCGCCCGATTGCAGGGGATTGGTGTCGGTGCGCCGGTGGGGGCCAGTCATGTCGAGAGCATTGGCGGCGAGTCCCGCGCGACCCGTGGCCTGGACCCGAAACTGGTGGCCGAGATCGAGCGCCAGTACGGCTTCGACAAAAGTGCCGGTGAGCGCTTGTGGCTGATGCTCAAGAGCTACGCGCAACTGGACTTCGGCAAGAGTTTTTTCCGTGGCGCGACAGTGACCGAACTGATCGGGGAGAAGCTGCCGGTGACCTTGTCGTTGGGATTGTGGGCGACGTTGATCACTTATCTGGTGTCGATCCCGCTGGGCATCCGCAAAGCCGTGCACAACGGTTCGGCGTTCGATGTCTGGAGCAGTGCGGCGATCATTATCGGCTACGCGATGCCGGGGTTTCTGTTTGCGCTGCTGCTGATCGTGGTGTTCGCCGGCGGCACGGCGCTGGACTGGTTTCCGGTGCGCGGACTGGTCTCGGACAACTTCGCCGAGCTGTCGCTGTGGGGCAAGGTCGCCGATTACTTCTGGCATCTGGTGTTGCCGGTCAGTGCGCTGGTGATCGGCGGTTTTGCGACGCTGACGATCCTGACCAAGAACAGCTTTCTCAACGAGATCTCACGGCTGTACGTGGTCACGGCCCGGGCCAAGGGCCTGAGTGAAAGACAGGTGTTATACGGGCATGTGTTTCGCAACGCGATGCTGCTGGTGGTGGCCGGATTGCCTCAGGCATTGGTCACGGTGTTTTTCGGCGGTTCGCTCTTGATCGAGGTGATCTTCTCCCTCGATGGTCTCGGCCGGCTGAGCTACGAAGCGGCGGTGTCGCGGGATTACCCGGTGGTGTTCGGTTCGCTGTTCATCTTCACCCTGTTCGGGCTCTTGATAAAACTGCTGGGCGACCTGTGCTACACGCTGGTCGACCCGCGCATCGACTTCACCGCGAGGACTGCCTGATGCCGACGCTTATTCCAATCGGACAGCGTCGTTGGGCGCGGTTCAAGGCTCATCGGCGCGGCTGGTGGTCGTTGTGGCTGTTTCTCGCATTGTTCGGCCTGAGCTTGGGCGGCGAACTGGTCGCCAACGACAAACCGTTGCTGGTGACGTATCAGGGCGAGTGGTATTTCCCGGCGTTCAAGCGCTACACCGAGCAGGATTTCGGCGGCGAGCTGCCGTTCCAGCCTGACTACCGCAGCGCCCAGGTGCGTGAACTGATCGATGGGCAGGGCGGGCGGATGTGGTTTGCGCCGATCCCGTTCGGCTACGACACTGCCAACTACGACCTCACCGAACCGGCCCCGAGCCCGCCCACCGTTGAAAACTGGCTGGGCACCGACGATCAGGCGCGGGATGTGCTGGCGCGGGTGATATTCGGCACGCGTGTGTCGCTGTTGTTCGCCCTGGCGTTGACGGCGGTGAGCGCGTTGATCGGCATCGCCGCCGGTGCCTTGCAGGGCTATTACGGCGGCTGGGTCGACTTGCTCGGACAGCGTTTGCTGGAAGTCTGGTCGGGGCTGCCAGTGCTTTACCTGCTGATCATTCTGTCGGGCTTTGTCGAGCCAAATTTCTGGTGGCTGTTGGGGATCATGGCGCTGTTTTCCTGGCTGAGTCTGGTGGACGTGGTGCGCGCCGAGTTCCTGCGCAGCCGAGGGCTTGAGTACGTGAAAGCGGCGCGGGCACTGGGTGTCGGCGATGCGCAGGTGATCGTGCGACACATTCTGCCCAACGCCATGAGTGCAACGTTGACGTTCCTGCCGTTCATTCTGACCGGGGCGATCGCCACGTTGTCGGCGCTGGATTTTCTCGGCTTCGGCATGCCCGCCGGCAGTGCTTCGCTGGGCGAACTGATCGGCCAGGGCAAGAACAATCTGCAAGCACCGTGGTTGGGGCTAACGGCTTTTTTTGCCCTGGCGCTGATTCTTTCTCTACTCGTATTCATCGGCGAAGCCTGCCGTGATGCCTTCGACCCCAGGACTTGATATGCGCGAACATCTGATCGAAATACGCGACCTGCGGGTGGCGTTCAAAGGACAGGAAGTGGTGCACGGCATCGATCTCGACATTTGCCCGGGCGAATGCCTGGCGCTGGTAGGCGAATCGGGTTCCGGCAAGTCGGTGACGGCCCACAGCATCCTGCAACTGCTGGATCCGAACATCACCCGGATCGACGGCAGCATCCGCTACGGCGGCGAAGAGTTGCTGGGGGTGCACGAGCGCTATCTGCGGCAACTGCGTGGCAACCGCATCGCGATGATTTTTCAGGAGCCGATGAGCTCGCTCAACCCGTTGCACAGCATCGAGCGGCAACTCGGCGAAAGCCTGGCGCTGCACAAAGGCCTGGCGGGCGCGGCGGCGCGCAAACGGATTCTGGAACTGTTGGAACTGGTCGGCATTCAACGTCCGCGCGAGCGACTGAAGGTGTATCCGCATCAGCTCTCCGGCGGGCAGCGACAACGGGTGATGATCGCCATGGCGCTGGCGTGCGAACCGCAATTGCTGATCGCCGATGAGCCGACCACGGCCCTCGACGTCACGGTGCAACGCAAGATTCTGTTGCTGCTCAAGGAACTGCAACAGCGGCTGGGCATGGCACTGCTGATCATCAGTCACGACTTGAATCTGGTGCGCACCATCGCCCAGCGAGTGGCGGTGATGCGGGCTGGCGAAATAGTTGAGCAGGCAAGCTGCGAGCAATTGTTCCGTGCGCCGCAACATCCCTACAGCATCGAATTGCTCAACGCCGAACCCGGTGGCGCGGCGCTGTGCCGTGATGCGGCGGAGGATTTGCTCGAGGTTCGTGATCTGAATGTGCGTTTTCCGCTGGGCGGCGGGTGGCTGCGGGCGAAGTCGTATCTGCACGCGGTCAATGGCATCGATCTGAACCTGCAACGGGGCAAGACTCTGGGCATCGTTGGCGAGTCTGGCTCCGGTAAATCAACGCTGGGGCAGGCGATCCTGCGCCTGATCGACGCCGACGGTAGCATCCGCTTCAAAGGCGAGGCGCTTGAGCAACTGAGCGGCAAACAATTACGTCCGCTGCGCAAACGCCTGCAAGTGGTGTTTCAAGATCCGTTCGGCAGCCTCAGCCCGCGTTTGTGCGTGGAGCAGATCATTGCCGAAGGTTTACAGGTGCACAGTGATTTGAATGCAGCCGAACGTGAACAGGCTGTTATTGATGTGCTGAAAGAGGTCGGGCTGGATCCGGCAACCCGCCATCGCTATCCCCACGAGTTTTCCGGCGGGCAACGGCAACGTATTGCGATCGCTCGGGCGCTGGTGCTCAAGCCGGATCTGATTCTGCTCGATGAGCCGACGTCGGCGCTGGATCGCACGGTGCAGAAACAGATCGTCGCGCTATTGCGTCGATTGCAGGAGGAGCACGGGCTGACCTATCTGTTCATCAGTCATGACCTGGCGGTGGTGCGGGCGCTGGCTCACGATCTGATCGTGATGAAGGATGGCGAGGTGGTGGAGCGTGGCGAAACGGCGGGGTTGTTTCATTCGGCCCGACACCCGTATACACGGGAATTGCTGGCGGCATCGTTTGCCGGTGTGAACGCCTGAAACGACAAATCCCGCCACAGGGGCGGGATTTGTTTGCAGACTGGCTGCGGTCTTACGCGGGGAACAGCTCGGACAGTTTCATCGACAGCATCATGTCGCCTTCAACGCGCAGCTTGCCACCCATGAAGGCCTGCATGCCGTCGGTTTCGCCGCTGACGATACCTTTCAGGGTTTCGCTGTCCAGCACCAGCGTGCAGTTGGCGTCGGCGTTTTCGCCTTCCTGGATGTCGCAGGTGCCGTCTTTGACGATCAGGGCATATTGCTTGTTTTCGTCAGTGATGTTGAAACCGAAGACCAGATCCAGACCGGCAGCGGCGGCTGGGTTGAACTTGGCTTGCATTGCTTTTACGGCATCAGCTACGGAGGTCATGGTTCGATCCTTTTTTGGTTGATTGCAGCAGGGTCACAGTAATCCGGACTCAGCGAAACGTGATGAGTTCCGGGGCCTTCAGCAGTTGCAAATGTGCATGACTGTTGAAGGAAGCCAGAGCCACCTCGCGACCGCGGAACTTCAGCTGGTTGAGCGAGGTGTTGACGATTTGCCAGTTCAGTTCAAAGGCCTGCCGGGCAGGCATTTGAGTGATGAGGTGGAGCAGGGCGGTGATCGTGCCACCGGAGGTGAACACCGCGATTTTCTGGGTGTTGTCGGCCTGTTCGAGAATCCGCTGCAGCCCGGCCTGTACCCGTTCGACGAAACCCAGCCAGCTTTCCAGGCCCGGTGTGTCGTGGGTGCCGGCGAGCCAGCGTTCGATGATCAGGGCGAAGATGCGCTGGAACTCGCCACGGTTTTGCGCGGCGTTGCGCAGGATCTCCAGTGCTTCGGGTTCTTCCGGCAGCATGGCCGGGAGCAGGGCGCGGATCACGGCATCGGCATCGAACTCGTTGAAGGCCGAATCGATTTCCAGAGCCGGAACCGGCAAACCGACAGCGGCGAACTGTTCCAGCGCGCTGTTGGCCGTGTGTTGCTGGCGGCGCAGGTCGCCCGACAGGCAGCGGTCGAAGCTGATTCCGAGTTCGGCGAGGTGACGGCCGAGGATTTCCGCCTGGCGTACACCGGTCGGCGACAGGACGTCATAGTCGTCTGCACCGAAGGAGGCCTGGCCATGTCGAATCAAGTAGATGCTGCCCACGTCCGCGTCATCCCGGTACGTTGAAGGTTGTGGCGAGGTTATGGGGATGACGGTGAGCTGTCAATGAAAAAACATACGCTTGTTTGAAATGCCCGTTCCAGCCTTGTTGCCAGAGGTTTCACGGCTGGCCGACGGGCCGGTGCATGGGTATGCTGGAGCCAATTCCCGCGTGTGTTTCACGACCGCGCATCGCTTGAAGGAGTCACTGTGGAGTTTTTCACTGAATACGCCAGTTTCCTGGCCAAGACCGTGACGCTGGTCATCGCCATTCTGGTGGTGCTGGCGAGTTTCGCTGCGTTGCGCAGCAAGGGGCGGCGCAAATCCGCGGGCCAGTTGCAGGTCAGCAAGCTCAACGATTTCTATAAAGGCCTGCGTGAGCGGCTGGAGCAGACCCTGCTAGACAAGGATCAGCTCAAGGCCTTGCGCAAGGGCCAGGCCAAATCCGAGAAGAAACAGAAGAAGAAACCCGACGCCAAGCCTCGGGTGTTCGTGCTGGACTTCGACGGCGACATCAAGGCCTCGGCTACCGAAAGCCTGCGCCACGAGATCACCGCGTTGCTGACCCTGGCCACGCCGAAGGATGAAGTGGTCCTGCGTCTGGAAAGCGGCGGCGGCATGGTGCACAGCTACGGCCTGGCTTCATCGCAACTGGCGCGTATCCGTGAAGCCGGCGTGCCGTTGACCGTATGCATCGACAAGGTCGCGGCCAGCGGCGGCTACATGATGGCCTGTATCGGCGAGAAGATCATCAGTGCACCGTTCGCCATCCTCGGCTCGATTGGCGTGGTTGCGCAGTTGCCCAACGTCAACCGCCTGCTGAAGAAGCACGACATCGATTTCGAAGTGCTGACCGCCGGCGAGTACAAACGCACCCTCACGGTGTTCGGCGAAAACACCGAGAAAGGCCGGGAGAAATTTCAGGAAGACCTGGACATCACCCACCAGTTGTTCAAGAACTTCGTTGCCCGTTATCGCCCTCAGCTGGCGATCGACGAAGTCGCCACCGGTGAAGTCTGGCTCGGTATTGCGGCACTTGAACAACAGCTGGTGGACGAACTCAAGACCAGCGACGAATACCTGGCCGAGCGCGCCAAACAGTCCGAGGTTTATCACCTGCACTATGCCGAGCGCAAAAGTCTGCAGGAACGCATCGGCATGGCAGCCAGCGGTTCGGTGGATCGCGTGCTGTTGAGCTGGTGGAGTCGGTTGACCCAGCAACGGTTCTGGTAATGCGGACATAAAAAACGCCGGTCAATGACCGGCGTTTTTGTGTGTGCAGTAAACCTGAAGGCTTAACGGCGACGGAACAGCGGCAGCGGCTCGTCAGTGGCGGCCTGATAGGTCACCGAGAAGTCCTTGAGGCTATCAAGAGCGTCGTACGGGTCTTTGTCCGCGCGCAGGGCGAAGGCATCGAAACCGCAACGGCGCATGTAGAACAGCTGGTCGCGCAGTACGTCGCCAATCGCTCGCAGTTCGCCTTTGAAACCGTAACGGTCACGCAGCAGGCGGGCGTTGGAGTAGTTGCGGCCGTCGGTGAACGCCGGGAAGTTCAGGGCAATCACCTGGAACTCGTTCACGTCGTCACCGATTTCCTCGGCTTCTTCGTCGGCGTCCAGCCACACACCCAGACCGCCATCGCGGGCCTTGAGCATGCGGGCGTGTTCACGCCACAGCTGGAGCGGGACGATCAGATCGTCGCAGTTGCTGATTTCATCGATGTTGAAATCCTTTGGCAGCAGGTGCCAGGTTTCGTCGACGACCTCGTTGTTCTTAATGATTCGCTGCATAGACGCGTTCCTTGAAGAGGTCGATGCCAATACGCTGGTAGGTGTCGATGAAACGCTCGTCTTCGGTGCGTTGTTCCACGTACACGTCGATCAGTTTGGAGATCACGTCCGGCATGTCTTCCTGGGCGAAAGACGGGCCGAGGATCTTGCCCAGGCTGGCGTCACGGCTTGCGCTGCCGCCAAGCGAGACCTGGTAGAACTCTTCACCTTTCTTGTCCACACCCAGAATGCCGATGTGGCCGACGTGGTGGTGACCGCAGGCGTTCATGCAGCCGGAGATGTTCAGGTCCAGTTCACCGATGTCGAACAGGTAGTCCAGGTCGTCGAAACGGCGCTGGATCGATTCGGCAATCGGGATCGACTTGGCGTTGGCCAGAGAGCAGAAATCGCCGCCAGGGCAGCAGATGATGTCGGTCAGCAGGCCTATGTTCGGCGTGGCGAAGCCGCTTTCACGCAGCTCGCCCCACAGGGTGAACAGCTGGCTCTGCTCGACATCGGCCAGAATGATGTTCTGCTCGTGGGAGGTGCGCAATTGACCAAAGCTGTAACGGTCGGCCAGGTCGGCGACGGCGTCGAGCTGCTTGTCGGTGATGTCGCCCGGTGCAACGCCGGTCGGCTTCAGGGACAGGGTTACGGCCACGTAGCCCGGCTTCTTGTGCGCCAGGGTGTTGCGGGCGCGCCAGCGGGCGAAGCCCGGATGCTCTTTGTCGAGGGCGGCCAGTTCGGCGTCGTGATTGCTCAGCGCCTTGTAGTCCGGGTCGACGAAGTGTTTGGCGACGCGATGAACTTCGGCTTCGGTCAGCGTAGTCTGACCGCCGCGCAGGTGTTCCATCTCCGCATCGACTTTCTGGGCGAAGACTTCCGGAGTCAGCGCCTTGACGAGGATCTTGATCCGCGCCTTGTATTTGTTGTCACGACGGCCGTAGCGGTTGTAGACCCGCAGGATCGCGTCGAGATAGCTCAACAGGTCCTGCCATGGCAGGAACTCGTTGATGAACGCGCCTACGACCGGAGTACGACCCAGACCGCCGCCCACCAGCACGCGGAAACCGAGTTCGCCAGCCGCGTTGTGCACTGGCTCAAGGCCGATGTCGTGGACTTCGATGGCCGCACGGTCGGAGGTCGAACCGTTGACGGCGATCTTGAATTTGCGCGGCAGGTAGGCGAATTCCGGGTGGAAGGTCGTCCATTGACGTACGATTTCGCACCACGGACGCGGGTCGATCAATTCGTCGGCCGCAACACCGGCGAACTGGTCGGTGGTGACGTTGCGCAGGCAGTTGCCGCTGGTCTGGATCGCGTGCATCTGCACGGTGGCCAGCTCGGCGAGGATGTCCGGGATGTCTTCGACCGCCGGCCAGTTGAACTGCACGTTCTGGCGCGTACTGATGTGGGCGTAGCCCTTGTCATAGTCGCGGGCGATTTTGGCCATCATGCGCATCTGACGCGAAGTCAGCTGGCCGTAAGGCACCGCCACGCGCAACATCGGCGCGAAACGCTGGATATACAGGCCATTTTGCAGGCGCAGGGGGCGGAATTCTTCTTCGCTCAGCTCACCTGCCAGATAGCGTCGGGTCTGATCACGGAACTGCTTGACGCGGTCCTCGATGATCCGCTGATCGTACTCGTCGTATACGTACATATAAGTCCTGTTCTCAGGCTTTGGCCACTCGGAAAACGCTGCGTTTTCGCTTGCTGGAGTCCGATGGTTCCTCTGCAATTCTGCGCGCACGGCCGCGCACTCCTGACGGAGCCGGGGCAATATACCCGTTTGCAGTTATGCGCAAAAGTGATGTTTGAGTATATGTAAAGAACCAAATCGCCTAACGAGAATCACTGGCAACTAATCCACATTTGTAGTGCGGGGAATCATCGTCTTAACTCTGGTCGAGTCTTTCTGCAATCACCGATAAAACCGACAAGAGGCGATGCAATGAGCAACCCAACCAAGGCAAGGAAAAGCGATAGCAGTGTCGATGCATGGGCCATTCTGTTCCTGATCATTTTGGTCGTTGGAACGGCTGTATTCTGGGTCAGTCATCAGTAAACGACACGTCCGGGCCCTGCTTGCGACGATTGTCGGACGAAAAGCGGGATCAAGCGCCAATGGCCGATTGATCGGTGGCTATAATGCGCGGCCATTTTTCCCCTGGGCCCGGATGTTTCATGTTCAAGTTACTTCACATCAGTCTGTTGCTGTTGGGCGCGATTTTCGGATCTTGCGTGCGGGCAGAGTCCGTGTTGTTTTTGAACCCGGGCTCGACTGAGGAAGCGTTCTGGGTCAGCTACTCGCAATTCATGCAGGCCGCTGCCCGGGATCTGGGGATCGACTTGCGCATTCTCTATTCCCAACGCCAGCCCGAGCTGACGGTTGCCCAGGCCCGGTTGGCGTTGCAGGGACGGGATCGTCCCGACTATCTGATGTTCGTCAACGAACAGTACGTCGCCCCGCAAATCTTGCGGCTGGCCAATGACAGCGGGGTAAAGCTGTTCATCGTCAACTCCGCATTGACGCCCAACCAGCAAGCGCTGGTGGCAGAGCGGGCGGACCGCATCGGCAGTCTGGTGCCTAACGACGAAGAGGGCGGTTACCTGATGATGAAGGAGCTGATTCGTCTGCATCCACCGGTGGCGCCCGGAAAAACCATCGACTTGCTGGCGTTCTCGGGCCTGAAGATCACGCCGTCGGCGCAACTGCGCGAAAAAGGCATGCAGCGGGCACTCGCTGAGCATCCTCAGGTGCGTTTGCGGCAACTGGTCTATGGCGGCTGGACGCAGAAACGCGCTTACGAGCAGGCGAAGCAGTTGCTGGTGCGTTACCCGGATGTGTCATTGGTATGGGCGGCCAACGACGAAATGGCGTTCGGCGCGATGCGTGCAGTTTCCGAGGCGGGCAAAGTACCTGGCAAGGACGTGTTGTTCAGCGCGGTCAACACCTCACACGAGGCCTTGCAGGCCCTGGTCGACGGGCGACTGAGCGCATTGCTCGGCGGGCACTTCACGCTCGGTGGCTGGGCGCTGGTCGAGCTGCACGATTATCAACAGGGCGTCGATCTGAATCAGTACGGTGGTCGTGATCGACAGGTTCCGCTGCTGCAACTGATCGACAGGGATCAAGCCCGCCGAATGCTGGCCATGGGCGCCTCACCAGACTACGGTGTGCACTTTCGCAAGCTCTCGGCGAAGGGCCGCCCGGCCTCGTACCGCTATCCGTTCAACCTGCAAACCCTGATGCACTGAGGCTGTTCAGGCGCCCGCCAGATGCACCACCAGTTGCACGATGCCGAACAGTGTCAGGGCGAACACGGCCGTGAACGCAATGCCCAGGAAGATGAAGTGGCTGGGCTTTCCATGGGTGAAATCCCTTGCCCGGTTCTTGCCGCTCTGCACCCCGAACGCCGCCGCCATGACGCTGTGCAGCATCTGCCAGAAGGTCGGTGGCTTGTTGTCGACTGGATCGTCCATAAATCCCTCGTCTGCCGTGTGTGTCAGACAAGCATAGTCAACCGTCCGGAGAACACCGCAAAACGAACTGTGGGAGCGAGCCTGCTCGCGATGGCGGCGGGTCATTCAACATTAATGCTGAATGATCGACCGTTTTCGCGAGCAAGCTCGCTCCCAC
Organism: Pseudomonas sp. B20(2017); assembly: GCF_002113125.1. GTDB lineage: Bacteria > Pseudomonadota > Gammaproteobacteria > Pseudomonadales > Pseudomonadaceae > Aquipseudomonas. The sequence goes on along the minus strand of NZ_NEJP01000003.1, from coordinate 329,046 downwards.
AGGGTATTTCGTGAAGCTGTATTAGTTGTCGTAACCCAGGTTCGGCGCCAGCCAGCGTTCGGTCAGGCTCAGTTCCTGGCCTTTGCGCGAGGTGTAGCTCTGCACCTGATCCTTGTCGACCTTGCCCACCGCGAAGTACTGCGCCTGCGGATGGGCGAAGTACCAGCCGCTGACTGCTGCCGCCGGGAACATCGCGTAGTGCTCGGTCAGGAACACGCCGCTGCGACCGGCGCGCATTTCCTGGGCTTCAGGGTCGAGTAGGGCGAACAGCGTGGCCTTCTCGGTGTGATCCGGGCACGCCGGGTAGCCCGGGGCAGGGCGGATACCGGAATACTGCTCTTTGATCAGCGCCTCGTTGTCGAGGACTTCATCCTTGGCGTAACCCCAGTGCTCTTTACGCACCTGCTGGTGCAACCACTCGGCGCAGGCCTCGGCCAGTCGGTCGGCCAGGGCTTTGACCATGATCGAGTTGTAGTCGTCGCCAGCGTCTTGATAAGCCTTGGCCACTTCTTCGGCGCCGATCCCGGCGGTGGTGATGAAACCACCGACATAGTCGGTCACTTCGCTGTCCTTCGGCGCGACGAAGTCGGCCAGGGAGAAGTTCGGCTTGCCGTCGGTCTTGATGATCTGCTGACGCAGGTGGTGCAGGCGCGCCATTGGCTTGCCGTCATCGCCGTACAGCTCGATATCGTCGTCGTGCACCTGATTGGCCGGCCAGAAGCCAAACACCGCACGGGCGCTGATCAGCTTCTCGTCGATCAGCTTGGTCAGCATCTCGCGGGCGTCCTTGTACAGCGCGGTCGCCGCTTCACCGACGACTTCGTCCTCGAGGATGCGCGGGAACTTGCCGGCCAGGTCCCAAGAGATGAAGAACGGCGTCCAGTCGATGTACTCGGCCAGCACGTTGAGGTCGATGTTGTCCAGCACACGGGTGCCGGTGAAGGTTGGTTTGACCGGTGTGTAATTCGCCCAGTCGAACTGCGGTTTTTTCGCGATGGAAGCTGCGTAGCTCAGGCGCTCGGTACGGGCGCTGCGATTGGACGTGCGCTCGCGGACGTCGATGTACTCTTCGCGGGTCTTCTCGACGAAGCCGGCTTTCAGTTCCTTGGACAGCAACTGCGTCGCCACGCCCACGGCGCGGGAGGCGTCGGTCACGTAGACCACCGCGTCGTTGCTGTACTTCGGTTCGATCTTCACCGCCGTGTGTGCCTTGGAGGTGGTCGCGCCACCGATCATCAGCGGCAGGTGGAAGTCCTGGCGCTGCATCTCGCGGGCCACGTGGACCATTTCATCCAGTGACGGAGTGATCAGGCCGGACAGACCGATGATGTCGCATTTCTCTTCGCGGGCCACCTGCAGAATCTTCTCGGCCGGGACCATCACGCCGAGGTCGACGATGTCATAGCCGTTGCAACCGAGCACCACGCCGACGATGTTCTTGCCGATGTCGTGTACGTCGCCTTTCACGGTGGCCATCAGGATCTTGCCCTTGGCTTCCGGCTTGTCGCCTTTTTCCAGTTCGATGAACGGAATCAAGTGAGCTACGGCCTGTTTCATCACGCGGGCAGATTTCACCACTTGCGGCAGGAACATTTTGCCGGCGCCGAACAGGTCGCCGACGATGTTCATGCCCGACATCAGCGGGCCCTCGATCACTTCGATCGGGCGCGCGAAGGACTGACGGGACTCTTCGGTGTCTTCGACGATGTGGGTGGTGATGCCCTTGACCAGTGCATGCTCCAGACGCTTGTTGACGTCCCAGTTGCGCCACTCTTCGGTCTCGGCCTCCTTCACGCTGCCGTCGCCCTTGTACTTGTCGGCAATGGCGAGGAGGGCGTCGGTGCCTTCCGGCGTGCGGTTGAGGATCACGTCTTCAACGGCGTCGCGCAGCTCCTGCGGGATCTGGTCGTAGATCTCCAGCTGACCGGCGTTGACGATGCCCATGGTCAGGCCGGCGCGGATCGCGTGCAGCAGGAACACCGAGTGGATCGCCTCACGTACCGGGTTGTTGCCACGGAACGAGAACGACACGTTGGACACGCCGCCGGAACTCAGGGCGTACGGCAGTTCGTCACGAATGTAGGCACAGGCGTTGATGAAGTCCACAGCGTAGTTGTTGTGTTCTTCGATACCGGTGGCCACGGCGAAGATGTTCGGGTCGAAGATGATGTCTTCCGGCGGGAAGCCGACTTCGTTGACCAGAATGTCGTAGGAGCGTTTGCAGATTTCTTTCTTGCGCGCTTCGGTGTCGGCCTGGCCGGCTTCGTCGAAGGCCATCACCACAACTGCCGCGCCGTAGCGCTTGCACAGCTTGGCGTGGTGAATGAACTGCTCGACGCCTTCTTTCATGCTGATCGAGTTGACGATGCCCTTGCCCTGAATGCACTTGAGGCCGGCTTCGATCACGTCCCATTTCGAGGAGTCGATCATGATCGGTACGCGGGAGATGTCCGGTTCGCCGGCAATCAGATTGAGGAAGGTCACCATGGCCTTCTTCGAATCGAGCATCCCTTCGTCCATGTTGATGTCGATCACCTGGGCGCCGGCCTCGACCTGCTGCAGGGCGACTTCCAGGGCTTCGGTGTAGTTGTCTTCGCGGATCAGGCGGGCGAATTTCGCGGAACCGGTGATGTTGGTCCGCTCGCCGACGTTGACGAACAGCGAGCTGCGATCGATGGTGAACGGTTCCAGGCCCGACAGTCGGCAAGCCTTGGGAATGTCCGGAATCTGCCGTGGCGCATAACCGGCGACGGCTTTGGCGATGGCTTCGATATGGCCCGGCGTGGTGCCGCAGCAACCGCCGACAATGTTGAGGAAGCCGCTCTGGGCGAATTCTTCAATGACCTTGGCGGTGTCAACCGGCAGCTCGTCGTACTCGCCGAATTCGTTTGGCAGACCGGCGTTCGGGTGCGCCGAAACGTGGGTGCTGGCCTTGTCCGACAGCTCTTCCAGGTACGGACGCAGTTCGCGGGCGCCGAGTGCGCAGTTCAGGCCGACCGAGATCGGTTTGGCGTGCGCCACGGAGTTCCAGAACGCTTCGGTGGTCTGGCCCGACAGGGTACGGCCGGAGGCGTCGGTGATGGTGCCGGAAATCATGATCGGCAACTCGAAGCCCAGTTCCTCGAACACGCCCTGCACGGCAAAGATCGCGGCTTTGGCGTTAAGGGTGTCGAAAATGGTTTCGATCAGGATCAGGTCGGCGCCGCCCTCGATCAGGCCTTTGGTGGCCTCGGTGTAGTTTTCCACCAGTTCATCGAAGGTGACGTTGCGATAGCCCGGGTTGTTGACGTCCGGCGACAGGGAACAGGTGCGGCTGGTCGGGCCGAGCACGCCGGCGACGAAGCGTGGCTTATCCGGGTTTTCGGCAGTCTTGGCGTCGGCAATCTTGCGCGCCAGTCGTGCGCCTTCTACGTTGAGTTCGTAGGCCAGTTCTTCCATGCCGTAGTCGGCCATGGAAATGCGGGTGGCGTTGAAGGTGTTGGTTTCCAGGATGTCGGCGCCGGCATCCAGGTAAGCCTTCTCGATGCCGCCGATCACGTCGGGACGGGTAATGACCAACAGGTCGTTGTTGCCCTTGACGTCGCTCGGCCAGTCGGCGAAGCGTTTGCCGCGATAATCCTGCTCTTCGAGCTTGTAGCTCTGGATCATCGTGCCCATGCCGCCGTCGAGAATCAGGATGCGCTCTTTGAGAGCTTGCTTGAGAGCTTGAAGACGGACGCTGCGATCGGACATTGGGACTACTCGAAAAAGACCATGACGAAGGAGCGGGATCATAACAAACCTGTGCCGATTTAGAGCATGTGACGCTTTTGCATGAATATCGCTCATGTTGGCACGGTCGTCATAACGGTAGAATCGTCGGGTTTTTCTTACAGGATCGGGATCAGGGACATGTCGTACCGCGTCATCAGCATTGCGTTGCTGTTTCTCAGTTTTGGCGCGGTGGCGCAAAGTCCCGGGATTTCTCCTGCTATCTCGTATACCCGTGATATCCAGCCGATCTTCACCGAGAAGTGCGTGGCCTGCCATGCGTGCTACGACTCCGCCTGCCAGCTCAATCTGGGCAGCGGCGAGGGCGCTGCCCGTGGTGCGAGCAAGATGCCGGTCTATGATGGCGAACGCACCCAGGCGGCACCGACTACGCGGCTGTTCTATGACGCCTTTGGCAAACGTGCCTGGCAGCAGAAAGATTTCTATTCCGTACTCGATGCTCAAGGCAGTCAGGCCGCACTGATGGCGCGCATGCTGGAGCTGGGACACAAAACGCCGCTGACTCCCAACGCCAAACTGCCGGAAGACATCGTGCTTGGCCTCAACCGCGAGAACCTGTGCGCGATGCCCGCCGAGTTCGACGGTTATGCCGGCGCCCATCCGAAAGAGGGCATGCCGCTGGCGGTGACCGGCCTGACCGATCAGCAATACCAGACGCTGCAACGCTGGCTGGCGTCCGGCGCGCCTATCGATGAGCAAGGCCTGGCTCCGAGCACCAAGGAAGCGCTGCAGATCGTCCAGTGGGAAAACCTGCTCAACCAGCCCGGTGCACGGGAAAGTCTGGTCGGACGCTGGCTGTACGAGCACTGGTTCCTCGCGCACATTTATTTCAAGGACGGCGAGCCGGGGCATTACTTCCAGTGGGTGCGTTCGCGCACGCCGACGGGTAAGCCGATCGATCTGATCGCCACCCGTCGCCCGAACGACGATCCGGGCACTCAGGTGTATTACCGCCTGTGGCCGGTGCAGGGCGTGATTGTGCACAAGACCCACATCACCTATCCGCTGAGCGCGGCGAAGATGGCGCGGGTCAAAAGCCTGTTCTACAACGGTAACTGGCAGGTTAATGCCTTGCCGGGCTACGGGCCGCAGAGTCGGGCCAACCCGTTCGCGACCTTCGAGGCGATCCCCGCGCAGGCGCGTTACCAGTTCATGCTCGATAACGCCGAATACTTCGTGCGCACCTTCATTCGCGGCCCGGTATGCCGCGGGCAGATCGCGACCGACGTGATTCGCGACAACTTCTGGGCGCTGTTCCAGGCCCCGGAACACGACCTGTACATCACCGACCCGAACTATCGCGGCCAGGCCACGCCGTTGCTGGCCATGCCGGGGCAAAACGACGATGTCGGCAGTGTCCTCAGCCTGTGGCACAACTACCGCAACAAACGAAACAAATACGAAGCCCTGCGCCGTGACAGCTACGCCGACCTGCCGGCGCCGAGCTGGTCGACCCTGTGGGCCGGCAACGACAACGCCTTGCTCAGCATCTTCCGCCATTTCGACAGCGCCTCGGTGACCAAAGGCCTGATCGGCGAAGTGCCGCAGACCATGTGGCTGTTTGACTACCCGCTGCTGGAGCGCACTTATTATCAGTTGGCGGTGAATTTCGATGTGTTCGGCAACGTCTCCCATCAGGCGCAAACGCGTTTGTACTTCGACCTGATCCGCAACGGCGCCGAGCAGAACTTCTTGCGTTTGATGCCCGCCGATTCCCGCGAAGGCTACCTCGACGATTGGTATCAGAGCAGTGGTCAGTTCAAGATGTGGCTGGATTACGAAGCCATCGACGACGACAAGCCGACCGCGCTGAAGCTCGACGAGAAAGATCCGAAACACGATTTCGCCATGCAATTGCTGGCGCGCTATGGCGACCTCAACGCGCATCCGGATCCGATCAACCGCTGCGAAGACGCCTATTGCTCGCGTCCGAACATCGACCCGGCCCTGCAAAACGCCGAACAGGCGCTGAGCCGCCTGACTTCACGCCCGGCGGCTGGCTTGAAAGTGATCGATCAATTGCCGGAAGCGACCATGCTTCGGGTTGAAACCCGCAGCGGCAAACGCGAGGTCTACAGCCTGATGCGCAACCGCGCCCACAGCAACGTGGCGTTCCTGCTCGGTGAATCGCTGCGCTATCAACCGGGGCTGGATACGCTGACGATCTATCCGGGTGTGCTCAGCAGCTACCCGAATTTCATGTTCAACATCCCGGCCGATCAGGTGCCGGCGTTTGTCGATGCCATGGAAGGTGCAAAGGACGCCGCGCAGTTCGAGAAAATCGTCGAACGTTGGGGGATTCGCCGCAGTCATCCGCAGTTCTGGTTCTATTTCCATGATTTGAGCCAGTACATCCACGAAACCGATCCGGTGGAAGAGGGCGTGCTGGATATGAACCGGTACGAGAATCTTTGATCGTTTGACGCGTGCCTGCTGTCCGAACCCTCAGGGGCACCGCCGCTCCCCACAGGTTCAGTGGTGCCCCCCGAATCCAGGACGGGAGCACCATCGATGTTGATTTCAGTGCAGGCCCTGCGAGCGCTCGCCGCGTGGGCGGTGGTCTGCCATCACTTCATGCAGATCTTCTTCGACTTCGAGGCACGCGGGCCGATAGGGCAGCTGTTCATCGACAAGGGCGCCGTGGGCGTCGATATCTTTTTCGTGATCAGCGGGCTGGTGATTTTCCTGTCCACCGAAGGCAAGGCGCTGCCGCCGGCGCGGTTTCTGCTGTATCGGGTGTTTCGGATTGTCCCGGCGTATTGGCTCTAAACGGTGCTGATGGCGTTGCTGGTGGTGTTCGCCCGACCGCTTTTGCCGGATCAGACGGTGGACTGGAATCATTTGCTCCTGTCCTTGCTGTTTATCCCGATCGAGAACCCCGGCGGCTACGGGATCTATCCGACCCTGAATGTCGGCTGGACCCTGAATTACGAAATGTTGTTCTACGTGTTGTTCGCCTGGGCGCTGCTGTTCCGGCTGCAAGTGCGCTTGCTGGTGGTCGCGGCGCTGCTGTTTGCGGTGTGTCAGGCCTGGACCGGGTTTGGCTGGGTCAGCGAGTTTTATCGCTCGGACATCGTTTATGAGTTCCTGCTGGGGATTGGTATCGGCATGCTTTACCGTCGCGGCTGGATCGGACCGGCGCTGTGGCTGCCGTTACTGGGGATCGGCGCGGCGTTACTGGCGATCTATCACCTGCCGCCGGAACCCCGATTGCTGAATTGGGGTGTGCCCAGCGCGGTGCTGGTCATGGCCAGCATTGCGCTGGAGCGACATGTCGAGCGCAACAGGTTGCTCAAATTGCTGGGCGACTGTTCATACTCGGTGTATCTGATGCATGTGCTGGTGCTGTCGGCCGGCGGTTATCTGGCCCGACGCTACGGGATCAACCCGTATTTGATGTTTGTCGTCTGTGCGCTGGCCATTGTTATCGGTTCGTGGCTGAGCTACGAATGGGTCGAAAAGCGCAGTTATCAGTGGCTTAAAGCGCGGATTGACGGCGAACCTGGCGTCTAGCCGATTTGCGAACTATTCCTACGTAAATACTAGGACTTTGTGCCGCGCGCCGATTGGCGTAAACTCCGCCTCAAGCCTGCGAGGAGTCTCCATGACCGCTATTACCATTACCGACGCCGCCCATGATTACCTGGCCGATCTGCTCTCCAAGCAGAACACCCCGGGCATCGGCATCCGCGTTTTCATCACCCAGCCTGGCACCCAATACGCCGAAACCTGCATTGCCTACTGCAAGCCGGGCGAAGAAAAACCTGAAGACACGGCGCTGGGGCTGAAAAGCTTCACCGCTTACATTGACTCGTTCAGCGAAGCGTTTCTCGATGATGCCGTCGTCGACTACGCCACCGACCGCATGGGCGGCCAGCTGACCATCAAGGCGCCAAACGCCAAAGTCCCGATGGTCAACGCCGACAGCCCGATCAACGAGCGCATCAACTACTACCTGCAAACCGAAATCAACCCGGGGCTGGCGAGCCACGGCGGTCAGGTCAGCCTGATCGATGTGGTTGAAGACGGCATTGCCGTTTTGCAGTTCGGCGGCGGTTGCCAAGGCTGCGGCCAGGCGGACGTGACCCTGAAGGAAGGCATCGAGCGCACCTTGCTCGAGCGCATTCCGGAGCTCAAGGGCGTTCGCGACGTGACCGACCACACGCAGAAAGAAAACGCCTACTACTAAGGTGTTCGCTGCGGCATGAAAAAAACGGCGCCCCGTGAGCGCCGTTTTTTGTGCGTGAAATTCAATGACGCCTTCGCGGGCAAGCCCGCTCCCACACTGGATCGCATTCCAAGTGTGGGAGCGGGCTTGCTCGCGAAAGGGCCGTCATGGGCGGTAAAGATGTGCATGCCCCGCACGATACAGCGACGACTCACTAAAGTGATCGCTACCCAACACCCGCCCGACCAGAATCAACGCCGTACGCCGAAACCCCTTCGCCGCCACCTTCGCGGCAATATCCTCCAGCGTCCCGACCACCCAGTCCTGATCCGGCCACGTCGCCCGGTGAATCACCGCGATCGGGCAATCTGCGCCGTAATGCGGCAGCAGCTCGGCGAGGATTTTCTCCAGATGGTTGACCCCCAGATGAATCGCCATGGTCGCCCCGTGCTGCGCCAGACTACCGAGTTCTTCGCCAACCGGCATCGCCGTCTTGTCCGCGTAGCGGGTCAGAATCACGCTTTGCGAGATGTCCGGCAGGGTCAGTTCAGCGCCCAGCAGCGCGGCGCATGCGGCGGTGGCGGTTACGCCGGGGATGACCTCGAACGGAATATCCAGCTCGCGCAGATAACGAATCTGCTCGCCGATCGCGCCATACAGGCTCGGATCACCGGAATGCACCCGTGCCACATCCTGGCCCTTGCCGTGGGCGGTCTTGATCAGGTCGACGATCTGTTCCAGGTGCAGCTCCGCGCTGTTGACCACGGTTTCAGCGCAATGACCTTCCAGCACCGCCGTGGGCACCAACGAACCTGCGTAGATGATCACCGGGCAACTGCGGATCAGCCGCTGGCCTTTGACAGTGATCAATTCCGGGTCGCCGGGGCCGGCGCCGATGAAGTAAACGGTCATCGTTGGATCCTGTAGAAAGGGGCAGGGCAGTGCTTCACAAGCGCTTCAGATGAAGAATGCTCATGATCGAAAGCGTGGATTATCGGGAATTCAGGCAGCGCCGGCCAATGCCAGTGTCGCCTGAGCGTACTTTTGCCTGGATATCAGCAGTTTTGCGGGGCCGCTGATCAACTGTTCGGCGAGCGCCAGCGCGGCACTTTCCGCCACGCCGTAGCAGCCGGTGCGTTCAAAGGCGATCTGTGAATGGTGACTCAGTCGTTGCTGATAACTGGCCAGTTCCTCACTGCTGAAATACAGCAACGGCAGCGCCAGTTGGGCGGCAAGTTCCTGCAGGCCGGGTTCGTCGCGCTTGAGGTCGATGCTGGCCAGCGCCTTGACCTTCTCAAGGTCAATGCGGTGCGCCTGCAACGCCTGATCAAGCAATGCGCGCAGCGTACTGGCCGGGCAGCCGCGCTGGCAGCCCAGGCCGACCACGAAGGTCGGCGCTGCGCTGTCATCGGTCATGCGTGGTACTGACCTTCGCTTTTGCGGCGGAACAACCAGGCGCTGATCAGGCCCAGGGCCAGCCAGAAGGCGACGTTGGTCAGCTGCGATGCGATTTTGAACTGGGCTTCGAGGGCTTCCGGGGCGAGCATCGAATGCACTTCCGGTTGCGGCGCGCCGATCACGTGCGGCACGGCAAGGATCGCCACGCCGAGGATCTTCATCAGCCAGTGGCGGCTGAACGCGATCAAGGCCAGACCGACAGCGGTGGAGGCGGCAGTGCCGATCCACCACATCTGACGCGAGGCCAGATCCGCGGCGGCAGTGCCCGGCAGTTCAGGTGGCAGGCCCATGGTCGGCGCGAGCACGAAGGTCGCATAACCGGCCAGACCCCAGAGCAGGCCTTGCGAGGTTTTGGTCGGCGCACGCAGGGTGTACAGACCCGCGAGCATCAGGGCGAAACCCACGGCAACCACCAGATTGCCGCCGGTGGTGGACGCCACGCGCTGCCAGCCGTCTTCCGGCTCCCAAGCTTCGGCATCGTGGGTGTGGGCGGCGGTGCCGGCGGCGTGTTCGTGAACTTCGGCAACCGGTTCGGCTTTTTCGAAGGTTTCAGCCTGCAGAATCAGCGGCGACACCCAGAAGCTTTGCAGCAACGTCAGGAGCAGGGCGGCCAGAAGGCCAGTGAAACCTGCGGTCTGCGCAATACGCTTGATCATGTCGTCAGGTCTCAGTGGCACGGGAACGCGGCGCTATGGCGGGTATCGTGGGCGGCGTTGTGCACCGCTTCGATGTGCGAGAAACCGGCAAAATATACGAGGCACGCACCGAGGATCGACGCGCAGACGGCGGCGGTCAGGCGTTGGCTCAGGGTAGTAGTGCTGGAGATCTTGTCCGAATTGCTGCCGGTGCTGCTGATGATCGACATGGCGCTTCCCTCTGGAGTGTCAGCGGGTGAATAGAGCGCATGAAAATCCCTGCGGCCGGGCACGCAGAGGTTCGAACAGCGCCCGCCCACCGCGGGTTTGTTATGTTCAGTAACGCAAGATGCGCACTGTGTGTTGCGGGCCGGTCTCCGGGCTCACGAGGGGTGGCTGTCTGCCGACCTGCAAGCGTCACCTTCCCATGCTTGTGGGCACAGTGGATCTGACGCTTCGCTCGCTTACCGTTGCGGGGGCAGCACCGGACTGACATGGCTTTAGAGTAAAGCACATGATTCACCGGTTTCCCGTTTCACCCTGTGAAGGGCACCCGTAACAAGTTGTGTAGGAGACCATGGGCGGGGGTTTTTAGTCAATTGAATGGGGTGTGGGTTTGGATAGGTGGGGGCATATCCGTTGCTTCGGGTGCTGCCGCTGGCGGTTTCGCTCTTACAGCGAGTCACTTTTGGCAAACGCCCCAAAAGTAACCAAAAGGTCTCTAACCCTGACGTACGGCCCCTCGCTGAGGCTCGGGGTTCCTTCGCTCCGGGACTGATCCGGGGGCATCGCCTACGGTTTGCTTCGCTGCACCTCCTCTCGATGTGTTTGGCTTCGCCAAACGGTCGCTGCGCTCCCACCCCCCGGATCAATCCCTCCACTCAGCCTGCCGACGGGTCCTGCGATCAAGAGCGGTACTCGAGCTAACGCTCATCGTGGTGAGTGAGGCGGCTTTGCCGCTTGGGTTGTGCGCGGATTACAACTCTGGGAGCCCGCTTGCTGAGAGTGGCGGCCTGCTGGTCGACCAATTTGTATGGTTTGGGAGTTGTCCGCAGGATTTGCCGAAGCTGTGATCTTTGGCTTTGGCTTTGGCTTTGGCTTTGGCTTTGGCTTTGGCTTTGGCTTTGGCTTTGGCTTTGGCTTTGGCTTTGGCTCTTGATTTTTTGCCCCTTCGGCAGGCCGAGCGGAGGTGTTCATCAGGGGGGTAGGCGCGCAGCGCCGTGCGGCGAAGCCGCATACATCGAGAGGAGGTGCAGCGAAGCAAACCGTAGGCGATGCCCCCTGATGGACACCGTAGCGAGGGAACACTGAGCCTAGGCGAAGTGCCGTACGCCGGGCTCAGCCTTTTTGGTTACTTTTTTGGCGTTTGAAAAAAGTGACCCGCCGTAAGGGCGGAACCCTAAGTGGCCATAACCGCAGCAACGGATATGCCCACAAAACCAACCTCCCATTGACCCATCACGAACCCATGCGTAGCCTTGCGCTTTCGAGGTTCTTCGGCCCACGCCGAAGCTAAGAAGGGAACGCGGTCCAAGCCGCGGCTGCCCCCGCAACTGTGAACGGTGCTGTTCGCTGCCACGCCACTGCCAACTCAATCCAGAGCCAGCGGGAAGGCGCAGCGAATACCGGGCCAAGGCCCGAACACCGTCAGCCAGGAGACCTGCCTCGTCACAGATTCTCACTTTCAACCGGGCGGGGTGATCCGGTGGCGAACTCTCCAGGCACGCACCCGCGTTGCCGGTCTCGTCCCGTATGCCCGCCACCTTGCCAAAGGGCATCCGATGAAAACACTGGCCAAACTCCCCGTCACCATCGTCACCGGCTTCCTCGGCTCGGGCAAAACCACCTTGCTGCGGCACATGCTCGATAACGCTCAGGGCCGCCGCATCGCGGTGATCGTCAACGAGTTTGGCGAGCTGGGCATCGACGGTGAGATCCTCAAACAGTGCACCATCGGCTGCACCGAAGAAGAAGCCACTGGCCGCGTCTACGAACTGGCCAACGGCTGCCTGTGCTGCACGGTTCAGGAAGAGTTCTTCCCGGTAATGCGCGAACTGGTTGCCCGTCGCGGCGACCTCGACCATATCCTGATCGAAACCTCGGGCCTGGCCCTGCCAAAACCGTTAGTGCAAGCTTTCCAGTGGCCGGAAATCCGCAGCGCCTGCACCGTTGACGCCGTGATCACCGTGGTCGACAGCCCGGCCGTGGCTGCCGGCACTTTCGCCGCGTTCCCGGATCAGGTTGATGCCCAGCGCAAACTCGATCCGAACCTGGACCACGAATCGCCGTTGCACGAGCTGTTCGCCGACCAACTGGCCAGCGCCGACCTGGTGATCCTCAACAAGGCCGACCAGACCAGCCCTGAAGACCTCGCGCGCGTCCGTCTGGAAGTCGCCGAAGAACTGCCGCCAGCGGTGAAAATCATCGAAGCCAGCAACGGTCGTCTGCCGCTGGACGTGTTGATCGGCCTCGGTGCCGGTTCCGAAGAGCACATCGACAGCCGCCACAGCCATCACGATCACCACCACGGTGACGGCGATGACGATCACGACGACCACGATCACGACGCCTTCGACTCGATCTCCATCGAACTGCCGCAAGCCGACGAAAGCCTGCTGCTCGATGCGCTGACGCAACTGGTGGTTCAGCACGGCATCCTGCGGGTCAAAGGTTTCGCGGCGATCCCGAACAAGCCGATGCGTCTGCTGATCCAGGGCGTGGGCACGCGTTTCGACAAGCACTTCGACCGTCAGTGGGGCGCCGATGAGGCGCGCGTGACGCGTCTGGTGTTGATCGGTCAGGAACTGGACGCTGCCCAGCTCGAAGCGCAACTGCGCGCCGCGCTCAGCGTTTAAGCCATGCACCTGCTCAGGACCCAGCCCGGCGGTTTCGTGTCGGATGACAACATTGCCGACCTTGGACAAACCCCCGCCGAGCTGGTGATTCTGTGCAGCGGCGATTCCAGCCTCGCGCTGCTCGCCGAAGCGGCGCAGCAACTGCCCGAGGATTACCCGAGCGTGCGGCTGGCCAACCCGATGCAGGTGCAGAACCATGCGTCGGTCGACCTGTATGTTGATGAAGTGCTGCGCCACGCCAAGGTCATTCTGATCTCGCTGCACGGCGGCATCGCTTATTGGCGTTATGGCGTCGAGCGGCTGGTCGAGTTGTCCGAACGTGGCGTGCAGGTGATTCTGGTGCCGGGCGATGACCGGCCCGACCCGGAGCTCAGCGACCTGAGTACCGTGGGCGCCGAGGATCGCGATCGGCTCTGGCAGTTCTTGCGTCAGGGCGGCATGGGCAATGCGCAGGATTTCTTCCGCTGTCTGGCCAGTCGTTGGCTGGCGCGGGATTACGTGTGGGGCGAGCCGCAAACGCTGCCGCGCACGGCGATTTACCACCCGAACAAAAACACCGCCGCACTGAGTGACTGGCAAGCCGATTGGCTGCCCGGTCAACCGGTTGCGGCGGTGTTGTTTTATCGCTCGCATTTGCAAGCGGCCAATACGGCGTTTATCGACGTGTTCTGCCAACGGCTTCAGGCGGCCGGACTCAATCCGCTGCCGATCGCCGTGGCCAGTCTGAAAGAACCCGGCTGCCTGTCGGTGGTCGAGGACTGGCTCGATGAGGTCGAAGCGTCGGTGATTCTGAACACCACCGGTTTCGCCCAGTCCAGCCCGGAAGCACCGCATCTGCGGCCGTTTCGTCGCAACATTCCGGTGATTCAGGCGATCTGTGCCCAGGACAACGAGCCCGGTTGGCGTGACAGCGAGCAGGGCCTCGGTCCGCGGGATCTGGCAATGCACATCGCATTGCCGGAGCTGGACGGCCGGATCATCAGTCGGCCGATCAGCTTCAAGGACCTGGCTTGGCGCAGCGAACGCAGTCAGTCCGACGTCGTGTGTTATCGGGCCCAACCCGAGCGCATGGATTTCGTCGCCGAACTGGCGCGGCGCTGGGTCGATCTGGCGCGGGTGCCGAACGCTGAAAAGCGCATTGCGCTGATCCTCGCCAACTACCCGACCCGGGATGGACGCATCGGCAACGGCGTCGGCCTCGACACACCGGCCGCTGCGCTGAGTATCCTGCAGGCGTTGCAGGCCGAAGGTTTTCCGCTGCCGGCCAAACTGCCGGACAGCGGCACCGAACTGATCCAGCAATTGCTCGGCGGCGTCAGCAATGACCTCGATACGCTCGATCAGCGTCCATGTCAGCAAAGCCTGGCGATGGACGATTATCTGACGATGTTCAATGCGCTGCCAGAAGCCAATCGCACGGCGGTGCTGGGACGCTGGGGTTCGCCGCAGAACGATCCGATGTGCCGTGACGGGCGGATGATGATTGCCGGCCTGCGTTTCGGCCTGACCTTCGTCGGCATTCAGCCGGCGCGGGGGTATCAGGTCGATCCGAGCGCGGTGTATCACGACCCGGATCTGGTGCCGCCGCACGCGTACCTCTCGTTCTATTTCTGGCTGCGCCAGACCTATGGCGCTCACGGCGTGATTCACGTCGGTAAGCACGGCAACCTCGAATGGCTGCCCGGTAAAGGCGTGGGCCTGTCAGAGAACTGCTGGCCGGACGCATTGCTTGGGCCGCTGCCGAATATCTATCCGTTCATCGTCAACGACCCGGGCGAGGGCGCCCAGGCCAAGCGTCGCACTCAGGCGGTGATCATCGATCACTTGATGCCGCCGTTGACCCGCGCCGAAACCTACGGTCCGTTGCGCAATCTCGAATTGCTCGCCGACGAATATTACGAAGCTCAGTTGCTCGACCCGCGCCGCGCCCGTGAATTGCAACGCGACATCTTCCAGTTGGTGCGTGACACGCAGATTGATCGCGAATTGCAGCTGGACGAAAGCCTCGACAGCGATGCTGATGCGGCGATCTGGCTGCCGCGTCTGGATACTTACTTGTGCGACCTGAAGGAATCGCAGATCCGCGATGGCTTGCATATTTTCGGCGAGTCGCCGACCGGGCGTTTGCGTATTGATACTTTGCTGGCGTTGCTGCGGATTCCGCGTGGCGATGGCAAAGGTGAGCAGTCGAGTTTGTTGCGGGCGCTGGCCAAGGCGTTTCAGTTGGGGTTCGATCCGCTGGATTGTGCACTGGCTGATCCCTGGACCGGCCCGCGTCCAAAGGAACTAATGTCGGTCAGCGATGAAGTCTGGCGCACCGCAGGGGATACCCGCGAACGCCTTGAGCTGTTCGCCAGCCAGTTGATTGAGCAGGCACTCAACCAAAGTCAAGCCTTGCACACCCCCTGTGGGAGCGGGCTTGCCCGCGAAAGCGTCGTGTCAGTCAATATCTCTTTCACTGACATACCGCTTTCGCGGGCAAGCCCGCTCCCACAGGGTCCTCACTGGTCTGAGGTGAGTGCCATTCTTGCTCATCTGCGCGAAGTGATCGCCCCACGCCTCGACGCCTGCGGCCCGGCCGAAATGCGCGGCTTGCTCGACGCCTTGAGCGGCCGATTCGTCCCCGCCGGCCCAAGCGGCGCCCCAAGTCGCGGTCGCCTCGACGTGCTGCCCACCGGGCGCAATTTCTATTCGGTGGACGTGCGTAATCTGCCGACCACCACGGCATGGCGGATCGGCTTCCAGTCCGCGACCCTGATTCTCGAGCGACACCTGCAGGATCACGGCGATCACCTGCGCCAACTCGGTCTTTCTGTGTGGGGCACCGCAACCATGCGCACCGGCGGCGATGACATCGCCCAAGCCATGGCGCTGATGGGTGTGCGGCCGGTGTGGGCCACCGGCAGTCAGCGGGTCGATGATTTCGAGATTCTGCCGCTGAGCTTGCTCGACCGGCCTCGGGTCGATGTCACGCTGCGGGTCTCCGGATTTTTCCGCGACGCGTTCGCCAACCTGATCCGCCTGTTCGACGCCGCCGTTCAAGCCGTGGCGGAACTGGACGAACCGGACGATCTCAACCCGTTGGCCGCCAAAGTGCGTGCCGAGCGCGAGGCGTTGCGGCAATCGGGTCTGGATGAAGACGCGGCGCGGCGTCAGGCTGGCTGGCGGATCTTCGGTGCCAAACCCGGCGCTTATGGCGCGGGCTTGCAGGGCGCCATCGACGGTCGTCTGTGGCAGAGCCGCGAGGATCTGGCCGAGGTCTATCTGAACTGGGGCGCCTATGCTTACGGTGGTTCCGACGAAGGCACCGCCGCCCGCGAGCAATTCGTCCAGCGTCTGAGCCAGGTGCAGGCGGTGCTGCAAAACCAGGACAACCGCGAGCATGACCTGCTCGATTCCAACGACTATTACCAGTTCCAGGGCGGCATGCTTGCCGCCGTGGAAAGCCTGCGCGGTGAAGCAGCGGCCAGTTATCACGGCGATCACAGTCAGCCGGACCTGCCAAAGATCCGCACCCTGAAAGAAGAGCTGAACCGGGTAATCCGTTCCCGGGCGGCGAACCCGAAATGGATCGACGGCGTCAAACGCCACGGCTATAAAGGCGCGTTCGAACTGGCGGCGACGGTCGATAACCTGTTTGCCTTCGACGCCACCACGCAACTGATCGACGATCACCAGTACGCCTTGCTGGCAGAAGCGTATTTGCTGGACCCGGCAACCCGCGACTTTGTGCGCGAGCATAATCCCCACGCACTGCGCGACATGACCGAACGCATGCTCGAAGCGCAGCAACGCGGGATGTGGCAGGAACCGGGCGCCTACAAAGAGGCGCTGGAAAACCTGCTGCTGGACATAGAAGAAGAGAGCTGAGACTGAACATGACCGACACCCCGCATTTCCCGCTCTCCGCCGTGGTCGGCGCCGATGACCTGAAACTGGCGCTGTACCTGACGGCCATCGATCCGAAGATCGGCGGCGTGCTGATCGAAGGCCCGCGCGGCATGGCCAAATCTACATTGGCCCGGGGTCTCGCGGATCTGTTGGCAAGTGGTCAGTTTGTCACTTTGCCGTTGGGCGCCACCGAAGAGAGGTTGGTCGGAACGCTGGATCTGGACGCGGCATTGAGCGACGGTCGTGCGCAGTTTTCTCCGGGTGTGCTGGCCAAGGCTGACGGCGGTGTGTTGTATGTCGATGAAGTGAATTTGCTGCCGGATCATCTGGTGGATCTGCTGCTTGATGTGGCTGCCAGCGGCACCAACCTGATCGAGCGCGACGGCATTTCCCATCGGCATTCGGCGAAGTTCGTACTGATTGGCACGATGAACCCGGAAGAGGGGGAATTGCGGCCGCAATTGCTGGATCGTTTCGGCCTGAATGTCGCGCTCAGTGGCCACACGGCGCCGGTCGAACGTGGTCAGATCATTCGTCGTCGGCTGGATTTCGACAGCGATCCGCAGGCGTTCTGTGCTCAGTGGGAAACCGAGCAGAAAGCCCTGCGCGAGCGCTGCGAGAATGCCCGCAAGGTTTTACCGGGTATCCCGCTGGATGACGCGGCGCTGGCGCAGATCACCGAGCGCTGCTTTGCGGCAGGCGTCGACGGTTTGCGCGCCGACCTGGTCTGGCTGCGTGCGGCGCGGGCCCATGCGGCATGGCGCGGCGCCGAAGCCATCGCCGAGCAAGACATCGATGCCGTGGCCGAATTTGCACTGCGTCATCGTCGCCGCGAACAGTCTCCGACGAGTACGCAGCCACCGGCACAATCACCTTCCGGCACTCAGACCGAGCCGAGTGAAGGGCAGGGCCAGTGGGGAGAAATGCCGGCTCCGGCACTCGCTACCGGCACGCGCCGCGAAGTGCCGACCTGGCCAAAAAAGCCATAGGCATTCGCCCCCGATCCGACGCGGGGGCGAATGCCAGACCCCGCGCCGGATGCCTCGATAACGGTCGGCAGGGCAAACGTCACGCGGCTCGCAGTGGCTCGGTGAACTGGCCCGGAACCTTGCTCAATGGCCGTCCGAAAACCCGGGCGGATTTGCTGTTTCAACTGCGCACCCGTACGCCTCATGAGCTGTGGCTGGTGATCGTCGACGCTTCGGCCTCGACCCGTCGCCATCAAGCATTGAGCGATGCCAAGGGCGTACTCGCGCAACTGTTCGACGACGCTTACCGGCAGCGGGCGCGCCTTGCGTTGTTGACTGCAAGCGGCGCGGTGCCGAAATGGCAGGTGCAAGGCTTGAAAGCTTCCAGCGGATTGCACACATGGCTCGAAGGTCTGGGGGCGGGCGGCGGTACGCCGCTGCTGGCGGCGTTGTCCGAGGCCGGGCAATGGCTCGCGGTGCGCCGCAAACGCTTCCCCGCCGAGCAGCAGCGATTACTGCTGCTCACGGATGGCCGCTTGAAAGATATCGCAGGTTTGCCGGCGCTGGCCTGCCCGGGCTTGTTGATCGATATCGAGCGCGGGTCGATTCGTCTGGGTCGGGCGAAGCAGTTGGCGACGGCCCTGAAAGCTGATTACCGGCATCTCGACGAGTTGTTGACCGTCTGAGCTGTCTCCGTGACCAGAACAGTTACCCGCGCGAGCCGGCGCGGACGCCAACCATTTACACGTCCATCGCCTGGCGGTATTGGCGCGTACGGCGACTCAGGTACAACCTGTCGCGAATCAGCGCCCAGAGTGCCGACACTTCGGGATGCGGTTTGCGTCCACGACTCAGGCGATGCATCTGAAAACGCACGACGGCCATGTTTGCCAGCGCCGCCAGTGGTTTGCGTTTCCAGCGGATCGGCGGCAGTTGCGGCTGACTGTCCCGACCTTCGCGCCAATGCTTGACCAGGCTCGGTTCAATGGCCAGCGCCGTGGCAATGCCGGCCATGTCGATGCCGCTATCGAGCACTTGTTCGACCACGGGCAAGCGGCGGATACCGCCGGTGACCATCACCGGCATGCGCGCCACACTGGCCAGTTCACTGGCCATTTCCAGAAAGAACGCCTCGCGGGCGAGGGTGCGTCCGTCACGCGCTTCGCCTTGCATCGCCGGGGCTTCGTAGCTGCCGCCGGACAATTCCAGCAGGTCGATCGGCTGTTCGTTGAGCCATTCGATCACCTGTCGCGCATCGTCGGTGTCGAAACCGCCGCGCTGGAAGTCCGCCGAATTGAGTTTCACCGCCACGCAGAACTGCGGCGACACCGCCTGACGCACCGCCTCGATTACCGACAGCAACAACCGTGCGCGATTTTCCAGCGAACCACCCCAGCGGTCAGTGCGGCGGTTGGTCAGCGGCGAGAGAAACTGGCTGAGCAGATAGCCGTGGGCAGCGTGGATCTGCACCCCGGTGAATCCGGCCTTTTCGGCAAGCGCGGCGCTTTTTGCGAAACGTTGAATAACCTCTTCGATGTCGTCCTCGGTCATCGGCTTGGGCTCGGCGAACAGTTTTGAGAACGAACCCATCTCCAGGGCCACCGCCGACGGCGCCAGTGCTTGCTGGCCCATGTTGGCAAAGGTCTGGCGGCCGGGGTGATTGAGTTGGACCCAGACCTGCGCGCCGCCGCTGCGGGCAATTTCGGCCCATTGGCGGAAGCGGTCCAGATACCGTTCATCTTCGAGCACCACGCCACCGGGTCCGGTCATGGCGCGGCGGTCGATCATGACGTTACCGGTCAGCAGCAAGCCGGCACCGCCGTCGGCCCAGGCTTGATACAAGCGGAACAGTTCACGCGAAGGTGCCTGCTCACGATCCGCGAGGTTTTCTTCCATGGCGGCTTTGGCGATACGGTTGCCGAGGGTCTGACCGTTGGGCAGATTCAAAATCCGGAAGGGCGACATTGCTTGACTCCTCATCAGTGATGGAGAGAGGCTAAGCTTAAAGTTAACTTTAATGTCAAGCGGGCAAGTCGAGGCTGAAATGAAAATCGGTGAATTGGCGCAGCAGAGTGGCTTGAGCGCTTCGAGTATTCGCTTTTACGAGGCCCAGGGTCTGATTCCCAAAGTGGAGCGCCAGGGTAATGGCTACCGACGTTACCCGCCACAAGTGTTGCAAACTCTGAATATCATCCGCAGCGCCCAGCAGGCCGGTTTTTCCCTGGAAGAGCTCAAGCAGTTGTTGCCGGCCGCCGGAACCGGTGAATTCAAGCACGATGAACTGGTGGCAGGCCTGACGCGTAAGGTCGAACAGATCGAAGTCATGCAACAGCATCTGGCCCAAAGCAAGGCGCGGCTACTGGAGGTGATCGAGAACATTCAATCCAAGCCTGAAGGCATGAGCTGTGGTGCGAATGCCGACCGGGTTCTGGCTTCTATCTACCCCGATTCCTGAAATGATGCGGAGGGCGTACAGATTTTGAAATGATTTCCAGCTGTAGGAAAAGTCATCTGAGCCTGTACGCTTCAAGGCCTTTTTTCATTCAGGATTTGCATGAACACCCTCTCGGAGCCTCCCAGTTCTATTCAAAGAACCCCGTTCCTCTCGCGCCACGGCGCGGTCTTGACGCACTCGCAACATCCAGTTTTCCGACACCCGTCTATCGTTGTTGGCGCAGCCTTTGAGCTTTCGCGCCGCGCTTTGCCGTGTCCGGCAGCCTGAATTCACTGAAGAGAGATAGAGACAGATTATGGAATGGTTAGCGGATCCCACGGCATGGCTGGGCTTGTTGACACTGATCGTGCTGGAACTGGTGCTGGGTATCGACAACCTGGTGTTCATCGCGATCCTGGCGGACAAATTGCCGCCTCATCAGCGCGATCGTGCACGGATCATCGGTTTGAGCCTGGCGCTGATCATGCGTTTGGGCCTGCTGGCGAGTATTTCCTGGCTGGTCACCCTCACGGCACCGTTGTTCGAAGTGTTCGGCAAGAGTTTCTCCGGCCGTGACCTGATCATGCTGTTCGGTGGTGTGTTCCTGTTGTTCAAGGCGACCATGGAGTTGCACGAACGGCTGGAAGGCCATATCGGCGAGCGCTCGACCAACACCGCTTATGCGCTGTTCTGGCCGATCGTGGCGCAGATCGTCGTGCTCGATGCGGTGTTTTCCCTGGACGCGGTGATTACCGCCGTGGGCATGGTCGATGAACTGGCGGTGATGATGATCGCGGTGATCGTTTCCATCGGTGTCATGATTGTTGCCAGCAAGCCGCTGACTCGCTTCGTCAACGCCCACCCGACGGTGATCATGCTGTGTCTGGGCTTCCTGATGATGATCGGTTTTGCCCTGACTGCCGAAGGCCTGGGTTTCCACATCCCGAAAGGTTACCTGTACGCGGCCATTGGTTTCTCGATCCTGATCGAGATTTTCAACCAGATCGCCCGCGCTCGTCGCAAGCGCTCGATGCAGGGCTTGCGCCCGATGCGTGAACGCACGGCCCATGCGGTGATGCGTCTGCTGGGGGGGCGCAAACTGGCGGTAGAAGAAGTTGGCGAAGAAATTTCCGACTTGCTGGATAACGGTGAAGCCCCGAGTGCGGAGCTGTTCGACCGTCGCGAGCGGGTGATGATCAGCGGCGTGCTGCAATTGGCCGAGCGACCGATTCGCGCCTTGATGACGGTGCGCGCCGATGTCGACCACATTGATCTGGCCGACGACGCGGAGGCTATTCGTACGCGGTTGATGCATTCGTCCTACTCGCGCCTGCCACTGATTCGCAACGGTGCGGTGGATGAACCGCTGGGCTTCGTGCACAAGAAGGAACTGCTCAAGGAATATCTGGCCGGCAACGAGCCGAACCTTGAACACCTGGCACGCAAGACCGTCAATCTGCTGGACAGTTATTCGATCCTCAACGCACTGGAGCAAATGCGTGCGGCTTCGACCCACATTGCCTTTGTGGTGAATGAGTTCGGTGACTTTGTGGGCGTGTTGACCATGACCGACATTCTCGAATCGATTGCCGGTGAACTGCCGGACGCCAGCGAAATCGCCGGCCCGGACGTGGTCGAGGAGCAGGGCGGGTTTATCGTCAACGGTGCGCTGAACCTGAACCGCATCCGCGAGCACACCGGTTTTCGCGCCGAGCCCACCGAGGATTACCAGACCCTTGCCGGACTGGTGATGAGCCTGCTGGATCGCCTGCCGATGAAGGGCGATCGACTGGAACATGAAGGCTGGGGCATGACCGTGATGGCGGTCGAAGAGCGTCGCGTGACGCGGGTGTTGCTGGTGCGTGAGGCCTGACGGCCTCACTGATGAAAAGTGTACCGGTCCTTGCCGGTATGCTTTGACTCGTACAATGCTTCGTCAGCCTTGATCAGCGCCTGGTTGAGGGTGTCGCCGTCCTCGACCCGGGCCAGACCGATGCTGATGGTCACAGGGTGCCGGGTCGGTTGCTCACGCACCACCCGGCACAATTCCCCGGCCAGCGCCTCGACATCCTCGCGGCGCACACCGGCCAGATAGATCGCAAACTCCTCACCGCCCAGTCGTGCGTATTCGAAGCGTGACATCACGGTTTTGATGTCGGCGGCGATGCGCTTGAGCACCTCATCGCCGATATCGTGGCCGTACACATCATTCACTTTCTTGAAGTTGTCGATGTCGATCATCGCCAGGTAATGGTCATGCTCGCGCGGTACGGCTTGCAGGGTTTTTCCGGCGCGGGTCATAAACGAGCGACGATTGGGGATTTCGGTGAGGGTGTCGTTGTAGGCCTGGTCCAGCAGCAGTTTGGACATGATGTAGTTGTAGAGCTTGGCCTCGCGCAGCTTCAAAAACGTATAGATCGTCAACGCACAGAGAAACACGCTGTAGGCGATGGTCATCACGCCTTTGAGTTCAAGCAGGTCGATGCCGGTGTGCATGAACGGATTGAGCATCAGCCAGGTGATGACTTGAGCGGTGAAGAACGACCAGCGACTGAGCGGCAGCACTGACGCGCTGTACAGCGTGGTGGCGGCGGCCAGGACCAGCCAGATCCCGTGAAAGGAAGGCGGCAGACCATCGATCACCATCCTGATGCCCATTGTGATGATCGCCACGAACGTCAGGTTCAACCAGTCGAAATGCCGAGCCTTGCGGGTAAACATCAGTACCACGGCAATGATCGCGAACGCAGCGATGAAAACCATGGAGCGCCAGGTAAAATCCTGATCACCGAGGAAACTGACGATCAAATCGAAAGCCAGCCAGATGCCCATGCTCGCCAGATAAATCAGCAGGCAGAACGTGTGGAGCCGCTCGAACTCATGTTGAATGAACTCTTCCCACACTTCAGCGGGCGCAGTTTTCTTCAGGACTTCGTCTTCAATGGTTTTGTACATCGCTGCCCTGATGCTTGCGTTGGTTGTCGAGAATCGCCTTTCCCCACGGCCGATAACGCAGGGAAAACACTGCACTTTGATGGCAGCCAGGCGAGCTGGCATCCGGACTGGCCGGCTCGGCGCGAAACGGCTGACCCTCGCGGCTCACCTGGTGAAAGGCTTCTCGCACGATGCCTACGGAGCAGGGGAGTGCAGTGGCGTAACCGTTGCGCACCAGCGGTGCCAAACGAGCGGTGCCCGCGCCGTCCTGCCACCAGACCTGTGTGCCGGATGTCGTCAATTCGCCCAACCATTGCCCGTTGACCTCTGGAGCCAGCTTGCCGGCACTGAAGGCGCTGACATGCAGTGGCGCGTCCAGTTTTGCCGCGAAGTCTTTCAATTGGTGCTGGAGCGTGGCCCGTCGATCTGCCGCCAGAAAGTGAAGGTCATCCAGTTCCAGCGGCAGATACCAACCGCTGACCGGCAGTTTCCAATCCTGACGCAGCTTCTGTTGCTGGGCCAGGGACTGCCCCAGTTGTGCCTGCCAGTACGCACCGAGACCGGCGCTGTCCAGTTCGTCGATGCGCTGGTAGTAGGCCGGGTCCATCGCCAGGCCGAGCACCAGTTGCAGACCTTGTCGTTGAGCGAGTTTCAGGCTGTTGGCGAGCCAGCCAGTGGCACCGCCAAAGTCCGAGTCGCCATAGGCGGTCCACTGCACAATCACAGTTCGTGTGCCCTGTTTGGCGGTGTCCTGCCAGATTTTTTGCCATTGCGCCTGGGTCAGCCCGGCGTCGACATTCAGCGGCTGATAGAACACCCGCTCATCGGCCTTGGCGACAGTGGCACTCATCAGAAGGCACAAACACAATATCCATCGAGCCATCAGAAATTCCACTCCACGCCCACCAGTACACCGTTGCCGCCTTCATACAGATTGCCGCCCAGCGACTGTTGATATTCGGTACGTACCGTCAGTTTCGAACGGTAGGCGTTGTAGCGATCCTCGTCATACCACCATTGCCAGCGCAGACCGACACCGGTGCGCAGGTCCTGGCGCCAGTCGTTGCTCGGGTCCTGGCTGGCAAACTCGAGGAAGCCGTAAGGCATGATCGTCTGGGCGCCGCTGTTGGGCAGTTTCCAGGCGTGACCTTGCTGGAAGCGCGACAGCCACTGGTGATCGCCGGCCTTGGTCCACCACGCTGCATCGAGGTAGAGGAAGCGCTCGTCCCAATCGTTCTCGTCGACGCGCCAGTCGTTGCGGTATTTGCCCTGATCGAGGAATGAGGCGGTGGCGCGCAGCAGGTAGTCTGTGGTGGTGTGGCCGTCCTTGCGGTGATCGTTGACCTGATCGAACAGCTTTTCCGGCACCAGCATCTGGCCGAGGCTCAGGCTGTGACTGTCGTCATCGTCGAACTGGCTCTGTTTGTAGATCTCGCCGTAGAAGTTGATGTTCTGCGTGCCCCACGGTTTGTAGCGCAGACCGACACCGGCGGCGAGGGACTCCGCGTAACTGGAGCGACCTTGTCCGCCCAACAGCACGCGACCGTACACCGACAGCGTGCTGCCGGCGCGGCTCGGTTCTTCGCCCAGGGCATGGTCCCACATCGCCAACTGCACGTTCTGCGAGTCCGCGCGACGGCGCGAGCCCTGGCTTTCGTCCGGGCGTACGAAGTCGTTGGTCGAAACACCGGCGGGCGACCAGGTACTGGCAATCGTGCGACTGTCACGGCGCGATAGCGTTTCATGGGCGCGGCGCTGGCGATAGCGGCGGGCTTCCATGCTGCCGTCTTCGTCGTCGGCGGCTACGGGGTTCTGCTCCAGATCGATCACCCGGCGCAGTTCCTTGCGGGCAGAGGCGCTGTCTTCGACTTCGTCGTAGCGCCAGGCCAGGGTTTCGCCGAGACGGTAATCCTCGGGGAAATCGTGGGTGGCCTGTTGCAGATACGGAATCGCCGTGGCGCGCTCTTCGCGGGTTTCGGCACCGGCCAGACGCATGCCGTAGTCGGCGCGATAACGCGGGTTGTTCGGCTCGCGGCGTACCGCTTCGGCCAGCCAAGCAGTGCTTTGCGGCAAATCGCCGGCCTTTTGCGCGGTAACCGATGCGGCGTAGAAGTGCCCGGCATCCGGTGCCAGTTGCAGGGCCTGACGCTGACGTTGCAGTGCCTGGGTGTGATCACCCCGTGCATCGGCAATGGCTGCGCCGAGGGCCCACTCATTGGCGCCGCGAGTGGTGCTCTGTTGCCAGTAGGTTTCGGCGGTCTGGCTGTCGCCGACATTCAGTGCGCTGCGACTGGCCGTCAGACGTGCGTTGTCGCTGAGTTCGGCGGTCGGGAAGCTGCGCCAGATGGCCAGTGCGCCGGCAGAATCACCGGCCGCTTCCAGGGCATAGGCCAGCGGCAGACGACTGCTGCGATCGCCGAGCTTTTCAGCCTGCTGGTAGTAGACGACGGCTTCACCCGGGCGTTCAGGCATGGCGCAGCGACCGAGTGCGCGGTAATCGCCAGCCGCTTGCGGGTGGCTGCCGATGGCTTGCTGCACGGCGTCGCACTGGCCGGTCTCCGCGAGTTGCGCGAGCAGTTGGCCGCGTGTGGCGCCGTCCACCCGGTTGAGCAGCAGCGCCATACGCCGTTGTTGCTCGGGTGTCGTGGATGGCGCTGCGGCATATAGACCGGCCAGCCGCTGCAACGCCGTCGCCGGTAAACGTCCGTCATGACGATCGAATGCGGACTCCAGCAGCTGCTGGGCATGCGCACGATCGCCCGCATTCACCGCCAGGTAAGTCGCCTGATTCAGCGAGGACAAGTTGTCGGTCTGCCGGTAATGCAGTTCCCACAGGGTTTCTGCTTCGATCATTCGCCCCATGCGTTGCGTCAGTTCTGCGCGGCGCTTGACGATATCGGGCGTCTGTTTCTGCCCGGCCAGCCAGGCGTTGACCTCCGCACTGCGACCCTGCTCCTGCCAGATGTCGAGTACTTGGGCCTGACGACGGGTATCCCAAGGCTCCGGCAGACGAGTGCGTTGCAAAAGATCCGTGGCTTGCAGGCGCTGGGCGAGTACCAGCCAGGTTTGTGGATCATCCGTCGGTGTACAACTGTGCAGTTGCTTGAGTGCCGCTTCCGGATCCTGGCGCGACAGCCATTCGGCGGTCTCCAGGCAGGGACGTTGCAGATCGTTGCTCAGGCGCTGCACGGTGGGCACATCTTCGGTCTTGCGCGCCAGTTCCCACAAACGCTGACGTTGCGCGGGATCGGCGAGGTCGCTAGCCGGCAGCGACTGCATCCAGCGCTGGGCCTGTTGCTCGTGGCCCATGGCGATAGCGCGGTCGACCATCGCCAGTCGAACGTTGCGCGCGGCCTCGGGGCTCGGCGCCTGTTGCAGCAGTTGCTGCAGCGGCTTTTCATCGAGACGCTGCACGTAAGCGTTGGCCAGCCGTTGCCAGCCTTCGGCGTCCAGTTGCTTGCGCGCGGCCAGCGGCGCCAGTTGGTCGATGGTGCCGCTCCAGTCGCGCAGTTGCTCCGACCAGTTGGCGCGGGCCAGGCGCAGGATGTTGTCGTCACCCTTGGGCGCCAGTTGTGCCAGCCAGTCATGGGCCTTGGCTGCGCCGCCGAACTTGGCAAGGCTCAGACTGTAGGCCTGCCAAAGACGTACGCGGTCATTCAGATTGCTGGTGGCCATCCAGCTTTCCACTTGAGTGCTGGTCGGTGGATCCTGTTCGATCCAGGTCAGGCGCAGGTCGAGCAGGGCGTTGCTGTCGTCCGGCAATGCTTGCAGGGCTTCCTTGTAACGACGTTGCTTGGCCAGAGATTCCACCAATAGCGCTCGGGCTTCATCGTTTTTCGGGACCTTTTCCAGCAAGTGGCGCATCAGTCGCTCGACTTCTTTCCAGTTGCCCTTTTTCGCCTCGCGATAACTGCGGTCCATGTAGGGGTAGCTGCGGAACTGTTCGAAGTCGCTCAGCGGGGCCGCCTGTAGCGGATACGCAGTGCTCAGGCCCAGCAACAGGCTGCCCATCAGCAGGGTGTGACGATGCACAGGCTTCATGCGACCTCCCGGACAATGCGGTAGGCGGCTTGCTGCTCGCTGGCCTGATCGGACAGGGCCTGTTCCAGTACCTCTTGGGTGATCATGCCCCGAGAAATCAGATGCTCCCCGAGCGACATTTTCTCGGCATCGAAATCGATCAACGCCTGATTGAACAGGGTTGGCGGCACCATACCGCGCACTTGCAGCAGATTGCCCAGCAGCACCTGATGGCGGCTGACCCGTTCCATCAGGGCTTCATCGTCCTGATGGCGCTCAAGCACTTCGAGCATGTGACGCACTTCCTCATTCTGGCGGGGGCTGGCGTACCAGTAACGAATCCCCAATGTGACGCGGCCCTGAGGCGCAAGACGGCTGCGCACCGGGCGTTTCAATTGACGGCTGATGGCGCCGAGCGAAACCTGGCTGACCGGGCCTTCGGAGGCCAGAATCAGGGTGTCGCCTTCTTCGGCCACGGGCAGTACGCCGTAATGTGACGCGACCCGGCGCGGCACCGCATCAATCAGGCGTTTGTCAAGCTTGAACGGATTGAGCGGCGCCCATTCCAGATCCAGCTGTTCGGCAAGGGCTTGTACGAGTTGCGTGCTGTCAATGTACTCACGCAGCAGCAGTTCGCGGCCCAGTCGACGGCGCACAGGGCTGGTGATCGCCGCTTCCAGTTGTTCTTCGGTAAGCAGACCTTTTTCCACCAGCCGATGGCCGAGCGGGGTGCGCTGCGCTTTGGTCAGCGCCGGAAATTCGTGGGTGGTCTTGTCCCAGGCCACACGCCGCGAATCGCCCATTTCCATGACCTGACGCAGGGCGCGCAGGTTGGCGAAGAAGTTGACGAAGTTGCTCCACATCATTCGTGGGGCCGACAGCAGACCTTCGACCAGACCGTAATAGCGAGTGACGAACCAGCCGCGCTGAAACAGGCGGTTGAGCAGCATCAAGCCGTTGAGCCACAGCAATGCCGAGAGCAAAGAGCTGTCGGCGAGGATCGAGGGATAGCGCCACGAGTCCGGGGAAATGACCGTCACCGCCCACATCGCCAGCAGCACGAGGAACAGCAGGTTCACCAAAAAGCTCAGCAGGTAGGCGATCAGCCCGCGACGGTCGCGCCAGAGGAAGTAATTGAGCAGACCCTTGCGGCTCCAGCCGAGGTTCTTGGTGCCTTGAAAAACGATACCGACAATCCACCGCGATTTCTGCCGGATTGCGTGTTGCAGGTCACGTGGGAAGTGTTCTCGCACGCAGATCACCTGGGAGAACTCGCGGTTCATGCCGAAAACCCAGGGTTGCTCCAGCGCCAGCTTCGGATCGCTGACCGAATAACGGGCGAAGATGCATTTCATGCCTTTCTGCTTGAGGCGGAAACCGATGTCGTAGTCCTCGGTGAGACTCTGCACATCGAAGGCGATGCCGTCCCCGTCCTCAAGCAGAGCGCTGATGGCCTTGCGGCTGAAGCAGGTGCCGACGCCGGCGCTGGGCACCTGGCCGGTGAGGGCTTCACGGACGATGACGTCCTTGCCGTGGTTTTCGGCGAACTCATCGACGTAGTGTCCGGCGGTGAAGCCTTTCCACTCCGGCGCGTAGGGGTAGACCGGAATCTGGATCAGATCCTTGTTCGGCAACAGGTAGTTGTAGAGGCGCAATTCCATCGGCGAAATCACGTCTTCGGCGTCGTGCAGGATGAACCCGGCGAACTGGATTTTCGCCTCGCTCTCGAAGCGCAGGATGGCGTCGATGATGTTGTTCAGGCAGTCGGCCTTGCTGGTCGGGCCGGGGCGGGCGCAAACCACTTTGTGCACGTTGGGGTAGTGCTGGCACACCGCGTCGACATCGGCCTGGGTTTCGGCATCGTTGGGGTAGGTGCCAACGAAAATCTGATAGTTCTCGTAGTCGATGGTCGAGGCGGCCAGACGCGCCATTTCACCGACCACGCCGACTTCGTTCCACGCCGGCACCATGATTGCCAGCGGCTTCTCGGGAATCGAATAGAGACGCTCTTCATCAGCACGCTTGAACTTCTCGTAGATCCGCCAGCGCCGGATGAACTTGCGGCTCCAGTACACCAGATCGATGAACAGGTCATCGAGGCCGAGGATGAACATCAACAGGGCGAGGGCAATCGCCACATATTTGAGACCGAACAGCACATACGCGAAGAAATCGACCCAACCCAGGCTCATACCCCATTACCCGCCGCCGAGCGTGCGCTCAGCCAGGCGTGGAGGCGAGTGGCGATGCGTTCACTGGCGTGGCCGTCACCGTAGGGGAAGTGCACGCGGCTCATGCGCGCGTAGGTGTCCGGGTCGTCCAGCAGTTGGCGGGCTTCCTTGACGATGCGCGCCTTGTCGGTGCCGACCAGCAGCATGGTGCCGCTCTCGAGCACGGAAGGTCGCTCGGTGACGTCGCGCAATACCAGCAGCGGTTTGCCGATCGCCGGGGCTTCCTCCTGGACGCCACCGGAGTCAGTCAGGATGAAGTGCGCGCGGCCCATCAGCCAGACGAAATTCGGATAGTCCTGCGGTGGCACCAGATAGATGTTCGGCTTGTTGGCCAGCATGCCGTACACCACCTCCTGCACCAGCGGATTGAGGTGCACCGGATAAACGAATTGCACGTCCGGGTATTGTTCGGCCAGTTCGGCCAGGGCCTGGCAGATATTGCGGAAACCGTCGCCGAGGTTTTCCCGTCGATGGCTGGTGACCAGAATCATCCGGCGCTGTTCATCAATCGCCGCCAGAGGCGAATCGGCAGGCGGATGCCAATCGATTTCCTGCTGGTGCTTGCGCATCCACAGCAAGGCATCGATAACGGTGTTGCCGGTGATTTCAATGTTGTCTTCGGGTACGCCTTCGCGCAGCAGATTGGCGGCGGACTTGGAGGTCGGCGGGAAATGCAGGTCGGTAAGCACGCCGGTCAGACGTCGATTCGCTTCCTCGGGCCAGGGCGCGCGCAGGTTGCCGGTACGCAAACCGGCCTCGACGTGGCCGATAGGCAGTTGCCGATTGAAAGCGGCGAGGGCGGCGATGAAGCTGGTCGTGGTGTCGCCATGCACCAGCACGATGTCCGGCTTGACCCGTTCGTAGGCCTGATCGAGCTGGGCGAGCAGATGCTGCGACAGACCATTCAGGGTCTGGCCGTGGGTCATGACTTGCAGGTCTTCGTCGACCGTCAGTTCGAATGCATCCAGCACCTGAGTGAGCATCTCGCGATGCTGGCCGGTGGAGCAGATGTTGAGTTTGATGTCGGGCCACTGACGCAGAACCCGGGCCAGCGGGGCCATTTTGATGGCCTCCGGGCGAGTACCGAAAACCATCATGACATTAAAGGACATTGACCCCTCCTGGGACGAAGCAAGGCTGCGACCCGAGGGCCGGCAGCACTTATCTCTTTCTGAGAAATAAAGAAAAGCAGCCGGATGGGAGCTTGTCCAATCCGGCTTCGAGGCTAGTTGTTACAGATCAATTGGAACGACGGTGCCATTACCTGATGGCTCTTAGGTGGCACTTTCAGGAAAAGTTCCATCGTTTTGCGCGGGGAATGGTGCAGAGCGTGTTGAGGGTGTGGCGCAGCCAGTTCAGGTCATGGGTCGGTTTGCGCGGTGCAGCGCAGTGTCTGGTTTTGCCGAGGAATTGGGTGAAGTCTTGCAGGAGGGATTCTTGCGAACCGATGCCTTTCAGTTTTTTGATCAGAACGCCTTCCTTGTAGAAAAACAACGTTGGCGTGCCCGTGACATCCGGATGCCGACAACACTGTGCTGTATCGAGCATGAAGATATCCATCCAAGGCCGAAAGGGCTTGGCGATCTCAAGGAAAACGGGGCCGGAAGACACGCAGGCACCGCAGTGCTCGTTGAAGAAATACAGGACGACAAGGCGCCTGGCTTTCAAGACCTTCCGGTACGTCGGGGGCAACGCTGAATATCGGGTCGGTGTCGTCATTGGAGCCTCCTGAGCAATGAATCTGGAAGGCCTTTGACGTTAAAGCAGGGCAAAACGGCGGTCTACTGTCAGAAATTACAGGTAGGTCTTACAAAGGATGATTTCGTCCTACTTTGATGCAAGAGCATTCCCTCAGAAGACTTAGATCCGCGGAGGCCAGGCAGTTGGTATCGTTTTCAGACATTTATCAAAGGAGCTCCGGATGGGCAGCGATGCAGGTTTGAAAGCAGTTTCAGTAGCAAAAGGATTGAAGTCAGATGCGTCCTGGAGTGCTATTTTCAGCACTCTGAAAAGCACTCCGAGGCAAACCTTCATGACTCATATTGTCCTTTCCCAAGTCGTGGCAAGCATTTCCGAACTGAAAAAAAATCCCATGGGAACTGTCGCAGCAGGCGGCGGTGCTTCAGTCGCAATTCTCAACCGCAATGAGCCGGCCTTTTATTGCGTCCCGGCAGAAGCCTATGAGGCGCTGATGAATCGCCTTGAGGATCTGGAGCTGATTGCTCTGTGCAAGGAACGGGAAAATGATCCGACCATAAAGGTCTCGATAGATGACCTATGAGCTGGAGTTTTCGGAGAAGGCCTGGAAAGAATGGAAAAAGCTTGACGCGAATCTCAAGGAGCAGTTGAAGAAGAAGCTTCAGGAGCGGCTTGAGAATCCGCATGTTCCAGCTGACCGGCTCAGAGGACTTGGAGGGGCTTACAAGATCAAGCTGCGGAATGTCGGGTATCGACTGGTCTATCGCGTCAAAGACGAAGTGCTGATCGTGACAGTCATTGCCATTGGTAAAAGGGAGCGGGGAGACGTATACAAAATTGCTACCAAACGTTGACCCTATTGCTTGCATCCTCTTCGGCATCTCTTACGGTAACAATGGGCACTGCCCCTGAATCGATCACCCGTGCACCGACTGGGAACCTGCTACCCGCATTGTTGTGGCCAACGGTAGCGCACGCTCCGCTCTCTCACTATTTCTCTATTTTTTCTTTTTACATATCTCTTTGATTCCTCGGAATTTTCCATCCATTGCAGATTCCCCGCGAATCCTGTGGCACACTTTCTGCTGTCTATTCCGTAGTAACAAACCGTGTTCCGGTATAGCGGAATAAACAATTCTCTGGAGTGCTTGCCATGCATCGCCGACCTTCCTTGTTCAAAGCGTGTGTTTTTGTTCTCGCGGCTTCGTCCGCTGTCATGGGTATGGCCCAGGCGGCCGACAGCAAGCTCGATAGCGTCCTGGCCCGTGGAAAATTGATCGTGGGCACCGGCAGCACCAATGCACCGTGGCACTTCCAGGGCGCGGACGGCAAGTTGCAGGGCTTTGATATCGACATCGCCCGGATGGTGGCCAAAGGGCTGTTCAATGACCCGAGCAAGGTCGAGTTCGTGGTGCAGTCGTCGGATGCGCGGATTCCCAACCTGCTGACCGACAAGGTCGACATGAGCTGCCAGTTCATCACCGTCACCGCCAGTCGTGCGCAGCAAGTGGCGTTCACCCTGCCGTACTACCGCGAAGGCGTCGGCCTGCTGCTGCCGAACAACAGCAAGTACAAGGAAATCGAAGACCTGCAGGCCGGTGGCGATGGCGTGACCGTGGCGGTGTTGCAGAACGTGTACGCCGAAGAGCTGGTGCATCAGGCGCTGCCCAAGGCCAAGGTCGATCAGTACGACAGCGTCGATCTGATGTATCAGGCGGTGAACTCCGGTCGCGCCGATGCCGCCGCCACCGACCAGTCTTCGGTCAAATACCTGATGGTGCAGAACCCTGGCCGCTATCGCAGCCCGACCTATGCCTGGAGCCCGCAGACCTATGCGTGTGCCGTCAAACGTGGCGATCAGGACTGGCTGAACTTCGTCAACACCGCCCTGCATGAAGCGATGACCGGCGTTGAGTTCCCGACTTATGCCGCGTCGTTCAAGCAATGGTTCGGCGTGGATCTGCCATCGCCTGCCATCGGTTTCCCTGTCGAATTCAAATGATCCCGTGAGAGTGGGGCGCCGTGCTGCGCCCCGCTCAAGGTACTGCCGACCATGAACTATCAGTTGAACTTTGCCGCCGTGTGGCGCGATTTCGACACCTTGCTGGCGGGGCTCGGTCTGGGCCTCGAACTGGCGCTGGTGTCGATCGCCATCGGCTGCGTGATCGGCCTGCTGATGGCGTTTGCCTTGCTGTCCAGGCATCGCGCCTTGCGGGTGCTGGCATCGGTGTATGTGACGGTGATCCGTAACACGCCGATTCTGGTGTTGATTCTGTTGATCTACTTTGCGTTGCCGAGCCTGGGGATCCGGCTGGACAAGATCCCGTCGTTCATCATCACCCTGTCGCTGTATGCCGGGGCGTACCTGACCGAAGTGTTCCGCGGTGGTTTGTTGAGCATCCCCAAAGGCCAGCGTGAAGCGGGGCTGGCCATCGGCCTGGGCGAATGGCAAGTGAAGGCCTACGTCACCGTGCCGGTGATGTTGCGCAACGTGCTGCCGGCGCTGTCGAACAACTTCATTTCGCTGTTCAAGGACACCTCGCTGGCCGCCGCGATCGCGGTGCCGGAGCTGACCTATTACGCGCGCAAGATCAACGTCGAAAGCTACCGGGTGATCGAAACCTGGCTGGTGACCACGGCGTTGTATGTCGCGGCCTGTTACCTCATTGCCATGCTGCTGCGTTACCTCGAGCAGCGTCTGGCAATCCGCCGATAGGAGGCTGCGATGTACGAATCCACCAGTTGGTTGCATGAGTTGTGGATTGCCCGCGAAGCCTTGTGGCAAGGCTTTCTGACCAGCGTGCAAGTGTCGGCGCTGGCCATTCTGTTCGGCACGGTCATCGGCGTATTCGCCGGGCTGGTTCTGACCTACGGTAAGTTCTGGATGCGCGCGCCGTTCCGCTTTTATGTCGACCTGATTCGCGGCACGCCGGTGTTCGTGCTGGTGCTGGCGTGCTTTTACATGGCACCGGCGCTCGGCTGGCAGATCAGCGCATTTCAGGCCGGCGCGCTCGGGTTGACGCTTTTTTGCGGCTCCCACGTGGCCGAGATCGTGCGCGGTGCGTTGCAGGCGTTGCCACGCGGACAGATGGAAGCCGGCAAGGCCATCGGCCTGACGTTCTATCAGTCCCTCGGTTATGTGCTGTTGCCCCAGGCGCTGCGGCAGATCCTGCCGACCTGGGTCAACTCGTCCACGGAAATCGTCAAGGCCTCGACCTTGCTGTCTGTGATCGGCGTGGCCGAGCTGTTGCTCAGCACCCAGCAGATCATCGCCCGGACGTTCATGACCCTGGAGTTTTATCTGTTCGCCGGTTTTCTGTTCTTCGTCATCAACTACGGCATCGAATTACTCGGCCGGCACATTGAAAAGCGGGTGGCCCTGCCATGACTCAAGCTCAAGTTTCCAACGTCCAGAACGGTCAGCCCCTGCTGGACATCCGTGGCCTGCACAAACAATACGGCGCGGTCGAAGTGCTCAAGGGCGTCGACCTGAGCATGCAGCGCGGCAACGTGGTGACGCTGATCGGCTCCAGTGGTTCGGGCAAGACCACGCTGTTGCGCTGCGTGAACATGCTGGAGGAATTCCAGGGCGGGCAGATCCTGCTCGACGGCGAATCCATCGGTTATGACGAACTCAATGGCAAACGCGTACGCCATCCGGAAAAAGTCATCGCCCGGCATCGTGCGATGACCGGCATGGCGTTCCAGCAATTCAACCTGTTCCCACACCTCACCGCGTTGCAAAACGTCACGCTCGGCTTGCTCAAAGTCAAAAAAATGCACAAGGACGAAGCCGTGGTCCTGGCCGAGAAATGGCTGGAGCGGGTCGGTCTACTGGAGCGGCGCAATCACTTTCCCGGCCAGTTGTCCGGCGGTCAGCAACAGCGTGTGGCGATTGCCCGGGCGATTGCGATGAACCCGAGCCTGATGCTGTTCGACGAAGTCACCTCGGCCCTCGACCCGGAACTGGTCGGCGAAGTGCTTAACGTGATCAAGGGCCTGGCCGAGGACGGCATGACCATGTTGCTGGTGACCCACGAAATGCGTTTTGCCTTCGAGGTCTCGGACAAGATCGTTTTCATGAATCAGGGGCGCATCGAAGAGCAGGGGCCTCCCAAGGAACTGTTCGAGCGTCCTCAATCGCCGCGGCTGGCGGAATTTCTCAAAAGCACGCGGTTCTGACTTTTCACTTTTTCAATCAGGAGAAACATCCATGAGCATTACTCGTTACGGCACCGGCAGCACCGCCGCTGGCGGTCAGCCTCGTCCATTCGCCCGCGCCGTTGAAGCCGATGGCTGGCTGCACGTTTCCGGGCAGGTGCCGGCGGTGGATGGCGAGATCATTGTGGGCGGCATCGTCGAGCAGACGCACCAGACCATGAAGAACCTGATCGCGATCCTCGAAGAGGCCGGTTATGGCTTGGAAGATGTGGTACGGGCCGGCGTATGGCTGGACGATCCGCGGGATTTCACCAGTTTCAATAAGGTCTTCGGCGAGTACTTCAAGCCCGAACACGCACCGGCCCGGGCCTGTGTGCAGGCGAGCATGATGGTCGACTGCAAGGTCGAGATCGACTGCATTGCGTACAAGAAAAAGGCCTGAGCCGGGGTGACTTCATCGCCAGCAGGCTGGCTCCCACAGGGGAGCGCGTTCCAAATGTGGGAGCCAGCCTGCTGGCGATGGCGGCCTAACGGTCGACGCAAAACTGTCGGTAAACTCCCGGCACTTTGAATGGGGACCACTGAAATGACCGAAGACACCATCAAGCGCCGGGCACGCGGTCTGGACCGGGCGTT
The DNA here is from genome assembly GCF_002113125.1 of Pseudomonas sp. B20(2017). Taxonomy (GTDB): domain Bacteria; phylum Pseudomonadota; class Gammaproteobacteria; order Pseudomonadales; family Pseudomonadaceae; genus Aquipseudomonas. Next base: position 293,186 of record NZ_NEJP01000003.1, on the reverse strand, counting down.
CGACATCCTCGATTTCCTCAAGGAAATCGGCCAGCCACTGCGTCCGAACGATATCGCCAACGGCATCGGCAGCCCGAAGTCCACGGTCTACGAACTGGTGGCGTCATTGCTCGAACGGCGGATTCTGGAGCCGGTGGGCAAGGATGGTCACGTCTATCTCGGTCGTCAGCTGTACTTCCTCGGGCAGGCGCATCTGCGGCATTTCGACCTCAGTCGCGAGGCCGATCACGCGTTGCAGGAAATTGTCAGCCAGACCCGGGAAACCGCGCAGATGTGCCTGCTCAACGGGCGCAAATACACGGTGGCGCTGATGAAGGAGGGCGAGCGGCATTTCCGCATTTCTTCCGATATCGGCGAGAACGCGCCGATCCCGTGGACGGCGTCCGGACGCTTGCTGTTGGCGCACTTGAGCGACCAGCAGATCAGCGACCTGATCGACCCCGACGACTTCATTTTGCCGGGTGGCGAACGTCTGCCGATGGAGACGTTTCTGGCGGAAATCCGTCAGGCCGGCATCGACGGTTTCTTCTCCTTCGACAGTGTCGCCGACACCTTTACCCATTGCTTCGCCGCCCCGGTCAAAGACCCTCAAGGCGTTGCCATCTGCACCCTGTGCATCGTCGCCCCGCGCGCCGATGCCAAGAACAATTACAACGACTATCGCCGGGTCTTGATCGAGAGCGCCAACAGCCTCGCCCGGCGAATCAACGAATAACCGCGCCTGCCTGCGGGCGCGACTGTGAGGAGTTCGACCATGACGACTGCCAACAACATTGCTGCCGTGGAAAAGGGTGATGCCGCGCTCGGCGCGCAACTGGTGCGTGACATCAGTCTGCCGGCGCTGGTGCTGCACCGCGAAGCGCTGGAGCACAACATTCGGTGGATGCAGAAATTCGTCAGCGACAGCGGCGCCGAACTCGCGCCCCACGGCAAAACCAGCATGACCCCGGCGTTGTTTCGTCGTCAGCTCGACGCCGGCGCGTGGGGCATCACCCTGGCCAGCGCCACCCAGACCCGCGCCGCTTACGCCCACGGCGTGCGCCGGGTGTTGATGGCCAACCAACTGGTCGGCACGCCGAACATGGCGCTGATCGCCGATCTGTTGGCGGCCGATTCGGGCTTCGATTTCTATTGCATGGTCGATCACCCGGACAACGTCGCCGATCTGGGCGCTTACTTTGCGTCCCGTGGCGTGCGGCTGAACGTGATGATCGAGTACGGCGTGGTCGGCGGCCGTTGCGGTTGCCGCAGCGAGCAGGAAGTCATCGAACTCGCCAAAGCCATTGGCGCGCAACCTGCGCTGGTCCTGACTGGCATCGAAGGTTACGAAGGCGTGATCCACGGCGATCATGCGGTCAGCGGTATCCGTGAATTCGCGGCCTCGTTAGTGCGACTGGCGGTGCAGTTGCAGGACAGCGGCGCGTTCGCCATCGCCAAGCCGATCATCACCGCGTCGGGTTCGGCGTGGTACGACCTGATCGCCGAATCGTTCGAAGCGCAGAATGCTGGCGGGCGTTTCCTCAGCGTGCTGCGTCCTGGCAGTTACGTGGCGCACGACCATGGCATCTATAAAGAAGCGCAGTGCTGCGTGCTCGACCGTCGCAGCGACCTGCATGAAGGCCTGCGTCCGGCGCTGGAAGTCTGGGCTCACGTGCAGTCGATGCCGGAGCCGGGCTTTGCCGTGATTGCCCTGGGCAAGCGTGACGTGGCGTTCGATGCCGGCATGCCGGTGCCGCTGCTGCGTTACAAGGCCGGTGTGCTGCCGGCGGTGGGCGACGATGTCGGCGCCTGTAAAGTGACGGCGGTGATGGACCAGCACGCGTTCATGACCGTGGCACCGGGTGTGCAATTGCGTGTGGGTGACATCATTTCCTTTGGCACCTCGCACCCGTGCCTGACCTTCGACAAGTGGCGCGTAGGGCTGCTGGTGGACGAGCAGCTGTCGGTGATCGAAACCATGGAAACCTGCTTCTGATGAACACGCTCAGTCCATTGGGTCCGAACACCCCGCGCATCGCTCTGATCGGCGAATGCATGATCGAACTCCAGCAACGTGCCGATGGCAGCCTGCAACAGAGCTTTGGCGGTGACACGCTGAATACGGCGGTCTATCTGTCCCGCGCCATGGGCGACAAGGCGCAGGTCGATTACGTCACCGCGCTGGGGGATGACAGCTTCAGTGACGCGATGTGCCGCAGCTGGGCCGATGAAAACATTGGCCTGGATCTGGTTCAGCGTTTGCCCGGTCGGTTGCCGGGGCTGTATTGCATCCAGACCGACGCTGCCGGGGAGCGCCGCTTCCTCTACTGGCGTAACGAAGCCGCCGTTCGCGACTGCTTCACCACGCCAGCGGCCGCACCGATTCTGGCGGCGCTGCCGGATTACGACGTGCTGTATTTCAGCGGTATCACGCTGGCGGTGCTTGGGGCACAGGGTCGGGAAAAACTGATCGAGACCTTGATCGAAGCCCGTCAGCGTGATGCGCGAATCGTCTTCGACAATAACTACCGCCCACGCCTGTGGGCTTCAGTGGAGGATGCGCGGGCGGCCTATCGCAACGTGTTGCCCCATGTCGATCTGGCGTTGCTGACGGTGGACGACGAGCAGGCGCTGTTCCAATTCAAGGACTGTGAGGCAGTGTTTGAAGCGTACGCGCAGATCGGCACGCTGGAAGTGGTGCTCAAGCGTGGGGCCGAAGCCTGTCTGATCCGTTGCGCCGGGGAAGCGTTTGAAGTCCCGGCGCAGAAGGTCGAGAAAGTGGTGGACACCACGGCGGCGGGGGATTCGTTCAGTGCGGCGTATCTGGCGAGTCGTTTGTCCGGCGCAAGTCCGGCGGAAGCGGCGCAGGCCGGGCATCTGTTAGCGAGCAAGGTCATTCAAGTGCCTGGCGCATTGATTCCGAAGTAAGCGGTGATGGCCGATTGCTGTGCAATCGAAGCGCGAGCAGGCTCGCTCCCACAATGATTGTGTGTCGTTCACAGTTCTTTTGTGGGAGCGGGCTTGCCCGCGAAGAGGCCCTGAAGCCAATCACTCAGTCGCGGTAAAACACCTGCACCAGGTGATACCCGAACTTGCTCTTGATGGGCCCGTGCACCGTGCGCAGCGGCTTCTTGAAGATCACCGCATCGATCGCACCGACCATCTGCCCCGGCCGCACTTCACCCAGATCGCCGCCGCGCTTGCCGGACGGGCAGGTCGAAAACTTCTTCGCCAGCACATCGAACGCTTCACCGTTGGCGATGCGTTGTTTGAGTTTTTCAGCCTCTTCGGCGGTTTTCACCAGAATGTGGCGGGCTTGGGCTTTCATTGTGCAATACCTGTAGCGGGGTGACGGCGGGGCGCGGATTATGCCTCAAGTCACGGGTTTTGGCTGATCATCGTGCGGATCTTGCCGGCCAGCTGTTCGATGGAGAACGGCTTGGCGACCATGTCCATGCCATCCTCGAGGAAGCCCTGACGCTCGGCGGCTTTCTGCGCGTAACCGGTCATGAACAACACCTTGAGCCCCGGACGATGCTGGCGGGCGATCTCCGCCATTTGCCGGCCGTTCATGCCCGGCAGGCCGACGTCGGTCACCAGCAGGTCCACCCGCAAATCGGATTCGAGCAATGGCAGGGCACCCTTGGCGTCTTCGGCCTCATGGGCGCGATAACCCAGCTCCTTGAGCAGGTCCATGACCAGCATGCGCACCGCCGGATCGTCCTCGACCACCACCACGGTTTCGCCGGTGGCGACGGCGGGAGCCTCGGTAACCGTTTCGATCACCGGCCACTCCGGTTCCAGTGCATGCAAACGAGGCAGGTACAGGCGCACGCAGGTGCCCTGGCCCGGCAGGCTGTCCAGGCTGACGTGCCCGCCGGATTGCTGGGCAAAGCCATAAATCATCGACAACCCGAGCCCGGTGCCCTGGCCGATCGGTTTGGTGGTGAAGAACGGATCGAACGCCTTCGAACGTACCGAAGGCGTCATGCCGGTGCCGTTGTCGCTCACCGCGAGCATCAGGTAATCACCGGCCTTGACCGGTTCCAGAGTGGTGATGTCGTTGCCGTCCAGGTAGACATTGGCGGTTTCGATCAGCAACTCACCGCCGTCCGGCATGGCATCGCGAGCGTTGATCACCAGGTTGAGCAGGGCGTTTTCCAGTTGACTGACATCGGTGCTGACCGACCATACGTTGTCGGCCAGGCGTAATGTGAGCTCGATCGGATCACCCTTGGTACGGCGGATCAGGTCTTCCAGCGAGTGGATCAACTCGTTGACGTCGATGGTCTTGCGATCCAGCGACTGGCGCCGGGAGAACGCCAGCAGACGGTGGGTCAACGCCGCCGCGCGGTTGGCCGAGGACACTGCCGCGTCGGTGAAACGGCCGATCTCATCGGCGCGGCCATTGGCGATGTAGCGCTGCATCAGGTCGAGGCTGCCGATGATGCCGGTCAGCATGTTGTTGAAGTCGTGGGCGATGCCGCCGGTGAGCTGGCCGACCGCTTCCATTTTCTGCGCGTGGCGCAAAGCATCTTCGGCGCGTTCGCGCTCGAACATCTCGTTCTGCAAACGCTGGTTGGCCTGGGCCAGTTGTTCGGTGCGCGCACTCACGCGCTCCTCAAGGGTTTCATTGAGGTTGCGCAGGTCTTCTTCGGTCTTTTTGCGTTCGGTCTCGTCGATCACGAAGATGTAGAAGCCGTTCACCGCACCGTCCGCGCCGTGACGCGGCAGGTAATTCATCAGGGCATGACGCTGGCTGCCGTCACGGTGCGGCGTGTACAGGCTGAACGAGCAGGGGCGGCCGGCCAGGGCTTCGGCGATGTACGGTGCACGCAGGAAATAGGCCTCTTCGCCGATCACTTCGCGGATCGTGCGACCGTACAGCTCTTGAGGCGTGAGTCCGTACCAGTCGAGGTACGCGGCATTGTTCAGGCGAAAGCGTTCTTCGTGGTCGACATAGCTGATCAGGATTGGCATGGCGTTAATGATCAGTTGCAGCTCGGTCTGGCTTTGCCGTAATGCCTGCTCGGTGTGCTTGCGCTCGGTCAGATCCAGCGCGGCGCCGAGGAAGCGCATCGGCCGTCCGTGATGATCCTTGTAACAGCGCCCGCGCGCGAACACCCAGCGCAGCTCGCCATTGGCCTGCAGCAGGCGGTACTCCTCGGCGTATTCAGTGCCATGGGTAATGCAATGCTTGATGCTGCGGGCAATCAGCGCGCGGTCTTCGGGGTGCACGCCGTGCAGGTATTCGCTGATCGGCAACTGACCGGCCAGCGCCGGGTCGACACCGTGCAACTGGGCGAAATGCGCGTCGGCGATGAAGCGGTCTTCGCCGATGTCCCAATCCCAGGTGCCAACCGCATCGGTGGCTGCCAGCGCCAGTTGCAGACGTTCTTCGCTTTCGCGTTGGGCCTTGAGGCTGTCTTCCGAGCGTTGCTGCAATTCCAGGGCGATGCGCCGGCGTTCGTTGGTTTCGATGGCGGTGACGAGGATTCCGGCGACCTGGGCGCTTTCGTCGCGGATCGGGCTGTAGGTCAGGTCAAGCCAGAAGTCGGAATCCTGGCCGTCCCGTTGCAGGGTGAAGCGTCGTTCACTGTAGGTCCGCACCTGGCCTTGTAGGACGGCGCTGTAAATCGGGTCGGTAAAGTCTCGAAGTTCCGGCCATATCTGGTGCGCCGGCTGTCCGAAAGCGTGCGGATGCTTGCTGCCGGCCAGCAGCGCAAAGCCGTTGTTATAGATCTGGGTGAGTTGTGGACCCCACAACAGCAGCATCGGCATCGGCGAGTGAATCACGATGTCCACCGCGGTGCGCAGGCTTTGCGGCCAGGTGCCAGCGGCGCCCAGCGGGCTGCGGCTCCAGTCGGTTCGGGCAATCAGTGCCTGGGCGTCGTTGGTGTTCGGTACAGCGTTCATCACATCAATCCTGGGCGTCGGTCGGTGAGGCGGCGTCTACTATCCTAATGCGGTAGACGCTGTAAGGCCCGTCGCGTCACGACGCACGGTCTTAAGTTCATTGAAAGCTTCGCAGGTGCTTTTGGCCATGGAAATCGATGCATTGCTCAAACAACTGGCGAGCCGCCACGGTTCGGATCTGTTCCTGTCCACGGGCGCGCCGCCCAGTGCGCGGTTCGACGGGGTGCTGACGCCGCTGAGCGATCAGCCGTTCAAACCCGGCGAAGTGGCGACTGTCGCCGCCTCCCTGATGGACGCCGAGCAGCGCCGGGAGTTCGACCGGGATCTGGAAATGAACCTGGCGATTTCCCGCACGGGCATCGGTCGCTTCCGGGTCAACATCTTCAAACAGCGCAACGACGTGTCGATCGTGATCCGTAACGTCAAACTTGACATTCCGCGATTCGAAGACCTCAAGCTTCCGCCAGTCCTGCTCAAGACGGTGATGCTCAAGCACGGGCTGATTCTGTTCGTGGGTGCGACCGGCTCTGGAAAATCGACTTCGCTGGCGGCGCTGATCGATCATCGCAATCGTCACAGCAGCGGGCACATCATCACCATTGAAGACCCGGTCGAGTATATCCATCGTCACAAGAAATCGATCATCAACCAGCGGGAGGTCGGCGTCGACACCCGCAGTTTCGATGCAGCCTTGAAGAACACACTGCGCCAGGCCCCGGATGTGGTGCTGATCGGCGAAATTCGTGATCAGGAAACCATGGAGCACGCCCTGGGGTTTGCTGATACCGGCCATCTGGTGCTATCGACCTTGCACGCCACCAACGCCAATCAGGCACTGGACCGGATCGTCAATTTTTTCCCCGAGGAACGCCGCCCGCAATTGCTGCATTCGCTGGGCAACAACCTCAAGGCGTTCGTATCGCAGCGCCTGGTTCGAACGGTCGATGGTCAACGCCGGGCAGCGGTGGAAGTCATGCTGGGAACTCCGACCGTCGCCGACCTGATCAGGCGCAATGAGCTTGGAGAATTGAAAGGCATTATGGAAAAGTCCGAAGAACAGGGAATGCTCACCTTTGACAGGGCGTTGTATCAACTGGTGAAAGAAGGCGCTATCGCTGAAGAGGAAGCTCTGAAAAACGCCGACTCTGTCAATAATCTGCGTCTGGCTTTGAAGTTGGGAGGGGCAGGTGGAGATAAAGATGTACCAGGGGCCTGGGGGTTGATGGAATAAAGCTCTGCAAATGTAAGGAGGGGCTTGAATATTTAATGTGTTTTATTGTTGGTTTATTGGGTTTATATATCTAAACGGTGTTTATTGGCGTTTTTGTATACTTTGGAATGAATCGGAAAAATTAGCTGACATCGCAGCGATGGATATTAAGCACTATTTGGTTGAGTCTGTGTTTGGTGTTTATCCACGTTATCAGTTATTTTTTTGAGTCGTTTGATATGAGAAGTGAACTTGACAAGTTGTCTGTTGGAACAGCCGAGGCCGATCTGAAACAGCGCGTCGCTGATGAAATAGAAAAGAGCAGCGTCGAATGGTGTTTGACACGAGTTGCCGAGAAATACGGGAATGTTGATTCGGTGCGGGTGGATCTGAGCAATGAGTACTTCGAAATGGTCGAGGGCTCGTCGCTTTACAGTCTGCATAATCCGCTGGTGAAACTGGTCGAGGCTTTCCAGGAACAACCCTTTGTGCAGGCCAAAATCGGCTCGTTTGGTATCGGGGCATATGAAAGCTGTGCAGTGACGGCAGACGCAAAGCTGCTGGTCTTCACTGACGGGGAGCTGCTGCCTGCATTGCATCTCGACAGCGTACAACCGGAAGAACGGGAACAGGTGGACTTTTTGGCTCGGTGCGCAAGTCAGACCGGGGGATTTGTCTGGGACAGTAATGAGGGTTGTCTGGCTCAGTGGCTGAAATTTTATGAGTTCGATGTGCCCGCCACCGTCGGCGGGTGCAAAAAGCTTGTTGAGCATTTGAACTTCGTGATTCCCGCGCCTGGTGCTCTTGGACATTATTGGGGGCAAATAAGCGGCGTCGACGAGTTGTCTGTTGTACTCACCACCGAAGAGCAGGACCGGATCAAAACAGTGGTAGCGGGTATGACATCGGGTGGTGCGCGACTATTAGATAGAATCTACGAGGAAGCGGGAAAACCCTTGATAAATGACAAGGGAAAAATTGCACGAACCATCAGGTCAATACTGGCTCATGAAAAAGTTCAGAGCCTGGCATCCAGTCTCAATCAATCGCTGGGCTGGTACGGTACGCAAGAGAACCAATCCATTACTTCTCAGGACTTGAGTCAGCTGATGGTTACGGCCGTTATTCTCGATCTGAATGTTCCTGATGCCGAGCAGCGGCGTAATGTCATCTGTGGGTATGATCTTTATCAGATTGCGAATGCCGATCTTCACCCGGACGTCGTTCTGACAAAATTCGAAAACCATCTGATGACTTCCCGCCGGGTCTCTCGGCAAGTTGCTGGCATGGCGGCCCATATCATGCTGTCCGATCTCGCCCCGGAGTTTCTCGTGCGGGGGATCGATGAAGGAATGTCGATCGGCTCGATCGCCTGGATAAACTTCTGCGCAACGGTGGCAACTCTGGAGTTGAAATCCAGGGGAACTGCGCGTTCGATGGATGCGCCCACCGTCTTGGCTTTGGCAAACATGGAGCCTTGCAGCCAGGTCATGCGTGATTTGCAGGCAGTTGCGTTCATCGATCCGGTACTGGATTGGGGACTCGTCAATGGCCTCATCAACCATGACGCGTTGGCGACAGACTCGAGACAGGCCTCGAGCCTGGTACTCAACCGTTATGAGGCTCGCCTGGACCTGTTGTCGAAGGCTGCCAGCGCTCTCGCCAAGCCGCTACCCGATAAACAGGAGTTGGCGTTGACGCATCTGAAAAGAGCGCTGCCCACATGCGACTTTTTGGAAAGAAACGTGCTTTTCGAACGAAAAACCCCGGCTCCCGGTAGTCTGCCGGGTCAGCGTCTATTGGAAACTCTGTTTGATGCGATCAGTCCGAACCCCAGGTCAATGGCGGAACTGTATGCCTGCGATGAGTTGAAGAGCGGTCGTTGGGATTTGAAGGACCAGCCCGGAATTTTCAGACAATTTGGCAGCTACCTTTATACATTGCCACCGATCAAACCGTTGGTTGTCGCCGAAGTTGCCAAGTGGTACGACAATCTGAAAAAAGCGATGGTGACGACACACAAACTATCCCTTTCGACCATGCCTTCTGATGATCGTCGAGCGTTTTTGAAAGGTGACGTGAGCTTTTTTACCCTGCGTCCTTCGGTAGGCGTCTATCACACTCCCACTGTTTCCACTCAGAGCAGCCTGACTGGAGCTGCATCACCCTTGAAAACATTTCTGGCCGAGACTCAAAAAGCCAAGGATGAGGTGACCGGCCGCTACGGGGTGATCATGTGTACGGTGGATGCCAGCAATAAGCTGCTTTGCTATGAAATGCTGACTTTGAGGGGGGAGTGCCGCAAGAATGAGCGTCTTGCGCAGATAGTCGAGGCCTCAGGTGTAATGAACCATGCTGCACGGCTCGACTTTCGTGGTGACCTGAACGCGTTCGTGCCGGCGTTGCCTGTTCTCAATCTGCCGACCGATCTGCTCAGTTACACAGAGGGGCGCAAGCAATCCAGTGCTGTCACCAGTCGCGGCGTTATCGAAAAACTGGGCGTTGTGCGCAAGTCTGCCCGAGCCGCCGAGTATGCAGATAATGCCTATGAATGTTTCGAGGATGTTCAGGCGATCGCTCTGGCTACATTCATTGTCGAAAAACATCCGCCGGCAACACTTGAGGAAGTCGAAGCCGTAGCATTGAAGCCAACGCCTCTGGAGGAAGAACGGCAAACACTGGAGAGCCTCAACGAGTACGTGCTCAATCTGGTGGTGCCCTTCAGAAGCTGTATTGCCGATCTGACTTCCGGCGAAAAGGCACGTATCAGTAGCGGCGTGTTCGGTTGTGTCATGGACGCCATCGGATTGATCGGTACCGCTGTGGGGGTCGCCAGCAAAGTCGTGCATGTGGTTAGCCGCTCGGTATCGACTACTGCCAAGGTTGCGACGCTGGCCAGATTTGCCCTGATCACCACTGTCTCCGTCTTCAATCCTCTGGATGGCTTCGGCGCGATGGCCAAAACCGGTGGAAAATTGCTCGCTCGCGGCGGTGCCCAGCTTGGCCGCAGTGGCCTGCGGACGTTGACGTCGGCAAGGTTCCAGTTGCGTCGAATGGTAGGGCGCGCCGGGTCTGCCGATCTGCTTAACCCCAATGATTACGCACAACTTTGCCAAGGAACGTGGCGGCCTTCGGGGACGCCCACCCAACGGCTGAATGTCTGCGTAGCCCGCAAAGGAAGCGAGTGGTACGCGACTGACCGTTTCGGTCGAGCCTGGGGTCCGAAACTGGACAACTTCGTGTTCAGTCACGCGTTGCGGCCATTCAGAACCCGCCAAGCGCTGCCAGATGTCTACACCGGCCATATCCTCCGGCAGGCCCTGCCTCAGGCCGGTGTAAAGATTGAGAGCGCCTTGGCGACCTTGATCAAGTCGGCCGAGAAGCTTCAGACCGACCTTGCCATCGGTCTGTTGTTTGGCAGTACCGCCAAGGGGCGAGACAACATGCTGACGTTCCTCAAATTGATCAAAACGGATTTCAATGGCTTCTCGTTCGGCAATTGTCTGCTGGAGGCGGTACAAGAGGATCGACATACGATAGTTATCGACTCCGCGGCCTATATGGCATGGAAGCAAATGAACCCGCAGCAGTCCGCTACTCATCGGTTTCTGAAAGTGTATGGGGAGAACCTGCAGGAACATTTTCATAACGAACAGTCCAGTTCCAGCGTCATTGCTGCAGACCTGGTTCATCAGGTGTTTCAAGCCGAACCGAAAACCAGGGTTCTGGCCCTGGCTTCCAGGCCCGTGACACGTGTCTCCGGACACTATCAATTGAACGTAGCATCGCTGTTGAGTCTGGCGCTGGGCCAAGTGCCTGTCGCGCCAGATGTGAAACTCCAGGACAAACCGGCGGCGCTACAAGGCGATAGTGGCTTGCGGACTACGGCCAGCGAGGACCGGTCAGGCCTTTACGACAAGGAACGGACCGTTGAAAACGCCGATACCTATGCCGTAATGGTCTTGCTCCTGGATCAGGCGTCAGGTGAATACAACTGGCGATTCCGCCGAAATGTGCAAGCCATGCAGGAAGCTGTGACCGCCAGCAACGGCGGGCCGGTTACCGGTGACGTCCTGCTGGAGTTCGATCGCTAGGAAAGACGTTCGATGACCTGCCCGGTCCGGCCCTCAATCGGTCAGGGCGGGTCAGTCGTCCAGCTCCGGTCGATCCCGAAACTGCTCCAGTGCTTCGGGATTGGCCAGGGCGTCCGTGTTTTTCACGGCTTCGCCATGCACTACATTGCGCACCGCCAGTTCAACCACTTTGCCGCTGATGGTGTGCGGTATGTCGGTGACTTCGACGATTTTCGCCGGTACATGACGAGGTGTTGTATTGGCGCGGATCACCTGTCGGATCTGCTGTTGCAGTGCTTCATCGAGCAACGCTCCCTCCTTGAGACGTACGAACAGCACCACCCGTACGTCACCTTTCCATTGCTGGCCGATGGCGACGCTTTCCAGCACTTGCGGGACTTTCTCCACCTGCCGATAGATTTCCGCCGTACCGATGCGCACGCCGCCGGGGTTGAGCACGGCGTCGGAGCGGCCGTGAATCAGCATCCCGCCGTGGGGCAGTTGTTCGGCATAGTCACCCTGGGCCCAGACGCCGGGGAACTGGCTGAAATAGGATTTGCGCAGTTTCTCGCCGTCGGGATCGTTCCAGAGTCCGATGGGCATCGCCGGGAATGGCCGAGTACACACCAACTCACCTTTTTCGCCGGTCACCGGTTGCCCGGCGTCGTTCCACACCTCCACTGCCATGGCCAGGCTCTTGCCCATGATCTCGCCCCGGCGTACCGCCGATATCGGGTTGCCGTTGACGAAGCAGGACACGATGTCCGTGCCACCGGACATCGAGGACAGGCACACGTCCGGTTTGAAGTCGCGATAAACGAAGTCGTAACCCTGAGGCGACAGCGCCGAACCGGTGCAGAGCAAGGTTTTCAGGTGGCTCAAGTCGTAGCTTTCGCGCGGTTTGATGCCGCTGCTTTCGAGGGTCGCAAGGAATTTCGGACTGGTGCCGAACACGCTGACCTGCTCGTCATCCAGCAGCTCCAGCAACCGCTCGTTGTCCGGATAAAACGGTGAGCCGTCATACAGCACCACCGTACTGCCGACTGTGAGTGCCGAGACCAGCCAGTTCCACATCATCCAGCCGCAGGTGGTGTAGTAGAACAAACGGTCGCCGGGGCCCAGATCGACATGCAGCCCGTGTTCCTTGGCGTGTTGCAGCAACACGCCGCCGGTGCTGTGAACGATGCACTTCGGCACGCCGGTGGTGCCGCTGGAATACAGCACGTACAGCGGATGATCGAACGGCACCGGGACGAACTGCGGCTCATCGCCCGGTTCATAGAAGTCGTCCCACAGCGTGACGTTGGCGGATGTCCGGTAATCCGTGGCATGGGCGTGAGGTCGTGCGTAGGGCACGATGATCAGCTGTTGCAGTGAAGGCAGCTGTTCGAGTATTTCGTTGATCTTGACGGTCTGGTCGATCTCTTTGCCGGCGTAACGGTAACCGGCGCAGGTGATGAGTACTTTTGGTTCGATCTGGCCGAAGCGGTCGATCACGCCGTGGGTGCCGAAGTCCGGCGATGAGCACGACCAGATCGCCCCGAGGCTGGTGGTCGCCAGCATCGCTACCAGGGTTTGCCAGGTGTTGGGCATGCACGCGGCAACCCGGTCGCCGAGCACGACGCCGGCCGCTTGCAGGCTGGCCTGGAACCCGGCGACTTGCTGGGCCAGTTCGGCCCAGGTCAGCAATTCTCGCTGGCCGTTTTCGCCGATAGCGATCACGGCGATGGCATCGTCGCGGCGACTCAGCAGGTGTTCGGCGAAGTTCAGGGTGGCGCCGGGAAACCATTCGGCACCCGGCATTTTCAGGCCACCACGCAGAACGGCGTCCGGCTGGGTGTGAAAACTGATGCCGAAGAAATCAACGATCGCTTGCCAGAATGCTTCGCGCTGGTCGATGGACCATTGATGCAGGGCCGGGTAGTCGTCGAGCTTCAGGTGGTGGCGCTGATTGATGAAGCGCCGAAAGCCGTCCATGCGGGACCGGGCAATGCGTTTGGCATCGGGCTGCCAGAGAATGTCGGACATGGTTTGCCTCTTGTTTTTGTTGTTCACATGACCTGTGGGAGCTTACTGCGCGAGCCACCCGCCATCGATATTCCACGCTGCGCCACGCACCTGGCTGCCGGCCTCGCTGCACAGAAACAGCACCAGTTCACCCAGATGCGCCGGGGTGACGAACTCCAGCGACGGCTGTTTCTCTGCCAGCAGATCATGTTGCGCCTGCTGCGGGTCGACACCCTTGGCCGCGCGATCGTCGATCTGTTTCTGCACCAACGGCGTCAGCACCCAGCCCGGACAGATCGCGTTACAGGTGACGTTGCTGGCGGCGGTTTCCAGGCCGACCACCTTGGTCAGTCCGATCACCCCATGCTTGGCCGCCACATACGCCGCCTTGCCGGTGGAACCGACCAGGCCGTGCACCGATGCAATGTTGACGATCCGCCCCCAGCCTTTGGTGCGCATACCCGGCAGGCTCAGGCGCGTGCTGTGAAACACCGACGACAGGTTGATCGCGATGATCGAATCCCAGCGCTCCACCGGAAATTCTTCCACCGCTGCGACGTGCTGGATACCCGCGTTGTTGACCAGAATGTCCACGCCGCCGAACTCGCGCTCGGCGTAGGCGATCATGTCGGCGATCTGCGCCGGATCGCTGACGTCTGCCGGGTGATGGCCGACCTTGCCGCCAAACTGTTCGACTTCCGCAATCACCTTTGAAGCATCGCCAAAACCGTTGAGGATCAAGTTGGCGCCGGCCTTGGCCAGCGTCAGGGCGATGCCCAGCCCGATGCCGCTGGTGGAGCCGGTAACCAGTGCGGTCTTGCCAGAAAGAGTCGTCATCAATACCTCACACAATGCCAGTGGCGTAGAAAGTGCCGATCACCACGAAAACCGCCAGGGTCTTGATCAGCGTAATACAGAAAATGTCCTTATAGGCCTCACGATGAGTCAGGCCGGTGACGGCGAGCAGGGTGATCACCGCGCCGTTGTGCGGAAGGGTGTCCATGCCGCCGCTGGCCATCGCGGCCACCCGGTGCAGCACTTCCAGTGGAATGTTGGCGGCGTGGGCGGCGCTGATGAATTGTTCGGACATCGCTGCCAGCGCGATGCTCATGCCGCCCGAAGCGGAGCCGGTGATGCCGGCCAGCAAGGTCACGGTGATCGCTTCGTTGACCAGCGGATTGGGAATGCTTTTGAGCCAGTCGGCCAGCACCAGGAAACCTGGCAGCGAAGCGATGACTGCGCCGAAACCGTATTCCGACGCGGTGTTCATCGCCGCCAGCAGTGCACCGCTGACCGCGCTTTTGCTGCCTTCGGCGAGCTTGCTTTTGATCGCTTTAAAACCGAATGCCAGCACCATCAGGATGCCGACCAACAGGGCTGCCTGCACCGCCCAGATTGCGGTGAGTTTGGCGATTTCGGTGGTAACCGGCGCGGCCATGCCCGGCAGTGCGAGGCTGTGGGTCTTGCCGTACCACTGCGGAATCCACTGGGTGAACAGCAGGTTCATGATGCCCACCGCCAGCAGCGGCGACAGGGCAATCCACGGGTTGGGCAGTTTCAGGTCTTCGGCGGTTTCCGGCTCGTTGCGCAACTCGGTGCCGTAGCCTTCGCCAGCGCGCTGAGCCTTGTTGCGCTGGCGCTGCAAGAACAGCATGCCGGCGCAGAACACGAAAATCGTGCCGATCACTCCCAGCCACGGCGCCGCCCATGCGGTGGTGTTGAAGAAGGTGCTGGGGATGATGTTCTGGATCTGCGGCGTGCCGGGCAGGGCGTCCATGGTGAACGAGAACGCGCCGAGGGCGATGGTCGCCGGGATCAGGCGCTTGGGGATGTTGCTCTGGCGGAACATTTCCGCTGCGAACGGGTAGACCGCGAACACCACGACGAACAGCGAAACACCGCCGTAGGTGAGCAGGGCGCAGACCAGCACGATCACCAGCATCGCCTGGCGCGTGCCGAGCAGACGAATCGCTGCGGCAACAATCGAGCGCGAAAACCCCGACAGCTCGATCAGCTTGCCGAACACGGCGCCGAGCAGGAACACGGGAAAGTAGAGTTTGATGAAACCGACCATCTTCTCCATGAACACCCCGGTGAAAGCAGGGGCGACGGCGGACGGGTCGGTGAGCAGGACGGCGCCGAGGGCGGCGATCGGGGCAAAAAGGATAACGCTGTAGCCACGGTAGGCCGCAAGCATCAGCAGCGCGAGGGCCGCCAAGGCGATGATCACACTCATGGTGTGCTCCTTCGATTGTTATTTTTGTGGGTGGAACGGGTGTGAGGAGCGCTATAGCGAGATCTGTGCCAGATGCTTAAGTTGTTGAAATAAAAGGAATTAATTTGATGTTTGGTGGTGGTTTTCGGGGTTTTGTCTCTGTTTTGAGACTTCTATGGCTGTGAGGACGCTTTCGCGGGCAAGCCCGCTCCCACATGGGTACCCATATCTCCTGTGGGAGCGAGCTTGCTCGCGAAGCTTTTGATGTTGTCCCTCTATGGAGAATTGTGTCTCTTTACTGAGACTCTGCGATCCCGAGCGCAATCATCTTCTTGTATAACGTCGACCGACCAAGTCCGAGCCGCTCAGCCGCTTCAATCACCTTGCCCCCACATTGCGCGAGGGTGGATTGAATCAACTGCCGGTCAAACCGCTCGCGGGCCTGACTAAAGGTCTCGTTTATTGTTGGCTCTGACACAGGCACCAGCGTTCGTTCAACCGGTGTAAACGTGCCAATCGCCGCACGAATGTCATCCGCCGTCAGCATCAAGTCATCACTGAGCAACGCAGCCCGCTCCAGCACATTGCGCAACTCGCGGATATTCCCCGGCCAGGCGTGCTGCCCCAGCAACTCCAACGCTTCACGATTGAGTTCGTGCTGACTGCGCAACTCCTCCAGAATCGCCTCACTGAGCGCCGGCAGATCGTCCAGCCGTTCCCGCAACGGCGGCACTTGAATCGGCAGCACGTTGAGCCGGTAGTACAAATCGGCGCGGAATTCACCACGCTTGATCGCCGCTTCCAGATCCGTCGAGGTCGCGGCAATCACCCGCACATCGCTCTGGATCACGTCGTTGGAGCCTACGGGCTCGAATTCCTTTTCCTGCAACACCCGCAGCAATTTGCTCTGCAGCGGCAGCGGCATGTCACCGATCTCGTCGAGAAACAGCGTCCCGCCCTGAGCGATCTGCAACTTGCCGGTGCGACCCTTGCGATCGGCACCGGTGAAGGCACCCGGCGCGGTGCCGAAGAACTCGGCTTCAAGCAACGCCTCGGGAATCGCCGCGCTGTTGATGCTGACGAAGGCTTTGTGCGCCCGAGGTGAAGCGCCGTGGATGGCCTGCGCCAGTAACTCTTTGCCGCTGCCGGTCTCGCCCAGCAACAGAACCGGCGACTCGGCGCTGGCGCTGCGGCGGGCACGGCGCTTGACCTCCAGGCTGGCAGCGCTGGTGCCGATGAAGTGGGCGAAGTTGTATTTGCTCTGCCGGGCGCGCAGCAGAGAACGGGTGGAGGCCAGCTCTTCCTGCATGCTCAGGTAGCGCTTGAGCATCGGCGACAGGGTGCGCAATTCGTCGAACAGGGCAAAACCGATGGCGCCGATCACCGCCCCGGCGTCGTCATGAATCGGCAGGCGCATCACCACCAGCGGTTCTTTCGGCGTGTCCTGCATGTCCAGCAGAATCGGCCGCCCGGTGCGCACCACTTCGCGCAGCAGACTGCCGGGGATCACGCTTTCGCAAGGCTTGCCGATGGCGCCGGCGGCGGAGTCGAGCCCGAAGCGCCGGGCATAGCGCTCGTTCATCCAGACGATGTTCGCGTCGCGGTCGACAATCACCGTGCCTTCACTGGATTGCTCGATGATCTCGAACAACGAACGGATCGCCAGGGTGCGAACCCGTTGGTAATCCTTGAGGCTTTCGGTGGTGTTCATGGCGGCGTCCATTGGCGGAAGTCAGGTGGCGCGATTATGCCTATCCCGGATGCGCCGCGGCCAACAGCTCTTTGGTATAGGGATGCTGCGGTGAATCGAACACGTCATGGCTGGCGCCGCTTTCGACCACCTTGCCGTCCTTGATCACGATCATGTCGTGGGCTAGCGCCCGCACGACGGCCAGATCGTGGCTGATGAACAGATAGGTCAGACCGTGTTTTTCCTGAAGCTGGCGGAGCAGGGCCACCACTTGTTTCTGCACGGTGCGATCCAGTGCGGAGGTTGGCTCGTCCAACAGGATCAGCGCCGGTTTGAGCACCAGTGCCCGGGCGATGGCAATGCGCTGGCGCTGGCCACCGGAGAACTCATGGGGATAACGATGGCGGCTTTCGGGGTCGAGCCCGACTTCCTTGAGCACGCGGATCACCTGGTCGTCGCACTCGTCGGCGGTGGACTGGCAATGCACCTCCAGCCCTTCACTGATGATCTGCGCCACCGACATGCGCGGGCTGAGGCTGCCGAACGGGTCCTGGAACACAACCTGCATCTGCCGACGCCACGGTCGCATCTGCTTCTGGTCGAGACCGTCGAGTGCCGTGCCCTGGAAGCGAATGCTGCCCTTGGAGTCGAGCAGCCGCAGGATCGCCTGGCCGAGGGTGGACTTGCCCGAGCCGGACTCGCCGACGATGCCCAGCGTCTTGCCGCGCTGGATGTTCAGGCTGATGCCGTCCACCGCGCGCAGGTATTGCTTGCGCTGGAACAGCCCGCCGCCGACCGTGAAATCAACCCGCAGGTCATCGACTTCCAGCACGTTCTCGCGTTCGTCCCGGGGCAGCGCTTCGCCTTCCGGTTCAGCGTTGAGCAACACGCAGCTGTAAGGGTGTTTCGGTTCGGTGAACAGGGTTTCGCACGGCGCCTGCTCGACGATCTCGCCGGCCTTCATCACGCACACCCGTTGGGCGATGCTGCGCACCAGATTGAGGTCATGGCTGATCAGCAGCAGCGACATGCCCAGGCGTCGTTGCAGGGACTTGAGCAGTAGCAGGATCTTGCGCTGCACTGTCACATCGAGGGCTGTGGTTGGTTCGTCGGCGATCAGCAATTCAGGTTCGCAGGCCAGGGCCATTGCGATCATTACCCGTTGGCGCTGGCCGCCGGACAGTTGATGCGGATAAGCCTTCAGTCGTTCTTTCGGCTTCTGGATGCCCACCAGTTCGAGCAGCTCGAGGATCCGCGCCTGAGCCTCTTTGCCGCCGAGGCCACGGTGCAGCAGCAGGGTTTCGCCGATCTGCTTTTCAATCGTGTGCAACGGATTGAGCGAGGTCATCGGCTCCTGGAAAATCATGGCGATGCGGTTGCCCCGCAGGTCGCGCAGGGTCTTGGGATCGGCGCCGACCAGTTCCTGGCCGCGATAACGGATGCTGCCGGTGGTCCGGGCATCGCATTCGGGGAGCAATTGCAGGATCGAATGCGCCGTCACCGATTTGCCCGAGCCCGACTCGCCGACCAAGGCCAGGCACTCGCCGGGGCGGATGTCCAGGCACAGGTTGCGCACCACGGTCTGGCCATGGAAGGCAACGCTGAGGTCACGGATTTCGATCAGGTTGTCAGTCATGTCAAAGGTCCGTTCATGAGCGCGGGTCAAAGGCATCGCGCAGCGCTTCGCCGATGAATACCAACAGGGAAAGAATCAGCGCCAGGGTGAAAAACGCGGTCAAGCCGAGCCACGGCGCTTGCAGGTTCTGTTTGCCCTGACCGATCAACTCACCCAGCGACGCGCTGCCGGCGGGCATGCCGAAACCGAGGAAGTCCAGTGCGGTCAGGGTCGAAATCGCTCCGGTCAGAATGAAGGGCAGGTAGCTTAAGGTCGCGTTCATCGCGTTGGGCAGGATGTGCCGGACAATCACTTTGCGATCGCTCAAACCCAGGGCCCGGGCAGCCTTGACGTACTCGAGGTTGCGACCGCGCAGAAACTCGGCCCGCACCACGTCCACCAGCGCCAGCCAGGAAAACAGCGCCATGATCCCCAGCAGCCACCAGAAGTTCGGCTCGACGAATCCCGAAAGAATGATCAGCAGGTAAAGCACCGGCAACCCCGACCAGACCTCCAGCAAACGCTGGCCCAGCAGATCGACCCAGCCTCCGTAATAGCCCTGCAGGGCGCCGGCCGCGATGCCGATCAGGGCGCTGACGAAGGTCAGCATCAGGGCGAACAGGATCGACACCCGCGCGCCGAAGATCACCCGAGCCAGTACGTCGCGCGCCTGATCGTCGGTGCCCAGCCAGTTGACCGAAGTCGGCGGGCTCGGTGCCGGTTTGTTGAGGTCATAGTTCGGGGTGTCGTCACTGAACGGAATCGGCGGAAACAGCAGCCAGCCACCGTCCTTGCGGATCAGCTTCTGCACGTAATCGCTGCGGTAATCGGCCTGGAACGGCAGTTGTCCGCCGAACTCCTGTTCGGTGTGGCGCTTGAACACCGGGAAGTACCATTGGCCCTGATAACTGACGATCAGCGGCTTGTCGTTGGCGATCAACTCACCACCGAGACTGATCACGAACAGACCAATGAACAACCACAGCGACCACCAGCCCCGGCGGTTTTTCTTGAAGCGTTCGAAGCGGCGACGGCCCAGAGGCGAGAGCTTGAACATCAGGCATTCCTCGCGGCGAAGTCGATGCGCGGGTCGACCAGCGTGTAGCACAGGTCGCCGATCAGTTTTATCAGGAGGCCGAACAGGGTGAAGATGAACAGCGAACCGAACACCACCGGGTAATCACGGGACACGGCGGCTTCGTAGCTCATGCGCCCGAGGCCGTCGAGGGAGAAGATCACTTCGATCAGCAACGAGCCGGCAAAGAACACGCTGATGAACGCCTGGGGAATGCCCGACACCACCAGCAGCATCGCGTTGCGGAACACATGTCCATAGAGCACCCGGTTTTCGCTCAGGCCTTTGGCGCGAGCGGTGACCACGTATTGGCGAGTGATTTCATTGAGGAACGAGTTCTTGGTGAGGATGGTCAGGGTGGCGAAACCGCCGATCACCAGCGCCGTGACTGGCAATACAAGATGCCAGAAGTAGTCGGCGATCTTGCCCAGCGTCGACAGGGATTCGAAGTTGTCGGACACCAGCCCGCGCACCGGAAACCAGTTCAACGAAGTGCCGCCGGCAAACACCACGATCAGGAACATCGCGAACAGGAATGCCGGCATGGCGTAGCCGATGATGATCGCCGTGCTGCTCCAGATATCGAAATGACTGCCGTGGTGCACTGCTTTGCGGATGCCCAGCGGGATCGACACCAGATAGGTGATCAGCGTCGCCCACAGCCCGAGGGAAATGGTCACCGGCATTTTCTGCAGGATCAGGTCGGTGACCGTGGCGCCACGGAAGAAGCTCTTGCCGAAATCCAGCTGCGCGTAGTTCTTGAGCATCAGCCACAGGCGTTCATGGGCCGGTTTGTCGAAACCGTACTGTTTTTCGATGTCCTTGATCAGCTGCGGATCGAGACCACGGCTGGCTCGGGACGTGCCGCTCATGGTCTCGCTAGCACCGCCGCCGACGCTGGCGCCGCCGATGCCTTGCAAGTGGGCGATTGCCTGTTCCACCGGACCACCCGGCGCGGCCTGGATGATCACGAAGTTGACCAGCAGAATGATCACCAGCGTAGGGATGATCAGCAGCAGGCGCCGCAGTATGTAAGCCCACATCAGTGCGGCCCTCCGGGTCTGCCACGGCTGATTTTCTCGGCCGTCATCTGCTGGTTGGTCAGTGGCGTGCGGCTGATTTCCCACCAGCTCTCGATCGCTTCGTCATTGCTCGCCTGCACGGTGGGAATGCCGAAGCGGTTCCACCACACGGTGGACGTGCCCGGCGGGTAGTAGTTGGGAATCCAGTAGTAGTTCCATTGCAGCACCCTATCCAGCGCATGGGCATAACGCAGCATGTCGGCCTGGGTCGAAGCTCGGATCAGTCCGTTGATCAGCGTGTCGACCGCCGGGTTCTTCAGCACCATGTAGTTGTTGGCGCCGGGGTCGTTGGCCGACGCCGAACCGAAGTAGTTCAACAGTTCGCCGCCGGGGGAGGTGGTGACCGGGTAGCCGGTGACGATCATGTCGTAGTCGCGGCTCATCAGGCGGTTGACGTATTGCGAGGAATCGATGCGACGGATGTCGAGGTTGATGCCGATCTGCTTCAGCGTGCGCTTGTATGGCAGCAGCAGGCGATCCATGCCGTTCTGGCTGACCAGGAAGGTGAAGCTCAAGGGTTCGCCACGGTCGTTGACCAACTGGTCGCCATCAGGTTTCCAGCCGGCCTGCTCCAGCAGCTCCAGCGCTTGCAGCTGTTTGTCGCGGATAAGGCCGCTGCCATCGGTCTTCGGGGCCTCGAAGACCTGGGTGAACACTTCGTCGGGAATCTGTCCGCGCAAGGGTTCGAGAATCTTCAGCTCGGCGGCATCCGGCAGCTTGCGGGCGGCCAGTTCGGTGTTGGAGAAGTAACTCTGCTGGCGGATGTACATGTTGCGCATCATCTGCCGATTGCTCCACTCGAAATCCCAGAGCATGGCCAATGCCTGGCGAACGCGGCGATCCTGAAACATCGGCTTTTGCAGATTGAACACGAAGCCCTGGGCCGACTGCGGCGCCTCGGTGGCCAGATGCGCCTTTTGCAGGCGACCGTCGCTCAGGGCCGGGCTGTCATAGCCGATGGAATAGCCAGTGGCAGAGAACTCACGGTTGTAGTCGTAGGCGCCACCACGCAAGACCTGGCGGGCGACGTCGGTGTCGCCGAAGTACTCGATGCTGAAGTGATCGAAGTTGTAGAGGCCACGGCTGACTGGCAAGTCCTTGCCCCACCAGTCGGGATTGCGTTCAAAGGTGATGCTGCGCCCTGAGTCGACCTTGCCGACCCGATACGGGCCACTGCCCAGCGGCGGTTCATAGCCGCCACCGCCGGCGAAGTCACGGGTCTTCCACCAATGCTCGGGAAACACCGGCAGGGTCGCGATGTCCAGCGGCAGGGTGCGGTTTTCGTTGCTCTTGAAGTCGAAACGCACGGTGAGCGGGGCTTCCACTTCGACGCCTTTGACGTCGGCGAACTGGGTGCGATAACGCAGGCTGCCCTGGGTCATCAGCAAGTCATAGGTGTAGCGCACGTCTTCGGCGGTGATCGGCTTGCCATCGGCGAAGCGGGCCTTGGGATTGATAAAGAAGCGCAACGACAGGCCGTCATCCGAGCGTTCCATTTTCTGCGCCACGAGGCCATATACGGTGTAGGGTTCGTCGAGCGAACGCTGGGCCAGCGGGGAATACAGCAGGCCGTCGATCTGGCTGACGCCGATGCCTTTGTCGATATAGGGCAGGACATGGTCAAAGTGACCGATCTCGATGGCCGAGCGGCGCATCGTCCCACCCTTGGGCGCCCGGACGTTGGTGTAATCGAAGTGACTGAAACCAGGCGGGTATTTTGCCGGTTCGCCATAGACGGTCATCGCATGCTGGGGTGCGGCGTCCACACCGGTGATCCCAAGCAGCAGGGTCACGGCAGTGAACATCAATGTCGGGAAAGCCAGTCGCATTGTCAGCCTTAAAGCCGGGTAATCGATAAGCGCAATTTGTACGCGAGCGGCGCGCCGTTCGCCAGCGGTGTGGTGTAACCAAAACAAAACGGCCCGCCATCAGGCGGGCCGTTGCACAGCAGGTCGGGCTGAAGATCAGTCCTGACGGCTGGTGACTTCCAGCAGGTGGTAGCCAAACTGGGTCTTCACCGGGCCTTGCACGACGTTGATCGGCGCGCTGAATACCACGGTGTCGAATTCCTTGACCATCTGGCCAGGACCGAACGAACCCAGGTCGCCGCCCTGACGGCTGGACGGGCAGGTGGAGTTGGCCTTGGCCACTTCGGCGAAGTCGGCGCCGCCTTCGATCTGGGCCTTGAGTTCGTTGCACTTGGCTTCGCTGGAAACCAGGATGTGGCGGGCAGTGGCTTTAGCCATGGGGAAACTCTCCAATCAAATCAGTAAAGGGGGGAGCCTACCGGATTCAGTGGCTGATTTCTCGGCAAAGTTCCATTCATCTGTCTGGTGCCGGCCGCTAGAGATTAGCTGCTTGCAGGCGTAAGGCGTGTTCAACGTAGAGCGCGATCGAGTCGCTCGCCGCAGGAATCTGGCCGACGGCCCGACGCAGACTGCCCAGATGATCGAGAGGATAATCGGAACGAATCACGGTGCCCAGATGGGAGCTGAAGCGACCGACGAAACCGTCGTTTTGTTCGGGCTCTGTAATGAAATATTCCGACAGGGCGCGGCAGATGCCATGAGTTGGATCGGCTGGCGGAACGTCGAATTCTGGCACCACGCCACTCCACGAGTAATAGCGAACACCGTTCACCTGCTCGGCACCGTGACCGCCCCAGGTTTTGGGCAAGCCCTGCGGGTATTTGTCGTTGAAGCTGCCGACACCTTCAGTTGTCAGCGCGCCAAGCGCAGCCACTGCATTGCGTGGCAGTCGGGTGCCGCTGATCTGCGCCAGAAAGTCAGAAAACAGAGTCGCCACATTCTGTGCCACGGCCTCCGGCAGCCGTCCCGGGATCAGTGCCTTGCGCAGAAAGTCGGCAAGTTCCGAGCCGTGGTTGGGGCCACTGACCGACGTTACGGAGGCAACGCTGTGTGGGGCAAGCGCTGCAGCGTACCGAGCTGCGAGTGCGCCTTGACTATGACCGATCAGGTTGACTTTGCTCACGCCTGTGCCTCTCAGCACTGAGTCGATCTGCAAAAGCAATTGTTCACCTCGTGCTTCGTTGTCATGGATTGCTGACAGGTGCGGCACAAACACCTGCGCACCGATGGCTTTGAGCGCTTGTTTGACGTCGTGGAACAGTTCGAAAGGGCCAATGCGCTCGAATCCGAACAGGCCATGCACCAGCAGAATGGGATGAAGAGTAGTCGCATTTCGTAGCATTTTTCGTCCTTGATCGCAGAAGATCATCGATGTTGTCTGCGTGCCACTCTAAAACAGTCGAGAGTCCCGGGATGCCTGAATAGTCACCATCGCTTGTTGGAATCTGGATCAATGTGCGTATGAAACTTCGTCTTTAAATGAAATCCACTTCGGAACATTTGGAGAGCTTCTGACTCGTCGCCAGTGTTTTTCCCCTTTTTGCCTACTTCATTTAGTGCGTTTAGCCTCGGCTCGCGAGGAGCTGAGCTGACATCGGATGGGTGAAGAAACGCATTAAATGGAACTTCTTCGACGCGGTGAGTTGGCGGCGTTTTTCCCAGGGAATGGAGAGGTGACGAGTGAGTGACGCAAGGACGATGGTTTCGCAAGATCAGGGCAATTGGTTGGAGGTTGAAGGTGTTCGGTCATTGGAGCGCTGTCGAGGGGGTGAGTCGGCTGTTTCGTTGTTACCCGCACCCATGTTTGATTCTGTTTTGAGCGGGGTCATTGACCCGTCCCTGAGCAAGGTAGTCATCAGGATTGCGCCCTATCCTGAAATGGCGAGCGGCGACAGGGTGGTGTTGAGTTGGCACGGTTTCGATATCGAGGGCTTGCCCTATCGTCACGAAGTCATTCGATTTGTCAGTGAAGGTCAGTTGGGCAAGGAGATCGTTCTTGTCGTTCGGGACGCCCACATTGTTGCGCTGGACGGTGGTTCGCTTGAAGTCTTCTGGACATTGACCAGCGCCAGGCGATCAGAGTCTTTGGTTTCCATGCGCACGAAACTGGATGTGGGCGACGTCCGCTTCAGTCTTTTGCCGGTCGTCATCAACGATGCCGTTGGTGGCAGCCTCGATCCTGCTCGCGTGACTGATGGAACCACTGTCACCCTTCAGCCTTATGCCGGGATGTGCGCGGGTGATCGAGTGGAATTGAGCTGGCAAGGCTCCTCGACAGAGGCATCTTTTCGAGATGTTCTGAATGTCGAGTGCTTTGCTGTCGGCCATCCTCTGGTGCTGGGGATTGCCCCCGAGTTCATTGCTCCGCATCTCGGTGGTGAGGTGGTGGTCAGCTATTGTATCGAGCAGAAAAGCGGAGCCGTCCGCGAGTCAGGTGTTGCGCGAGTTGATATTGCTCCTCTGGCACGAGGCGAGTTAATGGCCCCGCAGGTCCTTGAGGCCAATGACGGGGTGCTCGACGTGCAGGATAGCGTCGACGGTGTCAGCGTGCTGATCACTGATGCAAGGGTGGAGGAGGGCGAGCTGGTTTATCTCAAATGCGACGGTGAGTCGTTCTTCCACCGGGATGACCGCGAAATCATCAAAGGTATGGCCATGCAGCCTTTGGTCTTCATCGTGCCCTACCGATTCTGGCGCGAGCACGCGGATACCGTTGTGCAACTATCCTATTCGGTTGAACGGCTGGACGATGTCAGTCAAGAATCCGGGGTGACGTTGTTGCGCATTCAGGCGTGATTCGATTGTCGTGAGCGTGACCCACCCTCCGGGCAAGCGGTGCCCGGAGGGTGTATTCATTATCAGACCGATGTCTGTTTGCGCAGACGGTGCGCGGCATTCAGCAGCAAATGACTGGTGGCGTCGAATCCAAGGCAGCCGTCGGTGACGGACACGCCGTATCGCAACGAGTCGCTCAACGGTTGGCATCCTTCGAACAGGTGCGACTCGAGCATCATGCCGATCAGTGAACGATTGCCCTGCAGGCGTTGCCCCAGCACTTCGTTGAACACGGCAGGCTGGCGGAGAGGATCCTTGCCGCTGTTGGCATGACTGCAATCGACCATGATCCTGCCGGGAATTTTCAGGCGAGTCAGCTCGGTTTCGATTCGGGAAACGCTTTCGCGATCGTAGTTTGGTCCTTGGTGGCCGCCACGCAGCACCAGATGCGTATCCGGATTGCCCGGTGTCTGAATGATTGCCGGGTGACCCTGGCTGTCGACACCGAAGTGGCGATGAGGATGGGCTGCCGATCGCATCGCGTCGACAGCGATGGCCACGCCGCCGTCCGTCCCATTCTTGAAACCGACCGGCATGCTCAGCCCGCTGGCCATTTCACGATGGATCTGTGATTCGGTGGTGCGGGCGCCAATGGCGACCCAGCTCAGCAAGTCATCGAAGTATCCGGCTGCCATTGGCTGCAGCAGTTCGGTGGCAATTGGCAGTCCGAGGTTGATCATTTCCAGCATCAGTTCGCGTGATAACGTCAGTCCGGCGGCCATGTCGTCGCTACCATCCAGATGAGGGTCGTAGGCAAGGCCTTTCCAGCCGACGGTGGTTCGGGGCTTTTCGACGTAAGCGCGCATCACCAGCAACATGTCATCACGGACTTCTTCGGCCAGGCGCGAGAGTTTGCTGGCGTATTCAAGCGCGGACTCAGGGTCGTGAATCGAGCAGGGGCCGACGATCACCAGCAAGCGCGGATCATGGCCATCGAGAATCGCGCGGACCGCTTGGCGGTGGGCGACGACTTGCTGGTTCAGCGTATTGCTCAGGGGCAATTGCTGTTTGAGTTGCAGCGAACTCGGCAGACGCAGGGTCAATGCTTCGTTGGCAGGGTTCAGAGTGGACAGTGGCAGAGCAGAAACGGACGAGTTCATATTCGGTCTTCCTGGGCGGAGGGCGGGGGCTTCCCGCTCACTCGGCCCTATTGGGGTGTTCGACAATTGGCCGGATTGGCTACGTGTGTTGGCTTGCCACCTGTGGGTGACCGATCGGAGGCGGCAGGCTGTCCCGAGCGGAGGCTGGTAAATCGCCAGGCGGTAAAACTGTCGTAACGGTAATAAGTGGCGTAGTTCATTTGCTGAGTCCTCAAAGTGTCTGGTGTATTGCTTAAAAAGTTCGGGCCTGAAAAAACAAAACCCCCGGTCGGGAGGCCGACCGGGGGTTGAGAAATCTCTGGTAGGCGACCCGTTCAAATGGGCGCCGGTTGGGTATCAGGCGCGCCAGTGGCTAAACCAATACCCAAAATAAAAGCTTGCTGGAGCAGCACAGACGCCGTTTACCCGGGCAGCCGCAACCGAGCGCGATGCGCTGGCGGTACGAAGCTGTGAGAGGGTGTTGAACATGAGCTGTCTCCAAAGAATGCGCCGAGCTTACTAGAGGCGGCTGCGCGTCAGCAATCAGAAATTGCTATCGAACGCACGAGAGAGACTCTATGGTTGAGCGCCCGCCAAGGTGTGACACACTCTACTTTCTGAACGTGTGCTCAAGGAAGGGGCATGAACTTGAAGAAGATCGAGGCAGGAATGAGTTTTGAGTTGCGCCAGGCAACGTCCGCCGACCTGTCGTTTGTACGAGAACTGACTTGCCGAAACATGCTCCGCTACTACATTCACTATGAGTTGCTGTGGCAGGACGAGGCGTTTGATGTTGCCTGGGCGGGGCGCGAAAACTGGTTGATCCTTTGTGAAGGCGAATTGTTGGGCTATTTCAGTCTGAGTCGAGATGCTCGGGCTGTGTATATCCGCGAATTGCAGATCGTCGAAAGTGCTCAAGGCCGGGGCGCGGGATCCTGGGCGATCGATCAGGTTGTTGCGATGGCTCGGCTGGAGCGTCGCCTGGCGTTGCGCTTGACGGTGTTCAAAAACAATCCGGCGCAAAACCTGTATCGAAAAAAAGGAATGTTTGTGCAGGGCGAGGACGAGTGTTTCCTGCGAATGCAGCTCGATTTCAGTACACCTGTGCTCTGAAACCCACGGCTGGCAAGCCCTCGATGAAGAATTGAAACTTTTTATATGTCGCTTGCCGCTAGGTCTGCCCGGCACTTTTTGCTAAGGTGTCCGGCATCCCAATAAGACCATATCGCGAGGTGTCTGCTTGATTAGGGTGCTAGTGGTCGACGACCATGATCTCGTTCGTACAGGCATTACACGGATGCTGGCCGATATCGATGGCTTGCAGGTGGTAGGCCAGGCCGAGTCCGGGGAAGAATCCCTCATCAAGGCTCGTGAGTTGAAGCCCGATGTGGTGCTGATGGACGTCAAGATGCCGGGCATCGGCGGTCTGGAAGCCACGCGTAAACTATTGCGCAGTCATCCCGACATCAAAGTGGTCGCGGTCACCGTGTGTGAAGAAGATCCGTTTCCTACACGGTTGTTGCAGGCCGGTGCGGCAGGGTATCTGACCAAGGGCGCCGGATTGCCGGAAATGGTTCAGGCCATTCGCCTGGTGTTTGCCGGCCAGCGCTACATCAGCCCGCAGATTGCCCAACAATTGGCGATCAAATCCTTTCAGCCGACCAACGATTCACCGTTCGATGCCTTGTCGGAACGAGAAATCCAGATTGCGCTGATGATTGTTGGCTGTCAGAAGGTTCAGATCATTTCTGACAAGTTGTGTCTGTCACCGAAAACCGTGAACACCTACCGTTACCGCATTTTCGAGAAGCTCTCGATCAGCAGCGATGTCGAGCTCACGCTTCTGGCGGTTCGCCACGGCATGGTCGATGCCAGCCTCTGATCATGACTGACGTTTTCGATTCCAGCGCCTTTCTGTCGACCGTCAGCGGGCGCCCAGGCGTGTATCGCATGTTCGACAGCGATGCGCGTCTGTTGTATGTCGGTAAGGCCAAGAACCTCAAGAAGCGCCTGGCCAGTTATTTTCGCAAAACAGGTCTGGCGCCGAAAACAGCAGCTTTGGTTGGGCGTATCGCTCAAGTAGAAACAACCATCACGTCCAACGAAACAGAGGCGCTGCTGCTCGAGCAAACCCTGATCAAGGAGTGGCGGCCGCCGTACAACATCCTGTTGCGCGACGATAAATCCTATCCCTATGTCTTTCTGTCTGACGGGCAGTTTCCGCGCCTGAGCATTCACCGCGGTGCGAAAAAGGCCAAGGGCAAGTATTTCGGCCCGTATCCCAGTGCCGGAGCAATTCGCGAAAGTCTCAGCCTTCTGCAGAAGACGTTTTTCGTGCGTCAGTGCGAGGACAGTTACTACAAGAACCGGACCCGGCCGTGCCTCCAATATCAGATCAAGCGCTGCAAGGCACCTTGTGTCGGGCTGGTCGAGCCTGAGGTTTACGCTGAAGACGTGCGTCACTCCGTGATGTTCCTCGAAGGGCGCAGTCATGCACTGACCAATGAGCTGTCCACGGCGATGGAGGAGGCCGCGATCAATCTCGAGTTTGAGCGCGCCGCCGAACTGCGCGACCAGGTTGCATTGCTGCGGCGGGTTCAGGACCAGCAGAGCATGGAAGGCGGCACGGGCGACATTGATGTGATCGCCGCCTTCGTCAATCCTGGCGGCGCCTGTGTGCACTTGATCAGTGTGCGGGGCGGGCGTGTCCTGGGCAGCAAGAACTTCTTCCCGCAGGTGGGAATCGAAGAAGACGTTGCCGAGGTCATGGCAGCGTTTCTGGGTCAGTACTTCATCAGCAGCCCGGAGCGCGATCTGCCGAGTGAGCTGATTGTCAACGTCGTGCACGAGGACTTTCCTGCGCTGATTGAAGCCATCCACGAACTGCGTGGTCGTGAATTAAGTATCAGTCATCGGGTGCGCGGCACGCGGGCGCGCTGGCAGCAATTGGCCGTTACCAATGCCGAGCAGGCGCTGGGCGCCCGGCTGGCCAACCGACAGCACGTCGCCGCGCGTTTCGAGGCGTTGGCAGAAGTGTTGAACCTCGATGAGCCGCCGCAACGGCTGGAGTGTTATGACATTAGCCATTCCAGTGGTGAGGCCACAGTCGCATCCTGTGTGGTGTTCGGGCCGGAAGGGCCAATCAAGTCGGATTATCGCCGCTACAACATTGAAGGCGTAACGGCTGGCGACGATTACGCAGCGATGCATCAGGCCTTGACCCGGCGCTTCAGCAAGCTGAAGGATGGAGAGGGCAAGTTGCCGGATATTCTTTTGGTCGACGGCGGTAAAGGTCAGTTATCGATGGCGCGTGATGTGCTGAATGAATTGGCCGTCCCGGATCTGATTCTGCTGGGCGTTGCGAAGGGCGCAACACGCAAGGCCGGATTCGAGACTTTGTATCTGAATGATGCAGCAAATGAGTTCACCTTGCGGGGTGATTCGCCGGCGCTGCATCTGATCCAGCAGATTCGTGACGAAGCCCACCGCTTTGCGATCACCGGCCACCGTGCACGGCGCGGCAAGACCCGCCGCACGTCGACGCTGGAGGGCGTTGCGGGCGTCGGGCCGACCCGACGTCGGGACTTGTTGAAACATTTTGGTGGATTGCAGGAGCTGTCTCGTGCAAGCATCGAAGAGATCGCCAAAGCACCGGGGATCAGCAAAAAGCTAGCAGAGTCGATTTATGCAAACCTGCATAGTGAGTAGAATGCCCATTCACCTCGTAGCCAGTTGTGCCGATGAATATCCCTAATCTGATTACCGTTCTCCGCGTCCTGCTCATCCCGATCTTCATTCTGTTGTTCTACTTGCCATACCAGTGGAGTTATCTGGCCTCAAGTTCGGTGTTTGCCTTCGCGGCGGCCACGGACTGGCTGGATGGTTACCTCGCGCGGCGTCTGGAGCAAAGCACTCCGTTTGGAGCCTTTCTCGATCCGGTTGCCGACAAGCTGATGGTGGCCGTCGCACTGGTCTTGCTCGTGCAAGAACATGGCAACTTGTGGCTGACACTGCCGGCGGCAGTCATCATCGGACGCGAAATTGTGGTTTCGGCACTGCGTGAGTGGATGGCGGAGCTTGGCGCTCGCGCCCATGTGGCTGTCTCGAACCTGGGCAAATGGAAAACCGCCGCGCAGATGCTCGCGCTGGTCATCCTGCTGGCCAATCCAAAGGATTTCAGCTTCTGGGTATTGCTGGGTTATGCGTTGTTGATGGTATCGGCAGGCCTGACCTTGTGGTCGATGGTTCAATACCTTCGCGCTGCCTGGCCACATCTGAAGACCGATGTTGAAAAGAAATAAAACTTTTTTGAATCAAAGGGTTGACGGGGCATCTGGAATCTATAGAATGCGCCACACCAAGCGGGAATAGCTCAGTTGGTAGAGCACGACCTTGCCAAGGTCGGGGTCGCGAGTTCGAGTCTCGTTTCCCGCTCCAAGTTTGTACAACGTTTGTTGTTGCGCTACTGACAGCAAATGTTTTGAGGCCGAGTAGCAAAATGGTTATGCAGCGGATTGCAAATCCGCCTACGCCGGTTCGATTCCGACCTCGGCCTCCACTATAAACAAGCTCCGTAGATCCATGATTTACGGAGCTTTTTTATTGGCATCGCGCCGAAAGATTTAGTCTTTCAAACGGCGATTGCAAACTTGATTCACCGGGAAGTGATGTATATATTTCCCCCTCGGCTGCCGAGGTGCAAATCCTGTCAGGATTGTGAATCGTCATCAGAGTAAAGAAGCACCGCGCTACCGCCCGAATGGCGAAACTGGTAGACGCATGGGACTTAAAATCCCCCGCTCGTAAGGGCGTGCCGGTTCGATTCCGGCTTCGGGCACCATCTTGAATCAAGGGTTTGCGGGCGAAAGCTGATGCAAGCCCTTGTTTGTTTCCGGTCTGCAATTTTGATAGCGGTCCACAATCCGCTTCCTTCATTGGCGTGACTTTCTTCCCTTCGATTCCGGATGCACTGCTCGGTCATCGCGACGGTTGATGCCTAAGGCACCCTTCGCGCCGGAGCAAAGATTTGCCGGAAATGTGAATTTACCGGCATTCGACAGTGACAATTCAATCCTTATGGACAAGTGCATCCACCACAACCCCAAACGCGGATGAGTGCTCACGCCGGTTCGGATAATAAAGATGATAGCCGGCAAAGGGTTGGCACCAGTCTTCCAGTATCCGGATCAGACTGCCGTCGGTTGTGTGAAGCCAGATCGCCCGGTTCCTTTGGAATCGGGCGATCCTTGAAGTATTGGGGCGAGCCCACGACGGCGATGCGCAACGATGGCCCGATGGGAACGGCGATCATGTCTTTAGCCACCTGTTCACCCAAGCGAACTCCGGCGTCATAGCGTTGCGCAACGATGTCGGAGAGGGCGTAGTCGACGGTGATTTCGACTTTGATGTCGGGGTAGTCGGGCAGCACCTTCAACAGCTTGGGCCAGAGAATATTGTTCGCCGCATGTTCGGACGCCGAGATTCGCACATTGCCGGCCGGGGTGTCGCGAAACTCGCTCGGGATAACGTCACGAAGGCTCCTTTTTATCAGGCCGGGAAGTTGCCTCGACCTGTTGTACCTATCGTTCGGGCGTCATCAACACGGCCAGGGTCATCTTGATGAATTCCTCATTCCGATCGATTGCGCCAGTGACACGCGAACGTTTTCCCCGACTTCAGCAAATCCGTGCTGCTCAACCCAAAGGGTGAGCTCCATGATGGCGGCTTCGAGGGCCAGTTGGTTCTCGTTGATTTTGTAGAGCAGGGAAGGGAGCAGATCAGAGTTGGACATCGCGGGTTCCTCCGTGAAAGAGCCCAGCGTAGGACCGTGTTATATGAAGAGTGTTTTATGTTCGGCAGGACGCCGGAGAAGGGAGTGAAAAGCTGCTAGTTATGGAACACGTCCAGAATAGTTTTGGAACACTTCCTGAATGACGCAAATTTTTCAAAACGGCAGAAACGACAAAGCCCTGAATAATCAGGGCTTTGTCGTATCAAATATGGCGGAGGCGATGGGATTCGAACTCATGGACCTGTTACAGTCGACGGTTTTCAAGACCGTTGCCTTAAACCACTCGGCCACACCTCCGTTGCGTTGCGGGCGCCATAATACCTGAATGAAACACACTGTCAAACTCTGTGCATGGCTTGTTACAGAGCGTCTGTTATGATCTTTGCGACTGAACGTTTCAAACCAACAGGAGTGTCGCCATGCGCGAACAGGATTACGCAGTTCACAACAGCGTGCAGGCTGAGCAGCTAGAGGTTAGCCGCGTCCTGCGCAACACTTACGGTCTACTGGCGCTCACCCTCGCATTCAGCGGTGTGATGGCGTTCGTGGCTCAGCAGATGCGGGTCGGCTACCCGAACATTTTCGTGGTGCTGATCGGTTTCTACGGGCTGTTCTTCCTCACCAACAAGCTTCGTGATTCCGCCTGGGGCCTGGTGTCGGCGTTTGCCCTGACCGGTTTCATGGGGTTCCTGCTCGGCCCGATCCTCAACCGTTATCTGGGCATGCAGGGCGGCGCTGAAGTCGTCAGCTCGGCGTTCGCGATGACCGCACTGGTGTTCGGTGGTCTGTCGGCTTACGTGCTGATCACCCGCAAGGACATGAGCTTCCTCGGTGGCTTCATCACCGCCGGTTTCTTCGTCCTGCTGGGCGCGACGCTGGCGAGCATGTTCTTCCAGATCAGCGGCCTGCAACTGGCGATCAGCGCAGGTTTCGTGCTGTTCTCGTCGGTCTGCATCCTGTTCCAGACCAGCGCCATCATCCACGGCGGCGAGCGCAACTACATCATGGCGACCATCAGCCTGTATGTATCGATCTACAACCTGTTCGTCAGCCTGTTGCAGATCTTCGGCATCATGAGCCGCGACGACTGATCGCTGCACCGCAATAAACAGAAAACCCGCGAAAGCGGGTTTTTTGTTGCCTGCGAAAAAGAGAGCAGGCGATCAATTGATCACGATGCTGCCATCGGCCTGTTGCTTGTAGATTGTGTAGGGCAGCAGCAATGTATCGAGCACTCCCGACACGGCCGCATCGACCAGCAGGCCCGGCGTCGCGTTCTTGTAATTGAACGCGTCGACGTCATCCGGCTTTTCGGCGTGCAGCATGCAGAAGTCATAGGTCACGCCGCTGTAGATACGCGGTACAGCGCCGCAGTAGCTTTTGTTCGCTTTCAACTGCTCCGTTGAATGCTTGTCACTGAACGCCACGGTCTGCACCGTCCCGCACCCAGTCAGCATCAACACCGTCAGCATCATTGCCTGAACTCTCATACCGCCAATCCTTCGCCGGAAAAACTCAATTTACGCCGCTCAGGCCATTGGCGGCAATCGACGTTTCACCGGGGTCTTCTTGACGATCGCAGTATTGGTTTCCGCCAGCGTATTCAGCCGGTCGAGCAAGGTATCCAGCTGCTCCATCGACCGCACATGCAGACGAGCGATGAAACAATCTTCGCCAGTGACCTTGTCGCATTCGGTGAACTCGGGAATCGACAGGATCTGCCGCTCGACTTCCTGCAATTGCCCCGGCAATGGCCGCACACGAACAATGGCCTGCAACTGATAGCCGAAGCATTTGGGGTCGATCTCCACGGTGTAGCCCTTGAGCACGCCACGCTCTTCCAGACGGCGCAAGCGCTCGGCCACGCTGGGTGAGGACAACCCGCTGATTTGCGCCAGCGCTTTGAGCGAGCGCCGCGAGTCCTCCATCAATGCCCCGATCAGGACCTGGTCAATGTCGTCGGTCATTCAAAACTCCGCATTAGGCGATTGACGGAAACCACCCTTGATAAAAAAGGTAGAAATCGATTTTAGCCTGCTTTTTGCGCTGGAGAAGCCCCGCGAGCAATTGGCATACTTTTGCCACGCTTTCGCCAAATACCCAGGAGATTGAAGATGGACAACACAATCCGTCGCGGCTCATTCGAAATGACCGCCGCCATGCTGATATCCGGGACGATCGGCTGGTTCGTGCTGGTGTCCGGGCAACCGGTGCTGGACGTGGTGTTCTGGCGCTGTGTGTTCGGTGCCGGGGCCTTGCTGCTGATCTGCGCCGCGTTCGGCTTTCTGCGCCCAGGCTTCCTGACCCGCACCACATTCCTGCTGGCGGTGCTCAGCGGGGTCGCAATCGTCGGCAACTGGGTGTTGCTGTTCGCCTCTTATTCCCGCGCCTCGATTGCCATTGGCACAGCGGTCTACAACGTGCAGCCGTTCATGTTGGTGGGTTTGGCGGCGCTGTTTCTGGGCGAAAAAATCACCCTGCAAAAGCTGTTCTGGCTGGCGATTTCTTTCATGGGGATGCTGGCCATCGTCAGTGCCCACGGCGGGCAGGGCGAGGACGGAAGTGATTACCTGACGGGCATTGCACTGGCACTGGGAGCGGCGTTTCTGTACGCCATCGCCGCGTTGATCATCAAGCGCCTGACCGGCACGCCACCGCACCTCATCGCGCTGATCCAGGTCTGCACCGGCGTTTTGCTGCTCGCGCCGTTCGCCCATTTTTCAGCAATGCCCGAGGCACCGAGTGCCTGGGCCAGCCTGGTGACGCTGGGCATTGTCCACACCGGTCTGATGTACGTGTTGCTCTACGGCGCGATCCAGAAACTCCCGACCGCATTGACCGGCGCGCTGTCGTTCATCTACCCGATTGCGGCGATTTTCGTCGACTGGTTCGCCTTCGGGCACCAACTGCAAACCCTGCAATGGATCGGCGTGGCGGCGATTTTGCTGGCTGCTGCTGGCATGCAACAGGGCTGGGGATTGAAGTCCCGTCGTCTGGTCGCTCAGTGAATTCAGATCTCCTTGACCGCGGCTTTGAACAGTCCTCTCAGTAGTTGATTGCCGGCATCAACCAGATGGTTATCGTCGAAATAAAGTGGCACACCTTGCTTTGACCCCATGCAATTGCCATCCGGGCAAAGCAGCGGGGTAGGGTCCAGTACCTGTGCATTGCACCGTTTCGCCACGGTTCCGATGGCATTGTTGGCGATTCGGTTGCGTTGCTCGTAATCCTGCAACGGAACGGAAATATCGGCGGTGTCGCCAAAGATGCGTTGGTGCAAATTCAGACCCTTATAGACGCTGAACGGCATCTCCGGGATCGGTTTGACGATGTAAACCGGATGGTTTTCGGCAATGGCGCACACAGTGTTCGCGTATTCAGCAACGTAGGCCTCGCTGAAAGACATTTTCTGGCGATCGGGAAAGCGAATCCGATAGCTGTTGTTACGGCTCGGATCGGCATACAGCGCCGCTCTGCTGAGCAGCACCACTGGAATTCCCGCGTATGAATTCTTCAGTACCTGCAGTTTTTCGTGATTGAACGCCTGACATTTATGCTCGAGCTTTTTGTCGTGCATCTGGAAGTTCTGTAATGTCGGGCAGCCGCCCAGGGACCACGACAGGGCTGCCTGCGGATTATCCATCTGCACGGCAGCGGCGGTGGATTGCGCATGGCTGTCGCCAAACAGAATGACTGACACTTCGCCGTTGCCCAGTTTGCAATCAGCGGCGTCGTACGCATTCGGATTACATTCCTGGGTATAGAGCTTGCTGGTGTACTCGGGTTGCCCGAGGTCGACAAAGGCGAAGCGAAGTGTCGGGTGTTCCTTGACCAGCGATGCCGTCGCGGCGGACACGACAACCGCCCCGATCACCCACGATGCAAACTTCAAGAGCGTGCCGCGCACTGAGGTCATCGGCTTGACCCTGGATTCCACCAGATAATACGACCCGGCCCCTAGAACAAATGACAACGCCACCGCCCCCCAGACATGTGGCCAGCTATCGAGCAGGCCGCAAGTGTAGAGAAGAACTACCAGCGGCCAATGCCACAGATAAGCCGAGTAGGAAATGGTGCCGGTCAATTGCAGTGGCTTGAACGTGCTGAAGACCGATCGGGTATTACCGTAGATCACCAGTACCGTGCCCAACACCGGTAAAAGCGCCAGGTAACCCGGCCACAGATCCTGTTCCGAAAAACCCGACACACTGCCCAAAATGGCCAGCAGCCCCACGCCTTCAGCGATAGAGCCGTTGCGCTTGCTCAGTTGCAAGGGAAAGAGAAACACCAGGCCGCCGGCAATCAATTCCCAGGCGCGGGTCGGCAGCATGTAGAAGGCAAACACCGGGTTCGAGCGGGTCATGACGACTGACGCGGCGAAAGACGCTGCGGCCAGCATCAACAAGCTGTAGCGGGTTTTTTGCGGGCCCAGGTATCTGTGCAGCGCCATCAGAAGCAAGGGGTACAGCATGTAGAACTGCCATTCGACTGACAGTGACCAGGTGTGCAACAACCAG
Source organism: Pseudomonas sp. B20(2017) (assembly GCF_002113125.1). GTDB lineage: Bacteria > Pseudomonadota > Gammaproteobacteria > Pseudomonadales > Pseudomonadaceae > Aquipseudomonas. The sequence goes on along the minus strand of NZ_NEJP01000003.1, from coordinate 256,234 downwards.
TTCTCGTGCAGCGGCGCGTCGAAGTAGCTGCCACCCTTGGCGAACATGAAGTTGGAACTGAACAGCAGGCTGCTTTTGATCGTTCTGATGACGTCGCGAAAGTCATCCAGCGGCAGAAAGATGAAACCGAAGAGCAGCAGGGCAATGCACACCACCAACAGCGCCGGGATGATGCGTCGGGCTCTCGATGCGTAAAACCCCAACAGCGAAAAGCGCTGCTGTTCCAGGCCCGTGAAGATGATGCCGGTCATCAGGAAGCCGGAGATGACGAAGAACACGTCTACGCCCGCAAATCCGCCGCCGAATCCCTGAATAGCAAAGTGATAGAGCACCACCGATAGCACGGCGAGCGCCCGCAGGGCATTGATATTCTTCCTGAACTGCATTGATGCATCCATCCACGTCCGTTGTGGAAGCGCATTGTAGAGATGATGTCGAGTTTGTTACATCGAAAAATAAGTCTCAGATGTTCCAGCGCGGCGCAGTCTTCGCCAGGCGCTGGCGCATCTCGCCGATGTTCGCCGCCAGTTGCCGGGTCAACAAACGGTAGCCATCCAGCGGGCTGTAGACCAGGGTGTCGAGGCTGGCGTCCGGCAACTCTACCGGACGTCCCAATCGACCGGACGCACCGGTTTTCAACGCTCGGGCCATGCCGATCAATTGCACGCGAATATGCCGGTGTTCAGCCTTGAGCGCCGCTTGCAGGTGCGCCATGGCGTCGGGGTCGTTAGCGTCCGGGCGGATGTTGCCGAGGATCTCCAGAGTGCTGATGCACATGCGCAGGTTGCGCTGGATCGCGTCCAGTTCGGTCATCGAGACTTTGACTTCCTTGGACACCGACGGCATCAGCGAACGCAATTGCACCATCACCGCGTTCAGCCGACTCATCAACTTCAAGTGTTCGTCGGCCGTCACCGGCTGGCCGCCGATGATCCTTCCGTACACGGTGGCGCAATCTCGCAGCGCGTCGGCCAGGTTGTAGCGCCACGAATAAACCGCGTACAGCGGCAACGCAAAGGAAAAGGCCAGGGCCAGGGCGATGCCGATCAGGATATCGACCCCGCGCCACAGCCCGTCGGTGATCGGGTTGTCGCCATGCCCGGCGACGATGAAAACGGTAATGGCCGAGAGCAGGGCGGTGTAGCCGCCCTTGCCGATGGCGTGATACGAGAAAAATCCGCAGACCACCGCCATGGCGAAATAGGTTAGCCATGGCATGCCCAGCCACGCCTGCTGCGCTACCAACACCAGGCCGACGCCGGCTCCGATCAAGGTGCCGATGGCGCGCTCGGCAGCTTTCTTGCCGATGTTGCCGTGATGCTGCAAACCACCGATCACCACCAGCATGGTCACCGACGCCCACTCGCCGTGGGGCAGATTGATGCCGGTGGTCAGCAGGATCGTCGCCAGCAACCCCAGCGCGACCCGCACCGCGTGGATCGTTCGTGCGTGGCGGTAACGTCGATACGGGTCGAGCAACGGCCGCAGGATCCGCCGCAACAGCGGCGGCCAGCGATGAGGGCTGAAAGTGCTCAGCGGTGATTCCTCCTCAGAAGATGTAGTCGGTGGCGATGAAGTTCGAATCGCGCCCGCGAATGATTTCGCTGATCAGATCCTTGTTGGGTTCCTGAAACTTGGTCGCCACCAGCGTGCGGATCGAAAACACCCGCAGCGCATCGTGTACCGACAGCGTGCCTTCGGCGGAGTTCTTGCGACCGTTAAACGGGTAGGTGTCCGGGCCGCGCTGGCACTGGGCATTCAGGTTGATCCGACCGACCTGGTTGGCGAAGGTGTCGACCAGTCGACCGACCGCCACCGGGTTGGTGCCGAAGATGCTCAGTTGCTGGCCGAAGTCCGACTCCAGGACGTAGTCGATGACGGTGTCGAGGTGACGGTACGGCACGATCGGCACCACCGGGCCGAACTGTTCTTCCTGATACACGCGCATCTGCGGCGTCACCGGGTACAGCACCGCCGGATAGAAGAACGAGGCCCGTGCTTCACCGCCATTCGGGTTGACCACTTGCGCACCTTTGCTCTGCGCGTCAGCGACCAGCCCGTGCAGGTAATCGACCTTGCCCGATTCCGGCAACGGCGTCAGCGAAACCCCGCTGTCCCACGGCATGCCCGGTTTGAGGCTGGCCAGTTTGGCGTTGAATTTCTCGATGAAGCTGTCCACCACATCTTCATGCACGAACAGAATTTTCAATGCGGTGCAGCGCTGGCCGTTGAACGAAAGGGAACCGGTGACCGCTTCGTTGACCGCGTTATCCAGATCCACCTCTGGCAGGACGATGCCAGGGTTCTTAGCATCCAGCCCCAGCGCGGCGCGCAAGCGGTGTGGTTTCGGGTGCAGTTTTTTCAGGTCGCTGGCGGCCTTGTTGGTGCCGATGAAGGCGAAGATGTCGATCTTGCCGCTGGCCATCAGCGCACTGACGGTCTCACGGCCGCTGCCGTAAATCACGTTGATCACGCCGGTCGGGAAGCTGTCGCGGAAGGCTTCAAGCAATGGGCGGATAAGCAGCACGCCGAGCTTGGCCGGTTTGAACACCACGGTGTTGCCCATGATCAACGCCGGAATCAGCGTGGTGAAGGTTTCATTCAGCGGATAGTTGTAAGGACCCATGCACAGCGCCACGCCGAGCGGGACGCGGCGGATCTGACCGAGGGTGTCCTGTTCCAGTTCGAAACGGCTGGAGCGGCGGTCGAGCTCTTTCAGCGCATTGATGGTGTCGACGATGTAGTCGCAGGTGCGGTCGAACTCTTTTTCCGAGTCCTTGAGGTTCTTGCCGATTTCCCACATCAGCAGTTTCACCACGGCGTCGCGCTGTTGGCGCATGCGCCCGAGGAAGGCTTCGACGTGCTGGATGCGTTCGGCCACGCGCAGGGTCGGCCACAGGCCCTGGCCCCGGTCGTAGGCGCGCACGGCGGCGTCGAGGGCGGTGAGGGCGGTGTCGGCGTCCAGCAGCGGCGTGCTGCCGAGGATCACTTGTTCGTCGCCGTTGTCGCCCTGCAGATAGACCGGGCTGCGCACGGTGGCGAGCGGGCCGTCCCAGCGACGCAATTCGCCATCGACCAGGTATTCGCGTTGTTCGACCTGACCGTCGAGGCGGTATTTTTCCGGGATGTCGCTGACAGAAGGGAACAGGTTGCCGAGGATGTTTGCTGTGGTCATGTCGCTACCCCGCGTCATTGAAAAAGTCTGTAACGGTTATACGCCTGAACGCGCCGAAATTTAAACCCGCAAATGTCACGCGAATGTCACGCGAAACCGCACAGCAGAGCGGGCATCCACACATGATCGTTCCCACGTCGAGGCGTCGAGCCGTCTGCGTGGGAATGCCTCAAGGGACGCTCCGCGTTCCAAGCGGACGCAGAGCGTCCAGGGCTGCATTCCCACGCGGAGCATGGGAACGATCGTCTTCGGTAATGGGCTGGCCCCGTTTGCCCCCCTCAATGTCCCGCAATGCCCTCAACCCGCCGACCTGCCTGCCTTAAGGTGTGACCATAACAATAAGCGAGGCCGTTATGCGGGCAATCCGACTCACATTATTACTGGCATTGGCCATGACGCTGCCTGGCTGTGGCGAAGACCCCAAGCCCCCGGCCAGCACCAACAACGCCATTCCCAAAGACCCGGCGCTGGCGCAGATCTACGCCAACAGCTGCCAGCTCTGCCACGCCAACCCTGCCGCGAATGCGCCGTTGACCGGTGACCGCAAGGCCTGGGAACCGCGCATCCAGCAGGGCGCCGACACGCTGCTCGACCACGCCATCAACGGCTACAACGGTATGCCGCCGATGGGCCAGTGCGTCGAGTGCTCGGAAGAACAATTCCTTCAGTTGATCGGCTTCATGGCCGACCAGCCGCTCCCACAATAAGGATCCTGGCATGCCGATAGATCTGACACGCCGGCAGTTGTTGCAACGGGCAAGCATCGTCGGGGCGTTCAGCGCGCTGGCTTCCAATCCGGCGCTGGGCCAGTTGATGCGCGCGCCACGGCTGATTCCCTGGCGCAACTGGTCGGGCGGGCAGAGCTGCCTGCCGGCGGCGCGGGTGGCGCCGAAGAATCTCGATGAACTGACGACGATCATTCAGCAGGCACCGGGCAAGATCCGCCCGGTCGGCTCGGCGCATTCCTTCAGTGCGTTGGTGCCCACCGACGGTACGTTGCTGTCCCTGAGCTACTTCAACGGCCTGCTCGATCACGACCCGAAAACCCTGCAAGCCGAATTCGCCGCTGGCACACCGATGTCGCGCATGGGCACGCCGCTCAAGGATGTCGGCCAGGCCCTGCAAAACATGGCCGACATCGATTACCAGACCCTGGCCGGGGCCATTTCCACCTCGACCCATGGCACCGGCAAAACCTTCCAGTCCTATTCCGCCCACGTCTGCGGGATGCAACTGGTGACCGCCAGCGGCGAGGTTCTGGACTGCGATAGCCAGCGTCATCCCGAAGTATTCAATGCCGCCCGTGTGTCCCTCGGCGCACTCGGCGTGGCCACCAAAATCCGCCTGCAAAACCGTCCGGCCTATCGTCTGCGCGAACGCCAGTGGATCGCCAAGACCGAAGAACTGCTGGAAGACATCGACAAGAACACGAGCGAAAACCAGCACTGGGAAATGCTCGTCGTCACCCATTCCGACTACGCCTTGTCCATCGCTCTCAACGAAACCACCGACCTGCCCACGCCGCCGATCCCGCCTGAAGAGGAGGGTGGCAACGAGTTCGTGACCCTGATCGAGAAGATCGACAAATACGGCAGCGATTTCCCGGGCCTGCGCAGTTCGTTGCTCAACAGCCTGCGGCATCTGGCGAGTTTCGACGACCGGGTCGGCGACTCGTTCGACATCTACGCCAACGTGCGCACCGTGCGTTTCAACGAGATGGAATATTCGGTGCCCGCCGAACATGGCCCGGCGTGCCTGCGCGAGATTCTCAAGCTGATCCGCGACAAGGACCTGCGCACGTGGTTTCCCATCGAGTACCGCTACGTCAAGGCCGACGACATCCCGCTGAGCATGTTCGAGGGCCGCGACAGCTGCTCGATCTCGGTCCACCAGCATTACCAGATGGACCACCACAACTTCTTCGCCGCGATCGAGCCGATCTTCTGGAAGTACAACGGCCGGCCGCACTGGGGCAAATTGCACGCGCTGAATGCCCGTACGCTACAAACGCTCTATCCACGCTGGCAGGAATTCATTGAGGTACGCCAGGCGCTGGACCCGAGCGGCAAGTTTCTCAACGGGCATCTGTCGTCGATTCTGGGGGTGAGCTGATGGCGGTCAATCGACGTAATTTTGTGCTCGGAACTTTGGGTGTTGGCGCTTTGCTGGTAGGCGTGGGTGCGTTGTTAAGGCCGGGGGATCGCGGCGGGCCCTACAGTGAATACTTCCGGGCGCTGAACAACGAACTCAAGACCAAGGGCCCGATGCGCCCGGTGTTGCTGATCGATCTGGATCGGCTGGATCACAACATCGACGTGGTAATGCGCTCGGTCAACCGCGCGGGCAAACAGTTGCGGCTGGTGGAGAAGTCGCTGCCGTCACCGGGCCTGCTCAGCTATATCGGCCAACGGGCAGGGACGCAGCGATTGATGTCGTTTCATCAGCCGTTTCTCAATCACGATGCGGTGACGTTTCCGCAGTCGGACATTCTGCTCGGTAAGCCCTTGCCAGTTCGTTCGGCGGAGATTTTCTACCAGACCCACAAAGGTCCGTTCGACCCCGCGAAGCAACTGCAATGGCTGATCGACAACCCCGAACGTCTGCAGCAATACCTCGCGCTGGCTCAAGGCTTGGGCACCCGGATGCGGATCAACATCGAGCTGGACGTGGGCCTGCACCGGGGCGGCGTCAGTGATGTCAACGTGCTCGGGCAGATGCTCACGCTGATCGCCGCCAACCCGCAGCACCTGGAGTTCGCCGGGTTCATGGGCTACGACCCTTTCGTGGGCATGGGCGTGCCGGGGATTCTTGGATCACCCGAGGAGCTGTTCGCCAAGGTGATGGTGATTTATCAGCGTTGCGTCGACTTTACCCGGCAGCAATACCCGACGCTGTGGCATGACGGGTTGTGCCTGAACACCGCCGGCAGCCCGAGTTATCGCATGCATGAAAACGAACATCTGAGCAGTGAAGTGTCGGTGGGGACGGCGATGCTCAAGCCGACTCATTACGACTTGCCGTCGCTGGTTGAACACGAACCGGCCACTTACATCGCCACCCCGGTGTTGAAAAGCACGGGGCCGGTGAACATCCCGGCGCTGGATGACAAGTCGAAACTGTTTTCGTGGTGGGACACCAACCAGCGGCAGACCTTTTTTATCTACGGCGGCAACTGGATGGCCGAGTTCGAATCGCCGCCCGGATTGCAGAGCAATGGGGTTTACGGGCGCAGTTCGAATCAGGAGATGGTCAACGGTTCGAATGCCGTTGGCCTGACGGTGGAGGATCAAGTCTTTCTGCGGCCGACCCAGACTGAAGCCGTTCTTCTGCAATTCGGTGATTTGCTGGCGGTGCGTGGCGGGAAGATCGTCGATACCTGGCCGGTTTATTCCTGACCAATAAAACAAGCTCATCCTTGTGGGAGCGAGCTTGCTCCGGGCGGCGTTCCGACGAAGGCGTCATTTCAGTCACCTTTTATTTGGCTGACACACCGCCTTCGCGAGCAAGCTCGCTCCCACAGGTTTTTAGGGTGCCTGATCGATCTTATTCGATTTCTGTAATGAAGCTTTTATGACAAAAGTTCGGTAGCACATCGCCAGTCCGGTCATGCCTATGTAACGCGCTTGAGGGGCCCTTTGGGCGCTTTTCACAAGCCGAGGCGGGACGCCGGGAGTGAGGCAATGGGGACTATGGAACGCTACTCGAAAGTGGGCATGCAGGAACTCGATCAACGCCTGTCGAAGATCGTCGAAGCCGCGCGCAAGAAGCCGGTTTCGGTGTATCGCTACGGCGCGCCGTGGGTCTGGATCGTGTCGCAGGATGACTGGCAGGGCGCCTTGAAAGAGGTCTCCAGCTACATTCCGCCGGGTCATTCGCTGGTGCTGCTGCGCCCGCAGATCGACGATTTGCTCGACGCCCACCGCGACCTCCTGCACGACCTCAATGCCCAACCCGGCATGCTGATCGCCCCGCAGACGGTCATGCACATTCTGCTGCTGCAACTGCTGTATTCGGTGCCCAGCGAGCAGCAGCTCTACGAACAGCTCAATTACAACCTGCTGTTCCGCTGGTTCGTCGGCCTGGGCCTGAACCAGAAAGTCTGGAGCTTCAACGTCCTCAGTCGCGACATCGCCACGCTGCTCAACGAACCGCGTGCGGTGCAGCTCATCCAGAAAATCATCGGTGAAGTGTTCTGCGGCGCGCTGCTGCAAATGCCCGAGTTCTCGCTGAACTTCGCGCTGCTGCACACCTGGCTGGGCAAGCACACCGGGGCCGGCACTTCAGCAATCAAGAACGCCAGTAACTGACGCACACGCATGGCGCATGAGCGCCAACAGGTCATCGCGAATTTCAGGGGGTAGTGTGGATCAGATTTTCACGTCACGGCTGGCGCTGTGGGGCTGGCTGCTGGTGACGGCCGGCGCGCAGCCGGCGTTCGCCGAGGAGGCCGAAAACACAGCAGCGCAGCGTCTGGTGGACGTCAACGAATACTTCGTGCGCGGCAATACCGTGCTCGATGCGCGGGCGATTGAAGAAGCGGTGTATCCGTTCCTCGGTCCGCAAAAAGCCTTGAGCGACATCGAAGGCGCGCGGGACGCCTTGCAGAAGGCCTATCAGGAACGCGGCTACCAATCGGTGTTCGTCGAGCTGCCGGAGCAAGCGGTGGCCGACGGCATCGTCTACCTGCAAGTCAGCGAAACCAAAGTTGGCCGGGTCCGCGTGGTCGGCGCCAAACACTATTCGCCGCTGGACATCCGCGACAACGTCCCGGCCCTGAAGGAAGGCGAGGTGCCGGACTTCGCCAAGGTCCAGGGCGAACTGGCGCAACTCAACAAAACCCCGGGCCGGCAGGTAATGCCGCTGGTGCGCGAAGGGCAGCGCCCCGGCACCATGGACGTGGATTTGCAGGTCGAAGACCAGAACCCGTGGACCGCCAGCGTCGGCCTGAACAACGACTACAGCGCCGACACCGAAAAGCTGCGCACCGTTACCAGCCTCGGCTACAACAACCTTTGGCAACTGGGCCACAGCGTCAACCTGACGTTCTTCACCGCACCGCAGGAAACCGACAACGCCAAGGTCTGGTCCGGTTCCTACACCGCGCCGCTGACCGAGCGCTGGAGCGTGCAGTTCTCCGGTTACCAGTCCGACAGCAACGTCGCCACCCTCGGCGGCAGCAACGTGCTCGGCAAGGGACACTCCTACGGCGTAGCGGCGATCTACACCATTCCGTCCAGCGGCAACTGGTCGAACTCGCTGTCGGCCGGCATCGACTTCAAGGACTTCGACGAGCGCCTGACCCTGTCCGGTGAGAGCGACAAGGTGCCGCTGAAATACGCGCCGCTCACCTTCGCCTACAACGGCTATCGCTACAGCGAAAAGAGCCAGCTCGGCCTCGGCCTGAGCCTGGTCGCGGCCACCCGCAGCATCTTCGGTTACGGCAGCTCCGACGAAGACTTCGACTACAAACGCTACCGCGCCAACCCGAGTTTCGCCGTGCTCAAGGGCGATACCAACTTCACCTGGACCTTCGACAGCGACTGGCAGAGCGCGAGCAAAGCTGCGTTCCAATTGGCGTCGGGACCGCTGGTTTCCAACGAACAATTCTCTGCCGGTGGCGCGACCTCGGTACGCGGTTATCTGGCCGCTGAACGCACCGCCGATGACGGCTTCCTGTTGAGCGAAGAGCTGCGCACACCGTCGCTGGCCAAATACGTCGGCGGCTGGATGCAGGACTGGCGCTTCTACGCCTTCGCCGAGGGTGCGCAACTCTATCTGCGCGACGAACTGCCGGACCAGGACGCCAATTACGCCCTGGCCAGTGTCGGCCTCGGCACCCGCGCCAGCCTCAGCAAATGGCTGTCCGGCAGCCTCGACTGGGGCTACCCGCTACTCGAAGGGCCGAACACCTCGAAACAGGAATCGCGCCTGCACTTCAACCTTCAGGCCACTTTCTAACAAGGAGCACCTCCATGCAGCGCCTTTTCCTTTCGTTGTTGATCTGCCTGGGCTTCGTGCTCCCGGCCACGGCTCAGGCCTGGTGGCAGGACGACTGGCATTACCGCAAACAGATCGCCGTCGACACCACGCCGCAAGGCGCCGCGATCAATCAGGCCCTGGGCCGCACCGCGCTGCTGGTGCGCCTGCACACCGGCAACTTCACCTTTGACGGCGTGAAAGAGGACGGCTCGGACCTGCGCTTCGTCGCCGCCGACGACAAGACCGTACTCAACCACCAGATCGAAAGCTTCGATGCGCTGATGGGCATGGCGCTGATCTGGGTCGATGTGCCGAATGTCGAGGGCGGCCAGCGTCAGGACATCTGGATGTACTACGGCAACCAAAAAGCCCCGGCCACCGGCAACGGTCAGCTCACTTTCGATCCGAATTACACCGCGCTTTATCACTTCGACGGCGCCACTGGCACCCCGGTCAAAGACACCACCGCCTATGGCAACACCGCGCAGAGCGCGACCGGCGCCGCCATCGATGGCGTAGTAGGGCGGGCCTTGCAGTTCAGCGGTCAGCCATTGCTGCTGCCAGCCAGTCCGTCGTTGCAGCACAACGCTGGCAGTGCCTTCACCTTCAGTGCCTGGTTGCGTCTGGATCAGGCTAATGGTGAGCAACTGATCCTGGCTCGCCGCGAAGGCGCCAACAGCCTGTTGGTCGGTGTGAATCAGGGCGTGCCGTTTGTGGAAATCGACGGCCAGCGCGCCGTGGCCACGCAGCCGCTGAATCCGGGCCAATGGCAGCACGTCGCATTGACCGCTGAAGGCGCGAAAGTGACGCTGTACATCAACGGTCGCGAAGGCGCGGCACTGGCTCAGACGATGCCGGCGTTCAATTCGGTCATGGCCATCGGCGCTGATCTCCATGAAGGTCCTTTCCAGCCGTTCGTGGGTGCCATCGATGAGCTGCGTCTGTCGAAAGTCGCCCGTCCGGCGCCGCTGTTGCTGGCTGACGCCACTTCCCAGGGCGCCGAGTCGAAACTGGTGGCTTACGGCGTCGATGAAGAACAGTCCGGCTTCGGTTTCGGCAGCCTCGGTTTCCTGCTCAACGCCGTGCCGGTCGATGCCTGGGTGATCATCGCGGTGCTGGTGCTGATGATGTTCCAGTCGTGGATCATCATGCTGCGCAAGAACCGCACCCTCAGCCGCGTCACCGCCGCCAACGAAGACTTCCGCGTGCAATTCGCCAAGGTCGGCACTCGCCTGGAAATGTTCGCTGACGACACCCAGCTCGCCCAGCGCTTGCAACATTCGCCGCTGTGGCGCCTGTATCAGGTGGCGGTGAAAGAGATCCGCACCCGTCGCGAGCAGGGCGCCGATACCTCGTCGGTTTCGGCGGCGACCATCGAAGCGATCCGCTGCTCCATGGACGGCGTGCGCACCCGGGAAAACCAGCAGCTCAGCTCGAAACTTTCGACCCTGTCCAACGCCATTGCCGGCGGCCCGTACATCGGCCTGCTCGGCACCGTCCTGGGGATCATGGTGGTGTTCCTCGGCACGGCCATGGCCGGCGACGTCAACATCAACGCCATCGCGCCGGGTATGGCCGCCGCATTGCTGGCGACCGCCATGGGCCTGTTCGTCGCGATCCCGGCGCTGTTTGGCTACAACCGCCTGATCACTCGCAACAAGGAAGTCAGCGCTGACATGCGCGTGTTCGTCGACGAGTTCATCACCCGTCTGGCGGAGATGCACGGTGAAGGCCAGTCCAGTGAAGCGGCGCATCAGCGCGGTCATCACGCCAATCACTCCGTACCGGCCTGAGGAGCACTGACATGGCGTCCGTAAATGCCTCCCACGACGATGACGAAGATGCCGCAGTGGACAGCATCAATATCACGCCACTGGTGGACGTGCTGATGGTGGTGCTGGTGATGTTCATCCTCACCGCTACCGCGCAGGTCTCCGGGATCCAGATCAACCTGCCCAAGGCCAGCGCCGCCGTGTCGCTGTCCGAGGCCAAGACCAAGGCGATTTCGGTCAACGACGGCGGCCAGGTGTTCCTCGACGCCTACCCGGTGACCTTGCCGGAGCTGGAAGAGCGCCTGCGCATCGAGAAAGCGCAGAACCCGGACTTCCCGGTAATCGTGCGCGGCGACGCCACGGTGCAATACCAGAAGGTCATCGAAGTGCTGGATCTGCTGCGCCGGCTCGAACTGTCCCAGGTCGGTCTCGTCACCGGCAAACCGACGCAGGGCTGAGTGATGACTGCACAACTGCCAATCGAGCCTTTGCCGGTGAAGAAGTCGCCACTGCGTTACGTGAAGTGGGGCGCCGGGCTGCTGCTGGGCGCCGTCGCGGCGTTCCTGTTGTGGCAGTGGGCCAACGACATGAGCGGCATCCGCCGGGAAGCGCCGAAGGTGCCAACGATCATTCCGTTACCGCCACCGCCACCGCCACCTCCGCCGCCGGAAAAGCCGCCGGAGCCGGAAACCCCGGTCGAGGAAAAAATCGTCGAGCCCGAGCCAACGCCCGAACCGCAAGAGGTCAAGCCCGAGGAAGAAGCACCGCCATCGCCAGCGGACGACCTGGCCAACCCGATGCAAATGGACGGTGACGCCCAGAGCGGCAGCGACGCCTTCAACATCGGCGCGGGCAAGGGCGGCGGCATGGCCGGCTCCGGCGGTGGGCGGTTGGGCAACGGCACTTACAGCCAGTTTCTCGCGTTCACCTTCCAGAAGCTGCTGCGTGAGAACCCCGACCTGCGCAACCTGGCGTTTTCGCTGCAGGCCGATGTGTGGCTGAGCAGCGTCGGCGAGATCACCCGGGTCGAGCTGATCAAGTCCAGCGGCAACCCCGAAATCGACAGTCAGGTGTTGGCCGCATTGCGTAACGCGCCCCACCTGAGCGAGCGGCCACCGGCCTCCATTACCTTGCCTGTGCGCATGTCCCTGCAAGGGCGGCGTCCGGGTTAACCGAATTCATAAAGCTGTATGAAAAGGAGTTGTGTGCAGATGATTTCCAACGTGAATCGATTGTCCCTGGCGGTCGGCATGGTCATCGCGACCCTGGTCGGTCAGGCCGCGGCAGCGCCTGCGCCCTCGGAGAACGCCACGATCAATCTGATCCGCTTGCTGGTCGAGCAGGGCATTCTGAAACAGGACAAGGCCGACGCGCTGATCGCCCAGGCCCAGAACGAAGCGGTCCAGGCCAAGCAGGCTGCGGCGTCTACCGCTGTGGCAGCCGGGCCGGTCGCCGCGCCGGGCGATGTGCGGGTGCAATACGTGCCGGCGGCGGTGCGCGACCAGATCCGCGATCAGGTCAAGGCCGAAGTCATGGCCACCGCCAAACAGGAAAACTGGGCCGCGCCCAACACCTTCCCGGACTGGGCGTCGCGCATCAGCTTCGACGGCGACATCCGTCTGCGTGACGAATCGCGCTATTACTCGGGCAGCAACAGCAATGAAATCGTCGACTTCGCCAAGCTCAACAACAACGGCCCGTACGACGTGAACCCAAACAGCAGCACCGCGTTGCCGCCGTTGCTCAACACCCGCGAAGACCGCGAAAACCTGTTCCGCCTGCGCGCCCGGTTGGGCATGAAAGCGGAGATTTCGCCGCAATGGACCGCCGGCATCCGCATCGGCACCGGCTCGGACAACAACCCGGTGTCGACCACCCAGAACCTCGGCGGCGGTTTCTCGAAAAAAGACATCTGGCTCGATCAGGGTTACCTGACCTGGAAGCCGTCGGATGAACTGACCCTGACCGGTGGCCGCTTCGCCAACCCGTTCATGTCCACCGACATGCTGTATTCCAACGACCTGAACTTCGACGGTGTGGCGGCGATTTTCGACCACAAGCTCAGCCGCGACTGGGGCGTGTTCGGCACCGTCGGCGCGTTCCCGGTGGACTACACCAACGACACCACCACCAGCAACGGCTTCGACAAGGAAGAAAGCGACAACAAATGGCTGTACGGCGCGCAGATCGGCGCCAAATGGGCGATCAACAGCAACAACCGCTTGAAAGGCGCGCTGGCCTACTACCGCTTCGACGACATCGAAGGCCAGCGTTCCAGCCCTTGCGAACCGTGGGCCGGCGCACCGGGCTGCGACAGCGACGGCACCCGCGCAGCATTCATGCAGAAGGGCAACAGCGTGTTCCTGCTGCGTGACATCACGCCGAACCCGCTCAACCCGACCACCACGCCGCAGCCGCAATTCGTTGGCCTGGCGTCCGAGTTCAACCTGCTGGACCTCAACGTGGTGTGGGACGCCGACCTGCCGGAAGACTTCAAGCTGCGCAGCCAGGGCAACTACATCCACAACCTCGGCTACGACGAAGGCGACATGCGCAAGCGTTCCGCCGGGCAACTGGTCAACAACCTCGACAGCAACGGCAACATCGAAAGCGGCGCCAATGCGTGGATGGTCCAGTTCACCCTCGGCAACGCGCTGGAGCTGAAGAAGCAGGGCGACTGGAACCTGTTCGCCGGCTACAAGTACATCCAGCCGGATGCCTTGCCGGACGGCTTCAACGACTCGTCCTTTCACCTCGGCGGCACCAACGCCAAGGGCTATATCCTCGGCGGCAACTACGGCCTGGCAAAGAACGTTTACGCCACCGGCCGCTGGATGAGCACCGAGGCGGTGTACGGTGCGCCGTTCGACATCGACGTCATGCAGCTTGAGATCAACACGCGCTTCTAAGCGCCGGGAGAGGGTTATGAAAATCCGCTTTTTATGGCTTGGACTCGGGATGTTGATCGCCACCGGGGCGAGCGCCGAAGGCATGGAGGAACGCCTGCGCACCCAGTTGCGCAGCACCACCCAGCAACTGCAAACCTTGCAAAGTCAGCAGGCCCAGGCCAGCGCCGCGCAACTGGCGGCGCAGAACGAGGCCAAGGCAGCACAGGCGCAAATCAAGCAATTGACCGCCGAACTGGCCAAGGCCAAAGGCCTCGCCGAGCAACTGGCCGGGCAGCAGCAAAGCCTGCATAGCCAGGCCCAGGCGCAAGTCGCGGCCAGCAACGAGCAGACCGGCAAGTTCAAGAAGGCCTACGAAGAGCTGTTGGTCCTGGCCCGTGCCAAAGAGGCAGAACGGTCTAAGCTTCAAGCGCAATTGACTGAACGTGACACACAAGTGCAGCAATGTTCGGTCAAGAATCAGCAGATGTACGGCGTGGCCAAGCAGATTCTCACCGCCTACGAAAACATCGATGTGGCCGAGGTGATGAAGATCCGCCAACCCTTCGCCGGCAGCGCCCGGGTCAAGTTCGATGAGCTGGCTCAGGGCTTTGGCGACGAACTGTACAAGACTCAATTCGATGCGCCGCAAGCCGCGATCGCGCACTGATTAAAAGACTCATGGACAAGGAAGAAGTAATGACTCAATTGATCTCCCACGTATCCCCGCAATCCCTGACCGACGTACTGCAAGCCGCCGGTTACCGCGTCAACCAGACCGAACAGAACGGCATCGTCCAGTTGCTCAGCGCCAGTCAGGGCATCGGCTATGCGGTGCGTTTCGGCAACCCGGCGGTGGCGGAACAGGGCAGCTACGTCGACTTCACGTTCAGCTGCGCCTTGCGCGTGCAGGGTGAGTTGCCGGCCGGTGTGGCCGAGCAGTGGAACGCGACCCGCCGGTTTGCCCGGTTGTCGTTGCAGGGCGAGTTTCTGGTGATGGAGATGGACGTGGTGGTAGCGGCTGGCGTCAGCAACGATCACCTGCGCGGCAACCTGGAATTGTGGGATCGCCTGCTTCAGGAATTTATCGTGTACCTGCGTGATTTCACCCAAAGCGCTGCCGTTGCCCAGGCACCCAAGGTTGAGCAAGAGGAAGTCGCGCTGTGACGAAACCTGCCATGGTAATCAGCGCCGCTGCGGTGGCGCTGTTGGTGGTCGCCGTGGCCCTGGTGGTGCGGCCGGGCAATGACCCGGTCGCCGCCCAGCAACCGGCGCCGATCGTGGGAGCCAGTGCCGGGCCGGCGGTGGCTCGACTGGGCAATCAGCAGGTCACGCCGGAGGAATTGCAGGCGCTGCTGGCGGCCGTCCCGCCGCAGACTCGTGAGCAACTGCGTGGCAATCGTGAGGCGCTGGAGCGCTGGATTCGTTCACGCCTGGCCGAAAAAGCCGTGCTGGAACAGGCCGATGCCCAGGGCTGGGCGCAGCGTCCGGACGTGGTTCGGCAAACCCGAGCCGCCACCGAACAGATCGTGTTCCGCGACTATTTGCAGTCGGTGAGTCAGGTGCCGGCGGATTACCCGAGCGCCGCCGAGTTGCAACAGGCGTATGACGCGGGCAAGGCTAATTGGCAGACGCCGGCGTTGTATCGGGTCAGTCAGATTTTCCTCGGGGTGAATGAGCCGCAGAATCTTGAGGCCGTGCGCAAGCAGGCTTCGGAGTTGAGCAAGAAAGCCCAGGCGACTCCGGCTGACTTTGCGGCGTTGGCCAAAGAGTTTTCTCAGGATCGTCTCACTGCCGAACGTGGTGGTGACACCGGCCTGCAACCCTTGCAGCAATTGGTGCCGGAAGTGCGTGGCGCGGTGGCGCGGCTCAAGGTTGGCGCGGTCTCCGATCCCGTTCAAAGCAGCGCCGGTTTCCACGTGATCAAACTCACCGAACAACAACCGGCCCGCACTGCGACCCTCGACGAGTTGCGTGACCAACTGACTCAGGCCTTGCGGGCACAGCGTCAGGAACAGATTGCCCAGGCGTACCTGGACGGCATGCTCAACACCGCGACGCTGAGCATCGACGGGGCCGAGCTCAACAAGGTGCTGGAGGAAAAACTGTAATTCAGATCCACCTCTGAACTCTGTGGGAGCGAGCTTGCTCGCGAAAGCGGTGTATCTGGCAATGAGATGTTGCGTGTGCCGATGCCTTCGCGAGCAAGCTCGCTCCCACAATGGATTTATGCAAAGGCAAACAACAAAGATCGACAGGGAGTCATCGATGTCATTCACCGAACCCGCAGCACGACAGAGCAGCGCCGATTTCCGCTGGCCCCGGGACAAGGACGAACCCTGGCTGGCGCAAGCAGCGACCCTCGACGGCGACGTCGCGCAATATTTTCTGGTCAGTGCCCGTTGCGGCTGCTTCATGCAGGCCGCCCGCAGCCTCAACGTGCGCTCGACCCTCCTGCGCAAACAACTGGCGCAGCTCGAACAGCAACTGCAATGCGCGCTGTTCAGCTTTCAGGGCAGCGCCTTGAGCCTGACCCGCGAAGGCCAGCAATTGCAGGCAAAACTGATCGCCCTGGCTCACGAACGTAAACTCCCGGTGATCGAGCAACCCCTGATCAGGCTGGCTGTCGCCGAATCGATCCTGCATGACATCCTCGGTCGCGACCTCATCGCACTGCTGCGCCGCAACGCCAGCGTGCGCCTGGAGATCATCGCCCTCGACAGCGAACTGGCCCTGCGCGCCGTCAGCGCCGACATCGTGCTCTGGCTCGCCCATGGCGACACCCCGCATCCCGGCCCGACCTTCGCCACCAGCGAACCGCAACGCCTCGCGCAACTGGAATACCAGCCGCATATCGCCAAACGCTACTCCCGCGTGACTGCACGGCCGGAAAGTCCGGACGACCTTGCCGATTTCATGCTGGTGCAATGGCAGCATGACCGGCAGATCGACAGCTTCCGGCCGTGGAATGAACTGGTCGAACAGCGGTTGGCCGGGGTGGTGCAGATGCAGTCTTATGAACTGATGCTGGAGATGATCCGGTGCAGCGCGTGCATCGGGTTGTTGCCGATGTACATGAGCCGGTTTGATCGCGGGTTGGTGGCGTTGCCGGGGTTGTTTGAGGAGGCGATGCGGTTGCAGGCGTGGCTGGCGGTGAACAGCGAATCGCAGGAGGTCGGGGAGGTGCAGACCTTGGTGGATTTGATTCAACGCACGTTCAATGAGCGGCAGGAGTGGTTCGAGTAATTTTTCTTAGATCGTTCCCACGTCGAGGCGTCGAACGCGTCCGCGTGGGAATGCCTCAAGGGACGCTCCGCGTTCCAGCACTGGAAGGGACGCGGAGCGTCCCGGGCTGCATTCCCACGCAGAGCGTGGGAACGATCATCGAACTAAAGCGGCGCCTCAGCCTTCAACTCCAGATTATCCAGCGCCCGGTTCACCGCCAGTTCCCCCAGCATGATCAGTTGCGCAATGCCCAAAAGCACATGCCGATGTGAGCCGTCCACCAGCCCGGCGAAGTCGGTGGCCATGGTTTTGGCCGAGGTCAGGGTTTCGCAGGCGTCGGCCAGCAGTTCTTCGCTGTCGATGCCGGGGGCGATGAGGTAGCGGGTGTTGGGTTTGAGCAGGGGGGTTCTGGGGTGGAACGGATTGAGGTAGTGATCGAGAGCGCGGTCGGCGGCTTCGTGGAATTTCTTGGAATCCAGGGTTTCGTAGGGCGAGGTCGGGTCGGTTTCAGGTGGGTTTGGTGTTGGTTTGATCATGGTGGAGCTCCTTGAGAATGGAGCCGTCATCCATCGCTGCTAAACGAACGAGGTGGCGGCTGTACGCGGGTTAGCAGACCAGGCTCAAGGATCCCGGCGCACCGAAGTGCCCCACGCAAGCCGCCATAAAACAGAAATGGCGAAACCAGCGTGCCTTGAGAATTGCCGAGCTGCTAAACCCGGTCGCTGATTCATCAGCGACCGGGAAACGATAGAGCCGACCCTCAAGGCGCACAAGCCGGCGGATTCTGGCGGATGCGTAGGCAATGGCGCAAGGCGATGTGGCTTGCCGGACGTTTCGGTCAACGGCTTTAAACAGTCGTGGCGAATCCGTGAAGAAGCGGTTTACAGTGACCGGCCACGCACTGATCCAGGAGGGATCTTTCATGCCTGAGCACAACCCCGCGATTGATCTCGAACGCTTCAGCGAATGCCACCTTGAAGGCGTCACTGCGCTCTACAACGACCCGGCGGTAGCCCGGCAAGTGTTGCAGATGCCGTTTCAATCCTCCGAGATCTGGCGCCAGCGCCTGATGCCGGACAGCGAGCGAGTGTTGAAACTTGTGGCGCTGCACCAAGGGGTGGTGATCGGTTATCTGGGGCTGGAGGCTTTTTCCCGGATTCGTCGTAGTCATGCCGGCAGCATCGGGCTGAGCGTTGCGGTGGCCTGGCAAGGCAAGGGGGTGGGGACGAAGTTGATGGCAGCGGCGCTGGAAGTCGCCGACAACTGGATGAACCTGCACCGGGTCGAACTGAGCGTGTACGCCGACAACGAGGCGGCCATCGGGCTCTATCGCAAGTTCGGCTTCGAAACCGAAGGCCTGTTCCGCGATTACGCCGTGCGTGACGGGCAATGGGTCGACACCCTGAGCATGGCGCGTCTGCGCCAGACGCCAAAGGTTTGAAAGATCGTTCCCATGCTCTGCGTGGGAATGCCTCAAGGGACGCTCCGCGCTCCAGCTCCGGAAGGGACGCGGAGCGTCCCGGGCTGCATTCCCACGCAGAGCGTGGGAACGATCAACATCAACGGAAGTAGCTCACATTTCGAGGTTGACCCACCCCGGCTTCGCCACCTCCGGCGCCACCGCTTTCACGGTTTTACCGGTGGCCATCTCAACCCGCCGAGCCACCTCCGGATCATCCGCAAACGGCGTCAGACTCGCCTCATCCAGACTTTCGGCCGTCTCGTGCCGCAAGCAGTACTCAACCGCCAGCCACAGAAACACCACGCCCAACACATTCAAGAAAACATCGAACATGACCGGCTCCCTGTATCAGGCGATCTGCGCTTCACGGTGGGTAATCGCAACATTCGCCACCCGCACCGTGCGCCATACGTTGTAGGCCATCAGCAACATGCCGCTGAGGAAGAACACCCCGCCGGCAAACCGCACGACAAACCCCGGATGGCTGGCCTGCAGCGCTTCGACGAACGAGTAGGTCAGCGTGCCGTCCTCGTTGATCGCCCGCCACATCAGGCCCTGGGTAATCCCGTTGACCCACATCGAAGCGATGTACAACACGGTGCCAATGGTCGCCAGCCAGAAGTGCAGGTTGATCAACGGTGTGCTGTGCATCCGCTCGCGGCCAAAGACCTTGGGCACCATGTGATAAGTCGCGCCGAAGGTGATCATCGCCACCCAGCCCAAGGCCCCGGCGTGGACGTGGCCGATGGTCCAGTCGGTGTAGTGGGAGAGGGCGTTGACGGTCTTGATTGCCATCATCGGCCCTTCGAACGTCGACATGCCGTAGAACGCCAGCGACAAAACCAGGAAGCGCAGGATCGGGTCGGTGCGCAATTTATGCCACGCGCCCGATAGCGTCATCATCCCGTTGATCATCCCGCCCCAGCTCGGCGCCAGCAGGATCAGCGACATCGCCATACCCAGCGACTGCGCCCAGTCCGGCAGCGCGGTGTAGTGCAAATGGTGCGGGCCGGCCCAGATGTACAGGGTGATCAGCGCCCAGAAGTGCACGATCGACAACCGGTACGAATACACCGGCCGATTGACCTGCTTGGGCACGAAGTAATACATCATCCCGAGGAAACCGGTGGTCAGGAAGAACCCCACCGCGTTGTGCCCGTACCACCACTGCACCATGGCGTCGGTAGCGCCGGAATACACCGGATAGGACTTGAACCAGTCCACCGGGATCGACAGGTGATTGACCACGTGCAACATGGCGATCACCAGAATGAACGCGCCGAAGAACCAGTTGCCGACGTAGATGTGCTTGGTCTTGCGCTGCACCACGGTGGTGAAGAACACGATGGCGTACGCGACCCAGACCACCGCCATCCAAACGGCGCCGGAGAATTCGATCTCGGCGTACTCCTTGGTGGTGGTGTAGCCCATCGGCAGGGTGACCAGCATGATCACGATCACCGATTGCCAGCCCCAGAAGGTGAAGGCGGCGAGCTTGTCCGAGTACAGCCGCACCTGACAGGTACGCTGCACCGCGTAGTAACTGGCGGCGAATTGCGCGCTGCCGGCGAAGCCGAAAATCACCAGGCTGGTGTGCAACGGTCGCAAGCGGCCGAAGGTGGTCCACGGCAAGTCCAGATTCATCTCCGGCCATACCAGTTGCGAGGCGATCCATACCCCCATCGCCATGCCCACGACACCCCAGAAAACAGTCGCGATGACGAATTGGCGGACGACCTTGTAGTTATAAGCCTGTCCGATTGTTGCTGTGCTCATGGTCAGTTCATCCACGGTTGCAAAGTCTTGCCAGGCCACCCGGTCTGGCACGAGCTGCACTGTAGAAACCCCACCGGAAACAAAACAGGCTCAGGAATTGTTGATTTATGCGGATCAGATCCAGGCGCTGCCTGCGGCCATCTGCCGCGCCCTGATACGGTTTTTATGCGTTCAGGTGAATCTGTAACGGGCTGCGCTGCAACGTCATAGTGCTTGCAAGAAACTGTGGGAGCGAGCTTGCTCGCGATTGCGGTGTGTCAGCCAACATTGCAGTTGCCTGACACACCGCAATCGCGAGCAAGCTCGCTCCCACAGGAAACTCCTGATGAGGTGGCAGTTGCATGTATCAATACGATGATTACGACCGGGCGCTGGTGTTCGAGCGCGTTGCGCAGTTTCGCGATCAGGTCGAGCGCTTCATGGCCGGGGAGTTGAGCGAAGAAGAGTTCCTGCCGCTGCGCCTGCAAAACGGCCTGTACATGCAAAAGCACGCCTACATGCTGCGAGTAGCGATTCCCTACGGCACGCTGAGTGCCGAACAGATGCGCACCCTGGCGAGCATCGCCAGTGACTACGACCGAGGCTACGGCCACTTCACCACCCGGCAGAACATGCAGTTCAACTGGATCGAGCTGCACGAAGTGCCGGATATTCTCGAACGTCTGGCGCAGGTCAACATGCATGCGATCCAGACCTCGGGCAACTGCGTGCGCAACATCACCACCGAAGCTTTCGCCGGGGTCGCGGCGGACGAGTTGATCGATCCGCGTCCGCTGGCGGAGATCCTGCGGCAATGGTCGACGATCAACCCGGAATTCCTGTTCCTGCCGCGCAAGTTCAAGATCGCCATCTGCTCGGCGAAGCAGGATCGCGCGGCGATCATGATGCACGACATCGGCCTCTATCTTTACCCGGGGCGTTACGGCCAGATGCTCCTGCGGGTGATCGTCGGCGGTGGTCTGGGGCGCACGCCGATCCTCGGTCTGCAGATCCGCGATGGCCTGCCGTGGCAGCACTTGCTGTCCTACGTCGAGGCGGTGCTGCGGGTCTACAACCGTCACGGCCGGCGGGACAACAAGTACAAGGCGCGGATCAAGATTCTGGTCAAGGCGCTGGGTATCGAGGCGTTCGCCAAGGAAGTCGAAGAGGAATGGCAACACCTCAAGGACGGCCCGGCGCAACTTACCGAAGATGAATACCAACGCGTCGCCAGTGCTTTCGTGCCGCCGAGCTACCAAACGCTGGCGGGCACCGATCTGGATTTCGGCACGCACCTGGCCGACAACCCGGCGTTCGCCCGCTGGATCGCGCGCAACGTGCAACCGCACAAATTGCCGGGCTACACCAGCGTGGTGCTGTCGACCAAACCGGGCCCGACTTCGCCGCCGGGGGACGTCACCGATGCGCAGATGTTGGCCGTGGCCGACTGGTCCGAGCGTTTCGGTTTCGGCGAAATCCGCATCGCCCACGAGCAGAACATCGTCCTGCCGGATGTGCCCAAGTCCGAGCTGTTCGCGCTGTGGCAACTGGCGAAAGCGCAGGGCCTGGGCGCGGCCAACGTCGGTCTGCTGACCGACATAATTGCCTGCCCCGGCGGTGATTTCTGCGCGCTGGCCAACGCCAAATCGATCCCGATTGCCCAGGCGATTCAGGCGCGCTTTGACAACCTCGACTACCTGCACGATCTGGGTGACATCAGCCTGAACATTTCCGGCTGCATGAACGCCTGCGGCCATCATCACATCGGCAACATCGGGATCCTCGGCGTCGATAAGAACGGCAGCGAGTGGTACCAGATCACCCTCGGCGGCGTTCAGGGCAAGAACAGCGCACTGGGCAAAGTCATCGGTCCGTCGTTCAGCGCCGCTGAAGTGCCGCAGGTGATCGAGCGGATCATCGGCACCTTCGTGCGTTATCGCGAAGCCGAAGAATTGTTCGTCGATACCGTGGCACGCATCGGACTGGAGCCGTTCAAGGAGCGGGTCTACCCGAAAGCGCTGGAGGTGCCGGCATGAACAATCTGCTGCGCATGGAGGCGGGCGGGGCGCGGATCGTGCTGGATGATCCTTGGACGCTGATCCGCTCGCCAGAAACAGAGTTCAGCGCGGGGATGTTGATTCTACCGCTGGCCCAGTGGCTCGATTCACCCTCGACCCATGCGGTCTGGCTCGGTCCGGACGATGGCGTCGAAAGCCTGCTGCCATGGCTGACCTCGCTGCCACTGATCGCCCTCGATTTCCCGAGCTTTCGCGACGGCCGCGCCTACAGCCAGGCCTATCTGCTGCGCAGTCGTTTTGGCTGGAAAGGCGAGTTGCGCGCCATCGGCGATGTACTGCGCGACCAGCTCAGCCACATGCGCCAGTGCGGTTTCGACAGCTTCGCCGTGCGCGAGGACAAATCCGCCGAGGATGCGCTCAAGGGGCTGGCCGGGATGAGCGTGTTGTACGGGCGCTCGGTGATCGAGCCGCGCCCCTTGTTCAGACGCCGCTGATGCAGGGGAAACCCTTAGAACCCTGATGAATCGGGGATTTTTCCTTGGGTCGATGGTGGCCTTTTGGTAGAGTCCCCGTCGCCAGCGGGTTTTCGGCTGGACGACGGAATGAAGAAGGGAGTCTGATCAGTGAGTCCGGGCAAAAAAATTCTGGGCATCACCGCGTTGCTGTTGATGGTGACGCTGTGGGCCGGTTACATCTACGTATTCAACGAAAACCGTGCCGGTCAGCTCGGTGGCGTCGGCGAAAGCACCGCGTGGTGCGGCACGCCGCCGAACACTGAGGCGGCGCTGTTGGGCAAGGATCAACTGACCCTGCGCATCACCAACAACCTGCGCGGCGAGTTCATGCTCAGCGGCGCGGTGGTGGTGTCCGAACGTACCTTCAACCGCTATGACCTGGGCCGCAACGAACTGCGTCTGCGCCTGGAACCGTTGCAGTGGTCCTACGGCGTCACGCCGATCTTCCTTGAGCAAGTAAAAGTCCTGCCCCTGAGCCGCAACCTTGCCTCGACCGACAAGAGCGCCTTTGCCGAACTCGAATCGCGGCCGATCAGTGTTCAGGGCCGGGTCACCGAATTCCCTTTCGACACCTATCGCTACGGCTACAAACCGGTGCTGTATTACCTCAAGGGTAGCGAGCGCATCGACCTGCGCTTCAAGAACATCACCACGCTGATGGAGATGTCCAACACCTTCACGCCGATCCAGAAATACAACCGCGCCGACTACATCAACGAGAAAAACTCGATGATCCGCGACGAGGACTACAAGGCCTACGGTCCCCACGAATGCGCGTTCAGCGTCGAGCGCAAAGGCTCGTTCAAAGTCGTGGTGCTGTTGATGCTGCTGGTGCTGTGCCTGCCGCTGCTGCTGGTGTTCTACCGCGATGAGCCGGGGATCGACTTCCTCGCTACGCTGGTGGGAATCGGCGTGGTGCGCACGGTGCTGGTGGGGCCGGTGCAGGATTTCCAGCTGTACAACATTGATTTTCTGTTTGGTGCGGCGATTTTGCTGGTGGGGACGGTGTCGCTGATCAAGGCGATGCGGGCGAACAGCCGGCGGGAGATGGCGTTGAGAAGTGGGGAAACTTCGAGCTGGTGACGGGTCGCAATCGGCGCGCTTTTAGCTATACCTGTAACTCCTGATGCAATAAATCCGGCCTTCCAACAGGAGTTACAGCATGAAGCTTGCCGTAATGATGAGCACCTTGTGTATCGCCACGCTGGGCGTGGTGGGCTGCTCCAGCAAAACCGTTGCGCCAGACGAGTATTCGGGGTTTCTCAAAGACTACAGCCAGCTCAAGGAGGCGAAGTCGCCGTCCGGCGCCGAGGTGATGCGGTGGATCGACCCGAAAATCGACATCGGCAAATTCACCAGCGTCTACATCGAACCGACCCAGCTCTATCCCAAACCGCAACCCACCGTGAAGATTCCGCAGCAGACCCTCAACGGCATCACCAGCTATTACGATCAGGCACTCAAGCGTGAATTGGGCAAGTCCCTGCCGCTGGCCTCAGGCCCCGGGCCGGGCGTGATTGTGGTACGTGCGGCCATCACCGCCGTCAGCAGCAAGACTGAAGGCCTGCATGCCTATGAAGTGATTCCGGTGGCGTTGGTGGCGGCAGCGGTCAGCACCGCCAGCGGCATTCGCGATCAGGAAACCACCCTGGCGACCGAAGCGGTGTTCCTCGATGGCGGCACCAATAAGGTGGCGGCGCAGGTGGTGCGCAAGGGCACCGGCAAACCGCTGGAAAACGATTCGCAGGTGATGAAGGCCGATGACGTGAAAAGCGTGATCGACGGCTGGGCGGCGGATCTGCATCAGTCCTACCTCAAGCTCAAGGCCAAGTAAGACCGGCACGCCGGGTCGTCCCTGAGGGCGATCCGGCGTGTGCACTGCGTCAGAAACTGGCGCGCGCCAGTCGGTTGTAATGGCTGAGCAAGCCGTCGTAACTGCGGGTCACGGCGTAGTAGTCCTCGCTCAGGCGCTGAGGCTCTGAGTGGTTCTGCCAGTCGGTGTGCAGCGTGTTCAAGGCTTCGAGATAGTCTTGCCCCGGCTCGCCGATGCGCAGCCACAGATCCCGTGCAGCATCGGTCTTGTTCTGGAATCCCCCCGTGCGCGGCGCGAGCCAGGGGGCGCGACGGTTCCAGGCCTGTTGCAGCTTTGCGGTGGTCTCGGCCACCAATTTCGGGGTCAGGGTGCGGTTTTTCATCGCTTCGTCGAGCACATCGACGGTCTCTCGCGCCTGAATCATGTACGCCAGCAAGTCCCAGTGAATGTCTCTGCCCAGACGCGCTTCGATCAGCTTGAGCTGTTCGGGACGCTGCGCGGCGTCGAGCGGCAGCAGGCTTTGTCGCAGAGCTGTCGAAGCGCCGATGTACTCCTGTGACACGCGCTCGATCGCCGCGAGTTCGTCAGGGGAGGGCTGTTGCGATCCGGAGATGAAACTCGCCTCTCGGTAAAAGCGCGTTGGAGCAATGGTTGTCGTGACGTGATTCAGGGCCCGAACATACTCGTTGGCCTGTCGTGCCAGCTCTGGTTGCCAGGTCAGCAATTCGAGTTTTTCCGTGAGGCCCTGACCGCAGACATCACGCTGTATGTCGCGCACATTGAACGCGTCACTGTCGTCGAAATCCTTGAGGTTCTTCAACCAACGCTGGTCGCGAGGCAAGGGCGGTTGAGGGTTCTTGTAGCGGTCGTAGGCCGCTCGCCATTGCACGTCGATCCGGTTGACGCAGGCGATCACCGGGCTCAGCGCATTGGCCTGAGCGGTGACCGGCGCATCACGTCCATCCAGCCAGAGATCGATCTGGAGGAAAGGACGGGTCGTACTGGTCAGCGCCATCACTACCAGCGCGAAGAAAATACCGACGCAAAACATTACTCTCGTGGTCATGGTCGCGCCTCCTTGCCGTACCACTGTTCAACGGTGGCCGGTGCGCTGCATTCGGCGGTGGTGGCCGGCAAGCGGCTGCACAGGCGTTCGGCCCAGGGTTGCAGGCCCTGATTGCGATTGACTGTGCCTTGGCTGGCGACCACCTTGAACACGCCGAGCACGAGGGCCAGCACCACAATCCCGAGGATCGTCACGCCGACTTTCACGGCAGGTCGGCTCTCTTCCCAGGACACCCGTGGCCGGGACTGCCAGCGCCGCACCAGTCCGAACGTTACAAGGGTTGCGGCATACACCACGCCGGCAATCGGGCCGAAAAACCAGGCAAGCCCGGCCACCATCAGCGCACCGGGCACGAAGTCGCGCAGCACGCCGAACGGCGGCCAGTCTTTGAGGGATCCGGGGCAAAGGCTTGTGCTGAGCCGGTCATCCAGCCGCCATACGCGATGAGCAGCGTTGTGCACCAACCAATTGAGCCCCGCCACGATCAGGCCAAACACCACGGTCGAGATCATGACGATATTGATCAGTCCACTGAGGCGCGCGCCCAACGGAATGTAATGGGTGAACGCGCCTATCAGGCAGGCCAACACCACGCCCACGTAGGTTGGCCAGTCATTGAAACTCAGCTCCCAGTCGCGCCAGAAAAACGCCGTGCCGCCGGGCATCTGCGCGCAGACATTGGGGTGATTGGCATACAGCTCCGAACTCAACTTGCGGCACTGCGCCCAGTCTTCTTCGCGCAAGCGTCGGGCCAGTGCGCGGCGGGCGCTGAACGAGCCGGTGCCCAGCAGCAGGCGGGCGGCGCGGTGTTCGGGGGTGGCGGGTGGTTCCAGGGCGAGCTGTTGCTGGCGTGCCACAAAAAACGGCGCATTTTGTCGAGCCAGCAGGCGTTGCCATTCGCCGTCAGGGCAGGGATTTCCTGTGCCGCCGTGCCAGCCTTGACCGCTGCGCACCCGTTCGAATACCTCGGGAGACCAAAAAGGCGAATCCAGCAGCATCTGGCTCAGGGCACGGTTGAACCATTGCTGATGTTGTTCAATCGCCAGCCAGTTGAAATCCGCACGGCGGGCGTAAGCCTGGAGGAATCCGTCGACGTCTTCGCGTTCGAGGGCATCACGCATCGGTTGCGTGATACGCGTGCGCTGCCGGGCCAGCAACAGCTCGATCGATTCCTCATCCAGCTCCAGCCGTTGCCAGGCGCTGAACCAGAAAAAGGTCGGCACTGCCCAGTCCACCAAGCTGTCGGAGGATTGCGGGTGTTCGATGCAGTGATGCAGCAGCGTGTCCTCGAAGATGTGCGCACAGCCTTGTTCGAGGGCGACGGTGTGGCGACGTTCGAGCTCTTCAACGCTGAGCCCGTCCAGCGAGCGGGTTGCCAGTTGCAGGGCGTCGACCTCGACCACGGTCAGGCCGCTCAAGTCCCAGGATTCTTCAATACCCTGTTCTTGCTCTTCGTCCTGATTCTGCTCGTGATACTGCTGCCATTCCTTGTACGCCAGCGCCTGCTCATAGGCATCGCGCAGCCGCTGGAAACCCTCGGGGTCGTCGTCTGGGCGGGTCTGTTTGAGCAGGACGGCATATTGGCGTTTGATAGTGCGCACATCGGCGTCGGCCGACAGGCCAAGGACGGTCCAGCAACTCATTGCGATGACAACTCCATAAAAACCGCGACACGATCCAGTGGTGGCATTGTGATGTTGCGCACCCTACCTGTTTCGCGTCGAAAAGTCCTCGTGTCTGTTCAGTCGCCACCGGCCGTACAGAAAATGCTGATGTTCTCCATTCGGGGCTTCAGTTTTTTTTGGCCTGCTCGCGTATGCGTTCTTCCTGCTCGCGCAGCTCCGGGGTGAACTCGGCGCCGAAATCTTCCGGGCTGAACACCTGGCGAATCTCGATTTCCGATTCAGTGCCTGGCATGGGGTTCGGGCAACGCTTGACCCACTCGATGGCTTCTTCTTTCGAGTTCACGTCCCAGATCCAGTAACCGGCGATCAGCTCCTTGGTTTCGGCGAACGGGCCGTCGATCACGCTGCGGCTTTCACCACTGAAGCGCACGCGGGCGCCTTTGCTGCTGGGGTGCAGGCCGTCGGCTGAAACCAGGATGCCGGCCTTGGCCAGTTGTTCGTTGTAGTTGCCCATGTCGGTCAGCAATTGCTCGCTGGGCATCACGCCGGCTTCGGAATCGTGGCTGGCTTTGACAATGATCATGAAGCGCATGGTGTTTCTCCGCAGGTGAGTGAGGGATTCATGGCTTAGTCGAACGGCTCGGGTCGGAATCGACAGGTCGTTAAAGAAAAGATGCAGACTCGCGTTTTAACAAGCATCACCTTCATTCGGAATGTGTCTGCCTTCGTCAGGCGCAGGGTTGTATCCAGTTCTGTGTGCCAGCACATGACAATTTCAGTTCAGGCATAGGTCGTCGGACAATTTCGTGGTTAACTTCCGCCTCTTGCATGCTTTCCCAACAACGTTAAGAAGGACTCCGTTCATGGCTCAAGTCACGCTCAAAGGCAACCCGGTTCAAGTCAACGGCCAACTGCCACAAGCCGGTTCCAAGGCGCCAGCCTTTTCCCTGGTAGCCGGCAATCTGTCCGACGTCACCCTGAAAGACTTCGCCGGCAAGCGCAAAGTGCTGAACATCTTCCCAAGCGTCGACACCCCGACCTGCGCCACTTCCGTGCGCAAGTTCAACGCTCAGGCCAACGAACTGGCCAACACCGTGGTGCTGTGCATCTCGGCTGACCTGCCGTTCGCCCAAGCCCGTTTCTGCGGTGCCGAAGGCCTGGAAAACGTACAAAACCTGTCGACCCTGCGCGGCGCCGAGTTCATCGAGAACTACGGTGTGGCCATCGCTGACGGCCCGCTGAAAGGCCTGACCGCCCGTGCGGTGGTTGTTCTGGACGAAAACGACAACGTCCTGCACAGCGAACTGGTCAAGGAAATTGCAGAAGAGCCTAACTACGAAGCGGCGCTGTCCGTTCTCAAGTAAGCGCTTTTACAATTGTTAACGGCCTGGCCCTGTCCAGGCCGTTTTCATTTGTGTATCAGTGTTTTGCCTCACACCTTGAAACGTAAGTGGAAGGTAAATTGCCGGTAAAGCTGCTTTGCTAAATCCCTGCCAGTGCTTATCGTTCAGCCTCCCGTAAAAGAAGCCCACGCGCCCAATGGTTAATCACTCCATGCAATCGTCTTCCCGAAACTCCCGTCGCTGGCTGTTGAGCCTGCTTGTCCTGCTGGTCATTGCCGGTCTGTGCTGGAAACTCTGGCCCGCCGGTTCGACCCACAAGGAGGGCGGCGAGAAGGCGCAGGCCGGGCACACCGGCCGTTCGGGGATGATGCGTCCGGGCTTCGGCGGGGCGGGCGGGCCGATTCCGGTGCGCGTGGCGCCCGCTGTCACCGGGGACTTCCCGCTGTACTACAAGGCCCTGGGCACGGTGACGGCGCTCAACACCATCAATGTGCGCAGCCGGGTCGGCGGCGAGCTGGTGAAGATCTATTTCGAGGAAGGGCAGATGGTCAAGGCCGGCGACCTGCTGGCGGAGATCGACCCGCGCCCGTACCAGAACGCCTTACTCCAGGCTGAAGGCACCTTGCTGCAGAATCAGGCGCAGTTGAAAAATGCCCAGGTCGATGTCGAGCGCTATCGCGGTCTGTATAAGGAAGACAGCATCGCCAAGCAGACGCTGGACACCGCTGAAGCGCTGGTCGGCCAATACCTCGGCACCGTGAAAACCAATCAGGCGGCGGTCAACGACGCCAAGCTCAATCTCGAATTCACCAAGATCCGCGCACCGATTGCCGGTCGCGTCGGCCTGCGTCAGCTCGATGTCGGCAACCTCGTGGCGGCCAACGACACGACTTCCCTGGCGGTGATCACCCAGACCCAGCCGATCAGCGTCGCTTTCACTCTGCCGGAAAACAGCCTGGAAACCGTGCTTGCCCGCTACCGCAGCGGCGCCAAGCTGCCGGCCGAGGCGTGGGACCGTGGCGACACCAAACTGCAAGCCACCGGCGTGTTGCAAAGCCTCGACAACCAGATCGACGTGACCACCGGCACCCTGAAATTCAAGGCGCGCTACGAGAACCGCGATCAATCGCTGTTCCCCAACCAGTTCGTCAACGTGCACCTGCTGGCTGACACCTTGAAAGGTGTGGTGCTGGCGCCGTCGGCTGCCATCCAGTTCGGCACCAATGGCACCTTCGTCTACGCGCTGGACGGCGACAAGAAAGTCACCATCCGCCAGTTGAAGATCGGCGCCAGCGACGGCGAAAACACCGTGATCACCGAAGGCCTGGCCGCCGGTGATCGCGTAGTACTGGAAGGCACCGACCGCCTGAAGGAAGGCAGCGAAGTGGAAGTGGTCAACGACAGCAAGGATGTGCCGACCACCCCGACCGAACACCTGCAAGGCAAGTCCGCCGCCACCGCGCCTGAGGCCACCGTCACTGACAAGGCCAAGAAGGGCGCATGAACATTTCGCGTCTGTTCATCCTCCGCCCGGTCGCCACCACGCTGAGCATGCTGGCCATCGTGCTGGCCGGTCTGATTGCCTATCGCCTGCTGCCGGTCTCGGCCTTGCCGCAGGTCGATTACCCGACCATCCGGGTCATGACCCTATATCCGGGCGCCAGTCCGGACGTGATGACCAGTGCCGTCACCGCGCCGCTGGAACGCCAGTTCGGGCAGATGCCGGGCTTGACGCAAATGGCTTCGACCAGCTCCGGCGGTGCCTCGGTGCTGACCTTGCGTTTCAGCCTCGACATCAACATGGACGTCGCCGAACAGCAGGTGCAGGCCGCGATCAACGCCGCGACCAACCTGTTGCCGACCGACTTGCCCGCGCCGCCGGTGTACAACAAGGTCAACCCGGCGGACACCCCGGTGCTGACCCTTGCCATCACTTCGAAAACCATGTTGCTGCCCAAGCTCAATGATCTGGTCGATACGCGCATGGCGCAGAAGATCGCCCAGATCAGCGGCGTCGGCATGGTCAGCATTGCCGGCGGCCAGCGTCAGGCGGTGCGGATCAAGGTCAACCCGGAGGCGCTTGCGGCCAACGGCCTGAACCTGTCGGACGTGCGCACGCTGATCAGCGCGTCCAACGTCAACCAGCCCAAGGGTAACTTCGACGGCCCGACCCGGGTGTCGATGCTCGACGCCAACGACCAGCTGACTTCGCCCAAGGATTACGCCAACCTGATTCTGGCCTACGCCAACGGCGCACCGCTGCGGCTCAAGGACGTCGCGCAGATCGTCGACGGCGCCGAGAACGAGCGTCTGGCGGCGTGGGCCAATCAGAATCAGGCCGTTCTGCTGAACATCCAGCGTCAGCCGGGCGCCAACGTCATCGAAGTGGTTGACCGGATCAAGGCGTTGTTGCCGAGTATCACCGACAACCTGCCGGCCGGTCTTGAAGTGACCGTGTTGACCGACCGCACCCAGACCATCCGTGCCTCGGTGAAGGACGTGCAGCACGAACTGCTGATCGCCATCGCGCTGGTGGTGATGGTGACGTTCCTGTTCCTGCGGCGTGCCAGTGCGACGATCATTCCGTCGGTGGCCGTGCCGCTGTCGCTGATCGGTACGTTCGGCGTGATGTATCTGGCCGGGTTCTCGGTCAACAACCTGACCTTGATGGCCCTGACCATCGCCACCGGTTTTGTGGTCGACGATGCGATCGTGATGCTGGAAAACATCGCGCGTTTCATCGAGGAGGGCGACAGCCCGATGCAGGCTGCGCTCAAGGGCGCGAAGCAGATCGGTTTCACCCTGATTTCCCTGACCCTGTCGCTGATCGCGGTACTGATTCCGCTGCTGTTCATGGCTGATGTGGTGGGGCGGTTGTTCCGCGAATTCGCCATCACCCTGGCGGTGGCGATCCTGATTTCCCTGGTCGTCTCGCTGACCCTGACGCCGATGATGTGCGCGCGTCTGCTCAAGCGTGAGCCGGAAGCACATGAGCAGGGCCGTTTCTACCGCGCCAGTGGTGCGTTCATCGACTGGATGATTGCCGCTTACGGGCGCAAGTTGCAGTGGGTGCTCAAGCACCAGCCGCTGACCCTGCTGGTGGCCATCGGTACGCTGGCCCTGACCGTGTTCCTTTATATGGTCGTGCCCAAAGGCTTCTTCCCGGTGCAGGACACCGGGGTGATCCAGGGCATTTCCGAAGCGCCGCAGTCGATTTCCTTCGCCGCGATGGGCGAGCGGCAGCAGGCGCTGGCGAAAATCATTCTGGAGGATCCGGCCGTCGAGAGCCTGTCGTCCTACATCGGTGTCGACGGTGACAACGCCACGCTCAACAGCGGTCGTCTGCTGATCAACCTCAAGCCCCATGGCCAGCGTGACCTGACGGCTGCCGAAGTGATTGCACGCTTGCAACCGCAGCTGGACAAGCTTGTCGGCATCCGCCTGTTCATGCAGCCGGTGCAAGACCTGACCATCGAAGACCGCGTCAGCCGCACCCAGTATCAGTTCAGCATGTCGTCGCCGGATTCCGAATTGCTCAGTCTGTGGAGCGGGCGTCTGGTCGAGGCCCTGGCGCAGCGTCCGGAGCTGACCGACGTCGCCAGCGACTTGCAGGACAAAGGGTTGCAGGTGTTCCTGGTGATCGACCGCGACGCCGCGTCACGGCTGGGCGTGTCGGTGTCGAATATCACCGATGCGCTGTACGACGCCTTTGGCCAGCGGCAGATCTCGACCATCTACACCCAGGCCAGCCAGTACCGCGTGGTGCTGCAGGCGCAGGCCGGGGAGAAGATCGGCCCGCAGGCGCTGGATCAGATTCACGTCAAGACCACCGATGGCGGCCAGGTGCGGTTGTCGAGTCTGGCCCACGTCAAGGAGCGTCAGGCGCAACTGGCGATCACCCACATCGGCCAGTTCCCGGCGGTGATGATGTCGTTCAACCTCGCGCCCGGCGTGGCGCTGGGGCATGCAGTCGACATCATCGAGCAGGTGCAGAAGGACATCGGCATGCCGATCGGCGTGCAGACCCAGTTCCAGGGCGCAGCCGAAGCGTTCCAGGCGTCGCTGTCGAGCACCTTGCTGCTGATTCTGGCGGCGGTGGTGACCATGTACATCGTGCTGGGCGTGCTCTACGAGAGCTACATCCACCCGATCACCATTCTGTCGACCTTGCCGTCGGCGGCGGTCGGTGCGTTGCTGGCGTTGCTGCTCAGTGGCAACGACCTGGGGATGATCGCGATCATCGGCATCATTCTGCTGATCGGTATCGTGAAGAAGAACGCGATCATGATGATCGACTTCGCCCTCGACGCCGAACGCACCCAGGGCATGGCGCCGGAACAGGCAATCTATCAGGCAGCGCTGTTGCGCTTCCGGCCGATTTTGATGACGACGCTGGCGGCGCTGTTCGGTGCGGTGCCGTTGATGCTGGCTACCGGTTCCGGCGCTGAATTGCGTCAACCACTGGGTCTGGTGATGGTTGGCGGGTTGCTGGTGAGTCAGGTGCTGACGCTGTTCACCACCCCGGTGATCTACCTGTACTTCGATCGTCTCGGCCGGCGCTTCGGCAAAACCAATGCTGAAGAGGTTGCGGTATGACTGTCTTGGCACATAACCCCTGTGGGAGCGAGCTTGCTCGCGAAAGCGGTGGGTCATTTATCACCCGTGTCGGATGTGCCATTGTCTTCGCGAGCAAGCTCGCTCCCACAGGAAAACTGTGTGAAGGCGGGGACTGCGGTCGATGAACCTGTCCGGTCCTTTCATCAAGCGCCCGGTGGCGACCATGCTCCTGAGCCTGGCGATCATGCTGCTGGGCGGTGTGAGCTTCGGTCTGCTGCCGGTGTCGCCGCTGCCGCAAATGGACTTCCCGGTGATCGTGGTGCAGGCGAGCCTGCCCGGCGCCAGTCCGGAAGTCATGGCGTCCACCGTGGCCACGCCGCTGGAGCGCTCGTTCGGCGCCATCGCCGGCGTCAACACCATGAGCAGCCGTTCCAGCCAGGGCTCGACCCGGGTGATTCTGCAATTCGACCTCGACCGCGACATCAACGGCGCGGCGCGGGAAGTGCAGGCGGCCATCAACGCTTCGCGCAACCTGCTGCCGAGCGGGATGCGCAGCATGCCGACGTACAAGAAGGTCAACCCGTCGCAGGCACCGATCATGGTGCTGTCACTGACCTCGGACGTGCTGGAAAAAGGCCAGCTCTATGACCTGGCCTCGACCATCCTGTCCCAGAGCCTTTCACAGGTGCAGGGCGTCGGTGAAGTGCAGATCGGCGGCAGTTCGCTGCCGGCGGTGCGCATCGAACTCGAACCCCAGGCGCTGAACCAGTACGGCGTGGCGCTGGACGATGTGCGCAAGACCATCGCCGAAGCCAACGTGCGCCGGCCCAAGGGCTCGGTCGAGGACGACCAGCGTCTGTGGCAGATTCAGGCCAACGACCAGTTGGAAAAAGCCAAGGACTACGAATCGCTGATCATCCACTACAACGGCGGCGCGGCGCTGCGCCTGAAAGACGTGGCCAAGGTCAGCGACGGCGTGGAAGACCGTTACAACAGCGGTTTCTTCAATGATGACGCGGCGGTGCTGCTGGTGATCAACCGGCAGGCTGGCGCCAACATCATCGAGACGGTCAACGAGATCAAGGCGCAGTTGCCGGCGTTGCAGGCGGTGCTGCCGGCCAGCGTCAAACTGAACCTGGCGATGGACCGTTCTCCGGTGATCAAGGCCACTTTGCACGAAGCGGAAATGACCCTGCTGATCGCCGTGGCGCTGGTGATTCTGGTGGTGTTCCTGTTCCTCGGTAACTTCCGCGCGTCCCTGATTCCGACGTTGGCGGTGCCGGTGTCGCTGGTCGGCACCTTTGCGGTGATGTACCTCTACGGATTCTCGCTGAACAACCTGTCGCTGATGGCGCTGATTCTCGCCACCGGGCTGGTGGTGGACGACGCCATCGTGGTGCTGGAAAACATTTCCCGGCACATCGACGAAGGGGTCAAGCCGATGAAGGCCGCGTACCTCGGGGCCAAGGAAGTCGGTTTCACCCTGCTGTCGATGAACGTCTCGCTGGTGGCGGTGTTTCTGTCGATCCTGTTCATGGGCGGGATCATCGAAAGCCTGTTCCGCGAGTTCTCCATTACCCTGGCCGCGGCCATCGTGGTGTCGCTGGTGGTTTCGCTGACGCTGACCCCGATGCTCTGCGCGCGCTGGCTCAAGCCTCATACGCCGGGCGAGGAAAACCGCCTGCAACGCTGGAGCCGCCGGACCAACGACTGGATGGTCGGCAAGTACGCCACCAGCCTCGACTGGGTGTTGCGCCACCGTCGCCTGACGTTGCTGAGCCTGATCATCACCGTCGGGGTGAACGTCGCTCTCTATGTGGTGGTGCCGAAAACCTTCATGCCGCAGCAGGACACCGGCCAGTTGATCGGTTTTGTGCGCGGTGACGACGGTCTGTCGTTCAGCGTGATGCAGCCGAAAATGGAAGTCTTCCGCCGCGCCGTGCTCAAGGACGAAGCGGTCGAGAGTGTGGCCGGGTTCATCGGTGGCACCAACGGCACCAACAACGCTTTCATGCTGGTACGCCTGAAACCGATCAAGGAGCGCAATATCTCGGCGCAGAAAGTCATCGAGCGCCTGCGCAAGGAAATGCCCAAGGTGCCCGGCGCGCAATTGATGCTGATGGCCGACCAGGACCTGCAATTCGGCGGCGGTCGCGAGCAGACCACTTCGCAGTACAGCTACATCCTGCAAAGTGGCGATCTGGGCGCCTTGCGTGAGTGGTATCCGAAAGTGGTTACCGCGCTCCGTGCCTTGCCAGAGTTGACGGCCATTGATGCTCGGGAAGGTGCCGGCGCGCAGCAGGTGACATTGATCGTCGACCGCGATCAGGCCAAGCGCCTCGGCGTGGACATGGAAATGGTCACGGCCGTGCTTAACAACGCTTACAGTCAGCGGCAGATTTCCACGATCTACGACAGCCTCAACCAGTATCAGGTGGTGATGGAGGTCAATCCGAAATACGCCCAGGACCCGGTGACGCTCAAGCAGGTTCAGGTGATCACCGCCGACGGTGCGCGGATTCCGCTGTCGACCTTCGCTCATTATGAAAACAGCCTGGAAGACGATCGGGTCAGCCACGAAGGCCAGTTTGCCTCCGAGAGCATTTCCTTCGACATGGCCGAAGGCGTGACGGTAGAGCAGGGCAGCGCCGCCATCGAGCGGGCGATTGCCAAGCTTGGTCTGCCGGAAGACGTGATCGTGAAAATGGCCGGTACTGCAGATGCGTTCGCCGCCACCCAGAAGAGCCAGCCATTCATGATCCTTGGTGCGCTGCTGGCGGTGTATCTGGTGCTGGGCGTGCTGTATGAAAGCTACATTCACCCGTTGACGATCCTGTCGACACTGCCGTCGGCCGGGGTCGGTGCGTTGCTGTCGATCTATGTGCTGGGCGGCGAGTTCAGCCTGATCTCGCTGCTCGGGCTGTTCCTGCTGATCGGCGTGGTGAAGAAGAACGCGATCCTGATGATCGACCTGGCACTGCAACTGGAGCGTCATCAAGGCATGGCGCCGCTGGAATCGATCCGCAGCGCCTGTCTGCAACGTTTGCGACCGATTCTGATGACCACGCTGGCAGCGATCCTCGGCGCATTGCCGTTGCTGCTGAGTCGGGCCGAAGGCGCGGAAATGCGCCAGCCACTGGGCCTGACCATCATCGGCGGGCTGGTCTTCAGCCAGGTGCTGACCCTTTACACCACGCCTGTGGTTTACCTCTATCTCGACAAGCTGCGCCATCGTTTCAACAAATGGCGTGGCGTGCGCACCGATGCCGCTCTGGAAACTCCGCTATGACTGACCGTTCGCTTATCAATCTGGCCACTGCCCGCGGCTCGCGCCTGCTGAGCCTGTCGCTGTGCGTGGCGATGCTTAGTGCCTGCGCCGTCGGCCCGGACTACCAACGCCCGCAGACCGCCGAAATTGCCCAGTACAAGGAGGCCGAAGGCTGGCGTCAGGCCAACCCGAGCGATTCCCTGGCGCGCGGTGCCTGGTGGGAGCTGTATGGCGACCGTCAGCTTAACGAGCTGATCGAGAAGCTCAACAGTTCCAACCAGACCGTCGCCCAGTCCGAAGCGCAGTACCGTCAGGCCCAGGCCTTGGTGCGCAGCGCGCGCGGGGCGTTTTATCCGAGCGTCGATCTGAGCGCCGGCAAGACCCGCTCCAGTCAGGGCACCGGCAGCAGCAGTTCGAGCCTGAGCAGCTCCTCCAGTGGTATTCGTGACACCTACAGCGCGCAACTCGGTGTCAGTTGGGAGGCGGACGTCTGGGGCAAGTTGCGCCGTGGCCTGGAAGCCAATGAAGCCAGTGCCCAGGCGAGCTACGCCGATCTGGCGGCGATGCGTCTGAGCCAACAGTCGGAGCTGGTGCAGAACTACCTGCAATTGCGGGTGATTGATCAGCAGAAACGCCTGCTCGAATCGACAGTGGCGGCGTACGAGCGCTCGCTGAAAATGACCATGAACCAATACAACGCCGGGGTTTCCGGGCGTGACGCGGTCGCGCAGGCACAGACTCAGCTGAAAACCACTCAGGGCGATCTGGTCGACCTGATCTGGCAACGGGCGCAGTTCGAAAACGCCATCGCGGTACTGACCGGCCAGCCGCCCGCCGAATTCAACATTGCCGAAACCCAGGACATTCCCAAGCTGCCGCAGATTCCGCTAAGCCTGCCGTCGCAGTTGCTCGAGCGCCGCCCGGACATCGCCTCCGCCGAGCGTTCGGTGATCGCTGCCAACGCCAACATCGGTGTGGCGAAGGCCGCGTACTACCCGGATTTCAGCCTGAGCATGAGCGGTGGCTACAGCAGCAGTACCTCGCAGAACCTGATCAGCCTGCCGAACCGCTTCTGGTCGGTTGGGCCGAAGATGACCTTGCCGCTGTTCGACGGCGGCATCCGCTCGGCTGAAGTCGACCGCACCGAAGCCGTGTACGACCAGACCGTGGCCAAATACCGCCAGACCGTGCTCGACGGTTTCCGCGAAGTGGAAAACTATCTGGTGCAATTGAAGGTGTATGAAGACGAAGCGGCCGTACGCCAGGAAGCCCTCGATGCAGCCCGTGATTCGTTGCGTCTGACCGAAAACCAATACAAGGCCGGGGTGATCGCTTACCTCGATGTGGTGGTGGTGCAGGCGACGGCGCTGAGTAATGAGCGCACTGTCCTGAATATCCTGCAGAGCCGCCTGATCGCCAGCGTGCAGTTGATCGCGGCGCTGGGCGGTGGCTGGGACGGGCAGTTGGAAACCACTGATAACCGCTAGTCTCATTGATCGTTCCCATGCTGATCGTTGATCGTTCCCACGCTCCGCGTGGGAATGCCTCAAGGGACGCTCCGCGTTCCAGCTCTGGAAGGGACGCGGAGCGTCCCGGGCTGCATTCCCACGCAGAGCGTGGGAACGATCTGCCAACGATCTGTCGCTTTACCGGGAACGATCTATTCTGTGTCTTGGTCACCGGGCTAGAGCCTTGTCAGACGATCAAACAAGCGTTTCATCGGGTTGATGGCCATTTGATTACTTTGTCAGTGAATTCTTTTACGCAATCAGTACAATCGGCGCATTTGGCCCCGCCGAGAACGGACGCAGTACAGCGGGGTGGTCACGAGAATTCTCATGCTCATCGGTAGCTATTCTTTCACGCTGGTTTTCATCTCTCTCTGTGTGGCGATCCTCGCTTCCTACACCGCGCTCGATCTCACCGGGCGCATTGCCACTGCCAAGGGCCGTGCCGTGCATTTCTGGACGGCCGGCGGTGCATTTGCCATGGGCATCGGCGTCTGGTCGATGCACTTCATTGGCATGCTCGCCTTCAAACTGCCGATCAGCCTGGGCTACGACATTTCGATCACGGCGCTCTCATTGCTGATCGCCGTGCTCTCCTGCGGTTTTGCCCTGTGGCTGGTCAGCCAGCCGAAACTGCCGGCCTGGCAACTGGCCTTTGGCGCATTGATCATGGGCGCCGGGATCAGCGCCATGCATTACACCGGCATGGCTGCCATGCGCATGCAACCGGGCATCGACTACGATCCGACACTGTTCGGCGCCTCGTTGTTGATCGCGGTCGGCGCTTCGGCGGCAGCATTGTGGATCGCCTTCCGATTGCGTCAGCAGTCGCCTTACGTGCGGTTGTTCCGTGCCGGGGCGGCGATTGTCATGGGCGTGGCGATTGTCGGCATGCACTACACCGGCATGGCGGCGGCGCGATTTCCCGAAGGGAGTTTTTGCGGTGCGGCACTCAACGGCCTGAACGGCAACGGTCTCGACAATCTCGTGCTGATCACCACGCTGGCGGTGCTGGCGATCGCGCTGCTGACCTCGATTCTTGACGCGCGCCTGGAAGCCCGCACGGCTGATCTGGCCCATTCGTTGACCGTGGCCAACCGCGAACTGACCCAACTGGCTTTGCACGACACCCTGACCGGTCTGCCGAACCGCATGCTGCTGGACGACCGGATCAATCAGGCGATGAAAAAGGTCAACGAGCAGGGCGGCTGTTTTGCGCTGATGTTCATCGATCTGGACGGCTTCAAACCGGTCAACGACGCTTTCGGCCACCACATGGGTGACCAGTTGCTGCGCGAAGTGGGGATACGTCTGCGTGAAGATTTGCGCAGTCTCGACACGCTGGCGCGGATCGGCGGCGATGAATTTGTCCTGCTGGTGCGCCTGACCGAACCCAACGATGCGCTGAGCCTGGCGGCGCGTCAGGTCGGTTTGATCGCACAGTCGTTCCGGGTTGCCGAGCATGAGCTACAGATTTCCGCCAGCGTCGGCATTGCCCTGTATCCGGGCAACGGCCACAACGCCCAGGAACTACTGATGAACGCCGACGCCGCGATGTACCACGCCAAAGGCGGTGGCAAGAACGGTTACAGCTTCTTCGACGCCTCGATGAACAGCAACGCCCGCAAGCAATTGCAATTGCTGCAGGATTTGCGCGCTGCGCTCGAATTCAATCAGTTCAGCCTGCATTACCAACCAAAATTCCATGCGGCCGACGGTCGTCCGGTCGGTGCCGAGGCGCTGTTGCGTTGGGAACACCCGACTCACGGCATGCTGATGCCGGACAAATTCATCGATTTGGCGGAGAAGACCGGGCTGATCATTCCGATTGGCGAGTGGGTGCTCAACGAGGCCTGCCGGCAGATGCGCGAGTGGTACGTGCTGGGTTACACCGACTGGAGGATCGCGGTGAACCTCTCGGCGTTGCAGTTCTGCCATTCAGGGCTGGTGCGCAGCGTGGCCAAGGCGCTGGCCACTCACCATTTGCCGGCCAACAGCCTGACTCTGGAAATCACCGAAACCACCGCCATGAGCGATGCCGACGCAAGCATGACGGTGTTGCAGGAGCTGTCCGACATGGGCGTCGACCTGTCCATCGACGACTTCGGTACCGGCTATTCGAGCCTGATGTACCTCAAGCGTCTGCCGGCCAACGAGTTGAAGATTGATCGCGGCTTTGTCCGGGACCTGGAACATGACAGTGACGATGCCGCCATCGTGTCGGCGATTGTCGCGCTCGGCCAGGCGCTGGGGCTGCGTATCGTGGCCGAAGGCGTCGAGACTGATTCGCAACAGGACTTCCTGACGCAACTGGGCTGCGATTCGCTGCAGGGTTATCTGCTCGGCCACCCGATGCCGGCGGATCGCTTCATGCAGGACATCGTGCGTGGCAAATCATTGGCGGTGACCTGAACAGCTGATCTCCGTTCATGCAAAACCCGACAATGACGGTTATTCTTGCCCCGACTGTTACGTGTGCATCGGGGGAAAGGCCAGCATGGATAAAGTCATTGTGATCACCGGCGGCGGCCGTGGAATCGGCGCCGCCACTGCGTTGTTGGCTGCCGAGCAAGGCTATCGGATCTGCATCAATTACCAGTCGGACGAACAGGCTGCTCATCACGTGCTCGAGCAGGTACGTGAGCGCGGCGCTACCGCTATCGCCGTTCGCGCCGACGTCAGTATCGAAGACGAAGTGGTCGCACTGTTTCACCGGGTCGACACCGAACTGGGCCGGGTCACCGCTCTGGTGAACAATGCCGGCACCGTCGGACACAAATCGCGGGTCGACGAAATGTCCGAATTCCGCATCCTCAAAATCATGAAAACCAACGTCCTGGCGCCGATCCTTTGCGCCAAGCACGCGATCCTGCGCATGTCACCCAAACACGGCGGGCAGGGCGGCAGCATCGTCAACGTTTCCTCGGTTGCCGCGCGGCTGGGTTCGCCTAACGAATACGTCGATTACGCGGCTTCAAAAGGTGCGTTGGATACGTTCACCATTGGTCTGTCCAAGGAAGTGGCGGGCGAGGGGATTCGGGTGAATGCGGTGCGTCCGGGCTACATTTATACCGATTTCCATGCGTTGAGTGGCGATCCGGATCGGGTCAGCAAGCTGGAATCGGCGATCCCGATGGCCCGTGGCGGGCGGCCGGATGAAGTGGCGGAGGCGATTGTCTGGTTGCTGTCAGACAAGGCTTCGTATGCCACCGGGACGTTTGTCGATCTCGGTGGAGGGCGCTAAGCCTCAGGACTTGCATTGCCTTAACTGGCCCCATCGCGAGCAAGCTCGCTCCCACAGTGATTTGAGTTGGCCACCGTTTTTGTGAACGGCATCGGACTCTGTGGGAGCGAGCTTGCTCGCGAATGGGTCAATGCGGAGACATCAGTCTCAAAACGACCGCACAATCCGCCCCAACGTCTCCATCGCCTTCTCCGCATCCTCGGTCCACGGGCTGCCGTAGTTCAATCGAATGCAATTCCTGAATCTTTGGGTCGGCGAAAATATCGGCCCCGGCGCGATGCTGATCCCCTGCGCCAACGCCATCTGAAACAACTTCAACGAATCCATCTGCGGCGGTAACTCTAGCCACAGGAAGTAGCCGCCCGCCGGTTGGCTCACGCGAGTCTGTGCCGGGAAGTAGCGGGCGATGGCGGCGAGCATGGCGCTTTGCTGTTCCTCCAAGGCGTAGCGCAGTTTGCGCAGGTGGCGGTCGTAGCCGCCGTGTTGCAGATAGTCGGCGATGGCCGCTTGCGCCGGCATCGAGGCGCACAGCGAGGTCATCAGTTTCAGCCGTTCGATCTTTTGCGCGTAGCGCCCGGCGGCGACCCAGCCGATGCGGTAGCCGGGGGCCAGGCTCTTGGCGAACGAGCCGCAATGCATCACCAGCCCTTCGGTGTCGAAGGCCTTGGCCGGTTTCGGCGCCTGCTGGCCGTAATAGAGTTCGGCGTAGACGTCGTCTTCGATCAGCGGCACTTGATGCTGTTTCAGCAGTTCCACCAGTTCCTGTTTCTTGGCCTCGGGCATGGTCGCGCCCATCGGGTTCTGGAAACTGGTCATGCACCAGCAGGCCTTGATCGGGTGTCGTTCCAGTGTCTGGGCGAGCACGCCGAGGTCGATGCCGTCGCGCGGGTGCACGGGGATTTCCACGGCTTTGAGTTTCAGACGTTCGAGCACTTGCAGGCTGGCGTAAAACGCCGGGGCTTCGATGGCCACCAGATCGCCGGGTTCGGTCACGGCTTGCAGGCACAGGTTCAGTGCTTCGAGGGCGCCGTTGGTGATCAGCAGTTCTTCCATCGGCAGCATCAGCCCGCCGACCATGTAGCGCAGCGCGATCTGCCGACGCAGTTGCGGGTTGCCCGGCGACATGTCGGTGACCACCATACGCGGGTCCATCTCCCGGGCGGCGCTGGCCAGCGAACGGGACAGGCGTTGCAGCGGAAACAGGGTCGGGCTGGGAAACGCCGAACCGAACGGCACGGTGCTCGGGTCCTTGATCGATTCGAGTACCGAGAACACCAGTTCGCTGACGTCGACCTTGGTGGACTCGTTGACCTGGCTGCTGATCACCGGCTCCGAAAACGGGCTCGGCGCGTGGGTGTTGACGAAGTAGCCGGAACGCGGGCGGGCGCGGATCAGGCCTCGGCGTTCCAGCAAGTAATAGGCCTGGAACACCGTGGAGGGGCTGACGCCGTAAGTCTGGCTGGCATAGCGCACCGACGGCACCCGCTGACCGGGGCCGAGGACGCCGGAGCGGATCAGTTCAGCGATGTCGTCGGCGAATTTTTCGTAGCGTTTCATCTTGGGTCCGGATTGATTTCATTCTGAAAGACCGTGTCGCCTTCCTTCGCGAGCAAGCTCGCTCCCACAGAGGAATGCGGTCAACTGTGGGAGCGAGCTTGCTCGCGAACGGCTGCGCCGCAGTCTAAGGGATCAGCGATTCATCGGCGCAACAAACCGGCTCTTCGCCACGCTATAAATCTCGGGCTCATCGCTGTCGGCAATCTTGAAACTCAAGGTCTGCGAGCTGCTGGCCGCACGTTCCGTGGTCATCGCCACCGACACCGGCACATCGACGATCTCGCCCGGTGCCAGGCTCAGTTCGGTCTTGCCTTGCAACTGAAAGCCTTCACCGTCCACCAGCGTCAGGTTGTAGTCCTGGCGCTGCTGGGTCTTGTTGATGACCTTGAGGGTGTAGATGTTTTCGATCTGGCCCAGACCGTTTTCACGGAACAGACCACGGTCCTTGGTCACATCCAGCGACACCATCGGCCGCTCGATCAACGCGAGGGCGAGGGCGCCGATCATCACCACCAGCACCGCGACGTAGCCGATCAGTCGCGGGCGCAGCAGATGCGTCTTACCGCCCTGAAGTTCACGCTCAGAGGTATAGCGAATCAGGCCTCGGGCGTAATTCATCTTGTCCATGATCGAGTCGCAGGCGTCGATGCACGCCGCGCAGCCGATGCATTCCATTTGCAGGCCGTCGCGAATGTCGATGCCGGTCGGGCAGACCTGCACGCACAACTGGCAGTCGATGCAATCGCCGAGCCCGGCTTCGGCCGGTTTCACCTCGCGTTTGCGCGGGCCACGG
Source organism: Pseudomonas sp. B20(2017) (assembly GCF_002113125.1). Classification (GTDB taxonomy): domain Bacteria; phylum Pseudomonadota; class Gammaproteobacteria; order Pseudomonadales; family Pseudomonadaceae; genus Aquipseudomonas. Next base: position 212,674 of record NZ_NEJP01000003.1, on the reverse strand, counting down.
TTTTCGCCACGGGCCACGTCGTAGGAAATTGCCAGCGTGTCCTTGTCGAACATCACGCTCTGGAACCGCGCATACGGGCACATATGCATGCACACTGCTTCACGCAGCCAGCCAGCATTGATGTAGGTGGCGGCGGTGAAGAACAGCACCCAAAACAGGCTGACGCCGCCGATTTGCAAGGTCAGCAGTTCTTCGGCCAGCGGACGGATCGGGGTGAAGTAGCCAACGAAAGTCAGGCCGGTCAGCACGCTGATTGCCAGCCACAACGTGTGCTTGGCCGCACGCCGGGCCAGTTTGTTCAGGCTCCAGGGCGCGGCTTGCAGCTTGATCCGCTGGTTGCGCTCACCTTCGGTGATCTTCTCGCACCACATGAAGATCCACGTCCACGAACTCTGCGGGCAGGTGTAGCCGCACCACACCCGGCCGGCGAACACGGTAATCGCGAACAGGCCGAACGCGGCGATGATCAGCAGCGCCGACAGCAGAATGAAATCCTGCGGCCAGAAGGTCGCGCCAAAGATGTGGAACTTGCTCTCGGAAAGGTCCCAAAGCACTGCCTGACGCCCGCCCCAGTTCAGCCACACCGTACCGAAGAACAACAGGAACAGAAATCCCGCGCCGCTCATGCGCAAGGTGCGGAACAGGCCGGTGAAGCTGCGGGTGAAGATCTGGTTGTCGCTGGTGGCGTGTTTCGCCTTCATTGGGCGCGCCGGTACTTTTTTTATCTGGGGAGATGCTTCTACGGTTCGGACGGGGATTCGTTCGCTCATGGTCGTTCGCTCATCAGCCTCCATCAGGCCAGGGAACTATGAGCGCCGATCTGTTTGCATAACAGGCTCAGGTATTTCAATAAAAAGCGTATCAGATGACTTTTTAAGCCACGCCTGCGACAACTTGAAGCAGCCCGCAGGCCAAGGCGCAGATGCCTATCCCAGACGTCTGCGCCGATTGTTGATCGAGGTCAGTCAAATCACCGAATCACTGTCGTCGGCCTTCAGGTGTTTGCGTCCATCCCGGGCGCCTGCGACGGTCAATGCATCAGCTTCCGCTTCGGTGACGTAGATGCGCCGTCCTTCCACTTCGACGAACGACATGGCTTTTTCGCTATCTGTCCTGACTTCCAGCGTGTCGCAGATCCGTATTTCCTCACCATTCTCGACGGTGAAAAAACAGACTTTGGAATCCGGATTGCTTTCATCGATACGAAGGGGCATGGGCTTGTCCTTTTTTTCACGAGAGTTTGAAACGTTAGGGCGCGCGGTTCTGCAGATCGTTCTACGCAACCGATTAATGGTCGGCGCTGTCCATCCTTTATCAACTCATTACAAGGACTGGACGATGAACGCCTGGTGGCATGAAGTGTGGGAAACCCTGCAAGCGGAATTCGCTGACATTGGCGATGCGTCGCAGCTGACCCGGATCACCGTGCGCCTGCTGATGGCGGCGCTGCTGGGCGGCATTCTCGGCTTTGAGCGTGAACACAAGGGCAAGGCCGCCGGGGTGCGGACGCACATGCTGGTGGCCCTCGGCGCGGCGCTGTTTGTACTGGTGCCGCAATTGTCCGGGTCCCAGGCCGATGCCATGAGCCGGGTGGTGCAAGGGGTGATTGCCGGGATCGGCTTTCTCGGCGCCGGCACCATCCTCAAGAACCATGAAGGCGACGAAGGCCACGTGAAAGGCCTGACCACCGCCGCCGGCCTGTGGATGACCGCCGCCATCGGCGTCGCGGCTGGTCTGGGCCGGGAGGCCACGGCGGTGCTCAGTACGTTGCTCGCGCTGGGGATCTTCAGTGTCATGCCGCGGATCGTCAGAGTCTTCGAAAAGGATCAACTGGATAAGGATCGCATCGAGAAGGACCACCACGACCTGCGCTGATCAGACGATCACTGGCGGCATGGTCGTCGGCGGTTCTTCCTTGGGCGGTGGCGTGGTGCCAGGCGGTTCCTGTTCGGGGATCGGCTGCGGTTCGGTCTCGGGCAGGACCGGTTTGTCGATATTCGGGTCAGGTGTTTCGGCCGGAATCGGAATAGTCATCGGGTGAACCTCCGTGTGGCACTTGGCGTAGGAAGTGCTTAAGTGGATTGACCACTGCACTGCGAAATCGATCCGATTTTGTGGCGGGGCAAATCCCTGTGAACTTTTCCCGGCGATGGCCGCTCGGAACCTGAGAGATTTCATCACCGGGCGCAGGCCCGGTCGTGACCGCCAAACAGGCAAACGAGCGTCCTTGGGGCGTTAAGGAGAGATGCTCAATGACTGCTGAAAAACCTTCCGAACAGAGCTACAACCCGCACATGCCGCTGTCGCAGGCCTTGCTGTTGCCGCGCATCGTCATTGAAAACACCATGCCGACCCTCGACGGCGGACAATTTGCCGTCAAGGCAATCGCTGGTCGGGAGATCGTGGTCACCAGCAAGGTGTTCGCCGACGGTCACGACAAACTCGCAGTGCGCATCCGCTGGCGCGAAGAGGGCGATGAGAACTGGCAGACCGAAGTCATGAGCGATCAGGGCAATAACGGCTGGCGGGGTGTGTTTCAGCCGCAGCGCATGGGCCGTTATCTGTTCCTGATCGAAGCGTGGATCGACCAGTTCGCCAGTTTTCAGTACGAACTGGAGAAAAAACACACCGCCGCCGTCCCGGTCAGTCTCGAGTTGCAAGAGGGGCGAAACATGGTGCAGCAGGCCGCCGAGCGCAGCGAAGGGCAGCTCAGCGAACAGCTGGCCGGCCTGCACCACGAATTGTCCGGCCTGCTCGAAACCGAGCAGGTCGCGTTGTTTCTGCACTCGCGCAGTGCGCAACTGATGGCCGAGGCCGATCATCGCGCCTATCTGAGCCTCAGTCCGGAATTCCCGGTGGACGTCGAGCGCGAGCTGGCGGAATTCGCCAGTTGGTACGAACTGTTTCCCCGCTCGATCACCGACGATCCCGCCCGCCACGGCACCTTCAATGACGTGCACTCGCGCCTGCCGATGATTCAGGACATGGGCTTCGACGTGTTGTACTTCACGCCGATCCACCCGATTGGCCGCAGCCACCGCAAGGGCCGCAACAATTCCCTGACCGCCGGCCCGGATGATCCCGGCAGCCCGTATGCGATCGGCAGCGAGGAGGGCGGCCACGAAGCGATTCACTCGCAACTCGGTACCCGCGAAGACTTTCGTCGGCTGGTAGCTGCTGCCGCTGACCATGGTCTGGAGATCGCCCTGGATTTCGCCATCCAGTGTTCCCAGGATCACCCGTGGCTCAAACAGCATCCGGGCTGGTTCAACTGGCGGCCGGACGGCACGATCAAATACGCCGAGAACCCGCCGAAGAAATACCAGGACATCGTCAACGTCGATTTCTATGCGCCGGAAGCGATTCCGAGCTTGTGGGTCGAGTTGCGCGACATCGTGGTCGGCTGGGTGCAGGAGGGCGTGAAGATCTTTCGCGTGGACAACCCGCACACCAAACCGCTGCCGTTCTGGCAATGGTTGATCGCCGACGTGCGCACGCTGTACCCGGAAGTGATCTTCCTTGCCGAGGCCTTCACCACCCCGGCGATGATGGCGCGACTGGGCAAGGTCGGTTACACCCAGAGCTACACCTATTTCACTTGGCGCAACACCAAGGCCGAGCTGGCGACCTACTTCAGCGAACTCAATGAATCGCCGTGGCGCGAGTGCTACCGGCCGAACTTCTTCGTCAACACCCCGGACATCAACCCGGCGTTCCTGCATGAATCGGGGCGCCCCGGATTTTTGATTCGCGCGGCGCTGGCGACCATGGGCTCGGGCCTGTGGGGCATGTATTCGGGGTTTGAGCTGTGTGAATCGGCGCCGGTGCCGGGCAAGGAGGAATACCTCGATTCCGAGAAGTACGAGATCCGCGTCCGCGACTTCAACCAGCCCGGCAACATCATTGCCGAGATCGCCCAGCTCAACCGCATCCGCCGGCAGAACCCGGCGCTGCACAGCCATCTGGGCCTGAAGATCTACAACGCCTGGAACGACAACATTCTGTATTTCGGCAAGCGCAGCGCGGACGGCAGCAACTTCATTCTGGTGGCCGTCAGCCTGGATCCGCATAACGTACAGGAGGCGAATTTCGAGCTGCCGCTGTGGGAAATGGGCCTGCCGGACGATGCCACCACCCACGGCGAAGACCTGATGAACGGCCATCGCTGGGACTGGCACGGCAAGTACCAGTTCATGCGGATCGATCCGGCGTATCAACCGTTCGGAATCTGGCGCATTACTTCTTCCTGATGATGATCGTTCCCACGCTCCGCGTGGGAATGCATCCCGGGACGCTCCGCGTCCCAGCGGTGGACGCAGAGCGTCCAAGGCGGCATTCCCACGCAGAGCGTGGGAACGATCAGTAGCAGCTTCGGCTTCAATGAATTGAACAGGAGTTTCACATGGCGAAGAAACCCAAGGCAGCCACCTTCATCAAGGATCCGCTCTGGTACAAGGACGCGGTTATCTATCAAGTTCACGTCAAATCCTTTTTCGACTCCAACAACGACGGGATCGGCGACTTTCCCGGCCTGATCGCCAAACTCGATTACATCGCCGAACTCGGTGTCAACACCATCTGGCTGCTGCCGTTCTATCCCTCGCCACGTCGCGACGACGGTTACGACATCGCCGAATACCGCGGCGTACACAGCGATTACGGGACGATGGCCGATGCCAAGCGGTTCATTGCCGAAGCGCATAAACGCGGGTTGCGAGTGATCACCGAGCTGGTTATCAACCACACCTCGGATCAGCACCCGTGGTTTCAGCGTGCGCGCAAGGCCAAGCCCGGTTCGGCGGCGCGGGACTTCTACGTGTGGTCGGATGACGACCAGAAATACGACGGCACCCGGATCATTTTCCTCGACACCGAAAAGTCCAACTGGACCTGGGACCCGGTAGCCGGCCAGTACTTCTGGCACCGCTTCTATTCGCACCAGCCGGACCTCAATTTCGACAACCCGCAAGTCATGAAAGCCGTGCTCTCGGTGATGCGCTACTGGCTGGACATGGGCATCGACGGCTTGCGCCTGGACGCGATTCCATACCTGATCGAGCGCGACGGCACCAACAACGAAAACCTGCCGGAAACCCACGATGTCCTCAAGCAGATCCGCGCCGAGATCGACGCCAACTACCCGGATCGAATGCTGCTGGCCGAGGCCAACCAATGGCCGGAAGACACCCAGCTGTATTTCGGCGATACCGACGCCGAGGGCGTGAATGGCGACGAATGCCACATGGCGTTCCACTTCCCGCTGATGCCGCGCATGTACATGGCGCTGGCCCAGGAAGATCGCTTCCCGATCACCGACATCCTGCGCCAGACCCCGGAGATCCCGGCCAATTGCCAATGGGCGATCTTCCTGCGCAACCACGATGAGCTGACGCTGGAAATGGTCACCGACAAGGAGCGCGACTACCTGTGGAACTACTACGCCGCCGACCGTCGCGCGCGGATCAACCTCGGCATTCGCCGGCGACTGGCGCCATTGATGGAACGCGACCGCCGCCGCATCGAGTTGCTTAACAGTCTGCTGTTGTCGATGCCCGGCACGCCGACCCTTTATTACGGCGATGAAATCGGCATGGGCGACAATATCTATCTGGGCGACCGCGACGGCGTGCGCACCCCGATGCAATGGTCGATCGACCGCAACGGCGGATTTTCCCGCGCCGATCCGGCCAGTCTGGTGCTGCCGCCGATCATGGACCCGCAGTACGGCTTTCAATCGGTGAATGTCGAGACCCAGTCCGGTGATCCGCATTCGCTGTTGAACTGGACGCGACGTTTGCTGGCGGTGCGCAAGCAATCCAAGGCGTTCGGTCGTGGCACCTTGAAGATGCTCTCGCCGGCCAACCGTCGCGTGCTGGCCTACACCCGCGAATACACCGGTCCGGACGGCAAGCATGAAATCATCCTGTGCGTGGCCAATGTGTCGCGCAGCGCGCAAGCCGTGGAGCTCGACCTGTCGGCCTACGTCGGCATGGTGCCGGTGGAGATGCTCGGCGGTAACGCGTTCCCGCCCATCGGTCAGCTGAATTTCCTCCTGACCCTGGCGCCTTACGGTTTCTACTGGTTCGGCCTGGCGGCGGAAAACCAGATGCCTAGCTGGCACGTGGAACCGGCGCAGAGCCTGCCGGACTTCACCACGCTGGTGCTGAAAAAACGCATGGAGGAACTGCTCGAAGCACCGTCCCGCGCTACCCTCGAACAGGCGATCCTGCCGAACTGGCTGCAGAACCGCCGCTGGTTCGCCGGCAAGGACGCTGTCATCGAACAAGTGAAACTGGCCTATGGCGTGCGCTTCGGCGACGCACAGCATCCGGTGTTGCTCAGCGAAATCGAAGTGCAGAGCGGCGGGCAGACCAGCCGTTATCAATTGCCGTTCGGCTTTATTGCCGAAGATCAGGTCGGGCCGGCATTGCCGCAGCAACTGGCTTTGGCGCGGGTACGCCGGGTGCGTCAGGTCGGGTTGATTACCGATGCGTTCAGTCTTGAAGCGTTTATTCGCGCGGTGCTGCAAGGGATGCAGAGCGGTACGGTGCTGGAATCCAGTGAGGGCGAGATCCGTTTCGAAGCAACGCCGCAACTGGAAAAACTCGGCCTCGGGGCCGAATCGGAAGTGCGCTATCTGTCCGCCGAGCAATCCAACAGTTCGGTGGTGATCGGCAACAGTCTGGTGCTCAAGCTGATCCGCAAAGTCGCGTCCGGCGTACACCCGGAACTGGAGATGAGCGCTTACCTGACCGATGCCGGATTTGCCAATATCTCCCCGCTGCTCGGTTCGGTGATTCGCCGCGGCGCCGATGGTGAAGACAACCTGCTGATGATTGCGCAGGGCTACTTGAGCAATCAGGGCGATGCCTGGGAGTGGACGCAGAACAACCTCGAACGGGCGCTGCGCGACGAGTTGGCGGACGCTGTGTCCGAACAGGCGCAGCACTACAACGCCCTGGGTGAGCTGAAAGACTTCGCCGGTATGCTCGGCCAGCGTCTGGGGGAAATGCATCAGGTATTGGCAGCGCCGAGCGACAACCAGGACTTCGCGCCGCAAGTCAGTTCGGCCAAGGATGCGCAGGCGAATGGCAAGGATGTCGCGGCGCAGGTCGAGCATGCGCTGAAGCTGCTCAAGCAGCATCAGGGTGAACTCGACGCGGCGGATCAGAAGCTTGTTGCTCGGTTGCTCGACAACAAGAAAACCATCCTTGCCCACGTGCAGGAACTGGCTAGGCAATCGGCTGGCGGTTTGCGGATCCGCGTTCACGGCGATCTGCATTTGGGGCAAGTGCTGGTGATCAAGGGCGACGCGTACCTGATCGACTTCGAGGGCGAACCGGCGCGGCCACTGGCCGAGCGCCGAGGCAAGCACAGTCCGTACAAGGACGTCAGTGGTGTGCTGCGCTCCTTCGACTATGCCGCGGCCATGGCCCTGAATGTGCACAGCGTCGACAACAGTCCCGAGGCCGAAGCCGCGCGTCGGCGGGTCACGGAGCGTTACCTGCGTGAAGCCCGGGAAGCATTTCTCCAGGCATATCGCCAAGCGGCGGCTAATCTTGATCATGCCTGGCAGGATCCTGAAGGTGCCGACGCCGCACTGGCGTTGTTCGGTCTGGAGAAAGCGGCCTACGAAGTGGCCTATGAAGCCGAAAATCGCCCCACCTGGCTGCCCGTGCCGCTGCACGGTCTGTACGGGTTATTGACGGGGCTAAAACCCTTTTCCGATCTTGGTGGAGAGTAGTCATGAGTTTCTCGAACAAGGAACAGGGTCAAGTGAACGAACGATTGTTGCCCAGGGCGAAGGACATTGATGCCCTGGTGCGCGCAGAACATCACGACCCGTTTTCCATTCTTGGCCCCCACGGCGATGGTGCCGGCGGGCAGTTCATCCGGGCGTATCTGCCCGGCGCGTTAAGCGTTTCAGTACTCGATAAACATAGTGGCGAAGAGCGCGGCCCGCTGGAGGCTACCGAAACACCGGGGCTGTTTGTCGGCCATTTCGAGGATGCGCGGCCGTACTTGTTGCGCACCCGCTGGGCGGGTGGTGAACAGGTCGCGGAAGATCCTTACAGCTTTGGTCAGTTGCTCGGTGAAATGGATTTGTATTTGTTCGCCGAAGGCAATCATCGTGATCTCAGCAGCTGCCTCGGCGCGCAGCTGAAAACCGTCGATGGCGTCGACGGCGTGCGCTTTGCCGTGTGGGCGCCGAATGCCCGACGGGTATCGGTGGTCGGCGACTTCAACGTCTGGGACGGGCGCCGGCACCCGATGCGCTTGCGGCATCCGTCCGGCGTGTGGGAGTTGTTCATTCCGCGCCTGCAAGCGGGGGAGCTGTACAAGTACGAAATTCTCGGTGCCCACGGCATCCTGCCGCTCAAGGCCGACCCGATGGCGCTGGCCACCAGTCTGCCGCCGGACACCGCCTCGAAAGTCGCCTCGCCGTTGCAGATCGACTGGCAGGATCAGGACTGGATGACTGGCCGTCGCGAGCGCCAGCAACACAATGCGCCGCTGTCGATCTATGAATTGCACGCCGGATCCTGGCAATGCGAACTCGATGATCTGGGCGAAGTGGCCCGCCAGTACACCTGGCCGGAGCTGGCCGAGCGGCTGATTCCCTATGTCAAGGAACTGGGGTTCACCCATATTGAACTGATGCCGATCATGGAGCATCCGTTCGGCGGCTCCTGGGGTTATCAGTTGCTGTCGCAGTTCGCCCCGAGCGCGCGTTACGGCACGCCGGATGAATTCGCGGCATTCATCAACGCCTGCCATCAGGCCGATATCGGGGTGATTCTCGACTGGGTGCCGGCGCATTTTCCGACCGATACCCATGGTCTGGCGCAGTTCGATGGCACCGCGTTGTACGAGTACGGCAACCCTCTGGAAGGCTTCCATCAGGACTGGGATACGCTGATCTACAACCTCGGCCGTACCGAAGTGCACGGCTACATGCTGGCCTCGGCGCTGCACTGGTTGAAGCATTTCCACGTCGACGGGCTGCGGGTCGATGCGGTGGCGTCGATGCTCTATCGCGATTATTCGCGCAAGGCCGGCGAGTGGGTGCCGAATCGTCATGGCGGTCGCGAGAACCTGGAAGCCATCGATTTCCTTCGCCACTTGAACGACGTGGTCGCGCTGGAAGCGCCGGGCGCGCTGGTCATCGCCGAAGAATCCACGGCGTGGCCGGGCGTCAGCCAGAGCACCCAGCAGGGCGGTCTCGGCTTTGCCTATAAATGGAACATGGGCTGGATGCACGATTCGCTGCACTACATCCAGCAGGATCCGGTGTACCGCGCCCATCACCACAATGAGTTGAGTTTCGGTCTGGTTTACGCCTGGTCCGAGCGTTTCATCCTGCCGATCTCCCATGACGAGGTGGTGCACGGCAAGCATTCGCTGATCGACAAGATGCCCGGCGACCGTTGGCAGAAATTCGCCAACCTGCGCGCCTATCTGAGTTTCATGTGGACCCATCCGGGCAAGAAGCTGCTGTTCATGGGCTGCGAGTTTGGCCAGTGGCGTGAATGGAATCATGACCAGCAACTCGACTGGTATTTGCTGCAATATTCGGAGCACAAAGGCGTACAGAAACTGGTCGGCGACCTCAACCGGCTCTACCGCGATGAACCGGCGCTGCACGAGCAGGACGATGCGCCGCAAGGGTTTCAGTGGTTGATCGGTGACGATGCGATCAACAGCGTCTATGCGTGGCTGCGCTGGAGCAAGGACGGAACGCCGGTGCTGGTGGTGGCCAACTTCACTCCGGTGCCGCGTCAGTCGTACCGCGTGGGCGTGCCGTTTGCCGGGCGCTGGAAGGAATTGCTCAACAGTGACGCCGACACCTATGCCGGTTCCAATTATGGCAACGGGGGCGGGGCGTTCACCGAAGAGGTGGCCAGCCATGGGCAGGCGTTGTCGCTGGAACTGAACCTGCCGCCGCTGGCGGTGTTGATCCTTAAGCCCGAGGGTCCAAGCGAGTAACGGGACGCCCCCACGCGAGATCGCTCCCCCGCGGATTACTGATCGTTCCCACGCAGAGCGTGGGAACGATCATCTGAGGCTAATCTTCACCACCGCATCCGGATCCCCAGGCTGCCAATCAACCCGTTCAGGTCGTTGTCATCCACATCGCTGCTGTAGTCGGCGCTGACGTACAGGCTGACCGCCGGCGTCACCCGGGCCACCAGGCCCAGACCCAGTTCCACCGTGGATGACTTGCGGCTGCTGCTGATCTTGTCCACCTGATCCAGCGTCACCGTGTTGCCGGTGTACACCGTATGCCACAAGTTCGTGCGCACGTAGGGTTCGACCGGCAGGCCGTTCAGGTCGTAGCTACCTTTCAAGCGCGCACCGACCCGACCGCTCCACGATGAAATGTCGCTGGAAGACGCATTGCCCGAGCCGGCATAGGGTGTGTCCAGGGTGATGCGCTGGTTGATCAACTGCGCTTGCGGTTCAACCACCCAGTTTTCACCGAGTCCGATCGGGAATCCGCCTTCCACCGACAGCGTCATCGCGCTGCCTTCGGTGGCCAGGCGTGCGCCTTGCTCGTTACGGCTGAAACCGCTGACCCGGCCGCCACTGGCCGCCAGATCGACGTGCCAGCCCTGCGGGCCGATCAGGCTGTAGTAAGCGCCGAGGCTCTGGCCTTGCAGGTTGAGGGTGTCGGTGGTCGGGTCGGCGAGGGCGCGACTGGTGATCAGGCCGTTGCTGTTGCCTTGAATCTGACTGACGCCGCCGATCAGGCCGATTTGCTGGGTGTGGCCGCTGCTGCTTTTCAGGGTCAGCACGGCGGGGCCCTTGAAGTCGCCAGTACCGGGCATGGCGAAGCCGGGGCTGAGGACGTCGGTCTGTGCCTGACGTGAGGTCGCTCCGTAAAGCTGATCCCAGGCCGAGGGGGCGAGGTCTTCAGTGATCAGGCGCGTACCGCGCAGGTCCGGCTGTAGGCTCAGGCGTTGCGGCCCAGGGGTCACGACCGTCGCAGGGAGGGTCATGACGGGAATGTCCTGGCGATACCAGGGTGTCGCCTCGTCCGCCACAGGACCCGCCTGCGCCTCCATGGATGAACAAAGCAAGATAGAGCTGGAAACAGTGCAAAAGGTAATTTTGATCTCTTGTGAGGTGAGTGAGGTTCTCATGGCAGTCTGCCTTGCTATCGCATGCGGTATCTCGCCTTGGCGTCTCTCCTACCCCGAATGAGGGGCGACCGAATGGAGCGTGGCGAACCCGTGGCCGCTCGTTTTGACGAGTGACCTGAGGCTCGCCCCGAGTAGTATTTCCGGGGGTAGTAAGGTAGAGCTAAGAAGATGCGTGCCACTGCGTCAAGAAATTGGACGATGAGTGGTATGGTCAAAACGGATGGCTCAAGCTTCTGTTTTTTCGCGATTATCTAAGTTCTTGTTTGTAGGGGGAAACGCTGGAAAAGCCGCGAAACAGAGATGTTTCGCAGCCGACAACCGGTCTGTTGGCAGGTACAGGGATCAAAGTCGGGTGGCGCTGCAGGGATGCAATAGCTGTCAGTATCGCCTTACAAATGCACCTCGACCGCCAGCGGCAGGTGATCGGAAAGATGGGTCCAGGGCTTGTTCCCCAGTATCTGCGGCTCATGACTGGTGGCATTGCGCAGATAGATGCGATCCAGGCGCAGCAACGGGAAGCGGGCAGGGTAGGTTTTGGCCGGCCGGCCATGATGGCGCTCAAAGGCTTCGTGCAGGTAATCGCGACGGGCGAGGGCAGCGTTGCCCTGCAATTGCCAGTCGTTGAAGTCACCGGCAATGATCACCGGTGCATGGTCGGGCAGGGATTCGAGCAACTGGCAGAGCAGCTGCAACTGCAATTGCCGATGGCTTTCGAGCAGGCTCAGGTGCACGCAGATGGCATGGACTTCGACGTGTCCCGGCACATCCAGCACGCAGTGCAACAGGCCACGGCGTTCGGGCCCGGTGATCGATACGTCGAGGTTGCGGTACTCGCGAATCGGGTATTTCGACAACAGAGCGTTGCCGTGATGGCCATCGGGATAGACGGCATTGCGCCCGTAGGCAAAATCGCTCCACATGCTGTCAGCGAGAAATTCGTACTGCGAGGTTTGCGGCCAGTCGTTGTAACGACTGGAATGCCGCTCGTGTTCGCCTACCACTTCCTGAAGAAACACCAGATCGGCCGAGGTGCTGCGCACCGCTTCGCGCAGTTCCGGAAGGATGAAACGTCGATTGAGCGCGGTGAATCCTTTGTGCGTGTTGACCGTCAGCACCCGCAGGCGATGAATGGCGGACGGGTTCGCGGGCTGTGCGTCGACGACGTGACGCTTGGGATCGCTGGACACGTTCACTCCTCTGAATCATGACTGCCTGTTCATGCGACTGATCCGCGCGGGGGCAGTTCACTTTGAGTGACTGCCCGCGTTGCGCCATCAATCGACGAAGATGATTTCGTAGGGCAGGCGCATACGCTCCAGAATAGCCTTGGGCAGTAGCGGTGCTATGCCGATCGCCGGTTCGCCATTGAGTTGACTGGCGTAAGCATGAGTGGCGTGGCTCTTGCGCGCGACGGTCCAAGTGTCGAGACGCAGCTTGCGTGCACGATGCCACGGAATCTGCGCCTGATCGCGTTCAGGCCAGTGCCAGGCCCAGACCGGCACATCGTGATAGGTTGCACCGACCTGTTGCGCCGCAATCGCACTGGCCCGGCCAACCACTTCATGATCGTCGCTGCCGTCGTTGCGCCAGGTACTGAAGACAACATCGCCGGGACGCAGGTAGCGGGCGATGAATTCGGTGAGCTGGGTTTGCTGGTCGTGCAGGGCATTGTCGGTGAAACCGCCACGGACCCACTTCAGGCTATGCATGGGCAGACCGAGACGACGCAAGGCTTCGACACTTTCCTGTGGGCGGAACACGCTCAGGCGCTTCTCTGACCATTGACGCGAGCCCGGATGGCTGGCGCTGCCGTCGGTGATGGAGAGCAATTGCAGGGGGTGCCCGAGGCTGGAAAGCAACTGCAGCAGACCGCCGCAGGTCACCACTTCGTCCCCAGGATGGGGGGCGATGACCACCGCGCGCGCGCCTGCCGGGACAAGGCTGCGGGTATTGATGACAGGGATGTTGTCGATTTGCGGGGCGCTGTTCCAGATCTGCGCCGGCAAGCCGCTTTCGCTGAGGGATAACGGTTTCATGAGTACGACGTCCTTGTTGTGGCGGGCCTTCGTCCTGCGCGCAGTCGTTGATGCTGCGCCCATGACCCTTGAAGGCAGTGTGCTGGCAATATGCAGCGCTCCGAACCCTGGATTGCCGCGATGCAGAGTATTGCTCAAGACCGGTGATTCGTCGCGTGACAGATCGATCTGAGCCGCTTTTTTTTATTCAGTCTGTGCCAACTGTCGCAGATAGTCGCCGAAACCGCCCCGTGCGCGACTGTCCAGCCGAGCACTGGCATGCACCTGCGGTCGATGACTCCAGGCAACGTGTGCGCCGCAACGTTCCAGCCGACGCACCAGTTGCACATCCTCATCGCAGGCCAGCGGCTCGAAGCCTCCGGCCCGGCGATAGGCCTCGGCACTGATCCGAGGTTGGCGCCGTGAATGTGTCGGTGACCCTCGCGAGCCTGATAGTGATGGTGATAACGGATTTGCGCGGCTTCATCGATCGAGTCGGGCTCATCGCAATCCCTCCAGCGCCGCTACAGAGCGGGGTTCGCGGCTCCATAGTTCGAGAATGAAATCCGCTTCCTGATGAAGCACCAGGCGCGGCAGCTTCAGTTGCTCGTGAATCAGATCGTGTACCTGACGGGCATTGAGCGGACAACCCTCGATCGACGGGCGCCAATGACACGCCAATAGCTGTCCGCTGGCAGTCAGGGAGCGATGAGCATGATGGATGACCGCTGTCAGGTCTTCAGGGTCCAGGTAGTAGCCGATTTCACTGAGCACGATCAGGTCGAACTGCTCTTGCGGCCAGTCGTCGGGCAAACGGCCCTGATGCACTTTGACATGCTCGAACAGAGTCAGCCGGGTGCGTGCCAGATTGACCGCTTTGCGGACGGTGTCGCTGCACACCAGCCGGTCGCAGCGCTCGGCAAGTGCCGCGCTCAACTCGCCGTTGGCGCATCCCGCTTCATATACCGCCCGATAATGCCGGCGGGGCAGAGCGGCGAGGGTGATGGCGCGTTTGCGCTGTTCATACCAGCGCTCGCGAAAGGCCCAGGGGTCGTCGTTGCCGGCAAACAGGCCTTCGAAATAGCGGTCCTCGACACTCATAGAAATACCACCTCGAAAGGTTGCAGCAACCGATCCAGCACCAAAGGCGCCAATACTGGCGGCAGGCCGGCGTCCGGGTCGCCTTCCAGCTGACTGGCGAAGGCATGTATGGCGTGGCGTTTGCGGGCCACCTGCGCCGGTGTCAGAGAGATCTTGCGCGCCCGCTGCCATGGCACGCAGGCATCCTCCGGACTTGCCCAGTGCCAGGTCCAGACCGGCAGTTCATGACAGACAAGGCCGGAACGGCGCGCGGCCTCCAGACTGGCCCGCCCCACCGCTTCATGGTCACAGTGACCGTCCTCGCACCACGTGGTAAACAGCACATCGCCGGGCTGCAAATAACGGGCGATGAAGTCGCTCAACTCGGCTTCGCGTGCGGCCACTTGGGTATCCGGAAACCCACCGCGCAGCCATTTCAAACGGTGCATCGGCAGCCCGAGCCGGCGCAGGGCTTCGGCGGACTCCTGAGGACGAACCACGCTCAGGCGCTCCACTGGCCAGCGATCAGAGCCGGGGTGACTGGCGCTGCCGTCCGTGACGGAGATCAGTTGCAGCGCCCGGCCTGCCGCAGCGAGCAACTGCAGAAGTCCGCCGCAGCCGAGCACTTCGTCGTCCGGATGTGGGGCGATGATCACGGCCCGAGAGCCCGGCGGCACCAGCCTGAGAATATCGATGCTGTGCAGTTCAGCCAGGTGTCGCGAGTTCTGCCATTGGTGCAGGGTTGTGCCCTGGCCGACGATCGGATCGGGTTTCATAACGTCCATGTCTCATTCGGTTGTCGGGCGACCGATTGGCCGAGGGCGGCGAGGTCGCGTTCGGCGTGGCTCTGGCGCACAAAGACCGGCAGGTCGGCCATCAGCCGGGCGAAGTGGCGATCCTTGCAGAACGGCCCGGCGCCGAGGGCACGACCGGTGTCGCGGATGACCTGTTCGACGGAGTGCTCGACGACTGCGCGCACGCGCCGGGCCATGAATTCGGCGTTGGCGTCGGGGTGAGCGTCGATGTCCGCAGCACTGGCACGCAAGGCCGCTGCGGCTGCATGTAATGCCGTGTCGACGGCACCCAGATGGGCAAGGGCGTGAGGCTCTTCGCGTTGCGCGCAGTGCTTGCGCAAGCGCTCGGAGATCTGGCGTGCCGCGCCGTACCAGCAGGCCGCGATTCCGATCCCGCCCTGCCAGAAGCCCGGTCGTTGCAGGTAGTCACCGGGGGCGCCGATGGCTTGTCCCTCGACATCGTCGAAGGTGACTTCGACACTGCCGGTCGCGCCCATCCCCACGGCCTGCCAGCTTTCACCCGTGATTTTCACCCCCGGCTGATCCATGGCCACCGCAATCAGTTGCTGGTGCTCATGCTGATCCCATGCGGTCAGCAAGCCGTGACTGAGCACGGTAGCACCGGAACACCAGGCTTTTCGCCCATTGAGTCGCACCAAGTGTCCCGCCGGCGTGATCCGCACTCGTGCGTCGGGTGGTTCGGCCGCCCACATGCCCCACGTACTGCCCGGCGTCGGCGACCCGCCGAGTTGCTGGATGATCGCCAGGGCATCGGTGTGCCCTTCGTAGAGTTTGCACAGGCTCAAGTCATGGCCGGCGACGGCGGCCAAGGCCCGGAAACGCTCGAGCGTCTGACCGCTGCCGGGCATTGGCAGGCAATCCAGCCCGGCTTCGACCATCTCCCGCAGGCATCGGCCGAGGGCCGCCGTATCGGGATAGTCCGGGATGCGCTGCGCAAGATACTGGTCCAGGTCCATATCAGTCCTCTTCGTCACGTTGCAGTTCGAACAACAACAACGAACGTCCGGTGACCGAGTACTCGTGGCCAAACTGGAAGCGTTCCTGACCACGGATCGACGGCTGATTGGTGTCGATCATGCAGGTCCAGAAACTGCCTTCAGGCACTTCCGGCAAGGTGAAATTGACGATGTCGTGATGGGCGTTGACCACCAGCAGCAATGTGGCGTCGGCACCCTTGCGGCGAATACCGGTTTCCTGCGCACGGCCATCGAGCAACATGCCCAGGCAGCGGTTGTGCGCGTCGTGCCAGTGTTCGGTGGTCATCTCGCTGGCGTCCGGCGCCAGCCAGGTGATGTCCTTGACTCCGATGTCTTCGTTGTATTCGCCGACCAGGAACCGCCCGCGCCGCAGGATTGGGTACGCCAGGCGCAATTTGATCAGGCGCTTGACGAATTTCAGCAGCGCCTTGCCATCCTCACTCAGATCCCAGTTGACCCAGCCGATCTCGCTGTCCTGGCAGTAGGCATTGTTGTTGCCGTCCTGAGTGCGGGCGAACTCGTCGCCGGCCACGATCATCGGTGTGCCTTGGGCCAGCAGCAACGTGGCGAAGAAGTTGCGCATCTGCCGATGGCGCAGGGCGATGATTTCCGGATCGTCGGTGGGGCCTTCGACACCGTGGTTCCACGACAAATTGTTGTTGCTGCCGTCCTGATTGTTTTCGTCGTTGGCCTCGTTGTGCTTGTCGTTGTAGGACACCAGATCGTTGAGGGTGAAACCGTCGTGGGCGGTGACGAAGTTCACCGACGAATATGGCCGGCGGCCGCGCTGGTTGAACATTTCCCCGGAGGCGGTCATTCGGCTGGCGAAGTCGGCGAGCTGGCCGTCATCGCCTTTCCAGAAGGCGCGCACGGTGTCGCGGAACTTGTCGTTCCATTCGACCCAGCCCGGTGGGAAGTTGCCGACCTGATAGCCGCCGGGGCCACAGTCCCAGGGCTCGGCGATCATTTTCACCTGTCGCAGCACCGGGTCCTGGCGGCAAGCGACAAGGAAACTGTGCCGTTCATCGAAACCGTCGTGATAACGCCCGAGAATGGTCGCCAGGTCGAAACGGAAGCCGTCGACATGCATCTCGCTCGCCCAGTAGCGCAGCGAGTCGGTGACCATTTGCAGCACGCACGGGTGGCTCAAATCGAGGGTGTTGCCGGTGCCGGAATCGTTGATGTAGAAGCGCTTGTCGTCGGGCATCAAGCGATAGTACGAGGCGTTGTCGATCCCGCGCATCGACAGGGTCGGGCCTTGCTCGTTGCCCTCGGCGGTGTGGTTGTAGACCACGTCGAGGATCACTTCGAGATTGGCGTCATGCAGGTGCGCGACCATTTCCTTGAACTCGGCAATCTTGCCGCTGGCCAGATAACGCGGGTCCGGGGCGAAAAACGCGATGCTGTTGTAGCCCCAGTAATTGGTCATGCCCTTTTGCAGCAGGTGCTGGTCATTAACGAAGGCGTGGATCGGCAGCAACTCTACCGACGACACCCCGAGCTTGCGAATGTGTTCCAGCACATCGTCGACCATCAGCCCGGCGAACGTACCGCGCACGTTCTCCGGCACGGAAGGGTGGCGCATGCTGATGCCGCGCACATGGGTTTCATAAATGATCGTCTTGTCCCACGGCACGCTGACACGCTGGTCGTGGCCCCAGGTGTGCGCCGGGTCGATGACTTTGCACTTGGGCACAAAGGGCGCGCTGTCGCGTTCGTCGAAGCTGAGGTCGGCGTCCGGGTGGCCGATGGTGTAACCGAACAGCGCTTCGGACCATTTCAACTGGCCGACCAGTTGTTTGGCGTACGGGTCGATCAGCAATTTGTTGTGGTTGAAGCGGTGGCCGTTGGCCGGGTCATACGGGCCGTAGACCCGGTAGCCGTAGATCAGTCCCGGATGGGCATCGGGCAGGTAGCCGTGGTAAATCTCGTCGGTGTACTCCGGCAATTCGATGCGTTCGAGTTCGACTTCACCGGCATCGTCGAAGATGCACAGTTCGACTCGGGTGGCATTGGCGGAGAACAGTGCAAAGTTCACTCCCAGACCATCCCAGGTTGCGCCGAGCGGGAAGGGCAGGCCTTCACGGATTCGCGTGGGCTCGGCTTGAGCGGCGGGCTCGGCTTTCTTTGGACGGGTCATAGGTGCTCCTGCAAGTCAGTAAGTCGGGGTGAACATCAATCTTCTGTGGGAGCGGGCTTGCTCGCGAATACGGTCTGTCATTCAAAGATGCTGGTGACTGATAGATCGCCTTCGCGAGCAAGCTCGCTCCCACAGAGACTTCATATTTTTTGAGGACGAGTCGGCCCTCGGTGGCGAGCGAACCCGCCACACGGTCAATCAGTTCAATGGTTCGGGTGACGTCAGGACGCCGGGGGCTTGCGTGGAGCGCGCGGTTTTTTCTCGGCCGCTTTCTCACCCGGAGGAACTACGGTTGCGACAGCGCCGGCAGGTTTGGCCTTGGTAGAAGCGGTCTTGGTTTTAGCCACTGGCGCCTTGCCATTGGCGGCCGTTGCAGTGGAAGTCTTGCCAGCAGTTTTACTACCGGCTGCCTTGGGCGATTTCTTCGGTGCAAGGGCTTCGGCTTCGGCCAGTTTGCGCGCCATCTCCCAGTGGCGCGATTCCTGGCCTTCGGGTTTACCTTCGGATTCCCAGATCTGATAGGCGAATTCGCGGATGCGTTTATCGTCGGTACTCATCGCAATGCTCCTGAACTGAACTCATGCTGCTAGACGTGTTGGATAAGCAGATTGACCGGGAAGTCCCCCAGTGCGGCGCTGACGTGCAGCTCCCTGTTTTTTGTGACTGCGCTGCTTGAAAAAAGTCCCTTCAGATTTTCGTCAGAGGCGTCGAACGGTAAAACTACTCGCGTGTCGCCCCAGCGCAGCGCATCGACCTTCGGTATGGCACTGTTTTCCAGCAGTGTTGCGCAACGGATCGGCACGACTACGATGATCCGTTGCCCCCCATGCTCGCGGGCAAACGCGAGCACGTTGTGCGCCTGGCTGCCCAGTATCTCGAGGGCCTGGTACGAACCCTGGCGAAACAACTCGGTGTCGTCGGCGCGCAGACGCAGTACCTGGGCGATCAATGCCTGCTTGATTCGCCCGTCGCGCCAGTTCACCAACAGTTCCTGAACCGGACCGGGAGTCTCCAGCGCCTGCTGCCGGGCGGCGTAGTCCACTGGCCGGCGGTTGTCCGGGTCGACCATGCTGAAGTCCCAGAACTCGTTGCCCTGATACAGATCCGGCACTCCCGGCACTGTCATGCGCAGCAAGGTTTGCGCCAGCCCGTTCAGAGCCCCGGCAGCAGCAATGCTGTTGACGCTCTTGGCCAGGGCCCCGCGCAGCAGTTCGCCCTCGGGTGCCAGCAGCAACTGTTCAGTGAACGCTTGCGCCGCGTTTTCGTAAGCCTCGTTCGGTGCACTCCAGCTGCTTTGCAGCTTGGCTTCGCGCAGGGCTTTCTGCTGCCACTGCCAGACACGTTTGGCGTAGTCGGCGAAACCGGCCTGATCGTCGTCGCGCAGGTCCAGCGGCCAACTGCCGAGCAGCGCCTGATAGAGGATCAATTCGTCTGCCGACGACGGCAGTTGATCGTCATGGCGCAGCGGCCGGGCGAGGGCGCGCCACAACTCGACCTGTTCGGCGTACCAGTGGCTGCGTTCACTGAGCACGGCCAGTCGCGCGCGGGTGTCCTCGCCGCGTTTGTGATCGTGGGTGGCGGTGGCCAGCAGGTTGTCCGGGAAGCTCGCCAGCCGTTGCTGGTTCACCGCGTGAAAGTCGCTGACCGGCGCGCTGAACTGTTCGGTGTTGTAGCCGACGTCATTGCGCGACAGCAGCACCGCCGAGCGATACAGCGCGGTGTCTTCCACCGCTTTGGCGGCGGCTGGTGAGGTGAGTTGCTGAAAGCGCACGCAGGCGTGTTTCAGAATCTTGCGCGAACGGCCACGGGGCTTGCGTCGCCACGGCTGGCCGCCGAGCCATCCGGCTACAGAGTCGAGCACCGGCCAATCGGCTTCGCTCAATGTCTGCCGGGCACCGTCCATGGCCTGCTGGAAAAACACTTCGTCCCGCGCCGAACGACCCATCGGGGTGATGTAGGTGCGATAGACCGGGAAGTGCACGATCAGCGCCTGCAACACCCGACGGATCGAGCCGAGCGTGAGGTCGCGGGTCATCAGGTCATCGCGCGCCACTTGCAGCAGGGCCTGGGCGACGCTCTCGCAATCGCTGGCCAGCGAACCGTTGAGGATCTGCTGGCGCGCCAGTTGCGCTTCTTCGATAAACGCAGAGGGACGTTCGGTGCGACGTTTCCACAAATCACCCAGCACATGTTCGCCGTCCGGGTCGTGTTGCAGCAGCGACAACTGATTCATGAATTCGTAACCGGTGCTGCCGTCCACGGACCAGTCGGTGGGCAGGGTTTCACCGTCGCCGAGGATCTTCTCGACGTAGATTGGCAAGTGCCGGCCCGGTGCCAGGTGGTTGAGGCGACGGCGCAGTTTGCGGCAGTAACTGCGCGGGTCGGCGAGGCCGTCGATGTGGTCGATGCGCAGGCCGTCGATCAGGCCTTCGCCGATCAACTGGAAGATCTTGCCGTGGGTCGCTTCAAACACCGCCGGGCGCTCGACCCGCAAACCGCCGAGTTCGTTGATGTCGAAGAAACGCCGCCAGTTGATGTCATCCGCCGCCGTGCGCCAGCTCGCCAGACGATAGCTTTGCCGTTCCAGCAATTGGTGCAGGCGCTGAAAACCTTCTTCGGTCTTCGAATCGTAGTGCGTCAGGTTGCGCTCAATGGCTTGTAGAACGTCGGGGTCGCTGGCCAGTTGCTGAAGTTCTTCCTTGAGCGGGAGGGCCAGCGAGCGGGCGTCGGTCTGATAACTGAGCGCGCTGAAGCGGTCGGCGAGGGCTTTGAGCGCTTCGTTCGAGGTGTCATCAGCTTTGAGCAGTTCGCCGTAATCGCCGGGGCAGATCGGGAAGTGATGCTCGTAATGCTCGACGTGGAAGGTGCCGCTCTCGGCGCTGAACACCAGCGGCAGGGTCGCGTCCTGGAGCGCGACGCCGTAATCGCTGCCAAGAAACGGCAGCAGTAACTGGCCTTCCATCAACGGGTCAGGGGAGTGCCACTGAATGTCGAAGAATTCGCCGTAGGGACTGAGCCGGCCCCATTCCAGCAGATCGAGCCACCATGGATTGTCGCCGCCCCCGACCGCCATGTGATTGGAGACGATGTCGAGGATCAGCCCCATGCCGTGCTCGCGCAGGCTGGCGACCAGACGGCGCAAGGCCGGCTCGCCGCCGAGTTCCGGATTGACGCGGGTCGGGTCGACCACATCGTAGCCGTGCATCGAGCCCGCGCGGGCGGCGAGCAACGGCGAGGCATAAATGTGGCTGATGCCGAGCCGGGCGAAGTACGGCACCAGCGGCACTGCTTGATCAAGGGTAAAGCCGCGATGAAACTGCAGGCGGACCGTGGCCCGCGGTCTCTGGATAGGCAATGTACTCATCGGTCACGCTCGGCTGCCTGAAGACGCGCGCAAGCCAACAGTTCCAGGCGTCTCGCGGCGTCGATGCCATCAAGCAGCGCTTCACTGGTGCCGGGCAGGCGGCGTGACCAGTTGGGGTGGGTGTCGATGGTGCCGGGCAAGTTGGCTTGTTCGTCGAGTCCCAGCGCATCTTCCAGTGGCAGCAGCACCAGCGGCGCGCGGGTGTGGCCGAGGAAACGCACAGCGGCGTCGACTACCTGATCGGCCTCGTGGGATTCCTCGCGAAAGTTTTGCGGGTCCTGGCTCAGTGCACCGCGCAAGCCTTCACGCTCGCGTTCGCGGTAGCGGCGCCAGTCGATTTCGCCATTGGCATCGATCAGCCCGAGCCGCGCGTTCCAGTCGATGTCGCGGCCATGCCACCAACCGTTGAGCGTTGGCAGGTCGTGGGTGCTGGTGGTGGCCAGGGCGTTGTCCGGCCAGTCGAGGATCGGTTTGAAATGGGTGTTGTCCTGTTCGAACAGCAACACGCGCATGCCGAGCATGGCCCGGGCGATGAGCTTTTCCCGCAGACCATCGGGCACGGTGCCGAGGTCTTCACCTAGCACGATCGCTTGATGGCGATGGGACTCGAGGGTCAGCAGACGCAGCAGGTCATCCACCGGGTAATACAGGTAGGCGCCGTCCGCCGGGGCTGCACCGTTGGGGATCACCCATAACCGTTGCAGACCCATGACATGGTCGATGCGCAGCCCGCCGGCGTGGGCGAAATTGGCGCGCAGCATGTCGATGAACGCACGAAAACCGTTGCGCACCAGACCTTCCGGGGAAAACGCAGAAATGCCCCAGCCCTGGCCGGAGCGATTGAGGATGTCTGGCGGCGCGCCGACGGTCAGCGAGGCCAACAGCTCGTCCTGAAAGCTCCAGGCTTGACTGCCGGCACCGTCGGCGCCCACCGCCAGATCGGCGATCAGGCCGATGCCCATGCCGGCGCTGCGAGCGGCGGTCTGGGCGCGTTCGAGGCAGCGGTGGATCAACCATTGGCAGAACGCGAAGTAGCTGATGCGCTCGGCGTATTCCTCGGCAAACGCGCCGAGGGCGGCACCGCGCGGGTCGTGCCAGTGTTCCGGCCATTGGCGCCAGTCGAGGCTTTCGCCACGGGCGGCGCGCATTTCCTGGATGGCTTCGAAGCGACAGTGGTTTTCCAGCGCTTCGCCGCCGGCATCGCGAAAACTGGAGAAGTCGGCGTGCAACGGGTGTTCGCCGCCGATGAAGCCGTCGTACAAGGCTTGCAGCAGTTTCAGTTTGGCTTCGGCGGCTTTCGGCCAGTCAATCAGTTTCAGGTTTTCCAGTTGCTCGAACTGATCGGTCAGGCCGGCCGCGTCAATCGCATCGCGCAGCGCGCGCTCGCCGAGGATTGCGCCGGGTGCGGCGTACAACGAATTGAGAAACAGCCGACTGGACGGCGAGTAGGGGCTGTAGCGCCCGGTGTCGGCGCTGAACATCGCGTGCAGCGGGCTGATCGCCAGCGCATCGGCGCCGCGCTCGCCGGCCACCCGGGCTAGTTCTTCCAAAGCCTGGGTGTCGCCGAAACCGCCATCGCCGGGTCGGCGCAAGCCATAAAGCTGCACGCTCAGGCCCCACACGCGAGGGATCGGGCTGTCCACCGCGTCACCCACGCTGAAGCAGCGCTCCGGTGCGACGGCCAGAGTGAATTGCTGATCGGCGATGTGCACTTGCTGGTAGCCGACCGGAATCTCGCCGGGCAACACGGCCTTGGCATCCAGCTTCAGGCTCAGGCGCGAGCCGTCTTCAAGGTGAACCTCGCAAGGGGTATCGGGTTCGAAATAGCGGGCCAGGTCCAGACCCACGCCGACGTCTGCGGTGAGCAGCGGAGGCAGATTACGATTTTCCTGCACCTGTTGCAGTTCGAGCAGGCTGGCGTCGATTTCCTGGGCCGTTCCGGCCGGGTGACCGAGGCCGGTCAAAACATTGCGCAGCACCGCCGGGGCGACTTTTTGCTGGCGGCCGTTGGCGTCGATCCAGTCGACGGCAAGGCCGGCTCGGCTGGCGAGAATTTCCAGTTGCGCATCGCTCATAGGCGCTCTCCATCCAGGGGGGGCAAAGGGGTTGCGGCCGTGAGGCTGACGAGCGCGCAATACGGGGGCAGTTGCCCCTTATCCGTCAGGTCGACAGCGGGAGGCTGGCTGAACAGCCATTCCGTATCGCCCTGTGGTGGGTTGACCACTGGCGTGTCACCGAGGTTCAGGTCGATTCGCAGCTCGCTGCCATCACCCAGCCGCCAGCGCGCGCTGACGGCGCCCGGCCCCAATACATGGGCGCCAAGGGCTTGGGTGCCGGGCAGGTTGGGAATGATGTATTGATGGCGCAATTGCAGAAGCTGGCGATACAGCGCCAACGTCGCTCGTTGCCGAGGTGTGCCGCTGCCGACCAGCCGCGGTTGTGAGGCGTGAAAGGTTTGCTCGGCGTTCGGGTCGGGAATCTGCTCGCGTTTATGCGGATCGGAGAAAGCACTGAACGCTGCAAACTCATTCCGGCGGCCTTCGCGCACCAGCTTCGCCAGTTCGCCATGGTGGCTGGTGAAAAACAGGAAGGGTTGTTCGGCGGCGTATTCGTCGCCCATGAACATCAAGGGAATCATCGGCGACAGCAACAGCAGTACGGTCGCTGCTTCCACCGCGCGCGGGTCGGCCAGTTGATGCAGACGTTCGCCGAAGGCGCGGTTGCCGATTTGATCATGGTTCTGCAGGAACAGCACGAACGCGGTGGAGGGAAGATGCTCGCTCGGCTCGCCACGGGGTTCGCCATGGCGGGTGATATGACCCTGAAACACGAAACCCTGGCTCAGGCAGCGGGCCAGTTGTTCGGTGGGCTGCTCGGCGTAGTCAGCGTAATAGGCATCGGTTTCACCGGTCAGCAACACATGCAGGGCGTTGTGGCCGTCGTCGTTCCACTGCGCGTCGTAGGCTTCTTCCAGCAGGCTGGCCTGATTGTGTTCGTTCTCCACGGTCAGCCAGACGTGGCGGGCCGGGTCGATCTGCTGACGGACGCGACGGGCGAGTTCCTGGAGGAAGTCCGGGTCCTCGATGGCGTGCACCGCGTCCAGGCGCAGGCCGTCAAAGCGGTACTCCAGTAACCACATCAGCGCGTTATCGATGAAGAAGTCCCGCACCTCGCGACGCCGGAAATCAATCGCGGCGCCCCACGGCGTATGTTTGTCTTCGCGAAAAAAGCCCTTGGCGTAGCGATGCAGATAATTGCCGTCCGGGCCGAAGTGGTTGTAGACCACGTCGAGAATGACCGCCAGACCGTGACCGTGGGCGCTGTCGATCAGGTGTTTGAGTTGTTCCGGCGTGCCATAGGAAGCTTGCGGCGCATAGTGCAGCACGCCGTCGTAACCCCAGTTGCGATCGCCGGGGTATTGCGCGATCGGCATCAGCTCGATGGCGGTAATGCCCAGGGCAGCGAGGCGTTCAAGGTGTTGCTCGACCTCGGCAAAACCGCCGAGCGCGCCGACATGCAACTCGTAGATCACCGCTTCATTCCACGGTCGACCCTGCCAGGTCACATGCCGCCACGGGTAGGCGTGGGGATCGACCACCACACTGTGGCGATCCAGATCCCCGTCCTGCGCTCTGGAGGCCGGGTCCGGCACCTCAAGTTCACCATCAATGTTGAATCGGTAGCGAGTGCCGGCCGGGCAGCGGCTCTTGATCACGAACCAGCCGTCATTCTGCGGCAGCATCGGCAGTGACTGGCCGTTGTCCATTTCGACACTTACGTAAAACGCATCCGGCGCCCACAACGCAAACTGTGTGTGGTCAGTCTCCAGCATGATCGCGCCGTGGGGCCAGGTTTCATGGGACCGTAACGGCTTCATCGACAACCTCCCTGGTTATTTGTGGTGGGTTTTACCCAGCGCCTTGGCCACCAGTTGTTCGTAGAGATCGGCATAGGGTTCGACGGCTTTGCACCAGTTGAAAGGGGCCGCCATTGCCCGGCAACGCATGGCATTGAGCAGCTCTGGAAAGGCAAAAACCTTGAACGCGCGGCTCAGTGCTTCGCGATAGCTGTCCACTGTCGATTCGTTGAAGAGAAAACCGGTGACGCCGTTTTCAATGGTGTCGGCCAGGCCGCCGGTATTGCGCGCTACCGGCAACGAACCGAAGCGCTGGGCGTACATCTGGCTCAGACCGCAAGGCTCATAGCGTGATGGCATCAGCAGGAAATCGCTGCCGGCAAACATGCGGCGGGCATCGGTTTCATTGAAGCCGATGCGCACGCCGATCTGGCCGGGAAAGCGCAGCGCCAGTTCGCGCATGGCCTGTTCTTCTTCCGGCTCGCCACGGCCGATGATCGCGATCTGGCCACCGTTCTGCACGATGTACTCCGAAACGGCTTCGGTCAGGTCCAGGCCTTTTTGATAAACCAGACGCGAGACCACGGCAAACAGCGGGCCTTCAGAGTCTTGCAGACCGAACAGTTCACGAACGTGCGCTGCGTTGATGGCTTTGCCTTCCCAGTCGCCGATGGCGAACGGTGCAAACAGATGCGGGTCGGTGGCGGCGTCCCAGCTTTCATCGATGCCATTGGGGATGCCGCTGAGCAAACCTTGCTGGGTCTTGGCGGCGAGAAAACCGTCGAGACCGCAGCCGAAATCCGGGGTGGTGATTTCCTGCGCGTAGGTGGCACTGACGGTGGTGATGTGGCTCGAATAGGCCATGCCGGCCTTGAGGAACGACATCTTGCCGTAGAACTCCATGCCTTCCTGTTGCAGGGCATGGGCGGGAATCCCGAGTTCCGGGCACGAGCCAAGGCTGGTCACGCCTTGATAAGCGAGGTTGTGAATGGTGAACAAGGTCGGCGTGCGCTGCCCGCGCCAGTGCATGTAGGCAGGCGCCAGGCCAGCCGGCCAATCGTGGGCGTGCACCAGATCCGGGCACCAGTGGATTTGCGCGAGGTTGGCGGCGATATCGGCAGCGGCCAGACCCAGGCGGGCGAAGCGAATGTGGTTGTCCGGCCAGTCGCGACCATTGTTGGCGCCATACGGGCCGCCGTCGCGAGCGTAGAGTTCAGGGCAGATCAACACATAAATCACCAGACCGTCAGGCATGTCCATGCGCCCGATCTTGCAGGGCGGCAGCGCGGCGTGGCCACCCAGTTCGCCAATGATGTGGATCGGATTCTCGCTGTTCATCACTTGCGGGTAACCAGGAATCAATACACGAACGTCGTGCAGATGCGCCATGGCACGGGGCAGGGCAGCGGATACGTCGCCCAGACCGCCAGTTTTCACCAGATCGGCGATTTCCGAGGTCACGAACAACACTTTCTTCTTGTTGGGGTTCTGACTGGCCACCGGGGTCAGCGTCTTGGTGCCCGGGACGTTGATCGACCGGCTGCCGGGAACGCTCATGGTGCTGGAATCGCCGACCGGCTGATGAGCACGCTCTCCCTGAATATCCAATGCCGCACTGATCATATGAATCTCCCGTTTTGTTGATCTGATTCTTGTGTCGAACAAGCTATGGCCAAGTCCCGTGGCCGGGCGCAAACGCGCCACGCATCGGTAAGCAAGCTACCCAACACGCGCAAGCAGAATGCAGGTGAGGAGGCCGTTGCAAGACTTGAACCAGTCGCTTTCGCCCTGTCTTTCAGATGACTCGTCGCGATCAGCAAAAGTTTCGATTAATTTTCCGCTTTGTGACCGGTCGGTTTTGTCCCGCGAAAATCAGTCTAGGCCAGATCCTAGAGCGGGCCATGCCAACGGCATCAATTGTTCGACAATCTGTTACGGGCTCACGAATACCGTGGCTTTGAGAGGGGGCACGCTCCGACGAAGTGCATGTTTGGCGGAGCCGATGACGCAAAATGGTGACCGACCAGTCACCATTTCGGGCGTCGGGAAAGTGCGAGTGCACTGTTGCGGTGCGGACAGTTGTGTTGGCGGGCGGACAGCGGGTGCTGCTTCGCGGGCAGGGATTGCCCGCGAAGGTGAGGAGGCTCAGTTGAGCAGGCGGATTGGTTCTCCAGCTGACCAGGCTTGAATGTCTTCGATCATTTGCGAAAAGAACATCTGATAGTTCTGCCGGCTGACGTAGCCGACATGGGGAGTGGCCAGCACGTTATCGAGCGTGCGAAACGGGTGCAGGGCCGGCAACGGTTCCTGATCGAACACGTCCAGTGCTGCACCGCCGATGCGCTGTTTCTGCAAAGCCTTGATCAGTGCCGCTTCGTCGACGATCGGCCCGCGAGCCGTGTTGACCAGCAGGGCGGTCGGCTTCATCCAGTCCAGTGCCTGGGCGTCGACCAGACCCCGGCTGCGGTCGCTGAGCACCAGGTGCACCGACAGCACGTCAGCCTGTTCGAACAATTGCTGCTTGCTGACATAAGTGACACCGGCCTGTTCGGCGCGCTCGGCGGTGAGGTTTTCGCTCCAGGCGATCACGCGCATGCCGAACACCTGACCGTACTGCGCCACCCGCTGGCCAATGCTGCCAAGCCCGAGAATGCCCAGGGTCTTGCCGTGCAGGTCGCCACCCAGGCCTTGCTGCCACTGGCCGGCGCGCAGGGCGTTGGCCTCGTTCACCAGATTGCGGGTGGCGGCCATGATCAGCGCCCAGGTCAGTTCCGGTGCGGCGTGTTTGTAACTGTCGGTGCCGCTGACCTTGATTCCGAGCTTCGCGGCGGCCTGCATGTCGAGGGCCGCATTGCGCATGCCGCCGGTGACCAACAGTTTCAGGTTCGGCAAGCGTTTGAGCAGGTCTTCATCGAAGCGCGTGCGTTCACGCATCACGCAGATCACTTCGAACCGGCCCAGACGCTCGGCCAGCGTGGCGTTATCCGCCGGGTACTCATGAACGAAGGTGACTTCGCCGAGATTGTCGAGCACCGACCAGTCGACCACGCCACGGGCCACATCCTGCCAGTCATCGATCACCGCAATCTGCACCGCCATCAGCATTACCTCTTCAACGAACGGGATTGGTTTTGTCCAGCCAGCCCAGCAGTGCCTCGTGGAATTTCGCCGGCTCTTCCATCTGCGGGGCGTGGCCCATGCCGGGGAATTCCACCAGCGTGGACTGAGGAATCAGTTTCGCCACCTGCTTGCCAAGTACTTCGTAGTGACCGATTTTCGCCTTCACTTCCGGCGGCGCGATGTCCTTGCCGATGGCGGTGGTGTCGGAGGTGCCGATCAGCAGCAGGGTCGGCATCTTCAGGTCCTTGAACTCGTAGTACACCGGTTGGGTGAAGATCATGTCGTAGATCAGCGCCGAGTTCCATGCGACCTGAGTCTTGCCCGGCCCGTTGCTGAGGCCGGCGAGCATGTCCACCCAGCGGTCAAATTCGGGTTTCCAGCGGCCGTCGTAATAGGTCGTGCGCTCATAGTCGCGAATGCCGTGAGCGGTGACTTTAAGTTCGCGCTGATACCACTGATCGACGCTGCGATACGGCACGCCGAGGGCTTTCCAGTCTTCCAGCCCGATCGGATTGACCAGCGCCAGTTGCTCGACCTGATCCGGGTATTGCAGCGCGTAACGGGTGGCGAGCATGCCGCCGGTGGAGTGGCCGAGCAGGGTGGCTTTCTGAATGCCCAGCTTCTTGACAAGCTCTTGGGTGTTGGCCGCCAGTTGCTGGAAACTGTACTGGTAGTGATCGGGTTTGCTGGAGGAGCAGAAACCGATCTGATCCGGGGCGATCACCCGGTAACCGGCCTCGCTCAGGGCCTTGATCGAACTGTCCCAGGTGGCGCCGCAAAAATTCTTGCCGTGCATCAGCACCACGGTGCGCCCGTTGGCCTTGCCGTGGGCGGCGACGTCCATGTAACCCATCTGCAGCGACTTGCCCTGGGACTGAAAGGCAAAGTGTTTGAGGGTGTAGGGATAATCGAAACCTTGCAGTTCCGGGCCGTATTGCGGGCCTTCGGCGTGAGCAAGCAGGGGCAGGGCGGCGGTCAGCAACAGGCCGGGCAGCCAGCGGGTCAGCGACACAGACATAGGACAACTCCACAAGAAATCGGCCGATGCTGGAACGGCCGGATTAGGGCGACGTTAAACACAGGCAATGTCCGGGACCGATCGTTCAACCGAGCCAGCCCAGGGTGAGTATCGCCAGCACTCCATAGCGGGCGCCTTTGGCGATAGTGACGATCAACAGGAATCGACCGAGGGGTTCGCGCATGACCCCGGCGATCAGCGTCAGCGGATCGCCAATGACCGGTAGCCAACTGAGCAGCAGCGACCAGTGACCATAGCGCTGATAGTGAGCGCGGGCGCGCGCCATGTGCTTGGGGCTGACCGGAAACCAGCGCCGGTCCTGAAACCGTTCCAGCCCGCGCCCCAGCCACCAGTTCACCGACGAACCGAGGACGTTGCCCAGCGTCGCCACCGCCAGCAGGCCCCAAAGCCAGTAACGATCGCTGACCAGCAGCCCGACCAGCACGGCTTCCGATTGCAGCGGCAATAACGTCGCCGCCCCGAACGCGGCCAGGAACAGCCCGAGATAACCCGCCGTCATCAATGGGCCGGGTAATCCGCCACCACGACGTCAGCGCCGTCTTTCTTCAGGCCGATTACTTGATAAGCATCGCTCATGCCGTCCATTTCCATGCCCGGCGAGCCCATCGGCATGCCCGGTGCGGCAATGCCCAGCAGATCGTCACGCTTGCTCAGGGCCAGCACTTGCTCTGCCGGAACGTGGCCTTCGACGAATTTGCCGTTGATGATTGCGGTGTGACAGGACGCCAGACGCGGCGGCACGCCATGTTGCTGCTTGAAGCTGCTCATGTCGGATTCGACGTGGTCTTCAACCTTGAAGCCGTTGGCTTCCAGATGGCTGATCCATTTCTTGCAGCAGCCGCAGTTGGCGTCGCGGTGGACTTCGATCGGGATGAGGTCGGCGGCTTGCGCCAGAGAGGAGATGAAAAGGGCGCTCAGGACGGCCAGACGCAGATGGTTTCGCATGGAGGGCTCTCGGCTCAAAGGAGAAACGGTCAAAAAAGGAAGGCATTTTGACCGGTTTTTCCTGCCGGGCATCAACGGAGTGTTTCCAAGTGATACGGAGCAGGCCTGCCAACATGATCGTAGATCAAGCCTGACAGGCCGCTGAGTGCAAGATGACAAAAATGTCAGCGAACCTTGAAGCGCCCCATGATCGCGCTCACCCGGCTGTTGGCTTCCAGCAGTTGACGGGTGTTGAGTTCGCTGGCCTGACCGCTTTCCACCAGTTCATCGACCATGTGGCGGATCTGCACCATGCTGCGGTTGATCTCTTCGGTGACCGCGCTCTGCTGTTCGGCGGCGGTAGCGATCTGGGTGCTGAGGCTGTTGATGTGGCTGACGGCACCGGCCATTTCATCCAGCCCGCTGTTGACCCGGGTGGTGGCATCGGCGGCCGACTGGCAACTGGCCTGGGTGTTTTCCATGGCGCTGACCGACGAGCTCACGCCTTGGGTCAGGCGGGTCAACATCTCGTTGATTTCCGAGGTACTGGCCTGCGTGCGGGCGGCGAGGGCACGGACTTCGTCCGCCACCACCGCAAAACCGCGACCCTGTTCACCAGCCCGTGCCGCTTCGATCGCAGCGTTGAGCGCCAGCAGGTTGGTCTGGCCGGCGATGGCGCCAATCACACCAAGGATTTCGGTGATGCGCTGGGCATCCTGCTGCATGCTTTCGACCTTGTGGGTAGCGCTGGCCACCTCGTCGATCAAGGCCACAACGCTGCCGGAGGCTTCACCGACCACGATGCGGGAGCGGTCGGCGTTTTCGTTGGCGCGTTGGGTGAAGGCGGCGGTTTCGGCGGCATTTTGCGCGACGCTTTCGGCGGTCGAGCTCATTTCGTTGATCGCGGTAACCGTCTGATCGGTTTCCGAAGCGTGGCGCAGCAGAATCTGGCTGGTATGCGCCGAGGTGCGTTGCAGGTTGTCGAGGCTCGAAGCCATGGCGCCGGTAGCCTGGGTGACCTCGCCGATCATGTTTTGCAGGTAGGCGATGAAGGTGTTGACCGAATGCCCGATGGCGCCGAGTTCGTCTTCAGCGCGGATGGTGATGCGCCGGGTCAGGTCGGCATCGCCGCTGGACAGCGAATCGATGTTGGCTTTCAGCGCTTTCATGCGCGAAACCAGTTGGCGGATCGCGTAGACCTGCAACAGCACCAGCAGGATCACCAGCGGAATCTGCAACAGGCTCAGGCTGCTGAGCACGTCGTCACGCTGGGCGGTGAGCATTTTGGTCGGCAGCGCGGTGGCGAGGAACCACGGGGTGCCTTCGATCGGGCGCATGAAGAAGGTGCTGGCTTCACCGTGGTTGTCGAATTCGACGCGTTGCGCCTGCTCACGGTTTTGCAGCCCGGCCTTGACCTGGCTGGCGAAGGTCGAGCCGCCGGCCAGTTCGCTGATGTTCTTCAGCACGATCGGTCCGCTGATGCGCGAGCTGTTGCTGATGATCTTGCCGTCGGCCTCGACGATCAGCATTTCGGCGTTGAGGTCTTTTTCCTTGCGCGCCACCAGATCGTTGAAGAAGCCCAGGGTCACGTCGATGGTCGAGACGCCCCAGGCGCTGCCGTTTTTCTGGATGGCCATGGCGCAGTTGGTGCGTGGTTCGGCGCTGGCGTCATCT
The DNA here is from genome assembly GCF_002113125.1 of Pseudomonas sp. B20(2017). Lineage (GTDB taxonomy): Bacteria > Pseudomonadota > Gammaproteobacteria > Pseudomonadales > Pseudomonadaceae > Aquipseudomonas. The sequence continues at coordinate 180,526 of NZ_NEJP01000003.1, read as the reverse complement.
TTATAGGCAGCGGCCCAGGCGCACTGGCCGCGCGGGGTCTGCATGCCGCCCTTGTACCAGCTCTGGTCGTAATAGTTGGGGGCCGCGTCGCTGTTCCAGAAGGTGTTTACCGCCAGTTTGCCAGAGGCATCACGGTGCCAGAACGTACTGAACTTGTTGCGTCCGGCCTCGCGCTGGCCGGGCAATGGCCAGATCCCGCCGCCAAATACTTTCAGTTCGCCGTATTGATCCACCAGCCCCGGCAACACGTTGTCGATGACTGCGCTGTCGAGCAGCGGGATGGTCTGGGTGATGCTGCGCTGTTGCGCCTGGACCTTGTTCAATTCGCCCTGGATCTGCTCGGCCACCTCAGCGATGCGATTGAGCACGACTTGTTCTTCGGTATGGCGCAGCTTGGGCGCGACCAGCTGGCTGATGCCAACCACCGTCAGAACCGACAACAACAGAATGAACAGAACCAGAAACAGCGTGTAGCGAGCCTGAATGGTGCGGAATGCGGGCATGGAAACCGGTCCTTGAGCAGGGATTCTTATTGTGGGCAGGAAAAAAAACAGCGCGGGTTTCCTAACGTATCGTTGGGTTCTCGGGAAGCTTTAGGTACTTTCGTCCTAAAAGATGCGATCCCGACCAAAGGAACGTATCCGACCCGATACACGAGAACTAACCATCCCGGACATTAGAGGAATAATCCCGCTTTAATCACCTTGTCATGATCGCTCTAGTCCCGTATTTAGGGGTGGTTTACGGTTTGTATCGTGAATGTACAAAAATTGTAAAAAAGTGCAGAAAGGAGTTGGTGCCACTAGTTTGCCGGCCGATACTCCGGGCAACTCAAAAGTGGTTCAACAAGGAGCTTTTCATGTTTTCTTCGCAAGGAGCTTGCGCATGACTATCGGATATACCGGTGCCTGGCAACCCAAGGCGGGTTTGCTGGTTCGAGATACAGGAAGCTCGAGCAAACCGGTTTCTCAAAGCGTGAAGGTCAAGCAGATGCTGGCCCTGGTCGGCAACGACCCTACCGCGATCAGTACGGCGGAGATGGACAAGCAGGGTCTGCACAAGAACATCAAGGGTTTCGATCCCACCAATGTTTCTGCCAAGCAATTGGGCAGCCTGAGTGCAATGCTGCGCAGCCGGGGCCTGATTTCAGAGATCACGTCCATGACCTTGCTCAATGCTGGCGACAAGTTCGATCGCTTCGGCATACAGACGGATCCGGATGCCAAGTTCAATGCGCTGGAGTACTTCGCAACGCAACTGGATACCATCCAGAACAACAACCTCAAGGGCAACAAGTACGCGAATACGTTGATTCCTGAGTACAAGAAAGCCATCTATGTGCTGCAGAACCTGAAGACCTACGGACAGGGCGGCGAACGCAAGCCGCCAACCGATCAAGGCGTCAGCGCCAAGGCATGACGGACAAGGCCCGCCCGGCAACGGTGCGGGCCTTGTCGTTTATGGCGTTTTCAGTCGCCGACGCTGCATGTCGTCATGCAAAAACTGCATTTGCGGGCAATGCAGCGTCAGTGCCTTCGGCTGAAATCCTCGATGAAACAGCGCCAGCCATCCTTCCCCTTTTTCATCGGGCGCCAATCCGGTGAAGACAAACCCCGTTTCCGACAATTTGCACCAGGCACTGTCGAATCCCTGCGTCATTCTGAGCCTGATCGAAATCAGCCAATGTGCCGGCAACTGCTGCAATTGCCTGAGAAGTCCCTCGTCGAGCGCCTCCAGTACACTGTCATAGCGACCCCAGCGCTGTTCCAGCTGCGCGGGTTCGCCGATCCAGGGGGAAGCGGTGTCCCGGCTCCCGAGCACATCGATCATCTTCTGCATGAATTTCCCGTAGTCATCGGGCCACTTGAGTTTCGGCAGCGGGCGCTGATAGTCGTCTATCCGGGCGTACCCCAGGATCAGCGTCTCCGGTGCCGAATCGCCAAAGGGCGACGGGGCGTAATCAGGCAGCAATCCGGTATTTTGAAAGCCCAGGCTGGCGGCCATCCTTTGTGTGTACGGGTGATGGGTCATCTGTTTGATCGTCACCCCCCGGTAGCCGAGCGCCTGGGCGTGAATCAGCAATTGTTGGCCCAACCGTGTGGCAATGCTTTGGCCACGGGACTGCGGGTCCACCACAGTCAGCGCCAGTTCGGCGATGCGCGACTCTCTGTCGCGAATTAACGACGCGTGCCCCAGCATCTGATCCCCCGACACCGCCACCAGTGAATGCCAGCGACCGCCGACCTGGTTCTGGCTGATCATGCGAGGCAGGTACACATGCGGTTGAGCGTAATGATCGCCGTAGATCTTCCTGAACAATTGGCTGACGGCGAGCGCGTCGCTGTTGCGGTAACTGCGCAGAATCAGCGTTTCCATGGGTGATCCTCCGCATGCAGGTTGTCGTAGTCGCGCAAATCCACGACGCGCTGCTGTTTGCCCGAACGAGGATGGCGGGACAGATCCTGAATCGCGCAGCGCCGGATCTGCAACTCAAGCAGATGCTGAGCGCTCAACTGCTCGATCAACGGATAATCGGCGGTCAATGCATGGTGCAGCATCCGGTCTGCGTGTTCGCCAACTGGAGACGCCGCATCCGGCACCCATTTCAAGAGCAGGACGTCGCGCCCTTCGTCTTGCTCGATCACCAACTGCCAATCGTCACTGCCGGTGAGGCGCTGCACGGTCTCGCCGATTGACTGTGGCATGAGGGTCAGTATTCCCACGCGCAACCGCTGGCTGTCGGCGCAACGTCCCCTCAGTGCAAATTTGCGCCGAGGTGTGTTGGCCGGCTCTCGCCAGCAGGCCCGGTCACCGACCGGGTAACGGATCAACGGCATCAGTCGGCGGGTCAGGTTGGTCACCACCAATCGTCCCACTTGATCACATTGTGTAATCGCCTCACCGGTTTGTTCATCGAGGATCTCTACCAAGCTATGCCCCTCAGCTACTCGATGTTCACCCAAGGCGCAGTCTCGGTGACTGGCCCCCATGAAACCGGCGTCGACACTGGCGTAACCGATAGAGGCAATGCGGGCGGCGGGAAATACGCGCCCCAACCGTTTCATTTGTGCAGGGAACAGACTTTCGCCGGCATAAAGCAGGGTTGTTACTCCTTCGAGTACCCGGCTGTGCTGTTCGAGCCAGGCCGCGAATGTCAAAAAATGGGCCGGCAGACCCGCCAACACATTGATCCGGTGCTGGACGATGGCATCGGCCAGAATGTTCGAGTCGACCTGCCCGGTGAAGGGGAATTCAACGACATCCGTCTCAACGTGCGCGAGGGCATCGTGAGTGAACAGGAAGCTTGCGTACAGGTCGCCGGCAAAGAACAGGTTGGCGATGCGATCACCCGCAGACAATTGCCCGGAAAGACTGCGACCGAATGCCGAGACCATGGTTTGCCATTCGTGGCGTTGAAAGACTGAAAACTTGCCGGCACTGGTGGTTCCCCCCGTCTTGAACACCAATGCGTTGTCCATCGAGGCGGTCAGGACAGGCCATTGGTCGAGGTTCTGGCTGTCCTTCCAGAAAGCAATGGGGTCGATCACCGGAAGTTCACCCAGTGCCTTGACGTTATCGGGGACACCAGTGAAGTGGCTCGCATAAAAGCTTGAATGCCGGCGTGCATATGCCACGAGTTCGCTCAACTCAATCCTTGTGTTCATGGTGCATTCCTTAGACTTCAGAGACGGGGCGGGTGCCCCGGTTGTCGATCACCAGCGGCGTCTTGCCGCTATGCTTGTTCCGGCTGAACCGATCGATTGCACAGACTTCTGCGTCGACCGTCAGAAGTCCGGTCTGGATCAGGGTCGCCAAGGTCGGGTAATCCTGAAGACGGCGCTGGACGTCAGCGGGCGGCAAAGGGCTGCGAAACAGCATGCGCTCGAGACCGTCGGGTGCATGCTCCAGGGTCACTTGAAATTCCGCTTGCAGACACTCCGCCAGCGTTGTCAGGCAAATGAAGTCTGTGCCGATGCGCATCAGCCGGCCATGACGCTGCAGCAACTCGAAGCGCGGAGTGGGCAGACCGCATGCGCACTGGCCGGGAATCCAGCGGCCGCTGTCGCCAAGGTCATATCGCACGACGTCCTGACCTTGGCGTTCAATGGAGGTGAAAACCAGACGTCCGGTTTCATCGCCGATCACCGGGAGATCGGCCTGGAACCCGACAATCTCCAGATGCTGGATATCACTCATCAAATGGAACACACCGTCAGGGGTCGCCGGACAGGCATGGCCGAGCGGCCCTGCGTCGACACTGCCGTAAATCGCCGACCGGATGAGTTTGACGCCACAGCTGTGCATCAATGCACGGCTCTGCTCGCCGGGGTGTTCGCCGCCAAGGAAGACTTTTTCGATGCCTCCATAGTCCTGCAATCGTGCCTGCTCGTTGAGAAACAGGCGGTGGAGGGTGCTCGGCATGCCGACCAGCGTGGTCACGCGCTGATCGATGATCAACCGGGCGATTTCACGGTAGTCGTCATCGGCTGGCGCCCCCATTGGCAGATGGGCTACACCCAGCAGCTCCAGCACTTTGGAAAAGCTGAAGAAGCCGCCATACAAACCGCCACTGAAGAACAGATTCATCACCCGGTCGCTACCCGGATCGAGACCCGCCGCAAACAGGCCGTCGGCGGCAGCGCGCATCTGGCGATGGAAATCGCGATAGCTGAAACCTGACAGTGCCGGTGTTCCGCTGCTGCCGCCCGAGCGGAAGTACAAACGGGCCGCTGGATTGATCGGGCGGGCGACAAAGGCTTCTTTGCTCATGATGGGCAGGCCTGCCACGCAGGGTGGTGTCGGCAGGGGATCAAGTGTGGCGAGGGCGTTCAGCGTCGTAACGGGCAGGCTGACCGATACCCGTCGACTCAAACGCTGCAAGGCATAAACGCCGTCGTGAGGTTCACCCTCGTAACCTTCGTGAATCGATTCGATCGGGGTGATTCGCGTGACGCCGGCCGCGATCAACGTCTGCGACAGATCGGCAGTTTCATGTTCAGAGCAGATCAAAGCGCAGCTTTGCAGCACGTTTCGCCAAGGCAACAAGGCTTTGGTGATCTGCGCACGTGGCAGCGGCTTGAGCAGCACACTGCGAAACAGCGGCGAGGGGCCGAGCTGCCGGTCATGGGTCCAGATCACCTGCCAGTCCGGCGCCTGCCAGACGTGGCCGGCGGTGCCGGAAAAACTGTAAGCCAGTTGCGCCATTGCGACACGGGTGGTGATTTCCGAAGCTTCCTGAACCGACGGCACCAGGGCCGGCCAGCGTTGGGCCCGGCGTTCGAACGCCTTTGCCAAACCCTCACCGATGGTGCGCAGAACATCCTCGTTATTGCTGTCCACCAGCAGCCACTGTGGGCTGGAGCAAGCTTGCTGGTCGAGGCGGCAGACTTCATCCGCCACCGCATCCAGCGCCTGCGCCTGCGCCTGCGCCGAGGCTGACTCTGGGGTGAGGTAAACAAAGCTGATTCGGTGCCCCCAGTCGATCCAGCGGCATCCGGCGGGAAGTTGTTCGCGGATGGCTTGTAGCGCCAATTCGCCGCCCCATGCCGAAACACCATTGGCTCGCTGGCACAATTGACCGATGCGGTCAGTGGACGCCGGAATGACCGCGATATGCCCCGCGATCTGTCCCGTAACGTCGCATTGCGCCAGGGCATGGAGCAACCGGGCGGTAAGGCCTTGGTCGCTGCTGCTGGGGCGCAGCCAGTTGACGTTGCCGGCCAGCAGGCTTTCGATCACGGCGCAGAAGGCCAGCAGCGGTGCGTTGCCGGGGGTGATGTGAACCACCAGCCCCAGCGGGCTCCAGCGTTCAAAACGCGGCTGGTGATAATCGATGCGACGCAGCGTGCCCGGTTGCTCGCCGAGTTCGCGCTCAAGTTTGCGTCGCAGGGCATCGGGTTGGCAGAACTCGAACAGTGACCGGCGTTGCTCGGGCTCGATGGGCAATGCCCTGTCCGGGTCTTGCAGACGTTCTGCAAAAGTGGCGGCTGCGCCCAGCACGGTCGCTGTGTCGAGTGTTCTGGCCAATCGTTCTGGCAGATCCAGATAAAGCTGTTGCAGTGCGGCTTCGAGGGTGCGGTCGGCGTGAAGCTGTCCGTTGATCAGGTACATATCAGTGCTTCCCCAGCAGTTCAGAGGCGGCCATGGCACAGCTACGGCCAGCGGTGGTGGCGGCGCGGCCGTGCAGTTCGAACCAGTCTGTGGACAGACCACAGCCACAGCTGGCGCCTGGATGCAGGGTGGCGAGATCGCTCATGACCACCGCATGTGCCGGACTCGACGAAATGTAAGGCGAGACAAAGCTCAGCAAGCCCTGACGGCCATACGGAAATACTGTGGAGTCGGATGGATTGCGCACAAATACCTTCGAATAGACGGGAACATGGAAATGATGGTGAGCACATTCGAGGTAAGGCACCGGGTGTTCGACCGCGCCGTAACCGTCCCGGCAGCGGGAGGTCTCAAGGCCCAGTTGTCGGTGGATGTGTTCGTACAGTTGTTGACGAGGGATTTCTTGAGCCGCATGGGTTTTCCAGCCACCCCCGAAGAGTGCCAGCGAGCCCGGCGCCAGTTGCAGGTCTGCCACCCCGGTGGCCTGCATGCGTTGCAGGGTCTGCCAGAGAAAAGCAGGGAAGCCGAAAATTCGCACCGGCAGGCCTTCTTCGGCAAAGGATTGCAGCGCAGCGATGACGCCAAAGCCGTCGAATGCATGGCCGCTGCCGGTACGGCGCAGGGCATAAGCCACTCGATTGGCCGGCGCGAACCGGCACAGAAACTGGTCGGTAAAGGAGGTTCCCAGGCTGATCGCCCCCTCAGGCTCATAGCTCAGAAGTAAATAGTTGCAGGGCGTATGCGGGGTGACCCAGTCATAGTGGTGGAAAATGCGTTCGACCATGTACTGGGCAGCCCCCAGACTGCGCTCGTCGTAGCGCATGCGGCTTTTCTGACCGCTGGTGCCCGAAGATGTCAGCTCGATTGCGGTTTTACCCGTGGCGCTGAGCAACTGTTGCTGCTTGAAAAAGCTCGCGAATATGGGCGGCAGACGGGACCAGTCGTCGAGACTGTCTAGGTTGTCCACGGTCAGCCCGTTAGCCTTCAGCCAGTGCTCGTAGCCTGGGGTGTGAAGGCTGTGGAATCGGCTGATCTCGGCCATGGCCTGGTTGAACAGACCGTCCGGTACGAAATCCGGACAATAGGGTTGCGTCAACGCGCACAGCGCATCGCTTTTGGGGAAATGGAACATCAGACGTCCTTATCATTATGTTGAACGGTCGCCGCTGCCGGAGCAGGTAGAAACCGGTTAAGCAGGGGCAGGCTGAGCAGGCCGCCGAGGGCGGCCCAAAGGGCGAAGAATTCGAGACGCAGACCACCGCCGATGGCGGCAATCAACCAACCGCCGATGCCCATCACGGCAATCGAAATCATGCCGATAGCGGAGGAAACCAGGCCTTTGCCGTCATCGCTGCAAAACAGCGCCAGCCGGTATAACGCAGCGTTACTCATGCCCAGGCCCACGGCGTATAGCGCGAGGCCGGCAATCACTGCGATGAGGGGGAGGCTTGTCATCGCGGCCACCACCAGGGTCAGCAGACCCAGGCAAAACGGCCACAACGCCAGGCGAATCAATTGCGGCAGTTCACGTGTGGCCAGCAGTCGGTCGAGGATCAGATTACCGGCCATGACCGCCGAGAAGACTGGAATCTGCCACAGGGCATATTCCCGGGTTGTCAGGCCCAGCGACTGGATCAGCAACAGTGGTGCAAGGCCGATCCAGGCGATCAATGGCAGGCTCATCAGGCCAAGTGCGACGCAAGTCCCGAGAAATGTCCGGTTGCGCAGCAGAGCAAGGTAGCGCGTACTGATCTGGCGGAGGGAAAAGGCAATCGGTGCGTGCTGGCTACCATCCCGACGGACCACCCCGATCGTTTCAGGCATGCAGGCATACAGTCCGATCCATGCAAGTCCGCCAGCCAGGCCCAGGCCGAGGAACAGTTCGCGCCAACTGAGCCATTCCAGCAGCAGACTGCCAAGCAAGGGCCCGATCAAGGGCGAAAGCAGTGCGACATTGCCGAGCAGCGCCATGAGGCGAACCGCATCAGCTTCGCAGAACACTTCCTGAAGCGCGGGATAGCTGACAGCCACCACAAACCCCAGCCCCATACCTTGCACAAGCCTTAACGCGTTGAAGACTTCAATATCGGGCGCCAGCGTTGTCGCTGCACACGTTGCGCCGAACAGCGCGCAACCGGCCAGCAACAGCGGCCGACGGCCAAAACGGTCGGAAAGCGGCCCGATCAGCCATTGCAGGCAGACGCCTCCGATCAGGTAAAGATTGAAGGCGTTGGGAATATGGCGAACGTCGGCCTGCAGGTCCTGTGTCACGGTGAGCATGGCCGGCATGACCAGGTCGCTGGCCATATAGGTCAGCCATTCAAACAGCACGAGGGCCAGACAGAAGCCTAGGGTGGACCGGGGTGAGAGTTTGACGAGTGTTCTTTGCATACGCTTCCACAGGGTTCGAGAGGGAGCGCAAAGGGTAGAGGCGGGGTCAGAAGGTTCCTACGTCACTGCTGTGACGGACTATGACGCGGGTTTTCATGATGTTGCTCAGGTGCGGATGCCTACTTTTGAAGGCGAAATGCCTGACAACATTACCCATCGAGTCCTAAGAAAAATGCCCACAATCCTGTGGGCATTTTTGCTGACACTAAATCAGTTGTTGCATTTGATTGGGCGCACGCGGGTGTCCCTTCAGTGACAGGGTCTAGCGATGGTAGTAATAACCCGGACCCTGCGGCGCATAGTGGCGATGGTCGCCATGCCAGCCGCCGTGGGGAAAGATGATGCAGCCGCTCAGGGTGAGCAGTGCAAGGACAGGAATCAGCCAGGTGATTCGACGCAGCATTTCAAAGATCCTCATGGTTTAAGCCGCTTGAAGCCAAAGCTCTTGATCGGCTGTAACATGAGACCCCGTTTACCGCGGCGCATCCCCGTGAAACGGTAAGCGCATGGCATCGACTTCGATACAAACCCGATACATTCCAACGGTTCAGGAACCTGTAATGACCCATAAACAACGCTTGATATATTCGATTTTGATCGCCCTCGCGGTATTGGCAATCATGCTTGGTCTGTCCTGGCTGCAGAATGCCGGAAAGATCAGTGAACAGACATTCCAGTACATCGCCATCGGTGTGGCGGTGGTTGTCGTGGTGATCAATGGTGTGATGCGCCGCAAGGTCAAGCCTTGACGGCGTATGCCGGACGCGTCAATCGCTGTTGAGCACGGCGGCAGCCTGTGGATGCAGGGTGTAGCTCTTGTCGGCGTTGAAGGTGATCACGCCTTCGGCGCACAGGCGCTTCAAAACTTCCCGCACGCTGAGAAAGGACAGTGGAATGTCCAGATCCAGCAACTGGCTGTGTACGCCACGAACGCCCAGGCGACGGTCGTCCTCGGCGGCGACCAGCAGGGCGTCGATGACTTTCAGCCGTATCAGACTGGTGCGCAGGCCGAAGCTCTTGAGCAGCAACCGGATGCGCTCATTGCCATGGCGCTCGATCCGTTGTCCGAATACGCCGGCGTGCGAACCCATGGAAGCTCCTTGTGGTGGCTGGCTACCGTCCGATGGTAGTTGCGGGTTGTACATGCGATTACTCCTTTTCAGAGCCTGATCAGGAAAGGTTTTTCGTGCTCTCTCTAAACAAGACGTTTCAGCCCGACAAATCATGAAGCGAAAAATGTAGAAAATTTGTCGTCGATTTGTCCTTTCTCCGTGATTGCGGCTCGAAACGGGTCTGCGGCCGACTAAATTTTTTTCGTCGGTTTCGTTTTCTGGAAAGGCTCATTGCGCGTGGACGCGTGGGTGATTTCAGGGCGGAGCCGCAGTGCAGACGTGTTCGAACACGGCGCGCGATCCGTTCCCGGGTATTTCGATCAGGAGCGAGCGTGACTATTTCCAGGCAATTAACCGGATTGACCCTTGCCGGCATGTTTCTCGGGCTGAGCCTGTCGGTGCAGGCGTTCAGTCCATCCGGCCAGACCGGCGCCGACATCCGTCGTACAGGATTTGGCGTACCGCACATCCGCGCGGAAAACGAACGCGGTCTTGGTTTCGGCATCGGTTATGCCTATGCGCAGGACAATTTGTGCCTGCTGGCCAACGAGATCGTGACGGTCAACGCTGAGCGTTCGCGTTATTTCGGACCGGAACAATTGACGGTCGAAGAGCGTGAGAATCGCGTCAGCGATCTGTTTTTCAAGTGGCTCAATACCCCGCAAGCAGTAGGTGCCTTCTGGCAGGCGCAGCCGGTGGAGGTGCGTGAGTTGGTGGAAGGTTATGCCGCCGGCTACAACCGTTATCTGGCCGAGCGTCGCCAGCAGGGATTGCCACAACAGTGCCAAGGGGAATGGGTCCGCGATATCGCGGCGGAGGACCTGGTAAAACTCACCCGTCGTCTGCTGGTCGAGGGCGGTGTCGGTCAGTTCGCCGAAGCGCTGGCGGGCGCTACGCCACCGCAGGCCACCGCGCGAATCGACAGCGATGCCCGCGCTTATCAATTGGCGGATACGCGCCTGCAACGTTTTGCGCTCGACCGTGGCAGCAATGCCGTTGCCGTCGGCAGCGAGCGCTCGTTCAACGGCCGTGGAATGCTGCTGGCCAACCCGCATTTCCCTTGGGTTGGCGGCATGCGGTTCTATCAGATGCACCTGACCATTCCCGGCAAGCTTGATGTGATGGGCGCTGCGTTGCCGGGCTTGCCGATGATCAACATCGGCTTCAATCAGCACCTGGCCTGGACGCACACTGTCGACTCCTCCAAGCACTTCACTTTGTATCGCCTTCAACTCGATCCGAAAGATCCAACCCGTTATTTGCTGGATGGCCAGTCCTTGCCGATGAGCAAGCAGACGGTCACGGTTCAGGTCAAACAGGCGAACGGACAGGTAGTGCCGGTTTCGCGCGAGATCTACAGCTCGCAGTTCGGCCCGATCGTGCAGTGGCCGGGCAAGCTCGACTGGGACAACCAGTACGCCTACAGCCTGCGCGATGCGAACCTGGACAACGACCGGGTGCTGAAACAGTGGTATGCGATGAACCGCGCCGCCAATCTCAAGGACTTGCAGGATTCGGTGCACACAATTCAAGGCATCCCTTGGGTCAACACCCTGGCCGTGGATGACAAGGGACAGACGCTTTACATGAACCTGTCAGTGGTGCCGAACGTCAGCGCGGAAAAACTGGCCAAGTGCAGCGACCCGCGTGTCGGGCTGCAAATGATCGTGCTCGACGGCTCCAACAGCGCCTGTGCCTGGGATATCGATCCGCAGGCTGCGCAAAAGGGCATTTACGCTTCCGCCCAATTACCGCAACTGCTGCGCAAGGACTTCGTACAGCACTCCAACGATTCCGCGTGGCTGGCCAACCCGGCGCAACCGTTGACCGGGTTCTCACCGCTGATCAGTCAGGAAGGCCAGCCACTGGGATTGCGCTCGCGTTTTGCGCTGGATCGTCTGGCGACCCTGAACAAAAAAGGTCCGCTGTCGGTGCAAGACCTGCAACACATGGTGATGGATGATCAGGTGTTTCTGGCAACTCAGGTAGTGCCGGATCTGCTGAAATTTTGCGAGTCGCAGCCGGTTGCCGAAGCCGCGCTGAAGTCGGTGTGCTCCAGTCTGAAAGCTTGGGATGGCCGGGCGAATCTGGAATCGGGCATGGGGCTGGTGCATTTCCAGAACATCATGCGCGCGTTGCAGACGTCACCGGATGTCTGGCGTGTGACCTTCGATCCAAAGGATGCGCAGAACACGCCACGCGGGCTGGCCGTTGAAAAACCTAAAGTCGCCAAGGCCTTGCGTGAGGCCATGCTGGCGTCGGCCGAGACGGCCGCGAAGATGGGGCTGACCGACAAAACCCGTTGGGGTGATGTGCAGGTGGTCAGCAGCGGTGGCCAACAAACGCCGATTCATGGCGGGCCGGGGACGTTGGGTATTTACAACGCGATTCAGAGCGTCCCGCGTGAAGACGGCAAACTGGAAGTGGTCAGCGGCACCAGCTATTTGCAAGTCGTGACGTTCGACGAGAAAGGACCGCATGCTCAGGGTCTGCTCGCGTTCTCGCTGTCCAGTGACCCGGCGTCGAAATATTCCCGGGATCAGACCGAAGCCTTCTCGAAGAAGCAATGGAGTGTGTTGCCGTTCACCGAGCAGCAGATCAAGGCCGATCCGCAGTATCAGGTTCAGACCGTGCGTGATGATCTTGAAAAAGCGGGGAAAGTAGCGGCGCACTAACCCGTTGTCGTAGCACCGCAATGATCGCAACAGACGAAGGCCGCTCCCTCACGGGAACGGCCTTCAGTTTTTTGCCGGCTGTTGCGGCATCGGGTTGATCACCGGGTTGCCGTCCTTGTTGCGCGTCAGAAACACCGGCAGGACTTTGGGCAGCGAGCTGGCGAAGCTGTTCAGCTCCCTGATGTTGTAGATGCCACCCACCCGGATCGCGCCCGTCGAGTTGTCGGCGAGCATCAGGGGTTTGTCCAGGTATCGGTTGATCTGCGGCAAGGCCTCGTTCAACGACAGATTGTCGAGCACCAGTTTGCCGCTGCGCCAGGCCAGCGAAGTGTCATTGGCGTAGGTCTGGCTGATCTGCGGGATGTAGTCGCCGTGCTTGTAGCGGGCTTGCATCGAGGGTCCCAGACGCAAGCCGTCTCCGGGCAGCCGGGCATTGCTGGTCACCAGAACGGAGCCCTCGATCAGGTTCACTTTCACCTGATCTTCATACATCCAGACATTGAAGCGGGTGCCGGTGACGCGAATCTTGCCTTCGGCGGCCCTGACAACGAACGGATGACTCAAGTCATGGGTGACTTCGAAGAACGCCTCACCCTTTTTCAGGGTGACGCGACGCTCATCCTTGTAGTTGCTGTAGGTCAGTTCGGTGTTGAGGTTCAACTCTACCTGGCTGCCGTCACCCAGGGTGACGTGATGCACGTTGTCAGTGGCAGCGAAATGCTGATAGCTGTTGGGCAGCCAGCCCATATTCCATCCGGTCCAGGCCGCCAGTGGCAATGCCAGCGCACAGACAGAAGCTGCTACAGCGTACCGGCGCCATGATTTGACGGGAGGGCGGATTGGCACAACGGCGGCGGGTTCAGGGCGTGGCAAATGCTCGGCAACGTCCCAGATCTCCAGCATGGCCTCATATTCGAATGCGTGAAGTGGATGAGCATCGCGCCATTGTTCGAACGCGAGCCGCTCTTCAGTAGTGCAGTCGACGGCGTGCAGACGCATGCACCAATGCGCGGCGGCATCGGTGATCGCATCGTATTCGTCTTCTGAAAGGGGGTTCTGGGTCATTGACTCGTCCTGATTTGCTGCATTCTAACCTTGAGGGCGAGGCGCCGAGAACATCCGTCATGGCAATTGCCCATCAAAGTGGAACTTATTTTTCACGCAAGCGCCCAAAAAACCAGGACGTCCGTTGAACACTATCCACAAATGGAGTGAAAAAATGATCAAAAAAACCTGTGCTGCCCTGTTTGCCACCGTTGGTTTGCTCAGCGCTGGCGCTGCAATGGCTGACCGGCCGGGTGCCGGCTGGATCACGATCGAAAAGGCCATTGAAATCGTCAAGACCAAGGCCGGGTATGTCGAGGTGTATGAAATCGAGGCCGATAACAACGGCTATTGGAAGGGGGAAGGGCGCAAAGCCGATGGCGTTGTCTACGAGTTCCGCATCGATGGCGCCTCGGGCAATGTATTGCGTGATCAGAAAGACTGAGTTTTCTCAGCTGCCAGGCGCGCTAAAAAGCGCAGGTTCAGCAACCTGCGCTTTTTGTCAGGCTTATGGCACCGGATCGAGTCGGCGACCGATTTCGCAAATCAGTCGAGCTATAGCGTCGGCATTACGCAGAATCACATCGATGCGTACCTCCGGGGATCCTTGATCGCAAAAGGCGTCGCGTGCTTCCTGCAGGGTTCGGCCCCCCGTCATCTTGAGAACCTCGGCGTAGATCGTCGCCATGTCCTGGTCGCGATCGAAGCCCATCCAGTTTCTTGTACTCACATCCAGTGTCGCAAACAACTGAGCGCGTGGCGTCTGCAGAGAAAGTGCCGTCCGTTGTTCTCCTTCAAGATCATTCTGCAGCAGTGTTCCTCTGGGCGTATCCGTCAGGATCAGGTCTGAAAAAGGTTCGCGTGCGCGAAAAGTCACAATGTCGAGCGCCTTGCTGAACTGGTGGGCGAACTCATGAATCAGCGTTGAGGCCCGCGCATGGCCATTGAGATCGAACGTTTTGCTGATGTGAGGCAGGTAGTGATCCAGTTGCTGATCAAAGAAGTGCTCGGTGAAATGCACTTTCATACTTTTGTCGCCGTCGAATACAAAGGCGATGACATCGTCAAAGAGGCGATTGGAACCTACGATAAAGCGGTCGCTGTTCATCAGATCCTCATCTTCCGTGACCAGTGCCTTGCAAAGGGGTTCGATGATCTTCGCGATTTTCGAAACAACACCGTCGGTAATGTTGTCGATGTCAAAAAGATCTTCGAGAAACGCCTGCACTCGATCACTCAACGTTACCGTCTTGTGAAGTGTGAGATTGTGCAGGCAATTGAAGGCGTAGAAGCGGGCCAGGTCGATGGCTTGGACCAGCATTCGGGCTTTTTCCGGATGCCTGCTGCGAATCTCCGCCATTCCCCGTGCCTCGATGTTCATCATCGAACGCCGCATTCGCGAATAGGATTGGCTTTTATACATTCTCGACAGGGTTTTGCCGAAGTGAACAATCCGATGCGGGTCGACGACCAGGGCGTTTGCGGTTTTCACCAATGCAGGTCCTTGCTGATCCTGCCCCTTCAATACCCAGCTCGCCCCATTTTTAACGACTTGATAGACCTTTCCGGCGCAAGCCGCGTAGTGGCGGTTGCTGGACGGATGCCTGTAGATGCCTTCTTTGGAACTGTATTCAAGATCCTTCAGCGATACTGAAGTCCCTTCAAAGGGTCGCAATGCAGTACGAAGCGGGGCGGTCAGATCAATCTCGCCAAGGCTTGGCGCGACAAGCACTTCGTTCAAAGGCGCCGCTACCGAGGACTCCGCCGCCATCTCCGGTATCAGGGCAATTTCGACCATGTCCAGCGCGCCATGGATGAAGGAATCCATGGCCTTTTTCCAGTGATGGTTTTGCAACGCCTCTTCTGCGCCCTGGATATGTTCAAAGCTACTCCACAGAAAGTGCAGAAAGTCGATTTTTCCTTGAGCCATTCGGGAAACCTGCCTGAGGCCATCACTGAACACACCCAGCGCAGCCTCCCAGTCGGACTGGCCATCAGGATTGTTCTGCGAACTCAGGAGTTGTTTCAGCAACTCGACGTTGTCGTTGAACAGATGTTCGAGAAAGTTGCCGGCAATCGAGCTGACATTCAGCGTCATTTCGCTCCTTTCTCCGAAAGTCGTCTCCAGCAGGCTGATGAACAGGGATCTCTGAGATTCCGGCAATCGTCTGACCAGTAAATCCTGAAGGGCCCCCGGTGTATTGAGTGCTGCGATCAGAGCGTCGTCATCCTCAAATTCGTGAAAGAACCGCTCGGCATAAGGCGAGTAGAGCACCCTCGGCCCCGTATGGCCGGCGCCCGGGCCGAAAATGTACATGCCCAGTGCGTTCACGGCAGCAGCGCCGGCCGTCTTGATCAGTGACAGCGGATAGGCAATGGCGTGAGCCCCGGTTACGGCAGTGCGGGCTAGCGCGTCGGGCATATCCAGCACCTGACGAATGAAACCGAACCCGGCGTCGGACAAGTGTTGCTGGAGTTTCAACGCGTGGCTTTGCTGCAAAAGTTGCCACGGAACCTGGCGCAGGAACCGCTCCTTGGCCGTACGGGTTCCAGACGGAGCACTCGACAAGGCATCGTCTACCTGGCGAGCAAAAGTCTCGGGAATTGCCAGCGACAACAATAACTGAGTGACAGACTTTGGATCGAGACCGGCAGGCAGTGCCTCATCCGTTTTCGACGTCACCGTAAAACCGGTTCCCTGAGCGATATTGATGTGGTTCAGGGCATGTTCCACCAGACTCCGCCCGGGGCCGGCCAGCGTCAGGGACGGCGTGATTTCAATCTGCACCGGATCGAGTTTGTTATCGGGAAAACGAGCTTCGAGCAGCGAGGTCAATGTCTGGTTTACGTAGTTTTGCAGTGAAGGTACGCCAGCGAGATAGTCCCCATCCTCTTGAACACTGTGGCGCCATTGTTCGAGCAGCTCGATGTGCAGCTGTTGTTCCTTGACGGGTGCCATGCCGAGCCAGGAGGGAAGCGTCTGTTGTCTTTGAATGGCCCGCGCATGTTGACCCGCCAGTTGCAAGTGGCGAGTCAGCGGTACTTGACTCAGTCCGCTCAAGCGTTTCAATCGTCCTGTGGGGTCTGTGATGCGTGAGCGTACCTGTTCGCAACAATCGAGGTAGTGGTCGATGGTCGACTGCATCTGATGGTGCAACACGTTGTTCCTGATCAACTGCAACGATCCCAGTTCGTAGTGCTGATGAAACCTTGTCTGCGTCGGTCGAACGTTTTCCAGCAGCGACAGGCGCCGGATAGGGTCACCCAGGCGTCGGTTCAGCTCCCGCTGCGCCAGGGTGACGTTATCGAATACTTCCAGTCCGAACGCCGGCGTCCACAAAACGGCCCGGCCCGAGTGCCGGGGATCAAGCCCGCCGCGCTCCGTGATGAGCAGGCAATGATCCAGAGGCAACAGGTTTACCGAGTCGGGGCACGTCAGGCTGAGTGCAAAGGCGTCGGGTCTGAAACCATTGAGTGGCAGCCGTTGCGCCGGAGTCGGATGAGCAGAATCGATGACGGTCGCGATCATGTCTTGCAGCGATCGACTCAGTGAGCTGTTCATCATCCGCAGTTTCGCTTCAGCGTTGACTCCCACATACCAGGCGTGCGCCAGCTGTGGCTTCAAGCCTTCCAGATAGGTGCGCTGTAACGCGGGAGTTTTCATGGGCTGCAGCGTAAGCATACTGACAACTTCGCTTTCGATGTCGCTGTAAGTCTTGATGGCCGCAGCAGCCTTGTCGGCCAGTACTACTGAGGGTGTGGCGTTGCCGGTGAGCACGGGTTGCGTTGTCCAGCGGCCCTGCGCATCAAGCCTCGACAACTGCTCATGAATCATCGGGCGGATATCCAGCGCCTTGTCGAACAGTGCATGAAGATTGACCGCGCCATCGCTGCAGCGGTAGACCTGCAAGGCGTACTCGATGTTTTGCCGTTGTTTGGTAATGATTGCCTCGAACAGGACTTTGAAAATGTCCCCGGCCAGACGCTCGCCTGAAACATGAGGTTCACGGAAACCAAGAAAGCGGCTGCGCTCTTCCAGGTTCAACAGGGCGTAAAGTTCGTCTTCATGCCCGCGTGCCAGAAATTTTGCCTGCAGGGTGTCCTTCAGGTCGTCGTAGTCCTTGAGCGTTTGCAGGCCTAGATTCGGCGTGTAGAGGAAGGCTTCGGTTGCGTTGATCATCAACGAACCTGCCAGCTCGACGTAGTTGGCCTGGCGCTCCCACAGGCGAACGCTTTCGAAAGTGGGTAAGCGTACGGCCGTGGTGGCGGGGCGAATGAGCTGATGCAGCGTATCGAATTGCGTGGAATCAATGATGTGGGTTTCACGTTTGATCATCAGCTCGGCGCGCGCCCGGTCTTCAAGCGCTTGGGCAAAAAAAGTGCGGCGCATCGATCCATCTGCCGAAGGTGCGTCCCAGTATTGTTCCAGCTGTCTGAACAGAAAGACTGTGAGTTTGCCCGATGCAGCCGTAACGGCATTCTCCCAATGCTCCTGATCGTCGGGTTGCGCTTTTCTTCCCGGGTTGTGGTACTCGCGGGACTGGGCGTTTGGCCAGCGCTGATGACGATAGAGCATCAGCACTGCTTCGCTCAGGCTCATGGATTCGAGCCAGTGCCTGCCTTGTCCTTCGGAATCCTCACCAGCATTTGAGTCGGTGTAAAAACTGACGCGCGTCTGCGATTGCTGCAG
Organism: Pseudomonas sp. B20(2017); assembly: GCF_002113125.1. Taxonomy (GTDB): domain Bacteria; phylum Pseudomonadota; class Gammaproteobacteria; order Pseudomonadales; family Pseudomonadaceae; genus Aquipseudomonas. The sequence continues at coordinate 162,503 of NZ_NEJP01000003.1, read as the reverse complement.
AGTCCCGAAGTGAGGTCTGAGCAAACCGTTCAGCACACTTTCGAGTACCTGTGTCAATGAAGGCAGGCGTTCGAGCTCATCGTTCAGCGCTCGAGTATTGTGAAAACCGGCTTGATCCAGAGCCGCGCCCAGTTCCTCGAACACATCGCCTTCGATGAGCGTAAATGTGATGGAGACGGGCCCGCCTTCCTGCAACCGCTTGCGCTCGGAGAGTGCCAGAAATGCCAGCAGATCCTCTTGAGAAACAGTGTCGTTGAGGGAATCTTCGAGCCGCGCTTTCAAGGCAGCACGGTTTTCAAATTTCTTCAGGCCGCCATAAGGGGTATAGAGGATGTGGCCTTCATCGTCTGGCGTGGCGCTGAGGACAAAACTGCCAGGCAACGGTATCGGCGCACGTTCGGCAACATGGAGCAAAATGCGCTCTGCAGACATCGCAGGCGTTTGCTGTTTGCGCAACGTAGCGCTGGTCAGTCTTGTATGAGCCAGCCATCGGAAGTCCCTTTCCGTCAGGCCGTGTTTTTTCCCCAGCGTGTGCCATAGGCCCGAGGCGTAGAAAACTTCAGGAAACAGCAGGGGGGCAAGAGGGTTGGGCATTGGCAAGTCTCGAATGAAGGCTGTTGTAGGGGCCGGTAGGTCGGGACCGAAGAGTAGAAAGAGGAGTGGGGCCGCAGGTATTACATAGTTACCGCGTTCCAGTGACCTGCCGCAGGGTTGACAGGCGACAGGTCTGGCGTGGTAAATCGGATCGCAAGTTGTTCGTACGCTGTTGTTCCCTCCAATAATTACTCTGGAGCTTCAGATGTCTGCGCCACACGATCATGCGGTTTCGTCCACGGTGTCCCTGGACGAGTTGACTCAACTGCTGGAAACGATTTTCACCCGTCACGGTACCTCGTCCGAAGTCGCCAGAACGCTGGCCGCCAATTGCGCCAACGCCGAGCGGGACGGTGCTCACAGTCATGGGGTTTTCCGGATTCCCGGTTATGTCTCGACGCTCAATAGCGGCTGGGTCAACGGCAAGGCCGTGCCGAAGGTCGAGGACGTGGCTTCAGGGTTCGTCAGCGTCGATGCCGGCAACGGTTTTGCTCAACCTGCGCTGGCGGCGGCACGTGCGCTGCTGGTGGAAAAAGCCCGCAGTGCCGGGATCGCCGTATTGGCGATCCGCAACTCCCATCACTTCGCAGCACTGTGGCCGGATGTCGAACCCTTTGCCGACGAAGGGCTGGTCGCGCTGAGCGTGGTCAACAGCATGACCTGCGTGGTGCCGCACGGCGCCGACCGGCCATTGTTCGGCACCAACCCGATCGCCTTTGCCGCACCACGGGCCGACGGTGCGCCGATCGTGTTCGACCTGGCCACCAGCGCCATCGCCCATGGCGACGTGCAGATCGCCGCGCGCAAGGGCGAGAAGCTGCCGGCGGGCATGGGTGTCGACAGCCTCGGCCAGCCTACCTGCGACCCGAAGGCGATTCTGGAAGGCGGCGCGTTGCTGCCGTTTGGCGGGCACAAAGGCTCAGCGCTGTCGATGATGGTCGAGCTGCTCGCCGCCGCGCTGACCGGCGGCAATTTCTCGTTCGAATTCGACTGGAAGAATCATCCGGGAGCCAAGACCCCGTGGACCGGCCAGTTGCTGATCGTGATCGACCCGAGCAAGACCGCCGGGCAAAGCTTTGCCGAACGCAGTCGGGAACTTGTGCGGCAGATGCACGGGGTCGGACTCAAGCGACTGCCGGGGGATCGCCGGCATGTGCAGCGTGCAAAGTCATTGGCCAAGGGCATCGAACTGGATCAACAGACCTTGGCGCAGTTGCGTGAACTGGCGGGCGAATAACGTTTTGCCGGACATGAAAAAGGCGAGCCTGTTGGCTCGCCTTTTTTTGTTCGCGCTCAGCGGCGACCGAGCAGCAATCCGACCACCAGACCGAAACCGGCGGAGATCGCCACGGTCTGCCACGGGTGCCCGCCGATGTAGCTCTCGGTGGCGTCCACCGCCGGTTTGGTGCGGTCACGCACGCTGGTGACCGAATCCAGCGCCTGCTGCAATTTCTGGGCGATTTGCCCGCGCAGGGTCTCCGCTTCCTCGCCGACCAGCGAGGCACTGCTCTTGAGCAGTTTTTCCGACTCTTCGATCAGCGCCTGAAGTTCGCTGAAGGCCTGGTCCTTGATTTGGTCTTCGGCGGCTTGAACGGCGGTTTTACGGGCCATTGGTTGACTCCTTGCTGGTAAATGGACAGTGAACAATGGAGTGCGGCGCGACTTGAAAAGTTGCAGCGATTTTCCATCCGGATCAAAAACCAGCGTCAGAGGTTTCCGTCCAACGTGTAAGATGTCGCCATTTCATGCAGCAGGTAATTCCCGATGAGTTTCAATCTGGCCGACAAATCCCTCGCAGAGCGCGCCGCGCTGGAAGATGAAAAATCCCGACTGTTCGAACTCTGGCAGAACAATCTGGGCAAAGCCAAGGGCGAAGCCGCGCGGTTGTTCGGCGAGCGCTCCAAGCGCAAGGGCAAATGGGCCGAGTTCGTGCGCGCCGAACTGGACGGCATGTCGCCGCCGGAATTCGCCAACATGGTGCGCAGTGAAGTCAATCGCCTGATGGCCGCCAACAAGTAATCACTCGGCCCTGAAACTGGTGCCAATCGCCTCGCGCACCGTCAGCACCACCGGATCGATCTGGGTGCTGGTGCGCCAGCCCAGTTCGATCGGGTAACGCGGCAGCGCCAGCGGGCAGGGCAGCAGCGCCAGCCCGCTCAGTGAGGCAATGGCCTGCGCGGCGTGGGTCGGAATGGTCGCCACCGCCTCGCTGCCCTTGAGCAGATGCGGCAACGCCGCGAAATGCGTGGTCGAGGCGCAGACCCGGCGAGTCCGGCCCAGCGCCGCCAGCCCTTCATCGGTGATTCCGATAAAACCGCCCGACGACACCAGAAGGTGCTCACGGGCGACGAATTCTTCCAGATCGATCTGCTGCTGGCCGGGCGCAAGGCTCGTTGGGTCGACCAGACACGCGTAACCCCCTTCACCCAACACCTGACGGCTGAGCAGCCGCTCGGCAAATCCGCCGGCGGTGATCGCCAGATCGATGCTGCGTTCCATCAGCGCCCGGGCGACGATCTGGCTGTGGGTCTGGCGGAAGATCAGCCGCAGTTTCGGCGCGCGGCGGGCGATCTCCTCGATCAGCCGACGGCCGTAAGCGATTTCGAAATCGTCCGAGAGGCCGACGGTGACCGAGCGTCCTTCGTAGTGATGGGCGGTCGGGTCGACCATCGCCAGGCTTTGCCGGCACTTGTTCAACGCATCGCTGACCACCGGTTTCAACTGGTTGGCCTTGAGCGTCGGCGCCAGACCCCGTCCGGTGCGCACGAACAATTGATCGCCATACACCTCGCGCAACCGGCGCAACGCCGCGCTGACCGCCGATTGCGTTACGCCCAGACGCAACGCCGCGCGGCTGGCACTGGACTCTTCATGCAGGGCTTCAAAGACTTTCAGCAGGTTGAGGTCGACGGTTGCGATATTCATCTGGTTCATATCATTCAGCAGTGGATCGGTCTTTATTCATGATCCCGTGGCGCCGGAGAATGAGCAACACCTGAACTTCACGGAGTGACCGACATGCCCAAATCAATCGTTGCCGCCCTGCAGATCGGCGCCTTGCCCGGTGGCAAGGCTGAAACCCTGGAACAGATCCTGAGCTGGGAAACCGCGATCATCGAATCCGGTGCAGCGCTGGTGGTGATGCCCGAAGCGTTGCTCGGCGGTTACCCGAAAGGCGAGGGCTTCGGCACGCAGCTGGGTTATCGCCTGCCGGAAGGCCGCGAGGCCTACGCCCGTTATTTCGCCAACGCCATCGACGTGCCGGGCGCAGAAACCGACGCGCTGGCCGGGCTATCGGCCCGAACCGGGGCCAACCTGGTGATCGGCGTCATCGAGCGGGCCGGCAGCACCCTGCATTGCACCGCGCTGTATTTCGACCCGCAGGCAGGCCTCGTGGCCAAACACCGCAAATTGATGCCCACCGGCACCGAACGGCTGATCTGGGGCAAGGGCGACGGTTCGACGCTGCCGGTGCTCGACACTCAGGTCGGCAAGCTCGGCGCGGTGATCTGCTGGGAAAACATGATGCCGCTGATGCGCACGGCGATGTACGCGAAAGGTATTGAGGTCTGGTGTGCGCCGACCGTGGACGAGCGCGAGATGTGGCAAGTCAGCATGCGCCACATCGCCCATGAAGGGCGTTGCTTTGTGGTCAGCGCCTGTCAGGTGCAGGCCTCGCCGAATGAGTTGGGTGTGGAGATCGCCAACTGGCCGGGGGATCGACCGTTGATTGCCGGTGGCAGCGTTATCGTCGGGCCGATGGGCGACGTGCTGGCCGGGCCGTTGCGCGGCGAAGCCGGATTGCTCACCGCCGAAATCGACACCGCAGAACTTGTACGCGCCCGCTACGACTTCGACGTGGTCGGCCACTATGCGCGGCCGGATGTGTTCGAGTTGAGCGTCGACGAGCGGGCCAAACCGGGTGTGCGTTTCACCGCCTGACGACGATGCTTTTTACCAGGTTGCAGCACTGGCCCTGGGCAGGCTCAGCTTGCCGGTATCGACAAAGCGCATCGTGCCAAACAACCCGCCGGCCAGTTTGCCGCGCAGCACATAGGGCAGGTTGTCGAGGGTTTGCGTGTGGCTCAGGCCCAATGTCTGGCGCAGCACCGAGAACGCTGAAATGCTCACTGGCACGCTGACAATGGTTTCGGAGAACCGTGGAATCGAGCCGCTCTGATCGCTCACACCCGACGCCAGCGAATGACCGTTGACCTCCAGATCCAGCGCGATGCCGTTGTAGTCGATGGGCGTTTCGTTGGGGTTCTGCACCCGCAGCTTGATCGCGAAGCGCACTTCCAGATCCTGGCTCGGCAGCGGTTCGAGGCCGACCACGTTGATGTTCACCGGGTCGCGGTTGGGGAACAGCGCACAGGCGCTGAGGGAGAGCAGAAGCAGGGACAGGATGACGGTTTGGATGCGGCGCATTGATGCTCTCTCATTGAAAAAGGGCTGAACCGTTACCGGTATCAGCCCTTTTTCATGGAGCGGACAGGATCAACGGTTCAACTGTGCGACAGCGGCGTTTATGGCGGGTTCAGCTTTGGCCGGCAGGTCGGGGTTTTCCATGACCTGAAGGATAGAGGCTTCCGGGTCGAAGTCATCTTCTTCCAGTTCGATGAACTCTTCCGGCAGGAAGATATTCAGCACGATGGCACACAGCGCACCAACGGTGATCGGCGATTGGAAGATGTTGCGCAGCGCCTGCGGCAGTTCGCGCAGCACTTCCGGTACGGCGGCGATGCCCAGGCCCATGCCGACGGAAATCGCCACGATCAGCATGTTGCGACGATGCAGGCCGGCCTCGGCGAGGATCTTGATCCCGGCCACGGCCACGGTGCCGAACATCACCAGTTCGGCGCCGCCGAGCACCGGTTTCGGCATCAATTGCAACACCGCGCCGATCATCGGAAACAGACCCAGCAACACCAGCAGGCCGGCAATGAAGAACGCCACGTAGCGGCTGGCCACGCCGGTGAGCTGAATCACCCCGTTGTTCTGGGCGAAGGTCACCATCGGCATGCTGTTGAATACCGCCGCCATGGCCGAATTGAGGCCATCGGCGAGCAGCCCGGACTTGATCCGGCGGATGTACAGCGGGCCTTTGACCGGTTGCCGGGAAATCATCGAGTTGGCGGTCAGGTCACCGGCAGCTTCCAGCGGCGACACCAGGAAAATAACCGCCACCGGCACGAACGCCACCCAGTCGAAGCTGAAGCCGTATTTGAACGGCACCGGTACGCTGACCACTGGCACTTCTGGCAGGTTGGCGAAATCCACGGTGCCCATCAGCCACGCCACCACGTAGCCGAGGGTCAGGCCGATGACGATCGCGCCCAGGCGCAGGAACGGCACATCGACCCGGTTCAACACCACGATGGTGCCCAGCACCAACGCCGCCAGGAACACATGGCTGGCCGCGCCCAGATCCGCCGCACCGAAGCCGCCGGCAATGTCGGTCATTGCCACTTTGATCAGCGACAGGCCCATCAGGGTGATGATGGTGCCGGTCACCACCGGGGTGATCAGCATGCGCAATTTGCCGATGAACTGACTCAGCACCACTTCGATGAACGCGGCGAAGAAGCACACGCCGAAGATTGTCGACAGGATCTCATCGGTGCCGCCGCCCCGGGCCTTGACCATGAAACCGGCACTTAGGATCACGCTGATAAAGGAAAAACTGGTGCCTTGCAGGCACAGCAGCCCCGAACCGACCGGGCCGAAGCGCTTGGCCTGAACGAAGGTGCCGAGGCCGGAAACGAACAGCGCCATGCTGATCAGGTACGGAATTTCGCTTTGCAGGCCGAGGGCACCGCCCATGATCAGGGTCGGGGTGATGATGCCGACGAAGCTGGCCAGCACGTGTTGCAGGGCGGCAAACACCGTTGCGGTGAAGTGCGGACGGTCGTTGAGGCCGTAGATCAAATCGTTGTTGCGCGGGGCTTTTTCAGAGACGGTCATGGTGGTTTGCGTGCCGCAATGCGGGGCCGGGTCGGAAAATGGGTGCGCAGGATGCCGTAAGCGGGAGGCGAGGGCAACGCATTAAAACTGCCCAAAAGGTCAGGTTCGACCAAAGGCGCAGAGCAAATCCTGCTCAAAGGCTTTCTGTGCATCTCCCGGCACCTGCGCCCGATGCCGGGCCAGATGGAACGCCACGTCAAAGCTTAACTCCCCTTCGCGAACCGGTCGCAACAGGCCTTTGTCCTGCCATTGGCGGGCGTAATGATTGGGCAGATATCCGACGTGCTTGCCGGACAGAATGAAGGCGAGGGTGCCTTCGACCTGTTCCGAGCGCGCCGAGCAGACCTTGCCCTGAAACGGCTCGTCACTGCGCAAAAACCGATACGGGTGATCGACCCGGTCACAGGCCTGCAACGCGGCGTCATCGGGCGCCTCGTCGGTAAACAGCGGGTGACCGGGCGCGCAATACAGATGCTGGGTTTCGCTGAACAGTTCGCGGTAGTCGAACGCGCTCTGCACTTGGGAGAAATAACCGATGGCCAGGTCCAGCCGCTGTTGCAACAACAGGCGCTCCATTTCGCCGGGCATGGCGCTGATCAGCTCGATGCGTACCGATTCGTCCCGCTCGCGAAACCGCCGGATCGCATCCGCCACCCGTTGCAGCACCGACTGATCGACCGCCTCCGACAGACCCAGCCGCACTTCACCGATCAGGCGCCCGGCGACGCCGTTGGATTGATGGCGGAAGGTTTCAATCGAATCGAACAGCGCCCGCGCGGCAATCAGCAGTTGCTCGCCCTTGGGTGTCAGGCTGAAACCACCCTTGCCCCGATTGCACACCCGATAGCCGAGACGCGTCTCAAGCTTGGCCATCTGCTGGCTGATGCTCGACTGGCTCAGGCCCAGCTCACCTTGCGCAGCGCTGAAACCGTTGGATTCGACCACCCCGAGAAACAGCCGCAGCAGTTGAAGATCGACATCGTGGAGCTGACCGAGCATTACATTACTCCGGGATAAAGTCAGGTTAACAAACTTGATATTTCTCGAATGTATCCGACGGCGCATCCTGCCACCACTTCCTTCGGTCAGGTGTTCGTCATGGCTCCCGTCTTCAAGCTGTGTTTGCCCGCTTTGTTGCTAACCGTCTCCATCGCCGCCCAGGCCGAAGAGAAAACCCTCAATCTCTACAGCTGGGCCGATTATGTGGCGCCGGAAACCTTGCAGCGCTTTGAAAAGGAAACCGGTATCCACGTGCGCTACGACACTTTCGATACCTCCGAGGTGCTCGAGACCAAACTGCTGACTGGCGGCAGCGGTTATGACGTGGTGGTGCCTTCGTCCAGCGTACTGGCCCGTGGTCTCGCGGCGGGAGCGCTCAAGGAAATCCCCCATGAAGGGCTCAAGGGTTACGCCAATCTCGATCCCGATCTGCTGGAAAAACTGGCGGCGGTCGATCCCGGCAATCGCTACGGCGTGCCATACACCTGGGGCACGCTGGGGCTGGGCATGAACGTCGAAGCAATCAAACAGCGGCTGCCGGATGTGCCGCTCAACAGCCTCGATCTGCTGTTCAAGCCTGAATACGCCAGCAAACTCAAGGATTGCGGAATCGCGATTCTCGATTCACCTCAGGAGGTGATCGGCCTGGCACTGCACTATCTCGGTAAAGATCCCTACAGCACCGACAAGACCGATCTGGCCGCCGCTGAAGCCTTGTTGCAGAAGTTGCAGCCTTCCGTTCTGTACGTCGCCACTGGCCGGCAGATCAACGATCTGGCTAACGGCAGCGTCTGCCTGGCGCTGACCTACAACGGTGACGCGAGTATGGCCGCCGATCAGGCACGCAAGGCCAACAAGCCGTTTGAGGTCGCTTACCGGATTCCCAAGGAAGGCACGCTGGTGTGGCAGGACAACCTCGCCATCCCCAAAGACGCGCCGCACCCGGAAGCCGCACGCACCTTCATCGAATTCATGTTGCGCCCCGAATCCGTGGCGGCGCTGACCAATACGTTGTTCTTCGCCACCGCCAACCAGGCCGCCACGCCGCTGGTGGACGAAGCGGTGCGCAACGATCCGGACATTTACCCGAAACCCGAAGTGCGCGAGCGGCTGTACGCCGACCGCAGCATGAGCCTCAAGGACATGCGCCAGCGCACACGCTTGTGGACCACTTTCCGTAGCCGCCAATAGCCCTTCACAACAACAGGAACACTCCGATGGACGTGCCCATGCAAAACGATCAGGCCCTGACCCGTGACAGCCTTTTCGGCACCGCTGCCGAAAGCACCTACGCCGGGATCACCAGTTTCATGCGCCGGCGCTACAGCCGTGACTTGCGCGGCGTGGACGTGGCGGTCAGCGGTGTGCCGTTCGACACCGCCACCAGCAACCGTCCCGGCGCGCGTTTCGGGCCGCGCGGGATTCGTGCAGCCTCCACCGGGATTGCCTGGGAACGGCACTGGCCATGGGCGTTCGACCCGTTCGATCATCTGGCGGTGATCGACTACGGCGATTGCGACTTCGATTACGGCGCCCCGCACACCATCCCGGAAAGCATCGAAGCCCACGCCGAGCACATCCTGAGTTCCGGCAGCGCGATGCTCACTTTTGGCGGCGACCACTTCATCAGCTATCCGCTGCTCAAGGCCCATGCGCGCAAGCACGGCACGCTGTCGCTGATCCACTTCGATGCCCACAGCGACACCTGGCCGGACGAGGGCGGTAAACGGGTCGATCACGGCACCATGTTCTGGCATGCGGCGCGGGAAGGGCTGGTGGATCCGGCGCGCTCGGTGCAGATCGGTTTGCGCACCACCAATGACGCTCATCAGGGCTTTCAGGTGCTGGACGCGCGGCAAGTGCATCGGCGCGGCTGCGAAGCGATCGTCGAGGCCATTCGTGCGCGAGTCGGGGATAACCCGGTGTACCTGACGTTCGACATCGATTGCCTCGACCCGGCCTTCGCACCGGGCACCGGGACCCCGGTGTGCGGCGGGTTGAGCACGGTGCAGGCGCTGGAGATCCTTGGCGGCCTGCGCGGGATCAATCTGGTGGGCATGGACGTGGTGGAAGTGGCGCCGGCCTATGACCATGCGGACGTGACGTCGCTGGCGGCGGCGACCCTGGCCATGGAGATGCTTTGCCTGTACGCCGCGCGCCACAAAGTTGATAGGTAGCCAGCCACAACATAACCCGTGGGAGCGAGCCTGCTCGCGAAGGCGTCCGTTCAGCCGACATCATCGTTGCCTGTCACACCGCTTTCGCGAGCAGGCTCGCTCCCACATTGCTCCTGTCATGTTCTGACACCAGCCTCTGATATGCTCCGGCACCTTCCTCGTTCAGAGCCTGCCCATCGTGTCGCGAACCACTCGTCTGTTGACCCTGCTGCAAGTGCTGCGCGGCAAGAAACGCCCGGTGACCGCCGCGACGCTGGCCTCCGAACTGGAAATCTCCGAACGCACCCTCTATCGCGACATCGCCGAACTGACGGCGCTCGGGGCGCCAATCCATGGCGAGGCAGGCATCGGTTATGTGTTGCGCAGCGGTCTGTTTCTGCCGCCGCTGATGCTCAACGCCGACGAGACCGAAGCCATCGTGCTGGGCCTGCGTTATGTCGATCAGCGCGGCGACGAAGTGCTGAGCAAGGCTGCGGCGGATGCTCTGGCGAAAATCGCTGCGGTGCTGGACCCTCAGGCTCAGGAAGCGCTGCGCAATCCGACTGTAATGCCCGGGCCGCCGGGTTACGGGTTTCCGCAAAACGCGGTGCCGTTGAACGTTTTCCGCCATGCGATCCGCGATCAGGCCAAGCTGCATATCGATTACGCCGATGCGCAGCAGGTGCAGAGCCAGCGCTTGATCTGGCCGCTGGCACTGGGCTTTCTCAACGAGGTGCGGATCATCGTCGCGTGGTGTGAATTGCGCGGCGCCTATCGCACCTTTCGCACGGACCGGATTGCCGCCGCCAGCCTGCAGGGCGAGCGCTATCCGGGACGGCGCAGCGACCTGCTGCGCACCTGGCAACGGCAGATGCAACTGGACGAAAACGGCCGTTTCACTCCTGACAAGAACTGACGCAGGGCTGTTCTAGGATGGCGACAGAACCCGAAAAAAGGAGCTGTAATCATGTTCCATCCCACCTCGATACTCGCCCCGGCCATCGTTGAGTACATCAACGCCGCCAATGCTCGCGATACGTCCCGGGTCGGCAGTTTTTTTGCCGAGGATGCCCATGTGTTCGATGAAGGCCATCATCAGGTCGGCCCGCAGGCCATCGCCAACTGGATGCAAGACACCGCTCGGCGCTATCAGCCACGGGTCGAAGTGCTCGGCGTCCAGCAGCGCACCGGCAAAGTGCTGGTGCAAGGGCTGATTTCCGGAACGTTCCCCGGCAGCCCGCTGGAGCTGCGCTACACGTTCCGGCTCAACGAGCAGGGCAAAATCGCTCGGCTGGATATTTCCCTGTAGCCATCGTGGCATACTGCCGCGCATGACTTTCGACTCCCCCCTGAGCGCCTGGCAATACGCCGTCGACCACAAGGGCTTCATCCAGGATGAAGCCCAGGAACACGCGGTCTGGGCCTTGCAAAAATGCCATGAAGCCCTGCATGCCGGTGCCCGTTCGGTCACCGGCGTTTACCTGTGGGGCCCGGTCGGGCGCGGCAAGACCTGGCTGATGGACCAGTTCTATCAGAGCCTTCGGGTGCCGGCGCGGCGGCAACACTTTCATCACTTCATGGGCTGGGTGCATCAACGCTCGTTTCAACTGACCGGGATCGCCGATCCATTGCGGGCGCTGGCCCGTGAGCTGGCGGCCGAGGTGCGGGTGCTGTGTTTCGACGAGCTGTTCGTCAATGACATCGGTGACGCAATCATTCTCGGGCGGCTGTTTCAGGTGATGTTCGACGAAGGCGTGGTGGTGGTCTGCACCTCCAACCTGCCGCCGGATCAGTTGTATGCCGACGGCTTCAACCGCGATCGCTTTTTGCCGGCGATCACTGCGATCAAGCAGCACATGCAAGTGGTCGCGGTGAATGGCGCCGAAGATCACCGATTGCATCCTGGCGCCATCGAGCAGCGCTACTGGGTTGCCACTTCGGGGCAGGAGAGTGCGCTAAGCCAAGTCTTCGACGCCTTGGCCGCCGGGCAAACCGTCAGCGCCGAACCGGTGCCGGTCGGTTACCGCGCCCTGAGCGTGGTGCAGGCCAGCGATTCGGTGCTGTGGTGCCGTTACGCCGACCTGTGCGAGCAACCCTTCGCGGCCATGGACTTCATTGCGCTGTGCGACACCTACCGGGCTATCCTGTTGAGCGAGGTGCCAAACCTCAGCGCGAAAAAGCGCGAAGGGCGGATCGCCCGTGGCACAGAGGACGGCGCCGAACGGGTGGTGGCCGGCGATCGCGAATTGCCGCAACTTTCGGTGCATGACGACGGCGTGCGCCGCTTTATCGCGCTGGTCGACGAGTGCTACGACCGCAAGGTGCCGCTGTACATTGAGGCCGAAGTGCCGATGGACGCGCTGTACACCGAGGGCTACCTGGAATTCCCGTTCCGCCGGACCCTCAGCCGCTTGCAGGAGATGCAGCTGCAACGCTTTGCCGAGACCTGAAATACGGAGGGCGCGACATGACTCAGCCACTGTCCCACCATTTGCTGACCATGGCTTATCAGAATGCCTGGGCCAACCATCGACTGGCCAAGGCCTGGGGCCAGCTCGACGACGCGCAGCTGGCAGCGCCACGGGTGAGTTTCTTCCCGAGCATCCGCCTGACTCTCAACCACATCCTCACCTGCGACTGGTTCTACGTCGACGCGCTGGAACGCGAGTTGCGCGGTGACGAGCCGCATCCCGATTGCTACGTGTTTTTCAACGCTGACGAACCCTTCACCGAGGCTCAGGCCTTGCGTCGTGAACAGGCGCATGTCGACCGTCGGCTGATCGCCTATTGCGAGCAACTGCGCGATAACGATCTGGGGCGTATCGTGACCATCGCCCGCGACACGCCGCAGCACGACAGTCGTTTGCGGATGATTTCGCACCTGTTCGAACACCAGATCCACCACCGCGGCCAGGTCCACGCGATGCTTAGCGGCACCTCGGTGAAACCGCCGCAACTGGACGAGTTTTTCTGTGCTGGCGAGTCCGGTTTGCGAGCCGAGGATTTCACCGAACTGGGCTGGACCGAAGAACTTATCTGGGGGCACTGAAAGCGCCGGGTTGTCGCCGGGATCTGCCTCGCGCTAAGGTCGTCGAGCCTATCAGTGCGTATCACACGCGCCGGGGTCCCGTGCGATCGAGGAAGGAAATGGATTCCGCAGAAATTCTTGTGCTTCAAGCCAGTTACACCAACCCGGTGCATGCCGAGGCCATCGGCGTGGTGCTCAATCACTACGCCGAAGACCCGATGGGCGGCGGCCATCCCATTGCCCCCGAACTGTTGCAACAACTGCCTGCCGAACTGGCCAAGCGGCCCCACGCGTTCAGCGTCCTGGCGTTTGTCGGTGGTGAGCCGGCAGGGCTGGTGAACTGCTTTGAAGGGTTTTCCACGTTTGCCTGCAAGCCGCTGGTCAACGTGCACGACGTATCGGTGGTGACGAAGTTTCGCGGCCTGGGGCTGAGTCAGAAAATGCTGCGCAAGGTCGAGGACATCGCCCGTCAGCGCGGGTGCTGCAAGATCACCCTGGAAGTGCTCGAAGGCAACGCTGTGGCGCAAAATTCCTACGCCAAATTCGGCTTCGCGCCGGGCATGTTCGACCCCAATCACGGGCGCATGCTGTTCTGGATCAAGGAACTGCAGGCGTAAAAAAAGGCGCCCGGAAAGGGCGCCCAACTGTCATCTGCGGGGCCAGAGCGGAGCCATCGCAGGTCCATCGGTAAAACGTTCGCTCAAGGGCGATAGGACTCGGTGACCTGGGCGGTCTGGTCGTCCGGAACCTTGAGCTCGTTAGTCTTCGCCTCAGCCTGCTGGCTCTGTGCGGAATGAACCGGGAAATTGGCCCAGTAATGTCTCATGCGCTCGGCGCCGCCTTCGGCGAATGCGCTGGCAGATGCAAGGGTGAGTAGACCGGCAAGGATTGCAGTCGTGGTTTTCATGGTGCCTCCTACGAAAAATGTCGGAGCCGTTCGTCCATGAATCTAAGCCTCGGGGCGCAGTGTCCGTCGAGGGCATTAACAACAGGTTAACGCTCGTTCAGTTTAGGTTTTACCAAGTGTTTCCACGGCGTATCGGACGAACGCTGCACGCGTGAATGGCGCGTGCAGCTCACGAGGGAAGGGCGTCAGAGTTTCCAGTCGAGGCTCAGCGTCACAGTGCGAGGATCGCCCCAGAACACGCCGTTGTAGAAGCCGACGTTGTCGTAATACTTCTTGTCGAACAGGTTGTCGATGTTGAGGGACGCCGACAGGTGTTTGTCAAACTCATAACGCGACATCAGCTTGACCACCGTGTAGGCGTCCTGACTGATTCGCGCTCGCTCGGTGATGATCCGGCCGTTGGCGCCGCGTCCGACCGGGCGATTCGAGTTGCCGTAAATGTCGCTCTGCCAGTTCGCTGCACCGCCCACGGTCAGGGCACTCCAGTTGCCCGGCAGACGATACGTGGTGGAGAGACGGAACATGTTCAACGGCTGGTTGGTATTGCTGCGCTGTTTTTCGCCATTGAGCGAGTGGGTGTAGGTGTAGCCAGCGGTCATGTTCCAGCCTTCAAGGAGCTCGCCCGAGACCTCGGCTTCGAACCCGTTGACCTTGTTGCCCTTGCCACCGGACTTGTAGAACTCTTCCTGGGTCACCGGATCCGGCGGGACAGAATCATCCACTTCGGCGACGTTGTCCTGTTTGCTCCAGAACAGCGCCGTGGCAAGGTTCAGGCGCTCATCCAGCAGGCTGGCCTTGAGCCCGATTTCATAGTTGCTGCCGACGATCGGTTCGATGAACTTGCGGTTGGCATCGCGGTAGGTCTGCGGTTTGAAGATGTCGGTGTAGCTGGCGTAAACGGTGTATTCCGGCGTCAGGTCATAGAGCAGGCCGGCGTAGGGCGTCCACATGTCGTTGTGCTGCTGGCGGCTGGCATCGACGCTTTCCAGCTGAAGGTTGTCGTCAAAGGTGTTGGCCGTTTTTGATGCTTTCCAGCTTCCGTACCGGGTGCCGAGAACCGCGTGCAACTCGTCGGTCAGGCTCAGTCGGGTGGCCAGGTAGCCTGCTTTTTGGCGTGTGCTGTCTTTCGAACCGGTAAACCCGGTCACGGTGTCGGGGAATTTGGCGATGTCGCCCATGTACTTCCAGTCACGAATCGTGCTGTAACCGCGCGAGATTAACCCGTCAACGGTGTAGGGCGAGCTGGAGCTGCGTTCGGCTTCGCCATAACCGATCATCATCTGATGTTCGCGGCCCAGCAGCGAGTAGGGGCCGGACAGGTTGAAGTCATACGCCTTCATGCGCTGCGGGCCGATCATGTGCGAGGTGTAGGCGGTCATGCCGCTGCGATCGGGCTCGGGGAAACCGGCGCCGGCGTAGTAGACCTTGCCGTCGGTGTCGCTCTTGCGGTGGGTGTAGGCGGCTTTCAGATGCCAGTCGCCCGCCAGGGCCTGATCGAGAGTGGCAAACGCGGTCTTGTCGCGCAGCGGCCAGGAGCTCCAGGACGTTGCCATGTTGGTCGAACGTCCGAGGCTGGCCTTGCTGCCATCGGCGTTCCAGTACGGCAAAGTGCCCCAAGAGGAGCCTTGCACCTGTTTGTCCTGATAGTCATAACCGACCGCCAGCACCGTCGAGTCGGTCAGATCCGCTTCGAGGATGCCGTAACCGACTTCCCGTTGCAGGGCGTATTTGTCGCGAAATGAGCCCTGGTCGCGGTAGGCCAGCACGCTGCGTCCGCGCAGGCGTCCGTCGAACGCAAGAGGGCCGCCAACATCGACGTAACTGTAGTAATCGTCATAGCTGCCGCCACTGACGCCGGTCTGGGCGTGCCACTGCGCGGTCGGGCGTTTGCGCACCATGTTGATGGTTGCCGACGGATCGCCTGCGCCGGTGGTCAGGCCCGTCGCACCGCGCACGACTTCGATGCGATCGTAGATGATGGTGTCCGAATCGGACTTCATGTACTGGAAAGTGTTGAGCATCCCGTCGATCTGGAAATTGTTGATCGGGTAACCACGGGAGGAATAGCTGACCCGGTCCGAGTCGTTGTGCTGCACCACGATGCCGGTGGTTTGACTCATGGCCTCGGACAATGTACCGAGTTTGAAATCATCCATCTGCTGACGGGTGACCACGGAAACTGACTGGGGTGTTTCCTTGATCGACAGGTTCAACCGGGTGGCGGTACTCATCGCCCCGGTGGTGTAGGACCCGGTGTTTTCGGTGGTGTTGCCAAGGCCTTGCGCGGTGACGTTGGTGGAGGCCAGCTCCAGTGCCGGCGTGGTGGAGGATGACTGTTTTTCTGTGTCGGTTTCAGCCAGCAGATCCGGGCTGAATGCAACACTGCACAGACCCAGCGTGAGGGTCATGGAACGGGTAATGGGCGCGAACATCGCAGCCGACTCCTTGTCTTCGAGTGGAAAATTCCTTTGGTTCAAAGACGAAGCGTGGCCACGGGATTTAGTAACAAACGAGAAATATTGTCATTTGAAGGCGTTGCGTCAAGATGAAAAGAAGGGCCGTTTCCGGCCCTTCTTTGTTATTGCTGCACCACCTCTGGAGCTGTGCCGGCGGGTTTCTTCGGCTTCATCAGGCTGAAGTCGATCAGCGCTCGCTGTTCGCGTTCGTAAGGGTTGCCGATCAACAGCGGACGCGGCTTGAAGCTGTCGCTGACCAGGCTCTTGCTGCGATCCAGTTCATCGAAACTCAAACCGGCCAGATCCGCCCAGGTGTGGATCAGATGCGAGCTGCTGTAAGGCCGGCTCAGATCTCCCGCAAAACTCCAGTCGTGGGTTTCACGCCACTTCGGCGACGCCCAGGCCATGAATGGAATGGTGTACATCGGCGCCGTTGGCTTGTTTTCGTTACGGCCCAACGTGCTGTGGCCCACCGAGTCGAACACGTCTTCACCGTGGTCGGAGAGGTACAGCAAAAAGCCGTTCGGATCGGATTTGGCGTAGTCCTTGATCAGGCTCGAGACCACGAAGTCGTTGTACAGCACTGCGTTGTCGTAACTATTGTAAGTCGGCACCTGATCGTCACGCACGCCGGCCGGAACACCGTTGCGATCCTGAAACTTGTCGAAGCTCGGCGGATAACGGTACTGGTAGCTCATGTGCGTGCCGAGCAGATGCACGACGATCAACTTGCGCGGCGCCGCGTCGGCCAGCGCTTTGTTGAACGGCTCGATCACGTCGCCGTCGTACTGCGCGGCGTTCTGGTTGCGGTTGTTGTTCAGGTACACCTGCTCGTCGGCCTGTTCGGAGAACGTCGTGAGCATGGTGTTGCGTTTGGTCATGGTCTGCTGGTTGGTGATCCAGAAGGTCTTGTAGCCAGCCTGTTTCATCATGCTGACCAGCGACGGCGTGGACAGGTACAGGTCCGGGTTTTCTTCGTCAGCGAAGGTCAACACCTGTTGCAGCGCTTCAATGGTGTACGGGCGCGGGGTGATGACGTTGTCGAAGACCGACAGCTGATCCTTGAGCTTGTCCAGCTCCGGCGTGGTCTTGCGCGGGTAGCCGTAAAGGCTCATGCGCTGGCGGTTGGTGGATTCGCCGATCACCAGCACCAGGGTCGCAGGCTGATTGGCGCCCGCGTCCTTGAGGTTGTGCAGCGGCGGGATCTTGCTCGCGCTGTGCAACATGCCCTGCATTTCACTCAGCGTGTCGAGATAGCGGTGATAGGCCACGGCCATCTGCCAAGGCACGGCTGGCTCGATGCGGGTTTCGAATTTTTCGAAGCCACCGGCGAAACTGCCGGTGCGCATTGTCTGCTTGACCAGCGGATAACCGACCACGGCCACCAGAATCGCCATGGCGGCGACGAACGCGCGGCCACGGGGCATGTACACCGGGCGCAGGCGGGTCCAGAGGAAATACGCGAACGCGGTGTGTGCGAGGAACGCCGGAATCATCCACCAGGCGAAGTACTGGGTCATGTACTCGCCGGCTTCGGACACGTTCGACTCGAACATGATGAAGATGACGCTCTGGGAAAATTCCTGCTGGTAGATGAAGAAGTAACCCAGGCTGGCCATCGAGCAGGCCCACAGCACCACACCGATCAGCGCGGCAAGCAAGCGGGTTCGTTTGGGAAACAGCAGCATCGGCGCCAGCCACACGGCGCTCATCACGAAGGCCTGGCGGAATCCGGTAAAACCCGAAGTGCCGGTCAGCTGGATCAGCAGTTGAGTGATGCCGGAAAAATACCAGAAGAAAACGAACAGCCAGATGAAGCCGGCCCAGTCGAAACCTGTCGCAGGCGTATTGCTGCGTTTGAACACTGCCATTCAGGACTCCAGCGCAATCGTCACATCCACCGCCGGAACACTTCATGACCGAGTGCATGAAAGCCGACGAACGGAGGCCGCGCGCAAACACGCACGGCGGGAAAGCGCGGGAGTATCAACAAGCGAATGTGAAAACTTTGTTAGTTGCCGGAAATGGCCGGGGGGGCAGCATGTCGGGAACAGCGTGGGCCGCTCCCGAATCGGGCGGGGAGATCAGGCGCTGGGTGAGCGCTGCACGCGTGGCAAGGGTTGCGGTTGAGCGCCCTGAGTCAGCAGGCGCAATTGCGCGAGTTCCTGCTTGAGCTGGTCGCGTTCATCTTTCAACTGCCGCAATTCATCGCGACGGATGGTGACGTACAGGGTTTGTGGCGGCATTGCTGTGTGTACTGTGCCCATTGCTCACCTCGCAAATGGCGTGTCTCAACTGTAGTTCAGCCCCGAATTCGGTTGCTGACATACTATCGGCGCCGATTTTGATTTCTTTTGCTCGTGAATGGAACTTTTTTATTTTTCATGGTCGTTGTGTCTTCGGCACGTTTCCCGACGTTATCAGTCTGGATCGGGCACAATGCCCGGAAACTTCATGCCAACGCTCTGGACTAACCCTCCATCAGCCACGTTGGGCTATACCTTTGACACACCTTTATTCGTAGTAAGGAGCATCAGCACATGCAACTCGGGATTATTGGACTGGGCCGCATGGGCGGCAATATTGCGCGACGTCTGATGCTCAACGGTCACACCACCGTTGTTTACGACCGCAATACCGCCTTTGTCGACACCCTGGCCGCCGAGGGCTCTACCGGCGTCGCCGACCTGCCTGCACTAGTCGCAGGCCTGGCCAAGCCGCGTGCGGTGTGGGTCATGCTGCCAGCCGGCGCGCCGACCGAAGACACCATCGAAACCCTGAGCACTCTGCTCGAGGCGGGCGACACCATCATTGATGGCGGCAACACCAACTATAAGGACGACATCCGTCGGGCCAAGACCCTGGCCGAGAAGGGCCTGCACTACATCGACGTCGGCACCTCCGGCGGCGTCTGGGGCCTGGAGCGCGGCTACTGCATGATGATCGGCGGCGATGACGAGACCGTTAAGCGTCTGGATCCGCTGTTCGCAGCCCTGGCGCCGGGCATGGGCGACATCCCGCGCACCAAGGACCGCAAGTCCGATGATCATCGCGCCGAGCACGGCTACATCCACGCAGGTCCCGCCGGTGCCGGTCACTTCGTCAAGATGATCCACAACGGGATCGAGTACGGGATGATGGCGGCTTTCGCCGAAGGCTTCGATATCCTCAAGACCAAGTCCAGCGAGCTTCTGCCGGAAGATCAGCGTTTCGACCTGAACGTGGCCGACATCGCCGAAGTCTGGCGCCGTGGCAGCGTAGTGTCTTCGTGGCTGCTCGACCTGACCGCCGATGCGCTGGCGGTCGATCCGAAACTCGACGGTTTCTCGGGCTCCGTGGCAGACAGCGGCGAAGGTCAATGGACCATCGAAGCGGCAATGGAGCAAAAGGTGCCGGTACCGGTGCTGTCCAACTCGCTGTTCTCGCGCTACCGCTCTCGCGGTCAGGGCACTTTCGGCGACAAGATTCTTTCGGCCCAGCGCTTCGGCTTCGGCGGCCACGTGGAGACACCGAAGAAATGACCCATACGATCCGCAGAAAATCCAAGGCAGAACCCGCACCACCGACCACGCTGTTTTTGTTCGGTGCCCACGGCGACCTGGTCAAGCGCTTGCTGATGCCGGCGCTGTACAACCTGAGTCGCGACGGCTTGCTTGACGAAAATCTGCGGATCGTTGGCGTTGACCACAACGCCATCACCGATGAAGCCTTCGCGCAGAAGCTCGAAGACTTCATCCGCACCGAAGTGGCCGCGAAGGTCGGCAAGGGCGATCAGATGCTTGATCCTGCCTTGTGGGCCAAGCTCGCCAAAGGCATCAGCTACGTCCAGGGCGACTTCCTGGACGACAGCACTTATTCTGCGCTGGCGGCGAAAATCGCCGACAGCGGCACCGGCAATGCGGTGTTCTACCTGGCCACCGCGCCACGTTTCTTCAGCGAAGTGGTGCGCCGACTCGGCAGCGCCGGGTTGCTCGAAGAAACACCGGAAGCCTTCAGAAGGGTGGTGATCGAAAAACCGTTCGGCTCCGACCTGCAAACCGCCGAGGCGCTGAACGCCTGCCTGCTCAAGGTCATGTCGGAGAAGCAGATCTACCGGATCGATCACTATCTGGGCAAGGAAACCGTGCAGAACATTCTGGTCAGCCGGTTCTCCAACAGCCTGTTCGAAGCTTTCTGGAACAATCACTACATCGACCACGTGCAGATCACCGCCGCCGAAACCGTCGGCGTCGAAACCCGTGGCAGTTTTTACGAGCACACCGGCGCTCTGCGGGACATGGTGCCCAATCACCTGTTTCAGTTGCTGGCCATGGTCGCGATGGAGCCGCCGGCCGCGTTCGGCGCCGATGCGGTGCGGGGCGAGAAGGCCAAAGTAGTCGGTGCGATCCGGCCCTGGACCACCGAGGAAGCACGGGAAAACTCGGTGCGCGGCCAGTACGGCGCCGGTGAAGTTGCCGGCAAACCGGTGGCCGGTTATCGCGATGAGAACAACGTCTCGCCCGAAAGCACCACAGAAACCTACGTCGCGCTGAAGGTGATGATCGACAACTGGCGCTGGGTCGGCGTGCCGTTCTACCTGCGCACCGGCAAACGCATGAGCGTGCGCGACACAGAGATCGTCATCTGCTTCAAACCGGCGCCGTATGCGCAGTTTCGCGATACCGAGGTCGACGAATTGCAGCCGACCTACCTGCGTATCCAGATCCAGCCCAACGAAGGCATGTGGTTCGATCTGCTGGCCAAACGGCCGGGGCCGGCATTGAACATGGCCAACATCGAGCTGGGCTTCGCTTATAAGGATTTCTTTGAAATGCAGCCGTCCACCGGCTACGAAACCCTGATCTACGACTGCCTGACCGGTGACCAGACGCTGTTCCAGCGTGCCGACAACATCGAGAACGGCTGGCGCGCGGTGCAGCCGTTCCTCGACGCCTGGCAACAGGACGCGAGCGTGCAGAGTTATGCCGCTGGCGAAGACGGGCCGAAAGCCGCCGATGATCTGCTGACTCGCGATGGTCGCGTCTGGCATGGTCTGGGATGAGCGAGCCGATCCGTTTTCTGTTGAGCGACATGGACGGCACGCTGTTGCTGCCCGATCACAGTTTGAGTCAGCGCACGATTGACGCGGTTCGTGCGCTCCGCGAGGCGGGCGTGTTGTTTAGCCTGGCCACCGGGCGTCCACCCAAAGCTATGCTGCAGCAGATCGAAGCGCTGGGCGTCGACCTGCCGACGGCGGCGTTCAATGGCGGCACGATCGTCAACCCGGATGGCAGCATTCTGGTTGCTCATTACCTGCCCGCGACGGCAGCGTTGACCGCACTGGCGCTGTTTGCCGATCAGCCAGATGTCGAGATCTGGGTGTTCAGCGGCGGCGACTGGCTGCTCAAGGATCCGCACGGGCCGATGGTGCCACGCGAACAGCACGGGCTAGGCTATCCGCCAGTGGTGGTGGAGAGCTTCGAGCCGTATCTGGAACGTATCGACAAAATCGTGGCCACCAGCAACAACACTGAACTGCTGATTGAACTGGAGGCGCGTTTGCTGCCGAAGGTTGAAGGACTGGCGCAGGTGTCTCGCTCTCAACCGGTGTACCTGGACGTGACGGCGGTCGAGGCGAACAAAGGCTCGGCGCTGGTCACGCTGGCTGAACACTTGGGCGTTCCGCTGGCGCAGACGGCGGCGATTGGCGATGGTGGCAATGATCCGGCGATGTTTCATTGCGCCGGTCTGTCGATCGCCATGGGGCAGGCCGAGGACGCGGTGAAGCGTCAGGCTGACGTGGTGACCGGGCCGAACACCGAAGATGGCGTGGCGCAGGCCATCGAAAAGTACATCCTGTAAAACAATGTGGGAGCGAGCTTGCTCGCGATGGCGCTAAGTCAGTCAGCATCGTGGTTGACTGACACACCGCTATCGCGAGCAAGCTCGCTCCCACATTTTTTATCTTGTTTCTACAGCCAGTAACTGACGGCGTACCAGCCGAGCAATCCCATTACGACGGTGTAAGGCAACGCCATCCAAACCATCCTTCCGTAGGACAGACGCACCAGCGGCGCAATCGCCGACGTCAGCAGAAACAGAAACGCCGCCTGACCATTGGGCGTCGCCACACTTGGCAGGTTGGTGCCGGTGTTGATCGCGATGGCCAGCGTCTCGAAGTGTTCGCGGCTCATGTGGCCGGACAGGAACGCCTGCTTCACTTCGGTGATGTAGATCGTGGCGACGAACACGTTGTCGCTGATCGCCGACAGCAGGCCGTTGGCGATGAACAGCATTCCCGGTTGCTGATCGGCCGGCAGTGCCAGCACCCACTGGATCAGCGGCGCGAACAGTTGCTGGTCGTGAATCACCGCCACGACGGCGAAGAACACCACCAGCAGCGCGGTGAACGGCATGGCGTCCTTGAAGGCGCTGCCCAGTCGGTGCTCGTCGGTGATTCCCGTGAAAGCCGTGATCAGCACGATCACCATCAGGCCGATAAGGCCGACTTCCGCGATATGGAACGCCAACCCGGCGATCAGGATCAGCGCAGCGAAGCCTTGCACCAGCAGTGCTGCGCGCTGGCGAGGTGTGCGTTCGGCGTTGTCTTCGGCCGCGTAGTTGGCCAGCACGGCACGTACGTTATCCGGCAGCAGCGTGCCGTAACCGAACCAGCGCAGTTTCTCCAGTAGCAGGCAGGTCAGCAGGCCTGCGACCAGAACCGGCAACGAAACCGGTGCGACCTTCTGGAAAAACTCCGCAAAATGCCAACCCATTTCATGGCCGATCAGCAGGTTCTGTGGTTCACCGACCAAGGTGCAGACGCCGCCCAATGCCGTGCCGACAGCGCCGTGCATCAGCAGGCTGCGCAGGAAGGCGCGAAACTGTTCCAGGTCCTCGTGATGCAGCTGGGGCAGATGCTGGTCATCGCTGAATTCGCTGTCCTGGCGCGGATCGTTGCCGGAGGCCACCCGGTGGTAAACCGAATAGAAACCCACGGCGGCGCTGATGATCACTGCGGTCACGGTCAGTGCATCAAGAAACGCCGAGAGAAATGCCGACAAAAAGCAGAACATCAGAGCCAGCAGCGCCTTCGAACGCACGCCCAGCAACAGGCGCGAGAACAGGAACAGCAGCAGGTCTTTCATGAAGTAGATGCCGGCGACCATGAACATCAGCAGCAGAATCACCGGGAAATTGTGCTGCAGCTCTTCATACAACGCCTGGGGCGTGGTCATTTTCAGCAGCAGCGCTTCGATCAGCAGCAAGCCGCCGGGCATCAGCGGATAGCACTTGAGTGCCATGGCCAGGGTGAAAATGAACTCGATCACCAGCAGCCAGCCGGCCGCGACCGGGCCGACGGTCCACAGCACCAGTGCGTTGAGAATCAGAAACCCGACGATGCACGCCTTGTACCAGCGGGGCGAATGCCCGAGAAAATTGTGCGCGAACGCCTGGGCCATCGAACCGGACATCGGTTGCTCCTTGTATTAAGAAGCGCGCAAGTTGCCGTAAGCGATGGGCAAGATCAAGTGTGGGAAGGTTCGCATCAATGATTCAGATAACGCGCGACCAATGCGCGGTAGTTACCGTCCAGCGAATAACCGCCCACCAGTATCTCGCCACCCGGCTGGATCGCCAGTGAAGTGGCGGTATCGAGGCTGCGCCCCAGCCGCGTACGCAACCAGCCATTACCGGAACCGAAGCTTCGATCAAGGCTGCCGTTGGCCAGATAGCGGGCGACGATGAAATCGGCCTCAACCCCGCCGATGGTCGCGCCGACCGCGATGATGCGACCGTCCGGCATCACTTGCGCCGCGCTCCACTGGCAGCCGCTGGGACCGATTTCCAGCAGATGCGGCTGGCCACCGTTGCGGTGCAGGTCGGGGCGACCGTTGCCATGAACAGACTGCGCCATGCATCGAATCGGATCGCGACTGCTGCCAAAACAATGGAGATGCTCTGCCGATTCGATGACCTGAGTGACCAGAGCGCTGCGCCCCTGGACTTTGAAGGCCAGGAAACCGTCCACTGCAAAACGTTCGTCGAGCCGTCCGTCCGGCAGGTAGCGGGCGAGCAGGCCTTCCTGAGGAAAGCCAATGGATCCGGCTACCACGATTCGTCCGTCGTCTTGTAGCAGCAGACCGCCTAACCAGGTATTGAGCAGCAAGTGGCGAACCATGACGAAACCGCGACCGTTGAACGATGGGTCGAGGCTGCCATCGGGTTTGAGGCGGATCAGCATGCCGACATGATCGGCGAGGGCGCGGTGGTGATTGGCAATCAGCAGGATATGCCCGTCCGGCTGTACGGCGAAATCACAGGCTTCAGCGCCCGGAACGCCCGGTGGTAGCCAAGCGTCGCGGGTGCCCATGGACAGGTCGCCGGGCAGGCGGACAATTTGCCGGCCATTGTCACCGAAATCCGGGTCAGATCGACCCTGGGTATCGAACAGGGCCAGGGCGGGCAGGGTGCAATGTTCTGATTCATAGTGCAGACCCGCCAGCAGAATCCGCCCGTCAGGCAAGACCTGAACCTTGCTGCCGGTGGCTTCGAATCCGGCGGCGAACCGGCCGATCACGCTGCCTTGAAAACCGAACCCCAGATCCGCGGAGCCGTCTTCGAGCAGGCGGGCAAGACCGAAACGGCTGCCTTGCGCAGTGCCCACCTTGGCGGCGACCAGAATTCGACCTTGCGCATCGAGCGCCACGCTCTGGGTCAGGCTGGACGTACTGCCGGCGAAGTAAACCTGAGCAACGCCGTTACTGGAAAACGTCTTGTCGAGTTGCCCGGCGTTATTCGCCAGCGTCGGCAGCGCTATAGCGATCTGGGATGACATGCATGCTTCTCCTTGCGAGTCGACCAATTTCCGGGAGGCGGAACGGGTAACTGCATGAGCGAAACATTCAATCCCTGAATACGCGCAAGTACAACTGACAGAACTAACAGGTGGAGGGTCGCACTGTGCCAGAACAGTGTCTTTTTGAACCAGTCGCAAGCCTGCCAAGCATTCAGGCGGGAAAGTATTGAGGAAAGTTGTACAAAAAGACTGAAGTTGGAAAAAGATTCGCAACTAACAGAAGAGGGCGGATGACTTTAACGTCATCCGCATTTCCCGAATTATCAGTGTGGCATTGACCAGGATTGCAATGCGTAGCCTTCTTCGCTCAGTTCGGCGCGGGCCTGTTGCAGCAAGTGTTCAAGTTGCGCAGGGTCAGAGTAAGCACTGCTTGGAATCTGGGTGCGACCGATGTGGGAATTGGTACGGTCGATAACGGTCAGGCTCAGTTCGCCATTGCCGTCTTGTGGGGCCCAGGCGACGCATTGAAAAGGTTTGAATGCGCGGTTGGCAATCAAAAGAGCTTCGTTGATACGGAGCGGGGCGGTCATGGGATCTTCTCTCTATTAGTGCCCAATCAAGTGATGTGCCGTCGGTTGGGCTTACCGTTCGGCGATACTTGTACTGATGCACGCAACCTGCTGGCAGGTCACACAGAATTTGAAGAAATTTCGACTTTCTTTCAGATCGTCAGTCTTCGACCTGTCTTTGAAAGCCTGATGAAAGAAACAAGTAGATAGCTGACTAATAAACAAGCTTCTTATAACTGCTTCAGTTGTACATCTATAAGCAATCGATACAAGGCGCCGTCAAATTCTTGCTAATGTTACAGCCAGGTCTGCCAAATGACTGTTTTTTCAATCATTTCCTTTAATTTGGCGCCAAGGAACAGTCATGAGCGAAGCGCCTGCGTTACGACGTTTATTGGTAGTCGACCCTTGTGACGACTGTCACCGATTGCTGCCCGGTTTGCGTGCCGTAGGCTGGGACGTGGACAGCTGCAGCCTGGAGAATGCCGCCGATCGTTCCTGCGATGTTGGTCTGTTGCGCCTGCAGCCTTTTCACCTGGAACGCCCCGAGGCGGTCAAGGAGTTGATCAGCCGCAGTGGCACCGAATGGATCGCCGTGTTGAATCAGGAAGTGCTGCGCTTGCAGAACGTCGGCGATTTCGTCTGCGAATGGTTTTTTGACTTCCATACCTTACCGTTCGACGTCTCGCGGGTGCAGGTCACCCTTGGTCGCGCGTTCGGCATGGCACGCCTGCGCGGTCAGGGCACGATTCACGTCGATCAGCCGGAACATGAGTTGCTGGGCGACAGCAAACCGATTCGCGAGCTGCGCAAGCTGCTGAGCAAACTCGCTCCCACCGAGTCGCCGGTTTTGATCCGTGGCGAAAGCGGGACCGGCAAGGAATTGGTCGCCCGCACCCTGCACCGGCAGTCGCAACGCCACAGCAAGCCGTTTGTGGCGATCAACTGCGGGGCGATTCCCGAGCATTTGATCCAGTCCGAGTTGTTCGGCCACGAAAAAGGCGCGTTCACCGGCGCTCATCAGCGCAAGGTCGGGCGTATCGAAGCGGCGAATGGCGGCACGTTGTTTCTCGACGAAATCGGCGATCTGCCGCTGGAGCTACAGGCCAATCTGCTGCGATTCCTCCAGGAAAAACACATCGAACGGGTCGGCGGCAGTCAGCCGATACCTGTGGATGTGCGGGTGTTGGCAGCAACGCACGTCGACCTCGAGGCCGCGATCGAGAAGAAACGCTTTCGTGAGGACCTGTATTACCGGCTCAATGTGCTGCAAGTCGTGACCGCGCCGTTACGCGAGCGCCACGGCGACCTGTCGATGCTGGCCAACCATTTTTCCCATTTCTACAGCCACGAAACCGGCCGTCGTCCTCGCAGCTTCAGCGAAGACGCGCTGATTGCCATGGGCAAGCACGACTGGCCGGGCAATGTCCGCGAACTGGCCAACCGTGTGCGCCGGGGCCTGGTGCTGGCTGAAGGGCGGCAGATCGAGGCCCGTGACCTGGGGCTGATCAGCCAGCAGTCGATCGCGGCACCCATGGGTACGCTTGAAGACTACAAGACCCGCGCCGAGCGCCAGGCGTTGTGCGATGTTTTGAACCGGCACAGCGACAACCTCAGCGTCGCTGCCAAAGTGCTGGGGGTTTCCCGGCCGACTTTCTACCGTTTGCTGCACAAGCACCAGATCCGCTAGGGCGCGGCGCTTCCTGAGGGCAGGAAGCTGAAAAGACCCGCTGCGATGCAAGTCGCAGCGGGTCTTTTCATGATGTTGCGTTGATTGTGTCGCGGTTTAGAAGTAGTACGGGAATTTCAGGCTGAAGGAAAAGTCCGGGGCATCGTCCGTCATGCCGATGGACAGGTTGGGCACGATGGTCAGATTGTCGGTGGCCGCAATGGTCATGCCGACGTTGAAGTAACCGGCGTTGGCGTCGCTGGACACCACCGATTCCCAATCCCCGCCATCCTGTTTCAGCTTGCTCTTGCGTTGCACCAGGTCAGACACGGAGAACGACATACTCATCTTCTCGTTCAGTGCGAAGGCAACGCCCGCACCGATCTGGAAGCTGTCGCCAATGCGTACCTTGCCCGGGTTTTTCTGGTTGACGGTCGAACTGATGTCGTCGAACGATTCCTCGAAGTTGTGGGTGTAGGACAAGCTGCCGAACAAGACCGCCGGGTCAAACGTCTTGACCAGCGAGATGCCCGGGGTGATCGACCAGACGCCGTTGCCGGTTGGCAGGGTGTCCGGCACGAACAGGTTCGAGTTGGCATCGGTCTGGCGCAACTTGATACCGAACGGGTCTTTCCCCGTAGGCGCCTTGACCCGCAAGGACACCACAGCGTCCGGGGTGTTGACCGACTCGTCCATGAACTTGTAGGCGATACCGAAGTTGACGTCGCCAATGGTCGGATCGCGAGAAACATCCTGTTCGGTGGTGACGTTGGAGGCGCCACCATTGCCGCCGCCGGACTGATACGTCGATTCGCGGTAGACCACCGGTACGTTCAGATCGAACTGCCAGCGGTTGTCAAAGTTGTAGCGTCCTGTCAGATCCAGGGTCCAGGTGTCGGCCTTGATCCGGTCGAGGTTGATGTTGCCCAGAAAGATCGAGTCGAGTGCAAGGAAGCCGTTGAGAATCAGCTGGCGGGTGTCGTAGCGTGAATAGGTCACGCCGGTTTCAAAGCTGAACTTGCCGCCGCCAAAGAAGCCGCTGGCTTCGTCGTACAGGTTGGATACGCTCTGTGCCGGTTGTGAATCATCGGCCAGCGATTGGCCGTAGGACGCGCCGCCTCCCCCGGCGGCGCCTCCCGATGCTGCTGCAGCCCCAGTGCCGTTGGCAACCCGGTTGCCTTTCATGTCGGAAGGCGATTTGGCCAGGCGTTTTGGGGGCGGAGAGGCGGGTTGATCTTCGACCTGGCGGACCCGTTGTTCGAGTACCGCCAGGGCTTTTTGTTGTACTTCGTATCGTTGCTTAAGCTCCAGAAGTTCCTGTTTAAGGGCTTCTACATCCGCATCAGGTGCTGCTTGCAGCATCGCCGCGGGGAGAAGAGTACTCAAACATACAGCGGCACGCAGTGATACTGATCGATACATGAATAAGCCGTCCCTTTAAGCCCAATGATCGAGACTCAGCGTAGTTCAATATCCGATATTGCGTAGTGCCCTTAGTTGAGTGAGATTGCAGTCCAGTGCACCGGCAGTCATGCCGTTATTGTTCAGCACCACGTTAAGTTGCGTCAGATTGTTGACCACGTTGGCATTGCCCAGCAGGCGAGTGTTTTGCAGCAGTCCGCCCTGGGCGACCTGTTGCAGTGCTGCGCCTTGATTGCCAGAGGCCTGGATGGCCATCTGGACGCCGCCGTTAGTGGCCGAAACCGCTACGCTGCCGGCGGCGTTGCTGCCGGTTATCGTTTGTCCGGCCATCAGGGCCTGGCCCTGTACCGGCACCAGTGCGGGGGCCTGGCTGGCTTCTTTGACGTTGATCGCAACGTTGTTGTAAGCGGTGTTGCCATCGCCGGCGGCGCGCACACTCTGCGTCACGCCCTGGCTGGTGTTGAGTCCCGCGCCACCCACGACCGTGCCGGTACCCAGTTCAGGAGTACTGCCATTGCCGTGTTCCTTGATGGTCGAGACATAAAATTCGGGTTTTACCGAAGCTGCCTGCAATTGCATCGAGGCTGACGCTCCGATGAGATCTCCGCTGGCATTGCGCCAGGTACTGCTCATGACGACACCGAAGCTGATGATCCGGCCCGGCATGACATAACGACCGCGTAGCTCTGCGAGCTCCTGGTCCTTGATTTCAATGGGTTTGAATCCTGCATTGGCGTAGCCTGAAGCGCTCGCTGCCAGGCAGGCGGCGGCCAGCCAGTATGAGGTTTTCATCTGCTGCTCCCGGGACATCCAGCCCCACTCTTTATAATCGGCGATTAAAAGAAGTCGCTCTGTATGAACCCGAAGTCCATCAATTCAGCATCTTTGACAGGGTTGAAACTATCCAGCTTGTTTTTGGCCGTTAGTGGCACCGGAGGACTGCGTAGTGCATTTGTTTTGTCATATCCGGGACCAACGATGGCAAAGACAATACCGTTCCAGCCTTTGACAAAGTCATCATGGGCGTAGCGTTTGTGTCCTAAAACCGGGTCTCCGATGTAAACCCAATCCTTGTCCGCCCGCTGCAGCACCACGAAATGCTTGTAGCCGCGAATTTCCATCAGTACCACCACCGGAATAGTCACTGCGTCGAGTTTTTCCCGGGGAATCTTGTAGCCTCTGGCGCGCATGCCGATGCTTTCTATATAGCGCTTCATGTCCAGCATGGAAAAACCTTGAGTACGGACAAGGTCCTGGTCTGCATTGACCAGCATGCCTTTGATGACGTGCTCTTCATCGACGTCGAGCCAATAGGCCTGGCGCAAAACCGTAGCCAGCGCAGCGGCACCGCAGCTGAAATCGGTTTTCTGTTGAACGATGTCAGCGAACTTGCGCTCACGAATACTTTGCACGTCTTTATAGACGAGCGTGCCACCTGGCAGGGCAGCGACGGGCATCTGGGCAGCCTGGGTCAGGCCAGAGATGCAAAGGAAAGCGAGGAGGGCAGTCTTACGCATGATCGATACGCCTTTCGGACTGAGGAAAAGCCCCGTTTCCGGGGCTTTCGTTTCGATCGCGATTACATGCAGGCTTTGCAACCTGCGGCGATGGACAGCGAGTTGCTTTGTTGGTTGCCCACACCTGCCGATACGTTCGCTCCGCCGTTGCCGGAGAAGTTGTTCATCGAACCGGTCATGGTTGCGGTGTTGGTTACAGGGTTTTTCCAGCCATCTTTGGTCAACACTTGTTGAGTGGTGACGCCAGCGAGGCCAAAGGTGCCCACAGCTTCGAACTTGGCTTTTTGGTCATCGTTGCCGCCGTGGCCGCCGCCACGGTTGCCATAACCACCGTGGTGGTCATCGTCTTCGATGGTCGCAGTACCTTTGGCCTTGAACACGCCAGCGGCTGCGAAAGTACCGGTGAGGGTGTCTTTTTTGTAGGTCTGCACGCCTTTGTTATCTACGACCAGGCCAGTGGAAGACTGGTTGGCAGCAGCAGCGGCAGTGGCTACACGACCACCCGATACGGCGATTGCCAGGTTGTTTTTCTGTTGATTGAAGTTGCCGGAAGTCACGTTGATGCCGATGTTCCCGGAACCGTTGTTGCCAGCGTTGTTAAGTGTAGCGGTGTTGGTGGTCGACGAGTTTTTCACATAGTTGTTGTTGTTGACTTGAGTGGCACTCGAGGCAGCAACAGCAGTACCGAAGATGAAACTTTCGTCGGCGGTGGCCAGTGCGGCGGCGTTGTCTTGTTGGTTGCCGTCGCCGGCTGCAACGTTGGCGCCCATGTTGCCGTTGGAGTTGTTCAGCGAGTTGTCAGCCCTCGCATCGTTTTTAGTGCCCTGGTTTTTCACCACGTTGCCATCGCTGTTTTGTGCATCGAGCACTGCAGCGCCGGCGCCGGCGGTAATTTGCAGAAGTTGTTCCAGGGTAGGGCCTTTTGGACCATGGTTGTTGCCATGACCATTGCCGTGCCCATTACCATGACCGTGATCATCATCACGACCGCCTGCCTGTGCTGCGATTGCCATCACTGCTGCGAGAGCGAAAACCAGTGGTTTGAGGGCCATTGTAGGTTTCATGGTGTTTCTCCGTCGTGCTTATTAGTTGGTTAAGTGTTGGTACTTTCTAATTGCACTGCTTCTTGTTTGGGTCAGTCTGCGACCCGGATGCTCAGGGTGTTAGCCATTCGGTTCCCCACCCCGGCACTCTGGTTCACCTGGATTACCCCGCGGCTGCCGGTGAAGGCCTGATCACTTGTCGTGACCTGGCGACTGCCGGGTGAGGTGCCAGTTGCTCCTGAGCTCGGTAACAACGCCACGTTCTGTTGGGAAAGGGCGCTATCGTCAACGGCCTGCGGGGCAGCACTGATGCTGACGCGCGTGACGTTGGCCATCTGGTTGTTGGCCCCGGCGCCCTGGTTCACGCCCAGGATCCCGTTGCCATTACTGAAAGAGTTGCCGCCGATGTTGGCGCTCGCATTGATCGAGCGGTCGGCAGGAGTGTCGATTTTCTGTTTCACGCTGGTGGTCGCGTGGGATTCGGTGCCAATGGCGATCGCCTTGACGTTGGCCTGTTGCATCTGGTCGCCGGCGGCCTGGTTGACGTTGAAGTTGCCGCGGTACTGAACGCCGGAGTCTTGAATGTTCGCGTTGTGCACAGCGCTTGGGTCGGCCATCACGCTGGAGCAACCGAGCAGGGCGAGCAGGAGCAGGGAACGATTCATGTCATTGGCCTCCAGCCATGCGGGTCAACGGAGCAAGACCGGAACTCATCGCACGGTTGACGGTATTGGAAATCGAGCCGCCGGCACCGCCGCCATGGCCGCTGCTCATGCCGGGCAGGCCGTTCTGGTTGGTCAGGTTGTTCATGCCGGGCAGGTTGGAGCTGGGGGTATTGATGTTGCCGCGGATGGAAGAGCCGCTGGCGACACTGGCGAAATCGCCATCACTCAGTTCCGTGTTGCTCAGGGTCGAATTGACCCGGGCCGAAGGGTTGGCATTGACGGTGGTCGGGTAGGGGTCTTTGCCGCCACTGCGGCCAATCGGGATTGGCTGGACGTCACGATTGAGCACGATCACGCCATTGCCTTCGGCCTGAACGTTGAAACTGAGGAAAGTGCTGGCGGCTGATCCGATCAGCAGAAGGCAGGTAAAGGCTTTGTTGATGTTCCCCACGGCGGCAATTCCTTCTTCAGTGGGCTGGGCCAGGTCAGCGTTGTGAAGGAGAGAGCGAAAGCTGTGCCGCTTTTGAAATATCTTTCAGTTTCAAGGGGTTGTGTGGATTGGAGGCAGGACTGATACACAAGCTGTTTCATCACTGAAACAAGTCACTGCCTTCGCAACCCCATAAAGTCATTGCAAAGCTCTGGAACAAGGGTTCGCGCACAAGTGTTTCAGCTACGTAACAAGTCGCATGACAAAGGGGTGAAGGGCGCTGAGACGGGCACTTTGCACCCGCAGGGGTGTTTCAGGAACGGACACTTTGGCCCCAAAACAGGGGGAAGCGCGGGGCATTCGCCCCGAAAACCGGGTCAGTCCGCGAGCAGGGTGCGCACCGCGTCGAAGGCTTGCTGCTGGCGTTCGGCCCAGTTGCCCTGAATGATCTCCAATGGTTGATGATGGGTTCGCAGCCAGGTCTGGGTGGCCTCATAAAACGCGAGTCGTTCATTCAAGTCGGGCTGGCAGCGTTGACCATCGTCCGTCCATTCGATCTGCTCGGGGGAGAGCAGCAGGTGCAGGTCGTAATGACGCGCCAGCAACTCGGTTTCCAGCCAGGGCGGGCAATCGCCGAACAAGGTCTGGCTCCACAGGATATTGCTCAACAGATGCGTATCGAGAATCAGCAGTCGCGGCTGCTGCGCGCGTGCTGCGTCTTCCCATTGCAACTGGCCGCGCGCGATCTCGGGGATGTCGGCCAGGCAGGTATCGCGACGTTTCTGCTCGATAAACCAGCGCACATATTCGTCCACCCTCAAACCACCGAACTGCTGTTGAATTCCGGCCGCCAGCCAGCTCTTGCCCGTGGACTCGGGACCGGTCAGAACAATCACTTTCATCGTTGTAACGCCGGATCGGCACGCCATTCGCGCCAGCCTTGCACCGCGATCAGGGTGAACAGCGCATACAGCGCCGCCGTGAGGTACAGCCCTTTATAGAGGAACAGCCCGACGAAGATCACATCCAGCACGAACCACAACGCCCAGCATTGCAGGCGTTTGTGGGCCATCCAGAACTGCGCGACCAGGCTGAAGGCGGTCAGCGCCGCGTCGAGCCATGGTTGCGCAGCGTCGGTCCAGTGGGCCATGGCCGCTCCCAACAACAGACTGCCCACCGCGCCGATAGCCAGCCCCTGCGCAATCGAGCGGTTGTCGAGCCGGCTGACTTCGCGCCCGTCATGCATCGTCCCGGCCCGCGTCCACTGCCACCAGCCATACACTTGCAGCCCGGCATAAACCACCTGCAGCAGCATGTCCGAATACAACTTCACCTCGAAGAACACCCAGGTGTAGAGCGACACCATGACCAGCCCGATCGGCCAGCACCACGGATTCTGTTTGACCGTGAGCCACACGGCGATCACACCGAGGGCGGCCGCAAACAGTTCAAGCCCGGACATGCAGGATCCTTGGGGGGAGTAAAAGGGAACGGATTGTACCGAAAAACAGATGGGAAACGAGTTCCCACCTGTAAGGGAGGTCAGACGCGGAACTGACGCAGCAAACCGTTCAATTGTTCGCTGAGCTGGCCCAGGCGCACGCTGGCCACGCTCGACTGTTCCGCTGCCAACGCGGTGCTGTGGGACAAACCGGCCGCCTGGGTGACGTTCTGATTGATGTCTTCGACCACATGCGCCTGTTGCAGCGTTGCGCTGGCAATCGAGGCGTTCAGGCCGTTGAGGTTGCGCAGAGCCTGGCCAATGGCGTTGAGGCTGGCGCTGGCCAGGCCCGCCTGCTCGATGGTCAGTTGCGAAGCCTTGCTGCTGTCTCCGATGACCTTTACGGCGGCTTCGGAGTGATTTTGCAGACGTTCGATCATCGTCTGGATCTCGGCCGTGGACTTTTGCGTGCGCTGTGCGAGCAGGCGCACTTCATCGGCAACCACCGCAAAACCGCGTCCCTGTTCACCGGCGCGGGCCGCTTCAATCGCGGCGTTGAGGGCGAGCAGGTTGGTCTGCTCGGCAATCGAGCGGATCACCTCCAGCACACTGCCGATCTGCGTGCTCTCGGTTGCGAGTGTGCGGATCACTTCGACGGCCTGGTCGATGGTGCCGGACAGCTTGTCGATCTGTTGCAGACTGCCGTCGATATTGATCTGGCCTTGTTGGGCCTGGGCTTCGGCGTCGCGCATTTCGCTGGCGGCGTGTTCGGCGTTTTTCGCCACGTCCTGCACGCCGTAGGTCACTTCGTTGACGGCGGTGGCCACCAGCTCCATCTGCTGCGACTGCTGCTGGCTGCGCTGCTGGGCCTGAGTCGCATCATTGCCCAGTTCGCTGGACGACTGCCCCAGTGCACTGGCGGACACCTGCAACTCGCCGATCACTCGACGCAGCTTGGTGGTAAAGGCATTGAAGTGATGGGCCAGTTGGGTGACCTCATCCTGGCCGTGGGTGTCGAGGCTGCGGGTCAGATCGCTTTCGCCGCTGGCGATGTTCGCCATGGCGTTCACGGTTTCCTGCAACGGGCGGACGATGCTGCGGGCAATCAGGATCACCAGCAACGCCATGATCACCGCAATGACCAGACCCACCACGGACGCCTTGATCACCTGGCCCTGGAACTCGGCCTGAACGTCATCGACGTATACGCCCGAACCGATGACCCAGCCCCAAGGCTCGAACAGCTTCACGTAGGAGGTCTTGGCCACCGGTTCACTGGCGCCGGGTTTGGGCCAGCGATAATCGACCATCCCGGCGCCCTTGGCCTTGGCGATGGCGACCATTTCGTTGAACACCGCGAAACCGTCCGGGTCGCGAATCGCCGAGAGGTTCTGGCCTTCAAGCTTGGGGTTGGTCGGGTGCATGACCATCTCGGGCGTGAGGTCGTTGATCCAGAAGTAGTCGTTCTGGTCATAGCGCAGGCCACGGATCGCGGTCAGCGCCTGTTTTTGCGCCACATCGCGGGTCAAGGTGCCCGCAGCTTCAAGGCCTTGGTAATAGGTCAGCAAACCGCTGGCGGTCTGTACCACATGCTGGGTTTTCTGGGCTTTGGCATGGTACAGATCGTCATGAATCTGCTTGAGCATCAACACGCCCAACGTCAACAACATGACCACTGCCACAATCAAGATGAGCCACAAGCGTCGGCTGATCGACACACTGCGCAAGCTGTTCATAACGCGGTCACTCCGGATTCTTTTTCTTGTAATAAACCACCGCCAGCATCCAATCACGTTTCGGTGACCGGGCATACGCGACCCAAGTCGTATAACGCGGCAGCGCTATTACGGCTTGTCTGTTAGGATTTCGGCGCCGCGCGTGAAAACCTGAATCCAAATTGATTTTTCACGGAATTTTGACTGTTTCGTGTGGATCCTGTGCGTGCGGAATCGGTACAGCTTCAACCCGCTACGCTGAACGCAGTGAACGTAAAAAAATACTATCGGGGCATGCCGCCGGGCATCGCTCTTTGGGGGATTGATGGATCTTTGGACCGCCTTGCAGGCATTGATTCTAGGAGTTGTAGAGGGGCTGACGGAGTTTTTGCCCATTTCCAGTACCGGACACCAGATCATTGTCGCCGACTTGCTCGATTTCGGAGGCGAGCGGGCCATGGCGTTCAACATCATCATCCAGCTCGGCGCGATTCTCGCGGTGGTCTGGGAATTCCGGCGCAAGATTCTCGACGTGGTCATTGGCTTGCCGACCCAGCCGAGTGCGCGGCGTTTCACCGCCAACCTGCTGATCGCCTTCCTGCCCGCCGTGGTGTTGGGCGTGATTTTTGCTGACTTGATTCACCATTATCTGTTCAACCCGATCACCGTGGCCGCCGCACTGGTGGTGGGTGGGATCATCATGTTGTGGGCCGAGCAGCGACAACATGAAGTGCACGCCGAAACCGTCGACGAGATTCGCTGGACGGATGCGCTGAAAATCGGTTTTGCCCAATGCCTGGCCATGATCCCGGGGACATCGCGCTCCGGCTCGACGATTATCGGCGGCCTGTTGTTCGGCCTGTCGCGCAAGACGGCTACCGAGTTCTCGTTCTTCCTGGCCATGCCGACCATGGTCGGTGCGGCGGTATATTCGGGTTACAAGTACCGCGACCTGTTCGTTCCGGCCGACTTTCCGGTGTTCGCCATCGGTTTCGTCACGGCGTTCATTTTCGCCATGATCGCGGTGCGCGGCCTGCTCAAGTTCATCGGCAGTCACAGCTATGCGGCGTTTGCCTGGTACCGGATCGTCTTCGGTCTGGTGATTCTGGCGACCTGGCAGTTCGGTTGGGTCGACTGGACGGCCGCCCAGCCATGAGTGATTCCCGCGCACGCCGCCCGGATCGCGGTCCTTCCGGTGGCAATATCCAGCACTTGAAATTGAAACTGGTGGTGCTGCTGATCGTCTGCGCGTTGCCACTGTTCGGCTCATTGTCGATGTGGCTGCGCGGGATTTCCCTGGTGCCGCTGACGGCCTACGGGCCGGTCAGCGTGCTGGCGTTTTTCCTGTACTGGGCGGACAAGCGCAAGGCCCGCGCCGACGCCTGGCGTACGCCGGAGAACATTCTGCACGCGGTGGAACTGGCCGGTGGCTGGCCGGGCGCATTGATCGCCCAGCAGGTGTTCCGGCACAAGACGCGCAAGGTGTCGTTCCAGATTCTGTTCTGGATGATCGTGGCGTTGCACCAGATATTCTGGGTCGATCAGTTGTTTCTCGGTTCGAACCTGCTGGCGCTGTTTTAAAGCAGCAGCCCGATCTGCACGCGTTTGGGCAACTTGCTCACCACCAACTGGTGAGAGCGTTGCAGCAGTCCTTGAAGTTCCTCGGCGCCCAGCGGGTAGGGCGGGTGCATGATGATCCATTGCGCTCGTGCCAGATACGGCGCCGGGTGAATGCCCGGCCGGTCGCAATGACCGAGAAACAGGTCCTTGTCGACCTTGAATGCCAGTGAGTCGCCGCGCAAACCCTGCAAGGCAAACATCTTGTTGCCGGCAATCGAAAACACCCGCACGCCACCCCATTTGTAATCTTCCCGGGCACCGGGCAAGGCCAGGCAGAACTCCGCAACATCCTTTTCGCTCATCTTTCCTTGTTTCATAACAGCCGCTCTCCACAGGCATTGAATGATTCGACCAGGTGATCGATCCACGCGCGAACCGCCGGCATCACCCCGCGCCGATGCGGATACACCGCTTGCAGCCAGCCGCCGGGCAGTGACCATTCAGGCAGCAATTGCACCAGCGTGCCGTTGTTGAGTTCCGCTTCGCAATACATCATCGGCAGCAAGGTGAAGCCCTGACCGGCCAGCACACAGGCTTTGCGCACAATGAAATCATCGATCCCCAGCCGGGCCTCCAGCGCCAGATCGCAACTTTTTCCAGTCTGATCGAGCAGGCGCACATGGACCATGCGATCGGCCTCCAGTGCGCCGAGCACCGGCAAGTTTTTCAGGTCTTGCGGGTGACTGATCTCGACGCCCTCTATAAAGGAAGGACTCGCCACCACCACCATTTGCGCCTGACGCAAACGACGGGTCACCAGCATCGGGTCTTCATCGCCATGTTCGCGTACCCGCAGTGCCACATCGATGCCTTCGGTGATCAGATCCACCCGGCGGTTGATCAGGGTGACCTCCAGCTGTACCTGCGGGTATTTGTCGAGGAAGTTGCTGATCACCACTGGCAACATTTCATGAGCGAGCCCAGTCGGGCTGGAAACCCGCAGTCGTCCGCGGGGCTCACTGGACATGCTGGCCACCGCTTCATCGGCCATTTCCGCTTCCAGCAACATGGCCTGGCAGTGCCGCAGATAACGCTCGCCAACGGCGGTCAGCTTCAACTGGCGGGTGGTGCGTTGCAGCAGGCGTGCGCCGAGGCGCTCCTCCAGCTCGGCAATCCGTCGCGACAGGCGTGATTTGGGGATGCCCAGCAGTCGCCCGGCAGCGGCGAATCCGCCGGCCTCGACCACTTTGGCGAAATAGTAGAGATCGTTGAGGTCTTGCATGGGAAGTCCAACTGTTCTATCAGTGGGACGAACTATCGCATTGTTGCCGTCTAATCAGCTATTGGTTTCGTCGGTAGGATTGTCTCCATTCCGTCGCCACCGGCGATTCATTCCAGGAGATTCCACATGAAACTGCTGCACATCGATTCGAGCATTCTGGGCGACAACTCCGCTTCCCGTCAGTTGAGCAGTCAGGTCACCAAAGCCTGGCAAGCCGCCGAGCCAAACGCTGTCGTGACCTACCGCGACCTGGCCGCCGACGCCATCAGCCATTTCTCGTCGACCACCCTGGTGGCCGCCGGCACCACCGCTGAACTGCGCAACGCCGCCCAACAGCACGAAGCCGAACTGAGCGCCACCACCCTGGCCGAGTTCATCGCTGCCGACGCCATCGTTGTCGCCGCGCCGATGTACAACTTCACCGTTCCGACTCAACTGAAGGCCTGGATCGACCGCATCGCTGTCGCCGGCCAGACTTTCCGTTACACCGAAGCCGGCCCCGAAGGCCTGTGCGGTGGCAAGAAAGTGGTGATCGTTTCCACCGCCGGTGGCATTCATGCCGGTCAGGCCTCGGGCGTAGCTCACGAGGAATACCTGAAACTGGTCTTCGGTTTCCTCGGCATCACCGACATCGAAATCGTCCGCGCCGAAGGTCTGGCTTACGGTGAAGAGGTTCGCAACAACGCCATGAGCGCAGCCCACACCAAGATCAGCGAGCAACTGTTCGCCGCCGCGTAAGGCTTGC
Organism: Pseudomonas sp. B20(2017); assembly: GCF_002113125.1. Lineage (GTDB taxonomy): Bacteria > Pseudomonadota > Gammaproteobacteria > Pseudomonadales > Pseudomonadaceae > Aquipseudomonas. Next base: position 123,562 of record NZ_NEJP01000003.1, on the reverse strand, counting down.
GTAAAGAACAGCTCCTGTTCAGGCAATCGAAAAAAAACTCTGTATTCTGGTTCTGCAAGGGCCAGATACGGAGTTTTTTGTTTCTGACTGTTACATAATCTGGCCCGGGTTATGCAGTCTGATGATCAACGTCTGAGTGCAACGCCGCGCCGGATCACCGAACCACGGAGTTTCGGGCGTCGAACACAACGGATCTTTCGATTGAGTAACAACAGGGTGGGGCATCCCATGATGCGTCTTTGTGCAGCGTTACTGATTTGCCTGCTCGGCAGCCTGACTTCAGTGCACGCTGCGCCTGGGCAACACCCGCGCTGGAGCGTCGGCTATCACGAGATGACGTTCCTCGATCCACTGGATCTGCAACCGATGCGCGCCATCGCGTTCTACCCCTCCAGCGACCGAGAACACATGAGCCTGCTCGAAGGCTATTCGGTCGAGGCCGGCGAAGACACCAAAGTCGCCATTGGCCGTTTCCCGATGCTCATGCTCTCCCACGGCAACACCGGCACGCCACTGGCCCTCCACGATCTGGCGACGTCCTTGGCGCGCAAGGGCTTTGTGGTGGTGGCGGTGATTCATCCGGGCGACAATTCCAAAGATCACAGTCGCCTCGGTACATTGAGCAACCTCTACGGACGGCCGATCCAGATTTCCGAAGCCATCACCGCGACGCTGGGCGATCGCATGCTCGCGCCATATGTCAACGCCGAACAGGTTGGCGTGATCGGCTATTCGGCAGGCGGCGAAACGGCGTTGATTCTGTCCGGTGCACAGCCTGATCTGGATCGTCTGCGCCGTTACTGCCAGGAGCGCCCGAACGACCGCGATGCCTGCAACACTCAAGGTGAGCTGATTGTCGACCGTGACGACTTGCAGCCGGTGGCAGATCCGCGTGTGCATGCCTTGTTGCTGATGGCGCCGCTGAGTCTCAAGTTTGGTCGTCACACCCTGGCCGATGTGCATGTGCCGGTGCTGCTCTACAGCGGCGACGGCGACAAGCTGGTGGCCTTCGATAAAAACGCCGCTGCCCTGGCGCGTAAGCTGCCGACCGCGCCGGACTTCAAACTGCTGGCTGGGGCAGGGCACTTTGTGTTCATGGCGCCGTGCACCGAAGAGCAGATCCTCGCCATGCCGGCGCTGTGCACCGATGCCGATGGCGTCGACCGCGAAGACATCCACCGCAACCTGATTTCCGAGGCCGGGCGGTTCTTCTCCCATGCCTTGGGCAGGCCGACTCGCGCGGGGATGCAGACGGCGGATCAGTGAGCGTTTACGCCATGGCCCGGCGCTTGAGCAACAGGGTCAATCCCAGTCCGGTCACGGACAGCACGGCCGCACTGAAGAAAATCCACGAATAGCCCAGATTCAGCGCCACCGCGCCCATCAACGGCCCGGCAATCGCCAGCGCCAGATCGAAAAACACCGCATAAGCACTCAGCCCGGCGCCGCGACTGGAGTTGGGCACTTGCTTGATCGCCTCGACGCCCAGCGCCGGGTACACCAGCGACAACCCAAACCCGGCCAGACCGGCGCCAATCAAGGCATACGCGGTCGAGGGCGCCAGCCACAGCATCACCAGCCCGACGGTTTCGATGGTCATGCAGGCAATCGCCGAGGTGAATCCACCGAAACGCCCGATGGCCGAAATGAATAGCAGCCGCGACAGAATGAAACACACGCCGAACACGGTCAGGCAGTACGCTGCGCCGGTCCAGCCGCGATTGAGGTAATACAGAGTAATGAAGGTGGTCAGCGTGCCGTAGCCAATCGACGCGAGACTCAGACTGGCGCCGAACGGTGCAATCCGCCCGAACACCGCCCAGAACGGCAGCCGTTCACCGCGCACCACCGGCACCGACGGCTTGTTGCGGATCAACAGCAGTGCGCCGGCCGAGAGCAGCGACAACGCAACCCCAAGGCTCTCGAACCCGTAATCGGCGACCATCACCACACCCAGCGGCGCGCCGATGGCAATCGCACCGTAAGACGCGATACCGTTCCAGGAAATCGAGCGCGCGGTGTGTTCGACGCCGACTTGACCCATGCACCAACTGATGGTGCCGACGCCGATCAGACCCTGGGCGATCCCCAGCAGCAGGCGACCGACGATCAGGATCGACAGGCTCAACAACGGCAAGCTCTGCAGCAGCGTCGAAATCAGCGTCAGCACACCGCTGAGCACAATCCCTGACAAGCCATACACAATCGCCCGCTTGGTGCCGACGGTGTCCGACATGCGCCCGGCCATTGGCCGGCTGAGCAGAGTGGCCAGGTATTGCGAACCGATCACCAGCCCCGCGATCACTGCACTGAAACCCAGTTGCTCGTGCACGTAGCCGGGTAATACCGCAATCGGCAGGCCGATGCAGAGGAACGCGATAAAGGTATAGAACACGATGGAGACGATCTGCAGGGTGATCGCCATGGAGCTTTGCGGAGGCTTTTGCTGCGCAGACATGAGGACTCGTTCGCGGGCGGCGGTGGGAGAGTTCGCATCATGGCTTGGCGGTGAAATAAAAGAAAGCAGGCTAACTATCGTTTCCACGTTTCCACGTTTCCACGTTTCCATGTTGATCGTTCCCACGCTCCGCGTGGGAATGCAGCCCGGGACGCTCCGCGTCCCTTCCAGAGCTGGAACGCGGAGCGTCCCTTGAGGCGTTCCCACGCAGAGCGTGGGAACGATCAGCACGCAGAGAGCGTGGGAATGAGAAAAAAAAAGCCCCGTCACAAGGACAGGGCTTTCTGTTTACCGCTCGTTTCGACTCAGAACACCACGCCTTGGCTGCGCAGGTAATCGTCGTAGGTGCCGCTGAAGTCGGTCACGCCGTTCGGGCTCAGCTCGATAATGCGCGTGGCCAGGGACGATACGAACTCACGGTCGTGGCTGACGAAAATCAGCGTGCCCGGATAGTTTTCCAGCGCCAGGTTCAGCGCCTCGATCGATTCCATGTCCAGGTGGTTGGTCGGTTCGTCCATCACCAGTACGTTCGGCTTTTGCAGGATCAGCTTGCCGAACAGCATGCGACCTTGTTCACCACCGGAAATCACCTTCACCGACTTGAGGATCTCGTCGTTGGAGAACAGCATGCGACCGAGGGTGCCACGGATCACTTGCTCGCCCTGAGTCCACTGACCCATCCAGTCGAACAGGCTGACGTCGTCTTCGAAGTCGTGAGCGTGATCCTGAGCGTAGTAGCCCAGCTCCGCGCTTTCGGTCCACTTCACCGAACCTGCGTCCGGGGTCAGTTCGCCCATCAGCGTGCGCAGCAGGGTGGTCTTGCCGATACCGTTCGGACCGATGATCGCGACGCGCTCGCCGGCTTCAACAGTGAAGCTGAAGTTCTTGAACAGGGTCTTGCCGTCGAAGCCCTTGGACATCTGCTCGATGGTCACGGCCTGACGGTGCAGCTTCTTGGTCTGTTCGAAGCGGATGAACGGGCTCACGCGGCTCGATGGCTTGACCTCGGCCAGCTGGATCTTGTCGATCTGCTTGGCGCGGGAAGTGGCCTGCTTGGCTTTCGAGGCGTTGGCCGAGAAGCGGCTGACGAACGTTTGCAGTTCGGCAATCTGGGCTTTCTTCTTGGCGTTGTCCGACAGCAGTTGCTCGCGGGACTGGGTCGCCGCGGTCATGTACTCGTCGTAGTTGCCCGGGAACAGGCGCAACTCACCGTAGTCCAGGTCGGCCATGTGGGTGCAGACGCTGTTCAGGAAGTGACGGTCGTGGGAAATGATGATCATGGTGCTGTTACGCGCCGTCAGAATCGTTTCCAGCCAGCGGATGGTGTTGATGTCCAGGTGGTTGGTCGGTTCGTCGAGCAGCAGCACTTCCGGATCGGAGAACAGTGCCTGAGCCAACAGAACACGCAGTTTCCAGCCCGGCGCAACTTCGGTCATCGGGCCGAAATGCTGTTCCAGCGGAATGCCCAGACCCAGCAGCAGTTCACCGGCGCGGGATTCGGCGGTGTAACCGTCCATCTCGGCGAACTCGGTTTCCAGCTCGGCCACGGCCATGCCGTCTTCTTCGCTCATTTCCGGCAGCGAGTAGATGCGATCGCGCTCGGCCTTGACCTTCCACAGCTCTTCGTGGCCCATGATCACGGTATCGATCACGGTGAATTCTTCGTAGGCGAACTGATCCTGGCGCAATTTACCCAAGCGTACATTCGGCTCCAGCATGACCTGGCCGCCGGACGGCTCGAGGTCACCGCCGAGGATCTTCATGAAGGTCGACTTGCCGCAACCGTTGGCGCCGATCAGGCCATAACGGTTGCCGTTGTTGAACTTGACCGAAACGTTTTCGAACAGCGGCTTGGCGCCGAACTGCATGGTGATGTTAGCTGTAGAAATCAAAGGTTTTTCCTGCGAAGCATTCTGAGAAGCGAGGTGCGGCTGGAGCGCTTGGCCCGAGTCAAAGTGCGCTGAGGCGGGGCAATTCCCGTCATCAACCAAGGGGGCGCGTAAAGTTTGGCGGCGATTGTACTGGTCTGGCTCTTTAAACGATAGGGCAGTGACACCCGGATTGCCGATTGGCGCAATCGCGGGACAGTTTTTCACAGATGAAGGTTCACTATTGGTTACAAACTGTGGCTAAAATGCCATCCATTCACTCAATGCCTTGTACGGCATGGGCTCAAGGATGCGCCACCGGGACGCTTTTTGATATCAGACCACTGCCACAGACCTTGGGCCACAGCCCTAAAGGCGCGCAGTTTGTTCACTTCTGACGTGTGACGATTTCCGTGAAACTCATCATTGCCGCTGTATATGTCATTTCCATTGCATACGTTCACCTGCGCGGTCGCGTACGCCACAAACTCGGTCGTCAACTGAGCGATCACTCGACGTTTCTGGCGCCGATCAACTGCTTCCTCTATCTATTCTCGAAGAAACCCAACACGCCTTACCTGGATCCGAAGGACTTCCCGGATCTGAGTCCGTTGCAGACGCACTGGGAAGAAATCCGCGAAGAAGGCCGCAACCTGCTGCGCGCCGGCGAAATCAAGCGCTCGAATCAGTACGACGACGTCGGTTTCAACTCGTTCTTCAAGACCGGCTGGAAGCGTTTTTACCTGAAGTGGTACGGCGACAGCCACCCGTCGGCGCTGCAACTGTGCCCACGCACCACTGAACTGGTGCAGAGCATCGGCTCGATCAAGGCTGCGATGTTCGCCGAGCTGCCGCCGGGCTCGAAACTGGTGCGTCACCGCGATCCGTATGCCGGCTCCTACCGATATCACCTGGGTCTGGAAACGCCGAACGATGCCGGTTGCTATATCAACGTCGATGGCGAGAACTATCACTGGCGTGATGGCGAAGCCGTGATGTTCGACGAGACCTTCATTCATTACGCAGAAAACACCACCGATCAGAACCGAATCATCCTGTTCTGTGACGTCGAGCGTCCGATGAAGTATCGCTGGGCAGCGGCATTCAACGGTTGGTTTAGCCGTACCGTGATGTCGGCGGCCGGTGCACCGAACGACGCAGGTGACCGCACCGGTGGCATCAACCGCTTGTTTACCAAAATCTACAAGATTCGCCTGCGCGGCAAAGAGCTGAAAAAGCGCAATCGCAAACTCTACTACATGGAAAAGTGGGCGATCTTCGGCGGTCTGCTGGCGATCTTCATTCTGATCTGATGAATCGGGCGACTGTTGAAAGACAGTCGCCCGATTTCATTTTCATGACGCTTTTTTGGTCTTCTTCGCCGCTGTGGTCTTGCTGGCGGTCTTCTTCGCAGGTTTCGCCGGGGCTTTCCCGCCGAGGCTGCGCTTGAGCAATTCGGTCAGGTCGATAACATCGGCCGATTTGCGCTCTTCTTCGCCATCAACGGTCTCAACATCTTCGATCTTGCCTTCATGGGCCTTCTTGTCCACCAGCGCCATGATCTTGTCTTCAAACTCGTCGTTGTAATCCTCGGGCGTCCAGTCCGCTGTCATGTCTTCCACCAGCCGTTTGGCCATGTCCAGTTCACCCTTGGCAAGCTGCGGCTTGGTCACTTCGCTACCCAGCGCCAGTTCATCAAGGCTGCGCACTTCCTGCGGCCAGCGCAGCTTCACCAGCACCAGCGCCGACTCCAGGGGCATCAACGCCGCCAGATACTGACGCGTGTGTAAAACCACGCGGGCGAGGGCAACCTTCTGGGTTTTGTTCAGGGTTTCACGCAGCAAGGCGTAGACCTTGCCACCGCGCTTGTCCGGGGCCAGGTAATAGGGCGTGTCGATGTTCTGCAACGGGATCTGCTCGCTGTCGACGAAGGCGAAAATGTCGATGGTCTGGGTCGACACCGGGTGCGCCGAACGGATTTCTTCTTCGCTGAGCACCACATAGCGGCCTTTTTCGAACTGCACACCTTTGACGATGTGCTCCTTGGTGACTTCCTTGCCGGTCACCTTGTTGACCCGTTTATAGCCGACCGGGTCCATGCTGCGGCTGTCGAGCCAGTCGAAATCCACACCCTGCGAGGATGTTGCCGACACCAGCGCCACGGGGATGTGCACCAGACCGAAACTGATTGCGCCTTTCCAGATTGCCCGAGCCATGTGCTGTTCTCCGAGTGATGTTCGGGTGACCTGCGGTCGCGCGTGAAAGTTTCCAGAAGTTGCTGACGGTCAAGCCGTGTTACATCTTGTTTATCGGGAACGGGTTAACAAATCCGAACCCTAGGCGTAGCGTGGACTCGAAGGCTCCAACCCACGTGCATCGAGAGAGGCCGTCCATGAACCGTTTTCTGTTTGGCATCGCTTTGCTGGCCTTGAGTGGCGGGCTGGTTCACGCCGATTCCCCGATGTCGTCTTCATTCCCGTTGCTGGCGCAAAGTCCGACCGGCAACAGCAACAACCCTTACAACAGCCCGATCCGCCGGGCCAATCCAAACAGCATGCAGGGCACACAACCCAATGCGCCGGCCATCCGTGGGCCGAACACCGTTCCGGTGCCGCGTCCACCCACTCTGGAAAACCGTGGTATCGGCAACGGTCAGCCGTTGCGCTCCGTCCCGAGCACACCGCCAACCTTCATTCTCAATCCCCCCGTCCGTGACAGCGGAAGCAACCGTTGAATGGCATTCAGCCTCTCAAACGAACAAAAGGAATCGTGCATGTTGCGTAAAACTCTACTGGCCGGTCTGTGTGCCAGCGCTGTGATCTGCTCCCCGGCATTCGCTGCCGCTCCCAAAGAACTGCAAAGCGAGCAGGGCACTCTTGAAGTCACAACGATTACCCAGGGGCTCGAGCATCCTTGGGCCTTGGCGTTCCTGCCGGATCGTCAGGGCATGCTGGTGACCGAACGCCCCGGCAACCTTCGTGTGGTGGGCGCTGACGGCAAACTGTCCGCTCCGATCACCGGTGTGCCGGATGTCTGGGCCAAGGGGCAGGGCGGATTGCTTGACGTGGTGCTATCACCGGACTTCAAACAGGATCGCCTTGTATACCTGTCCTACGCCGAGGGCGGCGGTGCGGGTGGCACCGCCGGCACGGCCGTCGGGCGCGGTCGTCTGTCGGACGACCTGAAAGCCCTGAAAGACTTCAACGTGATCTTCCGTCAGGAGCCGAAACTGTCGGTCGGCAACCACTTCGGCTCGCGGCTGGTGTTCGACCGGGACGGTTATCTGTTCATCACCTTGGGCGAAAACAACGACCGCCCGACCGCACAGGATCTGGACAAGCTGCAAGGCAAAGTCGTGCGGATCTACCCTGACGGCAAGGTGCCGGATGACAATCCCTTTGTCGGCCAGTCCGGCGTACGCCCGGAGATCTGGTCCTACGGCCACCGCAATCCCCAAGGCGCTGCGCTCAATCCGTGGACCGGCACCCTGTGGGAAAACGAGCACGGACCTCGCGGTGGCGATGAGGTGAACATCATCGAACGTGGCAAGAACTACGGCTGGCCGTTGGCGACCCACGGCATCAACTACTCCATGCAACCGATCCCGGAAGCCAAGGGTAAGACCGCCGAAGGCACGGTAGGGCCGCACCATGTCTGGGAAAAATCCCCGGGCGTTACCGGCATGGCTTTCTACGATGCCGATCGCTTCAAACCCTGGCAGCACAACGTCTTCATCGGGGCACTGGTGACGCAGGAACTGATCCGCTTGCAGTTCGACGGCGACAAGGTGGTGCACGAAGAACGTTTGCTGGGTGAGCTGAAACAGCGGATCCGTGATGTGCGCCAGGGACCGGACGGTTACCTGTACGTGCTGACCGATGAGTCCGACGGTTCGTTGTACAAGGTCGGACTCAAATGATCCTCTCATGCGGGTGAGCGGGCGTAGAGCACCACCGCCGCCCGTAACTTGCCACGACCGAAGCGGCACATTTTCTCGAACTCCCCATGGCTGACCGGCACGTGCTGGCAGTCCATGGGCTGGCGATGCTGGCTGTGATCGACGTCCGGGTCATGCAGGTAGACGAAGTCTTCATCGCAGTCGGTGACGATCACCCAATGCGGCGACTTGGAGCGGGTCAGGCGATAGCTGCTGATCAGCACCAGAGGTTGTCCACCGTTGGCCAGCAGCGTGGGTAAATCCAGCGCTACGCCGATGACTTGATCGACATCGGTGTCGTTCAGTTGCGCCATGAACTCGTCATGCACCAGGCGCATGACGTCTTTTTTATGCGCATCGCGCACGCCGTCGAGAAACAGCGGCCCGCTCATGCTCAGTTGCAAACGCACTCTGAAACCCCGGCGCCACGCCGCCAATGCCAGGCCTTGCGGGCTGCAACCGCCATGGCCGGCCGTCATGAACACCGTGGTTGCTTCGCGCCACAACTGCAACTCTTCGCGCCGCTCCATCAAACGACCGGCCTGCAACGCCCCCATGGCCATCAGCAGGCAGGCCGGGCCGCATGTGAAATCGGTGGTTTGTCGATAATAGGGAACCTTGATGTTGCGCGAATCGCGGTGCTGGAGAATGCGTTTCTCCAGACGCAGCGCGTCGGCGTGATCTTCGTAGTAGTCATGGATCAGCGCAAAGCGCCGGTAACCGTTGCGCTCGTACAGAGCGATGGCGGCCGGATTGTCGGTGCGCACTTCCAGTCGCAAGTAGGCGCAGTCGTGCTCAAGCGCGCAGGACTCGATTCGCTGCAGCAATTGCTTGCCCAGACCAGTGCCGCGCGCTTCGGGAGCAATCGCAATCGAATACAACCGGGCCAGCGAGGTGCCGCGATGAAACAGCACCAACGCATACCCAGCCAGTTGACCCTCTCGTTCGGCCACCCACAATTGCCCGTGGGCCCGGGTGATCATCCATTGGAAACTGCGGCGGGTGAGCCGGTCCGTGGTGAAACAGTGCATCTCCAGCGTGAGCAACGCTGGCAAGTCATCAACGACTGCCAGGCGAAAAACAGCATTCATATGACCACCGTAAAAGTTGCGTAACGAAACGGGACTTTCGAAAAACTTCGTGCTTAATAGAAAAGGTCTTGTTCTCCAACGGATCAATTTCTATGTCAGCGGTACAGGGTCATTGGCGCGAAGTATCCAGTCAAAGTTTGCCACCGGCAACTTATTTAAAACCGAAGATCAGAACTTCCAGTCAAGTGTTGATCATTGTCGAACGCAAGGAAGACTGGGCCTCGTATTTCCCCAGCGAAGACATCCTGACGGCCCAGGAATACCTCGAACAACCACCCGACAGCGAGCCGGGTAAACGGGTGCAGGTGATCAATCTGTGCCGCAGCTACAAGTACTTGGGGCACGGTTACTACTGCTCGCTGCTGGCTGAAGCCCGAGGGCACAAGGTGATTCCATCGGTGCGCACCATAAGCGAACTGACGCGAAAATCCCTTTACGGCCTGGCGCTGGACGACCTGGATAAAACCCTGGAAAAAGCCCTCAGCCATCATCTCTACAGCGACACCGAAGGTTTTACGCTGACACTTTATTTCGGCAGGACGCATATCGAGCCGTTGCAGGATCTGGCCCGACAATTGTTTGAAGTGTTTCCGTGTCCGATTCTGTTAGTTGAATTTCGTCGAACTAACGGCTGGCATATCGAGGGTATAAAGTCCGGGGCCCTGCACAAGTTGCGCGACGATCAGGAAGATCAGTTCGCCAATGCGCTGGACGGCTTCAGCCGCAAGATCTGGCGCGTTCCGCGTTCGCCGCAAGTGGCACGTTATGACCTGGCGATCCTGCATGATCCGCAGGAGGCGTTGCCGCCGTCCAACGTCCGCGCGCTGGAAAACTTTGTGCGGGTCGGCAAGGGCATGGGCATCGATGTCGAGCTGATAGAACGCAAGGATTACGCAAGGCTGGCCGAGTACGACGGTTTGCTGATTCGCGAGACCACCAGCGTCGACAACCACACTTACCGTTTCGCCAAGAAGGCCGAAAGCGAAGGGCTGGTGGTGATGGATGACCCGACGTCGATCCTGCGCTGCACCAACAAGGTTTACCTCACCGACCTGCTCAACAGCCATCAACTGGGCATGCCCGCCACGGAAATCCTCTACAAGGAGCGACCCGAAGATTTCGAGCAGGTCGGAGAACGCCTTGGGTTTCCGCTGGTGCTGAAGATCCCGGATGGTTGCTTCTCCCGTGGCGTGATCAAGGTTGAGAGCCAAGAGGCTTTGCTGGAGGCCACCGCCGAGCTGTTCGCACATTCGGTGCTGTTACTGGCCCAGGAATTCTTCTACACCGAGTACGACTGGCGCATCGGCGTGCTCAACCGCAAACCGATCTTTGCCTGCCAGTACTTCATGTCCAAGGGCCACTGGCAGATCTACAACCACAAGGCCAAGGGCCAGGACGTCAACGGCGAATGCCGTACGCTGGCAATTCACGAAGCACCGCGCGCGGTGGTGGAACTGGCGGTGAAGACCGCGAACCTGATCGGCGACGGCTTGTATGGCGTTGATCTCAAACAGGCCGGTGACAAAGTGGTAGTCATCGAGGTCAACGACAACCCAAACCTCGACGCTGGCATCGAAGACGCGTACCTGCAGGACGATCTGTATTCGCTGGTGCTGGAAGAGTTCGTGCGGCGCCTCGAACTCAAGCGCCGCGGCCAGGCCTGGTGACCGGCCGATGATCAACAGCTTTGCACTGAATCACGGTGGGTTGCAGCGGGTCGAGCGACTGGACGCCGAGGTGATGCTGTTCAGCGACCCGGACGCTGCCGAGCGCGATTTGCTCCACAGTCACTTCAAACTCGATGAGCACGCACTGGCCTCGGCGCTCGACCCGGACGAAGTGTCGCGGATCGAGTTTCACCCCGATCACCTGTTTCTGATCTGGAAACGTCCGGAAAACTATTCCGGTGGCGGCAGTCTCGCGTTCGAGGTGTCGTCCTGCGGTTTGCTGTTCTCGCCGGGCCAGTTGCTGGTGATCGCCACGGACGACACGCCGCTGCACGGTGTCGGTACACGTCAGCCACTGAACACACCGCTGGATGTGTTGCTGGATCTGCTGTTCAACAACATCCATCACTACCTCGGGCACTTGAAGGTGATCAAACTGGTCGCCCGGGAATTGCAGCAGAAATTCAACGCCTCGATGCAGAACCAGCATCTGGTGCAGATGTTCAACCTCAGCGAAAGCCTGATCTATTACATCAACGCCCTGCACAGCAACGGCGCGGTGCTCACGCGGCTGCGCAATCACGCGGAAAAACAGCATTTCGGCAGCGAAGCGATCGGCCTGATCGACGACCTGATCATCGAAAACAACCAGTGCTACAAGCAGGCGGAAATCTATTCGACGGTGTTCTCCGGGCTGATCGACGCCCGGGGCAACCTGATGAACAACAGCATGAACAACCTGCTGCGCAAACTGACGCTGATCAACGTGGTGTTCCTGCCGCTCAACCTGATTGCGAGCATCGGCGGCATGTCGGAATTCAGCATGATGACCGCCGGCACGCCGTGGTGGGTGTCGTACCCGTTGTTTCTGGCGGCGATGTTGCTGGGGGCGGGCGGGATGCTGTTCGGGCTCAGGCGTCTGGCGAAATGACCGGTGCCGAGCGCTTGCGATCCTGCAGGCCCCGGACCACCAGGTACAACAACGGCCCGACCGAAACAAACACCGCCGTCAGCAATAGATACGGCACCACCGACCAGCCCGACTGCCCGCGCTTGCGCGCATCCTTGTACATCCAGACGCCCGCCAGGGTTGCCAGCAGATAGAGATCGATCACCACCTGCGCGGTATCCGGCCGCGACATCAGGCTGATGCCGAAGTCGATCAGCGACTGTTCGGCCTGAAGCATCACGGAAACGGTATAGCCGCCAAAGGCGATCAAAGCGGTGAGGGGCAGGGCGATGGACATCAGGTATTCCTTCCTTGGTCAGATGAGCGAGAGGCCAGCCTACAGACCCGGCGTAAAATTCGCCATTGACTTGCCAGCAGCGCCCGGGCTAATTTCGGGCGCATGACTTCCACCGTACTGCGCAGCCAGCCAAGCATTATTACCGCCATTCCTCATTTGGCGGGCTAGCTCACGACTGCAGCACCCAACCCGCCCTAGAGGCGGGTTTTCATTTTCTGTCTCCGGGGTTCCGAATCAAACGTCAGGAGACGACCATGCGCTACAACCCCGCCCAGCAAGCCCTGCTTGAGCAGTACGTGAAAAAGATCCTCGCCGCTCCGGTGTATGAACTGGCGGTGCGCACGCCGCTGCAATTGGCGCCGGCGCTGTCCGAAGCGCTGGGCAACCGGATCCTGCTCAAGCGCGAAGACCTGCAACCGACGTTCTCCTTCAAGATCCGTGGTGCCTACAACAAACTGGTGCAATTGAGCGACGAGCAGAAGGCCCGTGGCGTAATCACGGCGTCGGCGGGAAATCATGCGCAAGGCGTAGCGTTGGCGGCGCGGGAACTGGGCATTGCCGCGACTATTGTGATGCCGGCAACTACGCCTGAGTTGAAAGTGCTGGGCGTCAGTAGTCGCGGGGCTGAGGCGCTATTGCATGGCGAAAGCTTTCCGTTTGCCCTGGCTCACGCGCTGCAACTGGCTGAGCAGACTGGGCGAACGTTCGTTTCGCCTTTCGACGATCCAGATGTGATCGCTGGACAGGGCACGGTGGCGATGGAAATCCTGCGCGAGCACCAAGGCGCACTGGATGCGATCTTCGTCCCGGTGGGCGGTGGCGGGTTGATCGCCGGCATCGCGGCATATGTGAAATACCTGCGGCCGGAGGTGCGGATCATTGGCGTCGAGTCGGAGCACTCGGCCTGCCTGAAGGCTGCCATGCAAGCGGATGAGCGAGTGGTGCTGCCCAACGTGGGCACTTTCGCCGATGGCGTGGCGGTGGCGCAGATAGGCGCCTACGGGTTTGAGGTTTGCCGTTTCTGTGTGGATGAGGTCATCACCGTCAGCAACGACGAGCTCTGCGCGGCGATCAAGAACATCTACGACGATACCCGCTCGATCACCGAGCCTTCCGGTGCTTTGGCGGTCGCGGGCATCAAACAGTATGTGGCGCAAACCGGCGCACGGAATCAGACGCTGATCGCCATCGATTCCGGCGCCAATATCAACTTCGACAGCTTGCGCCATGTCGCCGAACGAGCGGCGGCGTGCGGAGTTTCAGCCTGAAAGGACTCAGGGCAACAACGGGCGCAGAAAACTGCGCTCGTAGCTGACGATGAACTTCTTTTCGACCAGATCGGCCACCAGTGCCGTGCTTTCCGGGTCGGTCAGAGCGATGTGGCGATAACTTTCGTAATCCGCCAGCGACGGGAAACTGAACAGGCAATACGCGATATTGCTAGCGCCTTCCGAGGGCAGGAAGTAACCGTGATGCGTTTCCTCCCAGCCGTTCGACGATAGCGAGCCAGGTCTTGGCGTAGGCTTCGAATGCGTCCAACTGATAGGGGTCAATCACGTATCTGACGTGGCAGGTAATCAAAGCTGCGGCTCCTTTGCAGATTATTCAGGTATTGCCACGCCAATCTTGTCCGAGGCCGACCAGATACGAAATCGCACTTCGACGTCCTGCGGTGCGTAAACCACGATCGGCAGCTTGCTGTTGTAGCGCACGGTAAAGCCATCACCCATCACCGGTACGAACGCGCGTTTTTTCTGGGTGCCGGGCGGGCAGGCCATCAGCGTGCTCATCGGGCCGCTGACTTTTTCCAGGCGGTAGAACGGATAACCCCAGCCTTCGAGGTTTTTCTCTTCAAGGGTGCCGCCCAGGCGCTGGCGGTTGCAGTCGACTTCGAGGGTCTTGCCGGCGAGGATTTCGACTTTGAAATTTTCTTCCTGGGCTTGTTGCGGCAGGTGGATGACCTGGCGCGTGAAGCCCGCTTCGGCCTTCGGATAGGGCGCGGTGTCTTCGAGTTTGGCGGCGTGGGTGAGGGTGGACAGGCTGGCGAGCATCAGGCCGGCGGTCGCGTAAACAGTGAAATTTCCCATTGAAGCCTCCTGGCGGGTGTACGTTGGTTGACGGGCATTCTCACTGCCAAGGGCGATGAATGCAAACCGCCAGCCGCATGCAAATTGCAGTGCCTGCACGATCGAATCTTGCATTTTGCAACTGGCCAGTTGCCTGCCTTTTCGCCAAACCATTGATTTGCAAGGAGGTGAATGCAACCTGATGAAAGGCACGTTTTATGCGTTGATTTGGTGCGGCGCACCGAGTTTGGGCGCCTACACTCCAATGGGCATTTCGCAGTACAGCCGCTTGTCACAACCCAAGGAATTCAGCGGGGACACACCCGTGGGAAGCCGTGGCAACGGTCGACGTGAATACTTGATTGGCAGTCTCACAGTAAGGAGAGGTTTCGCCATGTTTCTGTCTGCCTTGGAACTCCGCAACATCATTGAAAGCAGCTTTCTACCGAAACGCTGCCAGTGCACGCTGTCCCCGGATCTGTCGATGACCGTCAAGGTGTATGGCGATCACCAGACCGATCAGGTTGAGCTGCAGGTGAGTGGCATCGATGCCAGTCATCTGAACAGCTGTCGCGAAATCAACGGCCTGATCGCCGGGTTGCGCTCGGATCTTGCGCAACACGCAGCAACTCATTCAGTGCCGCGATCCCGAGTCGTCTAACTGACCGTTTCACCCAGTTCGACCGTCACGCGCCGGGCCTGCAAGAAGCCAAGGCCCAGCGCGAACTCGACCAGCACCGCGAGCAGAATCCCGGGGCCGGCATGGCCGTTGAGCCATTCAGCAAACCCCAGCACCGCCAGGCCAAAACAGCCGACGATAAAGCCGTTGCTCAGCGCATTACGCGCGATCGACACCGGCGCGTTGCGCACCAGATAAAACATCACCCCCAACGCCGCGAACAGCACCGCCATGCGTCGTGCGACAAATCCTGCTGCCTCGGAGTATTCAATGCTCCAGATCGAAAGCAGTATTTGCGGCACGAGGCCCCAAGCCAGCGCCAGCAGGAAACACAGGGAAAAGGTGATGGTCGACAACGTGCGAAACGACAACTGCATGGCGAATCCTTGCGGCAGTGAGGAGGGGCCCCGAGCATAACCTTCGAGACCCTTGCCCGCCTACCGCAAAGCCGCAAATCAGAGCTTTCTGTCAGTTCTGGAAGTCGCAGGCGTCAGACATTTTCCGGTAAGTGATTTCCTCGGGTTTGCCTGACGTATCGATGTATTTCATGTCGGCATCGATCACTTTGCAGGCCTTGGTTGGCTGCTCGGTCATCGAGACCACTTTGGCCACATTCAACGGCATGCCATAGGTGTACGGCACCGCTTTGGTGGTCGTGGTGTCATTGGCCTGGGCCAGCCCGGCAAACGCGGTGCAGGCGAGGACGGTGGTGAGCAGGAACGGACGAATGTTCATGGAGAAACTCCCGTGCGACGGATAGAAAGCCCGGCGTGAAACACGCCAGACCTGCCGCACTGGGCGTCAGCATCGGCTGAGAGCGTGCGGATGTTCAGAGTCTTTGACCACTGCGTTAAGCGAGGGTTAACCCGGCTGAATGCCGGCTGTCTGACGGGGGATTGTTTCTCGGGGGATTCTCGGCGCCTTCCTACAGGAACCGCTGCCTTGTCTGCTTCCGGCGGCTGGAGCGGGGCGGTTATGGTTTTGGTGTCGCTGCAAAATCAGCGACTTAGGTTTGGTCACCTAACGTAATCACCTGTGCATGTGTGCCATTATTCGCCCCGACGGACATTCGTGTCTGTGGAGTGCATTGCTGTGGCGGCTGTGTGCAGGGTCGCCTTCGGGCGAGCCGAGTCGGGTGGTTCTCGGTTGACCAAGCCTGTACACAGTCCGCCTCCCCATCGTTTGGTCACGGTGCTGGCGGTTACATTCAAGCTGCCTTGAGTAATTCCAATGCCAATACTGAAACTAAGCTCCGCCCGCTATCTCCCGCTCAACAGCGGCGTCACCGACAGCGCACCGCTGGTCATCGACACCGAAGCCAACCCCCAAGACATCTTCGAAGCCGCCGTCCAACGCGTACGCGCCGCCGCCGACCTGCTCGAAACCCTGCATTGCCTGTGCTTCAAACACGCCGATGTCCAGGACATCCCCCACATCACCCATGCGCTGTATTCGCTGGCGCAGGATGGCAATGATTTGCTGCAGGTTGCGCAGCAGAAAATGCTGAACTGGACTGCACCTGCCTGACATTCGTAAGGATTTAACGGGAAACAGAGCGTTTTCCCGTTAAACCCGACGTTTTCACTTCAAGCCATGCTGGCAGACGTAGAAGAAGGAATTTGCGCGAGACGCACAGACTCCTGGTTCTCGCGATGTTCAGCCCATCTGTCAATGTGGGTTTGCAACTCTGGCAGTGAGCTGCAATCGCCATAGAGATCCGCCATCGTGAGTTTCGTTTTGCTCAGGGTGAGCACCGTTTGCAGCGTACCCTCAAGCGCTTTGAGTTCTTTTTCATTGTGTCGAATGGCCTGGCGGATGGCTGTCTGGCGATCCTGAAGGTCCGACATGGTCGAGCGGCGTTGCAGCGCAGTAGCGCGATCTTGGGGCCGGCTTTCGATTGTGCCGCCCGGGAACTCGGCACTGGCTTCACGCTGCCATTTTTGCAACTCCGTGCGATACGTCTCGATTTCCAGCTTCAGACGATCGGATTCCGTCGTACTGATGATGTAGCCACCGGTTTGCTGTGTGTCCTGCCAGCGGCGAAGCGATGCCCAACACGCTGGAATATAGCCGTCCAGCATCTTGTGATCGGCACCGTTGGCCGCCTGAGTCAAAAAGTTCTTGCGGTCTGGTGTGTCGTTGTTTTTCAGCTGCTTCAGACAGCGGTTCATGGCGGCTTCTTCATAGCCTTCGCATCCGGGGGTCCACAGGACCGAGGAGAGCTGGCGGCCGGGCAGTTGCAATGGCATGAAATAGCGTTGTTCGCCATGGTGCCAGTAGGGTTTACCGCCGAAGCGCGCCATGCCCACTCCCATGACCACGCCGCCAGCGGCTGGCGACAGAACACCGGAAACTGTCGCGGCGAGACCGGTGATCCAAATCGGTTTTTTGGTGTCCATCCAGCCAGCCGGGACGCTCGGAACCGGATCGTTCTGGTTGACGATTCGGTGGTGAATCAAACCGCTCGCTGACTCGACAAAATCTTTGTCACCGGCGCGGGGAGAGCCGAAGGTATAGAGAATGACGTCATCGGTGATCTCGCGGTGCAGCCATTCGGAGAGCAGCAACGCAATTGCACCGCCGAGGCTGTGGCCGCAGACGAGGATTTTTTGGTCGGTGCGGAAGCGACGGATGTAGTCGTCAATAAAGGGCTTTAATGCCATGAATGCTTCGTAGAAACCTTGGTGTGCCTTTCCAGTTCCGCCCTCTATCGGTACCTGTTTGGCGTCTACATCGCGCCAGGCGTCCCATCCTTCAGCAGTCCCTCTGACGCCAATCAGTAACACTCGGTCATCGTGTGTGGCGTACGCTTGGGTGTCTGTATTTTTCCAGTCGGTGCTACCTTTCCTGGAATCGTTGAAAAAGTGTACGGTTGAAGGCGTTTCACGGGCGTCGCCTGAGGCGGAATCGTTTTGCGGATAAAGTTCTGGATCAAAAGGCACGATTTCCAGACGTTTGGAGTAGGGAACATCTTCAACCAGCGGGAACGACGGCTTCTTGGAGTCCGCATAGTTTGATGGTTCTTCGTGACACGCAAGGCAAGTGTTCAATACGTGACCGATAGTTCCGCGTTTCGGATAGGTAAACGCAAAGTCTTTTTCAGGAGCTGGTTTCGGTTTTTCCGGTATCTGTCCGAATTCGCCATAGCTTAGTGTGGCTAACAGAGAGAGCTGGTATAGATTCAAAGCGCTGAATTCGGGCGCGAGCGACAGAAGCGGTCTGAATGCACGCAGAGCGCGGACTTCCAGAACATAATGTTTTTCGGGAAGAAGTCCAACACCAAAGCTAGGAACTTTGTCTCCGGCAAAGTCCCGTGCAAGTTTGGCGCACCCTGCGGGCACGGGATTTGAGAGTTTCGCAGCGGCGGGCAGATGCTTGGTCCGTTTGACAAAATCGCGAACTTCAACATTGTGAAACTCACCTTTTTCAGCCGAGGCGCGATAGGCACCGGTTTTTTCGTTACTACCAATCGGACGACGCAGGGTTTTCTCTGCAGCAACTTGCAAGTCTGTAAGAGGTATGCGGTAAAAAAGGCGGTCGCTTAGGTTTTCATACCACGTATCGCTTCCGGAGTATTTTTCATCCAGAGTCAATATCAGTGGGCCACTGTAGTTGCCTGTAACTTTTGCATATCCATTGGCATCGAGCGAGCCTGACTGCTTGCTACCCTCAGAATCTGTCACCTCATACTTCAAGTTGGCATATGGCTTGCCATCTCCAAACTCATCGACGAGTCGAAAGCTAAGCCAGCCACCTTTTAAAGGGCAGGAGCGTGACTGATCATTTAACATGCGACTTTCTTGTGATTGCATCTGTAATATCCTTATTCACTGCATGCTGGGTAAATGCTGCAGTCACGCCCGTTCATTTTGAAAGTTCTAAACACTGGCGGAGTGGCGCAGCGCTCGGATTTCTCAGTTTTCTGGCATGGTCTCCATCCGCTCGCAGTTTTTATCCAGCGATTATCTTTGGACGGCTCTTCGATTTCAGATAGTTGGAATCGAATTTTTACTGTTTTCTGATTTAGGTTGTTGCGATATACCACGCCGCCTGGTTTTTTACGCTCAAAATAGTCCTCCGGGACACTCCATTGGTTGTCTGCCGCATTACAAGAGAGTATTTTTTCGATGCCGTCTTTTTTGGCCTTTGCTGTGCTGATCTGAAACAACCAAGTACATAAGCCACGTTGATCTACTACATTTGGTGATGGATCTTTGGCAGCTTGCAGGGGGTTCTCTCTAACTAATAGGCCACCAGCTCTATCCATGCCGTGGTCCCAAGCATCCGTACCGTATGTGCCGCTTATCTCATAGTCAACCCTAGTCAATTCCATCGAGCAATCGGCGATGTGGAACTCTAGTGGAATATCCGTAGATACCGTCTGTTCGACGTCCTTGGCCTCTGTCGTATTTGATTCTTGTTGCTGACGAGTAACTGATCCACCTAACCCTGGACTGTACGTTTGGCAGCTTTCGCCCGCTTTTGGCGAATATTGGGCTTTTGATGTAAAGCCGAATTTTGCAGGGAAGGTTGCAACTAACGTGAAGTGTTCCCGGCTGTAATAGCTGGTAGCCCCTTCAACAGAGTCCTTCGCAATCTGTCCCGCAAAGCTACATGCACCTATCAATGGCAGAGCAAGGAAGAACGCGGCTTGAACCCCGTATGAAAAATACTTGCTAGTCATGAACTACTCCCTGTTCAACGCAATTTGGATAGATGGTGCACTCGCGTTTATTCATTTTGAAGGTTTTGAAGTTTTTGTTGTTTTTAGTGCAGAATCCATAAGGGTCATTGAGCCCATCTCCAAGGCAAGGCTTCCAGCCTTCAGGAAATTTCAGCCAAGTACCGCCCACCGATGGAAACTCTTCAGTGGATAGGCGAAACTCGATTCTTACAGTTTTCCCAGCTAATTGATTTCTTGCGATGGAGCCACCCGGCTTTCGTTTTTCGTATTTTTTCTTTGAGACTGACCAGCGTTCATCGGCGGCCTTACATGAGAGAAGCTTTTCTATTTCGCCGAGTGTCGCCTTGGACTTGCTGATCTGGAACAACCAAGAACACAAACCCCTTTTTTCTATGACGTCGGGGATTTTATTTGAACTATTCTCTATTGTCGGAGCTCGCGCAGTCAGACCTCCGGCTAATTCCAGGTCGCTGTCTAGAGACCCTGTTCCATATCGGGCACTCACCTCATAACTCACGCGCGTAAGCGCCATCGAACACCCCGCAATATGAAAGCTCAACGGTATGTCCGTAGACACTGTCTGCGGTTCTGTCTTTGCCTCGGTTGTATTGGAATTTTGCTGTTGGCGCGTAACATTTCCGCCGAGTCCGGGGCTATAGATGTCGCAGTTGTAGCCCGACACGGGGTAGTAACTGGCCTTGGAGGTAAAGCCGAAGTTAGCAGGCACAGTAGCAACCAGCGTGAAATGCTCCCACGAGTAGTAACTCACGCTGCTTTCAGCCATCTGACGCGCAAAGCTGCAACCACCGAGTATTGGCACCGCCGCGACTGCAATCCACAGTCGAGCCTTCAAACCGTGGCACCGGTTTTCGGCTCAGCGAACACTCGTTGGCATCGGTCGAAGTGCTGTTCCGGCGTTTCCCCGGGGATGGGCTCCCAGGCAATGTCAGCTGAGCAGGGTGGCGAAAGGCGCAGGCTCAGCATCAGCTGTCGTTGCTCTTCGGTTCGCCAGCCCCACTCATCAAGCAAATCCATCTGTTCTTCCAGCCATTCACTGACCACGCGGGTTTCTGCCAATGCAGAGGCGGCGTCGATGTGGTAAGTCAGCAACCAGCGTTTGAGGTTGTCACGCAGGATGCTTCTGGCCTGTTCGCCTGATTCGGGAGTGCGGAGCCAAGGCGCCGGATTCGGCACGGCATACATGCCCGGCCTGTTGTTGTCCGCGCTCCTCCATTGATCCTCATCCCAATACAGGACGCTGCTGATCGGGCCGAGCAGCAGCGGCCATTCGGTGTCTTTCATGTTGGCCAGGCAACGGGCGAGTACGCGGTTGTCCTGGAAGCGGAACAGCGAGCGGTTGCCGTCTTCGTCGATGACCATCCGGGCGATCCAATGCTGGGTCAGGCTGTCGAGATCGGCCTTGTCCATGCTGCCGATCCAGCCCCAGTTGCGCTGCGCGTCATCCAGCAATTGAGTGAACGCTTCGTTACCCGGGTTTTCGAGTTCGGTCAGCCATGGGCTGATGGAGGCGAACTGGGCAAACTCGGTACGTCGGTAGAGCTGCACCGAGCGCTGCATCACGCCGGCGCTGTACAACGGCGTGACCGGGTTCGGTTCGGCGAGGCTGTCGAGCACGAGGATCAGTACGCGATTGAGGCGCGATTGTTCACCCAGCCAGTTATTGAGCGCATCACTCATGCCACGACTCCCAGATCACATTTGCCTTCGCGGCAGGCCTCGCAGATCGGGCAGCGAGTGTCGCCTGCCTTGCGCGCGGCTTTGGCCAATGCCATTTGGGCGGCCGCCGGGACGAGCAGGGTGCCTGCCTTGTCTTTGGCAGCGGCCCATGGAATGACCGGGTCCAGAATCTGAATACCGGAACCTACCCCTGGAGCACCGCCGGTATTGACCTTCACTTCCGCACCGCTGATGGTCACGCCACCCGCATCAACCTTGACGAAACTGCCGCCAGCCTTGGCCGTCAGTTCCATCCCGCCTTCGATCACCACTTTTTCGCCGGCGTGGTAATGAATCTCCGTGCCCGCCTCAACGAACTGCCCGGTGCCGACCTTAACGTGCTGGGTCACGCCCACGGTCAGGTGATCGTTGGCGCGCATTTCGCTCTTGCGGTCCAGATGAGTGATGCGGTGTTCCTCGACCTTGAATTCACTTAAAACATTGGCTTCGACCGTGTCATGCCGTTCGTTGCCGACGCGGATTTTCTGGTCGTGTTCGATGTTCTCGTCCCAGTCGCGCTGGGCGTGGATGTAGATCTGCTCGACGCCTTTCTTGTCTTCGATGCGGAATTCGTTGTAGCCCTTGCCGCCCGGTGAACTCAGGGTTTTGAAGGTGCTGCGGGTCTTGTTCGCCGGCAGGTCGTAGGGGACGACGTTTTCCTTGTGGTACAGGCAGCCGGTGACCAGCGGCTGGTCGGGGTCGCCTTCAAGGAAGGTCACCAGCACTTCCATGCCGATTCGTGGAATGGCGATGCCGCCGTAGGCAGCGCCGGCCCAGCCGCTGGCGACGCGCAGCCAGCAGGTGGTCTTGTCGTCGGCCTGGCCTTCGCGGTCCCAGTGGAATTGCACTTTCACGCGCCCGTACTGGTCGCAGTGGATTTCTTCGCCGGCGGGGCCGGTGACGATGGCGGTCTGGCTGCCGAGGACTTTCGGTTTCGGGTGTGCGAGGGCTGGGCGGTAGTGGGCGTCCCACGGGGTGGCCACGAACGAGTTGCGGTAGCCTTGGTGGAAATCGCTCTTGTTGTCGGTGACGTCGCTGGTGACGTTTTCGCCGAGCACTTGTGGTTGCTTGCCTTCGTGGAAGATTTCCAGCAGCAGCCACAGGTCGTTCCATTCGGCGCGCGGGTGTTCGGCCAGGGTCAGGAAATGGCCGGTGGTCAGGGTCGGTTCGTCACCTTTGCCTTCGGCGAGTTTGTAGTCGCTGCGATGGCGTTCCAGCGCGCGGGTCGAGAGGAACTTGCCGCGCTCGCGCGTGGTGAAACGGCCGGGGTAGTCGTAGTCTTCCAAGTCCGGCATGAACGCGGATTTGACCGCGCTTTCGGGCAGGATCTTCGGTTTTTCGAAATCGTAGTCGCGGCGGCTAACGCGGCTGGTACGGGTTTCCAGGCGCAGGTTGAAGCGCTTGATCACCGGTTTGTCGGCGGTCATGCCGGAGTCTTGCTGGTAGTTGACCGGTTTCAGTTTGCGGAACACGGTCTGGTCGTCGCCGAACACCAGTTTGTGGCCGCTGCTGCTGTGCTGGAAGTGGAAGTGAATGCCTTCCTCTTCGCACAGGCGCTGGATGAAGTGCAGGTCGGATTCGTCGTACTGCACGCAGTAGTCGCGTTCCGGGTATTCGGCGCCGAGCTGGAAGCTGTAGGCGTTGGCCAGGATCCCGCGATCTTCCAGCACCCGGGCAATGATCTTCGGCACCGTCAGTTGCTGAAAAATCTGCTGGTCATGGTTGTGCCGCAGGTACGCCAGTTGCGGCACCAGGCTCAGGCTGTAACGGGTCAGGGTCTTGCCGGAATCGCCTTGCTCGATGCGATACACCAGACCGTGAATCTTGCCCTCGCCGGTGGCGCCGAAGGTCAGGCAGCCAGGTTTGTGCAGGAGTTCTTCAAGGTTGAGGTCGGGACGGGCGCTGACCAGTTCGATATCGAAACGGAACGGTTCATTGAGGGCTTCGCGACCGGTGAAGCTGAGGACTTGCAGATCGGCGGAAGCGCCTTCGAGCGTGAGGGTAATGTGGGTAGCGTTGGCGTCCAGCATGCCTTTATTTCCGTCCATTGAATAAGCAAGAGACGGATGGTGCAGGATTAAACCGCCTCGTTCAAGGCGCAAATGCCGTAGAGGCACAGCCCTCAAGCCATAGGGAAAACCCTTAGAGCCGTCGTTTTGCCCAGTAAAACCGATACTTACGGCTGACCCTCGCGCGGTCGCCGTTGAATTCGGCGTCCGAGAACAATCAGTCAGTTTCAGACTAAAGTCGTCTGTAGCACGTCAAAGCCATCTGCCATCATTGCCGTTCACCCCCGCGTGTTCACTGCCTCCCGGTTCATTATCGTTCCGGGACGGGAGCTATTTCTGGTTGTTTGCGCCTCTGCGCAATCGTTGTTCTGTTGGAGTTTTCAATGCGTCCCCCATTTCCCCTCATCACCCCGCGCCAGTCGCTTGGCTTCGGAGCGTTCGTGCTGTGCGCCGGTTTTACCGCGCAGATCCAGGCCAGCGGCTTTTTCGAAGACACCACGGCGAAGATCGAATCGCGCACGGTGTACTTCAACCGCGATTTCCGCGACGGGCACACCTCCAGTGATCAGGGCGCGTCCAAGCGCGAAGAGTCGGCGCAGGGCTTTATTCTCAATCTGCAATCGGGCTACACCGAAGGCACCGTCGGTTTTGGTATCGATGCGCTGGGCATGGCGGGTTTTCAGCTCGATTCCAGCCCGGATCGCAGCAACAGCGGCCTGTTGCCGTCCAGCGGCGAGAACCCGCGCGGCTCGAAAGGTCAGTACGCGAAGATGGGCCTGACCGCCAAGGTCAAAGTCTCGGATACGGTGCTGAAATACGGCGCGCTGCTGCCGGATCTGCCGCTGCTCAAGTACAACGACGGCCGCCTGCTGCCGACCATGTTCAACGGCGCGATGCTGACCTCCAAAGAGGTGAAGGACCTGACCTTCATGGCCGCGCGTCTGGACAAGTACACCGCCCGGGATTCGACCGATTCGCAAGATATTCGCGTGCACTGCAAGAACAAGCGTTATGCCTGCAACACCACTGCCGATCATTTCGACATGTACGGCTTCGACTACAAGATCAACGATCGCCTGACCGCGCAGTATCACTACGCCGAGCTGGAAGACATCTATCGCCAGCACTTCGTGGGTCTGTTGGCCAATCAGCCGCTGGGTGACGGCGTGCTGAAAGCCGATCTGCGTTTGCTGAAAAGCGCGGACAGCGGTGATGCGAAAGCCGGGTCCATCGATAACCGGGCGTTGAGCGGCATGCTGTCCTACGGCATCAGTGGTCACACCTTTAGCGCTGGCTGGCAGCGCATGAACGGCGACAATTCGATGCCGTATCTGGATGGCAGCAACCCGTACCTGGTGAACTACGTGCAGGTCAACGACTTCGCCGCCGCGCAGGAGCGTTCATGGCAGCTGCGTTATGACTATGACTTCAAGGCGATCGGCATCAACGGCTTGAGTTTCCTGACTCGTTACGTGAACGGCGACCACATCAAGGTGCCGGGGAGCGATCAGGAAGGCAAAGAGTGGGAACGCGACAGCGAGTTGAAGTACGTGATTCAGACCGGGACGTTCAAGGATGTCAGCCTGCGGTTGCGCAATGCGACTTACCGCACCAACTACGAGAAGTTTGCCCGGGATGTGGATGAGACCCGGTTGATTGTGAGTTACAACTTTTCGGTGTTGTAACCCATAGGTCGGCGGTGTTTGAACTGACGCCTTCGCGGGCAAGCCCGCTCCCACAGGTTTCCCGGGTGCTGACTAAATTGTGGTCACTCTAAATCCCTGTGGGAGCTGCGGTGCGACGATTCGACTTGCCCGCGAAGGCGTCCTGAAGAGCACCGAGAGTCAGAGCCAATGCCAGAACCGGCTCCAGAACCCGCGATTCAAATCATCCTTGCACGCCGCGTATTGCTGACCGTACATGTCCGAGCGGTTCTGCACCTTGCGCGCAGTGGTCATCAGCCACGCTTTGCTGGCGTAAGTCTTCTGGCGAAAACCGCCCCAGCCTTCGTGGTAGTTGAGGTACTGGTTGTAGGCGTCGTACTTGTACACGCCGTTGATCGAGGTGGTCTTGTCCATGTA
Source organism: Pseudomonas sp. B20(2017) (assembly GCF_002113125.1). Classification (GTDB taxonomy): domain Bacteria; phylum Pseudomonadota; class Gammaproteobacteria; order Pseudomonadales; family Pseudomonadaceae; genus Aquipseudomonas. The sequence goes on along the minus strand of NZ_NEJP01000003.1, from coordinate 98,038 downwards.
CCAGCCGACAAAGTCGATGGCGTCATCGAAGTCTTCGCGATCGGCGCCATATCGGCCGGTGCTCTTCTGGTAGTCGGACCAGACTTCATCCTTGGCCTGCGCATAACCCGAGGCCGTCGAAACCCGGCCCCACGGAATCACCCACAACAGGTATTTGCGCGGCGTCTTGGCGTCGTAGCGGTATCCGGACTCCTGATACATGATCGCGAACGGCACCTGGATCGGTACGCCCCAGCGTTTTTGCGTGACTTGCGCCGCGTCGTACCAATCACTTTTTTCGCGGAAAATCTCGCAGAGGTTTTCCGGTGAACGCGGTGGCGATGTTCCGCAGCCGGTCAACAGTGCCGCCAATACCAAGAGTCCAACCGTGCGCCCCGAATTCAAAAGCCGTCATCCCGTCGTGCAAAAAAGGGCGCCAGTCTACGCGGTCAGGTCAACTGGTGGCGATAAGGCAAATCCGGACCTGTTTTACTGCATGTAAGGGCGGCGGCCTGTACGGCAAACCTGAGCATGCCGTCGATCTGTTCACGGCTCAGGTGTTGAACGCCGTCCACCGAATCCAGCTCATGCTCGGTCAGCCAGGTGATCAACGCGGCCTGGAAGGTATCGCCGGCGCCGACGGTATCGGCAATCTTCACCGGACTCGCCGGCAATGACCATGAGCCATGAGCACGGCTGAATACCGTCGCGCCTTCACCGCCACGGGTCAGGAACACCACCTGGCAACGATGCTGCAACCAGCCTTCGATGACGCGCTGCGGATCCTGCTCGGGATACAGCAGGCTCAAGTCTTCGTCGCTGACCTTGATCAGGTCCGCCAACGGCACCAGCGTAGCGATTCGTTCGCGCCACAGGTCGATGTTCGGCTCAGGGTTGAGGCGCACGTTCGGGTCGAGGCTGATCAGGCGCTTGCCGCTTTCGCGCTGCACCAGCGCCAGCAAGGTGTCGGCAATCGGTTGCACCACCAGCGAGAAGGAGCCGAAGTGCAAACCGCGCACTTCAGGGCCCAGCGATGGCAGATGCGCCAGGCTCAATTGGCGGTCGGCGCAGCCTTCGCCGCGGAAGCTGTAATGCGGCGAGCCATTGGCGCCCACTGCGACCATCGCCAACGTGGTCGGCGCGGCGAAATCCACCAGATAGTCCGGACGTACGCCTTCATCCTGCAGCACCTGCTGCAAACGCCGGCCGAGGTAGTCGGTGGACAGCCCGCCGAAAAGAGCCGAATCCACGCCCAGTCGGCGTAAACCCACCGCCACGTTGAACGGCGAGCCGCCGGCAATCGCCTTGAAATTGACTTTCGATGCCTGTCCGCCGGCATCGTCTTCGCTGAAGAAATCAAACAGCGCTTCGCCACACACCAGGTACATAGTTGTTTGCTCTTTATAAGGTTGCGACATGCAGTCGATAGCGTTCATAGGCCTGCTGGAACGCCGCGACATTCGCGGCAACCGGCAGGGTTTCACTGTTCAGGTCGAGCTTCACGCAGCGCTGGCACAGGTCGGCCAGGGTGTCTTCGTGACCGTTCGACCACGACTTGCACCACGCCGCCTGAATCGCCGCGCCCAGGGCGGCGGCTTCGCTTTGCTCGGTGCAGATCACCGGGGTGTTCATGATGTCGGCGACGATCTGCCGCCACACCGCGCTCTTCGAACCGCCGCCGATCAGGCAAATGCTGCGGCTTTGTAAACCATTCTGGCGTAGCAGATCCAGTCCATAACGCAGGCCGAAGGTGGTGCCCTCGACGGCAGCACGGCACAGATTGGCCTGGGTCAGGTTATCGATCGTCAGGCCGTGCAGGCTGCCGGTGGCGTGGGGGAGGGGAGGCACGCGTTCGCCATTGAGGAACGGCAACATGCTGACGCCTTCTGCGCCAATCGGGGCCTGGGCCACCAAGGTGTTGAAGGCGTCGAGATCGAGGTCGAACAGTTCGCGGATTGCGCCGGTGGCGTTGGTCAGGTTCATGGTGCAGATCAGCGGCAGCCAGCCGCCGCTGGAAGAACAGAAGGTCGCGACCGACGCATCCGGGCTGACCTTCGGCGCCTCGGCGTAGGCGTACACCGTGCCGGAAGATCCGAGGCTCATGGTGATCGCGCCCGGCTGAATATTGCCGGTGCCGATGGCGCCCATCATGTTGTCGCCGCCACCGCTGGACACCAGCGCGCCGGGATTGATGCCAAGTTGCTCGGCAACCGCCGGCAGGATCGTGCCGACCGTTTGATGGGCGTCGATCAGTTCCGGCAGCGCGGATTGCAGACGACCACTGGCGTCGATGTCACGCAGCAGCTGCAAATCCCATTGGCGAGTGCGTACGTTGAAATAGCCGGTGCCGGAGGCATCGCCGTATTCGCTGCACGCACGGCCGGTGAGCCAGAAGTTCAGGTAGTCGTGGGGCAGCAGGATCCGCGCGATGCGGGAGAACGCGTCCGGATGCTGCTCCTTGGTCCACAACAGTTTTGAGACGGTGTAGCCCGGCGCGATAACCACGCCGAGGCGTTCCAGCGAGCCTTGTTCACCACCCAGATGCGCCAGCAGGCGGTCGTTTTCAGGCGTGGTTTCGGTGTCGCACCAGAGCTTGGCCGGACGCAGGACCTGGCCTTGCTCGTCGAGCAATACCAGACCGTGTTGTTGGCCGGAAACGCCGATGCCGAGGATTGATTGACCGTCGACATTCGCCGCCAATAAAGCTCGGCGAGTGGCGAGGGTGAAAGCTTCCAGCCATTGCGCGGTGTCTTGCTCGCGTCGGCCGTTGGCGCTGCTGATCATCGTGTGGGCGGCGGCGCCTTGGCCGAGGACCTGACCGCTGACAGCGTCGAGGATGATGGCCTTAGTGCCTTGAGTGCCGCAGTCGATGCCGAGGAACAGTTGCTGTGTTGTCATGTGCGCTCCACACAGATCGAGGGACGCGGAGCGTCCCGGGCTGCATTCCCACGCAGAGCGTGGGAACGATCAGGTCAACAGGTGTTCGAGGGTGCGAGTCACGCCTTCTTCGCGCAAGCTGTTCAGGCACCACTCGAACGCCGCCACAAACTCCTTCGAGCGCGGTATCGCCGTACCGAAGATTTCTTCAACCCCCAACAACCGCTCAGTAATCAAAGCATCCTCCGCCACCAACCCCTGACAGAACGCCGCCCGAGGATCCGGAATCGAGTAAGTGTCGCCATTCTCGTCCACACCCTTCAAGTACAGCGCCCAGGCCGCCACCACCAACGCCGCTCGTTTGGTCTCCTGTCCGTCGGCAATCAACCGATTGATCGTCGGAATGGTGAACTTGGGAAACTTCGACGACCCATCCGAGCAAACACGCTCCAGCTGATCGGCTATCGCCTGATTGGAGAACCGCGCCACCAGCGTGTTCTTGTACTCGGTCAGGTCGATGCCCGGCACCGGCGCCAATTGCGGGGTCACGTCCAGATCCATGTAGGCGCGCATATAACGCACGAACAGCGGGTCGTTCATGGTCTCGTGAACGAAGCGGTAACCCTTCAAAAAGCCCAGATAAGTCAGCGCCAGATGGCTGCCGTTGAGCAGTTTGATCTTCATTTCTTCATAGGGCGAAACGTCGTCGGTGAACTGCACGCCGACCTTTTCCCAGGCCGGGCGGCCGTCGACGAATTTGTCTTCCAGCACCCATTGCACGAAGGGTTCGCAGACCACCGGCCAGGCGTCGTCGACGGCGTGTTTGTCCGCCAGTTGCAGGCGATGCGCAGTGCTGGTCATGGGAGTGATGCGGTCGACCATCGCGTTGGGGAAGCTGACGTTGGCGTCGATCCAGTCACGCAGGTCCGAATCCAGCAGCGAGGTGAAGGCCAGCAGCGCCTTGCGGGTGACGGCGCCGTTGTGCGGCAGGTTATCGCAGGACATCACCGTGAACGCCGGAATGCCTGCCGCACGTCGATTGGCCAGTGCGGCACAGAGGAAACCGAACACGGTTTTCGGCTGTTGCGGGTAAGTCAGATCGTGCTGTATCTGCGGCAGGTGCGCCATGAACTCGCCGTTGCTGTCATCAATGCAGTAGCCGCCCTCGGTGATGGTCAGCGAGACGATACGGATCTGCGGGTCGGCGAGTTTTTCGATCAGCGCCTGAGCGCTGTCCTCGGCCAGCAGCATGTCGCGGATCGCACCGATGACGCGGACTTCGGTGTCGTCGCTGTCGCCGAGTTCGAACAGGGTGAACAGGTAATCCTGTTCCTTTAGGTCGTTGCGGGCGCGGCGGTCTTCGGCGCGCAGGCCGACGCCGCAAATGGCCCAGTCCAGCGCTTCGCCGGTGTTCATCAGCGCGTCGGTGTAATACGCCTGATGTGCGCGGTGGAAACCGCCGACGCCAATGTGGGCGATGCCCTGGCGGGTGTCGCTGAGGCTGTAGGCCGGCAGTTTCACTTCGGGGGCGAGGCGGTTGAGGTTTTGCTTGTTCAGTTTCATCGGGTCAGTCTCGAAATCAGGCGGCCGCGCGCAGAGGGCGGGTCAGCGCCACGCCGTCGGCATCGAACAGGTGGCAGTGGGCAGCGTCCAGGTGCAGGTTCAGTTGTTCGCCGTAACGGCTCGCCAGATCGCCGCGCACGCGCATGGTCAGGGCTTCGCCGGCGTTGGTCTTGACGTGGCAGAAGGTGTCGCTGCCCAGCCGCTCGCTGACGTCAGCGGTAACTTGCAGTGTGCAATCGCCCGCTTGCGCCAGTTCCAGATGTTCCGGGCGAATGCCCAGGGTCACGGCGCTGCCGACGCTCAGGTTCGACGCGTTGAATGGCAGGGTGATGCGAGTGCCGGCGTCCAGCGAAACTTCGCAGCTCGCGCCATCGATCCGCGCGATCTGGCCTTTGAGGAAGCCCATTTTCGGCGTGCCGAGGAAACCGGCGACAAACAGATTGGCGGGGTTGTGATACAGCTCCAGCGGCGAACCGACCTGTTCGATCTTGCCGCCGTTGAGCACCACGACCTTGTCGGCCATGGTCATGGCTTCGACCTGATCGTGGGTCACGTAGATCATGGTCGCTTTGAGGTCCTTGTGCAGGCGCAGCAGCTCAAGGCGCATTTGCACCCGCAGCGCGGCGTCGAGGTTGGACAGCGGCTCGTCGAACAGGAAGATTTTCGGGTTGCGCACGATCGCGCGACCGATGGCCACACGCTGACGCTGGCCGCCGGACAACTGTTTCGGCTTACGCTCAAGCATCGGGCCCAGTTCGAGAATCCGTGCCGCTTCACCGACTTTTTTCTCGACTTCGGCTTTCGGTACGCCGGCCAGGTCGAGGGCGAACGACATGTTTTTCTTCACGGTCATGTGCGGATACAGCGCGTAGGTCTGGAACACCATCGCCAGATCGCGCTTGGCCGGACTGACTTCGGTGATGTCGCGCCCGTCCAGTTCGATGGTCCCGCCGCTGACTTCTTCCAGGCCGGCGATCAGTCGCAGCAGGGTGGATTTGCCGCAGCCCGACGGGCCGACGAACACCACGAATTCCTTGTCGTTCACCTCAAGGTCGATGCCCTTGATGATGGAAAAACCTTCAAAGCCTTTTTGCAGATTCTTGATTTTCAGGTTGGCCATGGTGATGGGCCTCCACAATTTTTATTCAGTTGAACCGGATGGGCTTTTCTGTAGGAGTGAGCCTGCTCGCGATGGGGCCGTGTCAGTCGACATCATTGTTGCAAGACACACCGCTATCGCGAGCAGGCTCGCTCCCACAGGGGCATTCATTTCACGGCGCCGAACGACAGGCCGCGCACCAGTTGTTTCTGGCTGATCCAGCCGAAGATCAGGATCGGCGCGCAGGCCAGGGTCGAGACAGCCGACAACTTGGCCCAGAACAAGCCTTCGGGGCTTGAGTAGGAGGCGATCAACGCGGTCAGCGGCGCGGCTTTGGACGAGGTCAGGTTCAGCGACCAGAACGCCTCGTTCCAGCACAGGATCAGCGACAGCAGCACGGTCGAGGCCAGGCCGCCCTTGGCGATTGGCAACAGTACGCGGAGCATTTCCTGGGCGAGGGTGGCGCCGTCGAGGCGGGCGGCTTCGAGGATGTCCTTGGGGATGTCCTTGAAGTAGGTGTAAACCATCCAGACCACGATCGGCAGGTTGATCAGCGTGTAGATCACGATCAGTGCGATGCGCGTGTCGAGCAGGCCGAAACTCTTGGCCAGCAGGTAGATCGGCATCAGCACGCCCACCGGCGGCAACATCTTGGTGGAGAGCATCCACAGCAGCGTGCCCTTGGTGCGCTGGGTTTCGTAGAACGCCATCGAGTAGGCCGCCGGCACCGCGATCAGCAGGCAAAGAGCCGTAGCGCTGAAGGAAATCACTACCGAGTTCCAGGCGAAACTGAAGTAGTCGCTGCGCTCGTTGATGTGCAGGTAGTTCTCCAGCGTCGGCGTGAAGATGAACTGCGGCGGCGTGGCGAAGGCGTCGATTTCGGTCTTGAAACTGGTCAGCACCATCCAGAAGATCGGAAAGAAAATGATGATCGCGATGGCCCAGGCCAGTGTGCCGAGCAGCAGGCTTTGCAGCCGGCGGGATTGTTGAAGAGTCATGGCAGGCCTCAGGCTTTGTCAGTCAGGTTTTTGCCGATCATCCGCACCAGAATGATCGCGGCGATGTTGGCGATGACCACGGCGATCAGGCCGCCGGCCGAGGCCATGCCGACGTCGAACTGCACCAGCGCCTGGTTGTAGATCAGGTAGGCGAGGTTGGTCGACGCGTAACCGGGGCCGCCGTTGGTGGTGGTGAATATTTCGGCGAACACCGACAGCAGGAAGATGGTTTCGATCATCACCACCACGGCAATCGGACGTGCCAGGTGCGGCAGCGTCAGATGCCAGAAGATTGCGATCGGGCCGGCGCCGTCGAGGCGAGCGGCTTCCTTCTGTTCCTGGTCGAGGGACTGCATGGCGGTCATCAGGATCAGGATCGCGAAGGGCAGCCATTGCCACGAGACAATGATGATGATCGACAGCAGCGGGTAGTGGGCCAGCCAGTCCACCGGTTGCGCGCCGAACAGCTTCCAGATGTAGGCGAGGATCCCGGACACCGGGTGGAAAATCAGGTTCTTCCAGATCAGCGCACCGACCGTGGGCATGATGAAGAACGGCGAAATCAGCATCACCCGCACGATGCCGCGACCGAAGAACTCACTGGCCTCAAGCAATGCACTGATCAATACGCCGAACACCACGCTGATCAGCAGCACACTGCCTACCAGCAGTAGGGTGTTGGTGGCGCCGGGCATGAAGCCGGAGTCGGTCAGGAAGTAGGTGAAGTTTTCCAGCCCGACGAATTCGTTGGTGCCCGGGTCGAGCAGGTTGTAGCGGATCATCGAGAAATAGACGGTCATGCCCAGCGGCACGATCATCCACAGCAGCAACAGGGCCACCGAAGGGCTGACCAGAAACCAGCCGGGATTGGCCACACGGTTTTTGCGCCGGGGCTGCGACAGGTCGATGTGGGCTTTGGCAGTTGAAGTATTCATGGTGATCACAACCGAGTCATACAGACCTATGGAGATCCCCGGTGAGCGCGAGCTGGCTCGCGAAGGCGTCGTGTCAGACAACAAATGTTTCACTGAACACCGCTTTCGCGAGCAAGCTCGCTCCCACAGGAGGCAGGAGCGAGCTTTGCGGATTACTTCGGATAACCCGCGCGCTTCATCTCGCGTTCGGTGGTTTGCTGCGCGGCGGTCAACGCCTGGTCGACCGTGGTCTGGCCGATCAGCGCCGCCGAGAACAGCTTGCCGACCTGGGTGCCCACGCCTTGGAATTCAGGAATGGTCACCAGTTGAATGCCGATGTACGGCACAGGCTTGAGGGTCGGTTTGCTCGGGTCAGCCGCTTTCAGCGATTCCAGCGTGACCTTCGCAAACGGCGCGGCGCTCATGTACGCGTCGCTGTAGGTCGAGGCGCGAGTCCCCGGCGGTACGTTGGCGATGCCGTCGGTCTTGGCGACCAGTTCGCCGTACTCTTTGGAGGTAGCCCAGGCGCTGAATTGCTTGGCGGCGTCTTTGGCCTTGGAGCTGGTCGGAATCGCCAGCGCCCACGAGTACAGCCACGCCGAGCCTTTGTCGGTGACCTGATGCGGCGCGTAGGTGAAGCCGACGTGATCGGCGACCTTGCTTTGGGTCTTGTCGGTGACGAACGAGCCGGCGACGCTGGCATCGACCCACATTGCGCATTTGCCGCTGTTGAACAGGGCAAGGTTTTCGTTGAAACCGTTACTGGAGGCGCCCGGCGGGCCAGACTTCTTCATGGTATCGACGTAGAAATTCAGCGCGTTTTTCCATTCGGGACCGCTGAATTCCGGTTTCCACTGCTCATCGAACCAGCGCGCACCGTAGGCGTTGGCCACGGTGGTGATCAGCGCGATGTTCTCGCCCCAACCGGCCTTGCCGCGCAGGCAGATGCCGTACTGTTCCTTGTCCTTGTTGGTGAGTTTTTCGGCGAAGCCGGCGATCTGCTCCCAGGTCGGACGTTCCGGCATGGTCAGGCCGGCGTCCTTGAACAGGTCGGTGCGGTAATAGGTGATCGAGCTTTCGGCGTAGAACGGCAGGGCGTACAGCGAACCCTTGACCGACAGGCCTTCGCGCACCGACGGGAACACATCGTCGAGGGCGTAGCTGGCCGGCAGATCCTTCATCGGTTCCAGCCAACCCTTGGCACCCCAGAGTGCGGCTTCGTACATGCCGATGGTCAACACATCGAACTGACCGCCCTGAGTGGCGATGTCGGTGGTCAGGCGCTGACGCAGAACGTTTTCTTCCAGCACGACCCAATTGAGCTTGATGTCCGGATGCTCGGTCTCGAAAGTCTTCGAGAGCTTTTGCATGCGGATCATGTCGCTGTTGTTGACGGTGGCGATGGTCAGGGTCTGGGCGCCAAGGCTGACGCTGCTGAGGGTCATGCAGGTGAGGGCCAGCAGAGCTTTTGCAGTGGGTTGCATCGTGCACTCCTTTTCTGCACCCGGTGGGGGCAGAAGGACAGTTATTGTTTTTGTGTTCTTCCTCTGGGGAAGAATGTGCGCTGATTACAGCCTTCTGAAGCAGGGCTGACAAATCATCCCTAGCACTTGAATCGATACTTTTTTGCACTGGAGATTGGCGCAGCAAACGCAGGCAAGGGCGTTTCAGCAGGGCGGCAGGCATGAATCCGTACAGGTTTTACGGCGTCAGCCGTGGTTTTGCTCGGTCAGGCGCTGCACCACCAGCCGCCGATAATGCGAAGGCGTCATGCCTTTGAGCTGCTGAAAACGCCGATTGAAATTGGAAATATTGTTGAAGCCTGACTCAAAACACACCTCGGTCACCGGTTTATCACCGTCCGCCAGAAGTTCGCAGGATTTGCTGATGCGCAGGCGATTGACGAATTCGATGAAATTGCGCCCGGTGGCCTGCTTGAACACGCGGCTGAAATAGGTCGGCTTCATGCCCAGGTGGTCGGCGACTTCCTCCAGCGGCAACTCGCGGGCGTAGTGGGCGAAGATGTAATCGACCGCCCGGTTGGTGCGGTCGATGTTGTGCTCGTCGGCCAGTTGCGGGGTGGTTGCGCCTGACAGCAATTGGTAGTCGTCGCAGGCCGCCAGCAATTCCATCAGGATGAAAAAGTGCCCGAGACGGGTGATGCCGTTTGAATCAGCGATGCGTTGCATCAGGGTCATGGCCTGACGAATTGTCTGTGGGGAGCGGAATTCGATTCCGTATTGTGCGCGCTCCAGCAGCGGTGCCAGAGTCTTGAGTTCGGCAAACACCTGATGACCGCTTTCGAACAGCTCATCGGTGAAGTTGACCAGCATGTCGCGCTTCTCGACCACTTCGTCTTCGGCCACCTGGCTGATCCAGTTGTGCGGCAGATTGGGGCCAGTCAGGAACAGCGTCTGCGGGTAGAAGTTGCCGATGTAGTCGCCGATGAACACCTTGCCCGAACTGGCGACGATCAGGTGCAACTCGTATTCCTTGTGGAAGTGCCAGCGCACCAGCGGGCAGGGGAAGCCGTGCTGACGGTAGATGATGGACAAGCCATTATGGTCGTCCATCAGCTCGTAAGAAGGGTCGGTCACACGAGTGGTTCGGGTCATGACGGGGCGCTTTTATTGTTATCGCCCGGTGATCATGCCTCCTTGCGTGCCCGTTACGCCAGCAGGCGATTGGACGATGGCCTACTTGTTCTGATTTTTGGCCTCGATCCACTGAGCCATATACTGCGTGCTCTTGTGTGAATGGTGCCGCAGCATGCTTCCAATGAAGTTTTTACGTCTTAGTTGAGCAATGTTTTTTCGGCATTCCATCAGTTTGTCGATCAGTGCAGGCCCATGTATGGCTTGCGGATAAACATTCCTGAGAAGCGTGCCCCCTTGAGCCTGGGCTGCCTGCCAACGTGCCTCGTCCCGATAAAGTTCGACCGCCGTATTGGCAAGTTCCTGCGCCGTGCGGCAGACAGCGCCCGGCCACGGTTGGTCGGTGTGCATGCCTTCAGCGCCAATGGGGGTGGTGACACTGGGCGTACCGCAAAGCATCGCATCGATCAATTTGCCTTTGATACCGGCACCAAAACGCAAGGGCGCCAGGCAAATACGCGCATCGGACATGACCTGCAAGGCATCTTCGGCCCAGTTCATGATGTGAAACCCCTGGGCGGCGTTGTGCAGGGCCGCCGCCTTGGGCGGCGTGTAGGCGCCGTAGAGGTGCAATTGGGCTTTTGGCAGTTGCTCGCGGATCAGTGGCCAGACGGTGGATTTCATCCACAACACCGCGTCCCAGTTCGGCGCGTGGCGGAAGTTGCCGATACTGAGGAAGTGCGCACGCTCCTCGAAGGGTTTCGCTGGGGTGCTCGGTGGCTCGACCATCAAGGGGCACCAGTGCAACAGCTCTGGCGGCAGCTTGAACTGCTGCACCAGCAACTCGATTTCCACCTGCGAGATCATCAGGTTCAGGTCGCAGCGATACAGCGCGGCAATCTCGCGTTTGGCCAGATCGGTGTCCGCCATCAGCTCGAATTCTTCGGCCAGCGCCGGGGCAAACAGCTCTGCGAAGTCGTTGGTGTCGTCGCTGAGCTTGAGTCGGTCCTTCAATCGCTGGTGCCGTGCATGCCGCAGGCTTTGCAGGTCGGAGGTCTCCAGAACGCGCAGGGCGTCGGGACAATGCTTCTCGACGCGCCAGCCGAATTGTTCCTCGATCATGAACTGGTCGAACAGCACGATATCCGGGGCCAGGTCACTGATGAAGGTGTCGAAACTGCTGTTGTTCAGTTCGATCGGGACTTCACGGATGCCCAGTGCAGTCAGATCGGCGCGATGTTCCCCGGTGCCGGCCGGGCTGGCAAAGGTGATTTGCCAGCCCTGTTGCAGGAACGTCTCGAGAATCTGCATCACATGCCCGCTCGCGGCGGAGGAACGGGGTTCCGGCCAGACGTAACCAATGACGAGGACTTTGGTTGCGGGCTGACTCATGAAAAAGTGTTTCCTGAAGAACGAGAGGGAAGAAGAAAAACACGCGGATTAGAACATATCCTGAGGTTGAATCCGCGCTGCAAAGCCGCTTGTGTCAGTGTTGACCCAGAACGCTCTTCACCTTGTCGCGCAGTTGATCGATCGAGAAAGGCTTGCCGATGACATGCATATCCGTCGGCACTTCAATGGTCTCGGCATAACCGCTGGCAAACAGAATCGGCAGTGACGGGCGAATTGTGCGGGCTTCGATGGCCAGCTGACGGCCATCCATGATCGGCAGACCGACGTCGGTCATCATCAGATCAATGTGCTGATTCACATCCTTGAGGATTTCCAGCGCCTGGTCGCTGCCGTCCGCCTCCAGGACCTTGAACTCCAACTCCTCCAGTACATCGACGATCAGCATGCGCACGATGGCGTCGTCTTCTACTACAAGGATGGTGGACGTGGTGCTGGACATAATGGCGGCTCTCAAAAATGGGGGGCGGGGCGCCGGTCGATCAAAAATGCCGGGCTCTTGCATGAGTAAGTGGCGCATAGCCACAAGTTCCCGGATGGATACAAAAAAGAATAGGCGCAAACGGGTGGGCAAGGATAACCGCTGGCCTGCTATTCGGCGCAGGCAAATGTAGGAAAACGATACTAAAACTGTGAGAAAAATGGATCCATGCCGCTGTTTTGGGGCAAACTCCCTGGTTTTCAACAGTTCGACAAGGCTGCCACATGTCCTCTCCGTCTTCGGTTGATGAGCAACGGTTTCGCAAACTTCTGAGTCGCAACATCAGCCTGCCTCTGGGTGTGGGCGCGATCAGTGCCGTGTTCTTCGTCTCGCTGATCAGTTATCTGTTGTCGGTGATCCAGTGGGTGGAGCACACCGACCGGGTGATCAATAACGCCAATGAGGCGATGAAGCTCACGGTCGACCTGGAAACCGGCATGCGCGGGTTTCTGCTCAGTGGCGACGAGCACTTTCTGGATCCGTATGAAACCGCCAAACCGCGGATTGCCGTGGCGCTCAATACCTTGCTCGAACTGACGGCCGACAACCCGGTGCAGACCGATCGCCTGCGCCGCCTCCAGGCCCTGCAAACCGAGTGGACGACCTACGCGCAATCGATGATCGACCTGCAACGTGCCAGCGGCGACTACAAGGCAGCGGTCAAGGCCGGGCGTGGCAAACGCCTGACCGACGAAATCCGCAAGCAGTTCGAAGACGTGATCGAGACTGAGCAACTCTTGCGCACTACCCGCAATGAAGATGTCCGGCGCACGACGATCTGGAGTATCAGCCTGTATCTGCTGTTCATCGCGGGCATCAGTGGTTTGCTCGCCTACATTGGCCGGCGTGATCTGGTCAATCTGTCGCAAAGTTATGGCGCAACGCTGGCTGCGCAAGAGGCCAGCGCCCAGCGACTGGAACAGCAAGCCTGGCTACGCACCGGGCAGACCCAACTGGCGGAGCAGGTTCTTGGGCAATTGACGCTGAATCTGCTGGGTCGCAACATTCTGCAATTCTGTGCCGGCTACCTCGGAAGCGCGGTAGCCGCGCTGTATGTCCGCGAAGAGCACGGTGGCTTGAGACGTGTGGCGAGCTACGGTTTCTCCCGCGAGCAGGAAGAACTGCAACAGTCGATCTACAGCGGTGAAGGCATTGTCGGGCAGGTCGCGCAGCAGGCACATCTGATTCGTCTCGACTCGGTGCCGTCCGACTACTTCAAGGTCAGCTCCGGCCTCGGTGAAGGCTTGCCGCACAGCGTACTGGTGGTGCCGACCAGCGATGACGACCGGGTCAACGGCGTGATCGAACTCGGCTTCCTGCGCCCGCTTAATGAGCGTGATGTGGCACTTCTGGAACTGATCGCCGGCAACATCGGCACCTCCATCGAAGCCGCGCGTTATCGCCAGCGCTTGCAGGAAGTGCTGGCCGAAACCCAGCAACTCAACGAAGAGTTGCAGGTGCAGCAGGAAGAGCTGAAAACCGCCAACGAAGAGCTGGAAGAACAGTCGCGGATTCTCAAGGAATCCCAGGCGCATCTGGAAACCCAGCAAATCGAGCTGGAGCAGACCAACGAGCAACTGGCCGAACAGGCCCAGACTCTGGCCGAGCAGCGCGACGCCATGGATCAGAAGAACACCGAGCTCAATCAGGCCCAGGTACAACTCGAAGAACGCGCCGAAGAGTTGCAGCGTTCGAGCAAGTACAAGTCCGAATTCCTCGCCAACATGTCCCACGAGCTGCGCACACCGCTGAACAGCTCCTTGATCCTGGCCAAGCTGCTGGCGGAAAACCCGCAGGAAAACCTCAGCGCCGAGCAGGTCAAGTTTGCCGAGTCGATCTATTCCGCCGGCAACGATCTGCTCAACCTGATCAACGACATTCTCGACATTTCCAAAGTGGAAGCCGGCAAACTCGAAGTGATGCCGGAAAACACCAGCGTCGAGCGTCTGGCCGATAGCCTGCGCAGCCTGTTCGAACCGCTGGCAGCGGAAAAGAAACTGACGTTCAACGTCGAATTGCAGCCTGATGCACCGATCACCCTGTTTACCGACCGTCAGCGTCTGGAACAGGTGATCAAGAATCTGCTGTCCAATGCGGTGAAATTCACCGAGCACGGCACGGTCAGCCTGACCATCGCCGGTCAGCCGGACGATCGCATTGCCTTCATCGTGCGCGACTCGGGTATCGGAATTGCGCAGGATCAGCAGGAAAGCATTTTCGAAGCCTTCCGCCAGGCCGACGGCACCACCAACCGCAAATACGGTGGCACCGGATTGGGTCTGTCGATTTCCCGGGATCTGGCGACGCTGCTGGGCGGATCTATCAGTGTCAGCAGCGCGCCGGGGCAGGGCAGTGCCTTCACTCTGGTGCTGCCGCAGCAATACCGCGAGCCTAGTGACGCGCCGATAACGCCTTTGACCTTCACCCCGCCGGCCTCTACGCCGGTCATCGCACCCGTGGCGGCGGTTTCGCCTCTGGCGCCCGTCGATATCCCGCGCTTCAACGATGACCGCAACAAGGCACCGTTCAATACCCGCTGCATCCTGGTGGTGGAAGACGAGCCGAATTTCGCCCACATCCTCTACGACCTGGCCCATGAACTCGGCTATCAGTGCCTGGTTGCTCACGGCGCCGATGAAGGTTACGACCTGGCGAAAGAGTTCGTGCCGGACGCGATCCTGCTGGACATGCGTCTGCCGGATCACTCGGGTCTGACCGTTCTGCAACGCCTGAAAGAACACGCCGAAACCCGGCACATCCCGGTGCACGTGATTTCCGTGGAAGACCGTGTCGAAGCAGCGATGCACATGGGCGCCATCGGTTATGCGGTCAAACCGACCACTCGCGAAGAACTCAAGGATGTGTTCGCCCGTCTCGAAGCCAAACTGACGCAGAAGGTCAAACGCGTACTGCTGGTCGAGGACGACGATCTGCAACGGGAAAGCATCGCCCGCCTGATCGGCGACGACGACATCGAAATCACCGCCGTTGGCCTGGCGCAGGACGCGCTGGAACTGTTGCGCACGACGATATTCGATTGCATGGTCATCGACCTGAAGCTGCCGGACATGCTCGGCAACGATCTGCTCAAGCGCATGTCCACCGAGGACATATGCTCGTTCCCGCCGGTCATCGTCTACACCGGACGCAACCTGACCCGCGACGAAGAGGCGGATCTTCGTAAGTATTCACGCTCGATCATCATCAAGGGCGCACGATCGCCGGAACGCCTGCTGGACGAGGTCACACTCTTTCTGCACAAAGTCGAATCGCAGTTGTCCCATGAACGGCAGAAGATGCTCAAGACCGCCCGCAGCCGCGACAAGGTCTTCGAGGGGCGCAAAGTGCTGCTGGTGGACGACGATGTGCGCAACATCTTCGCCCTGACCAGCGCGCTGGAAACCAAGGGTGCAGTCGTGGTGATCGGCCGTAACGGTCGTGAAGCGATTGAAAAACTGAATGAAGTCGAAGACATCGACCTGGTGCTGATGGACGTGATGATGCCGGAAATGGATGGTTTCGAAGCCACCATGGAAATCCGCAAGGATCCGCGCTGGCGCAAGCTGCCGATCATTGCGGTGACGGCCAAGGCCATGAAGGACGATCAGGAGCGCTGCCTGCAGGCGGGCGCCAACGATTACCTGGCCAAGCCCATCGACCTGGATCGCCTGTTCTCGCTGATTCGCGTGTGGTTGCCGAAGATGGAACGCATTTAGTGGAAAGCCGTTATTCCGTGGAACGAAACAGCGAAATCGAATTGCGCTTGCTGATCGAGGCGATTTACCTCAAGTACAGCTATGACTTTCGCGATTACTCCGGCGCTTCGATCAAGCGCCGGGTGCAGCACGCGCTGAGTCAATTCGAATGCGCGACCATCTCGGCCTTGCAGGAGAAAGTCCTGCACGACCCGGCGGCGTTCATGCAGTTGCTGCAATTGCTGACGATCCCGGTCAGCGAGATGTTCCGTGATCCGTCGCACTTCCTGGCAATCCGTCAGGAAGTGGTGCCGCTGCTCAAGACCTATCCGTCGATCAAGATCTGGATCGCCGGCTGCAGCACCGGCGAGGAGGTCTACTCGATGGCGATCCTGCTGCGCGAAGAGGGCCTGCTCGACCGCACGATCATCTACGCCACCGACATCAACCCGCGCTCGCTGGACAAGGCCAAGCAGGGGATCTTTTCGATGGAAAACGTGCGCGCCTACACCGCCAACTATCAGCAGGCCGGCGGTCAGCGCTCGTTCGCCGACTACTACACTGCAGCCTATGGCTACGCGATTTTCGACAAGAGCCTGTGCGAGAACGTGACCTTCGCCGATCACAGTCTGGCGACCGATAGTGTATTCTCCGAAACTCAATTAATTTCATGTCGTAACGTGTTGATTTACTTCAATAAAAAACTTCAGGATCGAGCGTTCGGGTTGTTCCATGAATCGTTGTGCCACCGTGGATTCCTGGTATTGGGCAGCAAGGAAACTTTGGATTTTTCCGGCTACTCCAACCAGTTCGAGCCTCTGGTGAAACAAGAACGGATCTACCGCAAATCATGAACAGTGCAGCGGATTTGCCTCGGGTCGAGGCGATTGTGGTCGGAGCTTCCGCCGGTGGCGTCGAGGCGTTGCTGACGATGCTCGGTGCGCTGCCCGCCGGATTCAAGCTGCCGGTCATCATCGTGCTGCATTTGCCGGAAGAGCGACGCAGCCAGCTCGCTGAGGTGTTTGCCCGTCGCCTGGTATTGCCCGTTACTGAAGCCGTCGACAAGCAGGACATAAGCCCCGGCACGGTTTATTTCGCGACGCCGGGTTATCACTTGTCGGTGGAGCAGGATCGCAGCCTGTCTTTGAGCCTTGAGGACCGCATTCATCACTCACGTCCCTCGATCGATTACCTGTTCGAATCTGCCGCCGATGTTTATGGTCCCGCATTGGCTGGTGTTCTGCTGACCGGCGCCAACCACGATGGTGCGTGGGGGCTGGCGCAGGTCAAACGTCACGGCGGACTGACCATCGTTCAGGATCCCGAGGACGCTCAGGTCGCCACCATGCCTCAAGCGGCGCTTCCACGGCATCGGCCGTCTGCTTGTCGAGCTGGAACGAATCGCATGCTGAGTAATATCCAGGCAAAACTGCTGATCGTCGACGATCTGCCCGAGAACCTGCTGGCCCTCGAAGCGCTGATCAAACGCGAAGACCGCACCGTCTACAAAGCGCTTTCAGCGGACGAAGCGCTGTCGCTGCTGCTGCAACACGAATTCGCCATGGCCATTCTCGACGTGCAGATGCCCGGCATGAACGGCTTCGAACTGGCCGAGCTGATGCGCGGCACCGAGAAAACCAAGAACATCCCGATCATCTTCGTCAGTGCTGCCGGCCGTGAACTCAATTACGCGTTCAAAGGCTATGAAAGCGGTGCGGTGGACTTCCTGCACAAGCCGCTGGACATTCATGCGGTGAAGAGCAAGGTCAATGTCTTCGTCGACCTGTACCGCCAGAGCAAGGCGATGAAACAACAAGTCGAAGCCCTTGAGCAGAGCCGTCGCGAACAGGAAGCGCTGTTGCAGCAACTGCAAAGCACCCAGGGCGAACTGGAACAAGCGGTGCGCATGCGCGACGATTTCATGTCGATCGTCGCCCATGAAGTACGTACGCCGCTCAACGGCCTTATTCTCGAAACCCAACTGCGCAAGATGCACCTGGCCCGGGACAACGCCGCCGCGTTCACCCTCGACAAGATGCACGCCATGGTCGACCGCGACGAGCGCCAGATCAAAAGCCTGATCCGACTGATCGAAGACATGCTCGACGTTTCGCGGATCCGCACCGGCAAGTTGTCGATCCGACCGAGTCGCTTTGACCTCGTGCAGTTGGTGGGCACTCTGCTGGAGAATTTCGCCCAGCAGATCGAAGCCGCCGAGACTGAGGTCAGTTTCACCGCGAGCGAACCGGTGGAAGGGCAGTGGGACGAATTCCGTATCGAGCAGGTGGTGTCGAACCTGCTGACCAATGCCTTGCGTTATGGCGGTAAAAGTCCGATCCAGGTTCGGGTTTATCGCGAACAAGATGAAGCTCGGATCGAAGTTCAGGATCAGGGCATAGGCATCAGCGAAGAGAATCAGAAGCGCATTTTTCAACAGTTCGAACGGGTCTCCGCCAAGACGGTGGTGGCTGGCCTCGGGCTGGGGTTGTTCATTTCCGAACAGATCGTCGCCGCCCATGGCGGCTCCATCGTCGTCGAAAGCAAGATCAACGAGGGCGCCCTGTTTCGCGTCTGTCTGCCGCTCCAGGAAAACGGCAAAACAAACGCAACCTCTGAGTGACCACACGGTCGTATCAGCAGCTATTGAACGAACAAAGGCTTCCCATGAGCGTAGATGCACAAGATGTAGTACTCGTCGTCGAGGACGAACCGGTGATCCTGATGGTCCTGACAGACTATCTGTCAAGCCAGGGCTATCGCGTATTGCAGGCCGAAAACGGCGAGCAGGCGTTCGAGATTCTGGCGAGCAAGCCGCATCTGGACATGTTGATTACTGATTTTCGCCTGCCTGGCGGGATCTCTGGCGTGCAGATCGCCGAGCCCGCCGTCAAATTGCGCCCTGATCTGAAGGTGATCTTCATCAGCGGCTATCCGCAGGAAATCCGCGAGACCGGCAGCCCGATTACCCGCCGGGCGCCGATCCTGGAAAAACCATTCGATCTGGATGTATTGCAGGAGAAGATTCAGGAACTGCTGGCCTGAGGCGTCAACCGCCTCAGCTCTTGATCATTTCCCGCACCTTCGCCGTCAACAGATCGAAGGTAAACGGCTTGGTGATCATCTGCATGCCCGGGTCGAGGAATCCGCCGCGCACCGCGGCGTGCTCGGCATAACCTGTGATGAACAGGACCTTCAAGTCAGGCCGGTATTGCCGGCCGATTTCCGCCAGTTGCCGTCCGTTCATGCCCGGCAGGCCGACGTCGCTGATCAGCAGATCGATGCGCTGTTCCGAATCCAGAATCGGCACGGCACCGTCGGCATCGCTGGCCTCGACAAATCCATAACCCAGTTCACTCAATACTGCACTGACCAGCACGCGCACGGCCGGGTCGTCTTCGACGATCAATACGGTTTCGCCTTCCACGGCGTCGGGCGCCTGTTCCATATCCGTCGGTGCGTGAGGCAGTGATTCGCCCTGGAATCGCGGCAGGTAGAGTTTGACCGTGGTGCCTTCATCGATCTTGCTGTCGATCGACACATGACCACCGGACTGTTTGCTGAAACCGTAGATCATCGACAGACCCAGGCCGGTGCCCTGGCCGATCGGCTTCGTGGTGAAGAACGGGTCGAACGCGCGATTGATGACACTTTCCGGCATGCCGCAGCCATTGTCTGTGACGCTCAATACAACGTAATCACCCGGTTCAAGATTGCTGTAGGCCGCGGTGTAGTCTGGATCCAGCACCTGATTACCCGTCTCGACCACCAGATTGCCGCCGTCGGGCATCGCGTCGCGTGCGTTGATCACCAGGTTGAGCAGGGCGCTTTCCAGTTGATTGGGGTCGGCCTCGGCCACCCACAATTGTTCGTGCAGGCGCATGTCAAGGTGAATGCTTTCGTTGAGGCTGCGTTGCAGCAACTCACCCATCGATTGCACCAGATCGTTCATATGTACGGCTTTGGAATCCAGCGACTGGCGACGGGAAAACGCCAGCAAGCGGTGAGTCAGGCCAGCGGCGCGGTTGGCCGAGGTCACACCGAGGTCGATCAGGCTGTCGAGATCATCCAGGCGGCCACGTGCCAGCCGCCGGCGCAGCAATTCAAGACTGCCGATGATCCCGGTCAGCATGTTGTTGAAGTCGTGGGCGATACCGCCAGTGAGCTGGCCCACCGCTTCCATCTTCTGCGACTGGCGCAGAGCTTCCTCGTTGTGCCGCAGTTGCGCGGTGCGTTCCTCCACTTGTTGCTCGAGGGTTTCCAGCGTCGATTGCAGGCGACGCTCGCTATTGCTCAGATCGATCAGGCGGTCGCGGGCCTCGTACTGTCGTCGTCGTCCGCGCAGGGCGGTGGAGATCAGGCTGACCAAGGTGGCCGGATGGAAAGGGCGCTCAAGAAAAGTGACGTTGCCCAACAACTTGCTGAGCTGCGACGAAGGGCCTTGTTCGGATCCACCGTGATGGGTGAGCAGGACGATTGGCAAATCAGACCACGCCGGTTGTTGTTCAAGATACGACAGCAGGCACTCGAGTTCCGGACCATTAAGGGCCTCGGCAGCGATCAGCAGCAGACCGGCGCCGGGCTCGAGCTCGGTACAAAGGGTGGCCAGGTCGGGCGTGATCAGCCCACCGTATCCGGCCTCGTTGAGAATCATCAGCGCTACCTGGCTGTCGCGTCCCAGCGGCGCGAGGATCAGCGCCCGTTCCGATAGCGGTACGGTGACGGTCACAAGTTGTCATCCTTGAGCAACGGCTTGCTTGCACCGAGGTAGGTGGGCACGCCGCGCAATACACCCTGAAAGGCCTCCAAAGGCTCGCCGATGGTCATGCCTTGAGTGGAAATGCGGTATTCACGGATGGTCGATTCATGGCTGCCGGTGCGTTTCTTGATGATCGAAATCGCGCGACGCACCTTGCCCGCGGCTTCGAAGTAGCGCAGCAGAATTACCGTGTCGGCCAGGTAAGTGATATCGACCGGAGCATGCATGTCGCCGACCAGTCCATGCTGGGCGACGGTCATGAACGTCGCGGCGCCCTTGCGGTTCAGGTACAGCAACAGTTCGTGCATGTGCAGTACCAGCGCGTTTTCTTCGGGCATCGCGGCCTGATAGCCGTTGATGCTGTCGATCACCACGGTCTTGATGTCACCCTCATCGACACAGCGGCGTACGCGGTGGGAAAACTCGCCGGGGGACAGCTCGGCGGCGTCGACCTGTTCGATCAGCAGGTTGCCGGTGGCCTGCAGGGCCTTCAGGTCGATACCGATGTTTTTCATGCGCTCGAACAGCAGGCCCAATTCTTCGTCAAAAATGAACAGGGCAGCCTTTTCACCGCGCGCCACGGCAGCCGCCGCGAAAATCATGGTGATCAAGGATTTGCCTGTCCCTGCCGGGCCCAGAATCAGCGTGCTGGAGCCGGTCTCGATACCGCCGCCCAACAGAGCGTCCATTTCCCTGATGCCGCTGGACAGCTGCAGCCGCGGGTAGTCGCTGCGGTGCTCCGCCGCCACCAGACGCGGGAAAACGTGCACGCCATCGCCCGTGATGGTGAAGTCATGGAAGCCGCCACGGTATTTCTGGCCGCGATACTTGATCACCCGCACGCGACGGCGTTCGGCACCGTAGTTGGGGGTCAGTTCTTCGAGGCGGATCACACCGTGAGCGACACTGTGAACGGTTTTGTCGAGGGATTCGGTGGTCAAGTCATCCAGCAGCAAAACCGTGGCGTCGTAGCGCACGAAGTAATGCTTGATCGCCAGGATCTGACGGCGGTAGCGCAGGGAGCTTTGCGCAAGCAGGCGGATTTCCGAGAGGCTGTCGAGTACGACCCGGGTGGGCTTGAAGCGCTCGACCACTTCGAAAATCTGTTTGGTCGCTTCGCCCAACTCAAGGTCCGAGGAGTACAACAGGCTTTGCTGATGCTCGGCGTTGAGCAGGCTTTCCGGAGGCGTCAGCTCGAAAATCTCGATGTTTTCGTCCAGTTCCCAGCCGTGGGACGCCGCACCCTGGCGCAATTCGTGCTCGGTTTCGGACAGCGTGATGTACAACGAACGTTCGCCGGCAAGGGCGCCGGCCAGCAGAAAATGCAACGCGACGGTGGTTTTACCGGTTCCAGGCTCGCCCTCCAGCAAGAAAACATGACTGCGAGACAAACCACCGGCCAGGATATCGTCGAGACCCTCGATGCCGGTGGCGGCTTTTGCACTGTTCAACGCGTTCGATGTAGACAAAAAATGCCCTCTCATGACTAGGGGAAACGAGACAGCGGGCGCCGGACGCCGTTTGGCACTGCCTGATTTACATGACCTTATGCCGAGACGGCGGTTCCAAGTTTCTTGCAGGATGTGTCGAGAAGACCGCTAGAGTCCTTGCTGCAACGAAGGGTCGTCCGGGTTCATCTGCTCAAGCTGGGCCAGCAGAATCTGTACGTTCTGTAACTGGCCGCTCTCTTTCCAGTAACTGATCAGCAGCACCCGCGCCTTGCGATCCGCCGGGTGGCGCTGGACGATTTCCTGCAACTGCTTTTGCGCCGCTTCCAGTTCTTCGGCGCTGTGCAGGGTGGTGGCGAGGTCATAGCGGTAGTCCTTGTTGTCAGGCTCCAGCTCCACGGCTTTGGACAGACCGAGCAGGGCGTATTCGCGCTGATCGTGGTGCAGCAGCCAGAGGCCCAGCGCATGTTGCAGATAAGCCGAGTCGGGTTGGGCCTTCAATTGTCGAGCGAGCAACTGTCGCGCGGCATCGCTCTGGCCCTGACGGTCGAGCACTTCGATCTGCATCACCAGTGCCGGCAGGTTGCCGGGGTCCAGGTGTAGCGTCTGATCCAGCGCTTCTTGCGCTTGCTTGAGTTCGGCGTTGTGCAGATACAGGCGCGCCAGTTGAACGTAGTTGGCGGCGCTTTCCGGCTGGCTCTTGAGCGCCTGCTCCCATACGTCGATCCCTTGCTGCAACGGGGCGAAATACAGGCCCAGTTGATCCGGAGACAAGCCGAGCAGGGCGTTGATCGCGGCAAAGCGTACTTTCTGATCCTCATCGTCAAGCAACGGACCCAGCAGCAGGCTGCGCTGACCGCCCGGCACCAGGCCGGTCACGCTTTTGATCGCTGCCAGTCTTACGTCCGGCGATGCGTTTTGCAGATCGGCGTCCGCCAGCTTCAGGGCTTGCGGGCTCGGGTAGTTGGGCAGTTCGGCATGCAGCCAGACGCGCCGTTTGACCGACAGGTCCGGACGTCCCAGTTGCTGGTACAAAACACGCGCAGCCCCCGGTTGGCCGGCCCGGGCGGCGGCCAGTGCTTCGCTGTAACCGTGTTTGATCGCTTCCGGCACCACGGGCGCGGTACTGCGCAATGACAGCCAGGCCACGAAGAGGACCAGCACAAGGCCGAGGCTGATGAGCAAATAGCGGCGAGACTGAGGCATGCGAATTTCCGAAACTTTCGTTTTGTAGCGGAGGTCGCAAGCTTCTGTCAGCTCGCGCCGTGAGTCAAACCCTCTGCCCGATATGGCCTACTACAGGCGTTGAATCGACCTACAGATTGTGTCGACCCTGTTTACCGTCATGCTCTCCATGCAGTGTCTACGCTTGCAGAAGTTGTTTCGACGAGGCTACCCATGCAATCCCTGTTTATTTATTTCAAGGCGGTGATCCACCCCAGCCAGGCAGTGCTGCTGTTTGGTTTGCGCACCATTGCCGCCGGATTGCTGACGTTGTACCTGGCGTTCCTGTTCGATCTCGATCAACCGAAATGGTCGATCATGGCCGTGGTGATCATCAGCCAGCCACTGGCCGGGATGGCGCTGGCCCGCAGCTTCGGACAGATCATCGGGACGACCCTTGGCGCGGTGGTGGCGGTGGTGCTGATGGCGTTCTTTCCCCAAGCGCCGTTGCCGTTCATCACAACCCTGGCGCTGTGGCTGGCTCTGTGCACGGCCGGCGGCACGTTGCTGCGCTACACCAGTTCCCAGGCGTTCGTGCTCAGCGGGTATACCGCCGTGGTGGTGGCGCTGCTGGCGATTCCGGACCAGGACGGCACCTTTCTGTTGGCGGTGACCCGGGTCACTGAAACTTTGCTGGCGGTGGCGTGCGTATGCGTGGTCAGCCTGCTGACGGCGCGGCCCGAGGCGGTATCGCGCAACTATTTCGCGAAGGTCGATCAGGTGATCAAACTAGTCGCCACCCATGCCGCCGCCGTGCTTCGAACAGAAGAAAGCGAAGCGGACTTTCAGCGCCGGCAAATGCAGCTGCTGGGGGAAATCAGCGCCCTCGAAGGCCTGCGCCGGCACTTGTATTTCGACGCTCCGCGCCTGCGCAGTGCCAACAATCTGGTGCTGTTGCTGGGCAATCAATTGATGCTGCTGACTTCGCGCCTCACCGCATTACGCCACCAGCGGGAATTGCTCACCGAACGCTGGGAGGGCGATCTACCGCTGGACATCCAGCAATTGCGCGCCGAGGAGCTGGCGCTGCTCGACCAGCTCGCGTTGCAAGGACGCTCTTTGCCGACCGAACAGCGACATCAGTTCGTTGCGCTGCAACAACAGTTCGAAACGCTCGCCTACAAGGCCGAACAAATGACGGAAGACATGAGCGCGACCCTGCGTTCGCTGGCATGGGCGCTGCGCTGGGAGCAAGCGCGGCTGTTGCAGCAACTGGAACAGATCCTCGAACTGAGCGATGCGATACAGGAAGGGCGGCAAGCCAGCTGCATGTTCCGTGGCCAGTCGAGCCCCCTGCACCTTGATTTCACCCTTGCGACCATGAACGCCATCCGTGCCTTCAGCGCCTTGCTGGTGGCCGGACTGATCTGGATCGAAACCGCTTGGGACGGCGCACGGGGCGGGATGATTCTGGTGGGGATCCTGTGTTCGCTGATGGCGACATTTCCGCGCCCGTTGATCGCCGCGCAGAGTTACGCCCGAGGGCTGGGACTGGCCTTGGTGGTGTCGGCGTTCTATCAGTTCATGCTGGTCCCGGCGATCAGTGACTTCGAAATGTTGGCCTTGCTGCTCGCACCTTTGCTGTATGTGATCGCGGTCGGTCTGGCCAGCCCGGCCACCGCCGGTATTGGCATGGGGCTGGGGCTGTCCAGTTTCCTGATGCTCGGTCCGCAGAACGTCGGCACCGGGCAGAACACCGCCATTCAATGGTTCGAATTTGCCGGTGCCTATGTCAGTGCAGCGACACTGGCCCTGATCGTCTATGCATTCATCTTTCCGTTCCGCCCGGCTCTGCGAATCCGCCGCTTTTATAATGAGGCACGCGAGCAGGTGTACGAGTTGACCAAAAGCCCTGCCACCGACGAACAGCAATTCGCCTTCGAAAGCCGCATGGTCGATCGCCTGACCTCTATGCTGGGAGTTTTACCCGCCGCCAACGACCGGGACATGCAGCGACTGTATGAAATCAGTCTTGCATGTGTGGCGCTGGGTGTGGCCATGCATCAGCTCAGGCAGCAGGCGCAGAACAATGCGTTGCTCACGGACGCCTTTGGCCAGCAACTTTCCGGAGTATTGCGCCAGACCGGACGTTTCGTCGCCGGCCGTCCGGATGCTCGTCTCACTCCGCTACTGGCAACGCTTCATGCTCTTGGCGACGAGCTGGACGATTTGCATGTCGCGACGCATGAACATCTGTGGTCGGTATTTCGTATGCGCGTGGCGCTGCTGATCGTGGTTTCCTTTTTGGAGCGTCACGGTGAGTATCTGCAACGGAATGCTCCTGAAGGAGAGCCTGTCCTTGCCCATTGATTTCGAAATCGGGGGCGTTTACCTGCCACCCATCGCCCAAGCCCTGCTGCTGGCCATACCGGTTTTTCTGATGCTCGACTGGGGATTGCGACGGCTCGGGGTCCTGCGCCTGGTGTGGCATGAAGCCCTGTTCGAAGGTGCCTTGTACGCCTGTGTGTGCGCCACACTGATTCTGTTGATGGGAGCCTGATGAGTTGAAGACCGTGCTTACCCGAATGACAACTTTGGCGGTGGTGCTGCTGGCAATCGTGCTTGGCTGGTTCGCCTGGGAACATTACACCCGCGCGCCATGGACGCGGGATGCGCGGGTGAGGGCAGATGTGGTGACGCTCTCGGCGGACGTTTCGGGCCGCATCGTCACGCTGGCGGTGCAGGACAACCAGCATGTCGACAAGGGGCAGTTGTTGCTGGAGATCGATCCGGCTCGCTATAGCCTCGCCGTCGAGCATGCGAAACGCTCGGTTGAGGTCTCAAAGGCCACGCTCGGGCAGTCGCAAGCGGCGATTGTCGCCAGCGAGGCATTGCTCAAACAACGCCAGAGTGAAGAGCGCCGGCGACGTACGCTCAAGCAAGGGTTCGCGATTTCCGGGGAGGAGTGGGAGAAGTCCAGTACCGACGTGGCGGTTGCCCAGGCCGATCTGTTGCGCAATCAGGCGAATCTCGGTCTGGCAGAAGCCAATGTGCAACTGGCGATTGCAGCGTTGACTCAGGCTGAACTGGATCTGCAACGTACCCGTGTCGAAGCGCCAGTCAGCGGTTATGTCACCAACCTGCTGACCCGTGAGGGGGATTACGCGGTGGCCGGCGGCGCCTTGCTGGCACTGGTGGACAGCGGCTCCTTTTATGTCAGCGGCTACTTCGAGGAAACCAAGCTGCCAAGGATCGAGGAGGGTGATCGGGTGCGGATCGAGTTGATGAGCGGGGAAAAATTCGGCGGCACCGTGCAAAGCATCGCCTTCGCCATTGCTGACCGGGAAAACGCGCAAGGCAGCCGATTGCTGGCCAACATCAACCCCAGCTACACCTGGGTGAAACTGGCGCAACGGGTACCGGTGCGGATCGGCATCGATTCCGATTACGCGGGCAAGAACCGACTGAGAGCCGGCACCACAGCGACGGTCACAGTGCTGGAAAACCAAGAAAGACAGGCAAAAAAAAGCCCCGCGACCGAATGATACGCGGGGCAAAAAATTTGGTTGGTTGCGGCCAACCAAAGGAGCTCTTTAAAAACCTGTTACTTGCTGGCGACCGTCTCTGGCTGCCAGCCGCCACCGAGGGCCTTGTAGATCGCGACGATGCCGCGATACAGATCCACTTCGGCCTGGGCCTGGCTGTCTTCTGCATTCAAACGTTCGCGCTGGGCGTCAAGCAGCACCAGGAAGTCTGTGGTGCCTTCGCGGTAGCGAATCTCGGCGAGGTCGGCAGCCTTGCGGCTCGATTCACTCTGACGGATCAGCGAAATCAGACGTTGCTGACGTTTGCCGTAATCACTGAAGGCGTTTTCCGACTCTTCCAGTGCAAGCAATACTTGCTGCTCGTAAGTCGCGAGTGCGCCTTCGGCATCAGCATCGGCGCCGCGCAGGCGGGCCCGCACGCTGCCAAGGTCGAACGCTGCCCAGGTGATGCTCGGGCCCAGTGCCCAAGCGTTGGCCGCCGAGGAACCGATCTGCGAACCACGCCCGGCCGTCCAGCCGAGGAAGCCGCTGAGGCTGACCCGAGGAAACAGATCGGCCTTGGCCACACCGATACGGGCTGTGGCCGAAGCCAGTTTGCGTTCGGCGCTGAGGATGTCCGGACGACGTTGCAGCAATTCACCCGGGTCGCCGATCGGCAGGGCCTTGGCAATCGCTGGCAGGTCTTTGGGACTCAGGTCGACGGTCAGCTTGTCCGGACGCTCACCCAGCAGGGTGGCGATACGGTTCTTCTGACGAGCCTGCTCCGCCTGCAACTGCGGCACGCTGGCTTCGACTGAAGCCAGACGGGCATCGGCCCGCTCCACATCGAGCTGATCGCCAACGCCGGCATCACGCAGGCTGATGGTGATCTTGCGCGACTCCTGCTGGTTGTTCAGGTTGGCCAGGGCGATCTTTTCCCGCAATTGAGCGCCGCGCAATTGACCGTAAGCGTCCACCAGTTCGGCAATCATGGTGACTTGCAGTTGGTACAGATCGGCTTCGGCCGCTTGCTGGTCGGCGTCGCTGGCTTCCAGATTGCGCTGGATGCGTCCGAACAGGTCCAGCTCCCACGCCATGTCCAGCCCCAGATCATAGCGTTCGCTGTTGACCCGTTTGGTGGTCTGGCCCGGGATTTGACCTTTGGCCAGATCGCTGCTGGCACGACTGGTGATGGTCGGCATCGCATCGTTGCTGACATCGTCGCGGATCGCCCGGGCGGCTTTCCAGCGGGCGAATGCCACGCGCAGTTCACGGTTGCCTTGCAGCGATTGAGTCACCAACTGGTTGAGGGTCGGATCATCGAACTGCTGCCACCAGATGCCTTCGAATTTCGAACGGTCGAAGTTCTTCTGGCCGGCGGCGCCGTCGGTGGCGGACGTGATGTTCGCCGCCTCCGTCGTCGGGGTCTTGTAGTCAGGGCCGACGGCGCAGGCACTCAGGGCCAGCACCAGCAGGCTCGGCAGGAAGACTTTCAGACTCATTGGTGCGCCTCCAGTGGCTTTTGAAGATGTTGCGCCTTGGCCGCTTTGCGAGCTTCGCTGCGCTCCACGAAGTTGCGTATCAACACATAGAACACGGGGGTCAGCAGCAGACCGAAGAAGGTTACACCGAGCATCCCGGAGAACACCGCCACACCCATGGCATGACGCATCTCGGCACCGGCACCGCTGGAGATCACCAGTGGCACCACACCCATGATGAACGCGAACGAGGTCATCAAGATCGGCCGCAGACGCAGACGGCAGGCTTCCAGTACGGCGGCCAGCGGATCAAGGCCTTCTTCCTGCTTATCCTTGGCGAACTCGACAATCAGAATCGCGTTCTTACACGCCAGGCCCACCAGTACGATCAAGCCGATCTGGGTAAAGATGTTGTTGTCGCCGCCGGAGATGATCACGCCGGTAATGGCCGACAGCAGGGTCATCGGTACGATCAGGATCACCGCCAGTGGCAGGCTCCAGCTTTCGTATTGAGCCGCGAGCACCAGGAACGCCAGCAATACGCAGAGCGGGAACACGAACAGCGCAGTGTTGCCGGACAGAATCTGCTGGTAGGTCAGGTCGGTCCACTCGTAGGTCATGCCGTTCGGAAGTTCTTCCTTGAGCAGTTTTTCGATGGCTTTTTCGGCCTGGCCGGAGCTGTAGCCCGGTGCTGCCGCACCGTTGATTTCAGCGGTGATGAAGCCGTTGTAGTGCATCACGCGATCCGGGCCCGAGGTGTCGCTGACCTTGATGAAGGTCGCCAGCGGGATCATTTCGCCCTTGTTGTTGCGTACTTTCAGCTGGCCG
The DNA here is from genome assembly GCF_002113125.1 of Pseudomonas sp. B20(2017). Lineage (GTDB taxonomy): Bacteria > Pseudomonadota > Gammaproteobacteria > Pseudomonadales > Pseudomonadaceae > Aquipseudomonas. Next base: position 69,227 of record NZ_NEJP01000003.1, on the reverse strand, counting down.
ATCTGGTCGGACTCGAGACGGAACTGTTGCTCTGCCTGAACGTTGACCTGATAGGTACGACCGAAGCGGTTGAAGTCGTTGGCATACAGCGAACCCAGGTAGATCTGCAGGGTGTCGAAGATGTCGCTGACGGCCACGCCGTGGGTCTTGGCTTTTTCGCGGTCGATGGCAGCATCGACCTGCGGCACGTTCACGGTATAGCTGGTGAACAGGTTGGCCAGTTCCGGAACGTTATGGCTCTTGGCAATAATGTTCATGGTTTCCTTGTACAGCTCTTCGTAGCCCAGGTTGCCCCGGTCTTCGATTTGCAGGCGGAAACCACCAATGGTGCCCAGACCTTGTACCGGCGGCGGCGGGAAGATCGCCATGTAGGCTTCCTGAATCCCGGCGTACTGGCCGTTCAAGGCACCGGCAATTGCGCCGGCGGACATGCTCGGGTCTTTACGCTCGTCGAACGGTTTCAGGGTCACGAACACGATGCCGGCGTTCGGGCTGTTGGTGAAACCATTGATCGACAGGCCCGGGAACGCTACGGCGCTTTCCACGCCTGGCTGTTTCAGTGCCAGGTCGGACATGCGTTTGATCACGTCTTCGGTACGGTCCAGGCTCGCGGCGTCCGGCAGTTGCGCGAAGGCCACCAGGTATTGCTTGTCCTGGCCGGGTACGAAACCGGTCGGCGTGCTGGAAAAACCGAAGAAGGTCAGCACCATCAGGCCTGCGTACAGGAAGAGCGCGATGCCGCTACCACGGATGACCCGGCGCACGGTGCCGACGTAGCCATGGCTGGCACGCTCGAAGAAGCGGTTGAACGGACGGAACAACCAGCCACCGAAGATCTTGTCCAGAATTCGCGAGAAACGGTCTTTCGGCGCGTCGTGTCCTTTGAGCAACACAGCGGCCAGCGCTGGCGACAGGGTCAACGAGTTGAAAGCCGAGATCACGGTCGAGATTGCGATGGTCAGTGCGAACTGCTTGTAGAACTGACCAGTGAGACCCGAGATGAATGCCGCCGGTACGAACACCGCACACAGCACCAGCGCCGTGGCAATGATCGGGCCGGTCACTTCGCCCATGGCCTTTTTGGTTGCTGCGAAGGGTTCAAGCCCCAGTTCGATGTTTCGCTCGACGTTCTCCACTACCACGATGGCGTCGTCCACCACGATACCGATCGCCAGTACCAGGCCGAACAGCGACAGTGCGTTGAGCGAGAAGCCGAACAGGTGCATCACCGCAAACGTACCGATCAACGATACCGGCACCGCCACCAATGGAATGATCGAGGCGCGCCAGGTCTGCAGGAACAGGATCACCACCAGAACCACGAGAATCAGTGCTTCGAAGAGGGTGTGAACCACCGCCTCGATGGAGCCGCGCACGAAGATAGTCGGGTCATAGACGATGCTGTAGTCCATGCCTTGCGGGAAGCTTTTCTTCAGTTCTTCCATCTTGCCGCGAACTTCGTTCGAGATTTCGATGGCGTTGGAGCCGGGACGCTGGAAGATCGGGATCGCTACGGCCGGCTGGTTGTTCAGCAACGAACGCAGGGCGTACTGGCTGGAGCCCAGCTCAACGCGGGCGATGTCCTTCAGGCGAGTGATTTCACCGTTGTCGCCTGCGCGAATGATGATGTTCTCGAACTCTTCTTCGGAGACCAGACGGCCCTGAGTGTTGACCGACAGCTGGAAACTCTGGGCATTCGGTGCAGGGGGCGCGCCCAGTTGGCCGGCGGCCACCTGACGGTTCTGCTCACGAATAGCGGTCACCACATCGGTCGCAGTCAGATTGCGCGAAGCGGTCTTGTTCGGGTCGAGCCATACACGCAGCGAGTAATCGCCCATACCGAACAGCTGCACATCACCGACACCGCCGAGGCGAGCGAGCTCATCCTTGATGTTGAGGATTGCGTAGTTGGACAGGTACAGCATGTCGTAGCGTTTGTCCGGCGAGGTCAAGTGCACAACCATGGTCAGGTCGGGCGAAGCCTTGTCGACGGTGATACCGATGCGCGTCACTTCTTCTGGAAGTTTCGGCTCGGTCCGGGTCACACGGTTCTGCACCTGCACCTGCGCGTTATCCAGGTCGGTGCCCAGGGCGAAGGTGATCGTCAGGGTGATCTTGCCGTCAGCGGTGGACTGCGAGGACATGTACAGCATGTTCTCGACGCCGGTGATGGCCTGCTCCAGCGGAGCCGCCACGGTTTCACCGATGACTTTTGGGTTGGCGCCCGGGAAGTTGGCACGCACCACCACGGTCGGTGGCACGACTTCCGGGTATTCGCTGATCGGCAACTGGAACAGCGAAATCGCACCGGCGATCAGGATCAGCAGCGACAGCACCGCTGCGAAGATCGGCCGTGAAATGAAGAATTGGGAAAAATTCATCGGAGTTGTCGTCCCTTAACCGCGTGGGGTCGCAGCAGCCAGTTTCACAACCGAACCCGGCGCGCCTTTGGCAGGTGCGACTTTGGGCAGGTTGCTGGCTTCCAGCGCTTGTCGTTGTTGAGCGAGAGCGGCAATGGTTTGCTCGCTGGCCATCGGGATCACTTCAGGCGAAACCGGGGAGCCAGGGCGAACCCGTTGCAGACCCTTGACGATGATCGTGTCGTCCTTGTTCAGGCCGCTGCGCACGATACGCAGGCCTTCGATCTTCGGACCGAGTTCAACGGCGCGGTAGGCGGTCTTGTTGTCGCCATCCATCACCAGCACGAACTTCTTGCCGAGGTCGGTACCGACCGCTTCATCGTTGATCAACATGGCGTTGTAGGTGCCGCTGCCAACCAGTTTCAGGCGTGCATACAGACCCGGGGTGTAGGTGCCGTCGCTGTTGTCGAACACCGCGCGACCACGGATGGTGCCGGTCTTCGGGTTGACCTGGTTGTCGACGAAGTTCATCTGGCCCAGGTGCGGGTTGCCGTCTTCATTGGACAGGCCCATGTATACCGGAGTAGTTGCACCGCGCTGACCCTGACGGGCGAGTTGGGTGTACTTGAGGAACACACGCTCGTCGGCGTCGAAGTAGGCGTAGACCTTGTCGGTGGATACAACGCTGGTCAGCGGAGTGGTGTCGGCGGTCACCAGGTTACCGGCGGTGATCTCGGCACGGCTGACGCGACCGCTGATTGGCGCAGTGACGCGGGTGAAACTCAGGTTCAGTTTGGCCAGATCCAGCTGCGCTTGCAGGGCGCCGACTGCAGCGCGTGCTTCTTGTGCAGCGCTGGTGCGCGAGTCGGCCAGTTCGGCGGAGATCGCGTTGCTGGCACGCAGGCGTTCGCCACGACCAGCTTCGTTTTCACTACGGGTGGCGTTGGCGCGGGCCTGTGCAACCAGCGCTTCGAGGCGGCGGACCTCGGCCTGGAACGGACGCGGGTCGATCTGGAACAGCAGGTCGCCTTTCTTGACCAGCGCACCTTCGGTAAAGGCGACTTCGTCGATCTGGCCGGAGACCCGCGGACGGATTTCAACGGTTTCCGGCGCTTCGAGGCGCCCGGTGAATTCGTCCCACTCGTTGACCGGTTGTTCCAGCACCTTGGCCACGCTGACTTTGGCAGCGGGCATGGTGGCGGCGGTTTCCGGAGTCTTGCCGCAGGCGCTCATCACCAGCACGGCCAACATAGCCAACGGGAAGCGCAAATGTTTGAGTGATTGTTCCATGGATGCATCCGCCAATGTATTGAAGATGGGCGGATGATGCTCGGCGGGTAGGAAGCAAACGAATCGAATGACACGAAGGTAACTATCATTCGGAATGATATAAGCCCGAGCGAAGCCCTCTAGCATGCACCTTTCGTTAGGTGGCTATCAATTGGGGTGATGACAATTCTGTGTTGCGCGATCGGCAACTATCGCGATTGAACCTGCGCGGTGAGGATTACGCGGCGATTAAATGTCAGGCAGAAGTTACCAGGCCTTGGCGCCTCTCACGCTGAACGCTCAGCCAGCGCTGATGTATGCGTACTGCGCAGATAGCGCGCGGGTGGGCTGCCCAAGGTTTTGCGAAACATGCTGATGAAGGAACTGACGGATTCGTAGCCCAACGCTTCAGCCGTCCTTTGTACAGATTGCCCCTCGGCCAGGCTTTGCAGCGCGACGATGATCTGCCATTGCTTGCGCCACTGGCCAAAAGTGAGCCCGGTTTCGGCTTTTATAAGGCGGGCCAGCGAGCGTTCGCTCATCGCCACCTGCTGTGCCCAACTGGCCATGGTGGCGCGGTGGGCGGGGTCCTGGGCCAAGGCCCGAGCGATCGTGCGTAGCGGTTTTGAGGCGGGCAGTGGCAGGTAAAGCTGTTCGGTCGGCGCCTGTTCAAGCTCTTCCAGCAGCACACCGGCCAGCCGTGAGGTGCGCGAGTCAGCAGGGTAATCCTGCGCCTGATCGCTCAGGTGCAGGATCAACTGCAGAATCAGCGGCGACAGCGCCAGGGTGCAGCAGTGATGGGGCATTGATGCGGCGCCGGGTTCGATGAACAGGAAACACACCTGACCATTGGCAGTAACGCGGTTGCTGTGCGAAATGCCACCGGGGATCCAGACGCCGAACCCTGACGGGACCATCCACACACCATCTTCTCCCGTACAGACAATGCCGCCGCGATACGCCACGACCAACTGGCCTTTGCGGTGCTTGTGTTCCGCGGACTCACTGTCGTTGCGCTGGGGTGCGAGCATCAACGCGACGGCAGGTTGCGCGAGGTTGTCGTATTCGAATTGATCGACTTGCAAGGGCTGAGCTTCGGCCATGGAGGGGCGCCGTTTGTCTGGATTTGATTATATTTTGGCAGTCTACTCAATATCGGCAAGCATGGAGATTCCTTAGCATTTTCAACACGCCCGACACGGCCGGGCGAACGCTGAAAATCTGGATTCGGGTGCTTGTCATGCTTAATGAAGTCTCAATTGCCAACCTCTACTTTCCTCCTTTGTTCATATACCTCGGCGCGACATTTCTGGCCTACAGAGTCATTGAACGTGTAACCCGTCATTGGCTGGACAGCGTGTGGCACCCCGCGCTCGCACGTTTCTTCGTCTCGCTCATCGTTCTCTCGGCGCTGGTCGTCCATTACTGAGCGAGGGTCACCGTGTCTATCGTAAAAATTCTCAAACCTGCCGTCACTCTCGTACTGGGTTCATTAGCGCTGATATTCTGCCTGCAACTCTGGCGCGCCTATGTACTGGCGCCCTGGACGCGGGACGGTCGCGTGAGTGCGCAGGTTGTGCGGATTGCACCGGAGGTGTCCGGGCAAATCAATCAATTGGCGGTCAGCGAAAACCAATGGGTGGCCAAGGGCGATTTGCTGTATCGCATCGATGCGCGCTCTTATCGACTGGCACTGCAGCAGCGCATGGCGGAGTTGGCCGAATCACGCAGTGTGTTCGACCAGCGCAACGCTCAATTCAAGCGTCGTGCACAACTGGCCGGAGCCATCGCCCGGGAAGAGGTCGACAACGCCGCGCGTGACCTGGCGGTGGCCCAATCGCGGCTGGACGCGGCACGCAGCCATCTTGCCCAGGCGCAACTCGACCTTGAGCGCACAACGATCCGTTCGCCGGTCGATGGCTACGTCACGCAACTGCGACTGCACCCGGGCGATTACGCAGAGGCTGGGCATACCAACCTGTTTGTGGTCGACGGTTACAGTTTCTGGATCACCGGTTATTTCGAAGAGACCAAGTTGCCGGGTGTGCGTATCGGCGCGCCGGTGTCGATCAAACTGATGGGCTTCGCGCCGTTGCTCCAAGGCCACGTCGCGAGTATGGGCAGGGGAATTGCGGACACCAATGAGGTGCGCAACGACAGCGGCTTGCCCGAGGTGAGCCCGACCTTCAGCTGGATTCGCCTGGCCCAGCGTGTGCCGGTGCGGATTGAGCTGGACAACGTACCGGAGGGCGTGGAGTTGGCAGCGGGCATGACCGCCAGCGTCGAAGTCACGCAGCCCGACGCGGTGCCGCGCTGGCGCCTCATCCATTGGTTGCAGGCATTCATGTGATGACCCGTCTGGTAATACGGCTGTTTGCAGCAATCCCTCGGCCCTGGACGCCTGGCACTTTCGCCTACGTATCGCGCAGCGTCCTGGCGGCAGGATTGGCGCTGTGGCTCGGCTTTCAGCTGCATCTGGACTCGCCGTTCTCGGGCGCCTCCACGGTGTTGTTGCTGGTGCAGCCGGTACAAGGCGCGGTTCGCGGCAAGGGCTTCTACCGGATGCTGGGGACTTTGGCAGGTTTGTTCGCAGCTTGCGTCCTGACCGGGCTGTTCGCCCAACAGATGTTGCTGTTCTTGCTCGGCATCGGCCTGTGGCTGGGCTTGTGTGTGGCGGCGATGACCGTGTTGCGTCATTACCAGGCCACCGCTGCCGTCGTGGCCGGATATACCGTTTGCCTCGCATTGGGTCCCGCCATCGTCGCGCCTCAAAAGGCTTTTGAGCACATCGTGACCCGTGGCACAGCGGTGGCAATCGGCGTGCTTTGCCTGAGTCTGGTGGTCACGCTGTTCAGCTCGAGGACCATGGAGAACAAAATCAGACGCACGCTCGCCGAGGTATGTGCCCGCAGCGCCAGGCTGCTTGCGATGCACCTCTCGGGCGAACAGCGCGCCGAGCGGTTTACACAGGCTCATCAGCTCGCCATCGATATCGGCAAAGTGGACGATCTGTTGGGGCTGGGACGCGGTGAGTCAGCGCTGCTTCGCGCACGGCAATCGGCGATTCAGGCAGGGCTGGCGCATTTACACGCCGTGGTGCTCGACATGCACTACGACCGTTGCGGCATGGAAACCGAGCCGCCATTGCTCGCCCAAACAAGTGCGGCGCTGCTCGCGCTGAGTAACCGGTTAAGCGACGACGATGACGACTATCAGGCCTGTGCCCAGACCGTGAGGCAACTGCGCGTTCAGGTGGAGGCCTGCGCGGAGGCAACCCCCGGCGTACGACAATTCTGCGAACAATTGGCCGACCTGAGCGAAGCCTTGCAGCACTTTTCCAGCCTCGATCACCCTCGCCGGCAACCGGTAAGGGTCGTGAGTTTCCACCGCAACTACGCCGATGCCGCGCGCAACGGCTGCAGGGCATTGCTCGCCTTACTGGCCGCCGGCGCCATCTGGTATCTCAGCGGTTGGGATCAGGGGCCCACGCTTCTGGCTGTCGTTGGACCCTGCTGCACACTGCTGGCGACCGCTCCCGCGCCCAAACAAGGCATGGCCGGTTTTATCCGGGGTACATTCTATGCCGTGGTCGCCGCTGCACTGTGCAAGTTTCTGCTGTTGCCGCAGATCAACGATTTCCCTCTGTTGCTGCTGATGCTGGCGGCATTCTGGTCGTTCGGGATTCATGCGACGAGTCAGCCTCGCCACGCGCTGCAAGGGGTTGCTTACCTGATCGGCTTCAACACCTTGGTGAGTACTGGCAGTACGGCGATCTATGATTTCGCTGATTTTGCCAATCAGTCGCTAGCCTGGTTCGTGGCCATGGCCGTCTGCCTGTTGGCGTTCCAGATGATGCCGAGAGACAGAGTACGGGATGTTCAAGCACTGAAGCGCTCTATTCAAAGGGGCATCCGGTCACTGCTGCGTCGTGCAGACACGATCAATCACCCGCAATGGCAAGCGAAACAGCAGCATCGAATCGTTACATTGAAAAATCTGCTTGGCACCGATATCAAGCTTGATGACCGAGCTGGATGGCTGTCGCTGCAATTGAGTAAGCAATTGAATCGAATTCAACAGTGCACGGACGAAATTGACCCTGATTCTGACGTCGCCCATTGTGCGCGAGCCAGCATTCGGCGAATGGCTCGATGTTCGGGTGAGCCGGGGATCACTGCAGTACAGGCACGACGCACAGCAAAAGCGATGAGCCGGCTCGGTGCGGAACATCTGGCGATTGTTTACAAAGAGCTCGCCTGGCTGCTGGAGCAATACGCAATCATCGCGAGTCCCGTTACACGCAAGAAGCAACCAGCGAACCTTCGCTCTAACATGACTTGATATTCATACTTCGATGTTTGGCCAATCCCGGACCCTGTGTTTATGAGAGATCTGCCCCCGACCGCAACCTTGCGTGCTTTCGAAGTGTCTACCCGGCACCCGACTTTCACCGCCGCCGCGCAGGAACTGCATGTGACTCAAAGCGCGGTCAGCCATCAGCTCCGGCATTTGGAAGAACTTTGGGGCCTGCAGCTGTTTGAACGCGGCAAGTCGTTACGGCTTACGCCTGCGGGCGCTACCTTGGCGCCGATTGTGCGCGAGTTCTTCATGAGCCTTGAGGCGACGCTGGCTGATTTGCGTGAGCAAAAGGGCAGGGTCCGGCTCAGCGTCAGCACAACCTATTCCTTCGCGTTGAAATGGCTGCTGCCACGCTTGCCGAACCTGGCCCGCCAGCACCCGGAACTGTTGGTGTCGCTGGACACCACGGACAAGGTGATCCATTTCGCCAGCAGCGAAGCCGATGTCGCGATTCGCTTGGGCAAGGGCAATTATCCTGGTCTGTATTCGCAGTTTTTGTTCGGTGAGCAGGTTTTCCCGGTGGCCAGTCCCGAACTGCTGCAACGCGTCGGAATGCCGGGCAGTCCTGCCGACTTGTTGCAGTTGCCGCTGCTGGCTCGTGACGGCGCTGAGCTCGCGCCGAAATGGGAAGTGTGGTTCCAGTCCGTCGGGCTGGCGTTTTCGCCACTGCGGGAAAGCGTCAGGTTTGGCGATACCAATATGACGGTGGAGGCGGCTTTGCTCGGCCAGGGTATTGCTCTGGTGCGCAGTGGGCATGTCGAGAACGAAATCGGTGATGGCCGTCTTGTGCGGCTGTTCGATGTGCCGTTTCAGTCGCCGCTCGCTTATTACTTCGTTTGTCCCAAGGGCGTTGAGACGCAGCCGCACATTGAGTGTTTTCGCGAATGGTTACTCGGTGAGGCGCTGAAAGTGCAGGGCGGGCAAGTTTCAAGACATGAATAATCACTCATGGTGCAATGAGGAGTCTTCTCTGTAGTCCTGCCGTTCGGGCTGCCTAAAATGGCCAATGCCTACTCATCTCGTCCTCCTTGTCCTGTTCGCCGCGCTGCTGCACGCCAGCTGGAACGCGCTGCTGCGCGGCGGTGCCGATCGGCTCTGGTCGATGACGGTGATGTGCGTTGCAATTGCTACGGTTTGCGCAGTTGCCGCGATGTTCATGGCAGCGCCTGCACCTCAGAGCTGGGGGTACGCGCTGCTTTCGGCATTGCTGCATGTCGGCTACAACCTGTTTCTGGTGCGCAGTTACCGGGTCGGCGATCTGGGACAGATTTATCCGATTTCGCGCGGCTCATCACCTGCGTTGATTACGCTCGGCGCCGTGTTGTTTGCCGGCGAAACCATTACCCCCGGCCAATTGCTCGGCATTGCGCTGGTGTCAGGCGGAATCATTTCGCTGGCCTTCCGGGGACGCAGCCTGTCGGTGCCAAGCCTGCCTTATGCACTGGGAACCGGTTGCTTTATCGCGGCTTATAGCGTGATCGACGGCATTGGCGCGCGGCTTTCCGGTGCACCGCTTGCCTACACGGTGTGGATGAGTGCCTTGTGGGGCGTGCTGATGCCGGCGGTCTACATCGGTCTGCGCGATGTCCGCAGCCTGTTTTCGATCCGGCCCGGAATGTTCGCTGCGGCAATGGGGGGGCTGGTCTCTCTGCTTGCTTATGCAATCGTAATTTACGCGATGAACGAAGCCCCGCTGGGCGCGGTGTCAGCCTTGCGTGAAACCAGCGTGCTGTTCGCGGCGTTGCTTGGCTACCTGTTCCTCGGTGAAACACTTACCGTCCGCCGGATGCTGGCCTGTGTGGTGATCGCCTGCGGCGCGATCATCATCGGCTGACTCGGCTTCATCTGCCAAGGAGTAATTTCATGGTTAACGTCTCGCAGGCTCCGCTGATTCTGATCACAGGTGGCAGTCGGGGAGTGGGCGCCGCCACCGCCCGACTCGCCGCTGAACAAGGCTACGACGTCGCGATAAGTTACGTTGCCAATGACGCCGCCGCGCTGAAGGTTGCGGCAGACGTCGAAGCGATGGGACGCAAGGCGTTGGCGATGCGCGCCGACAGTGCTGACCCCGAGCAGGTCGCGGGGCTTTTCGCAGCGATCGACCACACGTTCGGGCGCATCGATGTCCTGGTCAATAACGCTGGCGTGCTGGCGCAACAGTCACGCCTTGAGGACCTTGGCTTCGAGCGCATGCAGCGCATCTTTGCGGTCAATGCTCTCGGGCCGATACTGTGCGCCCAGCAGGCCGTGAAGCGCATGTCCCTGCGCCATGGCGGTGCGGGCGGCGTGGTGATCAATGTCTCGTCGGCTTCGGCGCGCTTGGGCAGTCCGAATGAATATGTCGACTACGCGGCCTCGAAAGGCGCGCTGGAAACATTCACCATCGGATTCGCCAAAGAGGTGGCCCGCGAGGGCATTCGCGTCAACTGTATCCGCCCGGGTCACATCTATACCGACATGCATGCCAGTGGCGGCGAGCCGGGACGGGTTGATCGGGTCAAGGACTCGATCCCGATGGGCCGGGGCGGCCAGCCGGAGGAAGTGGCGCGGGCCATCTTGTGGTTGGCCAGCGCGCAGGCCTCGTTTGTTACCGGTACATTCCTGGACGTAACGGGCGGTAAATGAGTCGGGTGGGCTGTTATAGCGAGGTGCACCTGAAGTGATCAGATGAACAAACGCCCGGCGAAATCTAGAGACTGTCAGGATCGCCGAAAAACATCTGAATCCGCGACCGCAACCACCTTTCCCCCGGATCGTTATCCTGCGACCCACGCCACGCCATGTGCAGTTCAAACGTACGAGTAGGCAACGGTGGATCTTCCGCGCGCAGACCGCCAGCCGCTGTCAGTGCTTCCGCCGTGTAATCGGGAACGGTCGCTACGATGTCGGTGCCCGCCAGCAGCGTACCCAGTCCGTTGAACTGCGGCACCGCCAGTACCACATGCCGTTTACGTTCGAGCTTTTCCAGCTCTTCATCGACGAAACCACTGAGGTCGCCGGCAAACGACACCAGCGCATGCGGCCGAGCGCAGTAATCGTCCAGGCTCAACGGCCCCGGCACCGTATCGGCGCGCAGCAGTTTGGGTGCGCTACGGCGCAGGACCTTGCGTTTGGCGTTGGCCGGCAGGTCGGTGGTGTAGCTGACGCCGATGGAGATTTCGCCGGAGGCGAGCAGGCCGGGCATCAGGATGTAGTTGACGCGGCGCACCACCAGCACGATGCCGGGCGCCTCGGCGCGCAGGCGCTTGAGCAGCATCGGCAGCAGCGCGAACTCGACGTCATCAGACAGACCGATGCGAAATACCGAGGTGCTGGTGGCCGGGTCGAATTCAGCCGCACGGCTGACGGCCGTGGAAATCGAGTCCAGGGCCGGGGAGAGCAGGGCGAAGATTTCCACCGCGCGGGCGGAAGGCTCCATGCTGCGTCCGGTGCGCACGAACAAAGGGTCGTCGAACAGGCCGCGCAGGCGAGAAAGTGCCGCGCTGATCGCCGGCTGGCCGAGAAACAGCTTTTCCGCCGCACGGGTCACGCTGCGCTCATGCATCAGCGTTTCGAACACGATCAACAGGTTGAGGTCGACACGACGCAGGTCATTACGATTCATCTGGAGTCCTGGCAGAGTCATCAAGCTTGACGAGAGCGACCATATGAGAACAATGGCCGGCATGAATCTTACGGGGAAAGGCTGGTAGTCTGCACCGGGTAATTCAGCTTTACTGAGAAGGCGGCAGCAGTTTTTTCATGGATTTTCTCAATGCTGACCATGCTGCGGAATCAATGACAGGCATGTCGACTATTAATAGCCACTGATAGTCTTGGCTGGAAAGCCCAGATAGAGTTCATGGCATTAGAGGTTACTTTGACGAGGTTTGCGATGTCCCGCACGATCCGTTTTCACAAGTTTGGTCCAGCCGAGGTGCTCAAATGCGAAGAGCATGCGGCTGCTCAGCCAGGTCCTGGCGAAGTGCAGGTGCGTGTCGAGGCGATCGGCATCAGCTGGTATGACACGCTCTGGCGCCAGAATCTGGCGTCGTCCCAGGCGCGTCTGCCTTCAGGCCTTGGCCATGAAATGGCCGGCGTAGTCACAGCCATCGGCGATGGCGTCGAAGATCTGGCCGTGGGCGACAAGGTGGCCAGTTTCCCGGCCGAAAGCCCCAATGATTACCCGGTCTACGGCGAACTGATCGTTCTGCCGCGTACTGCGCTGACCCGCTATCCGGACGTGCTCAGCCCGATCGAAGCCAGCGTGCATTACACGCCGCTGTTGATCGCCTATTTCGGTTACGTTGATCTGGCGCGGGTCAAACCCGGCCAGTTCGCCCTGGTGACCGACGCCAGCCACTGTGCCGGTCCGTCCTTCGTCCAGTTGGGCAAGGCGCTGGGTGTGCGGGTGATTGCTGCCACCAAGACGGCGGAGGAGCGTGAGTACCTGCTGTCCCTCGGTGCCGAGAAAGTGATCGTTACCGAAGAAGAAGACCTGTTGATGCGCATCAACAAGATCACTGACAACCGCGGTGTCGACGTGGTGTTCGACGGTCTTGGCGGCCCTCAGATGTCGCTGCTTGGCGATGTGCTGGCACCGCGTGGCAGTCTGGTGCTGTACGGATTGCAGGGTGGCAACCAGACACCGTTCCCGGCCTGCGCAGCGTTCCAGAAGAACATTCAGTTCTTCGTGCATTGCATCGGCAACTTCACCGGCAAGCCGGAGCTGGGCATCATTCAGGATCACGTCGCCTTGCAGCGTGCCCTGCGCGATATCAACCAGCTCACCGCCGACCGTGTGCTGCTGCCGCTCAAGACTCGTGTGTTCGCGTTCAACGAGTTTGTCGAAGCTCACCGGTACATGGATGAATGCCCTTGCCGCGAGCGGGTCGCCCTGCAAATCGAACCTGCCTGACCCTTCCGATCAGAGTCCGTGGCCCCACGGACTCTTGTGCGTACCTTCCTTCAGACATCGAGAAACCCTGGGCCAGGCGCCTGGGGAAGTTCAGCAACTGAACTGGTATTTGTTCTCGATCTGTATCTTCTAATCGCCATTCAGACCCTGATAATTGAATGACTACTTTCATCTCAAGGAATGAGCTATGGCTGTGCATTCTATTTGTCTCGTACCAGATCAGTCGGCTGTTTATAGGCGAACATCAAACTCCTGTTTAATATTTGTAGGGCTGCTACGTAATCCCTTCTTTTTTTCTTGTGCTCATCTTGCGCAGGACTCTGTAAGACGTTTCCTAAGTATTGGTTGCCTTGCGGAAAACCCTGTACCGACAAGGGGTTGCGCGAATGTGTCTGCCCGGCCTAAATCCATTGGGCTTAACTGTTTCAAATAACTACAAAAGCTTAAGTGTTAGCATTTAGCGTCTATTAATTAATGAAGAATGATTGTGCATCCGCTATTCGTGGCTGCGCGATATGAAACCTTTGATATCGGGTGAAGTACTGATGAGCACGATCCATGATCAGGCAATGAACTATGTCTACCAGCAAGTATTGCAGCGCCTGCTGAGTTTCTTTTCCCGTGCCGAGCGTACGGCGTTGCAACTGCTGATTCAGCGATTGGCGGTCGCTGCTGGCGGTATGGATCGCATCGGAGAGTTCAAGGTCCTGGTGAATCAGTCCGGCACACGTGACTGTTGCTACAACCTGGCTCTGTTGCGTGCGGCGCAATTGAGTATCGCCGGACGCGCGCCGGGTACGTTCCAGTTGCGGGTTGCGACCCAGCGCTGGAGCGGCGCGCCGGCCTCGGCATTGCAAAACATGCATCGTAGTTTCGGCGCGTTGTTTCTGTATGACGATCCGCGGGTTGAGCTTCTGATGGTGGATCATCGCGAGGTGCTCCCTTTCAGTCATCAGACGTGCGTCAGCGACGAAGGCCGTGAGGCCGGTCGCTTGAATCTGCTGATGTTGGGGCATCGTCGCGGATGGGATGAGGGGCTGGTGCTATGGGATGACCTGTATCTGACCACGGCCGAGTTCTACGGTCAGGTCGCACGCTGGAGCAATGGTGTCGATGCGTTGATCGGCAGTGAAAGCGTGAGCAATCAGGAGCAATTCATCGAAGGTCTGGATCGAGCCGCGCGCAAGGCGAACATTGGCGCTTTGCCGAGAACGGCTGGCGGATTCGGTGAACTGTTCAGCTTGCTCGACAGCATGGGCGGTGATTGTTACCGCGCGTTGTACCCCGAAGCGGAACTGGCATCATGGCGACCGCTTGGAGAGTTCGAGGCCTGCCGACGTACCAGCTACATCGGCATCGACGACGTGGTTGTCGGCAAGATGGAGGAACGATGGCCCTTGCTCAGTGACTTCCTCGGCTTCCAGGCCGATGAACTGATGTTCGAAGTCCGTACCGGCGAATGCGCCGATCCCTTGATAGGGGCTTACCTGAGCGGCCTGCAGGCCAGTCATATCGAAGGGCGCAGCTACGAAGACGGTGTGGCGGAGTATTTGCAGAACTGTCTGGCGTCGATGCGTCGCAGTGGCGCGCCGGAACAGCTCTGCGAACGTTTCCTCGCGACATTCGGCAATCTGTCCGATCTCGACGAACACAGATCGCTGGCTACCTCATCTCTGCAACGAAACTTCAGCGTCAATGAACCACAACTGACCTGTCTGCTGTTCGCCCCCTTTATCGATGGTGGTGTCGGGCTTGAGCGTTTTTTGCGCACCTGCCATCCGGGCATGCTGGTCGCGATGCCGGAACTGCACCGCGCCATGCAGGGGTTGCACGCACCGGAGCAAGTATTGCAATGGATGACCGATGTCAGCGGATTGCCCGTCCGGCTGATCAGCCGTTTGTACGCGATGGGCGGCATCCGGATGGACATGCCGGCAGCGAAAAAACCGGAGCTGTCAGATCGCGAGGTCTCCCTGGGTGACCGTTCGGCGGAAGGGTGAAGGTGATCGTATCGCTCGAGCACGGGAAAAATGATGTGGACACTGGCTCATGAGCATTTCGCGAGAAACTGATTTTGCCTATCAGGCGGTCTATCGCTACCTGACCCAACTGATCAATGAGCCGGGCAATCAGGGGGCGATTCGCCTGCCATCGTTAAGGCAGCTTGCCGAACGGTTGAGCGTGTCAATTTCGACCATCCAGTACGCATATGCCTTGCTGGAGAAAGAAGGCCGGGTCTATTCCGTGGCCAAGTCGGGTTATTTCGCGCAACCGACATCAGCGTTCATGACCCCGGGGCGAGGCGGGGACCTGCTGGAAACGGTCTATGTCAACGCCAGATGCTCCGGCATGCGGGTATTGAGCGCTGATGACCCGGCCTCGGTTCAACCTCTGGATCGTCCGCTGCTGATGCTGGAGAGAGAGTTATTGCGCCAGTATCCAAGGCACCTGCAAGCACCGGCCCAGCCTTGCGGCGAGCTTGAATTGCGCACATTGCTCGCAGCGCGTTACACCTCATCCGCGACACATAGCTGGCATGCCGAGGATGTCTATATCGGTGCGGACATGAGAGGGGTGCTGGAAATACTGATCGCAGTCCTCGAACTGCGCCACGCAACCGTACTGGTCGAATCACCCTGCGAATGGGTGATCCTGCGCCTGCTCCAGTCTTTCGACGTGCGGGTCATCGAATTGCCGGTGCAAACTGACGGTACGTTTGATACAGAAAAACTCGAAGCGTTGCTCACCGCCGAACCTGTTCGCCTGATCCTGCTGTCCTCGAAATTGCGGATGCCCCATGGCAGTCGATTTCCTCGGGACAACCGTCATGCGATTGCGCAGTTGCTCGTAAGCCATGGGACCTGGGTGCTGGAAAACGACTGTCATGGCGAGTTGCTGGACGACATGGAGGACCGGCCGCTGCGCGAGCTGCTGGACCCTGATCGCTTGTTGGTGTTTTCCTCGTTCGAGAAATATATCGGCGTCGAGGCTCCCTACGGCTTTGTACTGTCGCGGCAATGGCACCCTGATCTGCAACGTCATTTCCTGCTGCGTTCGTTCCGCCTATCTCCGATCCGCCAGAGAGCCATTGCGCGTCTGCATGCAAGCGGACGAGTCGATCTGCATCTGAGCGTTCTCAAACGTCAACTCAGGGAACGACGCACGCCATGGATCGAACTCATACATGAACGCCTGGGGGAAATGCTGGATGTTGTCGAGCCGCAGGGCGGCGGCACGATCTGGCTTCGTTCCCGGCACCCGATAACAATGGACGCGGTGTTTCAAAGACTGCTGAAACAAAACGTATTGATTGCACCTGGGGAGTTGTTCAGTATTCAGGGATTGCATGATCAGAGCCTGCGTCTTGGTGTGACCGGCGGAGCGGAGGACGAGCTGTTAATACTTGTCGGACTGCTCGGGGACGCATTGCGATTGGCCCCGCGGACGGATGTGTTTAAACACTCCCTTTGCACCGGATAGTTCCCGTCGCGCTCCGGTCTAACTGCCAGTAAACTCCGCTGTAATTTCCTGAACCACTCTATTTCAGAGGTTTTGCATGACACTCAGTCCTTTTGCGGGCAAACCGGCACCGGCAGAATTGTTGGTCGATATCCCGCGACTGGTAACGGCGTACTACACCGGTCAACCCGACGCCTCGGTTTCCACCCAGCGAGTGGCGTTCGGCACCTCCGGGCACCGGGGTAGCTCCTTTGATTTGAGTTTCAACGAATGGCACGTGCTGGCTATCAGCCAGGCGATCTGCCTGTATCGCGAGGCCCAGGGCATCACCGGGCCGCTGTTCGTTGGTATCGACACGCATGCACTGTCGACCCCGGCCGGGGCCAGCGCCCTGGAAGTGCTGGCGGCCAACGGCGTGACCGTAATGATCGCCGAAGGTGATGAATACACCCCGACCCCGGCGGTTTCCCACGCCATTCTTTGCTACAACCGTGGTCGTACGTCCGGTCTGGCTGACGGCATCGTCATCACGCCGTCGCACAATCCACCGCAAAGCGGCGGTTACAAGTACAACCCAACCAACGGTGGCCCGGCCGACACCCACATCACCAAGTGGATCGAAGCGAAGGCCAACGAGTTGCTGGCCAACAAACTGGCCGGCGTCAAACGCATCAGCTACGAGCAGGCGCTCAAGGCCAGCACCACCCATCGCCACGACTACGTCAACACCTACGTGGCCGACCTGATCAACGTCATCGACTTCGATGCCATTCGCGGCGCCAAACTGCGCCTGGGCGTCGATCCGCTGGGCGGAGCAGGGGTGCGCTACTGGTCGGCGATTGCCGAGCACTATCGTCTGGACCTGGACGTGGTGAACAAGGAAGTCGATTCGACGTTCCGCTTCATGACCGTCGACTGGGACGGGCAGATTCGCATGGACCCATCGTCCAGCCATGCCATGCAAGGCCTGATCGGTCTCAAAGAACGCTTTGACGTGGCCTTCGCCTGCGACCCGGATCACGATCGCCACGGCATCGTCACGCCATCCGGCGGTCTGCTGGCACCGAACAATTATCTGGCGGTGTCTATCGACTACCTGTTCCAGAACCGTCCGCAATGGCGTGCCGACGCAGCCGTGGGCAAAACCGTGGTCAGCAGCGGTCTGATCGATCGCGTGGCCAAGCGTCTGGGCCGTCGCCTGTACGAAGTGCCGGTCGGCTTCAAATGGTTTGCCGATGGTCTGTTCGACGGCTCGCTGGGTTTTGGCGGCGAAGAAAGCGCCGGCGCCTCGTTCCTGCGCAAGGACGGCGGCGTCTGGAGCACCGACAAGGACGGCCTGATTCCAGCCCTGTTGGCCGCTGAAATGACTGCCCGTACCGGCCGCGACCCGAGCCAGGCCTACCGTGCTCTGACTGATGAGCTGGGCGAGCCGTTCTCGGTGCGTGTCGACGCCAGGGCCAATCCTGAGCAAAAAGCGCTGCTGAGCAAGCTGTCGCCGGAGCAGGTCACCTCGACCGAGCTGGCGGGCGAGAAGATCCAGAGCATTCTCAGCAAGGCTCCAGGCAACGATCAGGCCATTGGCGGCCTGAAAGTGATGACCGAAAACGGCTGGTTCGCTGCGCGTCCGTCGGGCACCGAAGACATCTACAAGATCTACGCCGAAAGCTTCATCGGCGACCACCACCTCAAGCAACTGGTGGCTGAAGCGCAGACTCTGGTAGACGGTGCGATCAGCACCCAGTAAATCCAGGCAACGGAAAAGGGCGACCCTGAGGTCGCCCTTTTTTGTGCCCGCGATTCATGCGATCAGGCGAGATCCACCAATACGATTTCGCTGTCTTCCAGCGCCGTGACAGTCAACACCTGTTCATCAGCCACCGCTACACCGTCTCGAGCTTGTGCGCGCAAGCCATTGACTTCAATCACGCCCGTAGCCGGAACCAGGTACGCCCGGCGTCCTGCATCGAGGCGGTATTCAGCCGTTTCCCCGGCCTTGATATTGGCCGCCACCAAACGCGCGTCAGCGCGGATACGCAGACTCTGATCGTCCCCGTCCTTGCCGCTGGCGAGGGTCACGAAACCTTCGCGGTCGCCTTTTGGGAACGGTTTGGCGCCCCAGGACGGCGGTGCGCCGGTTTCGGTTGGCAGAATCCAGATCTGGAAAATCTTGGTGTCCGTGGCTTCCAGGTTGTATTCGCTGTGGGCGATCCCGGTGCCGGCGCTCATCACTTGCACGTCGCCCGCTTCGGTACGGCCTTTGTTGCCCAGGTTGTCCTGATGGCTGATCGCACCTTCACGCACGTAGGTGATGATCTCCATGTCGCGGTGCGGGTGAGTAGGGAAACCCGTGCCGGCGGCAATGATGTCGTCGTTCCACACACGCAGGTTGCCCCAGCTCATGCGTTGCGGATCGTAGTACTCGGCGAACGAAAAATGGTGATGGGCATCCAACCAGCCGTGATGGGCGCCGCCCAGCGAGCTGAAAGGTCTGAGTTCAAGCATGATCGTCTCCTCAAAAGGTTCGTCATGGGGCGTGATGCCTGAGCCACGAAGCGAGACCGGGTGATTGATGGCAAGCATCATCTATCAGTCGATCATCGATAAAAAGCGTAAAAAGTGCAGTATTCCCATCGAATCGATTGATATAAAAAAGGTTCAAAACCGTCTCATCCCACCTTCAATTCATCGCCTAAACCAATGACCTGTAAGCATTTCGCTAGAACAAAAAAGCAAATGCAGACACCATAGCCCTCAACAGCCTCACATCCGGAGTCCGTCAGCGTGGCGCAACACACCCCCGATCTTCCTCCCGAACTTCGCCCCCTGGCCGAAATGCCCTGGTTCAAACGCCTGGCGGCGCGTTTCCTTGGCCACGGTCTGACGCAGCTGCGTGCTCAGCACCGGGCCTCGTGGCTGCACGGCCAAGCTGACGGTTTTCGCAGCGGGCATACCGCCGGCGTGGATTACGGGTACAAGGAAGGCAAGGCTGACGGGCTGGAAGAGGGTCGCCAGGTCTTGTTGATCCGCGACAGCCGCAATACCGAGCATCGCCCGCCGGGTATCGATAATCACCTGTTCGACGACTGGCGACTGCCGCTTAGCGCTGAACTGAAGAAACGCATGAAAGCTGACGTCGCGCGTCTGTTGCCGGCCCACGCCCAGCCGAGCGCGGCGCAGTGGAAGATGATCTTCAGCGATACCCCGTCAACTTCGGTGATTGCCGGCGCCGGAGCCGGCAAGTCGACCACGCTGGTGCTGCGGATCCTGCTGCTGACTCATTATCTGGGCTTCGAGCTCGATTCGATGACCGTGGTGACGTTCACTCGAGAGTCGCGCAAGGACTTCATCAACAAACTGATCGAACTTTTCGCGTTGTGGGGCCGGGCACTCAGTCAGAAAGATGCACGGGATCTGGTGCGCACCTTTCACTCGCGGATCTTGCCGATGGTTCGCAGCCTGCCGGGATTCGAGCGCTTGCAGGCATTCGAAAACCTCAGCCACCGCGCGCCGGGTGGGGATGAAGACGTCGACAGCAATCCGTTTGATCTGCGCATCAACGACGCACAGCGCCAGCAGCTCAACGCCTGTTACCACCGTCTCTACAAAGAAGACCCGCGCTTTGCACAACTGATCCAGCCGTTGTCCCGGCACGCCTTGCAGCTCAAGGAGCTGGAGCGCGATCACCCGGACGTGCAGAAGCGCGTCGCTGTAACAGAGCTGGCGGCTCGCCGCGATGAAGAGCTGTGCGACATGATCGAGGACTTGTGGCTCCGCGCCGACGCCTGGCCGATCAAGGGCATCGAACCCAGCCGTCAGACATTCGAAATCAACGGCGCGTCATTCCATTGCCACGGCTACATTCCGAGCCTGGATGCCTGGGTGGTATTGGGTTTCGACCCTCGGGAAAACCCGCAGGTCTGCCGTCCCAACGCCAAGCTGACAGTGCGTGCAGAGTGGGCAGTCAAGCGCACCCTGTTTCAAGCTTTCTGTCGTAAACCATTGATTTGGCTTGATAGTTACGAGTCATCAAAACGATTATTGGCCACGCTTGCAGGCGATGTCAGCGCCGGTCCCGGCTTCGATTACAAGGTCAAAGGCGAGCTGGCGTCCGCGCCGTTGCTGGACTGTTTTGTTGCCGCCGCCGGTTTCATCGAGAACCTGGGCCTGGATGTGCCGGACGCCGTTGGCCGAATGAGTTTCGCCAAGGACGATCCGGACCGGTTTTTCTTCGAAGCCTTGAGTCTTTTCTGGCGAGCGCTGGAAGACCATTTGCTGGATCAGAAGCCACCGGTCATGACCTACAACCGCATGTTTGCACTGTTCAGCGAGCTCTCGCCGGAAAACTTCAAACTGCTCAGCGATGAATTACTGCGGCCGATGTCGCACCTGATGATCGATGAGTTTCAGGACGTTTCGCCGCAGATCGTCTCGTGGATTCGCGCCAGTCTGTCGGAAATACGTAGTCGCGGCCCAGCGATGCATGTCGGACGAGGCGCGCAGCGATCGTCGCTGCTTTGCGTAGGCGATGACTGGCAATCGATCTACGGTTGGCGCGGCAGTTCGCCGAGCTACTTCATGGAATTCAACAAGGAGTTCCCGTCGCCGAACACGACCCGGGTGATGCTCAGCGACAACTATCGCAGCCATCAGCACATCATCGACGCGGCGGAGCACATCGTTCGTGCAGCGCCGGCGATCCCGGGCAAGAAGGCCAAAGCGAGCGGCGAGGAGAGACCGTTGCAACCGGTCAACGTACTGGAGCGCGACGATCAGGCGCTCGGCCAGCGCTTGGCGGAACACTATCGAAAGGGCGATTCAATCCTGATGCTCTATCGAAAAAGTAGCGATAAGTTATTGATAGAGCAGCATATTCAGTCTGTAGTTAATGTAGATTCTAGCTTGCCGTACGAATCGCGGCGCCTGAAACAATTGACCTATCACAGCGCCAAAGGGCTGCAGGCCGACGCGGTTTTTCTGCTGGGCGATTGCCAGCACCTGACCAGTTCGCCGTACAAGAATCAGCTGTATCGCATGGCTGGGCTGGGCAAGGCCGGCGACAGCGAGCCGTACGACAGCGCGCAAAAAGACGAAATCCTGCGCTTGGCCTACGTCGGCATAACTCGCGCGGTCAGCCACTGTTACTGGTACGTCGAGCCGCAAGACACTCAGGCGGTCAACATGCCCCGGGCTTCGGACCGGGTTGCCAAAGGCAAACCGTTCTTCGTCGATCATCGTCCGGAAAAGAAAACAGCCTGAATTCAGCGCCCATAAAAAAGCCCGCACATGGCGGGCTTTTTATTGAAAATCAGTTAGTTACGCGTAACTCTTGAGCGATTCCGGAGGAATAAAAGCCTCCAGTTCGTCCTCAACAGCTTCGATTATTCGCTCCACATCCGCCGCGTTCATCACCGTGGCACAGGGAATGCCGGCGATCGCGATCAGGGTTTCGCCGCTGGCCCGATCGAACAGGCGCGCGACCAGACTGCCCGGCGCATCCATGGTCGCCTCGAAACCCATGGGATGAAAATGCCAGCGCATCAGCTGGCAGGCATTGGGGAACGTGACCTTGCTTGACCCTTTATTCATGTGTTGCCCGCCTTCTTCATCGAGCGCTTCCGTTTGCTCATGGTAGGTGGGAAGAGCCTTCATTGGCTCAACCGGTGACTGCCTTTAAAAGTAGCATCTGGATGTGAAATTCCTGTGAGAATTTTCAGTTCATTTAGCGATTGCGCGGATTTTTTTGATGTAAGTCACGGTCCACCCCAATCGTCGCCAAAGTGCCATTACGGTCGGGTTGTTGATGCAGGACCAGAAGTTGGGCAAGCTCGGTTCTTTTTCCAAGAGCCCCTTATGCACGCCGATGATGACGGCCCGGAACAGACGCGGGCCACGGCCGAAACGGTCATGCGCTATCACCTGTGCTGGAAACACCGGGACCTGGATGGCGTGATGGCGC
Organism: Pseudomonas sp. B20(2017); assembly: GCF_002113125.1. GTDB lineage: Bacteria > Pseudomonadota > Gammaproteobacteria > Pseudomonadales > Pseudomonadaceae > Aquipseudomonas. The sequence continues at coordinate 46,927 of NZ_NEJP01000003.1, read as the reverse complement.
TGTACCACCCGGACATTCAGTACAACGATTTCTTCCAGAACCGCGTGCTCGGCCTCGACGAGTTGCGCGAGTACGTCCGGGTCAGCATGCCGCGCGAATCCGACGAAGCGCTGGAGCATTGCGACCGCATCCGCATCGACGGCAACACCGCCTTCATTCAATACGAAGTGACGCTGCGCGGCGGCAACGGGCTGGTGTCGTTTCGCTCCAGCGAAGCGATCACCGTCAAGGACGGGCAGATCTGGCGGGTCAACGAATATGCGTCGCTGGTGCGCGAACAGGCCGACAGCCCTACGGCAACCAGCCAACGTCCGGCGGTGAGTCGCCTCGGTCTGTCGCCACGCCAGTTGAGTTTCATGGCCGATGACTTGCAGCAGTATTTCCAGCGTCAGCAACCGTATCTCGACCCCGAACTCGATCTGCAACGGGTGGCGAAGGAGTGCGGGTACAGCCGCAACCAGATTTCTTATTTGCTGAATCAGGTGCTGGGGCAAAGTTTCTACCGGTACGTCAATCAGGCTCGTCTGCAACATCTATTGCAGTCGCTGGACAACGCTACGCCGCCGCTGCGCATCGATGAACTGGCTTTCGCCGCCGGTTTCAATTCGCTGTCGGCTTTCTATAGCTGCTTTCGCCAGCACACCGGCCAGTCGCCCAAGGCCTACGCGAAGCAAATTTCTTTGCGGACACGCGCGCAAGACAATTCCTGAGTCCAGCCTCTAGGATCGTCGCCATCGAACCCTGGATTGGCGGAGTCTTGCATGCCGGCGTGGCGCACTATCAGTTTGTGGATGGATCAACTCGATGAGCCGCTGACCGCGCGCCCCTCGCTTGCGCAGGACCTGGACGTCGACGTGGCGATCATCGGCGCCGGTTACACGGGGCTGTGGACTGCGTACTACCTGAAACAACAGGCGCCGAGCCTGAACATCGCCATCATCGAAGCGCAAACCGCCGGGTTCGGCGCATCCGGTCGCAACGGCGGCTGGTTGATGGGCAATTTGCTGGGCGAGGATCGTTTGCTGGCGGGCCTCTCGCCACAACAACGCCGCGCTTCGTTCAACCTGTTGCACAGTATTCCTGATGAAGTAGAAGTCGTCCTCAAACGCGAAGGCATCGACTGCGATTACCGCAAAGGCGGGGTGCTGTACTGCGCCGCGCGCTATCCCGAGCAGGAAGTGAGTCTTCGCGACTACCTGAAAAAACTCCACGCTCAGGGCCTGACCGTCGACGATTACCGCTGGCTCAGCCCCGAACAGCTGGCGCAGCAGCTGCGCATCGCCAAACCTTACGGCGGCATCTTCGCGCCACACGTGGCGACCATTCACCCGGCGAAACTGGTGCGCGGCCTGGCGCGAACCGTTGAAAGCATGGGGGTGAAGATCTACGAAAACAGCCCGGTCACCCAATGGCAGGCCGGCAGCCTGCGTACCGACAAGGCCAGCGTGCGCAGCCGCTGGATTGTTCCGGCTATCGAAGGTTATTCCGTCACGCTGCCACCGCTGGGCCGTTATCAATTACCGGTGCAGAGCCTGATCGTTGCCACCGAGCCGTTGTCAGCCGCGACCTGGGACGCGATCGGCCTGAGCCGAGGCCAGGCTTTCAGCGAGTTCAGCCGTCAGGTCACTTACGGCCAGCGCAGCGCCGATAACCGGCTGATCTTCGGTGCCCGTGGCGGTTATCAGTTCGCCGGCAAGCTGCGCCACAACTTCGACCTTACGCGCGATGAAGTCGAGCTGCGCCGCTATTTGTTCGGCGAACTCTTCCCGCAATTGAAAAACGTACAGATTACCCACGCCTGGGGCGGCAACCTCGGCATGTCCCGGCATTTCAAACCGCACATGCTCTGTGACCGGGTCAACGGCATCGCACTGTCCGGCGGCTATGGCGGGGAGGGTGTCGGCGCTTCCAATCTGGGCGGTCGCACACTGGCCGATCTGATTCTCGAGCGCGACACCGAGCTGACGCATCAACCGTGGGTGCTGCCCGACGGCGGGATTCACGCGCTGCGGGCCTGGGAGCCGGAACCGTGTCGCTGGCTCGGCTACAACGCGATCATCAAAAGCTTCGTCCACGAAGACCAGACCCTGGCCAACCCGGCGACTGCGCCCTGGCGGCGCAAATTTGCCAGCCGGGTGGCCGGGTTCATGGAAGGTTTCATGCACTAAACGTTGTTTACTACGAGACAGGTAACGCCATGAGCATCACCCAATTCAAGAACACCGCCACGTTGCAACTGGATGAGTCCAATCCGGTGGCCGTGCCGCTCGGCACGCCGGTGGCGATTGCCTCGACCACCAGCGTCGAGCGCGACGACGGCGTCGAAACAGGCGTCTGGGAATGCACCCCCGGTCGCTGGCGCCGGCAGATCACCGCTCAGGAGTTCTGCCATTTCATTTCCGGTCGCTGCACGTTCACCCCGGACGATGGCGGCGAAACCCTGCACATACAAGGTGGCGACGCACTGATGTTGCCGGCCAACACGCTCGGGATCTGGGACATCGAAGAAACCGTGCGCAAGACCTATGTCCTGATTTTCTGACGTTTTGATCCTTTTGATTGCCTGCCAACAACAATAGCCAATACAGGAATCGATCCATGATCCGAAAGACCCTCGCGCTCGCACCCTTGATGCTCGCCGTTTCCATCGCTCAGGCGGCGGATTCGGTCAAGGTTTACAACTGGTCCGACTACATTGCGCCGGACACCGCCAAGAACTTCGAAAAGGCCAGCGGCATCGGCGTCACCTATGACGTCTACGACAGCAACGAAACCCTCGACGGCAAGCTGATGACCGGCAAATCCGGTTATGACGTGGTGTTTCCGTCCAACCACTTCATGGCGCGGCAGATCGAGGGCGGGGCGCTGAAGAAGCTCGACAAGAGCCAGTTGCCGAACTGGAAGAACCTCAACCCGGTGTTGCTCAAGGCCTTGCAGACCAACGATCCGGGCAACGAACACGGCTTTCCGTACCTGTGGGGCAGCACCGGCATCGGTTACAACATCGCCAAGGTCAAGGCTGTACTGGGTGACAACGCCCCGGTGGATTCCTGGGACTTGATCTTCAAGCCCGAATACATGGAAAAACTGCAGAAATGCGGCGTGGCGATCCTCGACAACGGCCCGGAACTGCTGCCGGCGGCGCTCAACTACCTGGGTTTGCCGCATCACAGCAAGAATCCCGAGGACTACAAGAAAGCTGAAGCGCTGCTGATGAAAGTGCGGCCGTATGTCAGCTATTTCCATTCCTCGAAATACACCAGCGATCTGGCCAATGGCGACATTTGCGTGGCCGTCGGTTTCTCCGGCGACATCCTGCAAGCGGAAAACCGCGCCAAAGAAGCGAAGAACGGCATCGAAATCGGCTACGAGATTCCCAAGGAAGGCGCCGCGATCTGGTTCGACATGGTCGCCATGCCCGCCGATGCACCAGACGAGAAGGCCGGTTACGCGTTCATGAACTACCTGCTGCAGCCCGACGTCATGGCCGGCATCAGCAACTATGTGCATTATGCCAACGGCAACGAACAGGCCGACAGCCTGATCGATCCGGCGATCAAGAGCGACACCAAGGTTTATCCGAGCCCGGAAATGATGGGCAAGCTGTTCGCGCTGGAAGCGATGCCGCTGAACATCGACCGGATCCGCACGCGGGTGTGGAACAAGATTCGTACAGGCAGCTGAAGAAAACAGGCGAGGGCAGTACAGCCCTCGCCTGATATGTACTGTTGAATCAACTTGATATCAAACCACTGGCATTGCACTGATAAAGTGCAGCAAAGTGAGACACTGCTAACAAAAAACAACTTACCGATATTTAATATTTAAATAAGAAATCGTCAGACAATTAGGCGAATTCACCATACTTACAAACTTCTTTCGGCGGCATGCGCTTTGTTTACGGGAGTTTCCCGGAACAGTTCAATTTGATCTCAAAAAAACGCTAGACGTTAGATTTCAAATTGTGTCAGGTTTCTGATGCCTTCATTGGGCGAGTGATAGGACAATCTCGCCAGAGGTTGTCGCTATCGGACAAAAACTGTTCCATTGCTAAACAAGGAAGTGTGTTTATGTCGAAAGTAAAAGCTAATGCTGTTGATACCGCCGAACAGGCTTTTCAGCTGGGCGCGGCGCCGCAACCTCTGGCAGCGACCAGTACGGCGTATAACCAGATCAACAGCTTCAGCCATCAGTACGATCGTGGCGGCAACCTCACGGTCAATGGCAAACCCTCCTTTTCCGTCGACCAGGCCGCAACCCAGTTGCTGCGCGACGGCGCTGCCTACCAGGACAAGGATGGCAGCGGCAAGATCGAACTCACCTACACGTTCCTGACTTCGGCATCGTCCAGCACGATGTACAAACACGGGATCAGCGGGTTCAGTCAGTTCAGCGCTCAACAAAAAGCCCAGGCCGTGCTCGCTATGCAATCCTGGGCCGACGTGGCCAACGTGACCTTCACCGAGAAAGCCTCGGGCGGTGACGGCCACATGACTTTCGGTAACTACAGCGGCGGCCAGGATGGCGCTGCAGCGTTCGCTTATCTGCCAGGCACTGGCGCCGGTTACGACGGTACGTCGTGGTACTTGATCAATAGCGGTTACACGCAGAACAAGAACCCGGATCTGAACAACTACGGTCGTCAGACTCTGACCCACGAAATCGGCCACACCCTCGGCCTGGCACACCCGGGCGATTACAACGCCGGCAACGGCAACCCGACCTATAACGACGCGACCTACGGGCAAGACACCCGCGGCTACAGCGTCATGAGTTACTGGAGCGAAAGCAACACCAGCCAGAACTTCAGCAAGGGTGGCGTGGAAGCCTATTCCTCCGGCCCGCTGATGGACGACATCGCAGCGATCCAGAAGCTCTACGGCGCCAACCTGACCACCCGTACCGGTGACACCACCTACGGCTTCAACTCCAACGCCGGTCGCGATTTCCTCAGCGCTTCGTCGTCGGCCGACAAGCTGGTGTTCTCGGTGTGGGATGCGGGCGGCAAGGACACCTTCGACTTCTCGGGTTTCACCCAGAACCAGAAGATCAACCTCAATGAAGCCTCGTTCTCCGACGTTGGCGGCCTGGTGGGCAACGTGTCCATCGCGAAGGGCGTCACCATCGAGAACGCGATCGGCGGTTCCGGCAACGACCTGCTGATTGGCAACAGCGTAGCCAACGAGCTCAAGGGTGGTGCCGGCAACGACATCCTCTACGGAGCCGGTGGTGCCGACAAGCTGTGGGGCGGTGCGGGTTCGGACACCTTTGTGTTCGCGGCCAGCTCTGACTCCAAGCCGGGTGCGATCGATCAGATCCTCGATTTCGTCAGCGGTCTGGACAAAATCGACCTGACGGGTATCACCAACGGTGCAGGCCTGCACTTCGTCAGCGCTTTCACCGGCGCGGCGGGTGATGCGGTTCTGACGTCCTCGGGCGGCAACAGCCTGTTGTCGGTGGACTTCTCCGGGCACGGCGTGGCTGATTTCCAGGTCAGCACTGTTGGCCAGGCGGCGTACAGCGACATCGTGGCGTGATGTAACAAGGGAAAGCGGCGCGTCATGCGCCGCTTTCTTCACTTGCATCGCCGTGACCGGTAAGCAAGGCTACGTGCCGGAGTGAAATTTCCTATGATCCAATTCGCTTTTACCCGCAAAGCGGTGGCGTATCTGTTGCCGATGCTGATGATGATTTCTGGAGAAACAACCATGGCAAGCAGCCTGAGACTTGAAGACCCATCAGTATTTGCCGGGCAGTGGCAAGCGACCCTGAGTGCCCGCAGTGACAGCCCCGAAGCGCAGGCCATGCAAGACAAACCGTCGAACACCTGCCAACTCGACCTCGAAGCCAATCAGACCCTGGGCAAAGGCGCCGATTGCCTGAGCGCGTGGTTGCAGGAGGGTGCCATTGGCTGGTTCCCCGATCCGGACGGTCTGTCGATCACCGGCAAGGAAGGCTCAAGAATCCAGTTTTTCAGCCGACAACGTGACGGGCTTTATCTGAGCACTTTGAAGTCAGGCCTGGTGATTACACTCAAGCGTTCAGCGCAGCAGCCGTAATGACCGGAACGGACTGACTGTTTGAATATAAAGCACCCCGTTACAGTTATAAGCGACAGTGCAATAAAACGCAGGCTCGCTTTAATCGCCGAAGTTGTTATTGAAGTGTAAGCAAGTATTGACGGTGTATGTCCCGCGCTCAAGGCGGACAATTAATTGGAAGTCTCGCCAAGCAGGGCGGGAAATATCATTTCAGGAATAATCAATGAAGATGGCGAAGGCCCCAGCCACCGCTCCCTTATTCAAGGCATTAGGTGACTATAAAAGCATTCTGATCAGCGTCGGATGCTTTACCGCACTGATTAACGTGCTGATGCTGGTGCCCTCCATATATATGCTTCAGGTCTACGACCGGGTGCTGTCTTCGCAGAACGAAACCACCCTGGCGATGCTGTCGCTGATGGTCGTCGGTTTCTTCGCCTTCATCGGTCTGCTGGAAGTGGTGCGCAGCTTTATCGTGATCCGCATCGGCAGCCAGCTGGAGCGCCGCTTTAACCTGCGGGTCTATCAGGCGGCGTTCGAGCGCAACCTGTTCAAGGGCGAGGGCAACGCCGGGCAGTCCCTGGGTGACCTGACCCACATTCGCCAGTTCGTCACCGGGCCAGCGCTGTTCGCGTTCTTCGATGCGCCGTGGTTCCCGGTCTACCTGTTCGTGATTTACCTGTTCAACGTCTGGCTCGGCGTGCTCGCCACGGCGGGTGCGCTGCTGCTGATCGCGCTGGCGTGCCTGAACGAATACATGACCAAAAAGCCGCTGGGCGAAGCCGCCGGCTTCTCGCAGAAATCCAGCCAATTGGCCACCAGCCATCTGCACAACGCCGAAACCATTCAAGCCATGGGCATGCTCGGTGCCTTGCGCAAGCGTTGGTTCCAGGTGCATTCGCGCTTTCTCGGCCTGCAGAATCAGGCCAGCGACACCGGCGCGGTGATCAGCTCGCTGAGCAAAACCTTGCGCCTGTGCCTGCAATCGTTGGTGTTGGGCCTTGGCGCACTACTGGTCATCAAGGGCGACATGACCGCCGGCATGATGATCGCAGGTTCCATCCTGATGGGACGGGTGCTGAGCCCGATCGACCAGTTGATTGCCGTGTGGAAACAGTGGAGCGGGGCGAAGCTGGCTTACCGTCGCCTCGATGCGCTGCTGCAAGCCTTCCCGCCGAGCGATGACGCCATGGCGCTGCCAGCGCCGAAAGGCCAGATCACCTTCGAACAAGTCAGCGCCGGCCCTCCGGGTCAGCGTGCCGCAACCCTGCACATGGTCAATTTCAACCTCGCGGCCGGTGAAGTGCTGGGCGTACTCGGTGCTTCCGGCTCCGGCAAATCGACTCTGGCGCGAGTGCTGGTTGGCGTATGGCCTGCTCTTGGCGGCACTGTGCGTCTGGATGGCGCCGATATTCACCGCTGGAACCGCGATCAGCTCGGCCCGTACATCGGCTATCTGCCGCAGGACATTGAGCTGTTCAGCGGCAGCATCGCCGAGAACATCGCCCGCTTCAGCGAAGCCGATCCGCAAAAGGTCGTGGCCGCCGCGCAACAGGCCGGCGTACACGAACTGATCCTGCGCATGCCGCAAGGCTACGACACGCAACTGGGCGAGGACGGCAGCGGTTTGTCCGGCGGCCAGAAACAGCGCGTGGCACTGGCCCGTGCGCTATACGGCAACCCGAGCCTGGTGGTGCTGGACGAGCCGAACTCCAACCTCGACACCGTCGGCGAAGCCGCATTGTCCAGTGCCATCGTGCAGCTCAAGGCCCAAGGCACCACCGTGGTGCTGGTGACTCACCGTTCTTCGGTACTGGCCCAGGCCGACAAGCTGTTGGTGCTCAACGACGGTCGCCTGCAAGCCTTCGGCCCGAGCCACGATGTGCTCAAGGCACTGTCCGGCAATCAGCCCGGCAACCAGCCACAACAAAATGAAAAACCTGCGCAAGCACCGGCCGGGCTCAGCATGAGCCGACAGTATCAGCCGACGACAAGGAATTCGGGTGTATGAGCAGCGCAAGCATGAACACGCAGAACGAAGCCACCATGGAACATGCGTACATCACCGAACGCCCGGAGCGTGATGCGAAGTTCTTCGCCCGCATGGGCTGGATTCTGGCGCTGGTCGGCGCTGGCAGCTTCTTTACCTGGGCCGCATTGGCGCCGCTGGATCAAGGCATTCCGGTGCAGGGCACCGTAGTGGTGTCGGGCAAGCGCAAGGCCGTTCAGTCGATGAGCAGCGGCGTCGTCAGCCGGATTCTGGTGCGTGAAGGCGAAATCGTGAAGCAGGGCCAGCCGCTGTTCCGGCTCGACCAGACTCAGGTTGCCGCCGACGTGCAATCGCTGCAGGCGCAGTATCGCATGGCCTGGGCCAGCCTCGCGCGCTGGCAGGCCGAGCGTGACAACCTCAAGCAAGTGACCTTTCCGGCAGAACTGAGCGATAACGCCGATCCGCGCCTGGCGCTGGTGCTGGAAGGCCAGCGGCAATTGTTCAGCAGCCGCCGCGAAGCGTTTTCCCGCGAGCAGGCCGCCCTGCGCGCCAGCATCGAAGGCGCCACCGCGCAACTGGCAGGCATGCGTCGCGCTCGCACCGACCTCAACGCACAAGCCGACTCCCTTCAACAGCAGTTGAGCAACCTGCAACCGCTGGCCGACAACGGCTACATCCCGCGTAACCGCTTGATGGAATACCAGCGTCAGTTGTCGCAGGTTCAGCAGCAACTGGCGGAAAACACTGGTGACAGCGGCCGGGTAGAGCAGGGCATTCTCGAATCCCGGCTGAAACTGCAACAGCACGGCGAGGAATACCAGAAGGAAGTCCGCACTCAACTGGCCGATGCGCAACTGAAAAGCGTCACCCTGTCCGAGCAACTGACCTCCGCCGGTTTTGACCTGCAACACAGCGAAATCCTCGCCACCGCCGACGGCGTGGCGGTCAACCTCGGCGTACACACCGAAGGCGCCGTGGTGCGTCAGGGCGAAACCCTGCTGGAAATCGTTCCGCAAGGCACGCGCCTGGAAGTCGAAGGGCACTTGCCGATCAACCTGATCGACAAAGTCGGCACACACTTGCCGGTCGACATCCTGTTCACCGCGTTCAACCAGAGCAAGACGCCACGGGTGCCCGGCGAAGTCAGCCTGATTTCCGCCGACCAGATGGTCGACGAGAAAACCGGCGTGCCGTACTACGTGTTGCGCAGCAGCGTCAGCGATCAGGCCATGGAGAAACTCAACGGTCTGGTGATCAAGCCCGGCATGCCGGCGGAAATGTTCGTGCGCACTGGCGAACGTTCTCTGCTCAATTACCTGTTCAAACCGCTGCTCGACCGGGCCGGCTCCGCGTTGACTGAAGAATAAGGATGTTCGGCTGTATGAATAAGCTTTCCATGCTGGCGGCAGCGTTCGCGCTGCTCGCGGGCAACAGTGCAGTGGCGGCCATGGGGCCGTTCGAGATCTACGAACAGGCGTTGCGCAATGACCCGGTGTTCCTCGGCGCGATCAAGGAGCGCGACGCAGGCCTTGAAAACCGCGCCATCGGCCGCGCCGGGTTGCTGCCAAAACTGGGTTACAACTACAACAAGGGTCGCAACTCGTCGAAAGCCACGTCCCTCGACGAACGTGCGCGTAATCGCACCGATGAGCGTAACTACAACAGCTACGGCTCGAGCCTGACCCTGCAACAACCGTTGCTCGACTACGAAGCCTACGCGGCGTATCGCAAGGGCGTGGCTCAGTCGCTGTTTGCCGACGAAAACTTTCGCGGCAAGAGCCAGGAGCTTCTGGTTCGCGTACTGGATAACTACACCAAAGCCTTGTTTGCCCAGGATCAGATCGACATCGCGCAGGCCAAGAAGAAGGCGTACGAGCAGCAATTCCAGCAGAACGAGCACATGTTCAAGCAGGGCGAGGGCACTCGCACCGATATTCTCGAAGCCGAGTCGCGTTACGAACTGGCGACCGCCGAGGAAATCGAGGCCCGCGACGAGCAGGACGCCGCTCTCCGGGAGCTGGGCGCATTGGTCGGCGTGCCGGCGATGGACATCAGTGATCTGGCGCCGCTGGATCAGAACTTCCAGACGTTCGCCTTGATGCCGGCCAACTACGATACCTGGCATGAGCTGGCAGTCAGCAACAACCCGAACCTCGCGTCTCAGCGTCAGGCAGTGGAAGTGGCGCGGTACGAAGTCGAGCGCAATCGCGCCGGGCACCTGCCGAAAGTCAGCGCTTACGCCACGATGCGCCAGAACGAATCGGAAAGCGGCAACACCTACAACCAGCGCTACGAAACCAACACCATCGGTTTCGAAGTCAGCGTGCCGTTGTATGCCGGCGGCGGCGTGTCGGCCTCGACTCGTCAGGCCAGCCGCACCATGGAACAGGCTGAATACGAACTGGACGGCAAGACCCGCGAGACGCTGATCGAACTGCGCCGCCAGTTCAGCGCATGCCTGTCCGGGGTCAGCAAATTGCGCGCCTACCAAAAGGCGCTGGCCTCGGCCGAAGCGCTGGTGGTGTCGACCAAGCAAAGCATTCTCGGAGGCGAGCGAACCAACCTCGACGCACTGAACGCCGAGCAACAACTATTTACCACCCGCCGCGATCTGGCCCAGGCGCGCTATGACTACCTCATGGCCTGGACCAAATTGCATTACTACGCGGGCACCTTGAGCGAGCAGGATCTGGCGCGGGTGGATGAGGCCTTCGGACAAGGCCCACGGACGCAATAACACCGTAGTTTCAACGCATAAAGCTTCGACTCAAAACAACAAAAACGAGTGGTGAACATGGACGTACGCATCAAGCCGATTTCGGTCGGCACCCTGCTGCTTGTGATTTCTGCAGCCCAGGCTCAAGCCCAATACCTCGAATCCGGTAAACCCGGCGATCCGGCCAGTTGGCGCAGCGCGGAATTCCTGCGTGACTGGGGCCTGGGCCGGATGCAGGCCGATCAGGCCTATGCCGCTGGCATCACCGGCCAGGGCGTGAAGATCGGCGCACTGGACTCCGGTTTCGACGCCGCTCATCCTGAGTTCGCCCGTGACCGTTATCACCCGGTACTGGCCAGTGGCAGCTACCTCGACGGCTCGCTGTTCAACGTCAACGGCACCCTCAACCCGAACAACGATTCCCACGGCACCCACGTGGTCGGGACTATGGGTGCGTCCCGCGATGGCACCGGCATGCATGGTGTGGCGTACAACGCCCAAATCTACGTCGGCAACACCAACAAGAACGACAGTTTTCTGTTCGGCCCCAATCCTGATCCGCGCTACTTCAAAGCGGTGTACGACGCCCTGGCCGACGCCGGTGTGCGGGCGATCAACAACAGTTGGGGCAGCCAGCCGCCGGATGTCAGCTACCGAACGCTCGCGGATTTGCACGCCGCTTATGCCCAGCACTGGAACAAGGGCACCTGGCTGGACGCGGCGGCGGACGTTTCCCGTCGTGGCGTGATCAACGTGTTCAGCGCCGGCAATAGCGGCTATCCGAATGCCAGCGTGCGCTCGGCGCTGCCGTACTTTCAGCCGGATCTGGAAGGCCATTGGCTGGCGGTTTCCGGTCTCGATCAAAGCAATCAGCAGAAGTACAACCAGTGCGGCCTCGCCAAATACTGGTGCATCACCACGCCGGGCGCGAAGATCGACAGCACCATTCCCGACGGCGGTTATGCGATCAAGTCCGGCACCTCGATGGCCGCGCCTCATGCCACCGGCGCACTGGCGCTAGTGATGGAGCGCTATCCGTACATGAACAATCAGCAGGCACTCGAAGTGCTGCTGACCACGGCCACTCAGCTCGACGGTTCGGTAACCGACGCGCCGACCGAGCGAGTCGGCTGGGGCGTGGCCAACCTGTACCGGGCGATGCGCGGGCCGGGGCAATTGCTCGGTGCCTTCAATGCCAATCTGGCGGCCGGACAAAGCGATGTCTGGAGCAATGACATCAGCGACAAAGCGCTGATCCAGCGCCAGAACGAAGACCTCGCCGAGCACAACGCCTGGCAGCAGACGCTGCAAAGCAAAGGCTGGCAGAACGGGCTGCCGGCCGGCGCCAGCCAACAGGATCAGACCGATTACGCCGTGGGCACAGCTCGCGATGCAGCGGCGGCCGGTCGCGTCTATCAGGGCAGTCTGATCAAGTCCGGTGACGGACGACTGATTCTGACCGGTGAGAACACTTATCGCGGGCCGACCACGGTCAATGGCGGTCTGCTGACAGTGAACGGTTCGCTGACGTCGGCCGTGACCGTCAATGACGGTGGTACCCTCGGCGGCTCCGGGCGGATCGGCGCACTGACCGCCAACAGCGGCGGCCGCGTGGCACCGGGCAATTCGATCGGTACTTTGAACGTGGCCGGTGACGTGACCTTCGCGCCGGGTTCGACCTACGCGGTGGAATTGTCGCCGACCAGCAGCGACCGCATCGTCGCCGGCGGCACTGCATCCATCAACGGCGCTACCGTCAGCCTGTCGCTGGAAAACAGCCCGACGCTGCTCAGCACCACCGAGGCCAGCAGCCTGCTCGGCCGGCAGTACGACATTCTGCAAGCGGCGGGCGGCATTCAGGGGCGGTTCGGTGCAGTGCTGCCGGATTACCTGTTCATCGGTGGCAGCCTGGCCTATAGCGGTAACGGCATCGGCTTGAATGTCGAGCGCAACGCAACATCGTTCGCCAGCGTCGGCCAGACCCCGAATCAGCGCTCCGTGGCCACTGCCGTCGAAGGTCTGGGCGCGGGCAATTCCGTGTACGAAAGCCTGCTGTTGTCGGCAACCGTCAGTGATGCGCAACAAGCCTTTCAACAGTTGAGCGGCGAAATCTACCCGGCCCTCGGCGCGGTGCTGATCAACGACAGCCGCCAACTACGCGACGCCATCGGCGAACGCCTGCATGACTCGAATGCCACGCAAAGCAATGGCTGGATCAAAGCCCTCGGCGCCTGGGGTACAACCGACTCGCGCCACGACACCGCTGGATACAGCACGTCGATTGGCGGCCTGCTGGCCGGTGTCGACGGAGCGCTGGACGAGCAAACTCGCATCGGTCTGGTCACCGGTTACAGCGACAGTTCGCTGAGCATGGGGTCGGGCACGCATTCCTCGGCCAAGGTCGACAGCTATCACCTCGGCGCCTACGCCGGGCACGACATCGGCGCCTGGCGTCTGAGTACCGGCGCGGCCTACAGCTGGCATCGCGCAGACGTGAAACGTGATTTGCAGTACGGCAACGTCAGCGCCAAACAGAAAGCCAAGGTCGATGCCGCCACCACTCAGGTGTTCGGCGAGGCGGCCTATCGACTGAACCTGCAACCGCTGGCCCTGGAGCCGTTTGCCAACCTGGCCTACGTGCACCTCGACACCGACGGTTTCACCGAGAAGGGCGATGCCGCCGCGCTGAAAAGCGGCGACGACCAGCGCGACGCAGTGCTGAGCACCCTTGGCGTGCGGGCGATCAAGGCCTTCGACCTGCCGTCCGCACAGAAGCTGGAAGTGAGCGGACACCTTGGCTGGCAGCACAGCCTGACCGACATCGAATCCGAACAGCATTTGCGTTTCGCCAGCTGCAGCGCACCGTACACGGTCGAGAGCTCGCCGCTGGTGCGCGACGCTGCGCTGGTTGGCCTACAGGCCAGCCTGGCGCTGACCCGCGACGTGCGGATCAACCTTGATTACACCGGACAACTGGCCAGCCGCGAGAAGCAGCACGGCGTGGGCCTGAGCCTGAACTGGCAGTTCTGACTCACCGAGAGATGATCGTTCCCACGCAGAGCGTGGGAACGATCACGAGGCTGAATACACGGATTTTTTCGCAACATCACTAAGGAAGGTCGCTGGATGAAAAACAACAACACCCCCGCGCAATCGGGTGGATGCTTTCGCCTGAAAACTCTCAACTTCGCCTTGCTCTGCGCACTGGCCACCTGGGGCAGCGCACACGCGGCGCCCTACGTCGAAAGCGGTCGGGCAGGGGATCCGGGCAGTTGGCGCAGCGCCGAATTCCAGGCCGACTGGGGCCTGGGCGCCATCGGCGCGGATTACGCCTACGCCGCCGGTTACACCGGTAAAGGCGTGAAACTGGGGATCTTCGACCAGCCGGTCTACGCCGCGCACCCGGAGTTCTCCGGCAGCAACAAGGTCATTACCCTGGTGACCTCGGGAATCCGCGAATACACCGACCCCTACATCCCGGTCAAAGCCGGGGACGCGTTCCGTTATGACGGTTCGCCCTCGGTCGGTTCCGACGGCAAGCTTGGCGCCCACGGCACCCACGTCGGCGGTATCGCCGCCGGCAGCCGTGACGGCGGGCCGATGCACGGCGTGGCGTTCGGCGCGCAGATCATCAGCGCCGACAACGGCGACCCGGGCCCGGAAGACGGCATCGTGCGCGGCAACGACGGCGCGGTGTACAAGGCCGGCTGGGATGCGCTGATCGCCAGCGGTGCGCGAATCATCAACAACAGCTGGGGCATCGGCATCACCGACCGTTTCGACCTCGGCGGCCGTGACCCGGCGTATCCGCACTTCACCGTTAACGATGCGCAAGTGCAGTTCAACGAAATCCGCACATTGCTGGGCACCAGACCCGGCGGCGCCTACGACGGCGCAATCGCCGCCGCGCGCAGCGGGATCGTGACGATTTTCGCGGCGGGCAACGACTACAACCTGAACAACCCGGACGCCATCGCCGGTCTCGGTTACTTCGTCCCGGACATCGCGCCGAACTGGATCACCGTCGCCGCCCTGCAAAAGAACCCGGATCTGGCCAGTGCCAATCCGTACATCATGAGTACGTTCTCTTCGCGCTGCGGCTACACCGCGAGCTTCTGCGTCTCGGCACCGGGTACGAAAATCTTCAGCTCGATCATCGAAGGCACCAACGCCGACAACCTCACCACCGGCTACAAGAACTACAACGGCACCTCGATGGCCGCGCCGCACGTGGCCGGTTCCATTGCCGTGCTGATGGAACGCTTCCCGTACATGTCCGGCGATCAGGTCGCCAGCGTGTTGCGCACCACGGCCACCGACCTCGGCGCACCGGGCATCGATGCGTTGTACGGCTGGGGCATGATCAACCTGCGCAAGGGCATCGATGGCCCGGCGATGTTCGTCACCGAGCAGGACATTCCTGAAGAGTTCCGCATCCAGGGTGCCTACGGCTCCGGCCAGTTCGTGGCCGATCTGCCGGGCATCGGCGCGATCATCGATGCGGGCAAACCCACCGAGCGCGTGTGCAACGACATCACCTGCGGGCTCGACACCTGGCGCAACGATATTTCCGGCCATGGTGGTCTGACCAAGCAAGGCATCGGCACCCTGGTGCTGACCGGCAATAACACCTACAGCGGCCCGACCCTGGTCAATCAGGGGCGACTGGCAATCAACGGCTCACTGCAATCGGCGGTCACGGTCAATGACGGCGGCATCCTCGGCGGTAACGGCCGGATCGGTGCGCTGACCGCCAACAGCGGCGGTACTGTGGCGCCGGGCAATTCCATCGGCACCTTGAATGTGGCGGGTGACGTGACCTTCGCGCCAGGTTCGACCTATGCGGTAGAAGTGTCGCCGACCAGCAGCGACCGGATCGTCGCCGGCGGCAAAGCGGTGATCGAAGGTGCAACCGTAACCATGTCGCTGGAAAACAGCCCGACGCTGTTGACCACCGGCGAAGTGAAGAGCCTGCTGGGCAGCCAGTTCAACATCTTGCAGGCAGCGGGCGGCATTGAAGGGCAGTTCGGCCAAGTGTTGCCCGACTACGCGTTCCTCGGCGGCACCCTGGCTTACTCGGCAAGCGGTGTGCAACTGGACGTCGGTCGTAATGGCGCCTCGTTCGCCAGCGTCGGCCTGACCCCGAACCAGCGCGCGGTCGGTGCCGCTGCCGAACGCCTCGGCGCCGGCAATGCGCTGTTCGAAACCCTGTTGCTGTCGCCGTCGGCGGCCGCTGCGCAGGATGCTTTCCAGCAACTGTCCGGCGAGATTCATCCGGCCATCGGCACGCTGCTGATCAACGACAGCCGCTACCTGCGTGATGCCGTGGGCGAACGCCTGCGCGAGCGTGATCTGTTCGATGCCGGCGCGCCGACCGATGACCGCAGCAACGCCTGGGTCAAAGTGCTGGGTTCATGGGGCAAGAGCGATGGAGGGGCCAAATACGCCGATTCCACCAGCTCCATCGGCGGCCTGCTGGCCGGTGTCGACGGTTTGATCGCTGAAGATACCCGTCTCGGTTTCGTTACCGGTTATAGCGACAGCTCGTTGAGCATGGGCGAGGGTACGCATTCGTCCGCCTCGGTCGATAGCTATCACTTGGGTGCATACCTGGGACATCAGATCGATGCGCTGCGTCTGACCGCCGGTGCGGCCTACAGCTGGCATCGCATTGACGTCAAACGCGACCTGCAATTCGGTGGCGTCAGCGGCAAACAGAAAACCAAGCGCGATGCGACCACCGCGCAACTGTTCACCGAAGCGGCCTACGACCTGGGCCTGCAACCGATGAACCTGGAGCCGTTCGCCAATCTGGCCTACGTGCACCTCAACAGCGACAGCTTCACCGAGAAGGGTGATGCCGCCGCACTGAAGGGCGGTGAAGACAACCGCGACGTGGTGTTGTCGACCTTCGGTGTACGGGCCAAACGCACGTTTGCCCTGTCGGAGAAACACCAGCTGGAACTGGGCGCAAGCCTGGGCTGGCAGCACAACCTGAGTAGCGTGGATGCCGACAGTCACTTGGCCTTCGTCAATGGCAACAGTGCGTTCACCGTGCAAAGCGTGTCGATGGATCGAGATGCAGCGGTGGTCGGCGTACGCGCCGGGCTGGCGCTGAATCGCGATGTCCGGGTCAACCTGGACTACAACGGGCTGATCGGCTCCAACGAAAAGGACCACGGTGTGGGCCTGACGCTGGACTGGCAGTTCTAAGGGGTAGCGGCAGTTCTTTAGGGAACTGCCGTTTTTGAAAGGAAGAGAGAGCACAACATGGGATTGTTCGATTACAAAAATGCCGACGGCAAAGCGCTGTACAGCGATGCCATCGCCCTGACGCTGTATGCCTACACGCCGACCGGGCAGGCGTTGCCCGGCACTGGCTGGAAGCCGATCGGCGCCACGGCGCTGGGCTATCAGGGCAAGGTCGGGGCGCAGGGCACGTTCTTCGGCGAGAAGGACGGCTTCACCAGTGCCGAAGCCGAAGTGCTCGGCAAGTACGACGCCGCGGGCAAGCTGATCGGCATCGGCGTGGCCTTCCGGGGCACCGGCGGGCTGGGTTACAGCGACACCTTCGGCGACATGAAAAACAACCTGCTGGCCGCCATCGGTCCGACGGATTACGCCACCCAGTACGCGAAAAACGCCTTCGACAACCTGCTCAAATCGGTGGCCGCTTTCGCCGTCGCCCACGGCATCGCGGCCAAGGACGTATTGATCAGCGGCCACAGCCTCGGCGGTCTCGGGGTCAACAGCGTGGCGGAGCTGAGTGCGAGCAACTGGGGCGGTTTTTTCAAGGACGCCAATTACATTTCGTTCGCCTCGCCGACCCAGAGCAGCACCGGCACCAACGTGCTGAACATCGGTTACGAGAACGACCCAGTGTTCCGCGTGCTCGACGGCACCACGTTCAGTACCGCGTCGATGGGCAAGCACGACAAGCCGCACGACTCGACCACCGACAACATCGTCAACTTCAACGACAACTACGCATCCACTGCGCAGAACCTGGTGCCGTTCAGCATCGCCAATCCGCTGAACTGGTCGGCCCACAGCTCGCTGGGGTATGCCGACGGCCTGAATCGGGTGATCGCGTCGAAGTTCTACGGCCTGACCCACAAGGACTCGACCATCATCGTCTCCAACCTTGAGGAAGCGTCGCGGGGCAAGACCTGGGTCGAGGATCTGGGCCGCAGCGGCGAGCCGCACACCGGCAGCACGTTCTTCATCGGCACCGACAGCGGTGACTGGCTCAAGGGCGGGGCGGGCAACGACTTCCTGGAAGGCCTGGGCGGCGATGACCGTTTCCGTGACGACGGCGGTTTCAACATCCTGCTCGGTGGCCAGGGCCACAACACTTTCGAGCTGCAAAAGCCGTTGCAGAACTTCAGCTTCGCCAACGACGGCGACGGCACACTGTACGTGCGTGACGCCTATGGCGGCATCAGCATGACCCGTGACATCGGCGCGCTGGTGAGCAAGGAGTCGGGTTCGTGGTGGGGCAGCAAGGAAATCACCTGGTCCGTCACCGCCAAAGGCCTGGCCAACGGTGCCGAACTGACCCAGTACAACCATTCGCTCAGCGGCGGCGCCATGGGCGACACCCTGAAAGCCACCGCTGACGGCGACTGGCTGTTCGGCCTCGGCGGTAACGATCTCCTGCAAAGCGACAAGGCCCACGTGATCTTCGTTGGCGGCGCCGGCAATGACGTGATGAGCGCGGTGGGTGGCAACAACACCTTCCTGTTCAGTGGCGCCTTCGGCTTCGACGCGATCAATGGCTACCAGGGCAACGACAAACTGGTGTTCATGGGCGTCGAAGGCGCGGGGCAGGGCTACGACTACAAGCAACACGCGTCGCAGTCCGGGAGCGATACCGTGCTGAAGATTGGCGACTTTGCCGTGACGCTGATCGGGGTGGGTGTGGCTAACCTGTCGGATTCGAGTTTCGTCTTCGCCTGACAAACCTTGTGGGAGCGAGCTTGCTCGCGAAGAGGGCGTGTCAGTCACCCAACCGGTAACTGACAGACCGCTATCGCGAGCAAGTCGAATCGTCGCACCGTCGCTCCCACATTGTGACTGTGTAGTAAATGCTCCGGGGCGCCTCGGGAGGGCGTTCTGGTTGTGAGCTATCTCTGAACAATTCCAACAAAGAGAGAGGCAACAGCAATGGGTGTGTATGACTACAAGAATTTCGGTACGGCGGAATCCAAGGCGCTGTTCAGCGACGCCATGGCCATTACGCTGTATTCCTACCACAACCTCGATAACGGCTTTGCCGTCGGTTATCAGCACAACGGCTTCGGCCTCGGCCTGCCGGCCACGCTGGTGACCGCGCTGATCGGCGGCACGGATTCCCAAGGGGTGATCCCCGGCATTCCGTGGAACCCCGATTCGGAAAAAATCGCACTCGACGCGGTGAAAAAAGCCGGCTGGACCCCGATCAGCGCCTCGCAACTGGGCTACGAGGGCAAGACCGATGCCCGCGGCACCTTCTTCGGTGAGAAAGCCGGCTACACCAGCGCTCAGGTGGAAATCCTCGGCAAATACGACGCCCAGGGCCATCTGACGGAAATCGGCATCGCCTTTCGCGGCACCAGCGGCCCACGGGAAATCTTGATCGGCGACTCCATTGGTGACGTGATCAACGACTTGCTCGCCGCGTTCGGGCCCAAGGATTACGCCAAGAACTACGTCGGCGAAGCCTTCGGCAACCTGATGAACGACGTGGTGGCGTTCGCCAAGGCCAACGGACTCACCGGCAAGGACGTGCTGTTCAGCGGCCACAGCCTCGGCGGGCTGGCGGTCAACAGCATGGCGGACTTGAGCACCAGCAAATGGGGCGGGTTCTTCCAGGATTCCAACTACATCGCCTACGCCTCGCCGACCCAAAGCAGCACTGACAAGGTGCTCAACGTCGGCTACGAAAACGATCCGGTGTTCCGCGCCCTCGACGGCTCGACCTTCACTGGCGCCTCGCTCGGCGTACACGACGCGCCCAAGGAGTCGGCGACCGACAACATCGTCAGCTTCAACGACCACTACGCCTCG
This sequence comes from Pseudomonas sp. B20(2017), assembly GCF_002113125.1. Taxonomy (GTDB): domain Bacteria; phylum Pseudomonadota; class Gammaproteobacteria; order Pseudomonadales; family Pseudomonadaceae; genus Aquipseudomonas. Next base: position 27,132 of record NZ_NEJP01000003.1, on the reverse strand, counting down.
GCGGCGTGGAACGTGCTGCCGTACTCGATCGTCAACATTCCGACCTGGATCTCGCACCTGCCGACCGCCTACGGCGACGGCATGAACCGGGTGATCGAGTCGAAGTTCTACGACCTGACCAGCAAGGACTCGACGATCATCGTCGCCAACCTGTCGGATCCGGCGCGGGCCAACACTTGGGTGCAGGACCTGAACCGCAACGCTGAAACCCACAAGGGCAGCACCTTCATCATCGGCAGTGACGCCAACGACCTGATCCAGGGCGGCAGCGGCAACGACTATCTGGAGGGCCGCGCCGGCAACGACACGTTCCGCGACGGCGGGGGGTACAACATCCTGCTTGGTGGCTCGGGCAACAACACCCTGGAGTTGCAGAAGTCGGTCAATACCTTCGACTTCGCCAACGACGGCGCCGGCAACCTGTACATCCGCGATGCCAACGGCGGGATCAGCATCACTCGCGACATCGGCAGCATCGTCACCAAGGAGCCGGGCTTTCTCTGGGGCCTGTTCAAGGACGACGTGACCCACAGCGTCACCGCGACCGGCCTGAAGGTCGGCAACAACGTCACCCAGTACGAATCGAGCGTGAAGGGCACCGGCGGCGCCGATACCCTCAAGGCCAAGGCCAGCGGTGACTGGTTGTTCGGGCTGGACGGCAACGACCATCTGATCGGTGGGGCTGGCAACGACGTGTTCGTCGGCGGCGCCGGCAATGATCTGATGGAATCCGGCGGCGGGGCGGATACCTTCCTGTTCAGCGGCGCGTTCGGTCAGGATCGCGTGGTGGGTTACACCGCCAACGACAAACTGGTATTCCTCGGCGTGCAGGGCGTGTTGCCCAACGACGACTTCCGCGCCCATGCCACGGCGGTCGGGCAGGATACGGTGCTGAAGTTCGGCGCTGATTCGGTGACGCTGGTCGGGGTAGCGCTGGACAGCCTGAGTGCCGACGGGATTGTGATCGCCTGATGTTGATCGGGCGCCGTTAAGGGCCTCTTCGCGAGCAAGTCGAATCGTCGCACCGCCGCTCCCACATTTGACCGAGTACTGGCCTTTTGCGGGAGTGGGCTTGCCCGCGAAGAACGATAACGCGGTATCGAAAGTGACTCACCAGCCATTCTCTGACTCCAATCCCTGCACTAACAGGAAATGCGGCCTAAAGCCATGACGGCAACGTTCGTCATGTAAGGGTCGCCAACGAGTACAGGAGATTCACACGTGAAAGGTTTCAAGAGGTTTATCGGTATCGCGGGACTGGCGCTGCTCTCGGCCAATACCCGGGCCGATCTGCCTCACAGCTCGATTCTGAGCCGCTATGGCGTCACCACCGATCAACTGCCAAAGCCGGCCGACAGTGATGACGTCAAACCCGTTGAAGAGAAAAGCCGCTTTCATATCCAGCCCGAGCAACCGTTCGTGACGATTCGCATCGGCGAAGACCATGAACCGGAAATGACCGGCAATCTGAGCATCGACCGCATGGCGCAGCAGGAGCGCCAACGGTGCCAGCGCTTACAGGAAGAGCTGGTTCGCAGGGGGGAGCGTCCTTTCAGTTGCGACGGCTCCCTGCCGGGCATGGCATTACCCCGCTGACAAATGCAAAAAAGGCTGCGCTCCAACAGGAACGCAGCCTTTTTTGATCGGGTAATCGTCAGTCTTCTTTACGCACCGTGGCCACTTCATCGGCACGTACACGGATCTTGGCGCCGGAAATATCCTTGAACTCGTAGAAGCCGTCCTCGTTTTTGGTATCGGGCATGTCTTCGGTCAGGTACTGAGTGCCGTTCTGCAGGGTGACCACCGTCGGGGTCGAGCAACCGGCCAGGGTCAGCAGGGCCGCAACAGCCAACGGGATCCCGAGAGTCTTGATTTTCATAAGCAGCATTCCTGTTCATTTCGACCATTGTCGGCCTCTAAGGCGGTTGGTGCCATTACGCCCGGAAAAGTTCGATGGCCACCTGAAAAAATCCGCAATGAAAGTGCCACTGATCTTTTTCCGTTTGCGCCCGCCGGGGCAGGCTGGTATCTGTACGCATAACCAGTACTCGCTTGCCATGGCCCCGAAATCACCGTGACTGCCAATCCCCTCGACGATCCGTTCTATTACCTCAACAACTTTCGCCAGGTGCTTGATTGGCTTGAGCTTCGCTACGCCGACGTGATGAGCGAAGCGGAGCACGCCTTCATCCGCGACTTCAAGGCACTGCCGCGTGGATCTCAGGGGTTGCTGGTGCGGATGGTGATGCGCAAGGGCGTGCATTTTCGTGCCGGCAAGCTGAATTATCCGGAAATCGGCGACATCGCCGAGGCGGCGCAACCGCTGCTGGAACATGGCTGGCTCGATGAACAGGCAACGTTGTCGATGACGGATCTGTTCGAGGTGTTGCTCAAGGCCGAGATCCTGCAAGCCTTCGGCCCGGCCATCGACCAGCCCAAAGGCAAGAAAGTCGACTGGCTGCCGCTGTTGCACGAACAATTCCCCGAGCCCCGCAGTTTTCAGCAATGGTGCCCAACGCTGGCGGATCGGCTGTTCAGCCTGACGCTGATGGACCTGTGCGACCGTTTTCGCCTGATGTTCTTCGGCAACCTCTATCAGGACTGGTCGGAGTTCGTGCTCGCCGACCTCGGCATCTTCACTTATGAAAAAGTCGAATTCAGCGCCGATTCCCGGGGCTTGCGCAGCCGCGCCGACGTCGATGCGTGTCTGTTTCTGCACGACTGTCAGCTGTATTTCGAAGCCGGCGAGCCGCTGGAGCCGATCGTCGAACAGGTTGCGGCGCTGCAGTTCGACAATCCGTGGCTGCAACGCCGGCGCGGCAAGCTGTTGTTCCAGATCGGCCAATACTGCGAGCGCCTCGGCGAATTCGCCCTGGCGCTGAAGATCTATCGCGACTGCGCGTATCCCGGCGCGCGATTGCGGATGATCCGCGTGCTGGAGCGCAGCACCGAATATGCGTTGGCCCTGGAACTGGCGGTCATTGCCGAGCAGGCGCCGGAAACCGCCACCGAACAGCAGGGCCTGCAACGGGTGTTGCCGCGCTTGCGGCGCAAGCTCGGCGGGCCACCGATCAAGCGCACCGCGCCGGGCATGGTGGAGCGTCTGGATCTGCACCTGCCGCGTCTCGATCCGGCGTTGTCGGTGGAATATCACGTTCAGGCGCACCTGCACGAAGAAACGGGCCCGGTGCATTACGTGGAAAACAGCCTGATCAATTCATTGTTCGGCCTGCTGTGCTGGCCGGCGATCTTCGCGCCGTTGCCGGGCGCATTCTTTCACCCGTTCCAGCGCGGACCAGTGGATCTGCTCAACGAGGACTTCCAGCCCCGACGCGCCGAGCTGTTTCAGGCCTGTCTGGCCGAACTCGACGATGGCCGTTATGCCGACACCATTCGCGCGCGGTTCGCCGCCAAATGGGGCGTGCAGTCGCCGTTCGTGTTCTGGGGCGCGCTCAATGAAGAGCTGTTGGATCAGGCGCTAGCCTGTCTGCCGGCCGAACACCTCAAGCACTGGTTCAGCCGTCTGCTGCTCGATATCAAGGCCAATCGTGCCGGCATGCCAGACCTGATCCAGTTCTGGCCGCAGCACAAGACCTACCGGATGATCGAAGTCAAAGGCCCCGGCGATCGTCTGCAGGACAATCAACTGCGCTGGCTGGAGTTCTGCCACACGCACCGGATGCCGGTCGCCGTGTGTTACGTGCAATGGGCGGAGCAGGGCGCTTGAGCTACAGCATCGCGGTGCGGGCGTTGTGCGAATTCACCGCGAAAACCGGTGACCTCGACTTGCGCTTCACCCCGTCACCGACCGCACTGGAGGGGATTGCCGGGCATCGCACCGTGGCGTCCCGGCGCAACGACGCCTACCAGAGCGAAGTGGCGCTGGAGGGCGCCTTCGGGCCATTGAAGGTCAAGGGCCGGGCGGACGGCTACGACCCGACGCAGAACTGCCTGGAAGAAGTCAAAACCTACCGCGGCGACCTGAGCAAGCAACCGGCCAATCACCGTTCACTGCATTGGGCCCAGGCGAAAATCTACGGCTGGTTGATGTGCTGTCGTTTGCAGCTTGAGCAGATCAATCTGGCGCTGGTGTATTTCGACATCGTCACGGAAAAGGAAACCTGCCTGGTCGAAGCGTTCAGCGCCGATGCGTTGCGGCAGTTCTTCGAACAACAGTGCGGTTTGTTCCTGGCATGGGCCGAACAGGAAATGGCCCACCGCGAAGCGCGCAACCGGGCGGCGCAGCTGTTGGGTTTTCCCCATGCTGCCTTTCGCCCCGGCCAGCGTCACCTCGCCGAGTCGGTGTTCAAGGCCGTCAGCACCGGCCGCTGCCTGATGGCCCAGGCCCCGACCGGGATCGGCAAGACCCTCGGCACCCTGTTTCCAATGCTCAAGGCGTTGGCGCCACAGCAACTGGACAAGGTCTACTTCCTCACCGCCAAGACACCCGGACGCAAACTGGCGCTGGATGCGGCGCAAGTGCTGTTCGATCACAGCGAAACCTTGCCCCTGCGGGTGCTGGAAATGGTCGCCCGGGACAAGGCCTGCGAGCACCCGGACAAGGCCTGTCACGGCGAGTCCTGCCCGTTGGCCCAAGGCTTTTACGACCGCTTACCCGCCGCCCGTGAGGCTGCCAGCCAATTGCGCCTGCTGGATCAGGCCGCACTGCGAGACGTCGCGGCGCAGCACGGGGTGTGTCCGTACTACCTGAGCCAGGAAATGGCCCGCTGGGCCGACGTGGTGGTGGCGGACTACAACTATTACTTCGATTTCAGCGCGCTGCTGTTCGGCCTGGCCCAGTTCAATCAATGGAACGTGGCGGTGCTGGTGGACGAGTCGCATAACCTGGTCGAACGCGGACGGCAGATGTACAGCGCCATCCTCGATCAGGCGACACTGGGCAGCGTGCGCAAAACCGCCCCCGAGGCGTTGAAGAAATCGTTGCAACGGGTCAACCGCGAATGGAACGCCCTGCACAATGACCAGTTGGCGCCGTATCAGGCCTACGACAAGGCGCCGGAAAAACTGTTGCAGGCTCTCTCATCCTGCACGGCGAGCATCGGCGACTACCTCAACGATCACCCGCAAGGGCTCGACAACGGATTGCAGAACTTCTACTTCGAGATGCTGCAATTCGGCCGGGTGGCGGAACTGTTCGACGCGCATTACCTTTTCGACATCAGCAAGCGTGACCTCGAGCGCAAACGCCCGTTATCGCAACTGTGCCTGCGCAACGTGGTGCCGGCGGCGTTCATTGGCCCGCGCCTGACGGCGGCGCGCAGCAGCGTGCTGTTTTCCGCAACCCTCAGCCCGCGCCACTATTACGCGGACTTGCTCGGCACGCCGGCCGACACGGTCTGGATCGATGTCGAGTCGCCGTTCAGCGCCGAGCAATTGCAGGTGCAGATCGTCAGCCGGATTTCCACCCGTTTCACACACCGGCAGGCGTCGCTGGAGCCGATTGTCGAGCTGATCGCCCGCCAGTTCAGCGAGCGGCCGGGCAACTACCTGGCGTTCTTCAGCAGTTTCGATTACCTGCAACAGGTCGCGCAGCTGCTGGCCGAGCGACACCCGCACATCACCCGCTGGCTGCAATCCCGGGGCATGGCCGAGGGGGCACGACAGGAATTTCTCGATCAATTTACCGCCGACAGCCAGGGCGTCGGTTTTGCCGTACTCGGCGGCGCGTTCGGCGAGGGCATCGATCTGCCCGGCGCAAGGCTGATCGGCGCGTTCATCGCCACCCTCGGGCTGGCTCAGCTCAACCCGGTCAATGAACAGATGAAGCGGCGCATGGCCGCGATCTTTGGTGCCGGTTACGACTACACCTACCTGTTCCCCGGCGTGCAGAAAGTGGTGCAGGCTGCCGGGCGAGTGATTCGCACGCAGCAGGATCGCGGTGTGGTGATGCTGATCGATGATCGCTTTGCCGAGAGTCGCGTCCGCCAGTTGCTGCCGCGCTGGTGGTCGCTGGAGGAGAGTGAATGCGTAGGAAACCTGTCGGATTGACGTACGTTTTCGGGAATTTGAACAGGGCGTTTTTTACCGTTATCTGTACGAATAAATCCTCTACAAAACAGTGACATACCCTGTAAATATCTTGTCTTTGATGAAGTCTGAAAACCGGTCTTTAGTCAAAGGACCGGTCACCGGTATCCCTAAAGACGAGATAAGGAAATCACTGCATGTCTGTCACCGCTGCCTACCACTACACCTACACGCCAGAGCAGGTCACTGCCGCTTTCGATACTCTCAGCCCAACGCTGTTTTCCGCAGTAACGGCCGAGACCACACCCCGGATGTTGGTCACTGCCGGAGTACAAAGCTCGGGCAAAACCTACCTGCTGGAAAAAAGCCTGCTGCCTTCCGGTCGCTATCAAAACCATGTTCGTCTTTACCTTCCCCAGTATCGGGAGAAGCATCCGCAATATGAGGAAATGATCAAAATCGGCGTATTGCATGCCTACGAACACACAGAGACTTTCGTCCGCGACCTGTGCCAAAAGATTTTTGAAAGAGCTTTCAAAGAGAAACTCAACATCATTCTGGAGTGCGCATTCGACACCATCGAATTTGCCGCCTTGCCTGAATACGCCGCCAACGCCGGCTATCAGCTGGAAGTGCACGTGGTCGCCTGCAACTATCCCTTTGCCTTTATTTCCGGGGTCCAACGCGGGTTCAAAAGCCTCGAAAAGGGCGAGCTTGAGCGTTTCGTCAAACCGTCGGCGCTGAAATCCAGCCTGGATAATGCTCATGCGGTGCTGTACACACTGGAGACGGCCGCAAAAAAAGCCAGCGGCTCGCAGATTTTCCTGTACGAACGCGGCCTGGGAGCCTTGCAGGATCGGGTCCTGCGCGCGCACAGCACATACTGCCTGGACACCCAGAACACGCTTTCCATTACCTCGACATCCACGCTTTACAGCTACGAGGCCTATGAGCGCATCTTCAGCAAATCGGTCAATGACGCAAGCGAGCGTAACGAGATGGTCAGGGAGTGCCACCTGGCCTTGTCCAAGGCAACGCAATACGCGACGCAGGTACCGGATTTCCTCTTCAATGCGCTTTACGCAAGGATCATCAAATATGTCCAGCGATGAGCTGCTGTCCCTTGCCTGGCCCGGTATGCTTTTGCGGCTATCCAAACCGCCGGTTTGACGCATACTCCAGTCATTGAAAACCTGCTTTGAGCCAAGCCTGATGAGCGAGAACAAGAAGTCCGCTGCAACAGAAGACATGCGCTTTCGATTGTTGATCGATGCGGTGGTCGATTATGCGATCTACATGATCGATCCCGAGGGCATCATCATCAGCTGGAACTCCGGCGCCAAACGCTTCAAAGGTTACGAAGAAGCGGAAATTATCGGCGAACACTTTTCCCGGTTTTACACCGACGAAGACCGTGCAGCCGAGATGCCACGCCGCGCCCTGGATACGGCAATCCGCGAGGGCCGCTTCGAAGGTGAAGGCTGGCGGGTGCGCAAGGACGGCACGCATTTCTGGTGTCACGTGGTGATCGACCCGATCCACAGCCCCGACGGGCAATTGCTCGGGTTCGCCAAGATCACCCGCGACCTGACCGATCGCAAGATGGCCGAAGAAACCCTCAAGCAGAGCGAACAGCAATTTCGCCTGCTGGTACAGAGTGTCACCGACTATGCGATCTACATGCTCAGCCCGGAAGGCCGGGTGACCAACTGGAACCCGGGCGCCCAGAGAATCAAGGGTTATACGCCGGATGAAGTGATCGGCCGGCATTTCTCGATGTTCTATACCCCCGAAGACCGTGAAGCAGGCGAACCGCAGCGGGCGCTGGAAACGGCTGTGCGCGAAGGGCGCTTCGAAAACAGGAGCTGGCGCCTGCGCAAGGATGGCACGCGGTTCCTGGCGCATGTGGTGGTCGACGCCATCCATGGCGAGACAGGCAGCCTGCTCGGTTTCGCCAAGATAACCCGTGACGTCACCGAAGCTGCCGAAGCGCAACAGGCCCTGGAGCAAACCCGTGAAGCGCTGTTCCAGGCGCAGAAGATGCAGGCCATTGGTCAACTCAGCGGCGGGATCGCGCACGACTTCAACAATTTGCTGACGGTCATCCTCGGCAACCTGGAAATCGTGCGCAAACGAGTCGGTGACGACCCGAAAGTCAGCCGACTGTTGGAAAACGCCACCCAGGGCGCGCTCAGGGGCGTGTCGCTGACCCAGCGCATGCTGGCCTTCGCCCGGCGTCAGGAGCTCAAGACCGAAGCGGTTGACATTCCAACGCTGGTGCAAGGCATTACAGGACTTCTGCGCAGTTCACTGGGGCCCGGGATCCGCATCGAGACACGGTTTCCCGAGGATCTGGAGGCGGTTCTCGCCGACACCAACCAACTGGAACTCGCGGTACTCAATCTGGCAACCAATGCCCGTGATGCCATGCCGGATGGCGGCAGTGTCGTCATCAGTGCCGAACCCGAAGTCATGCTTGAGCAATGCGATGCAAGGCTGGCGGCGGGACGTTATGTCCGTCTTAGTGTGACCGATACCGGCGAAGGCATGGATGATGCGACGCTGGCGTCGGCGACCGATCCGTTCTTCACCACCAAAGGCCTGGGCAAAGGCACTGGCCTGGGTTTGTCGATGGTGCACGGTTTCGTAGAGCAACTGGGCGGGCGATTCATTCTGAAAAGCAGCAAAGGCAAGGGCACCACGGCTGAACTCTGGCTTCCGGTCGCCGTCGAGGGTGCCGCCGCCAAATCCTTCAGCCCGAACGAAACCGTAGCGAAGGTGCCGAGACTCAGCGTGCTGGTGGTGGACGACGACAATCTGGTGCGCACCAGTACCGTCCTGTTGCTGGAGGACCTCGGTCACCGGGTGATCAGCGCAACTTCGGGCGCTCAGGCGCTGACGCTGTTCGATCAAGGGGAAGTCATTGATCTGATGATCACCGACATGGCCATGCCGCAGATGAGTGGCGCACAACTGGCACACGCTGTGCGCCTGCTCAAACCGGATCTGCCGATCATCATCGCCACCGGCTATACCGAGCGTCTCGAAGGGTTTGCCGCGGGGCTGCCTCGATTGTCGAAACCGTTCACCCAGGCTCATCTGGTGGAAATCATTGCCCAGGCGATGAAGTGAATTCAGGTTTGCGGTTTCTTGCGTCGTTGATAGCGGGCAAGAATCGGCTGGGTACTGACACCGTGCAGCAGAATGCTCAGTGCCACCACCGACAGGGTCAGATCGGTACACACCGTGGCTACGGTGTCGGTCAGTCCGTGATTGAGGGCGTAAAACAGGTAAAACAGACTGCCGATGCCGCGAATGCCGAACCAGCCGATCAATATTCGTTGAGGTCCTGCAAGCAGCGATCCCCACGGCATCAGCGCCACGCAGACTGGACGTATCACGCAGAACAACCCGCCTGCAACCAATAGCGCCCGCGAGTCCCAGTGAGCAATCAGCACCACTCCGAGCAAGGTGACCAGAAACACTTCCATTGCCCGCTCCACCAAACTGCCGAACGCAAGCATGTCGCCCATCATGATCCCGGCGGCAACCTGACTGTCTTCCAGCCGTTCAGTATCGCCGTGCACCGCATGTTGTGGTTCGACGTTCTGGTGGCCAACCACCGGTTGTACCAGGTGTTCGGCGGGTGGTTGGTGGGCGCCGGTGGATTTGACTTCCTCCTGACGCAATCCCAGGCCTGCTGCGAACACCGACAGAAACCCATAACCGCCGATGGAATCAGCCGCGACGTAAGCCAGTGCAATCAGCGCCAGCGCCAGATAATCGTTGGGACTGAGAGTGCTGTCATCGTTGCGGATGCGCAGGAGCAGGGTGACGCGTCCGATGCCACGCCCCATCCAGTAACCACACAGCAATCCGGCGGGAACGGCCCAGATGACGCTGCGCAAAACCCAGTCGCTCCACTCCGTGGAGAGCCCGTCTCCGTGCAAAAGCAACAAGCCCAGAATCACGAAGGGAAAGGCAATCCCGTCATTGAGTCCGGCCTCGCCGGACAGCCCGAAACGCACGCTGTCGACGTCTCGTGCATCGTTGACCTGCACCAGCGCAGCCAACACCGGGTCGGTGGGAGCGAGTATCGAGCCGATCAGCAACGACGGCCCCCAAGACAGATTCAGACCAAAATGCAGCAATAGACATACACCGACGATCGTCACGACCATCATCGGGCCTGCCAATCCAAAAGCTATCCACCAACGCCTGTCGCGCAGCGGCAAACGCAGCTTCAGGCCGCAGACAAACAGCGAAAACAGCACGGCGATTTCTGTCAGGTGTTCCATCCACAAGGTCGCGTCGTCCAGCGACAGTTTCAGCAGATCGAGCCCGCTCGGGCCGATGGCGACACCCAGCAACAGGCACACCGCCGACGTGGTGACCGGCATCCAGCGCAGGTATGACGAAGTCAGCGCCAGGATCAGCAGCACGGCGCCGAGGACTGCCACCCAGACAACGAAACTCATGACGCGGGGCCTGCCTGCGACATGGCAGGGCTAACCGACATGTGTGCGCAGGTATTCGGGCGTCAACACGTTGAACCACAACAGAATCATCGATACCAGAATGGTCACCAGTACCAGTAGCCCCACGCCCCAGACGCTGGCGGAGTACAGCAGACCCTGTTGCTTGCGCTCGTGCATGAAGGTCGGCAGACCGATGAACAGCAGGAAGGTCGAATAGACGGCTGCCGCACCGAGCACCAGTACCGCCAGCCAGCGGCTGGGATAGAGCCCGGCGATACCGGCAATGAAGAACGGGCTGACCGTGTAAGCCGCAAACCCGATGCACTGATTGAGTGTGGGTCGAGCATCGAAGGTGCGCGACATCCAGCGAATGAACCCGCCGATGACAGCCACACCAAGGATGATGGTGACGTACAGCAGGATACTCAGCTGCAAAGCGCTGGCACTGCTTAGTCTTACGGTTTCGCCCGCTGCCAGACTCCAGCCGACATACGTCGTACCGATGAACAGACAGACGGGCGGGATGAGGGCCAGTACCAGCAAATGGGCCAGGTAATGACGTGGATGTGCCTCTTCTTCACGCCGGATATCGGTCCAGGCGAAGTTCGGTTGCGTGAAGAGCTTGACGATAGGTGCGGACATGACGGCCTCCTGATCTCTCGTGACCCGAAAGGGGCCTTAAAGGTATGGAGAGGCCGTCGTGCACGACGGTTCACTTTTTTCGCCAGACCGTTCAGAGCATCGGTTTGCCGCCGGTGACCCCGTAACGCTGACCGGTGATGTAACTGGCTTCGTCCGAGGCCAGCAACACGTAGATCGGCGCAACTTCCACGGGTTGGCCCGGCCGGCCGAGCGGGGTGTTTTCGCCGAAATTCTGCACCTCGTCATCGGGCATGGTCGAGACGATCAGCGGCGTCCAGATCGGCCCTGGTGCCACGCAATTCACGCGGATTTCCTTTGGGCCGAGCATCTGCGCCAGACCTCCGGTGAAATTGGCGATGGCGCCTTTGGTAGTGGCGTAGGCGAGCAGGGTGGGCTTGGGCATGTCCGAGTTGACCGAACTGGTGTTGATGATCGAAGAGCCCGCACCCATATGTTTGAGGGCCGCCTGACACAACCGGAAAATTGCGGTGATGTTGACGTCGAACGTCATCACCCATTCCTCATCAGGAATGTCCTCGAAATTCTCATGGGTCATCTGGAACGCGGCGTTGTTGACCAGCACGTCGATGCGGCCGAACCGCTCAACGGTTTGGTCTACCAACGCCTGGCACTGGGCTTTCTGAGCAATGTCTCCGGGCAGCAACAGGCACTGGCGGCCGGCCTGTTCGACCCAGCGCGCGGTTTCCTTTGCATCTTCGTGTTCATCCAGATAGGCGACCGCTACATCGGCGCCTTCACGGGCGAAGGCAATGGCCACCGCCCGGCCAATCCCACTGTCGGCACCGGTGATCAAAGCGATCTTGCCGGCCAGCCGACCGGAACCGACGTAGCTCTGTTCGCCGCAATCGGGGTACGGCTCCATTTTTCGTTGGGAACCGGGCACCGGTTGCGCCTGTTTCGGGAAGGGTGGTTTCGGATAGTCAGTCATCGTCAATCTCCAGGACTTTTGGCAGGTACGGGCGGTTGACCCGGCCCGTTTGCCGCAAGTTCGATTGGATTGTCGGTGCTGCTTTTCCGGATCGCTCCCGATTGCCCCAAGGGGCGCTCCGAGTTCGGCTCTGGAGGGGACGCAGAGCGTCCCGGGCTGAATTCCCACGCAGAGCGTGGGAACTATCAGGACAGGCAGAAGCGATTACTTGAGGCTGCGCGCCATCCGCGCAATGCCTTCTTCCAGCAGCGAACGCGGGCAACCGAAGTTCAGGCGCACGAACTGTTGGCTGTGATCACCGAAGTCCAGACCCGGACTGAGACCGACGCGAGCCTGTTCGAGGAAGAACTGTTGCGGATTGTTCAGCCCAAGCGCCGAGCAATCGAGCCACGCCAGATAAGTGCCCTGCGGCACATTGATCTTCACGCCCGGCAGACGGCTGCGAACCGCTTCGACCAGATAATCGCGGTTGGCTTGCAGGTATTGCTTGAGAGCCTGAAGCCAAGGCCCGGCCTCGCTGTACGCCACGCGGGTGGCTTCCATGCCCAGCGGGTTGACGCTGTCGACCATGCCGCAACGGGCGTGGTTGACGCGTTCGCGCAGGGCGGCGTCTTGGATGATCATGAACGAAGTCTTGAGACCGGCGATGTTGTAGGCCTTGCTCGCCGACATCAGGGTGATGGTGCGGCGAGATATTTCCGGGCTCAGGGACGCGGTCGGAATGTGGACGCGGCCGTCGTAGCACAGCTCGGCGTGGATCTCGTCGGAGATGATCCAGGCGTCCTGCACCATGCAGATGTCCGCTACCGCTTGCAGTTCTTCACGGCCAAAGACCTTGCCGATCGGATTGTGCGGGTTGCTCAGCAGCAACGCGCCGCCACCGGTCAGGGATTCACGCAGGGCGTCCAGCGGGGTGGCGTAGGTGCCGTCGGCCTGGGCGTTGAACTCCAGCTCAACCTTGTTCAGGCCCCAATGGCCCGGCGCGTGGCGCAGCGGCGGATAGTTGGGGGTTTGCACCACGACGTTCTGCTGCGGTTGCACCAGCGCCTTGAGCGCCATGTTGAAACCCGATTCCACGCCCGGCAGGAAGATCAGCTCCTGCGGTTTGACCCGCCAGGCGAACTTGTTCCAGAGGTCGGCGACGATGGCCTCGCGCAGGTTGTCCTGGGCCACACTGTAACCCACCAATGGGTGCAGCAGGCGTTGTTGCAGCGCCTCGATGACCACCGGCGGCGCCGCGAAATCCATGTCAGCGACCCACATCGGCAACACGTCGGCCGGATAGCGGCTCCACTTGGTGCTGCCGGTGTCGTGGCGGTCGAATACCTGATCAAAATCGAAAGTCATGCGCGGTCTCTGAAGGCGGAGATGGGTCGTGCCCGCCATGATAAGCCGATGCCCTTTAAGGAGCACACAAAACCTCTGGGAGCGAGCTTGCTCGCGAATGTGTCTGGTCAGGCAGCATCAATGTTGAATGACACACCGCTTTTCGCGAGCAAGCTCGCTCCCACAGGGAGATGGTGATCCGACAAACGGCCGACGGTCGGTTTTCACACAGGCGGCGGGGGCGTTGTCTACAGTGAAAAGGTCGGCACTCGTGTGCCGCAACCGTGATTGTCCAGAATAAACCCGGCACCAGTACCGGGTTCCACCTGATCAGGAGTGCACGATGGATCTCAGCCGTCGTCAGTTCTTCAAGGTCGCTGGTATCGGCCTTGCAGGCTCTAGCCTGGGCGCGTTGGGCATGGCCCCGACGCTGGCCTTCGCCGAGCAGGTGCGCCACTTCAAGCTTGCCCACACCCATGAAACCCGCAACACCTGCCCGTATTGCTCGGTCGGCTGCGGCTTGATCATGTACAGCCAGGGCGATGCCGCGAAGAACGTTGCGCAAAACATCATCCATATCGAGGGCGACGCCGACCACCCGGTCAACCGCGGCACTTTGTGCCCGAAAGGCGCCGGTCTGCTGGACTTCATTCACAGTCCCGGCCGTTTGCAGTACCCGCAGGTGCGCAAGCCCGGCAGCAGTGAGTGGACCCGAATCAGCTGGGACGAAGCTCTCGACCGCGTCGCCGACCTGATGAAGGCCGACCGCGACGCCAATTTCGTCGAGCAGAACGCCCAGGGCCAGACAGTCAATCGCTGGCTGACCACCGGATTCCTCGCAGCGTCGGCAGCGTCCAACGAAGCGGGTTACATCACCCACAAGGTGGTTCGCAGTCTCGGCATGCTGGGGTTCGATAACCAGGCGCGTGTCTGACACGGCCCGACGGTGGCAAGTCTTGCCCCGACGTACGGCCGTGGAGCCATGACCAACACCTGGACCGATATCGCCAACGCGAATCTGATCCTGGTGATGGGCGGCAACGCAGCAGAAGCCCATCCTTGCGGCTTCAAATGGGTGACCGAAGCCAAGGCGCACAACGCCGCGCGGCTGATCGTGGTCGATCCTAGGTTTACCCGGACCGCGTCCGTGGCCGATTACTACGCGCCGATTCGCACCGGCAGCGACATCGCGTTCATGGGCGGGCTGATCAATTACCTGCTGACCGAGGACAAGATCCAGCACGAATACGTGCGCAACTACACCGACGTGTCGTTCATCGTCAAAGCCGGGTTCGGCTTCGAGGACGGGCTGTTCACCGGTTACGACGCAGCCAAACGCAGCTACACCGACAAATCCACCTGGGGTTACGAACTGGGCGAGGACGGCTTCGTCAAAGTCGACCCGACCCTGCAGGACCCGCGCTGCGTCTATCAATTGATGAAGCAGCATTACAGCCGCTACAACATCGACCTGGCGAGCCAGATCTGCGGCATGCCGGTCGATGCGATGAAAAAGATATGGGAGGAAATCGCCACTTGCTCGCAACCGGGCAAGACCATGACCATCCTTTATGCGTTGGGCTGGACCCAGCACTCGATCGGCTCGCAGATCATCCGCAGCGCAGCAATGGTGCAACTGTTGCTGGGCAACGTCGGCATGCCCGGCGGCGGGGTCAACGCGTTGCGCGGGCACTCGAACATTCAGGGCCTGACCGACCTCGGCCTGCTGTCCAACGCGCTGCCGGGTTACCTGACCCTGCCCACCGACATGGAGCAGGATTACAACGCCTATATCAAGAAACGCACGCAAGTACCGCTGCGGCCGGGGCAATTGTCCTACTGGCAGAACTACAGCAAGTTCCATGTCAGCCTGATGAAAGCCTGGTACGGCGCCAATGCCACCGCCGAGAATCAGTGGGCCTACCACTACCTGCCGAAACTCGACATCCCCAACTACGACATCCTCAAGGTGTTCGATCTGATGGGGCAGGGCAAGGTCAACGGTTACATGTGCCAGGGCTTCAACCCGATTGCCGCGTTGCCGGACAAGAACCGGGTGATGGCGGCACTGGCCAAGCTCAAATGGCTGGTGGTAATGGACCCGCTGGCCACTGAAACCTCGCAGTTCTGGGAACACGTCGGGCCGTTCAATGATGTGAAGAGCGCCGACATCCAGACCGAAGTGATCCGCCTGCCAACCACCTGTTTTGCTGAAGAGGACGGTTCGCTGGTCAACAGCAGCCGCTGGCTGCAATGGCACTGGAAAGGTGCCGACGGCCCCGGCGAGGCGCGCACCGACGTGCAGATCATGAGTGCGCTGTTCCTGCGCCTGCGTGAGCGTTATCAGGCCCAGGGCGGCAAATTCGCCGATCCGCTGTTGAAGCTGTCGTGGCCGTACAAGATCGCCGAAGAACCCTCGCCGGAAGAGATCGCCAAAGAGATCAACGGCTACGCCACCACGGATTTCACCGACGCCACCGGCGCGACGATCAAGGGCAATTCGCAACTGGCCGGGTTCGCCCAGCTCAAGGATGACGGCAGCACCGCGTCCGGCTGCTGGATCTTCTGCGGCAGCTGGACCGAGGCCGGCAACCAGATGGCCCGCCGCGACAACAACGACCCTTACGGCATGCATCAGCATCAGGGTTGGGCGTGGGCCTGGCCGGCCAACCGGCGGATTCTGTACAACCGCGCTTCTGCGGACGTTGCCGGCAAACCGTGGGATCCGAAAAAACGCCTGGTCTGGTGGAACGGCAAGGCCTGGGGCGGCACCGACGTGCCGGACTATAAGGCCGACGTACCGCCGGAAGCGGGGATGAACCCGTTCATCATGAACCCCGAAGGCGTGGCGCGGTTCTTCGCCGTCGACAAGATGAACGAAGGGCCATTCCCCGAGCACTACGAGCCGTTCGAAACGCCGATCGGCATCAACCCGCTGCACCCGGAAAACAAGAAAGCCACCAGCAACCCGGCGGCACGGATCTTCGATTCGGTGTGGGACAGCCTAGGCGTGGCCAAGGATTACCCGTACGCCGCCACCAGCTACCGGCTGACCGAGCATTTCCACTTCTGGAGCAAGCACTGCAAGTTGAACGCGATTGCCCAGCCCGAGCAGTTCGTGGAAATCGGCGAGGTGCTGGCCAAAGAGAAGGGCATCGTGGCCGGCGACCGGGTGCGGGTCAGCAGCAAGCGCGGGTTCATTGAAGCGGTGGCGGTGGTGACCAAAAGGATCCGGCCGCTGCAGGTCAACAACCAGGTGGTGCACCAGATCGGCATTCCGTTGCACTGGGGCTTCACCGGCCTGACCCGCCACGGTTACCTGACCAACACCCTGGTGCCGTTCCTCGGCGATGGCAATACACAGACCCCGGAATCCAAGTCATTCCTGGTCAACGTGGAGAAGCTCTGATGGAGAATCTTTAAATGGCCAGCCAAGACATCATTGCCCGCTCGGCCACCACCACCCCGGCGCCTTCGATTCGCGGCCAGGAACAGGTGGCCAAGCTGCTCGACACCACCAAATGCATCGGCTGCAAGGCCTGCCAGGTCGCGTGCTCGGAATGGAACGAGCTGCGCGACGAGGTCGGCCACAACCATGGCACCTACGACAACCCGCAGGATCTGAGCGCCGACTCATGGACGTTGATGCGTTTTACCGAGCACGAAACCGACGCCGGCAACCTCGAATGGCTGATCCGCAAGGACGGCTGCATGCACTGCGCCGAGCCCGGTTGCCTGGCGGCGTGCCCGAGCCCGGGGGCGATCATCAAGCACGCCAACGGCATCGTCGACTTCGATCAGGATCACTGCATTGGTTGTGGTTATTGCATCACCGGTTGCCCGTTCAACATTCCGCGCATTTCGCAGAAGGACCACAAGGCCTACAAATGCACCCTGTGTTCGGACCGAGTGGCGGTGGGGCTGGAGCCGGCCTGTGTGAAAACCTGCCCGACCGGCGCCATTGTGTTCGGCACCAAGGACGACATGAAGACCCACGCCGCCGAACGCATCGTCGACCTGAAAAGCCGTGGCTTCGACAACGCCGGTCTCTACGACCCTGAAGGCGTCGGCGGCACCCACGTCATGTACGTGCTGCACCACGCCGACACGCCGAAGATCTACGCCGGCCTGCCGGACAACCCCGAGATCAGTCCGCTGGTGGGCTTGTGGAAAGGCATCAGCAAACCGCTCGGCCTGCTGGCCATGGGCGCGGCGGTGCTCGCCGGGTTCTTCCATTACGTGCGGATCGGCCCGAACCGGGTCGAGGAAGATGAACATCCCGAACCGCCCGACACCTCGGTGCACGTCGTCGATCCTGCGGTGCACACCTTCGACCCACGCGGGGAGGGCCGGCCATGAGCAACAAGACGATCCTGCGCTACACCGCCAACCAGCGCACCAATCACTGGCTGGTGGCGATTCTGTTCTTCATGGCCGGGCTGTCGGGGCTGGCGCTGTTTCATCCATCGATGTTCTGGCTGACCCATCTGTTCGGTGGCGGGCCGTGGACGCGAATCCTGCATCCGTTCATGGGCGTGCTGATGTTCGTGTTTTTCATGGGCCTGGTGTTTCGCTTCTGGCGCTCGAACTTCTTCATAGACAACGACTGGAAGTGGCTGCGGCGAATTGACCGGGTAATGGTCAACGACGAAGAAACCGTGCCGCCGGTGGGCAAGTACAACGCCGGGCAAAAACTGCTGTTCTGGACTTTACTGCTGTGCATGCTCGCATTGCTGTTCACGGGGCTGGTGATCTGGCGCGCGTATTTCAGTCATTACTTCGGCATCACCACGATTCGCTGGGCGATGTTGCTGCACGCACTGGCGGGGTTTGTGCTGATCCTGAGCATCATCGTGCACATCTATGCCGGGATCTGGATCAAGGGTTCGGTGGACGCGATGATGCACGGCTGGGTCAGCCGCGCCTGGGCCAGGAAACACCATGCACTCTGGTATCGCGAGGTGGAAAGCAAAGATCCGCCAGAGCGACCGGTCACGAAAAAGGGCTGACAGTTGCCAACCATCCTTGAACCCGGAGAAATCGAAGCGGCGGCCAGTTCACCGCCGTTTCTGCACCTGCCGCCGCATAACCTGTTCACACTGCGGGCCCAGCGTCTGGAGCGCTTGGCCGACGGGCATCCGCTGGCCGATTACCTGCATTTGATCGCCGGGTTGTGCCATGTCCAGCAGCAGATTCTCGATGATCCGCCCTCGACCGCGCCGCTTGATGAACAGCGGCTGGAAGTCTGCCGGCAACACGGCATGCCACCGTTTGCCGCCGAGACCCTGATTCGCGAGGACACCTGGCAGCTGTATCTCGAGGCCTTGCTCCAGCACTATGTCGCCCCCGAACAACCAGCGGTGATCGAAGCCGTGACCACACTGCGCATCGCCAGCCCCGGCCAGTTGCGGGCGTGGGCCGTGGCGCTGGTCAGCGGCCAGTACTCGCTAGTGCCGGCGGCGCTGGTGCCGTTTCTCGGCGCGGCTTTGCAAGCGGCGTGGAGTCATTGGCTGCTCAGCGCAGCGAATCTGCAACTGACACCCGGCGACAGTCTCAGCCAGTGCCCGGCCTGTGGTTCGCCGGCCATGGCCGGGGTGATCCGCCATCGCGGCAAGCACAACGGCTTGCGCTATCTGGTGTGTTCGCTGTGCGCCTGCGAATGGCATGTGGTGCGGGTCAAGTGCGTGTATTGCGAGCAGAGCAAAGGGCTTGAATATCTGAGCCTTGAGGATGACCGTCATGCCGCCAATCAGGCGCCGTTGCGGGCCGAAGTCTGTCCGGGCTGCAACAGCTATCTGAAGTTGCTGTATCTGGAAAACGACGGGGAGGGCGAGGCGCTGTCGGCAGATCTGGGCAGTCTGCTGCTCGACATGCGCCTGGCTCAGGACGGTTATCAGCGGCTGGCGCCGAATCTGCTGCTGGCACCAGGAGACGAATGACGCAAGGGTCTACACTCAGGCGCATCGGTTTTTTCCGGAGTGCCTGATGTCCGTCAGTGTCTTTGCCTTGCGTTTACCTTCCATCGACAGCCTGTTGCGCCATCCCGCGTGTCAGCCATTGGCCGAGCGTTACGGGCGCGAGGCGCTGTTGACGGGGTTTCGCCAGTTGTTGGATGACTTGCGCGAAGCCGTGCTGGCGGGGCAATTGACCGCCGTTGAAATCAGCCCCGAAGCCCTGGCCGGAAGGGTTGCCGAACGTCTGGCGTTGAAGCAGCGCAGCCAGGTGCACCGGGTGTTCAACCTGACCGGCACCGTGCTGCACACCAATCTCGGTCGCGCCTTGTTGCCCGATGAAGCCATCGAAGCCGTGCAACTCGCGGCGCGCTATCCGCTGAATCTGGAGTTCGACCTGGCCAGCGGCAAACGCGGCGACCGCGATGACCTGATCGAAGGCCTGATCCGCGAACTGACTGGCGCCGAAGCCGTGACCGTGGTCAACAACAATGCCGCTGCCGTACTGCTGACCCTCAACAGCCTCGGCGTGCGCAAGGAAGGGATCATTTCCCGGGGCGAGCTGATCGAAATCGGCGGCGCGTTCCGCATCCCCGACATCATGGCCCGCGCAGGCGTGCGTCTGCATGAAGTCGGCACCACCAACCGCACCCACACCCGCGATTACGAGGCAGCGATCAGCCCGCGCAGCGGCTTGATCATGCGCGTGCATGCGAGCAACTACAGCATTGAAGGTTTTACCGCCTGCGTGCCGACGTCCGAGCTGGCCGAACTGGCCCACCGGCATGGTTTGCCGCTGCTCGAAGACCTCGGCAGCGGCAGTCTGCTCGACCTGACGCGCTGGGGGTTGCCGGCGGAGCCGACGGTGCGTCAGGCGCTGCTCGATGGCGCCGATATCGTCACGTTCAGTGGCGACAAACTGCTTGGAGGGCCACAGGCCGGGGTGATTGTCGGGCGCAAGGACTTGATTGCGAAGATCAAGAAGAACCCGCTGAAACGGGCATTACGGGTCGACAAGTTGACGCTGGCCGCGCTGGAAGCGGTGCTTGGCCTGTATCGCGATCCGGACCGGCTGGCCGAGCGCTTGCCGAGCCTGCGCCTGCTGACCCGGCCGCAGGCCGATATTCTGGCCCAGGCCGAACGCCTGCAACCGGCCTTGTCCCGAGTGTTGGGCGATGCCTGGATCGTCAGCGCCGTACCGGCATTGGGCATGATCGGCAGTGGTAGTCAGCCGGTGGCGCGTCTGCCGAGCGCAGCGCTGTGCCTGCGTCCGCAGGTATCGAAACGCCTGCGTGGGCGTTGCCTGCTCAATCTGGAAAGTGCCTTGCGCGCACTGCCGATTCCGGTGCTCGGTCGCATCGACGATGACGCGTTGTGGCTGGATCTGCGGCAACTCGACGACGAGTCCGCGTGGCTCGCCCAGCTAGGGCAATTGCAGACATGATTGTCGGCACGGCCGGGCATATCGACCACGGCAAGACTTCGCTGCTCCAGGCGCTGACCGGGCAAACCGGCGACCGCCGCCCGCAGGAACGTGAGCGCGGGATGACCATCGACCTGGGTTATCTGTACGCGGAACTGGCGCCCGGTACGGGGCTTACCGGTTTCATCGACGTACCGGGCCACGAGAAATTCACCCACAACATGCTCGCCGGAGCGCAAGGCATTGATCTGGTGTTGCTGGTAGTGGCGGCGGATGACGGGGTGATGCCGCAGACCCGCGAGCATCTGGC
Organism: Pseudomonas sp. B20(2017); assembly: GCF_002113125.1. Taxonomy (GTDB): domain Bacteria; phylum Pseudomonadota; class Gammaproteobacteria; order Pseudomonadales; family Pseudomonadaceae; genus Aquipseudomonas. The sequence goes on along the minus strand of NZ_NEJP01000003.1, from coordinate 6,065 downwards.
GATAGTCGAACTGCTCGGCATCCCACGGGCGCTGGTGGCGATCACCAAATGCGATCGGGTCGAACCGGGCAGGGTGGAGGAGGTTCACCGGCAGGTTGAAGCCCTGCTGGCATCGGGACCTTACGCGAAAGCCTTGTTGGCGACGGTTTCCAGCGTGACCGGCGAGGGCATCGACGCACTGCGCCAGACTTTGCTGCAAGCGCAGGGCGAGATGCAGGCACGCAGTCGCGAAGGCGGTTTTCGCCTGGCTATCGACCGGGCGTTCACGGTTGCCGGTGCCGGGATCGTGGTGACCGGCACGGCGCTGTCCGGGTCGGTCCGGGTCGGTGACAAGCTGAACCTGGAACCCTCGGGCAAGTCCGTGCGAGTCAGAGGTCTGCATGCGCAAAACCAGACGGCCGAGCAGGCGTTCGCCGGCCAGCGCGTGGCGTTGAACATCAGTGCCGAACGCCTGGACCCCAAACAGATCCATCGCGGTCAATGGCTGTTGGCCGAATGGCTGCACGCACCGACCCAACGACTGGACATCGAATTCCGGCTGTTACCGGGGGAGCGAACGTTCGGACATTTCCAGCCCGTGCATCTGCACTTGGGGACGCAGGATGTCATCGCGCGGGTCGCCTTGCTGGAAGGTTCAAGCCTGGCGCCCGGCGAGCGCATGTTTGCGCAACTGCTGACGAACGTCCCGGTACACGGCGTCCACGGTGATCCGCTGATCCTGCGTGATGCCAGCGCCCAGCGAACCCTTGGCGGCGGGCGCGTGCTCGATCCTTTCGCCCCGGCCCGCCAGCGGCGCAGCCCGGAACGGCTGGCACAACTGCGGGCACTGGCGATCAGCTCCGAGCTGGAACAGGCCTTGCCGACGTTGCTGGAATACAGCGCAAGCGGCCTCGATCCGCAGCGCCTGGAGCGCCAGTTCAATCGTCCGCGTGACAGTTGGTCACTACCGGACAACGTCCGCCTGATCGAAACCCGTCAGGGCCCGGTGCTGTTCAATGCGCAACGCTGGGGCATGCTCAAGTTCACCTTGCTGGAACAACTGGCGCGCTTTCATGAGTTGGAGCCCGACCAGATGGGGCCGGATCGCGACCGTCTGCGGCGTTTCAGCGGTTTGAGCCTCGAACGCGCGACCTTTATCAGCCTGCTGGAAGAACTGCTCGGCGCCGCTTCACTGGCCGCCAGCGGCCCGTGGCTGCATTTGCCCGACCATCAAGTGCGCCTGAGCACCGACGACGAAACCCTGTGGCAGGCGCTGCAGCCATTGTTCGAGCAGGCCGGTTTCGATCCACCGTGGGTTCGTGACGTGGCGAAAGTCGTCGGTCAGGAAGACGCGACCGTGCGTTTGCTGCTGCGCAAACTGGCGCGCCTTGGCGTGATGCATCAGGTGGTGCGCGACCTGTTTGTCACCGACATCACGCTGCGGCAAATGGCGGCAGTGCTGCTGCGCCTGGCCGAAGAAAATCCGCAGATCGAAGTGACAGCGTTCCGCGATGCGCTAGGCTTGGGACGCAAGCGCAGTATTCAGATCCTTGAATACTTCGATCGGCTGGGCCTGACCCGGCGCGTCGGCGAAGGCCGGCAAATCCGCACCGACAGTGCGCTGGCCAACCCCGGCGCAGATTGAGTTCAAGGAAGGCAATCGCGCCCGGTGGCGCGGCCGGGCTTCAAACCCGGTTGGGGACGGCATCCGTTCCCGGGCAGGTTCGACTCCGGCTGCCTTCCGCCAATTTCCCCTCAAAAGCCCAACGGATACTGGATCACCACGTAGATCCGGTCGATGTCATCGCCTGCCTGAGCGCTGTTGGCCCTATGCGAAACGTGAGACAGCTGCAGCGACAGATCCTTGGCCGCGCCGGACTGGACGATGTAGCGCAGGTCGATGTCGCGTTCCCAGTGTTTGCCGCCATCCCCTTGCTGAGGCTGATATTCACCGGAGTCCGCGTCGAACGAGTTATAGGCGCCGCCCTTGGGCGCGTGGGTGCCGTCGATGTGGCTGCCGGAAACGTAACGGGTCATGAAAGTCAGCCCGGGAATGCCGAAGGCGCCGAGATCGAGATCGTAACGCGCTTGCCAGGAGCGCTCGTGAGCGCCGTTGAAGTCGGCGTATTTGATCGAGTTGGCCAGGTAAATCGAGTCGCCACCGACGAAATCGAAGGGCGTGTCGCCATTGATGCGTTGCCAGCCGAGCATCACCGCGTGGGCGCCGAAGGTGTATTTGCCCGAGAGGCTGAACGCGGTGTTGTCGATGTCGCCGGCCAGTGCCTGCCCGGTGTCGCGGGTGTGGTAGACGTTGGCGTCGAGCAACAGACCGGACTGTTTGAAATGCAGGTTGGCGTAGTACTGGCGCCAAGTGTCGCTCAGGTCGGACGCATACAGTGCGCCGCCCACCGGGCTGTCACTGAACAGGTCGGTGCCGATAAAGCTGATGCTTTCGCCTCGGGTGCTGGCGCCATAGCCCTGAAAATCGCCTCTGCCGGAAGAGCTGTCCTGATTCTTGAACGCCGTGAAACGCCCGGCGACAAGGCGCGCGTTATCGATCTCATGGCTGTCGAGCAGAAAACCCGTGGCGTATTCCGGTTGCAGACGTTTGTCCGAGGTGTCGAACACCGGCGTTTCCACGGTCATTTCACCGAAGGCGAGGGTGGTTTTCGAAGTCTTCAACTTCAGCGCACCGCCGGCGCTGGAATAGTCGCTTTCGCTACGGCCATCACTGTCCACCGGCAACAGCCCCGTGCCGGAATGCCCTTTGCCGCCATCGAGTTTCAAACCATAAAAGGCATGAGCATCGAGGCCAAAGCCGACGGTTCCGTCCGTGAAACCGGATGCGAAAGTGCCGATAAACCCTTGAGCCCATTCCTGTTTGTAATTCTTCCCGGCGGGTGAGGGTGAGCGGTAATCGTTGCTCAGGTAGAAGTTGCGACTGAGCACTTCGGTCTTGGCGTCGTCGAGAAATCCGTTGGCGCACGCGGTATCGGCGAGCCCGCCAATCAGTAGGGCCAGCGCGAGGCGCGGCGTGGATAAAACCATCATGAGTCAGCGACCAGCATTGGCGGAAGGTGACGCCATGCTCGCGCGGATCGGCTGCCAGCGATTGAGCGCATGTGCTGAGTTGATTTGTGACCAAACGTCACGGAACGGGCCTGCCCGCCGGGGCATCGACTAGCCTCAAGGGAAACCGCCAGAGGGCGAGATCATGACCGTTCATGAGTGGGAAAAACTCTACCTGGATGACTTGAGCGTCGGACAAACCTTTGAAAGCGACCCCGTGACCGTCGAGCGTGAATCGATGCTGGCATTTGCCCGGGAGTTCGACCCGCAGCCGTTTCATCTCGACCCAGCCGAAGCTGAAGTGAGCTTGTTCCGTGGCCTGGCCGCCAGCGGCTGGAACACCGCAGCGCTGACCATGAAAATGCTGGTGGCCAGCGTGCCCCTGGGCAATGGCATCATCGGTCTCGGCATCGAACTGGCCTGGCCGACACCGACTTATCCGGACGATGTGCTGCATTTGAACTGCACCGTGCTGGCCATCGACCACTCGGCCTCGAAAGCGGACAGGGGCGTGGTGACGATGTTGATGGAGACGCGCAACCAGCATGACAAGGTGGTGCAGCGGGCGACGGGGAAACTGCTGGTGTTCCAGCGGCCGGCGGAGGATTGATTGTTCAAAGCACAAGACTTCACGCTCAAAAGCCGGATAATGGCGGCCAATTCGTTTAGCGCTATTCTGGTAACCCGCATGGAAATCAAGGTCAATTTTCTCGACAACCTCCGACTCGAAGCCAAATTCGATGACTTCACGGTGGTGGCCGATCAACCGATCCGTTACAAGGGCGATGGCTCTGCACCGGGTCCGTTCGACTATTTCCTGGCGTCGTCGGCCTTGTGCGCGGCTTACTTCGTAAAGTTGTACTGCAGCACCCGCAATATCCCGACCGAAAACATTCGTTTGTCGCAGAACAACATTGTCGATCCGGAAAACCGCTACAACCAGATCTTCAAGATCCAGGTCGAGCTGCCGGCGGACATCTCCGAGAAAGATCGCCAGGGCATCCTGCGCTCGATCGACCGTTGCACGGTGAAGAAGGTGGTGCAGGCCGGGCCTGAGTTCGTGATCGAGGAAGTCGAGAACCTCGACGCGGATGCCCAGGCCCTGCTGATGCCGGCTTCCACGTCCGGCGCAGGCACCTGCATTGCCGGTAAAGACCTGCCGCTGGAACAGACCATTGCCAACATGTCGGGGATTCTTGCCGACCTGGGCATGAAGATCGAAATCGCTTCATGGCGCAACATCGTGCCCAACGTCTGGTCGCTGCACATCCGCGATGCGCAGTCGCCGATGTGCTTCACCAACGGCAAGGGATCAAGCAAAGAGAGCGCGCTGGCCTCGGCGCTGGGCGAGTTCATCGAGCGGCTGAACTGCAACTTCTTCTATAACGATCAGTTCTGGGGCGAAGAGATCGCCAATGCCGAGTTCGTGCATTACCCGGACGAGCGCTGGTTCAAACCCGGCGCCAAGGATGAATTGCCTGCAGAAATTCTCGACGAATATTGCCTGGGCATTTACAACCGCGACGGCGAACTGCGCGGCTCGCACCTGTACGACACCAACTCCGGCAACACCCAGCGCGGCATCTGCTCGCTGCCGTTCGTGCGTCAGTCTGACGGTGAGGTGGTGTATTTCCCGTCCAACCTGATCGAAAACCTGTACCTGAGCAACGGCATGAGCGCCGGCAACACCCTGGCGGAAGCGCAAGTGCAGTGCCTGTCGGAAATCTTCGAGCGGGCGGTCAAACGCGAAATCCTCGAAGGCGAAATGGCTCTGCCGGATGTGCCGCAAGAGGTGCTGGCGAAATACCCGGGCATCCTCGCCGGGATCAAGGCGCTGGAAGAGCAAGGCTTCCCGGTGCTGGTCAAGGACGCGTCGCTGGGCGGTGAATTCCCGGTGATGTGCGTGACGCTGATGAACCCGCGCACCGGCGGCGTGTTCGCCTCGTTCGGCGCGCATCCGAGCTTCGAAGTGGCGCTGGAACGCAGCCTCACCGAGTTGCTGCAGGGCCGCAGTTTTGAAGGCCTCAACGATCTGCCGCAGCCGACCTTCTCGGGCCAGGCCGTCACCGAACCGAACAACTTCGTCGAGCACTTCATCGATTCCAGCGGCGTGGTGTCGTGGCGTTTCTTCAGCGCCAAGGCCGACTTCGAATTCGTCGAGTGGGACTTCTCCGGCAACGGCGAAAACTCCAACGCCGAAGAGGCCGCGACGCTGTTCGGTATCCTTGAAGACATGGGCAAGGAAGTCTACATGGCGGTCTACGAGCACATCGGCGCCAAGGCTTGCCGCATTCTGGTGCCGGACTATTCGGAGATCTACCCGGTAGAAGACCTGATCTGGGACAACACCAACAAAGCGCTGCAATTTCGTGCCGACATCCTCAATCTGCACAACCTGAGCAAAGTCGGCCTGCGCAATCTCGCCAAAGGCCTGGAGCACAGCGAGCTGGACGATTACACCGACATCACCACGCTGATCGGCATCGAGTTCGACGACAACACCCCATGGGGCAAGTTGACCATCCTTGAACTGCGCCTGCAGATCTACCTCTCCTTGCAGAAGTACGAGCAGGCCAAGGATCTGGTCGAGGCCTTCCTGCAATACAACGACAACACCGTCGAGCGTGGCTTGTTCTATCAAGCGGTCAACGTGGTGCTGGAAATGGAGCTGGACGAGGATCTGGAGCTGGAAGATTACGAAGCCAACTTCCGCCGCATGTTCGGCGACGAGCGCATGGATGCGGCGATCGGCTCGGTCAATGGTAGCGTGCGCTTCTACGGTCTGACGCCGACCAGCATGAAGCTGGAAGGGCTGGATCGACACCTGCGCCTGATCGAGAGTTACAAGAAACTGCACGCAGCGCGGGCCAACTTCGCAGGTTGATTCCGCTGGCGGCGCGCACAAAAAAGCACCTTCGCAGACTGTGTGAAAACACACTGACAGGCCTTAGACCAAACGCCCCGACTTATTCGGGGCGTTTGTTTTTGTGCTGAAAAAGGCTCTTCAGCCCATCAGT
>NZ_NEJP01000029.1:2350-5657 GCF_002113125.1 Pseudomonas sp. B20(2017) | reverse complement strand
ATGGGGAAACCCCACACTACCATCGGCGATGCATCGTTTCACTTCTGAGTTCGGGATGGGATCAGGTGGTTCCAACGCTCTATGGTCGTCAAGAAATTCGGGTACCGAGTCGTGGCCAGAGGGCCTCGCTTCAGAAAATTGGGTATGTGACAGCTTTCGGTGTTTTGTGAACGTCGAACTTTCGGTTCATTGCGTCTTCACACACCGCAATCTGGTCTCTTTCGAGTCTGCAGATTGCTTGGGTGTTATATGGTCAAGCCTCACGGGCAATTAGTATTGGTTAGCTCAACGCCTCACAGCGCTTACACACCCAACCTATCAACGTCGTAGTCTTCGACGGCCCTTCAGGGAACTCAAGGTTCCAGTGAGATCTCATCTTGAGGCAAGTTTCCCGCTTAGATGCTTTCAGCGGTTATCTTTCCCGAACATAGCTACCCGGCAATGCCACTGGCGTGACAACCGGAACACCAGAGGTTCGTCCACTCCGGTCCTCTCGTACTAGGAGCAGCCCCTCTCAAATCTCAAACGTCCACGGCAGATAGGGACCGAACTGTCTCACGACGTTCTAAACCCAGCTCGCGTACCACTTTAAATGGCGAACAGCCATACCCTTGGGACCGGCTTCAGCCCCAGGATGTGATGAGCCGACATCGAGGTGCCAAACACCGCCGTCGATATGAACTCTTGGGCGGTATCAGCCTGTTATCCCCGGAGTACCTTTTATCCGTTGAGCGATGGCCCTTCCATACAGAACCACCGGATCACTAAGACCTACTTTCGTACCTGCTCGACGTGTCTGTCTCGCAGTCAAGCGCGCTTTTGCCTTTATACTCTACGACCGATTTCCGACCGGTCTGAGCGCACCTTCGTACTCCTCCGTTACTCTTTAGGAGGAGACCGCCCCAGTCAAACTACCCACCATACACTGTCCTCGATCCGGATAACGGACCTGAGTTAGAACCTCAAAGTTGCCAGGGTGGTATTTCAAGGATGGCTCCACGCGAACTGGCGTCCACGCTTCAAAGCCTCCCACCTATCCTACACAAGCAAATTCAAAGTCCAGTGCAAAGCTATAGTAAAGGTTCACGGGGTCTTTCCGTCTAGCCGCGGATACACTGCATCTTCACAGCGATTTCAATTTCACTGAGTCTCGGGTGGAGACAGCGCCGCCATCGTTACGCCATTCGTGCAGGTCGGAACTTACCCGACAAGGAATTTCGCTACCTTAGGACCGTTATAGTTACGGCCGCCGTTTACCGGGGCTTCGATCAAGAGCTTCGCGTTAGCTAACCCCATCAATTAACCTTCCGGCACCGGGCAGGCGTCACACCCTATACGTCCACTTTCGTGTTTGCAGAGTGCTGTGTTTTTAATAAACAGTCGCAGCGGCCTGGTATCTTCGACCGGCGTGGGCTTACGCAGCAAGTGCTTCACCCTCACCGGCGCACCTTCTCCCGAAGTTACGGTGCCATTTTGCCTAGTTCCTTCACCCGAGTTCTCTCAAGCGCCTTGGTATTCTCTACCCAACCACCTGTGTCGGTTTGGGGTACGGTTCCTGGTTATCTGAAGCTTAGAAGCTTTTCTTGGAAGCATGGCATCAACCACTTCGTCACCTAAAAGGTAACTCGTCATCAGCTCTCGGCCTTGAAACCCCGGATTTACCTAAGATTCCAGCCTACCACCTTAAACTTGGACAACCAACGCCAAGCTGGCCTAGCCTTCTCCGTCCCTCCATCGCAATAACCAGAAGTACAGGAATATTAACCTGTTTTCCATCGACTACGCTTTTCAGCCTCGCCTTAGGGACCGACTAACCCTGCGTCGATTAACGTTGCGCAGGAAACCTTGGTCTTTCGGCGTGGGTGTTTTTCACACCCATTGTCGTTACTCATGTCAGCATTCGCACTTCTGATACCTCCAGCAAGCTTCTCAACTCACCTTCACAGGCTTACAGAACGCTCCTCTACCGCATCACTTGCGTGATACCCGTAGCTTCGGTGTATGGTTTGAGCCCCGTTACATCTTCCGCGCAGGCCGACTCGACTAGTGAGCTATTACGCTTTCTTTAAAGGGTGGCTGCTTCTAAGCCAACCTCCTAGCTGTCTAAGCCTTCCCACATCGTTTCCCACTTAACCATAACTTTGGGACCTTAGCTGACGGTCTGGGTTGTTTCCCTTTTCACGACGGACGTTAGCACCCGCCGTGTGTCTCCCATGCTCGGCACTTGTAGGTATTCGGAGTTTGCATCGGTTTGGTAAGTCGGGATGACCCCCTAGCCGAAACAGTGCTCTACCCCCTACAGTGATACATGAGGCGCTACCTAAATAGCTTTCGAGGAGAACCAGCTATCTCCGAGCTTGATTAGCCTTTCACTCCGATCCACAGGTCATCCGCTAACTTTTCAACGGTAGTCGGTTCGGTCCTCCAGTCAGTGTTACCTAACCTTCAACCTGCCCATGGATAGATCGCCCGGTTTCGGGTCTATTCCCAGCGACTAGACGCCCTATTAAGACTCGCTTTCGCTACGCCTCCCCTATTCGGTTAAGCTCGCCACTGAAAATAAGTCGCTGACCCATTATACAAAAGGTACGCAGTCACAGAACAAAGTCTGCTCCCACTGCTTGTACGCATACGGTTTCAGGATCTATTTCACTCCCCTCTCCGGGGTTCTTTTCGCCTTTCCCTCACGGTACTAGTTCACTATCGGTCAGTCAGTAGTATTTAGCCTTGGAGGATGGTCCCCCCATATTCAGACAAAGTTTCTCGTGCTCCGTCCTACTCGATTTCATGACTAAGAGACTTTCGCGTACAGGGCTATCACCCACTATGGCCGCACTTTCCAGAGCGTTCCGCTAATCTCAAAGCCACTTAAGGGCTAGTCCCCGTTCGCTCGCCACTACTAAGGGAATCTCGGTTGATTTCTTTTCCTCAGGGTACTTAGATGTTTCAGTTCCCCTGGTTCGCCTCTTGCACCTATGTATTCAGTACAAGATAACCATCTTGTGATGGCTGGGTTCCCCCATTCAGACATCTCCGGATCAAAGTCTGTTTGCCGACTCCCCGAAGCTTTTCGCAGGCTACCACGTCTTTCATCGCCTCTGACTGCCAAGGCATCCACCGTATGCGCTTCTTCACTTGACCATATAACCCCAAGCAATCTGGTTATACTGTGAAGACGACATTCGCCGAAAATTCGAATTTCTCAACTAAGAGAACTCACAAATTTTACCTTAGCCTGATCACCACCAGTGAAAGTGGCCATCAGTCTATCTTTCTATCACATACCCAAATTTTTAAAGAACGATCT
>NZ_NEJP01000028.1 GCF_002113125.1 Pseudomonas sp. B20(2017) | reverse complement strand
TAAACTTGCTCGGGTCGTATTCGCACTACTAAAGGGGCAGAGCGAATACCAGCCGAAAGCAAGTTGAGGGTTGCCCCTCAACCATAGAATCTCCCACAGGTTTTTGACGGGCTTGAGAAATCAGCGAGCTTCGATTCGGAAACCGAAACGCGGAAAGTGCACATGCACCACTCCGCCACGTTCGTCTTCACGGCGCAGGATCAGCTCCTCTCGACCGGCAAACACCAGCTCGCCGGCGACGGTATCAACGCCGTAGTCTGTCGCGGCGATCAGCACCTGCTGACCTGCCACGAACCCGTTCGGGTCAGTGAACTCTTCGTCCGGCAATGCCGCCGGGGTCGAGTTGCGCGCGATCTCCAGTGCTTCCTCCGAGCTCATATCGCTGGCCGCGCCATGGCCGAAACCGAGCACACGTCCCAGCCACGCCGATACTGCCGGATAAGCATCCACCAACGGCGCCGTCACGTGCGTGGCCTTGAGGAACCACAGTGGATGAGCCATGGCGAAGTCGGCAATCGATGGCTCACCGAACAGGAAGTCACCGTCTTCACGCTGCAACTGCTGCTCCAGACGCGCCATGAGGGTCGGCCAATTGTGCTTGGCCCGCTCCGCTGACAGCTTGGTCGCGCTGCCACCACTGAACAGTCCGGCCCGATCGGCAAGGAAGGCCTTGATCGCTTCCGGCGGCAACTTGCCGAAACGCACCGCCACCGATTCGGGCTGGAACACCAGGCTCACCGCATGCTGGAACACCACCGAGTCGGCCCAGGCGGCAAAACTGGCGGCGATCATTTCCTGACCTTCCGGGAAGAACGAAGGCTGGGCCTTTTCCTGCTCGAGGCGGCGGGCGATCAGCGCGGTGTCGCAATAAATATCGGCACCGATCTGCAGCACCGGGGTCTTGCGGTAGCCACCGGTCAGGGCAGTCAGGTCAGGCTTGGGCATCACTGGCGAGATATGCACCGAGCGCCAGGACAAGCCCTTGAAACCCAACAACAGCCGGGCCTTTTCGGCGAATGGAGAGGTCGGGTAATGATGCAGAATCAACTCGGACATGCTCGGCTCCGCCGCACAGAAAGTGAGCCAGCAGCTTAGCGCGCAATTCGTTCGCAGCCTACGGATCCGGCTGATGGGAACCGATCAGTCAGGTTGATAAGGCGCTAAAAAGCCGCCTCAGCCAAGGCTGAGACGGCTTTCCACATCAAGGACCTTACATCAGGTCATCGAAGTGATCTCGCAGGAACTCGTAAAAGCGAAACGCTTTGAACGATCTCCATACGAGGCTCAGAGTACGCAGCAAAAGCTTCATACATTTTGGCCTCCGGTTAGGGGCCAAACCTCCAGCGTGCTTACCGGACCACGTACGCCTTCGGAATACACGCCAATGTACCCAATGAGGCGGCCGGTTGTGATCCCCCTGAAAAATCATTCCGGCACGGGAGCAACCCCATGTCAGAGGGCATGAAACCGTTACGTCGATCAGCCAGACCTCAAAGCTGCATTGGCATGCGAGCGGACGAATAGTAATCGGATTGCTATACCGTCATTTAAACAAATGAGCTCAAAATCGCATTCTCTGGAATGGGTGTTTCAAGGCTTGCCTGGTGACGTAAAGACGAATACTCTTGGCCTGCGCCAGTGTATCCAGTGAGATGCGGTAAACCCCGGCCGCAAACCGAGGTTTACAGAAAAAACCGCCTACAAGGGCGGTTTTTTCTTGCCTGTTGTTTATGCAACGTGCCGAATCTACGGAAGGGATATCTACAAGGTTCGAGGGCTTATTCAGTCAGGCCGATAAGACGCCACCAGACACTCCTTCGCACTCTTCCTCAGCTTCTTGATCAACCGCTCCTGGCGCAACGCATCACCCTTGTCGCGACAACGCTCGGTGTAGACCAGCGCCATCGCAGGGCTTGAGAGAAAGAAGCGTGCGCCCTTGCCGCTCTGGTGCTTGGCGAAGCGGCGCACGGGATCATCGCTGATCCCGCAGTACAGCGAACCGTTGGCGGCGCGTACGAGGTAGACGAACCAGGACTTGCTCACTGGAACGTCGGCATCGGGAGGATTTTCGCTGAGGCTGGTCACGGGACAATTCAGGCGTAAGGAAAACAGGCCGCGATCTTATCAGCGACTCGCCTGAAATGCCCTCAGCCCTTTCAGCGCCTGAGCGCGGACGGCGTTGCGCACCAGCGGCGTCCAGCCCAGCAGCAGGCCCTTGAAGCCCAGTGCCTGGCGTGACCAGCGCCACAGGTCGAAGTGGTCATGGTGTTCGCAGATCTTGCCGTCGCGGAAGACGAAGCGTGCCTGGATGTCGTTGATCACGATGTTGCCGGTCTGGCTGAACAGGTACGTCGCCACCCAGTGGGCGCCGCCGCTGCGCTCGTCGGCGCGGACGTTGTCGAAGGTCAGGGAGAAGTCCTTGGCGCGGGTGGTGAGCATGCGCCACATATCGCCGGCATCGCGGCCGCGCAGCTCGCCGAACGCAGGATCGCTGAACACGACGTCGTCGGTGTAGCAAGCCGCCATGGCCTCGGCGTCGAGGCGCTGGAAAGCCTGGTAGAAACGGGTGATCAGGGCGCTGTGGGCTTCTTCACTCATGGGCAATCTCCAGGAAAGGTACAGATTGCCAGCACGATAATCCGCAAACGCCCGAAACACTATCGGCATTCGCATTCCGAATACCGACAGTGGGTGCACATCAGACCTTTTCGCTGACCACCTGCACGTACAGCGCACGTCCGGCACCGAGGCCGGCAAGGATCGCTCCCGCACCGACGATGCCGAAGATCCAGCCGACGGCGTTCCAGCCGCCGGTCCAGTCGTGCACCACGCCGACCGCGAACGGCCCCATGGACGCGAGGGTGTAGCCGAAGCCCTGGGACATGCTCGACAGGTTTGCCGCGACATGGGAGTCCCGCGAGCGCAGCACGATCAGGGTCAGCGCCAGGCTGAACGTACCGCCCTGCCCCAGGCCCAGCAGGATCGCCCAGCCCCACAACCCTTCGATCGGCGCGTAGAGGCAACCGAAAAGGCCGCCGAGGGTCAGCGCCATCACCACCACGATTGCCAGCCGCTGATCCTTGCCGCGCGTGGCCAGCCACGGCGCCGCCAGGGAGCTGGCAAGCTGGATGATCACCGAACCGGACAGCACCAGGCCGGCCTGTGTGGGCGTCAGCCCGCGACCGATGAGGATCGACGGCAACCAGCCGAACACGATGTAGGCCAGCGACGACTGCAGCCCCATGTACAAGGTCACCTGCCAGGCCAGCGGATCACGCAGCAGACCGCGCACTCGGTACGCGACGTTGTGCGCGCCGTGCTTCTGGCCGATTTGCGGCAGCCAGAACACCGCCGCCACCAGCGCCGGAATCACCCAGAAGCCCAGGCCCATGGCCCAGCTGTGATCGAAGTGTTCACTCAGCGGCACGCTGGAACCTGCCGCCATTGCCGCGCCCAGGCACAGGGCCATGGTGTAGACGCCGGTCATGGTGCCGGCATGTTTGGCGAAGTCGCGCTTGACGATGCCCGGCAGCAACACGCCGATGATGCCGATGCTCGCGCCGCCCAGCACGCTGCCGGCGAACAGTCCGACTTCACCGAAGTTGCTGCGCAGGATGATGCCGCCGGCCAGTGTCAGAAGAATCCCCAAGACCACCCGCTCGGCACCGAAACGTCGCGCGAGCACTGGTGCCAGTGGAGCAAACAGACCGAGGCAAAGCACCGGCAACGTCGTCAGCAATCCCGCCTGAGCAGCAGACAAGCCAAGGCTCTTCGACACGTCACTGAGCAGCGGCGCCATGCTCGACAGCGCCGGACGCAGATTCAACGCCACGAGGATCAACCCCAGCAGCAACAGCCACGGACGCCGTACCAGCGGATGGCTTTGCTGCACCTGCTCGTCATCGGCTTCGGCGTCGATCAACAACTCTTCGAGCTCGGCCTTGCGAACGGGTGCTGGGGAAGCTTCTGGGCGGGACATGGTTTTCTCGGTTTCAAGGTTCATTGATCAACTGCCTCGACAGGGCTTTGGCCCGCTCCGGGTCCCGCTGCTCGACGGCCTCGAGCAGGGCGACGTGCAAATCGAAGACTTCCTGTCGACGGGGGACGATGTTCAGGGTCTGGCGCAATTGCGCCCCGACGATGCTGGAAAAATAGCGATACAGCTCGCTGAGGGTCGGGTTGTGTGCGGCATCCACCAGACGGCGGTGAAACACCAGATCGCAGCGGATGTAGCTGTCGAGATCGCCGTGATAGTGGCTGCCGGCGACACCCAGCGCCTCGCGCAATGCGACGAGGTCTTCGACGGTCCGGCGCAAGGCCGCCAGGCCAATGGCCTCGACTTCAAGGATGTGCCGGGTTTCCCGGGCCTGATCCAATGAGCATTTGGACAGCGCCTTGAGCGTGTCCATCGGATCGACCACCGCGCGCAGGTAACTGCCGTCACCCTGACGAATTTCGATCAACCCGGAAAACGCCAGCACCCGCATCGCCTCGCGCACGGTGTTGCGGCTGATGCCCAGTTCGGCGCACAGCTCGGGCTCGGTCGGCAAACGCTGACCGACCTGCCACGTGCCGTCGGTGATGCGCTGGCGCAACTGATCCAGGGCCTGATCGACCAGGGATCGCTTAATAAGTGGAGAAATGTCTGACATAGGATTCGCCCTTTCATCCAATCATGGGATGAATTTTCTGACATGTTAGTCAGCTCCGTGTAGGACGGCAACCACCTAGGGTCAGGGAGAGGCAAATGGAGCGGGATTTTCAATTAGTCAAAATTACCCTTTAAGGGTAATTTCAGGGACAGGGTTCTGGTTTCTTATGGAAAAGAACACACCCCATTACGACTTGGTGGTGATCAAGGCGGATGTCAGGCGACTCGGTTGGAAAGCATTCACGCACACGGCGAGAAAGACGGGGACTGCACTCGAACTGAGTCTCGCAGAAATGCAGGAAATCGTTCACAAACTGCAGCGCGGCATGTTGTACAAATCGATGACGACTTATGACGATCATCGTATTTGGCAAGACGCCTATCACATCCAATCACATGGTTTGGAGATTTACATCAAGGTGTCCTATCACTACGCCAGGCGTCCACCCGTGATCTCCTTCAAGGAGAACAATTCATGAACACGCAGCAGTGTTTCAGTTGCGGCGCCCCGGAAGGCATGGTGCATTTCAAAGGTCGAGGCGAAACCTTGAGCGCCAGGGGAATGGAGCGTCGCATCGACGACTTGTCGGGCTGGGAGTGCCAGAAGTGCGGCGAGGTCGAATTGGATGACGAGTGCGGGCAGCGCTATTCGGATGCATGCGATGAACTCGTTCTCGCCTGTAGAAAAATGGTAGGCAACGAAATGAAAAGGATCCGCCGCAAACTGCATTTGACGCAAAAGGAAACGGTGCAATTGCTTTCAGGGGGCGGGCACAACGCATTTTCACGATACGAACGCGGCGAGGTACTTCCGCCGAAAGCATTGATGCTACTCATGCGTCTGCTGGATCGCTATCCACACTTGCTTGCCGATGCGAGAAACCTGGCCGAAGGGGCTGATTTGAGGGGGGCTTTCAAGTTCACCGAGCACAAAGAACAAGAAGCTCTTACCGCCTCCTGACCCACAAAAAACAAACCCGGCACAAGGCCGGGTTTGTTTTATTCATCAGATCTCAATGCAGGATCTGACTCAGGAACAGCTTCGTACGATCATTCTGTGGATTGTCGAAGAAGTCGTTCGGTGCAGCCTGCTCAACGATTTCGCCCTTGTCCATGAAGATCACGCGGTTGGCCACGGTGCGAGCGAAGCCCATTTCGTGGGTCACGCAGAGCATGGTCATGCCGTCTTCGGCCAGGCCGATCATGGTGTCGAGTACCTCTTTCACCATCTCCGGGTCGAGTGCCGAAGTCGGTTCGTCGAACAGCATGATTTTCGGTTTCATGCACAGCGCACGGGCGATCGCCACACGCTGCTGCTGACCGCCGGACAGTTGCCCCGGGTATTTGTGCGCCTGCTCCGGAATGCGTACGCGTTCCAGGTAATGCATGGCGATTTCCTCGGCCTTGCGCTTGGGCATTTTGCGCACCCACATCGGCGCCAGGGTGCAGTTCTGCAGGATGGTCAGGTGCGGGAACAGGTTGAAGTGCTGGAACACCATGCCGACTTCACGGCGGATCGCTTCGATCTGCTTGAGGTCGTTGGTCAGCTCTACGCCATCGACCACGATGCGGCCCTGCTGGTGTTCTTCCAGACGATTGAGGCAGCGGATGGTGGTGGATTTGCCGGAACCCGACGGGCCGCACAGCACGATACGCTCGCCCTGACGCACGTTGAGGTTGATGTCTTTCAGCACGTGGAACTGGCCGTACCACTTGTTCACGCCCTGCATCTGAATGATGCCTTCAGGGCCCACTGGCTTTTTGATTGCTTCGCTCATCGAAAAAACTCCTAACGCTTGTGGCCAGTGTCGAGCTTGCGTTCCAGGTGCATGGAATAGCGCGACATGCCAAAACAGAAAATCCAGAACACCAGGGCGGCGAACACGTAGCCTTCGGTGGCCATGCCCAGCCATTTCGGATCGGCAGCGGCTTGTTTGACGCTGTTGAGCAGGTCAAAGAGGCCGATGATGATCACAAGGCTGGTGTCCTTGAACAGCGCGATGAAGGTGTTGACGATGCCGGGAATCACCAGCTTCAGGGCTTGCGGCAGAATCACCAGGCCCATGGCGCGCCAGTAACCGAGGCCCATCGCGGCCGCGGCTTCGTACTGGCCTTTGGGGATCGCTTGCAGACCGCCGCGCACCACTTCGGCGACGTACGCCGACTGGAACAGGATCACGCCGATCAGCGCCCGCAGCAGCTTGTCGAAGTTCATGCCTTCAGGCAGGAACAGCGGCAGCATCACCGAGGACATGAACAGCACCGTGATCAATGGCACGCCGCGCCAGAACTCGATGAAGGTCACGCAGACCACACGGATCGCCGGCATGTTCGAGCGTCGACCCAGCGCCAGGACAATCCCCAGCGGCAACGCACCGGCGATGCCGACAGTGGCGATCACCAGGGTCAGCATCAGACCGCCCCACTGACTGGTCGCCACGGTGTCGAGGCCGAAGACGCCGCCATGCAGCAGGCACCAGGCAACGATCGGGTAGACCACCAAGAAGCTCAGGCCGTACACCGCCTTGTGCGCCACGCGTTTGATGAACAGTGGCGCCACGCCGATGACTGCCAGCCACACGGTCAGATCCACGCGCCAGCGCAGTTCCGGCGGGTAGTAGCCGTACATGAACTGACCGAAACGCTGCTGAATGAAGACCCAGCAGGCGCCATCTTTGGTGCAGTCGGCGCGGGTGGTGCCGACCCAGTTGGCATCGAGGATCGCCCAACTGAGGATCGGCGGTACCACCAGGTAGATCAGGTAGAACGCGAACAGGGTCAGCAGGGTGTTGAGCCAGCTGGAGAACATGTTCGCGCGAATCCACGCCATCGGGCCGAAGACCTTGGCCGGCGGTGGCATGTCGGGTTTGAAAGTATGAGTACTCATGCGCTATTCCTTACCGCTCGATCAGCGCGATGCGCTTGTTGTACCAGTTCATCAGCAGGGAAATGCTGATACTGATCGCCAGGTACACGCTCATGGTGATGGCAATGACTTCGATCGCCTGACCGGTCTGGTTCAGCACGGTGCCGGCGAACAGCGAAACCATTTCCGGATAACCGATACCGGCCGCCAGCGAGGAGTTCTTCGCCAGGTTCAGGTATTGGCTGGTCAGCGGCGGGATGATGACCCGCAGCGCTTGCGGAATGATCACCTTGCGCAGGGTCGGGCCGTTGCGCAGGCCGAGCGAATGCGCCGCCTCGGTCTGGCCGTGGCTGACCGACTTGATGCCCGAACGCACGATCTCGGCGATGAACGCTGCGGTGTACACCGTCAGCGCCAGGGTCAAGGCCAGCAGTTCCGGAATCAGCACCCAGCCACCGACGAAGTTGAAGCCTTGCAGCTTCGGCATTTCCCAGTGCACGGGCGCACCGAAGATCAGCGCGCACACCGCCGGGATGACCAGGAACAAGGCCAGGCCGGCCCAGAACTTGTGGAACGGCTCGCCAGTGGCTTCAAAGCGTTTGTTGGCCCAGCGGCTCATCAGCACGATGGCGACGATGGCCACCACGATGCTGACCACGAACGCCCAGAAGCCGTCGGCCATTTGCGCAGCTGGCATGTTCAGGCCGCGGCTGCTGACGAAGAAGGTATCGCCGAAGTTGTGGCTGTTGCGCGGCCCCGGCATGGTCAGGAACACCGCGAAGTACCAGAACAGGATCTGCAGCAGTGGCGGGATGTTACGGAAAACCTCCACGTACACGGTTGCCAGTTTGGAAATGATCCAGTTCTTCGACAGGCGCGCGACGCCGATGATGAAGCCGAGGATTGTGGCCAGGATCACACCGATGAAGGTCACCAGCAGCGTGTTGAGCAGGCCGATGACAAACACCCGGGCATAACTGTCCGCTTCGGTGTAGGAGATCAGGTGTTGAGCGATGCCGAACCCGGCACTGCGCTCCAGAAAGTCGAACCCCGAAGTGATACCCCGGTGTTGCAGGTTGGTCTGGGTGTTATCGAACAGATACCAACCCAGGGAGACCACCGCCACGATGGTGATGATCTGAAATACCCACGCACGCACTCGTGGATCGCTGAGGCTGAGCCTCTGCTTTGGTGCGCCGATTGAATTTTGCATGAAGTGCCCCGGAAATAATGGAACAGAACGTCACCCGGCAGTTGGCCTGCCGGGTGACAGAACCATCAGCGCACTGGTGGTGCGTATTGAATGCCGCCGTTGTTCCACAGCGCGTTCAGGCCACGGTCGATTTCCAGCGGAGTGCTCTTGCCGAGGTTTTTCTCGAAGATTTCGCCGTAGTTGCCGACTTGCTTGACGATCTGTACGACCCAGTCCTTCGGCAGTTTCAGGTCTTTGCCGTATTCGCCGTCTGCACCGAGCATACGAGCGACATCCGGGTTCTTGGTCGCTTTGGCTTCAGCTTCGACGTTCTTCGAAGAGATGCCCGCTTCTTCGGTGTTCAGCAGCGCGTAGCCAACCCAACGCACGATGGCCAGCCACTCGTCGTCGCCGTTACGCACGACCGGGCCCAGTGGTTCCTTGGAAATGGTTTCCGGCAGAACGACATAATCCTTCGGCGAAGCCAGCTTGCTGCGCTGGGCGAACAGCTGGGACTTGTCGGAGGTCAGCACGTCGCAACGACCGGATTCCAGCGACTTGGCGCTTTCATCGGAAGTATCGAAAGTGATCGGGGTGTATTTCAGACCGTTGCCACGGAAGTAGTCGGAAACGTTCAGCTCGGTGGTGGTACCGGCCTGGATGCAGATGGTTGCACCGTCCAGCTCTTTGGCACTTTTCACGCCCAGCTTGTTGTTTACCAGGAAGCCGATACCGTCGTAGTAGGTAATGAAGCCCGGGAATTTCAGGCCCATGCCCGCGTCACGGGAGCTGGTCATGGTGGTGTTGCGCGACAGGATGTCGATCTCGCCCGACTGCAGAGCGGTGAAACGCTCCTTGGCGTTCAACTGACTGAACTTGACCTTGGTCGCGTCGCCGAACACGGCAGCCGCCACAGCGCGGCAGACGTCAGCATCGATACCCACGATCTTGCCGGTGGAATCCGGAACCGAGAAGCCTGGCAAGCCATCGCTGACGCCGCACTGCACGAATCCTTTCTTCTTCACTGCATCCAGGGTTGCACCCGCCTGAGCGAACCCGCTGACACCCAGTACTGCAGCAGCAGTCACGATCGCCAGAGTGGATTTCAACATCTTCATTCAAACCTCCAGTTTTGCTCTTGTTGTGTCGGAGCTTGAGTCCAGTCGCACCCTTTTGAGGCGTTGTTGACCCGTGTTGGCTTTTTTTGGGATCAACCGACGCAGGACCTTCGCTATGAGTCTAGTAGGAGAAAATCCACATAATGGACAACTCACTTCTCACCAGTCGGCCGAACGGGCGGTAGCCCTTTCACGTTCGCTAAGCCCGTTGCGGCCATTGGCGAACATCCATCACCGGATTCTTTGCTATCCCGTCGCCAGTCGTTCACTGATAGTGTTACCGCCAGGCGCGAGATCGATTGCACGACTACCTCATAGCAAAGCCCGTACCACACCGGCAGCTGAAGCGTTTGAGTGACAGGTCAATAGCAAAACTTGCAACCTTGCGACATCTTCTTAACGGATCAACCGGGCGCGCACGCAAATCACGCACTCAATGAGAGCGCCCGCACACAATTGGAGCAGCCATGACCGAGCCCTTGATTCTTCAGCCTGTTAAGCCCGCAGACGCCTGCGTGATCTGGCTGCACGGCCTCGGCGCCGACCGCTACGACTTTCTGCCGGTGGCCGAAGCGCTTCAGGAAAGCCTGCTGAGCACGCGTTTCGTCCTGCCCCAGGCGCCGACCCGTCCGGTGACGATAAATGGCGGATATGCCATGCCGAGCTGGTACGACATCAAAGCCATGAGCCCGGCCCGGGCGATCGACCGCGATGAGCTGGAAGCCTCTGCCGACCGCATCATCGAATTGATCGAAGAACAGCGAAGCAGCGGAATAGACGCCTCGCGAATTTTCCTCGCCGGTTTCTCCCAGGGTGGCGCTGTGGTCTATCACACCGCGTTTCTGAAATGGCAGGGGCCGTTGGGTGGGGTGCTGGCATTATCGACATACGCGCCGACGTTCAGCGATGAACTGGAGTTGTCGGCCAGCCAGCAGCGGATTCCTGTGCTGTCACTGCACGGCCAGTTCGACAATGTGGTGCAGAACTCGATGGGACGCACGGCGTATGAGTATCTGAAGGCGCATGGTGTCACCGTGACATGGCAGGAATACCCAATGGAGCACGAAGTGTTACCCGAAGAAATTCGCGACATCGGCACGTGGTTGAGCGAACGCCTGCGCTGACAATTCCGCCAAGGCTCGCCCTTTGATCATCCCACTACGCCGCGCCCGTTTCTTGCATTACACTGGCCGGCGTACATTCCTTAACCAATTGATGAGATGACCGTGCTCAAAGCACTCAAGAAAATGTTCGGTAAAAGCGAGGCTGAGCAGCTCGCGCCAGTCCCCACTGCGCCGTCGCACGCCCCCGGTCATCGCAGCGATGCCAGCCAGGCCGACCGCCAGACGCCCGCCACGACGCCAAAACGTGAACCGAAACCCGCTCCAGCTGCCGCGCCCGCCACTGAGCCGGCCCGCAGCGAAGCACCGAAACCGGCCAGACCACGTCGCGAACCCAAGCCCAAGGCGCCGGTTATTCCCTGGAAACTCGAAGACTTCGTCGTCGAGCCGCAGGAAGGCAAGACCCGCTTCCACGATTTCAAGCTCGCCCCGGAACTGATGCACGCCATCCACGACCTGGGTTTCCCGTATTGCACGCCGATCCAGGCCCAGGTGCTGGGTTTCACCCTCGCCGGCAAAGACGCCATCGGCCGCGCCCAGACCGGCACCGGCAAGACCGCCGCGTTCCTGATCTCGATCATCACCCAACTGTTGCAGACCCCGCCGCCGAAAGAGCGCTACATGGGCGAGCCACGGGCGCTGATCATCGCGCCGACCCGCGAGCTGGTGGTGCAGATCGCCAAGGACGCCGCCGACCTGACCAAGTACACCGGCCTCAACGTCATGACGTTCGTCGGCGGGATGGACTTCGACAAGCAGCTCAAGCACCTCGAAGCGCGCCATTGCGACATCCTTGTCGCGACCCCGGGCCGCCTGCTCGACTTCAACCAGCGCGGCGACGTGCACCTGGACATGGTCGAAGTCATGGTGCTGGACGAAGCCGACCGCATGCTCGACATGGGCTTCATCCCGCAGGTTCGGCAGATCATTCGCCAGACCCCGCCGAAAAGCGAACGCCAGACTTTGCTGTTCTCCGCGACCTTCACCGATGACGTGATGAACCTCGCCAAGCAGTGGACCACCGATCCTGCGATCGTCGAAATCGAGGTCACCAACGTGGCCAACGAAAACGTCGAGCAGCACATCTACGCGGTGGCCGGTGCCGACAAATACAAACTGCTCTTCAACCTGGTCAACGACAACGGCTGGGAGCGGGTCATCGTGTTCGCCAACCGCAAGGACGAAGTGCGCCGCATCGAAGAACGCCTGGTGCGTGACGGCATCAACGCCGCGCAGCTGTCCGGCGACGTTCCACAGCACAAGCGGATCAAGACGCTCGAAGGCTTCCGCGAAGGCAAGATCCGGGTGCTGGTCGCCACCGACGTAGCCGGTCGCGGTATCCACATCGACGGCATCAGCCATGTGATCAACTTCACCCTGCCGGAAGTCCCGGACGACTACGTGCATCGCATCGGCCGTACCGGTCGGGCCGGTGCCGACGGTGTGTCGATCAGCTTTGCCGGTGAAGACGACTCCTATCAGTTGCCGTCCATCGAAGAAAAACTCGGTCGCAAGATCAGCTGTGAAACGCCGCCGACGCATCTACTGCGGGCGGTTGAGCGCAAGCGTCCACAGTAAGCGACGCCATAAAGAGAAGCGCAGCCGGCAACGGACTGCGCTTTTTTTTCGCCCGGATATTGTTCAACAAAACTAAAAGTCCATAATGGACAAATAAGTTTATAAACAGTCTCCGGAGTCCGACATGTCCAGTACGCCTTACGTGATCGACCAAACCCAGGCCCGCGAGCTGCTGGCCCGGATCGATGTGCCGCAGATCCTGCGCAAGCTGTTCCGCGATCTGGCGGCCGGGCATGCGGTGCAACCGGCGCAGCAACTGGTGGAATTCCCCCAGGGTGCCGGGGACTTCATCAACTATCTGGGCGTGCTGGCAGAAGACGGCGTGTACGGGGTCAAGACTTCACCCTACATCGTTCGCGAACAAGGCCCGCTGGTGACGGCGTGGACACTGCTGATGTCGATGCAGACCGGACAACCGCTGCTGCTCTGCGATGCCGGTGAACTGACCACCGCCCGTACTGCTGCGACCACCGCCGTGGCGGTCGATGCCCTCGCCCCGTTGAAGGCTGCGCGTCTGGCAATCATCGGCAGCGGCAAGGTCGCCCAGGCGCACCTGCATTACGTCAAAACGTTACGCGACTGGCAGAGCATCAATGTGTATTCGCCGACCTTGAGCGAAGACCCGGCAACCGCCAGCCTGCTGCAAAACCTCGACCCACGGGTGAGCATCGCCGACAGCCGCGAAACCGCCATCGCCGAGGCCGACGTGATCATGCTCTGCACCTCGTCCGCAGGACCTGTGATAGACCCGGCAACCTTGAGCAAACCGGCGCTGATCACCTCAATCAGCACCAACGCACCGCGTGCCCACGAAGTGCCGCCGCAAACCCTCAACGAGATGCAGGTGTTCTGCGACTATCGTCTGACCACCCCGGGCTCGGCCGGCGAGATGCTGATCGCCCGCGAACAACATGGCTGGGACACCAGCGCGATCCTCGGTGACCTGGCGGATCTGCTCAGCGAAAAAGTGCAGCGTCCGGATTACAACCGTCACGTGTTTTTCCGCTCCATCGGTCTGGGCCTGGAAGACATCGCCCTGGCCAACGCCGTCTATCAATTGCAGCGCTGACACCGGAGATTTTCATGAGTCATGCAGATTTCATCATCATCGGCGGCGGGATTGCCGGTGCTTCCACCGGTTTCTGGCTGTCGCAGCACGGCAAGGTCGTGGTGCTGGAGCGCGAGTCGCACCCGGCCTATCACTCGACCGGGCGCTCGGCTGCGCTGTTCACCGCTGCTTATGGCACTGCGCAGGTTCGGGCGCTGACCCAGGCCAGCCGCGAATTCTTCGACCATCCGCCCAGCGGTTTCTGCGAGCACCCGCTGCTGACCCCGCGCGGGGAAATGACCGTGGATTTCACCGGCGACGCCGCCGAGCTGAACAATCAATACCTCAGCGCCAAGGCCACGGTGCCGGAGATGCAATTGCTCAGCGCGGATGAAGCCTGCGCGCGGCTGCCGATCCTGCGCCGGGAGAAAGTCCATGGCGCGATCTACGATCCGACCGCCAGCGATATCGACACCGACGCCCTGCATCAGGGCTATCTGCGCGGTATCCGTCGCAACAACGGCCAGGTGCAGACCGATTGCGAAGTGCTTGGACTGAGCCGCGACGCCGACGGCATCTGGCACGTGCTGACCAACGGCCAGACCTTCAGCGCGCCCATCGTGATCAACGCAGCAGGCGCCTGGGCCGACAGGATCGGTGCCCTGGCCGGCGCCCAGCCGCTGGGCCTGCAACCGAAACGCCGCGCGGCGTTCATCTTCGCCGGTCCCGAAGGCGTGGACATTCACCACTGGCCGATGTTGGTCAGTCTCGACGAATCGTTCTACATGAAGCCCGACGCCGGGATGTTCCTCGGCTCCCCGGCCAACGCCGACCCGGTCGAACCCCACGACGTGCAGCCGGAAGAACTGGACATCGCCATGGGCATCTACCAGATCGAGGAGGCGACGACCCTGACCATCCGCCGCCCGACCCGCACCTGGGCCGGTCTGCGCAGTTTCGTCGCCGACGGTGATTTGCTCTCCGGGTTCGACCCACAAGTGCCGGGGCTGTTCTGGGTCGCGGCCCAGGGTGGCTACGGCATCCAGACTTCACCGGCCATGGGCATGGCCAGCGCGGCACTGGTGCGTGGCGAATCGCTACCCGAACACCTCAAGCAATTCGGCCTGACCGCCGCCATGCTCGCCCCTGCCCGCCTGGCCTGACCGCCCGTCCGGATGACTCGCCCGACGGATTGCGGCACACTCGCAACGCCCCCGGATCACGGAGGCGTTGACGTTGCCTGGAGCTCCACAGTTATGACCGCCCCCGAACACACGCCCGAGCTGCATGACGCCGCGCTGGACAACTACCACGCCATCGCCGACGCCATCGCCACGCTGTTCTTTCCCCACGCCGAAGTGGTGCTGCATGACCTGCGCACGCAGAAGGTCGACTACATCGCCAACAACCTGTCGAAACGGGTGATCGGCGATGAATCGTCGCTGGAAGACATGCTCAGCGACGACGTCAGCGAACGGAACATCGGCCCGTACGAGAAGCTCAATTGGGACGGTCAGAAGATTCGCAGCCTGAGCACGGTACTGCGCGACAGCGAAGGTCATCCGCTGGCGGTGCTTTGCATCAACCTGAATATTTCGCTGTTCGAGAATGCCAAGGCTGCGCTGGATCTGTTCCTCTCGCCGAGCAAACTGATCCCGCAACCGGACTCGCTGTTCCGCGATGACTGGCAGGAGCGCATCAACACCTTCCTGCACGCCTGGCTGCGCGAGCGACAACTGAGCCTGAACCTGCTGACCCGCGATCACAAACGCGAACTGGTGCTGGCGCTGCACGCCGAAGGGGCGTTCAAGGGCAAGAGCGCCTCGAACTATGTGGCCAATGTACTGAACATGGGGCGGGCGACGGTGTACAAGCATTTGAAGGAATTGAAGGGCTGAGATCCGGCGGCTCTATTGGCTGGTCTGGCCCCATCGCCAGCA
This sequence comes from Pseudomonas sp. B20(2017), assembly GCF_002113125.1. GTDB lineage: Bacteria > Pseudomonadota > Gammaproteobacteria > Pseudomonadales > Pseudomonadaceae > Aquipseudomonas. The sequence goes on along the minus strand of NZ_NEJP01000028.1, from coordinate 36,463 downwards.
GGCTGGCTCCCACATTGGATGTCTGTGAACACAATATGTATGTTCGGTACAGACCCCTTGTGGGAGCCAGCCTGCTGGCGATGGCGGACTGTCAGTCGCCGTAGATATCGGACTTGAAGTACTTCTCGGAAATCTTCTGATATTCGCCACTGGCGCGAATGCCATCGATGGCAGTATTCAACTGGCTGACCAGCTCGGTATTGCCCTTGCGCACCGCAATCCCCGCGCCCTCGCCCACATATTTCGGATCCTTCAGCTCAGGCCCGACAAACGCGTAACCCTTGCCGCGTGGCATCGACAGAAAGTCAGTCAGCGGGATGGTGTCGGCGAAGATCGCGTCTAGACGCCCGGCCGCCAGGTCCATGTAGATTTCTTCGTTGTTGCCGTAGCGCTTGACGTTGATGCCCTTGGGCTCGAACACCTCGGTGGCGTAACGGTCTGTGGTGGTCGCACGCTGCACGCCGACGGTCTTGCCCTTGAGGCTGGCGTACTGATCGTCGACGGTGGCGCCTTCCTTCATGACCAGCCGCGACGAGGTGAAATAGTACTTGTGGGTGAAGTCCACCGACTTCTTGCGATCTTCGTTGATGGTCATGGACGACAGCGCCATGTCGATTTTCTTCACCTTCAGGGAAGGAATCAGACCGTCGAACTCGCCCTCGACCCACACGCACTTGACTTGCATCTGCGCGCACAGGGCGTTGCCGATGTCGTAGTCGAAACCGACGATTTCACCCTTGTCGGTCTTCGAGGCGAAAGGCGGATACGCCGCTTCGATACCGATGCGCAGGGTTTTCTCGGCGGCGAACACGCTGCTGCACGCCAACAGGCTCAGTGCCAGACCGGTGATGAGGGGGAATTTCTTCATGTTCGTTCTCTCGCGGGTTGTTGTTGGTTTGGCAAGACAGAAGAAAAAGCTGAAACGGGGAAAGACCTTTTTTGTACTTGTAAATCCATACTGGACTTTTACGTACAAATCGTCAATTGGGCGAGACCGATCATTTCTGGCCGATGGTCGGGGAGGTGAACTTGAGGGATTTGGTGATTCGGATGGCCTCTTCGCGAGCAAGCTCGCTCCCACAAGGATTATCGAAAACCTGTGGGAGCGAGCTTGCTCGCGAAGACTGACTCTAAGTCGACAGAGGAATTACTGCTTCCAACGATCCGCCGCCGCATGATCGCTGTCGCGACCTTCGACCCAGCGCGGGCCGTCGCTGGTGTTCTCTTTCTTCCAGAACGGCGCACGGGTTTTCAGGTAATCCATGACGAAGGCGCAGGCGTCAAACGCCGCCTGGCGATGCGCACTGGCGGCTGCGACGAACACGATCGGTTCGCCCGGCTCCAGTGCGCCGATGCGGTGCAGCACTTCCAGTTTAAACAGCGGCCAACGCTGCTCGGCCTCCACGGCAATCTTGCCGAGGGCCTTTTCGGTCATGCCCGGATAGTGTTCGAGGAACATTCCGGCGACATCGAGGCCATCATTGAAATCGCGCACATAGCCGACAAAACTCACCACCGCGCCGACGCCGACATTGGCCGCGTGCATCGCATTGACTTCAGCGCCCGGATCGAATGGTTCGGACTGCACCCGAATGCGCATGGCTCAGCCTCCGGTCACAGTGGGGAAAAACGCCACTTCGTCGCCATCGACCACCGGCTCGTCGAGCTGGCAGAGGTCTTCGTTACGCGCGCACATCAGGTTCTGCTCGTTCAGCACCTCGGCGCCTTCACGCTGAGCCAGCAATGCACGAACGTCATCGACGGTGGCGAAATCACCCTCGACCTTCACCGAATCCACGCCCAGCGCCTCACGGTAACGGGCAAAAAACTTCACAGTCAGGTTCATGACTGCTCCGCCTGGAAATGCCCGCTCTTGCCACCGACCTTTTCCAGCAGACGCACGCTTTCGATGGTCATGCCACGGTCAACGGCCTTGCACATGTCATAGATGGTCAGGGCGGCGACGCTGGCGGCGGTCAGCGCTTCCATCTCGACGCCGGTCTGCCCGGACAATTTGCACCGGGCAACAATACGCACGCAGTCATCGCCTTCAGCACTGAGCTCGACCTTGACGCCAGTCAGCATCAACGGATGGCACAGGGGAATCAGATCACTGGTTTTCTTCGCCGCCTGAATGCCGGCAATGCGCGCCACAGCGAACACGTCGCCCTTGGGATGGCCGCCGCTGACGATCATCTGCAGGGTGTCGGGCAGCATGCGCACCAGCGCTTGGGCCGTCGCCTCACGGAACGTCACGGCTTTTTCGGTGACGTCGACCATGTTGGCGCGACCTTGGGAATCGAGATGAGTCAGCACGGGATTACTCCTGATCAGGAGCGTCGATTGTAAACCTGCAGGTCAAATTTCCGCATCACTGATTATGAATTCAGCCCTATCCCCTGTGGGAGCGGGCTTGCTCGCGAAAGCGGTGTATCAGGCACAGGGAGGGTGGCTGACGCATCGTTTTCGCGAGCAAGCCCGCTCCCACATTGGTTTGTATTTATCCATAAAAAACCGGGCGGCTTTGGGGCCGCCCGGTTGGTTGTGGACGGTTACAGATGCGATTCGGCGTATTCGGCCAGAATCGAACGTGGCACCCCTTGCAGGGTGATGTGCACACCGTTGGGGAAATCCTTGAAGCGTTCAGTCAAGTAGGTTAGCCCGGAGCTGGTCGCGGACAGGTAAGGAGTGTCGATCTGTGCCAGGTTGCCCAGGCACACCACTTTGGAACCGGCGCCGGCCCGGGTGATGATGGTTTTCATCTGGTGCGGCGTGAGGTTCTGGCATTCGTCGATCAGGATCAGGCTCTGCTGGAAGCTGCGACCGCGAATGTAGTTGAGCGATTTGAACTGCAACGGCACTTTGCTGAGGATGTAGTCGACGCTGCCATGGGTGTTTTCGTCATCCATGTGCAAGGCTTCGAGGTTGTCGGTGATGGCGCCCAGCCAAGGCTCCATTTTTTCCGCTTCGGTGCCGGGCAGGAAGCCGATTTCCTGGTCCAGGCCCTGCACGCTGCGGGTGGCGATGATGCGGCGATAGCGCTTGCTGACCATGGTCTGCTCGATCGCCGCGGCCAGCGCCAGAATGGTTTTACCCGAACCTGCGGCACCTGACAGGTTGACCAGGTGAATATCCGGATCCAGCAGCGCGTACAGCGCCAGGCTCTGATAGATGTCCCGTGGCTTGAGGCCCCAGGCTTCCTGGTGCAGCAGTGGTTCCTGGTGCAGGTCGAGGATCAGCAGCTTGTCCTCTTCGATCTCCTTGATCCAGCCGACGAAGCCTTGCTCATCGATGATGAATTCGTTGATGTGCACCGCCGGCAGGTTGTCGGTCAATTGCACCTGATGCCAGGTGCGGCCATGATCCTGACGGGTTTCGACCTTGCTCACGCGGTCCCAGAAGGAGCCGGTCATGTTGTGGTAGCCGTTGGGCAGCAGGGACACGTCGTCGACCAGTTGGTCGGTGCTGTAGTCCTCGGCGTCGATCCCGCACGCGCGCGCCTTGAGACGCATGTTGATGTCTTTGGTGACCAGCACCACCGGTTTTTTCGGGTCGCGGGTGTGCAGGTCGATCAGCTGGTTGATGATTTTGTTGTCGTTCAGATGCTCGGGCAGAATCAGGTTCGATTCGGCCTGCTTGCTCATCAGAATCGACAGCAAGCCCTTCGGCCCTCCCTTGCCGCGCTGGATCGGCACCCCCAGTTCGACATCTTCCGGGGAAGCATCGCCCAGGGTCTTGTCGATCAGGCGGATCGCCTGACGGCATTCGGCGGCCACGCTGTGATGCCCGCTCTTGAGCTTGTCCAGCTCTTCAAGCACGGTCATCGGGATCGCGACGTGGTGTTCTTCGAAATTCAGCAGGGCGTTCGGATCGTGAATCAGTACGTTGGTATCGAGTACATAAAGGATTGGCTGGTTGGAGGAAGGGCTACGTCCGTGATCATCCATACTCGGTCACCTTTGTGGGAGCCATTCGACGCAATACCTCGGCGGTGCTGCGCCTCGAAGTGACTGCCGAATCCACCTGCACAGCTTTTGTCGGGATAGCAGGTGAACCGCACACAAAATGGGTCTTGGAAGACGCCACCTGTGTTGCAGGTTTCGGCGGTCTGACTTCGTAATACTCCAAAACCCGTGACAGAAAAAAGCACTTTGACGCTTTTTTGAAGTTTATTTTGCAAAGTGACGAAAAGCCCTTGGCGGACCGTCCTGCCCCCGTTAGAGTCGGAAGTCCGCCTGCATCGAATCCTGCAAAAAATTCACCCCAAGCCCAATATTTCCGCGCTCTTGCCGTTTTTCAGCGAAACGCGTCCTGACAGTCTTCCCAGCCGATGCCGCTTTGCGCGGTTTGCGTGATCAGCCACGGCAACGCGGTCTTCACTGCATCCTGCTTCATGTTGAAATTGATCACCCCGTGGCGCCACAACAGCATCAGGGTCAACACCCGCTGCGCGCTCGGAGCGCCCTTGAGCTTGCCGGCGCCGTCCTGGGCATCGATGTCCCACAGCGCCACTTGCAGGCCCTGACTGTTGAAGAAACCCCGGGCATCGCTGCGACGTTGGCCTTCCGGTGGACGGAACAGCGGCACGTAGTTTTCCGGCAGCTTGTTGCGGACCAGATCGGCACTGCGCCGCACCGAGTCCTGCCAGTCCTGCCAATGGCTGTGGGAACGGAACTCCCAGCCCTGCACGCCGACGCACTGCTGCGAAAACGCCGCTTGCAGACTGCTGACGGAACGGTCGGCCAACCGCGCCTGAACATCCTTGCCCAACATGAAGAAGGTGCCGCTCAGGTTCGACTTGCGCAGGTACTCGGCGAGCCAGTCGGTGTTGTCCGGTTGCAGGTTGGCGGCGCTGTCGAAACTCAGCAGAAACAAGCGGTCGTGCATGTCGTCGCCGTTGCGCTCGTAGTCACCGAAATGATCGAGTTCGCTGCTGGTCTGCGGCGACAGCGCAGCCTTGCGCATCAGCTCATCGAGATATTGCAGGTGGAAGATCCGGCTCGGCTCGGCCCACCTGGTGTAATAGCTTTCGTCGCTGACCACGAATTTGGCCGCCTGCTCGCGCAGGGTCGGCAGGTCTTCGACGAGGAAGCAGAACGAGGCGTCCTGATCGCAGCTTTGCTGGGCAAAGTTGTAGTTGGCCAGCAGGCGCTGCCACAGACGCTCGCGCAGGCTGTTGATTGCATCCAGATTGACCGTGCGCAGTCCCAGACGCTGGGCCAGCGCCGCTTCGTCCAGCGCTTCGGTGCCGAGCAGGCCTCGGGCGAACATCAGGATTTCCGCCCGCGAGGCGACATCGAACAGGGTCGGATTGTCGAGTTTTTCCGGCCAGGTGCTGCGATCCAGCGTCGCGATATCGCCCGGCGCCCCAATGGCACCGACGCTCAACAACCACGCGGTGAAAAAAAGAACAATGCGCAAAGGGTGTCTCCATAACAAAACCCGCGCCGCACTATAGCCGATCCTGCCCTATTCCCCGCAGCAACACCTATCCCTTGTGGGAGCGAGCTTGCTCGCGAATACGGTGTGTCATCCAGCACATCAGTCGACTGGAACGCCCTCTTCGCGAGCAAGCTCGCTCCCACAGGATTTGTGTACAGCCGTCGATCACCTATGGACGCGATAGCTGGAGTCATCCGTCCCAACCCCCTAGAATCGCCCCCACGATTAAAGGAGACGACTTCATGCTGATGGTGATTTCCCCCGCCAAGACCCTCGATTACGAAACACCGCCGGCGACCCAGCGCTTCACCCAGCCGCAATACCTCGACCATTCCCAAGAACTGATCCAGCAACTGCGCGAACTGAGCCCGGCGCAGATCAGCGAACTGATGCACGTGTCCGACAAGATCGGCGGCCTCAACGCCGCGCGCTTCGGCAGCTGGACGCCAGCGTTCACTCCCGAGAATGCCAAACAGGCACTGCTGGCCTTCAAGGGCGACGTCTACACCGGACTCGACGCCCAGAGCTTCAGCGAAGCCGATTTCGATTACGCGCAACAGCACCTGCGCATGCTCTCCGGCCTCTACGGCCTGCTGCGCCCGCTTGACCTGATGCAACCGTATCGCCTGGAAATGGGCACCAAACTGGCCAACGCTCGAGGCAAGGACTTGTATGCCTTCTGGGGCACGCGCATCAGCGAATGGCTGAACGAAGCGCTGGCCGACCAAGGCGACGACGTGCTGCTGAACCTGGCATCCAACGAATACTTTTCGGCGGTGAAACGCACAGCCCTGAATGCGCGGATCATCAACACCGAGTTCAAGGATCAGAAGAACGGCCAATACAAGATCATCAGTTTCTACGCCAAGAAGGCCCGGGGCCTCATGAGCCGCTTCGTGGTCCAGGAACGCATCAACGACCCGGCCGCCCTCAAACAGTTCGACGTTCAGGGTTATCGCTACAGCGCCGAGCAATCGAAACCGGATAATCTGGTGTTTCTACGCGATCACGCCCCCGAATAAAGCATGCCTAATGCACGACTCTTTATATGAAGGGTCGTGCAGCTCGCACGATGTCAAAAAACCCTCGCCACATTTCGCCATTTTACTGGCGCCAGAAAAACATCCCTGCCTTTTCTAAGATTAGTTTCACTCGACACTGATCATTTTTTTCAGTAGTGGCACCTAAATTTTTTCACCGTAGTGGCACAAAACTATCTAACGTGATTTTTCGCCTGTTATTAAAGGTCGAAAACGAAACTGCTATCAAATTGATACTGGTGCCATCTTTGACAATATTTCAAGAAATTTCAGATTTCGCGATGAGCGGACAGGAACTTCGTCCGAATGCATAGCTCATACCACCGGTAACGATTCTCGCCGAGTTTGTGCGAGATAACTTACGCGGAGCAGATAGCCATGTAACCAAGTTGTCACAGCAACTTGCCTAGATGACTAACTAGTCTCAAAGCAGACGTTGGACAGGAGATACGCACCATTAATATCCCCTACAAAGGCCATGGCCGCGCCCTTATAAACGTGCTCGCCTGAGCACCCAACCGCTTGATTTACGGGACTTTCATCCTGACATCGAGCGCGCAAGACGATTGCACAAGAGTCTTCTCCAAAGAAGATCGGCTGCATAACAGGGCACGTCATAAAAACAAGGCCTGGTTACGCACATCTTGAGTGCACTTATTTAGACACTCGAAACTTAGTATGCCTGCACACGGCATTGTGGCGCCTGTATGCCGCACTTTCGAGTGCACTAATGAACGCTGAACACCATTAACTCCGGCCCTCTAAGGCCTGATATATACAGAGGTAATTGCGATGCGCATCAGCATATTTGGTTTGGGTTACGTTGGCGCAGTATGTGCCGGTTGCCTGTCTGCTCGGGGCCACGACGTGGTGGGCGTCGATGTTGCCAAAGACAAGATCGACATGATCAACGCTGGCAAATCTCCCATTGTTGAACCGGGCCTGGGTGAGCTGTTGGCACAAGGTATCCAGACCGGCCGTCTGCGCGGTACAACCAACTTCGCCGAGGCGATTCGCGACACCGACCTGTCGATGATTTGCGTCGGTACACCGAGCAAGAAGAACGGCGACCTGGAACTGAACTACATCGAAGCGGTGTGCCGCGAGATCGGTTTTGTCCTGCGTGAAAAGTCCACCCGTCACACCATCGTCGTGCGCAGCACCGTGCTGCCGGGCACCGTCGCAAACGTTGTCATCCCGATTCTCGAAGACTGCTCGGGCAAGAAAGCCGGCGTTGATTTCGGTGTCGCCGTAAACCCTGAGTTCCTGCGTGAATCCACCGCGATCGCCGACTACGACCAGCCACCGATGACCGTCATCGGCGAACTCGACAAGGCTTCGGGCGACGTTCTGCAGTCGCTGTACGAAGAACTCGACGCACCGATCATCCGCAAGGACATCGCCGTCGCCGAGATGATCAAGTACACCTGCAACGTCTGGCACGCGACCAAAGTGACCTTCGCCAACGAGATCGGCAACATCGCCAAAGCCGTGGGCGTCGATGGCCGCGAAGTGATGGACGTGGTCTGCCAGGACAAGACCCTCAACCTGTCCCAGTACTACATGCGCCCGGGCTTCGCCTTCGGCGGTTCGTGCCTGCCGAAAGACGTCCGCGCCCTGACCTATCGCGCCGGTTCCCTGGACGTCGAAGCGCCGCTGCTCAACTCGCTGATGCGCAGCAACGAATCGCAAGTGCAGAACGCCTTCGACATCGTTGAAAGCCACGACAAACGCAAAGTCGCCCTGCTCGGCCTGAGCTTCAAGGCAGGCACCGACGACCTGCGCGAAAGTCCGCTGGTGGAACTGGCCGAGATGCTGATCGGCAAGGGTTACGACCTGAGCATCTACGACAGCAACGTCCAGTACGCCCGTGTCCACGGCGCGAACAAGGACTACATCGAGTCGAAGATCCCGCACGTGTCGTCCCTGCTCAACGCGGACTTCGATTCGGTGATCGACAACTCCGACGTGATCATCCTCGGCAACCGCGACGAGAAGTTCCGTGCGCTGGCCGAAGAAGCGCCGCACGGCAAACAGGTGATCGACCTGGTGGGCTTCATGTCCAAGGCCACCAGCGCCGGTAGCCGCACCGAAGGCATCTGCTGGTAACGCAGCGGCAAGCCCCGAGTTTCAAACCGCCCGCCATGAATCGGCGGGCGGCTTGAAGCCCCCATCACCTTCGGATGACGGTCATGTCCAAGCTCAAACATTTTTTTCTGCAATCCGCCGGCTGGCTTTTGTTTCTGAGCCTGCTGATGGGCCTGGCCCTGATGCTGCCCACGTCCACGTTCGACTCCGAGTCGAAGGACTTCATTTTCCTGATTGGCGCCGTGGGTATCTGGCGCTACTCGATGGGTGCCACGCACTTTGTACGCGGCATGATCTTTCTCTACATCGTCTACCCGCACCTGCGCCGCAAGGTTCGCAAGCTGGGCAAAGCGGCGGACCCGTCGCATGTGTTTCTGATGGTCACCAGTTTTCGCATCGACGCGTTGACCACCGCGCAGGTTTACAGCTCGGTGATCCGCGAAGCCATCGACTGCGAACTGCCGACCACCGTGGTCTGCTCGATCGTCGAGATGTCCGATGAGCTGCTGGTCAAGGCGCTGTGGGCGCGGATGAATCCGCCGGACCGCGTGAAACTCGACTTCGTGCGCATTCCCGGCACCGGTAAACGTGATGGCCTGGCGTTTGGTTTCCGCGCGATCTCCCGTCACTTGCCGGACGACCGCGCCGTGGTGGCCGTGATCGATGGCGATACCGTGCTCGGCGAAGGCGTCGTGCGCAAAACCGTGCCGTGGTTCCAGATGTTCGGCAACGTCGGCGGCCTGACCACCAACGAGTTCTGCGAAGTGCGCGGCGGCTACATCATGAGCGAGTGGCACAAGCTGCGCTTCGCCCAGCGCCACATCAACATGTGCTCGATGGCCCTGTCCAAACGCGTACTGACCATGACCGGGCGCATGTCGGTGTTCCGCGCCACCGTGGTCACCAACCCGGAATTCATCGCCGACGTTGAAAGCGACTCGCTGCAACACTGGCGCCTGGGCCGTTTCAAGTTCCTGACCGGCGACGACAAGTCGAGCTGGTTCAGCCTGATGCGTCTGGGCTACGACACCTTCTACGTGCCGGACGCGGCGATCAACACCGTTGAACACCCGCCGGAAAAGAGCTTCATCAAGGCCAGCCGCAAACTGATGTTCCGCTGGTACGGCAACAACCTGCGGCAGAACTCCCGGGCGCTGGGCTTGGGTGTAAAACGCCTCGGCGCTTTCACCTCGGTGGTGCTGTTCGACCAGCGCGTATCGATGTGGACCTCGCTGCTCGGCCTGACCGTGGCAATCATCGCCAGCTTCAAGTACGGCACCGCGTTCATCCTGGTTTACCTGCTGTGGATCGGCATCACCCGGCTGATTCTGACGCTGCTGCTGTCGTGCTCGGGCCACCGGATCGGACCGGCTTACCCGGCAATTCTCTATTACAACCAGATCGTCGGCGCGCTGGTGAAGATCTACGTGTTCTTCCGCCTCGACCAACAATCCTGGACCCGACAACCCACTGCCCTGACCCGTGATCTCGCCAGCTTTCAACGTTGGTTCAACACCTGGTCGTCTCGGACCATGACCTTCTCCGCCGGCAGCATTTTCGTCGCCGTGCTGCTGATGATGGTCTGACCTGCCCCTATTGAATTAACAAGGAAATCGCCCCCATGAATACCGCCGTCAACGTCAACGTAGTGCATGAATCCGAAGCCCAGCGCCAGCACGCCCGGGTAAAAATCCCGGCCAAGCTGCGGTTCTTCGGCCCTGACCGAACCCCGGTTGAAGCACGGGTCCTCGACCTGTCCGCCGGTGGTCTGGCGTTCAATGCCGGACAACTGCCGCTGACCGTCGGCGAGGTGTACAAGGCGCGTCTGCAGTTCGTCATCGACAACCTCGGCCTGGCCATGGACGTTGAACTGCAAGTGCGCTCCTACGACCGGCAGACGGGCCGCGTCGGCTGCCAGTTCCAGAACCTCGAACCGCAGGACATTTCGACCCTGCGCCACCTGATCACTTCGCACCTGGCCGGCGACATCGTCAGCATCGGCGAAGTGCTGGCGACCCTGCAGCGCGACAACTTCACCAAGGCCCGCAAGGTCAAGGACGGCGACTCCGGCATGACCCCGTTCGGGCGTCTGAAAGCGGTGACGTTCAGCGCCGGTATCTTCGCGGTCGGCCTGGTGGCGGCGGGTTTCATTTTCAAATCGGTGTACAGCATGTACTTCGTCAGCCATGCACAGGCCGGTCTGGTCAGCGTGCCGGGCATGAACATCACCATGCCGCGCGACGGCACTGTGCAGAGCCTGGTCAAATCCGACGGCGTTGCCGCCAAAGGTGCACCGCTGGCGACTTTCAGCACCAGCATGCTCGACGTGCTCAAGGGCCATCTGGACGAAGATCAACTGCAGCCGGCCAAGGTTGAAGAACTGTTCGGCAAGCAGATGACCGGCACTCTGACCTCGCCGTGCGATTGCACCGTGGCCCAGCAACTGGTGGCCGACGGTCAATACGCGAGCAAGGGCGACGTGATCTTCCAGCTGGTACCGCGCAACACCCAGGCCACCGTCGATGCACGCTTCTCCTATCGCCAGTTCGGCGACGTACGTCCGGGCACCCCGGTGAGCTTCCAGATCGCCGGCGAAGACAAGACCCGCACCGGCAAGATCGTCAGCAGCACCAGCCTGAAAAGCGCTGACCTGTCCTCCGACATCCGCGTGCAGATCCAGCCTGACGAGCCGCTGGACAGCCGCTTCGCCGGCCGCCCGGTAGAAGTGAACAGCGACCGTGGTCCGAACCTGAACTGGCTGATCGACAAAGCCATGGCTGCCGGTCTTTAAGTCGAGGACATGCCTGTGACTACTCCACCCATCTCGAGCACACCACAAACCCTGTGGGAGCGAGCTTGCTCGCGAATGCATTCTGATATTCAGCCTCAGTGCCGACTGACACACCGCTTTCGCGAGCAAGCCCGCTCCCACATGGGTCCTCTGTGTGCAGTTGCATTGGCTGTGAGTCTGGCCGGTTGCGCCGGCCTGCCTGACCAGCGTCTGGCCAACGAAGCGCTCAAGCGCGGTGACACCGCGACCGCTGCGCAGAACTACCGTGCGCTGGCCGATCTGGGTTACAGCGAAGCCCAGGTGGGCCTTGCCGACATCCAGGTCGACAGCCGCGACCCGGAACAAATGAAACAGGCCGAAGCCACCTATCGCGCCGCCGCCAGCGTTTCGCCGCGTGCCCAGGCCCGCCTCGGCCGCTTACTGGTGGCCAAGCCCGGTTCCACCGAGGCCGAACATCACGAAGCCGAAACCCTGCTGAAGAAAGCCGCTGCCAATGGCGAAGGCAACACGCTGATTCCGCTCGCGATGCTGTACCTGCAATACCCGCACAGCTTCCCGAACATCAACGCTCAGCAGCAGATCGACCAGTGGCGCAAATCCGGTTACCCGGAAGCCGGTCTGGCGCAGGTGCTGCTGTATCGCACCCAGGGCACTTACGACCAGCACTTGGATGACGTGGAAAAGATCTGCAAGGCCGCACTCAACACCACCGACATCTGCTACGTCGAGCTGGCCACGGTTTATCAGAAACGTGGCGCGCCGGAGCAACAGACCGAGCTGATCAAACAACTTCAGGCCGGTTACAGCCGCGGCACCGTCAGTGCTCAGCGGGTGGATTCGGTGGCCCGTGTACTGGCCGATTCGACCCTGGGCAAGACCGACGAAAAAACCGCGCAGTCGCTGCTCGAGCCGATCGCGCCGGGCTACCCGGCGTCTTGGGTAACGTTGGCACAACTGCTCTACGACTTCCCGGAACTGGGCGATGTCGATCAGATGATGAAGTACCTGGACAACGGCCGCGCCGCCGACCAGTCGCGCGCCGAACTGTTGCTGGGCAAGCTTTACTACGAAGGCAAACTGGTCCCGGCCGACGCGAAAGTCGCCGAGGAACATTTCCAGAAAGCCGTCGGCCGCGAAGTCGCCGCCGATTACTACCTCGGCCAGATCTACCGCCGTGGCTACCTGGGCAAGGTCTATCCGCAGAAGGCCCTCGACCATCTGCTGACCGCTGCGCGCAACGGCCAGAACAGCGCCGACTTCGCCATCGCCCAACTGTTTTCCCAAGGCAAGGGCACCAAACCCGACCCGCTCAACGCCTATGTGTTCAGCCAATTGGCCAAGGCGCAAAACACCCCGCAAGCCGATGAGTTGGCGACCACCCTCGCCGCCCAGCTGCCGCCCGAGCGCCTGGCCGAAGCCCGGCGCCTGCTGCAACAGGAACAGGCGGCCCGTGGCGCCCTGAGCCAGAACACGCTGCAACTGCACGCCCTGCAAGAAGAAGACGGCGAGGAAAAATTATGAAATTGAATCCCTTTGTGAAGGCCGGCATTGGCCTCACGTTCGCGTTGATCTGGTCTTGTCCGACCCTGGCCGCGATGACTGAATCGAAGAACTTCGGCCTCGAAGTGAAAATCACCGGCCAGTCCGAAGACGACCGCGACCTCGGCACCGCCAGCGGCGGCGACGTCAACGGCGTCGGCCTCGATCTGCGTCCGTGGGTCTACGGCGAAAGCGGCGCGTGGAGCGCCTACGCCATGGGCCAGGCCGTGACCTCGACCGACATCATCGAGACCGACACCCTGCAGCAGTCCGATAGCGAAGGCACCCAGACCACCGACAACGGCGACCGCAAGACCAAGAAAAACTACCTGGCAATGCGCGAGTTCTGGGTCGGTTACAGCGGTCTGACGCCCTACCCCGGCGAGATCCTCAAGTTCGGTCGCCAGCGTTTGCGCAACGACGACGGTCAGTGGCGCGACACCAACATCGAAGCGCTGAACTGGACCTTCGACACCACCCTGCTGCGCGCCAATGCCGGTGTCGCCGAACGCTTCAGCGAATACCGCACCGACCTCAAGGAGCTGGCGCCGAAAGACAAGGATCGCCTGCACGCCTACGCCGATGCCGCTTACCAGTGGACGCCGGGCCAGTGGGTCGGGATTCGCGGTCACCACACCCACGACGACGGCAAACTCGATTACGCCGAACCGGGTGTACCCCGCGACACCCTCGACAAAACCCAGAACGGCGACATCAGCTGGCTCGGCCTGACCGCAGACAGCGACGCCTACAACTGGCGCAACACCAACACCGTCAACTACTGGGGCAGCATCACCGGCATGAGCGGCGACCGCGACACGGTCAACGCCCTCAACGCCGACGGCACCCGCCCGGCCCAGGCCAAGCACAGCGACAACGTCGACGGCTGGGCCACCGACGTCGGTGTGCGTCTGCGCCTCGATCCGCAATGGCAGGTCGGTGCGGCGTATGCCCGTGCCAGCGCCGATTACGAACAGAACGGCCTGGAAAGCAACCGCTCGAACTACACCGGTACTCGTTCGCGGGTTCACCGTTTCGGCGAGGCCTTCCGTGGCGAAATGAACAACATGCAGACCGCCACCCTGTTCGGTTCGTGGATGCTCAACGACCAGTACGACGCCAGCCTGATCTACCACAAGTTCTGGCGCGTGGACGGCAACAAACCGGTGGGCAGCAACGGCATCAACGCTGTGGAAAACAACACCGACGACGTGACCGGCGCAATCCTCTCCAGCACCTCGCTGCCACTGCAGGACGGCAACAAGGATCTGGGCCAGGAAATGGATCTGGTGGTCACCAAGTACTTCAAGCAAGGCTTGCTGCCGGCAGCGCTGAGCCAGTCGATCGACGAGCCGTCGGCGCTGGTGCGTTTCCGTGGCGGTGTGTTCAAGCCGGGTGATGCCTACGGCAGCCAGGTTGATTCGTACATGCACCGCGCGTTCATCGACGTGATCTGGCGCTTCTGATGCTGACCGCCAAGGGAGTGCCCGACATGAACAGTGCCCGCAAAGGCTCACTCAGCCTGCTGGCCGGCGCGATGCTGCTGGCCTCGGCCGGCGCCTTCGCCAACGTGGAACCAGCGAAGCCTGTGACCACCGCGAAGGAGCTGCAACAGGCCAAGACCTACACCGTCAGCAGCGCGCCGACCGAAGCGCTGGAACTGGCCAAGCCGAAATTGCCCGACCTCTCCGGCTACACCGCCGAAGCCGCCGCCGCGAAAATCGTGCGCAGCAAACCGGGCAAGATCAGCGTGCGCCGGATGATGCAGGAAGACGCCCTGAAGGACTTCATCGGCGGCGACAACAAGATGGCCGAATGGGTGGTGCGTCAGCACGGAATCCCGCAGGCGATCTTCGTCGACGACGGTTACATGAATCTGAAAGAGCTGGCGCAGAAACTGCCCAAGCAGTACTTCAGCGAAACCTCGCCGGGCGTCTATCTGGCCAAGCTGCCGATCGTGGTCGGCCGTAAAGGCATCCTCGAAATCGACGGTCAGACTCAGGAATTGCGCCTGTCCCAGGAAGCCGGTTCGTTCCTGGTCAACGACGGTCAGTTGTTCGTGCGTGATACCAAGATCACTGGCTGGCGCGAGAAGGAAAACGGCCCGGCAACCTTCCGGTCGCCGAAGGAATTTCGCCCGTTCCTGCTGGCCTGGGGTGGCACCGAGACCTACATCGTCAACAGCAAGATGGCCAGCTTCGGCTACGCCAACAGTAAGTCCTACGGTGTGAGTATTTCCCAGTACACGCCGAACATGGCCAAGGTGCTCAAGCGTCCCGAGCCGACCGGCTGGATCGTCGGCTCCGAGTTCTCGGACATGTGGTACGGCTTCTACTGCTACGAGACCCGCGACTTCGTGGTCAAGGGCAACACCTACAAGGACAACATCGTCTACGGCATCGACCCGCACGACCGTTCCCACGGTCTGATCATTGCCGAGAACACGGTGTACGGCACGAAGAAGAAGCACGGGATCATCATTTCCCGCGAGGTCAACGACAGCTTCATCTTCAACAACAAAAGCTACGACAACCACCTCTCGGGGCTGGTGATCGACCGTAACAGCGTCAACAACATCATTGCCTACAACGAGATCTACAAGAACCACACCGACGGCATCACCCTCTACGAGTCTGCCGACAACCTGCTGTGGGGCAACAAGGTCATCAGCAACAAGCGCCACGGCATCCGCATTCGTAACAGCGTGAACATCCGCCTCTACGAAAACGTCGCCATGGCCAACGGCCTGACCGGCGTCTACGGGCACATCAAGGACCTGACCGACACCGACCGTGACATCAAGCTCGACCCGTTCGACGCCCAGGTCTCGCTGATCGTGGTCGGCGGTGAACTGGCGGCCAACGGCAGTGGCCCGCTGTCGATCGATTCGCCCCTGAGTGTCGAGCTGTATCGCGTGTCGATGCTGGCGCCGACCAAATCCAGCGGCATCAGCTTCAACGGCATCTTGGGCGAGCGCCAGGATGAAATTCTCGACCTGTTGGTGCGCCAGCAGAAAGCCGTGCTGATCGACCCTGTCGAACGCCAGACCGAATTGCAGGACTGAGGATAATTTTATGCACCCACACCTGATCAAATTACTCAGCCTGTCGGCCCTGACCGTGGGCATCCTGGCGGCCAGCAACGGCGCCCGCGCGGACGAAGTGAAAGCGCCAACGTTCACCGCCGAACCGTGCTGCAGCCTGTGCCCGGCCGCCCATGACGCGAAGAACTACACCACGCGTTATCAGCAGAACTTCACCACGCTGGTGCAGGCCCAGGGCGACTGGTTGTTCCGGACCCAGGAAGATTTGCGCACCGAGTTCAACACTACCCCGGCCGGCTACAAACGCCTGCAACAGCTGCACGATGCGTTCAAGGCCAAAGGCGTCGAACTGGTGATCGTCTACCAGCCGACCCGTGGCCTGGTGAACCGCAACAAGCTCAACCCGGCGGAAAAAGCCGCGTTCGATTACGAGAAAGCGCTGGGCAACTACAAGACCATGCTCGGCCGTTTCGCCAAGATGGGTTATGTGGTGCCGGACCTGTCGCCGCTGACCAACGAGTCGCTGCCGGAGACCCTTCCCGCCCACGATTTCTACTTCCGCGGCGACCAGCACTGGACCCCGTACGGCGCCCAGCGCACGGCGAAAATCGTCGCCGAGAAGGTCAAGCAGATCCCGGCCTTCGCCGATATTCCCAAGCGTGAGTTCGAAACCAAACGCTCCGGACGCATGGGCAAGACCGGCACCCTGCACAACATGGCCGGGCAACTGTGCGGCACCAGTTACGCAATCCAGTACATGGACCAGTTCACCACCGAGCCGAAAGGTGAAGCCGGTGACGGCGACCTGTTCGGTGATTCCGGCAATCCGCAAATCACCCTTGTGGGTACTTCGCACAGCGGCAAGAACTACAACTTCGCAGGCTTCCTCGAAGAAGCCATCGGCGCCGACATTCTCAACGTCGCGTTCCCCGGCGGTGGTCTGGAAGGTTCTATGTTGCAGTACCTGGGCAGCGACGAATTCCAGAAGACGCCGCCGAAAATCCTCATCTGGGAGTTCTCGCCGCTGTACCGCCTCGACCAGGAAACCATCTATCGCCAGATGATGTCCCTGCTCGACAACGGCTGCGAAGGCAAAGACGCGCAAATGTCCGCGAGCACCACGCTCAAGCCGGGCAGCAAACAAGAACTGCTGGTCAACAGCAAGAACCTGAACCTGCAGAACAGCAGCCATCAGGTCGACATCCGCTTCGCCGACACCTCGGTGAAAACCCTGCAAGCCACCCTCTGGTACATGAACGGTCGCCACGAGGACATCAAGATCGAGAAACCGGAAACCTCCGACACCGACGGTCGTTTCGCCTTTGAGCTGCGCACGGACGAAGACTGGGCCTCGCAAAACCTGCTGGCGGTCGAAGTCCAGGGCCCGGAAGCGGGCACCGCGCCACAGAAAGTCGAAGCGAAAATCTGCAAACGCAACGTATTCCCGGGCGCTGGGCCACAAACCGCTCAGGTCGGGCAATGAGGTCTGCTATGCGAAATCCGAAACTGAAAACTCTTCTGGCGCCGACGCTGCTCGGGCTGGCGATCTTCGCCGGCACTGCGCAAGCCGCCGCGCCGCTGCGTCCTCCTCAGGGCTATTTTGCGCCTGTGGATAAATTCAAGACCGGCGACAAGAGCGAAGGCTGCGATGCGATGCCGACGCCCTACACCGGCCCGCTGCAATTTCGCAGCAAATACGAAGGCTCGGACAAGGCTCGCGCGACGCTGAACGTGCAGTCGGAAAAGGCCTTCCGCGACACCACCAAAGACATCACCACCCTGGAGCGCGGCACCGCCAAGCGGGTGATGCAGTTCATGCGCGACGGTCGCCCGGAGCAGCTCGATTGCACGCTCAACTGGCTCACCGCCTGGGCAAAGGCCGATGCGTTGATGTCGAAGGATTTCAACCACACCGGCAAGTCGATGCGCAAATGGGCGCTGGGCAGCATGGCCTCTTCGTACATTCGCCTGAAGTTCTCCGACTCCCATCCGCTGGCCCAGCATCAGCAGGAAGCGCAGTTGATCGAGGCCTGGTTCAGCAAGATGGCCGATCAGGTGGTCAGCGACTGGGACAACCTGCCGCTGGAAAAAACCAACAACCACTCGTACTGGGCAGCCTGGTCGGTGATGGCGACATCGGTCGCGACCAACCGCCGCGACCTGTTCGATTGGGCGGTCAAGGAATACAAGGTCGGGGTCAATCAGGTCGATGCCGACGGTTACCTGCCGAACGAACTCAAGCGCCAGCAACGCGCCCTCGCCTATCACAACTACGCCCTGCCGCCGCTGGCGATGATCGCCAGTTTTGCCCAGGTCAACGGTGTGGATCTGCGTCAGGAAAACAACGGCGCGCTGAAACGTCTGGGTGATCGGGTGCTGGCCGGGGTGAAAGATCCCGAGGACTTCGAGAAGAAGAACGGCAAGGAACAGGACATGACCGATTTGAAAGAGGACATGAAATTCGCCTGGCTTGAGCCGTTCTGCACCCTCTACACCTGTTCGCCGGATGTGATCGAGAAGAAGCACGGGATGCAGCCGTTCAAGACCTTCCGGCTCGGCGGCGACCTGACCAAGGTCTATGACCCGTCCCACGAAAAGGGCAACAAGGGTTCCTGAGGACACTGATAAACCCTGTGGGAGCGAGCTTGCTCGCGAAGAGGATCCGACATTCAAAAATGATGTCGTCTGGCACACCGCTTTCGCGAGCAAGCTCGCTCCCACAGGTTAAGTGTCAGGTTTGAGATGTGTGAGTTAGCCCTCTGGTTTACGTGGGGGGTTTGGGGGGGGCTTTGGCCCTTGACTGTTGGTTCAAACATGGAGAGATCGGGATGGTATTTTCATCCAACGTGTTCCTGTTTCTGTTCTTGCCGATCTTTCTCGGCTTGTACTACCTGAGCGGGCAACGCTATCGCAACCTGCTGCTGCTGATCGCCAGCTACGTGTTCTACGCGTGGTGGCGGGTGGACTTCCTGGCGCTGTTCGCCGGCGTCACCCTGTGGAACTACTGGATCGGCCTGAAAGTCGGCGCCGCCGGCGTGCGCACCAAACCGGCCCAGCGCTGGCTGTTGCTCGGTGTGGCGGTGGACCTGTGCATCCTCGGCTACTTCAAGTACGCCAACTTCGGCGTCGACAGCATCAACGCGATGATGACGTCGGTCGGTCTGGAACCGTTCATCCTGACCCACGTGCTGCTGCCGATCGGTATCTCGTTCTACATCTTCGAGTCGATCAGCTACATCATCGACGTCTACCGCGGCGACACCCCGGCCACCCGCAACCTGATCGACTTCGCGGCGTTCGTGGCGATCTTCCCGCACCTGATCGCCGGTCCCGTGCTGCGTTTCCGTGACCTGGCCGACCAGTTCAACAACCGCACCCATACCCTCGACAAGTTCTCCGAGGGCTGCACGCGGTTCATGCAGGGTTTCATCAAGAAGGTCTTCATCGCCGACACCCTCGCCGTGGTGGCCGATCATTGCTTCGCCCTGCAAAACCCGACCACGGGCGATGCCTGGCTTGGCGCGCTGGCCTACACCGCGCAGCTGTATTTCGACTTCTCCGGTTACAGCGACATGGCCATCGGTCTGGGCCTGATGATGGGTTTCCGCTTCATGGAAAACTTCAAGCAGCCGTACATCAGCCAGTCGATCACCGAGTTCTGGCGCCGCTGGCACATCAGTCTGTCGACCTGGCTGCGTGACTATCTGTACATCACGCTTGGCGGCAACCGCAAAGGCACGCTGATGACCTATCGCAACCTGTTCCTGACCATGCTGCTCGGTGGTCTGTGGCACGGCGCGAACATCACCTACATCGTCTGGGGTGCGTGGCACGGCATGTGGCTGGCGATTGAAAAAATGCTCGGCCTGAACACCGCGCCACGCAGCCTCAATCCAATCCGCTGGGCGCTGACCTTCCTGCTGGTGGTCATGGGCTGGGTGATCTTTCGCGCCGAGAACCTGCACGTTGCCGGCCGCATGTACGGCGCGATGTTCAGCTTCGGCGACTGGTCGCTGTCGGAACTCAATCAGGCCAGCCTCACCGGCCTGCAAGTCGCGACCCTCGTTGTGGCTTACGTGACCCTGGCGTTCTTCGGCCTGCGTGATCTGTACACCAACCAGCCGCCAGCCAAGACCAAACCTGAGGTCAACGTCGAGGCCAACGGCCCGGCCACGGCGACTCCGGGAATGATCAAGGCAGCCCCGGGCGAAAACCCGGCGAGCATCCACGAGCCTGGCTACACCGTCGGCGTCGACGCCCAGGTGCAACCGGCGTACTGGACGGCGGACTGGTCGCGCTACGTGATGCGCGGGCTGATCCTGCTGCTGTTCATCGCCTCGATTCTCAAACTCTCGGCGCAAAGCTTCTCGCCGTTCCTTTACTTCCAGTTCTGAGGGATCTGACATGACCCGCTCATTACGCATCTTCTACATCGCGCTGTTTCTGGTGACCTTGCTGGTGCTTGGTCTGTGGTCGGTGCGCAGCTTCTTCGGCTTCAGCACCAACGCCGACGCGACGGTGCTCAACGGCCGCTGGACCAAAGCCGTGGAAACCCACTACGACGATGAATTCCCGATCAAGCGTCTGGGCACCAATCTCTGGGCCGCGCTGGATTTCAAACTGTTCAACGAAGGTCGTCCGGGCGTGGTGCTCGGTCGCGATCAGTGGTTGTACAGCGATGAGGAATTCAACCCGATCGTCAACGAAGAGCTGAACCTGCAAGGCAACTACGCGCTGGTCGAAGGCGTGCGCCAGACCCTGAAAGAGAAAGGCGTAAAACTGGTGATGGCGATCGTGCCGGCCAAGGCTCGTCTGTACCCGGAACACCTGGGTGAAGTGAAACCGGCGAGCATCCACGCCAACCTTTATCAGGACTTCCACGCCCGTGTCGCGGCGGACAAGATCCTCGCCCCCGACCTGCTCGGCCCGCTGCAAGCGGCCAAGCAGAACGGTCAGCAAGTGTTCCTGCGCACCGACACCCACTGGACCCCGGAAGGCGCTGAAATCGCCGCCAACACCCTGGCCAAAACCATTGCCGACAAGTTCCCGCTCAGCGGCGAGCCGCAGCGTTTCGTCACCACCCCGGCGGAGAAGGTCACGCACAAGGGCGACCTGCGTCTGTTCCTGCCGCTGGATCCGCTGTTCGAAAACCTGATGCCGGCCAAGGAACCGCTGCAAAAGCGCAACACCGTGGCCGTCGAGCAACCTGCCGGGGACGACGCGCTGTTCGCCAACCGCGAAGTGCCGGTCGCGCTGATCGGCACCAGCTACAGCGCCAACCCCAACTGGAACTTCGTCGGTGCGCTCAAGCAAGCGCTGCACAGCGACGTCGTCAACTACGCAGAGGACGGCCACGGCCCGATCCTGCCGATGCTCAGCTACCTGAAAAGCGATGACTTCAAGAACAGCCCGCCACAGGTGCTGATCTGGGAGTTTCCTGAACGATATCTGCCTGTGAACAACGAAATCGGCGACGCCGACCCGCAGTGGGTCGCAGAGCTTAAACAAGCCGGCGCGCGCCAACAAAACGTAGCCATCAACACTAAATCCGAGACGCCCGATCGGGCGCAAAACTGAAAGAGAGGTAACACCATGACTTTCACTACAACTCCTCGTCGTCTCGCCAAACGCTTCGCTCTGGTTGCGGGCCTGAGCGTGCTGTCGGTCCAGGCCTTCGCCGGTGGCGACGCTGCGCTGTACGGCCCGACTGCACCGAAAGGCTCGACCTTTGTGCGGGTCTACAACGCCAGCAATGCTGAAGTCAGCGCCACCGTCGGCAGCACCAATCTGAGCGACGTCGCGCCGCTGGCCAGCAGCGACTTCAGCTTCATGCCGGGCGGCGACTACAGCGCCAAGGTCGGCAGCCAGACCCTGCCGGTAAAACTCGCCGGTGACCACTACTACACCCTGGTCAACAACGCTTCCGGCGCGCCGCAACTGATCGAAGAACCGCCGTTCAAGAACAAGCAGAAATCCTTGGTGCGCGTACAGAACCTCAGCGACAAACCGCTGACCCTGAAGACCGCCGACGGCAAGACCGAGGTGGTGCCGAACGTGGCCGCCAAGGGTCGTGGCGAACGTGAAATCAACCCGGTGAAAGTCAGCCTCGCGCTGTACGAAGGTGACAAGAAAGTCGGCGACGTGAAACCGGTCGCCCTGGAGCGTGGTGAGGCAGCGGTGCTGTACGTCACCGGCAACGGCAGCAACCTGTCGCCAGTCTGGGTGAAACGCCCGGTGTCGACCCGCTAACCA
Source organism: Pseudomonas sp. B20(2017) (assembly GCF_002113125.1). GTDB lineage: Bacteria > Pseudomonadota > Gammaproteobacteria > Pseudomonadales > Pseudomonadaceae > Aquipseudomonas. Next base: position 14,268 of record NZ_NEJP01000028.1, on the reverse strand, counting down.
TTTCCCGACCTGACGCATATCCCCTGTGGGAGCGAGCTTGCTCGCGAAAGCGGTCTGACATTCAACAGATGTGTCGACTGATACGCCGCCTTCGCGAGCAAGCTCGCTCCCACAATGAATCGGGTTGTCAGTTCGGGTACGCGACAAAAACAAGAGTGAAACGACACAGGCTCGTGGCTCTAACCCAATCGATTTTATGGAGTAAACAATATGATTCCGGTGATCTTGTCAGGTGGTAGCGGTTCACGTCTTTGGCCGCTTTCGCGCAAGCAGTTTCCCAAGCAGTTCCTCGCCCTGACCGGCGAACACACACTGTTCCAGCAAACCCTCGAGCGTCTGGTGTTCGAAGGCATGGACACCCCGATCGTGGTCTGCAACAAGGATCACCGCTTCATCGTCAACGAGCAGTTGGCCAGCCGCAATCTGGAATGCCAGCGGATCCTGATGGAACCGTTCGGTCGCAACACCGCGCCGGCCGTGGCCCTGACCGCGATGATGCTGGTCAATGAAGGTCGCGACGAATTGATGCTGGTACTGCCGGCCGACCACGTTCTGGAAGACCAGAAAGCCCTGCAACGTGCGCTCGCCCTGGCCACCGTCGCCGCCGAAAACGGCGAAATGGTGCTGTTCGGCGTGCCGGCCACCAAACCGGAAACCGGCTACGGCTACATCAAATCCACCGGCGATTCCCTGCTGCCGGAAGGCGTCAGCCGCGTCTCGCACTTCGTGGAAAAACCCGACGTCAAACGCGCTACCGAGTACGTCGAGTCCGGCGGTTACTACTGGAACAGCGGCATGTTCCTGTTCCGCGCCAGCCGCTTTCTCGAAGAGCTGAAAAAGCACGATCCGGACATCTACGACACCTGCCTGTTGACTCTGGAGCGCAGCGCTCAGGACGCCGACACCATCACCTTCGACGAAGCCACTTTCGCCTGCTGCCCGGACAACTCCATCGACTACTCCGTGATGGAGAAAACCCAGCGCGCCTGCGTAGTGCCGCTGACCGCCGGCTGGAGCGATGTCGGTTGCTGGTCGTCGCTGTGGGAAGTCAACGAGAAGGACGCCAACGGCAACGTCAGCAAGGGCGATGTGGTGATCCAGGACAGCAAGAACTGCATGATCCACGGCAACGGCAAACTGGTGTCGGTGATCGGTCTGGAAAACATCGTGGTGGTCGAAACCAAGGACGCCATGATGATCGCCCACAAGGACAAGGTCCAGGGCGTCAAGCAGATGGTCAACACCCTCAACGAGCAGGGCCGCAGCGAAACCCAGAACCACTGCGAGGTTTACCGTCCGTGGGGTTCCTACGACTCGGTGGACATGGGCGGTCGCTTCCAGGTCAAGCACATCTCGGTCAAGCCGGGCGCGTGCCTGTCGCTGCAGATGCACCACCACCGTGCCGAACACTGGATCGTGGTCAGCGGCACCGCCGAAGTGACCTGCGACGAGAACGTGTTCCTGCTGACCGAAAACCAGTCGACCTACATCCCGATCGCCTCGGTGCATCGCCTGCGCAACCCGGGCAAGATCCCGCTGGAAATCATCGAAGTGCAGTCGGGTTCGTACCTGGGTGAAGACGATATCGAGCGCTTCGAAGATATCTACGGCCGCTCCACCCCGATCGAACGCGGCGTGTCGGTGAAAACCATCGCGCAGTAAGCGTTCCGCAAACAAGAAGCCCTCGCCCAGCCCGCTGCGTCCCCTATCCGCAGGAGGCCGTGCGGGGGCTTCTTGCCTCTAGCCATGGTGCGAACCGCGACGGGAACGGTGCATGTACATCGCTTCGGGCTCTACTGACTGCGCCTCCCCTTGCACAGTGGAGGAAGGCGAGGCAAACCCGGCGTTGAACAGCTGTTGTGCCCAAACGCTTGGGATCGCCTGTTGCTCGTCAAACAGCGTCCGGGGTGGTTGGGAAAAGCTCTGAGCGAGGGACGTCAGAACCCCCTTCGGAGCATGCTCGACAAAGGGCTTCGCCACGCTGGCCGGAGAGGTCAGCATTCGGTACTGAATGCGTGTCTGCGCCTCCGACACCTCCATGACATTCCCCATTGCAACACCCGCCGCCCCCACCACCTGCAACGCTGGATGAGCCGAATGCATCAGTATTTGCCCACCGACCTTGAAAGTGCTGGCCACCGCACCCCGTCTGTTGGCCAGGACTTGCGGATCTTCAACCGGGCTGTTGAAGGCGACAGACATCGGGCCCATGACACGACTCGTCACACCCTCCCCCACCACCTGGGTCATGACAGAAGACAGCAATTCTCCCGAGTGATAAAGCACCGCGCCGGAAGGTGACGCGGTACGGGTTCGGGCAGCGGCAATCACATGGGCCTGATGCGTGTTGAGCAGTGAATCACTCCTTGCGCCAAGCTCGGTCAACGCCACGGGGATTTCACGGCGGTACGCCTGAACATCCGGGTCCGGATCATGTTCGAAATAAAGCCGAACAGGCTGCATTCCTGCGGCTTGAACCGGATGGACCAGCCCATGGTCCGCCAGGTCATGGTAAACCCGGTCAACACCCGTCACCTCCGGATCGCGGCCATCAGGATCCCTGTAAACCATCGGACTGTTACGCATCGCTCGAAACCGGTTATGCCCATCGACTGCATCCGCGGGGTCAGGATTCGACCAGCGCTGCAGGCATGGGATGTAATAGCGAAAGCCGTAGTAGTACAGCCCGGTGGCATCACGTTCCTTACCTGAGTAACGGACGAATTTGTAGCTGAGCTCGCCGTCCTGCCAGGCTCTGGTACCGAAAGGGTGAAACGTTTCCCGGCTGATCCTCGCACCGTCATCGGCGGTTTCCAGACTGACCGAGTCCAGGTGATCGATATGTTGGTATCGATACCGATTGTTGATTCCCGAAGGCGGCTGGCTCTCCCAGTGCTGCACATGAACGTTGTCGGCAATGATGACTTGCAACCGTCCACCGGTACCGATGTCGGTGCGCAACTCCAGCCCAGGCAAATAGCGCACATCAGCAACCAGGATGCGGGCATTGGTCAGCAAAAAGCGAATCTTGCGCACCCGCTGCCTGCTGCCATCGTAGAGATAGACCTCTTTGTCGTTGACCTCGGAGGCACGCTCCACCGGGCTGACCGATTGCAGTTGGTTGCGCAGGTTCCAGCTCAGCAGCCGCCCCGGTTCCAGCTGCAACAGGTTGCCTCTGCGGTCGAAGGCCGCTTCGATTTGCGGATCGCCGGGAATGACGTCCGTGTAACGCAAAGAGCGGTTGCTGTAACTCGCCGGTTGCAGTTTGCGCCCGTGGCTTTGTGCGCCGACATGAATCAGGTTGCGCAGGTTGCCGCCGGAATCATATTCGTAAGTCTGCTGATAGTTGCTGATCGCCGCCGGATCGATGCGCCCCATCGATTGCGGGCCCTGATTGACGGTGTCGGCTTCCCAGGCGGACGCCTTGATCAACTGGTAAAGACTGTCGTATTCAAAGCGACTGACCGGTTCGATGCGCTGATTGGCGAAGTAACGGATCGGCAACGCCTTGTCTTCGATATTCAGGACATTGCCCATCCTGTCGTATTCATAACTCAGGTGCTGCAGCACGAGACCGTGAGCGTCTTCGGTCCGGAGGCTCAACAGGCGATCGTCTTCGGGGCGATAGGTCCGGGTGGTTTGCACACCGTTACCGGCAGTTTGCCGAGTGACATTGCCTTGCGCGTTGTAGCGTATGTCAGTGACGACCACCCGCTCAGGCTCCCCCTTCAACTGCAATCGGCGCTCGTGCAAGCGGCCATCGACGGTCAGCGCGAATGTATGCCGGTTGTCTCGAGCATCCGTCTGCGCCAGCACATCGCCCAGCGCACCATGGCGCCACCGCGATGTCGCACCAGCGCCGTGTTCCAGCAGCGGTGCACGATCCGCCTCCTGCTCCGGCCAGTCTGGTGTCAGCGGATCCAGAGTGAAGTGGCGGGTGTCCTCGGTGCAGGCGCCGCTGATTGCAAACTCGCTGAACAGCACGCTGCCCGCCGGATGGTCATGACGAATCAGCTGACCGAAGTGATTTCGCGACTGATCCCCGCTGCCGGGATGACCATAGGTCAGGCGCTCGACACAGCGCGGAGGCTCGCCTGTGCCTTCTTCGAACATCGCGACGGGACGCAGCAAATTGTCGTGCTCGATCTTGCGCAGCGTCTGACGGCTGTCCCAACCGAGCACCGTTTGCGTGGCGAGCCCCTTCAACTCGATTTGCGTGCCGGCATCGACGCTGTCCGAACGAATCACCGTGGCGTCCAAAGCAAATACCTGCGTCAGATTGGCCGGCGTCAGCGGGTCGCCGGTTTGAGACAACCAAAGTCGCGGATCCCACTGTTTCACCGCACGTCCTGCCGGATCGTGAAGCGTGCGGTTGATCCGGGACTCGACAGGCCCGTCCTCGATGTCTCGACAATAGTCGACCGGGCGGACCGGCAAGCCGCGCGGGTCGACCACAGACATCCTTGGCGTATTGATGTGCAAACTCATGAAGCGCGCTCCCCGCGCGACCGACAATCTTTCTGCCTCAGGCATCTGAGCAAGCACAGCGCTCGTTCGGCTACTGTCAGAAATTACAGTCCCGACCAACGGCGCCGTCGATCAAACCACGAATGTCCATTCCCGCGTCCCTTCGGTAGGATGGTCATCACGAGTTCAAGGAGCGTTCGCACATGTTCATCGGCGTCTTGCTGGTCATCACCTGGCTGATCCTGCTGTTGCGCTACCCTGCCAAGGCTTTGCCGGTGTCGATGGCTGCCGCTGTGGGTCTCGGGTTGGTGGCGATGTGGGTGGTGTGGCTGGACAACCGCGAGGTCAAGCAGCTGGCACGCCTTGAACTGCGCATCGTCTATGCCCCCGAACATTGCCCCGCCGACCGTCCGCTGCTGCTCAAGATGAACAACGGCAACGACGTGCCGCTGACCGAACTGCGCTGGCGCATTGCAGCGTACGCGCCGGGCGACACCGTGAACCTGGCCGACAATCAATACGCCGCCCCGCGCTATCGCGGACCCGGTGAATTGCAGGCCGGCGGCAACTGGGAAGACTGTTTGCCGATGCCGCCGTTGCGTCCCGGTTATCGTCCGCAAACCCTGGAGTTTCGCGCCGAGCGATTGCAGGGTAGTTTCTCCGACTGATTCCCTCCCCCCACTCTTTTGCACAAGGAATGCGCCATGCCCGTTGCGTTGATTACCGGTTGTTCCAGCGGCATCGGCCGCGCCCTCGCCGATGCCTTCAAAGGCGCCGGCTACGAGGTCTGGGCCAGTGCGCGCAAGGCTGAAGATGTCGCGGCACTCGGTGCGGCCGGGTTCACGGCGGTGCAGCTCGACGTCAATGACAATGCAGCGCTGGAACAACTCGCCGAGCGGATCAACCAGCAACACGGCGGCCTCGACGTGCTGATCAACAACGCCGGTTACGGCGCCATGGGACCGCTGCTCGACGGCGGTGTTCCGGCCATGCAGCGCCAGTTCGAAACCAACGTGTTTTCGATTATCGGCGTGACCCGTGCGCTGTTCCCGGTGCTGCGCCGGGCCAAGGGCCTGGTGGTGAATGTCGGCAGTGTTTCCGGGGTGCTGGTCACGCCATTTGCCGGCGCTTATTGCGCCTCGAAAGCGGCGGTGCATGCGCTGAGTGATGCGTTGCGCATGGAGCTGGCGCCATTCGGGATTCGCGTGCTGGAAGTGCAGCCGGGGGCGATCCAGTCCAGCTTCGCCAAGAATGCCGGGCATGAGGCAGAACAACTGATCAACGAACAATCACCGTGGTTTCCGTTGCGTGAAGGCATCCGGGCGCGGGCCCAGGCTTCGCAGGACAAACCAACGCCGGCCAGCGAATTTGCCGCCGAGTTGCTCAAGGCTGTGCAGCAAAGCAAGCCGCCACGACTGATCCGCATCGGCAATGGCAGCCGGGCGTTGCCGTTGCTGGCGACGTTGCTGCCGAAAGGGTTGTTGGAGTCGACATTGATGAAGCGTTTCGGGTTGCGCGGGCAACTCTGACACCGAGTAAGCCCCATCGCGGGCAAGCCCGCTCCCACAGGCTTTGTGTCGTACTGGATATCTGAGTGCCCCGCTAAACCTGTGGGAGCGTGGCTTGCCCGCGATGGGGCCAGTGCAGACACCGCAGAGTTTCAACCCCAACCTTTCATGAAATCAATGAACGCCCGCACCTTAAGCGGCAGGTGCCGGGTGTCCGGGTACAGCGCGTAAACACCTTGCTGGGCGAAACGGTAATCCGGCAGCAAACGCTGTAATCGCCCGGCGTCGAGGTCTTCCTGAATCAGCCACTGCGGCAGAATCGCCACGCCTTGCCCGGTCAGCGCAAAGGCACGCAGGGTCGCGGAGTTGTCCGCGACGATGGCGGTGGTTCCCGGTTTCGGCTGGTAGATATGCTCGGTACCGGCGGGATCGGTAACCGTCATCTCCGGCACTCGCCCATGCCCCAGCGTCGGCATCGACTCCAGCACCACCAGTGTGTCGACCGGCGAAAATCGCTCAACCAGCCCCGGCGCGGCCACGGCAAACACCTCAAACGTCGACAACTGCACCGCCGGCAGATTGGAGTCGTGCATGCGGCCCAGACGAATTGCCATGTCAAAGCGTTCGGAGATCAGATCGGCGTGAGTCGAGGACGTGGACAAGTGAATGTTCAGTTGCGGCTGCTGCTGTCGCCGCACTACTCACGCTGTTACCGATGGCCGCCGTGCTGCGCTTCGACTCGACAAAAGTACTTGCCCTTCTGCGCTCACCTCTCCTTCAGGAAAAATCCACATGACTGACTACACCGACTATTTTGACGAAGTGATCCAGGCTCACCGGGCCATCGAGCGATCGTTTGCCGTGGAGGAAGAACAGGCAGCGCTGGAGCGCTTGCTAGCGCGTTTTTCGCCAGGGTTTTCCATGGTGACGCCCCAGGGGCGCGTGCTGGATTTCGAGGCCTTGCGTGCGCTGTTGCAAATGGCGGGCGGGAAGAAGAGCGGGTTCAGGATCGAGCTCGGCGAGCTTCAAGGAATTGACTTGCATGAACGCGGTGCGACGGTGAGTTATCGCGAACAGCAGACCGACGCGAACGGGTTGCACACGGATCGACGTTCAACCGTGGTGTTTGAAAAAAACGAATCCGGGCGGGTGATCTGGCGGCATCTGCACGAGACGTTTTGCAGCGAGTAGATGCTGAGTATTTGCTCGTAAAACCGAGCCGTCCCAATCGCGAGCAGGCTCGCTCCCACACTGGATCTGTGTCGCACTGAAGATCCCATGTGGGAGCGAGCCTGCTCGCGATTTGCAGCGACTCGGTCTGTCAGTTATCCACAACGTCCTGCTTCACAACAACGGTGCAGGTAATCCCCGCCGCCAGCAGCACACCCTCCGGCACTTCATCGATGTGAATCCGAACCGGCACCCGCTGGGCCAGGCGCACCCAGTTGAACGTCGGGTTCACATCGGCGATCAGCTCGCGGCTTTCCGGGTTGTCACGGTCGTAGATACCGCGGGAAATGCTCTCCACGTGGCCCTTGAGGACTTCGCCGCTCATCAGTTGCATGTCGGCTTTATCGCCCACCCGTACGTGGGGCAGTTTGGTTTCTTCGAAGAAGCCGTAGACCCAGAACGAGTTCATGTCGACCACGGCCATTTTTGCTTCGCCGATGCGGGCGTAGTCGCCGCGATGGACGTTCAGGTTGGTCACGTAGCCGTCCACCGCCGCGCGCACTTCGGTGCGTTTGAGGTTGAGTTCGGCAGCTTCCAGCTGCGCCTGGGCCTGTTGGTAATCGGCCAGTGCGGAGTTGGCGATGTTGCTGGCGTCGTCGCGGTTTTCCTTGGAGATCACCAGGTTGTCGAGGTCGGCGCGGCGGTGGGCGTTGACCTTGCGCATCTCCCACGTGGCCTTGCGCGAAGCCACCAGCGACTGCGCCTGTTTCACCGCCAGGCGATAGTGCTCGGGGTCGATCTGCATCAGCAGATCCCCCTTCTTCACCAACTGGTTGTCGCGCACCGGCACGTCGACCACTTCACCGGTGACGTCGGCGGCGACGTTGATGATGTCGGCGCGGACCCGGCCGTCGCGGGTCCACGGGGTGTTCATGTAGTGCTCCCACAACGTGCGGCCGATCCACAGCGCCAGGGCCAGCACCAGCAGGGTCGCGAGCAGGCTGAAAAACTTTTTCATCAGAGCGTTCTCAACGGTAGACAGTCAGCGCCATCGCGCCGAACAGACAGGTAAACAGACTCAGGCGCAACAGCGCCGGGTGCCAGAAGAAGCGGTACAGATCGAACCCTGACAGGAACCGGTCCAGCGCCCAGGCCAGTGCCGCGGCGACGAAAAACATCAGGGTCATGGTCGGCATGTACACGCCGTGGAAGGCGATTTCACGAGGCATGGGCAAGTCCTTCGGGCTTGGCGATGGCGTAGGCAGCGAGTGGCGATTGCGGGTCGAGCAGCGAGGTGCGGATGAAGTGCAAATAACTCTTCACCCGCCGCAGTGCCGAGGTATCGAAGTGCGGTGCGAACGGTTCGTCAGTAGCGGCGACACGGCTGATCGCGTGATCGACCGCGACCAGTGCACGCTCCAGATTGCTCGAATTCGGTTGCAGGAACAGCCGCACCAGCGAACGCCCCATGACCCGGATCGCCTGACGCCATGGCTGGGATTCGGCATACGCCGGGTGCACCGGCAGGATCGCCTGTTCCTTGCGCAACTCGATGATCGCGTGGCCGACTTCCAGCACCACGAACATCCAGCGCAGCAGGTTTTTCTGCACCAGCGGCTGACCGGCCGCCAGACCGTAAGCCTGATGCATCAAGTCGCGGGTACGGCTTTCGAAACTCGACGCCAGACCTTTGAGTTTGCCGCTGATGGCGTACACCACTTGCCCGCGCAGGTCTTGCTCCAGGCGCTGCCACAACCAGCGGCTGTTTGGCGGCAGAATGATCGCGCCCGCCGCCGCGCAGACCAGCATGCCCATGACCATGGCGATGTAGTCGTTGATGAAGGTGTAGGGGTTGTAGATCGTCAGGTTGTCCGGCACCGAACCGGTGCTGAAAAAGATCAGCAGACCGAGACCGACGCCCGCGTATTGCGGCCGCGAAGCGAGGAACGAGCCGAGCACGATCACCGGCGCGAGCATCACGCACAGCAGTGGAAAACCGTCGATCCACGGGAAGATGAAAAACATCTCGACGAAGCCGATCAACGCCCCGAGGAGCGTGCCGCAGGCCATCTGGAATGCCATGCGTTTCGGGTTTGGCGTGGCGGCGGACAGGCCTACGGTAGCGGCAGCGATCAGGGTCATGGTCGCGCCGCTCGGCCACGCTGTCGCGACCCAGTAACTGCCGAGCACGACCAGAATGAATGCGGCACGAATCCCCGAAGCTGCCGCCGCCCACCAACTGGTCTGCGGGGTGAACGGCTCGTCCCAGCGCTCGCGTTCGTGGCTGTGATCGGCCAGCGAGGCGTGGGTCTGTGCATAACTGTGCAAGTCATCAACGAAGCGATAGAGCAGCTCATAGGCGGTGTGGAAATCCAGCTGCTCGGCGTCGCTCGGTTCGCTCTCCTGAAAGATCGCCCGCAGGCTGCGTACCCGCGCCGGCAAGCCTTCCTTGTAAGCCGCGAGCGCCAGCACCAGACGCGCGGCATCCGGACTGGTCAGGGCGCGGCCGCTGAAGCCGTCGAGCACTTCGGCCAGATCCTGCAGACCCGGTTTGATTGCCGCTTCCACATGGTCGGCACCGTTGCGACGCAGGCGTTCGAGCAACTGGTGCAAGGCGTTGAAACGGGTGGTGACGCCCATGAATTCGCTGTTCAGGCGACTGAGCCGGCCGTTGCGCCGACGCATGTGCGGGTCTTCGAAAACGGTCACGCTGCGCAGCCCTTCCAGCCCCACCGCTTCGGCGATGAAGCGTACGTTACTGGCCTCGAACGACTCCGGTTTGCTGCGTCCGCGCAGGCCATCGGTGACGAACAATGCAAACACACCGAAGCGCTGATACAAGGCGTTGCGCATCGCGGCACTGGCGGTTTGCGGCAGGATCGCGGCACTGACCAGGGTCGAGCAAAGAATCCCCAGCGAGATTTCCAGCACCCGCCATACCGCCGCCATGAATGCGCCATCGGGATGGGCGAGCGCCGGCAGGCCGACCATCGCGGCGGTGTACCCGGCCAGCACGAAACCGTAGGCGCGGAAGTTGCGGCAACGGGCGGCGCCAGCCGAGCAGATGCCGACCCAGATCGCCAGCGAACCGAGGAACAGTTCGGTGTTCTGGGCGAACAGTGAAATCAGCGTGACCATCATCGCCGACCCGGCCAGGGTGCCGAGGAAGCGATAGAAACTCTTGGCGAACACCTGGCCGCTCTGCGGCTGCATGACGATGAACACGGTGATCATCGCCGTGCGCGGTTGTGGCAGTTCCAGACGCATCGCCAGCCACAGGGTCAGGAATGCAGCAATCAGCACCTTGAAGATGTAGACCCAGGTCACGCCGTCGCTGCGCGCCCAGTCAAAGAAGCCCCGGCGCCATTCCAGGGAGTAGAGCCAGCGCAAAGGTGCGGGCAAGGGAGTCATTAAAAAGTGCTCAATGAGTTTCAGATCGGACCCAGCCCCTGTGGGAGCGAGCTTGCTCGCGAATGCGGTGTATCAGCCGACATGTGTGCTGGCTGACACTCCCTCTTCGCGAGCAAGCTCGCTCCCACAGATTGTGTTTTCAACGCAGGAGGGCCGGGGTTTTCGGGGCAGCGGTCTGCTCAAAAGTCGGCACGTCCTTACCCGCGCCAAGCCCACCGCCCAAGGCCGTCACCAGTTCTGCGTGGGCACTCAATCGCGCCGCCTGCACCTGCAGCTGAACCTGCTGCTGTTTGAACAGCAGGGTCTGGGCGTTGAGCACGTTGAGGTAATCGGTGAGCCCGCGCTGGTAGGCGATCATCGCGATGTCGTAAGTCTTCTGCGCGGTGGCCACGGATTCGGCGGCGAACGTCTGCTGCTTGTCCATCGACTCGCGGCGGATCAACTGGTCCGAGATGTTCTTCAGCGCATTGACCAGCGTCTGGTTGTAATGCGCGACGGCGATGTCATAACCCGCCGAGGCCTCTCCGAGTTCGGCACGCAGACGCCCGCCGTCGAAGATCGGCAGCGAGATTGCCGGCCCGACGTTGTAGTTGAGCTTCTTGCCGGTCAGAAACTCCAGCGCCCCGCCGCCGGTGGCCATGTAGCCGAGGCTGCCGACCAGATCGACGTTGGGGTAGAACCCGGCGTGCGCGACATCAATGCCGCGCGCCTGCGCTGCCACTTGCCAGCGACTGGCGACCACGTCCGGACGCTGGCCGAGCAGTTCAGCGGGCAATGCCGACGGCAGTTTGAGTGCCGCGCCAAGGGACAGGGTCGGACGCTGCAATTGCGCACCGGCGCCTGGCCCTTTGCCGGCCAGTGCCGCGATCTGGTTGCGGCTCAGGGCAATTTCTTCGTCCAGCGCATCCAGTTGCCGATGGGTTTCCGGCAGCGGGGTTTCAGCCTGACTGACTTCGAAGTGTGTGCCGATCCCGCCGTCCAGGCGTTTCTGCGCCAGTTCGAGAATCTGCTGTTGCTGCTTGAGCGTCGCCGCGACGATGTCGCGCTGGGCGTAATGCAGCGACAGCTCGATGTAGGCGCGCACGATGTTGTTCTGCAATTCGAGTTGCGCCTGCCGCGCCTCGGCAGCGCTCATGTGCGCCAGATCGACGGCCCGCTCGGTGCTGTTGCTTTCACGGCCCCAGAGGTCGAGGGCGTAACTGAAACCCAGCGCGGCGTTGTTGTCCCAGGTGGTGCTGTTGGCCAGCTCACCGGGACCGTAGAACTGGTCGGTCGGCCAGTTGTGGCGCTTGAGGGTCGACTCGCCATTGATCTGCAACGACTCGGCGGCTTCGGCGACACCGGCCATGGACCGGGCCTGACGCACTCGCGCGGCAGCCATGGCCATGGTCGGGCTGCCTTGCACGGCAAGGTCGATCCAATGATTGAGTTGCGGGTCGCCGTAGGCTTGCCACCATTGAGCGGCGGGCCAGTTTGCGTCACGGGCGGCGTGGGCGATGGCCTCGTCGGTGGCCAGTTCATTGGCCTCCAGAGCCTTGCCCTGCGGGGCAATCCCTCCGGTTCCGATGCAGCCGCCGAGACCTAACGAAAGAGCCAGAACACTGAGCGACAAAAGCGCTCTGTTGATGCGACGCGGCACTGCTGCGAATTCCTGAGGTGGGAGATGTTTCGAGGTGGGCGCAATTCTAGGGGGCGTCCTGAACGGCGATAAGCTGGGTTTTCTGCGAATCTTTGTTACGGTTAACGAGATAATCCCTTGGTCGGGGGTCTCAGCCCCTGAAACTTCGTGTCACAATTTGCCATCTCCCTTGAGAGCACCCTATGGACACTTTGCAAAACATGCGCGCCTTCAGTTGTGTGGCCGAAGCGGGCAGCTTCACCGCCGCCGCCGTGCAACTCGACACCACCACCGCCAACGTCTCGCGCGCGGTCTCCAACCTTGAGGCCCACCTGCAAACCCGCCTGCTCAACCGCACGACCCGCCGCATCGCGCTCACCGAAGCCGGCAAGCGCTACCTGTTGCGCTGCGAGCAGATCCTCGCCTACGTCGAAGAGGCCGAAGCCGAAGCCAGCGAAGCCCACGCCCGCCCGGCCGGACAATTGAAAGTGCACACCATGACCGGGATCGGCCAGCACTTCGTGATCGACGCCATCGCCCGCTACCGCAAGACTCACCCGGACGTGACCTTCGACCTGACCATGGCCAACCGCGTGCCGGACCTGCTCGATGAAGGCTACGACGTGTCCATCGTCCTCGCTCGCGAACTGCCGGACTCGGGCTTCGTCTCGCAACGCCTGGGCATCACCTACAGCATCGTCTGCGCCTCACCGGCCTACGTAAAAGCCAACGGCTGCGCACAGAAACCCAGCGACCTGCTGAACCACGCCTGCCTGCGCCTGGTGAGCCCGGTGATCCCCCTGGAAAAATGGGCCTTCGACGGCCCGGAAGGCCAGGAAATGGTCACCATCAACAGCTCACCGTTCCTGGTGAACTCCGCCGACGCGATGAAAACCGCGATCACCAGCGGGATGGGTGTCGGTGTATTGCCTGTGTATGCCGCGATCGAAGGCTTGCGCAATGGCTCGCTGGTGCGGGTGATGCCCAACTACCGCTCGCAGGAACTGAACCTGTATGCGATCTACCCGTCGCGGCAATATCTGGATGCGAAGATCAAGACCTGGGTCGAGTACTTGCGTGGGTCGTTGCCGGAGATATTGGCCGGGCATCAGGCGGAACTGGCGGCTTATGAGTTGAGCGGGAGTCTGGGCGGCGCAAGGCTGGCGAACTGAGTTTGCCGTCCTACAGACGGCGCGATTTTCGGGGATGTTTCCGACAAGTCGCGTCGGTTGTCCCTCGGAAACGGGGTGGATAGGCTTTGGGGGTCGCTGACGCATCAGCGGCCGGGTCTGGAAAACCCGAAGTTCAGGATCACAGTCCATGACATAATGCGGCGTTTTTTCGCGACGTTATGGTAGCTGTACGTGGGAGACCTTCGGGTCTGCCGGGTTTGATCCTTTCCGGTTTTTCCAGTCCGCGTATAGCTGCCACTCTTTTCGCCTGGAAAACGAAAAATGGCAGCTCCTCCAAGACTTAAGGATCTATGCCATGAAAAAACTTACACCGAATCCCCCTGAAACCAGCGATACCTCGCCGTACGAATCCGCCGATTCAAAGAAACTCCACGAGGCTGCCGAACGCGCCCTCGACCACCACTTCAACCCCCTCCCGAAAAAATGCCCCGGTCGCCGACTGAACAAGATGTTCCAGGTCTCCCCGGACATGGACGACGAAAGCCTTCTGGCCCACGCCTGTGAATCCCTGGCCACCGCCAGTGCCATGGCCAGTGATGTAGCGGCTTTTTTCGACACGCCGCAGCGGCACCGCATCCTGGGTATTCAGCAGGTGGTCATGCTGGCGGAACTGGCGGTGAATCGGGTGCTGGATAACGTCGAAGTTCAGCGTTGCCCAACACACAGCTAAGTCGTTCTGACGAAACCGACCTGCCAGTGACCGACTGCATTCGCTGGCAGATCGATTGGGACGCAGAGCGTCCCGGGCTGCATTCCCACGCAGAGCGTGGGAACGATCAAAGCAAAAGCAGTCCGCAATTGTTTTCCGCTTTCCGCTTTCCGCTTTCCGCTTTCCGCTTTCCGCTTTCCGCTTTCCGCTTTCCGCTTTCCGCTTTCCGCTTTCCGCTTTCCGCTTTCCGCT
>NZ_NEJP01000027.1 GCF_002113125.1 Pseudomonas sp. B20(2017) | reverse complement strand
GTGGATTGGTTGAGTGGTTGGGGGCGGGGGCGGTGGGTTAAGGCTTAGGGTGAAATGTTTTCTTGTTTACTCAAATCATTATGGGCAGAAGTCAACCAAAACGTACTTTTTTAACGATAAATCTTATTCTTCGAGACAGCGCCTCCCAACAGAATGAACATTTAGTGCGTAAAACATCAAATACGTAACACTTGGCATAAAATAATTTATAATCAACTCGCAAATAAGGAAGAAGAGAATGGGGTCAATTTGGTTCGATCCAGAGGTTCTCGGCGATAGTTTGTCAGAAACTGCCGGATACAAATCCGGTCTAGCTCTATCCATTGAGGAAATGTGTGACCACTTGGTTGATACCGGCTACTCGGATCTCCTTAGAGCTTCTGAAACACAAGTAATAAGATTACGCGCCGAAGATTATGACGAATTGTTTTACAAGTTACTTCACCGTATCGGATATACAAAAGAAGAGTTTAATGGAGATACTACAGGGATTGGCTTATTCCATAAATATCGCGGCACGAAGCTTGAGCACGTTCACACTGGCGTACAAAGTCTTTTCATTGAAATCTGGCCAAAGCTAATAGAGGACGCAATTGCAAACGGCACAAAAACTCTAGACCCCACACTTTTAATCCGAACAGCATTCGAAAAATTTGGAATAGAGGGTGCTAATTTAGCCGTAGAGCGAATTGAGGTTATAGATCAAGGCATGCGTTTAAATCCAAATTCAGGATTACGATACACCGAATGGAAAAGCGTTGAGGCTTTAGAGTCTCTTTTTAAAGGTGGTTCAGGAGAGGTTGAGGTCGGCAGTTTTATAGATCAGCGGTTTGTTAATTATCTGATCGCCAACCACAATAGACTTTCCGATATGCACTGGAGAAAATTTGAAGAGCTAACGGCGGAATATTTTCATCAACTTGGATATTGTGTAGAACTCGGCCCAGGCTCAAACGACGATGGAGTTGATGTCCGAGTATGGAAAAAAAGCCAAGATGAAAATTCCGAGCCTCCCCACATGATAATTCAATGCAAGCGACAAAAAGCCAAAGTTGAGAAAGTCATAGTGAAAGGGCTGCATGCTGACATGCAGCACCTTCATGCGGAATACGGATTGATTGTTACAACGTCGGAACTTAGCCCTGGAGCAAAAGAAACAATTGTAGCTCGCGGATACGCTATCAATGAAGTAAACAACAAAGGTCTCCGAGACTGGCTTAAGGCCCTCGAAAAGCCCGGTTCAGGAATTGTAAGAATCTAGAACAACAGTATAAACGGGAGACAGAATAAACTTCCCTCTCTATTCCAGAAAGAAAACAAAGAAAACAGGGGACGAAACAGGGGCAGATTTATTTTTCAGAAGATACATCTATTCCCTTTTCCGTTCCCTTTTCCACTGCTCTACTAATGAAATATGAAATCGGCCATTGCCTAAGTGCAAGCAATTCGACTAACCTTGCGCATCGCCAGTAAAAAATCTAATTTCAGATATTAAAACTTAAGAAAGCTTAACCTAGCGAATAACTAATTTATAGTTAGCGGTGACTTCAATGAGCAAAACCAGGGATAATCATTATGTCGCGCAATGGTATCAAAAGGGCTTTTTGCATACGCGAGATAATCAGCTCTGTTTTCTAAAGCGCCGTGATATCGACCTAAAAAATGGTGAAGTCAAGACGATCCACTCCAAAAAGTGGCATACGCCCGCTCAAGAATTCTATAAAGTAGATCTCTATTCGATATTTTTCGGCACCGATGTTAATGATGATATTGAGCAAAAACTATTTGGCCCTATTGATGATAACGGCTCTAAAGCCGTTCGAGCATTCCTGACTGACGATCAATCTCAATGGCATAATAATTTTCAGAGTTTATTCATCTATCTTGATGCGCAAAAACTACGAACTCCAAAAGGTTTGGACTGGATTAGAAGTAAATATCCAGAATTGAGCCAGACGCAGCTAATGTTGGAAATGCAATCGTTACGCTCAATACACTGCACTTTATGGGCGGAAGGCGTCCGGGAGCTGGTTTCTGCTGAAGACTCTGATGTTAAGTTTATCGTTTCGGACCATCCCGTTACGATCTACAACCATAGATGTCCTCCTGAATCAAAATTATGCGAATACCCCAACGACCCGGATATTTCTTTAAAAGGCTCACAAACAATAATCCCGCTGGATAAGAATCGTTGTTTAGTTCTAACGAATCTTGAATATGCTAAAGACCCTGATAACGTCAATCCGCTTGCGCAGCGAACCAATTCCACCCGCGCTCGTCAAAGCATGGTCAATACTATTGAGTTTATTAACTCTCGCAAGCTGACAGCAGGTGAGGTTGTCCAGATTAATCATGTAATCAAGAGCAGGGCCCAATCCTCTATAGCTGCTGGAGCGGAGGAATGGCTTCACCCTGAAGACGGATTGACTTGTGATTGGGCTGATATAAAGAAAGTCCTTTTGCCTCCCCCAGACAAACTGTACAAATTTGGTGGAGCAATGTATGCCAAATTTGAAAATGGCTCCGTTCATTATCAGGATGCGTTTGGTCGAACGACACTACAAAGCGAGTTTCTGAATAAGAATGTTGATGAGACTCGGATTGGGCGCAACGATCTTTGTGGCTGTGGTAGTGGGAAAAAGTATAAAAATTGCTGTCGAAACATTCCCATTGACCTGCGAACTACTTGGGAAGTAGCTAGTATTCGAGAGAGAAATATTGCATTTTGCAACTGTATTCGCGATATCCTTGGTTTAAATAGTGGTAAAACGTGGGTAGACGTCCGACGCGAGTTGTCTGACATCCAAATATCCAGAATATACGATTTTTACTCTATCTTATGGCCTCGTGAAACCGATATTTATTCGATGCTTCCAAAGTCCGATGGAAAATTTCGAGCTCTTTACACAGGGCCATTAGATGTTCGAGTTATTAGCGTGCATGCATTGCCTGCTGCATCTCTATTTGACGAGTTTCTAATCGAATCACCAATAACCAATCCTAACAACGTTAAGCCGGAATTTAGTCCTACTAAATCGCCACAGAAATACAGATACCAGGCCTTAAAAGATTTTCTGTTCATGCTTGAGTTGGAGCCGCTTATAGGACTCGGCTTGGTAAATCTGATCCCTAGTCCAACAGAGTTTGACCTTGATCTAATGAGAGCCATGATGGAAATGGCTGCAGAGCGTTCTCAAGTTCGCCCTAAAGACATTCTTTGCAGGCAAGAGCAAGTTTTACATTATAATTTAATGATCGAAGACTTTTTGAATTCGATAGCAATGATGCCTAAAGATGCAAGAATTAAAGCACTCGTTGATCAGTTTGGGTTAACTGAAAACGATGCAGTTGAAGCCATTTCCGAACTGGAACACCATGCGGAGGCCTCTCCACTAATGATGTTGCAGCAGATTAATTCTGGTGAAGGTGGTCAGTTCATCCAGTTCAGGATGGGACCTAATTATGAAATGGCACTGTTTGTGGCACAGGTAACTGGATCGGTATTGGTTACGGACAGTGGTTCGAGATGGCGAGAGCTTGTTAAATCACAACATCGAAATCAAGGAATTATCAATTACCCATGGAGCCAGGTTTTAGATAAATTAAGCTTGGCCCCTATCGATTACCAATTCCTAGAAACATTTCAAAAATCTCAACATCAATTTTCTGCAGCTAGAAATTTTATGAGATCTGCAGATCTTATGGTTTTGAATAATGATCGAAATGTGGCCAAGCTTAATATGATGGCTGATCAAGCAAAAAGTATTATTCGACAGATGGGGCAAGCAGTTGACCAAATAGCGACTAGTACCTTTGAGATATTATGTCCTGAGGGAGGGCTTTATGATACGCATGTCCAACGACTATTGGCTCGATCTAGCTGTACGAAATACGATCATCAGGTCAGATCAATTTACGGTATTGCTATTACAAGTCGCGATGCGTTGTAAGAAAGTTTATTAGCGTTGGAAGAAATTGGGACGGATTTATTTTCAGATGAAGAGCTCACTTTTCTTGGCCAATGGAGGCATTGTGATAGCATGCTCGCGCCTCCCCCCGGAGAGGGGGATTTTTTCTACATCCCGCAAGGAATATGCCCTCGTGAAAGACTTCGTCATCAGCGTCAACAACACCGTCCTCTATCTCTCCCTGGCATTCATCTGGCTGGTCGCTATCGTCGCGATTTTCACCAGTGGATTCTTGCCGGCGCTGGGTATCTTCGTGGCTGGCACCCTGTGCTGGTGCATCATTTCCGGCTTCTGGTTCGTCCAGTCGGCGACCTATGAAGAACTGCGCAAGCTGAACGCAGCCAATAAAGGCTGAAGCGTCAGGGCGGAGCCGCATGTGCCCCGCCCTACCCTGAGCGCTTGGTTCCGTGCCAAGCGCTCTCGCCCACCGCGAATGGCTCGCATAAATCCCGCGTTCTTCGAAATCCTGAAACTCCCCCCATTCCCTTTCTGCCAATAAAGCCCAGTACTATCTCTCAAGAAATATCCCCGTCTCTTGTCCTCATCCACTGAGTGGCGATCTAAAGGAGTTTTGGTTTTGGGACATCTTCTGGCTGAGCCGCAACTGACCGACGTCAGAGCCGCACTCTCCTGGCCTTTCAACGATTTTCCGACCGATTACGACTACATCGCGCGTGAGGTCGAAGGCGTCGATCCGGACTTGCTGTACAAAATCCTGTATTCAGAAGTGGCGCCCGTGTGCTTCACCAATATTGCAGCAGTCTTGCCCACTGTCTGGACAGGCTTCGATCCTGACTCGCTCAGAGCCTCAATTGAGGAAAGGCTGGCTGCAAGAAAACGTAACTGGTTTCGCAGGCAGTTTGATAAGGCGTTGGTTCGCTGGCTGCAATACAACTATGGCTACATCTGGAAGGAGATTTCCTCCAGGCTTTGAGCGCTTAAACAGGCCCGTTTAAAGCAACCCGCCGTAACTTCCCCAAGGCTACAACGCCTTGCGTCATTGCCTACGACTACGCCAGAATCCGCCGGCTTGTGCGTCTACGACGCGGGTCTTATCGTTTCCCGGTCACTGAAAAACAGTGATGGGGTTTGGTAGCCCCGGATTATCGTAGGTTGCATAAGCATCATGATGTGCAGTGTCTGAAAGACTCCGCGTCATGGTGGTCATGCACAGGGCGTCTTCGGGCGCGCCGGTTCCTACGTCCCGGTCTACCAACCTGAGCATGGCCGCCACCCATCGTTTGGTAGCGAGAGTGTCGGCTCCCATTTGACGATGTAGGAGTTTCACCATGATCAAACCAACACCCAACCCACCCGAAACCGACCCCACCTCCCCCTACGAATCCCCCAACTCGAAAAAACTCCACGACGCCGCCGAGCGCGCGCTGGATCACTACCTCTTCCCCGCCGCCGGGATCATGTCGTCCTTGAACGAGCCCGAGCGGATGTACCTGGCCAATCCGAAGTACAACACCGAATGTTTGCTGGCCAATGCCAGCGAAAACCTCGGGGCGGCCAGTGAAATGCTCAGTAATTTCGCGGCAACGCTCGATCCGTCGCATCGCAAAACGGCGATCGGTATTGCGCAGGTGGTGATGATTGCCGAGCTGGCGGTGAATCAGGCGCTTGATCACGTCGAGGTCGCGTAACCGGCGATGGCTGTAGTAGCCGTTCGGGGCGGCTTCTACAGCGCGACTTGTTGAGTCCCCCGCTATTGCATGCAAAAGCGAGGCTCAAGGTTATGAAATGCAAAACAGCCCGGGCCGACACCCTCGTTAACTACGAAGGGCGTCGGCCCGGGCTGTTTGCGTTTCAGTAAAGGGCGTTGAATTCCAACCACGAGGCCTTGATCCAATTACTGCATTTAATGCACATATGAACTGCAACCAACCCGACTAGTGCTCCCCACGCACACCTTTAGACTCTCCCCACAATCAACGTAAGGGAGCATTCAACATGGTCACCACTGCCGTCATCCACCAAACCGGTGAGCCTCAGGTCATTCAGCTTGAGCCATCCACCGCGCAAACACCCGGCCCCGGCGAGGTCTGGCTTGAGCAGTTCGCCATTGGCGTCAACCCGCTCGACTTAAGCCAACGTTCCGGTGCCGCGCCGTTGGCGTTGCCTTCCGGGTTGGGGCTTGAAGGTGCCGGGCGGGTCTTAGCAGTGGGTGCCGATGTGACGAACGTGGCCGTCGGCGACCGGGTCGCTTATGCCACGGGCCCTGTCGGCGCCTATGCCAGCGCCCGCCTCTACCCGGCCAATCGGCTGGTGAAGATCCCCGACAGCCTGAGTTTCGAGGACGCGGCGGCTGTGCTGTTCAAGGGCATCACCGCGCAGTATTTGCTCAAGTCCACTTACCCGGTCGGGCCGGGTTCGACAGTGCTGATCTACGGCGCGGCCGGTGCGCTGGGGCAGATCATGGTGCCGTGGGCGAAGCACTTGGGGGCGATTGTGATCGGTGTGGTGTCCAGCGCCGAGAGTGTCGAGCGCGCCCGGTTGGCGGGTTGTGATGAGGTGTTGGTGTTCGATGCGACGACACTGGCCGACGCGGTGGCCGACCTTACCCAGGGCCAGAAAGTGGATGTGGTGTACGACCCGATTGGCCGGGTGTCTTTCGAGGCGTCGTTGAATTGCCTGCGCCCGCGCGGGTTGCTTGTGTCGTTCGGTATGGCGTCGGGGGCGCCGGCGCCGGTCGAGATCAGCACCCTGAATGCCAAGGGTTCGTTGTTCCTGACCCGACCGTCCCTCGCGGCCCACACCGCCACGCCGGAGGAATACCAGCAGCGTGCAAAGGACGTGTTGCAAGCGATTGACGCCGGTATCATCCAGCCCAATGTCGGGCGTCGTTATCCGCTGGCGGACGTCGCCCGGGCCCATGCCGATCTGCACCGGGGCGGTTTGCCGGGGGCGGTTGTGCTGGTGCCTTGAGTCTTTTTTCGGGTCATCCACGAGGGTTGTCGTTGCATGGATCTGTTCGATAGCCGTCAGGCCGATGAAGTCGCCACCCTGCTGGCCCTGGCCGAGCACGGATCGTTTGCGGCGGCGAGCCGGACGTTGCAGCGCCATCCCTCGGTGCTGTCGAAACGGCTCAGCGCGCTGGAGTCGCGGCTGGGGGTGCGGCTGATCGAGCGCACCACCCGGCAATTGCGTTTCACCGATGAGGGGCAACGGCTGGTGGCGCGGTTCGGGCATGCGGTCAGTCTGATCGCCGAAGCGGAACAGGATGCGCGCGAGGGCGCCGCCGAGGTTCGCGGGCGTTTGCGCATCGCCCTGCCGGCCGCCATGGGTCGGCTGTGGCTGGGCGATATCGTTTCGGCGTTTGCCCTGGCCCATCCGAACGTGGCGCTGGAGGTTGAATATGCCGAGCGCTTCGTCGATATCGTCGCCGAAGGTTTCGACGCGGCGATCCGCATCGGCGAGCTGGCGGACAATCGGCTGGTGGCGAAAAAGCTCTGCGATCACCGCCGAATCCTGTGTGCCGCGCCCTCCTACCTTCAACAACATGGCGAGCCGAAAACCCCGGCGGATCTTGCCGATCATCATTGCCTGGGGTTCACCGGGCTGCATTCGTATCCCGAATGGCGACTGACTCGCGGTGATGACAAACAAACCGTCAAAGTCCGCAGCCGTCTGGTCAGCAATGACAACGAAGCGCAGCTGTGTGCCGCGCGTAGGGGTGCGGGGATTCTGGCCGGCGGTGACTGGCTGATGACCAACGACCTGCGCGAGGGGCGTCTGGTGCGGGTGCTTCCCGAGTGGCAACTGGACGCTGACACCGGGGTTTATCTGGTGCGGCCGTCGGCGCGGTTCAACACAGCGACGACTACGGCGTTCAAGGACTGGATCAAGGGCGCTTTTGCTGAAGGTGCGCCTTGGGTGACGCTGGCCCGCTGATTTACCAGCTGCGAGGGAATTTCGCGCCGGCCTCGGCATCGATGTGTATTCATTGAAATGGGGACGGATCTGTTTATCCGTGGCGTGAAAATAGATCTGTCCCCATTTTTGCTCATTTTTGCTGCACCAATATATGAGCGGCGTGATTTCCCATACGAACAAATGAAATGAGGCAGATCTGTTATCCGGTGACGGGATAAAAGGTCTGCCTCATTTTTTGCGTCAATGCCTGCCTCAGGCTTCAGTGCGATAACGTGCAGCCGCCTCACTCAACGACAAATTGGGCATGAGCTTCTGACGCGCAGCCTCATAGGCATCCAGATCGGCAATGTCCGGAAGCGCCGGAATGGTGACGAACTCGCCCTGATCGAGGCCGGACAGTGCCGCGTCCACCATGTCTTCCGCGCGCATCACGATGGCTTCCGGCAGATGCTCCAGCGGTGTGCCGGCCACGCCCCAGAACTCGGTGGCCGTCGCGCCGGGCAGGACTGCCTGAACGCGCACGTTCTTGTCCGCCAGTTCGTGGCGCAAGGATTGGCTGAACGCCAGGACGAAGGCCTTGGAGCCGCCGTAAACACCGTTCAACAACTCCGGGGCGATGCCCACGATGGAGGCGATGTTGATCAGTGTGCCGCCGCCACGGGCGACAAAACCCGGAACAGCCGCGTACGTCAGTCGCATCAGCACGTTCACGTTGAGCGTGAGCAAGTCTTCGAGTTTGTCGACGTTCGATTCCAGCAGGGGCTGAGTCGCGCCCACTCCGGCGTTGTTCACCAGCAGAGAAATGCTGGCATCTGTCTTTAGCCGCTCCTCGACTCCTGCCAGATCGGCTCGGTCGGACAGGTCGGCAGCCACGACTTCTATGTTGCGGCCGGTTTCGTCACTCAGGCGTTTGGCGAGGGCATTCAGGCGGTCGCGGTTTCGCGCGACCAGGATCAGGTCGTGGCCACGTCGGGCCAGACGTTCAGCATACACAGCACCGATGCCGGACGAAGCGCCGGTGATAAGGGCAGTACCGAGGCGGGATTGAGTCATGTCGAGTCTCCAGGGTTGGGGGAAGCACTGGAGAACAGCATGCGACGGCTAGGCGATATCTCAAATGACGTATAGGGTAGTGATTCAGGACATTCGAGATAAAACAATGCATCGCATCGGCTACTTGCTCACCGACGGCTTTCAGGTGCTCTCGCTGGCAACCCAGGCTGTTTTCGAGTTCGCCAACCAGATCGCCGAGGAGCCCTTCTACAGCGTCGAAAATTTCTCGCCGGACGGCGGCATGGTGCTTTCCTCGCTGGGGCTGGCCCTGGAAACGCGCCCGCTTCAGGCGCCCGGACTGGCCGATACGTGGATCGTGGTCGGGGTCAACGACCCCGTGAAAAACGAAACGCCTACGGCGGTGCTCGATTTCGTACGCAAGGCCGGCAGCCAGGCCAGACGCACTGTCGGTATCTGCACGGGCGGTTTCATCCTCGCCGAAGCAGGTTTGTTGAGCGGCCGACGTGCGACAACCCACTGGGCCTACGCCCAGACTCTGCAAAAGCGCCATCCCGAAATCAGCGTCGAGGTCGACCGCATCTATATCGTCGACGGCTCCTTCTGGACGTCAGCGGGCATGACTGCCGGGCTGGACCTTGCGGTCGGCATGGTGGAGAAGGATCTGGGGGCCGAGGTCGCCCGTTCGGTGGCACACAAACTGGTGATGCACCAGCACCGGTCCGGCGGGCAGTCGCAGCACTCGGAAATGCTCGACCTCGCGCCCAAGTCCGACCGTATCCAGAGCGCTCTGAACTACGCGCGAAAACATTTGAACCGCGCGATCAGTGTCGAGGAACTGGCCGGCGTGGCGCACCTGAGCCCGCGCCAGTTCACCCGCATTTTCAGCGCGGAAACCGGTCAGTCGCCCGCCAAGGCCATCGAAGGCCTGCGCCTGGAGGCCGCTCGTTTGATGATTGAACAGAGCCGGCACTCCCTCGATGTCATCGCCAGCGAATCGGGTTTTCGTGATCGCCGCCATATGCGTGAAGCGTTTATCCGAGGCTTCGGCGTGCCTCCGCAGGCGGTGCGGCGCGATGCTCGTCGAGTGGTGACTGATCGAGCTTCTTAAAATGGGGACAGATCTATTTATCCGTGACGCGAAAATAGATCTGTCCCCATTTTTTGCTCCATTTTTTGCTCCTGCTTCAGCCCGCCTTTTTGTCGGAGCCTTTTATGTTCTCGATCAGGTCAACGACATAGTCTTGATTGAAGCCCGCCACGAATGACCAGAACAGCAACTTGGCATAGGCCGCATATCCCTCTGCATGCTGGCAAAAAATATCGTTGAAGATTTGCTTCAAACACTGCGGATCATCGTCCGGAACGATCACCGGAAAAAGATCGCCCTTGATAACGCCGGACAGGAACAAAAGATACAAAAGCCCCGCCAGAATCCCTCCGATGAACGAAGGCAGTATCAAGGCAAACCAAGATCTGGAGAGGTTTTCGATTTCCGGATCAGTGAGTATCGACAGTCGTCTGTGAAACCCAACGTAGCCACCGATATTCCCTGCGATACAAACGATAAAGGGCACTTTGTAGTCGGGCAGACTGTAAGTGACGGCAATCGCCAGCCCCAGCAGGGCAATGAAAAGCCAGAATATCCGCTTCCAGATGACGTTAGGTCTTCCTGACGATTCATGATCAGCTCCCTGATCCTGACCCCATGATGATTTTTTAGACGATAGACGAATCCTGTCGAATATATGGCGGATCAAATCGAAAAATGCCTCGAAGGTCTGTTCTGAAGCAAGGCGTACCCTCGCCGCGTGTTGGGAGCCGTCAGCAACAGATCAGGAAAAATGGGGATCGACCTATTAATCCTGAACATGAAAATAGCTCCGTCCCCATCAGATACCTAAACGCGATCGTTTAAACGTCTGACTTCACCTACTTGAGCCTACAAACCCTTGCGTAAGTGCCTACAAATTTGCCAGAAAGCGCCGGCTTTCAGGGCGCGCCCTCAAGCCGTATTCTTTTTCCGTCACTGCCCATCGACTGAACGCAGAAGACATTCAAGATCGAAGGTTATCCCTTGATCGACTCAAAGAGTGAACGGTTGACGCCATCGTCAGCGCTCCCTAATCTGCCCACATCCCGCCCAAGGCAGTAAGCCGTCCTAATCATCCAGGACGTGCCAAACCCTTGGGCGTTTTTGTTTTCAGGAAGAACGCATGCCCACAGCAGTTCTGGTTGACGGCGCCTACTTCATCAAGCGATTTCGAAGGATCGAGCCCCACAATGCATTCAATGCCGAACGGGCCGCTGATCTCGTCCACCGATGGGCGACGGCGCATCTGACAGCCTGGATGCCGCCCCGTCCAAATTGCCCAGCTTCAAGGCTGCAACAGCCCTCCAGAAAAGACCTTTACAGAATATTCTTTTACGACTGCCCTCCTCTGGACACCAAGCAACACAACCCCATCACAAAAAGGCTCGTCGATTTCTCCAAATCAAGAGAAGCCGTGTTTCGAAGAGAGCTGCACATTCGGTTGCGAAGCAAACGAAAATTGGCATTGCGCCTGGGACACCTTTCCAAAGATGTGAAATGGACAATCAAACCTTCTAGGATTGCGGAGCTACTCAAGGGAAAAATCCAGATAGCAGACCTCACCGAAACCGACGTCAGCATCGAGACCCGGCAAAAAGGTGTTGATATGAGAATTGGTGTCGATGTCGCATCACTTTCTTTCAAACAACAGGTCGATCAAATTGTCCTGATTGCAGGTGATGCGGATTTTGTACCCGCGGCGAAGATGGCTCGGCGCGAAGGTGTTGATTTTATACTCGACCCGATGTGGCAGAGCATTCCCGATAGTTTGATGGAGCATATCGATGGACTGCGTTCAACATGCCCCAAACTCGCACTTAGAACAGTATCGAGCGAGACTTCAGCATCGAGCTCATCTGGGTGATCCTCTGCTTTTCCGGAAGAAAAAACGGAAAAGATTTATCAATCCAAAGCGTGAGAATAGACCTGCCTTACTTCTTACAGTGAAGGCGCAAAGCGTACGCGGCGCCTCATGATCATCCGCTTTTACCCGCTGCGAGACTGAATGAGCAAAGCGATGAACGCCACGAACGGTGCCAACAGCACCACCCCACCGACGGCGACTGCCCAGCCCCAGGCAAAACCACTTTCACCCTTGAGTCGACCGCTACTCAGCAAGCCAAGCACGTAGACCCCGATTCGATGAGCCAGCAGGTTGAGCAGGATATCGAGGATGTAATCCATTCTTTTGCTTCATGCCTCTCTGCACTCTGAGGCGCTACAGCTCCAATGCCTTCGCCATGATGACCGTGCGCTCCGCCCCTCGTCTCGAACCTTTTCAAACCCAAGCGAAGCATAAAAGCTTTCTGCGGTGATTGAAGAAGGCACACGCAGCTGGTTCAGCCCCGCATTGATGGCAAGTGATTGAATCCTCTCCATCAAGTATCTTCCGATACCCTTTCCTTGATAGCGCGGGTCGACAAACACACTTCGGACAATGTCGTGATCCAGACTCGCTGTCGCAACGATATGGCTGCCGGCTACAGCAACGAGGACTTGACGCTCAGCCAAAAGATGAAGGATCGCCGGAGGAGAAAAGCTTTGCGCCACCTGCTCGATGATTTCGGCGGAGTAGTCCTGAACGTTGGATTCGCGCAAAGCACTGATGATCGTTCGACTGATCGCTGGCGCATCTGCATTCGTAGCGTTTCGAATCAGGTAATCCATCAAGGGCCGCTCTTTGCGCGTCTTCACTTGATCGTAGCGAAAAACGGGGACTGATCCATTAATCCGTGGATCAGTCCCCTTCTTTTTGCAACATGAACAGCAACGGCTTTCACCCCAACCGCATCGACACCTCAATATCATCCGCAAACGGCACGCTCACGTAGCCATTGCCCGACGAGCGCACATGTGCCAGATACTCCGGGCAGTAATCGGTGTTATCCGCCACCACCAGCGCACCCGGCCGCAGGTGTTTTTCAACCAGTTTCAGCACGTCGCCATACAGCGCTTTCGCACCATCGAGCAGAAGCAGATCAACAGTCGATGGCAGATCGCGAGCCAGCGTTACGAGCGCATCCCCTTCGCGAATTTCAATCAGATCACTCACCCCGCCCTCAACAACGTGACGGCGCGCCAGTTCAATCTTCGACGGTTCGAATTCGCTGCCGATCAGCACACCGCCACCGTTATCCCGCAGCGCTGCCGCCAGGTGCAGAGTGGACAGGCCGAACGAGGTGCCATACTCGACGATGGCTTTGGCCTTTGTGCTGCGTGCCAGCATGTACAGCAGTTTGCCGGTGTCGCGGGAGACGGGCAGCCACAGGTCTTTGAGCATGCCGTAGAGCTCACGATATTCGGTTTTGCTGTGCATCAGGCGTTCGCGTTCTTCATTGGACACGTCGTTCAACGCCGGGCTGGTGGCGGCGCTGGCCTGGGTGTAGAGGCGTTCGATCAGGGTCGCCAGCGGTTCGGTGGTCAGGGTTGTCATGATGGTTTTCCGTAAGTTGGGAGCTAATATGCGAATGATTCGTCGCATTTAAATGATGCGAGCGAATGGCCCTGTTCGCTATTCGCATTCCGCCCCGACGCCCGAGCCGCCCATGACTGATCGCCAGACCGCCCGTATTTCCTCACGCAAACAGCCGCAACAGGCACGCTCCGCCGAGTTGGTGGCGGCGATTCTTGAGGCGGCTATTCAGGTTTTGGCCAAAGAAGGCGCGGCCCGTTTCACCACGGCGCGGGTCGCGGAGAAGGCTGGCGTGAGTGTCGGGTCGCTGTATCAATATTTCCCGAACAAGGCGGCGATTCTGTTTCGCTTGCAGAGTGATGAGTGGTTGCAGACCACGGGGATGCTGCAACGAATTCTGGAAAATCTTGAACAGCCGCCGCTGGAGCGCCTGCGCACGCTGGTGCATGCGTTCATTCGTTCGGAGTGCGAGGAGGCGCAGATGCGCGGCGCGTTGAGTGATGCGGCGCCGCTTTATCGCGATGCGCCGGAAGCCCATGAGGTGCGGGCAGCGGGCAAACGGATCTTTGCGACGTTCATGGTGGAGTTGCTGCCCGGCGCCAGCGAAGCCGTTCGCACGCAAGCCTGTGATCTGCTCCTCGCCACGCTCAGTTCGGTGGGCAAAGACTTTTCACTCAGTCCGCGTAGCGACGAGGAAATCACAGACCGCGCCGAGGGGATGGCGGACATGTTCAGCGCCTACGTGGTGGCGCTCGAGGCCCGCTGGAGCTGCTAATACGCCGCCACCAGTTGCGCCCGATTGCGGCCGCTGGGATTGCGCAGCAACCGGCAAACCAGCGGTCGTCATCCTCGACACATGCGGGTAGTTGACGCCCGCCCACCCGAGTGTTCAGATGCCGCCCTGTTTCAGGTGTCCCATGCCGCCGTGCATGGGGTGAAACGGGAAACCGGTACGTTCTTTTCGAACAAGTCCGGTGCTGCCCCCGCAACGGTAGGCGCGTGATGCTTTCGACACACCACTGTGGCCAGACGGCCATGGGAAGGTGAAAGCGTCCATACGCGCGAGCCCGGAGACCGGCCTGAAATGCTGTTTGGCAAACTCCTGCGGTGGGCGGGCATGGGCCGGTGTCGGCGTGTGCGCGATGCCTTCTCTTGCATGCTCTTCTGCGAAGATCCTTTCGAGAAGACGATGATCAAACCTTTCAACACTCCGGCTCCATCCCTGTTGTTCGGCTGTCTGTTCAGCCCTCTGTTGCAGGCGGACGACGCGCCGCTCGAACTCCACCAGCAAATCGTTTCCGCGCCGTCGGTGGAGTCCACCACCGTGGCCGACATGGTGCAGTTCGGCAGCAAGATCGAGGTTGTCACCCGCGAGCAGATCGAGCGCGCCGGCCCCAGCGCCGATGTCAGCCGCGTGATGCAGATGTTCATTCCCGGCCTGTACGTCGCGCCGAAAAACGGCCCGTTCGACTACGGCACCTATTCCCTGCTCGGCGGGCGCAACGACGACACGCTGGTCCTGCTCGACGGCGTGCGTCTGAACAATCGCCTGTACGGCGGTTTGTACCTCGACACTTTGCCGGCCAATGCCATCGAACGCATCGAAGTGCTGAAGGGTGGGCAGAGCCTGTTGTTCGGCACCCAAGCGGTGTCGGGCGTGATCAACATCGTCACCCGCAGCCCGCACAGCCGCAAAGCCTCCGGTGAAGTGAACATGGGCCTGGACACCTTCGGCGGCACCACCGGAGATGCGCGAGTCGAGAATATTTTCAGCAACGGCTATGGCGATCTGGGCTTGCTGGCCTACGTCAGCCATAACGTCTCGGACGGCTATCAACCGTTTCGCAATCGCGACCTGAAAAACGTCACCGAGAAGAAACGCGCCTATGAAGTCACGACGTTCGGCGGCAAGGCGTTTCAGTCCTTCGGAGATGACAAACGCCTGGAGCTGTTCTACCAATACGCCGACGCCAACCTCGATTTCGCCCGCCCGGTGGACAACCACAAGACCACCAACGACCGCGTCCAGCAGATCGCCACGGCGACCTTCGAACAGACTCTCAACGAGCGCCTGAGCTACTTCATCAAAGGTCATATCAACGACTGGGACACCCGCTACACGCGCATCAACAACACCGCCAATGGCGGCACCCGAACCATCAATCACAACGACTACTGGGGCTTCACCGACTGGGGCGTGCAGGCCGAAGGCAAGGCGCAATTGCCCGGCGGGCACGTGCTGGTGTTTGGTACGGACAACCAGTGGTTCAAGGGTCAGGACGATGTGCTGATCATCGACAACGACAAGGCCGAAGCCCACGCGCTGTACACCCAATTGCGCCCGCAGTTCGACGCCCTGCCCGACTGGCATCCGAGCATCGGCATCCGTCATGAGGCCATGGGTGGTGGCGACAGTGCCACGGTCGGCATGCTCACTTCGCTGTATGACCTGAACGAAAACTGGGCCCTGCGCGGGCAGTACGGCACTGCCTACAAACTGCCGAACGCCGAGCAACTGTTCGTCAACGAACCGGGCGACGAGTTGGGCAACCGTAATCTGAAACCGGAGAAAAGTCGCAACGCCGAGCTCGGTCTGGATTACAAAGGCCTGCTGCTCGACCGCGAGTTCAGCGCCAGCGTCACCCTGTTCAAACGCAAGATCGACGACCTGATCACCCTCGACGACATCCAGTGGGTCAACGGCCAGGGCCGGGTGCAGATGCGCGGTTTCGAGGCGGACGCCAGACTGGCGCTCAACGAGCAATGGAGCCTCCAGGCGGACATGACTCGCAACCTCACCGAGTCGCGTGCTGGCGTGACGCTGAACGATGTGCCGAGCTTTTTCGCCCGTTCACGCATTGGCTATGAGTCGGTCGACCGGATGTGGGGCGTCGGTGGCGCGATCCGCTATATCCGCGACGTGATCAGCTCGAAACAGGTCGAGTACGGCCACTATTCGGTGGTGGACACCGACGCTTATCGCTATCTCGACGGCGCCCATCAGCACCGGGTAAGCCTGCTGGTGGAGAACCTGTTCGACCGCGACTACGTCACCAGTCGCTCGAACAACGTCGACAACCTCGGGCGGCCATTCACCTCCGAAGTCCGCTACACGTATCGCTTCTGATGGCTGACATCATCACCACCGACGGCGTCGATTCGCATCCGGACTGGTCGCATGTTCCCGAGCATGCGCGCCACGTGTTCCTCTGCACCGGCCCGCGCTGCACCCAGCGCGGCGCCTTGCAGCTATGGAAAACCCTGCGCCGGCATCTGCTGGCGCATGACCGCATAGAAACGCCGGGCGGCGTTCTGCTGACCCGCACCCATTGTCAGTTCCCGTGCAACCTGGGGCCGATCGTGACGGTGTATCCAGAAGCGTGCTGGTACGGCGTGCGCAGTCACGCGGATGCACAACGACTAGTTGAGGGACATCTGGTGGGCGGAGAAGTGGTCGAGGATCTGCTGATAAGGGCGCGCACATGAACAGGCTCGTTTTTTGGGGCGCCCTGCTGTGCACATGTCCCGTCTGGGCCGACAGTTATCGCAACTGCGGCGAGACCTGGAAGGCACCGGCCGCATCACCTTCGCGAATCGTCGCCCTCAATCAGCACGCCGCCGATCTGGTACTCGCACTGGGTGCAGGCCCGGCGCTGGCGGGCGTCGCCTATCTGGATGACAACGGTGCGCCGCAGTCCGAGTATTTCGGCGCGCCGGTGATTGCGCCGCGCTATCCGTCGAGCGAAGTGCTGTACTCACAGAAACCGGATCTGGTGATCGGTGGGTTCGCGTCGGCCTTCGGCAATGGCGTGACGTCGCGCAGCGGGCTGGGGCGTAACGGCGTGGCGTCCTATCTGCTGGAGTCGGCGTGCAACGGGCACTCACTGGACTACTTCGAACACATCCGCAACGACGTCTCGACCCTCGGCGCGCTGCTGCACAAACAGCCGCGAGCCCGGGAACTGAGTAATGCGCTGGACGCTGATCTGAACCGCGCTCGGTCACTGGCCGGCTCGGGCAAACCGTTGTCAGTGTTTTATCTGGACAGTGAGGTCAACGGCCTCGACAGCGAGGGCCGACGGGGTTTCGTCACTCCGCTGCTGGCTGCTGCCGGTGCACGCAACCTGTTTGCCGACATCAACCAGTACCGCGTGACCGTGAGCCGCGAAACCCTGCTCGCCAGTGACCCGGACGTGATCCTGCTGGCCGATGCGCAATGGTCGCCGGCCAGTCGCAAGCGTCAGTTACTGACGCAGGATCCGGTGTTGTCGACCCTGCGGGCGGTGCGCGAGAACCGGATGATCGACATTCCCTTCACCCGTCTGCTGCCCACGGTGGACAGCGGCCGCGTGGCGCTGGATTTGGCGCAGCAATTCAGAGCACTTCAGGCGACCGAGCCCAATCATTGACCGCTTCAATAACAACCATTAATTCAATGAAGTTCTCATATCGAATCCAAAGCGTAGGATCTGCTCCATACCAACCCACTGCACACGGAGTACAGAACCATGAAACGCCAAACCCTCCTCGGTATCGCCTTCTCGCTCTTCGCCCTGAATGCTTTTGCCGCGACTGAAACCGATCCACTGTTCAGCGATGCGGTTGCTGCCGCGACTGAAACCGATCCACTGTTCAGCGATGCGGTTGCTGCCGCGACCCAAACCGATCCGTTGTTCAGTGACGCCGTTGCCGCTGCGACCCAGACTGATCCACTGTTCAGTGACGCCGTAGCCGCGACCGAGACTGATCCGCTGTTCAGCGATGCGGTAGCCGCAACCGAGACTGATCCACTGTTCAGCGATGCAGTTGCCGAAGGTGGTTCTGACCGTCTGATCGAACGTCGTAACGTCTGAATGCAGGGTTTTACCGCAGTACTCGACAAAAGCCCGGCCTTATCCGCCGGGCTTTTTTATAAAATGGGGACAGATCTATTTTTCAATCGAAGGCACCATTGAGCACTTCATAAATCAGCCCGGTGGCCAGCGCGACCAGGATCAGATCGGTGCCGACCTGCTGCCACTCATAGCCGTCGTAGTGCGGCAGTCTGCCGATCAGTCGACCATCGAGTTTCTTAGCTATCCCGGGCGGCAGCGGTTTGCCCCGGGCCAGGTTCTTCTGGATGCCGGGCGGCAACGCCGGGCCCGGGGTCCAGTAACCACGATACTCGTCCACAATCCCGATCACTCCGGCATGGTTGATACTCGGGCCATGCCCCTGATACCCGCCCCCGCCTTTTTTCCCCTGATTGCCATGGTCCTGGCTGTTATGCGGATTGCCTTTGCCCTGTCCCTTTCCGTTGCCGGGATCGGCCAGCGCTGTCAGCGAACTGCTCAGCACTGCAATACAGGTCGTGGTCGCAATCAATGTGCGTAAACCGGACATCGGCTGTTCCTTGAATTAATGGGTATCTGTGGATTCTAGTCAGTTTTTTACAGGTATCTAGAGACGGCTCTGTCATCGCGGTTTGTGACGATTTTCGATGCGTGCAGCTTTCGGTGCTCCCCTATTCGCGCTTACCACGCGCCCTACTCGCATTGCCGCGGGGAAGAGGTCTGGCGCCGCCGTCCCGACTTCATCGAAAAGGAATTCCACCCCATGATTGAACGCAACAAACGGGTTCCAGAATTAATGGTCACGAATCTGCAGGCCAGCCTCGTTTTCTGGGTCTCCTGCCTGGGATTCAACGTCGCTTATCAACGCCCGGAAGATGGCTTCGCTTATCTCGACCTGAATGGCGCTCAGGTCATGCTCGAACAGATTGAACCAGATGCAGGCCAGTGGCTGACGGCGGATCTGAGCAAGCCTTTCGGAAGAGGCGTCAATCTGCAGATCGACGTTGAGGCGGTTGCTCCCATCATCGAAAAATTGGGCGCCCTCAAGTCTCACTTTATAAAACCTGCAAAGACACGTGGTATCGCGCTGACGATGTTGAAGTCGGCCAGCGTGAATTTCTCGTCCAGGATCCGGACGGTTACCTCTTAAGACTGGTAGAACGTCTGGGCGAACGCCCTGTTTGCCCGATTTGATCAAGGAAGATAAAAACAATGAAAAACGCTTACGGCATCATTTGCGGGGACGGAGGCGCTCGTTCGCGTGAGCAATCCAGCAACAAGTGGTGGCGTTGATCGACGGATTCCTGAGCCGGTCGACGCAGAACTGATCGCGGTGTTGCCTGCACATCGCGGCACTGGACCGCGCTGGATGAGTTTGAAGGGGCTGAGTATCAGCGCGTGTTGACCAAGGTGACGCTGGACGACGGCGCAATCGTCGAGGCTTTTGTCTACGCTCTGCGCTAGCCAACAAAACCGGGGACGTCTGTGGCTGACCGCGAGCAACTCCACCGAAACGGCTACGTGCTGCTGCGCCAGGCAATTGCGCCGGCATGGCTGGACAGGCTTCGCGTTGTCTTCGATGCAGGCCTGAAGCCTTCAAACGAATGGCCCGTGCCCCGCGGCATCGACTGGCGCCATTCACAGCTGGACACTGACGCCACCGTACAGACCGTGTGCCGACTGCCACACTTGCTGTCGGTCGTGGGCGAGTTGATCGGCGAACGCTTCTTCCTCTCTCAGGTCGAGGGCCGCGAACCGCTCGCCAATGGCGGCCTCCAGCAGTTGCACCGCGACTTGTCGGTGCAACGCCCCGGCGACACCGTCAACGCGCTGGTGTACCTCGACGATTACGGCCCCGAAAACGGCGCAACCCGCCTTGTTCCCGGCAGCCATCGCCCTGCACCGAACGACCCTGCGTTCGACTTCACTGACGAGTCCCGAGCCGTGCAACTGACGGGCAACGCGGGCGACATCCTGATCTTCGATGCCGACCTGATTCACGCCGGGAGCCTGAACGCCAGCGGCACACGCCGGCGCTCCCTGTTGATCACCTTTTTTTCCGAATCGCTCTATGCAACACACCTGGAAACGGTGAGCCTCAGAAGCATACGAATGGACACGACTGAGCGGTTCGATCCGGAAGACTTTGCGTTCGGGATCATCAAATCATTCATTTGACTTGTTTGCTTTAGGCAACTATATAGTTGCCTAAAGCAAACATATGAGCATCACGCCATGTCTACGATTACCGACCGCGCCGACATCGTCCGCCAGTTCAACCGTTTCTACACCCATCAGATCGGCGTGTTGCAGGAACACCTGCTGCAAAGCGATTACTCGCTGACCGAGCTGCGCATCCTTTATGAACTCGCCTCGGGCGGTGACCTGACCAGCGCCGACCTGCGGCAGATGCTCAGCCTGGACGCTGGTTACATGAGCCGGATCATCAGCGGTTTCGACAAAAAGGGTCTGATCCAGAAAGTCCCTTCCGCCACCGATGCCCGCGCGAGTCAGTTGCACATCACCGATCTTGGCCGCGAGATCCTGGCCCCACTTGAGCAAGCCTCCCGGCAAGAGGTCGTCACCCTGCTCGAACGCCTGACCGAGCCGCAGCAACTGCAACTGATTGCGTCCATGAAGCAGATCCAGGCACTGCTCGAAGGCGGCCAGCCGACGACCTACCTGCTGCGCGATCCGCAACCCGGCGACATGGGCCTGGTGGTGCATCAGCAGACCGCAATCTACAGCCGCGAATACGGCTGGAATTCGGAGTTCGAAGCGCTGGTGGCCGAGATCGTCGCCAAATACCTGCGCGAGTTCGACCCCACCGGCGAGCGCTGCTGGATTGCGGAAAAGGACGGCAAGGTTGTGGGTTCGGTGTTCGTCGTCCGCCACGACGAAACCACCGCCAAACTGCGCATGCTCTACGTCGATGCCAGTGCACGGGGCCTGGGAATCGGCAACCGACTAGTCGAGGAGTGCCTGCGCTTTGCCCGTGATGTCGGCTACAAAAAGATGATTCTGTGGACCACCAGCAATCTGGTGGACGCCCGCCGGTTGTATCAGCGGGCGGGGTTTGAGCTGGTTGAGGAAGAGCCGATATTCAGCTTTGGCAAGGAGCTTGTCAGTCAGACGTGGGCGATTGAATTTTAGGATTCGATTCTTTCGACACAGACGCGAAGCGCCCAAGGTTTGGTGCCTGTTCTGCGTAATCCAGAACGCACCAAAGCCTTGGGCGTTTTGTTTTTTCGAGTGCGGGAAAGCGGAGTCGTTTCCAGGACTGGAAGCCATTGCAAAATGGGCTAGAACCATTCAGATCGGTTCACTCATCAAGGGAGAGAAGAGATGGGGCAACAAAAGGCAAACAAAGCGCAAGCGCCAGCCTCTGCCAGGGATCTTCAGAAACCCTCTGCTTCGCAATCCGGATGGGGCTGGCTCGACATGATCCTGGGCGACGTCCGTCTTGGTTCGGGACAGCCACCCGAGACAGTCGAGATGTTCGCGCTCGAGTTGACACAGATGGCCCAGCGCAACCGGCTGGTAAATGACGCGATCCCGGACAGCGATGGCACCACCAGCGTTGCACCGGCCTTGCTCAACCGTTACCTCGAAGTGGCACTGGATGCGGGCAATCCATCGCCACCGTTGAAAGCCTTCCTGGAGCAACAGCTGGGCCGTCGACAAGCCACCGCTACCCCGGCAGTGGTCACCCCGGGACCTAGAATAGAGCGCAAAGCCAAAGTGCTGCCCACACCACCGCGACGCTTGCGGGTGTATGCACTGGATCCTTCCATCGCCAAGACACTGGATTCTGTCGATATCAACCAGACCGTCATCCACGTCCCTTGGGAAGAAGATCTCAAGCCCGGCCCGGTTGGCGAATACCTGGAGATTGTCGACATTGACCCGGCCTCCGATCGCCTTTACGACCCGGTCAACCTGAATGATCCAAAGCTGTTGGCTCAAGATGGATGGCCGCCCTCCGAAGGCAATCCCGAATTCCATCAGCAGATGGTGTACGCCGTCGCGATGAAGACCATCAAGAACTTCGAGGAAGCGCTTGGCCGGCGGGTTCTCTGGGCCGCGCGATGGGCAAACGTCACCGGCGCAAACGGTCAATCACAGCTCAAGGCCTACACGGTGCGCCGTTTGCGAATCTACCCTCACGCGCTGCGCACCGACAATGCCTATTACAGCCCTGACAAGGTTGCGCTGCTGTTCGGCTACTTCCAGTCTCAATCCGATCCGGCCGGTAACACACCCGGCGGCACCATGGTGTTTTCATGCCTGTCGAGCGACATCATTGCCCATGAAATGTCCCATGCGCTGCTGGACGGTCTGCACCGGCGTTTCCAGGATGCATCGAACCCTGACGTGCCGGCCTTCCACGAAGCCTTCGCCGACATCGTCGCGATCTTCCAGCACTTCTCGATTCCCGAGCTGGTGCGTTTTCAAGTGCGCCAGGCTCACGGTGTTCTCGACGCGGCCAAACTGTTGGGTTCGCTGGCCAAGCAGTTTGGCGAAGGGACTAACCGTGGAGGCCCGTTGCGCGACTATCTTGCCAAGGGTGAGAAGCCCAAATATCCCGACGAGATGGAGATGCATGCGCGAGGTTCGATCCTCGTATCGGCGGTCTACGAGGCGTTTCTGAGCATTGTCGACCGTCGTACAGCAGACCTGATCCGTATTGCCACGAATGGCACCGGCCTCCTTCCCAAAGGCGCTCTCCCTCCCGATCTGGTCGAGCGACTGACGGAGGAAACCTGCAAGGCTGCGCGGCATGTCCTGCGCATATGCATCCGTGCGCTGGATTACTGTCCCGCTGTGGACATTACTTTCGGCGAGTATCTGCGGGCGCTCATCACCGCGGACATCGATCTGGTCGCCGTGGACAGATTCCACTACCGCGTCGCTTTCATGGACGCCTTCCGCAAACGCAACCTGCTGCCCCGAGACGTGCGAACGGTCTCGGAGGAATCGCTAGCCTGGGGCACGCTCGCCAATCCCCGGCCCGAGTGGCTGGCAAAACTGGTGGAGGATCTCGACTTCGGATGGGATCTGAAGCTTGACAGAGAAGAAGTCCAGAGGCTCAACGAGACCAATCGCTGGAAACTTTGGACACGGCTCAACGACCTTTTGAAAAAGAATCCTGAGCTGTACGTGGAGTTCGGTCTGCTTCCCGGTGTGCCGAGGTACTCCGCCGATGGCGTACTGGAACAGGCCGCGCCCCCCGGCGGAACCACTTTCGATGTCCCCAGCGTGCGCCCTGCACGCCGCGTGACACCCGATGGCGGGTTTCAGACCGAAGTGGTTGCAACGATCATGCAACGCCGACCAGTTCCTGTGGACCCGAATAATCCGAACGGTCCGCAAATGTGGTTCCGTGGCGGCACGACACTCATCCTGGATCCGCGTAAGAACGCCTGCGAAGTCCGTTACGCCATCGTCAAGAACAGCGGCAGCGAAAGCCGTCTGGCCCGACAACGACAACAAGCCTCAAGCGGCTCCATGAGCGCTCTGCAGGCCCTCTATTTCGCGTCCGAGACCGTTGAACCGTTCGCGCTGCTGCACGCTTCAAATGGAGGATTCGGCCATGCCCAATAAGCATCCGGGATTTACTATCCGTCATTACTGCCAAGGCATCGGTGACTGTCATCTGCTGCGCTTCGAAAAAGACAACGGCGAACCGTTCTGGATGCTCATCGACTGCGGGATTCACACGTCGATCAAGGGCGGGTCGCAAATCATCGACGACATCGTCGCCGACATTGCCACGCAAACCAAAGGCAAAATCGATGTCGTGGTGCTGACGCACGAGCACACCGATCACATCTCTGCTTTCAGGGAATCGTCGAACCGGTTCGAGAACATCAAGGTCGACGAAGTGTGGATGGCCTGGACGGAATCGCCGACGGACCCTGACGCTCAAGAGCTGGACAAGTTCAAGCAGCAGGCCCTGAGCGCGCTCTCGGGCGCCAGTCGACAGTTACACGGCGTGGCACACCTTGAATCGGCAAAGGCGACTGCGCCACTGCGTGAGGGCATCGACGAACTCCTGGCGTTCAGCTTCGGTGCCCAGGGCGAAACGGTGCGCGGGATGCGGGATGCCGCCGGCCGCCTTGCCAGCAAAGGCATCAAATACCTGGAGCCAGGCCAGGCCCCTATCGATATTCCCGGCATGCCCGCGGTACGGGCGTACGTGCTGGCACCGTCGCGAAAACCTGAATACTTCAATATCGTGGATCGGGTTGGCGAGCGCTATCAGATGGCAAGTGATGAGAATGGGCTGCGCGTTGCCGAGACGCTTTCAAGCGCATTCTCTGCGGCTGCAACAGGCAGCGACTTCACTGACCTGACCGCCCCTTTCGACCCCAGCCAGGGCACCCCGCTGGCCGAAGTGCAGCAGTCGGGCAAGTCACGCAACTCCGTGGCCGCGTTCGCGCAAGCTCACTACTACGGCCCAAGCGAACGCGCGCCGCTTATAGCCTCCAGAAAACGCGTGAAAACCACCGACGCCAACGAAACCGATCAGGCCTGGCGCAGGATCGACTTCGACTGGATGAGCGCTGCCGGCTCGCTGGCGATGCAGCTCGACAACAAGACCAACAACACCAGCCTCGTACTCGCCTTCGAGATCGTCGAAACCGGTCGTGTCTTTCTCTTCGCCGCCGATGCGCAGATCGGCAACTGGCTGAGTTGGCAAGATGCAAACTGGACGATGGCGGACGAAAGCACCGTGACCGGCACGGACCTGCTGAACAGGACCGTCTATTACAAGGTGGGGCATCACGGCAGCGAAAACGCGACTGCCAAAGCCAAAGGGATCGAACTGATGACGAGCCAGGACCTCACGGCCTTCATCCCCACCAACGAG
Organism: Pseudomonas sp. B20(2017); assembly: GCF_002113125.1. Taxonomy (GTDB): domain Bacteria; phylum Pseudomonadota; class Gammaproteobacteria; order Pseudomonadales; family Pseudomonadaceae; genus Aquipseudomonas. The sequence continues at coordinate 49,817 of NZ_NEJP01000027.1, read as the reverse complement.
GACGATGCAAAAAATGTGAAATGGGGCGAGATGCCCTACCACTCACTCATGGCAGCACTTGATGCCCAGTGCGGTCCGCGCGTCGTTCGCGCCGACAACCCGAAACTCTTGGCTGGTCAGGTGCCTTTTGACGCACCCTCCGGATCCATCCATGCAGTGCGGGTGGGTACGGTCGGTAACGGTGGGGATCAACGCCGGACATGGGTCGAGTTTGACGTTGGGTAGCGTCGCAGGACTGACGTGGTGGAAGGCTTAAGCGCTGCAGTACTGGCATAGCGCAACCACTCACTGGGGGTCGCTCAGCCAAAATCCGGACATTACCACCAAGGATTTTGGAGTAGGATGGATGGAATGCCGGCAAGGATTTTGCTGCAATCACCAAGGCGCCGCCCCATGAAGTCTTCCGCTGAACGCTCCTCCAATGTCCCGAAGCGCAAAGAGCTGATTCCCAGCACCCTGTCTTTTCCGGTCGTGGGCATCGGCGCGTCAGCGGGTGGCCTGCAAGCTATCAAGTCGTTCTTCAAGCAAATGCCTGCGGACAATGGCATGGCTTTCGTGGTCATTCTTCACTTGTCGCCCGATCGCCAGAGCATTGCTCACAACATCATTCAGGAAGTCACCACGATGCCTGTGCGGCAGGTGATCGAAACGATGCACATCGAAAAAAACACGGTGTATGTCATTCCTCCGGCACATGAGCTTTTGATGAACGATGGTTATCTCGCGGTAACCCCCTCGAATCGCCAGACGGGCTCACATACCGTGATAGACCTGTTCTTCCGCGACCTGGCGGATGTACACAAGGAGCGCGCGTTTTGTCTGGTGATGTCCGGCACAGGTTCTGATGGCGCGGTCGGGCTTTCGCGGATCAAGGAGCAAGGGGGCGTCACTATCGTCCAGTCGCCAGAGGAAGCGGAGTTCGATGGAATGCCGCGCGCAGCCATTGATACGCAGATGGTCGATCTGGTGCTTCCCGAAGAAGAGATGCCGCAGAAACTCCTGGAGCTCTGGCGCAACTCACAAACCATTACATTGCCGACCGCGAACGACCCGCAATTCAAGGTGGCCGCGCCAACAAGCGAGCGCGACGCGGCCATTGCCGAACAATTGCTGCAAGACATTCTTTCGCAGTTGCGCACGGGCACCGGCCACGACTTCAAGCACTACAAGCGCGCCACCGTGCTGCGTCGAATCGAACGGCGTCTGCAGGTGACTGCCCAACCGGACCTGAATGCCTATTACCACTACCTGCAGGCCCATCCGGAAGAAACCAAAGCGTTGCTGGCTGACATGTTGATCGGCGTGACCAATTTCTTTCGTGACCGCGATGCCTTCGACGCGCTTGAGCACAACGTCATTCCAGGTCTGGTGAGCTCACTGCAGGACAGCCTGCCGTTGCGCGACGAGATTCGTGTCTGGTCGGCGGGATGCTCCACCGGCGAGGAGGCTTACAGCCTGGCGATGCTGTTGAGCGAGGAAATATCCTCGCGCGATTGCGCCGCCAAACTTCAGGTTTTCGCTACCGACATCGATGATCGCGCCATTGCCTATGGTCGCAACGGTGTTTATCCCGAGGCCATCAGCACCGATGTGCCTCACACGTACATGCGCCAGTATTTCACCCGCGATGACCAGCACTATCGGGTTCGCAAGGAGATCCGCGAAAAGGTGCTGTTCGCCAAACACAGCCTGTTGCTGGACCCGCCGTTTTCGCAGATCGACCTGATCGTCTGCCGGAACCTGCTGATCTATCTCGATCGCGAAGTGCAACGCGACATCATGCAGATGTTCCATTTTTCCTTGAAACCGGGTGGTTACCTGTTCCTCGGGTCCTCGGAGTCAGCTGATAGCTGTCCGGATCTGTTCGCCCCGGTCGACAAGCGTAACCGTATCTTCCGCGCCAAAAGCGTGTCAACCAGCACAAGGCGCGCGATGACCATGCCCCGCAGTGGCTATACACGAACCACGGTCGCCGGCAATTCCCCGGAAGCGGCAGCCGAGCGCAAGAACTCGTACGCTGACATTCATCTGCGGGCACTGGAAAAAGCCGCTCCCCCGAGCATCGTCGTCGATACCAATGCCAACATCCTGCACATGAGTGAAGGTGCAGGTCGTTTCCTGCGTTACGTGGCCGGGGAAATCTCTCGCAACCTGCTGACACTGGCCCACCCCGATCTTCGCCTGGAAATCCGCACGACCCTGTTTCAGGCGAATCAGACAGGCCTGCCGGTGACTTCGCGCAAAGTTCGTATCGAACGTGAGAAGAACAATTACCTGATCGACCTGACGGCCCATCCCTTCAAGGATGACGAGACCGACCACGAATACGTATTGGTGATATTCGAAGAAATGCAGGTCGAGCCCAACGTTCTGGCGGAGTTCGTCGCCAGTCAGACCGACAACCAGTTGCTGGCGAATCTGGAGCATGAGTTGCAGCGAACGAAGCTGCACTTGCAGGAAACCATCGAGCAATCGGAGGTTTCCAGTGAAGAGCTCAAGGCTTCGAACGAAGAGATGCAGGCCATCAACGAAGAGTTGCGCTCGGCCACCGAAGAACTGGAAACCAGCAAGGAAGAACTGCAATCGATCAACGAGGAGCTGTTGACGGTCAACCACGAGCTCAAGACCAAGGTTGAAGAAACCGACAAGATCAACGATTACTTGCGCAACCTGATCGCCTCCACCGATATTGCTACGGTGTTCATCGATCGCAACATGCGTATCCGCTGGTTCACCCCCAGGTCCACGGACATTTTCAGCATGTTGCCCCTCGACAAGGGACGCTCGTTGCTGGACATCACGCATCGACTGAATTACCCGGACATGGCCGAAGACGCCGCTACAGTGTTCGAGTCGCTGAACATGATCGAACGGGAAGTCAGCAGCATCGACAACCGCTGGTACATCGCGCGTCTGCTGCCTTATCGCTCGAGCGAAGATCACATTGATGGCACCGTCCTGACGTTCATCGACATCACCAAGCGGCGTGCGGCCGAAGACGAGTTGCGCCTGGGCGAGGAACGCATGCGCCTGGTGGCTGAAAGCACGCGTGAATTTGCCATCATCATTCTGGATGAAAACGGTGTGATCACCGACTGGAACACCGGTGCGGAACTGATCTTCGGTTACACCAAAACCGAAGTGCTCGGCGAATATTACGACCTGATATTTACCCCTGAGGATCGTGCCTCGGGCGTGCCGGAATCCGAACTGAGCGCGGCCCGGGTGCATGGCCGTGGCGAGGATGAGCGCTGGCATTTGCGCAAGGATGGCAGCCGGTTCTATTGCAGCGGCGAAGTCAGCCAGCTCAAGAGCGAAAGCCTGCAGGGGTATGTGAAGATTGCCCGTGACCTGACCGGTCACAAACGCATGCACGACGAGCAGTCCCAACGCCTGGCCGAAACCCAGACCAGCAGTCACCTCAAGGACGAGTTCTTCGCGGTGATGTCCCACGAACTCAAGCACCCGCTGAATCTCATTCAACTCAATGCCGAACTGTTGCGCCGCCTGCCCCTGACCAAAACAGCCGGCCCGGCCATGAAAGCCGTGAACACCATTTGCGATGCCGTAACCAGCCAGGCGCGGATCATCGACGATCTGCTGGATGTCGCAAGGGTGCGGACCGGCAAGCTCAAATTGCAAAAGCAGACTGTAGATCTGTGTCGCACGCTTCAGGATATCTACACTGTGGTCCTCAATGATCAGCACCCGTGCGAAATCACGCTTCAGGTCCCGCAACCGCCGGAAGCACCACTGATCCTCGAAGCCGATAGCACGCGCATTGAGCAGATCATCTGGAACCTGGTCAACAATGCCCTGAAGTTCACCCCCGAAAACGGGCGCGTCGAGATCATTGCCCGGCGCGTGGATAACATGGCCCGTGTTGACGTCATCGATTCGGGCGTGGGGCTCGCGAAAGACAACCTGAAGAACGTGTTCGACCTTTTCAGGCAAGCCGACAACCAGCACACCCGCCATCAACGCGGTGGCCTGGGCATTGGTCTGTCATTGGTTCGCCAGCTGGCAGAAGCTCACGGGGGTACTGTAGAGGTTAATTCCGAAGGCATTGGCCATGGGTGCACATTCACTCTGTTCCTGCCGCTTGCCTCGCAAATCGCACAGCAGGACGAAAGCGCCCGGACCACAGGTGATCAGGGTCGCTTGAGCGATCGAAAAATCTTGCTGCTGGATGACTCGGAGGACGTCCTGGAAATCCTGAAGATGCTTCTCGAAATGGAAGACGCCGACGTGGACGCATTCAGTGATCCGCTACTGGCTTTGAGCGCTGCTGAAAACGGTAATTATTGCTTGATCGTTTCAGATATCGGCATGCCGGTCATGGACGGCCATGCGTTCATTCGAGCCGTACGCCAGTTTGCTCATCTGCAAGACACACCCGCCATTGCTCTGAGCGGTTATGCCACCAGCGCTGACCAGATCAAGACCAGAGAATCGGGTTTCAACTTTCACGTCGGCAAGCCGGTTTCCCATGATGAATTCATGAACGTGATTGACGAGGCATGCAATGCGCGCTGATTGATCAGCGTAGATAAGTGCGTGGAATGGATGCCCGGCGATCGATCGCTTGCTGCAGGCGATCTTTATGTTCGGCCCATACGTTATCGGCAACGGTGGGCCGGCGCATCAAGTCAAGCATGGCCTCCTTGGCCGCGAGGTATTCCTCCCACGCATCTTGCGACTGAAGTTTCAAACGCTCCAGCTCGCACATTTCCATGCGTCTCAAGGCCATTTTGGTGTCATCGAGAATAACCGGGCTCAAGGTGAACTGGGGCAGATGAGGAGCCTTGAAGACCTCCGATGCCACGATGATCTGACGGGCACATTGCACGCCCCACTCAATTGCCGACGAAAGCGTATCGCCCGCCAGGCGTTCCTGAAACGCCTCACAGACCGCAGCGCCCTCTGCGGTGTAGATCCCGACAAATACCTGAGTCATCCGCTGGGACGTGAGGCGCGCCTGAACCTCGATCTGTCGTCCATCGCTGAGAAAGTCTTCATGCGTTTTTCCAGGCATACGCTTGTCGACCCATAGCCAGTACTGCGCGCCTCGACGTCGCATCGCACACCCCTCTTTTTGGGAACTCAGTTAGGCACAGGTTGATCTGAATTGCCAAGCCGGCGGTCGGCGGACCATCAATTGCCGTCAATGCTGACTCATGGCATTCCTCTTTTACGGCTCACAGAGCGTTTAGCCACTCGCTCCGCGTCATCTCCCATACCTCAACCTGCATGGCCCCGCAGACAAAATTCCCGTCCCGCGTGCCGATCATGCGCATGCCTTCATGCTGGGAAACCTTGCGCGAGCCGAGGTTGGCGGCAGCCTTGGGCACCTGCATGACCGGGCGTAACAATGTTTCGAACCAGTAAGCATTGACGACCTTACAGGCTTCACGCATGTAACCTTTGCCCTGATATTGCGGAGCGAGCCAGAAGCCTCTGTTGTTGCCAGGCTGGTCATACAGGCTGATGCTACCCATACGGCATTCAGGTTGAGTGCGCGTGCTAATCATCCAGTGCCACTCTTGTCCCGCAGCCATGGCAGGCAGAGCGATATCGCGCACGTAAACCAGCCCGCCATCCGACGGATAGGGCCATGGGACGCGACTGTCCAGATACCGAACAACCTCCCATTGCGGGAACAACTGCTGCACAGCCGCCGCATCGGACAGGCGTAGCGGCGTGAGGATCAGGCGGCTGGTGTATAGCGCGGGGAAGCAATCCATGGCATGAAATCCTTTGTGATCTCCGTGGCGTGTGTGAGCAGTACTTTCTCAGACCATTGGCGAGAGTGTCGAGTGTCAGCTTTCGGCTCGCCCTGCTGGTAAATAAATCAGTCGCCTTGTCTTTTTATTGAAGGAGCCATCGAACGTTGTTTAAGGGTTTCTGCCATTGCTGTTTAAAGACACTCTGCGTTACTTCCTCAAGGCTACAACGACTTGCGTCATTGCCTACGACTACGCCAGAATCCGCCGGCTTGTGCGTCTGGGACGCGGGTTCTATCGTTTCCGGGTCACTGAAAAACGGTGATGGGGTTTGGTAGCCCGCTTCGTTCTAGACTCATGGCGTCACCGTGTGCAGCCCTTTCTCGGGGCTCGGATTTCATGGTGGTCATGCGTGGGGCTCATTCGTGGGCGCCGGGTTCTAGTGCGACCGGTCTACCAACCCGCGTATGGCCGCCACCCAACGTTTGGTAGCGAAGGGTGATGGTTCCTTTTGGTAATCGCGCTAGAGGATTCATCCATGTTCAAACCAACACCCAACCCACCAGAAACCGATCCGGTTTCCCCCTACAAATTCCCCGATTCACGAACCCTGAACGAAGCCGCCGAACGCGCCCTTGATCACTACCTCACTCCGCAGCAACGGATCATGGGCAGCCACCACAAACACGACCCCATGTATCTGGCCAACCCGGCGTACAACACCGAATCCCTGCTCGCCAACGCCAGTGAATCATTGGGATCGGCGAGCGAAATGCTTAACAACTTTGCGGCCACGCTGGAACCTGCCCATCGCAAGACTGCGATCGGGATTGCGCAGCTGGTGATGTTGAGTGAGTTGGCGGTGAATCAGGCGTTGGATCATGTTGAGGTGAAGAGCTAAACGTTTGTCTTCTGCGGGCGGGTAAAACGCGTCGGCAGAGAGAGTGAGCGTTGACCGAAGCTGCCATGGGGAATGGCAGCTTTCGGCCAAAAGCAGCCATTTGTGATCGGCAATTTCCGTGTTCGATTTGAGCCTATCACTTTCTTTTGGGCAATGACTTCTCGGGTTGCTTATCGATTTTCATCAAACCCATTTCCTTGATGGTGTTAGCTGCGAATTCGATGAACGCGGACACTGCACGAGGCAGTTGTCGGCGGCTGTGGTAGACAAAATGCACGCCTATTGCGCCCGAGGTGAAATCAGGGAGTACTTCCTTCAATCGCCCTGCATCGACGTGGGCGGCGCTGAGTGCGGCAGGTAGCAGCGCGATGCCCAATCCGGCCAGCGCACCTTCAAGCTGAGCCGAAGCCGTATTGGCCTGAAACGGTCCGTCCACTTCGATGGTCGCTGCTTGATTGTTGACACCGCCCAGCCGCCAGGTGGTGCGGGGGCCACCGTGAGACGGTGAGGTGATGCAGTGATGGGCGACCAGATCAGCGGGCTGTCCTGGGACGCCATGCGCCACCAGATAGCCTGGACTCGCCACTAGAGTTTGATAACTCGTGCCAAGCTTGCGTGCGAGTAGCGATGGATCGCGATCACCTCCGCGCATGGCTACGTCGATTCCTTCGCCCAGCAGATCGACTCGTGCGTCATTCAGCTCGAACTCGAGACGCACTCGCGGGTGCTCAGAGATGAATTGCGCAACAGCCTGTGCCGGAAACCAGTTGAAAAAATCCACAGGAGCAGCCACACGAACGCGACCAGCAATCTGAGCAGAATCACTGGTCACCTGACCCGCAACCCGCAGCAACGCATCAATCTGATCGGCGGATTCGGCGTAAAAGTTGGTCCCGGCATCAGTTAACACCAATCGCCGCGTGGTGCGCTGCATCAGCCGTGTACCCAACGCGGTTTCCAATAGTTGCACACGCCTGCTCGCAGTACTCGGCGGCATGCCGAGACGCCGCCCGGCTTCGGCAAAACTCCCCGCCCGAACGACTTGAACAAACAGCGCGACATCATTCAGATCCACGTGATTACCGCCTTATGTGCATGAGTGAGATTGCCCCGTCCATCCCAAGTCGGACACGAAACGGCTGGCTCGCTCTTAAGTGCACAGCCCGGTGTCACCAATTTAACTCTATTACACTCATTTATGAACGAGTGCATCTCACCGGCCCATCTTTCTGAATTATCGGAGACTTCCTAAAGTGGGCTCCATGGCGCGCAGGCGCCTCCCCCATTTTCTAGGAGACTCACCATGACCACCGTTTCCGTCATCGTTGGCAGCGCTCGTGACAGCCGCTTCTCCAGCACTCCGGCCAACTGGATCAAGCACCATCTTGAACAGCGCCAAGGGCTGAAGGTCCGCTTGCTTGACCTGCGGGATTTTGATCTGCCCTTCTTCGACAGCGCCATGCTTCCTGGCTTTCCTGGCCGTCCGGCGTATGAGAACGAAAACGTGCGTCGCTGGACTGAACAGATCGCGACCTCCGACGCGTTCGTGGTGGCCACCGCTGAATACAACTTTGGTCCGCCCGCTGTTTTGAAAAATGCACTGGACTGGGTTTACCCGGAATGGAACCGCAAACCTATCGGTTTCGTGAGCTGGGGCAGCGTTGGCGGCGCTCGCGCCGTGCAGCAGCTGCGCGAAATCGCGACCGAACTTCAGATGGCAACGATTCGCACAGCGGTGCATATCCCCGTCAACGCGATTTACGCCCATTTCCAGGGCAAAACCGACGAGATCGAGTCGGCATTGCAGGCTCAGGACGATCAGGCAGGTCGCATGATCGATGACTTGCTGTGGTGGTCGCATGCCCTCGAAAACGCCCGCACCGCAACCGTTTGATCAAGGAGATCACCATGGCCCACACCGCTGAAAAAACCACTGTGCAACTTCGTCAGATCACCCATCGCACCCATGGTCGTCGTAACGGTCCAGCCGTACGCCTGATGAGCCCGTCTGACTTTGGCCAGATACTCAAACCGTTCGTGTTCCTGGATTTCTTCGATATGCAGGGCCCTCCGTTCGTGGGTGAACTCCATCCCCATTCCGGCATTGCCACCTTGTCTTACCTGATCGACGGCCGCATGGACCTGATTGATCCGGACGGTACCACTGTCGTGCTGCCCAGCGGCGGTGTCGAGTGGATGCAAGCGGGCCGCGGCATGTGGCACGGCGGAAGCGTAGGGGATGAGAATCATGGTCGGGTGCGTGGCTTCCAGCTCTGGGTCGCCCTGCCGCCCGAGTCGGAACTGGGGCCGACCTTCTCAGCGTTCCAGAAATCCGAAGACATCGTCAGCACTGGACCGGCGCAGGTTCTGTTGGGAAGTTACGGGAACGCGCGCAGCGCCATCGACGCCCCGTCACCCATGAACTTCCTGGCGGTGACACTAAAGGCCGGTGCGCGCTGGACCTACGTATCGCCGAGCGGACATACGGTGCTCTGGGTGTCTAACGTCGAAGGGAGGCTTCTGGCCAATGGCGAAGAGCTTCAGCCTGAAGAATTGGTGGCATTCGAACGATGCAGCCAGCCAGTCCACTTCGAGGCCTTGACGGACACCCAGCTCATCCTCGGTTCTGCCGTTCCTCACAATCACGATCTCGCATTGGGCTATTACTCCGTCCACACCTCACCGCAGGCGCTGAAAGTCGGAGAAGCGCACATCCAGACCATCGGTAGACAATTGGTAGAAGAAGGCCGCCTTGACCGCCGGCATGTCCGATAAAACCTGCAAGGAGAACGCTATGTCAGCTCGGTCTGCCATCACACAAGACGCCTTGGCGCAACTGTTCACTGACGCACGATCCCATCACCATTGGACAGACAAAGCGGTGTCGGACGAGTCGCTCAAAGCACTTTATGAGCTGGCCAAATGGGGCCCGACCAGCGGAAATTTGCAGCCTGCCCGGATCGTGTTCGTGCGGTCCATGGAAGGCAAGCAAAAGCTTTATCCCGCGCTTGAGGGCATGGGCAGTAATCCCGAGCAGGTTCGAGCGGCGCCGGTTACGGCCATCGTCGCTCAAGACTCCAGATTCTTCGATGAGGCACCTCGACTATTCCCGAGAATGAACTTCAAGCCGATGTTTGAGGCTGACGCCGCCTTTGCCGAGTCGATTGCCTACCGCAGCAGCTCATTGACCGGGGCGTACCTGATGATCGCCGCTCGTGGGCTGGGGCTGGATGTCTGTCCCATGTCCGGTTTCTACAACGCGATCATCGACGAAGCGTTCTTCAGCGGGACGTCATGGAAGGCCAACTTCATTTTCACCATCGGCCATGGTGATGACGCCCGCCTTTATCCACGTGATCCGCGGCTCTCCTTCGAAGAAGCCTGCCGCTTCGAATAGATCCCTTTGCGCAATAAAAGGAGCAGACATGAAAACCATCGGCATCATCGGCGCCGGACAAATTGGCAACGCCATCGCTCAGCAGCTCGCGCGCTTGAACATTGAAGCCACACTGGCCAACAGCCGAGGACCTGAAACCCTCCACCACCAGGTCAGGCAGCTTGGCCCTTCGATCAAGGCAGGCACACGCGAGGACGCGGCTGCCAAGGACATCGTGTTTGTAGCAGTGCCCTGGAACCAATTGAAGGAAGCACTCACGGGTCTGCCGGACTTCGAAGGACGCATCGTGGTGGACACCACCAACCCACTGCAAAAGCAGCCTTTCGCGGCGATCGACATCGGTAATCACGCCTCTTCAGCGCTGGTCGCGCAGATGGTCCCTGGTGCCCGTTTGGTGAAGGCGTTCAATCACCACGCCTATTGGAATCTGGCAGCCGAGCCCTCGAAAGAGGGCGGTCAACGCATTCTGTTTTACGCAGGTGAAGATGCGGCAGCCAAGGCCGATATCGCGTCTCTGATCGAGCGTCTGGGGTTCTTCGGCGCCGATATGGGAGATATCGAAACGGGCAGTCGAATCTTCCAGCCGCCGACAGGTCCGCTGGCAGGTCCAAATCTCGTGAAAATGGAGTTGCAGGCATGAATGAACTGTTCACACCCATGAACCTTGGCAGCGCATCGCTTCAAAACCGCATCGTCATGGCGCCGATGACACGAGCCCGCGCCAATGGCGATGGGTCCCCGGGACCCCTGGCTGCTGAATACTACGCACAGCGCGGTAGCGTGGGGCTCATCATCACCGAAGGCACTCAGCCCTCTGATTGACGGCCAAGGGTATCCTGCTACGCCTGGCATCTATACGGATGCACATGTGGCAGGCTGGCGAGAGGTCACCAACGCTGTGCGCATTCGCCTGTCGCCCGGCTTTGGCGGGATGGGACTGAACCATGGTGATGAGGGCCCTGATCTGTATCGTTATCTAGTGGGTGAACTCGACAGGCTTGGCCTCGCGTATCTGCATATCGTTCACTACGGGCGGCGACGCGCTTTTGCATGATCTGCGCAAGCTCTGGCACCAAGCACTTATTTTGAACCGGCCTGATCGGCCACATGAAGACATCGGGAAAGATGTCGCCAGTGGTCTGGCAGACCTTGAATCGTACGGGCAAATGACGCTCGCCAATCCAGATTTTATTCACCGATTGAAAAGCGGTGCCCCACTCAATACCGCCGACCCCAGCACCTATTTTGGCAGCAGCCCGCTAGGCTACGCGGATGGGTACACCGACTATTAGTCATTGGCGTGATTGCTCATCCCTTACGAAGGACAGACACCAATCCACGGCCGCCTATTGCTGCCTTGGTGAACGGCTCCTAATGGCCGATTGCAGCCCTTCATGAGCGGCAGAATTCGGCCAGGAGCAGGCGTTCGTGAAGGGCCCAATTCGAACCACAGCGGCATTGATAAGGTGATCTTTTGATTCCCACTGTCTGTCTTATTACTACCGTTCAATCAGAATCCATATCCGTGATATCGCTCAAATTGGAAGCTCCCAGGAAGTAGAACAGTCCACCTGCAACAATGAAGAGCCCAAGCATGTAGAAGATGTAGTGGGGAGGCTGAGTCGCCAATACGATTCCGCAAAGCACCGGCCCCAGCGCCGCGCCGAGGTTGGACAGGTTTTGTGCTCCGTAATACATACCGCGCAGGTTGTCCGGAGCGATTCTGTCGATGAACATATACTCGGCGGGGAATACGATGATCTCGCCGACGGTAAAAATGGCTATGGAAATGATCCAGAGCACGATAGAGGTCGACAGGGCAAACCCCGCCAACCCGATCATGAACATACTCAGTCCCGCGACCAGCCACAGATTCAGATGCCTGTGAGAGATCTTCCTGCCTATGCAGTATTGCAAGCTGATCACCATCAGCGCATTGGTCGCCACAACTGTACTGATGATCTGGTAGGTGGATTCTGGTGTCGTAGTGACCACCAGATATTGGGAGAGATAACCGGTGAACTGGCCAAAAACCACCGCACTCAGCAGTCCACCAAGGGTGAAACACACCAACCGATAATCTCGGAGTAACAGTTTTCCCACGGCCAGAAACGGTACTGGTTTCTGAGCTGAATCGGTAGCGCTCAGGTCTCTATTGCCCCAAACGAAATAGATGAAGAAGAACCCTGCGCCAAGCCCGGCTGATAACAGGAATGGCAAGCTGATATCCAGTTTGGCCATGCCAGCGCCAAGAAACGGGCCTACGGCATACCCGATGTTGGTCAACGTATATTTGATCGAGAAAACTTCGCTGCGATCAATGACGGGAAGCAGGCTGCCAAATCCTGATTTAATCGCGATATCAATGACCGCATAAGCCAGGTTAATCAGTACCAAGCAGCTGTAGAACAGCCAAAGTTCGCGAGCCAGAAACGTCCCGAGGAACCCCAGCGTGAACACGCCACTGAAGGCCAGGATCAGCCGGTAACTGGACATTTTGTCGACCAGAAAACCACCATAAAGACTCAGTAACGACCCAATGATCAGTGTGCTGCCTATAACCAGGCCGATATCGGCGACGCTTAAGCTGAAACTGCCCGAAAGGTAAATAACCAGATAGGGCAGAGTAATTGCACGCGCCAAGGTCAATATCAGAGACGCCGACAGCAGCAAATTTATTGTTGTCGGATAGTTTTTTAGCGTGGCCAGCATCCTTGCCTCATCGTTCAGCAGGTTGTTTTTTATGGTGTTCGGCAGTCGCATCGGGTTATGGACGCGCGGATCAAGCTTACTGGGGAATTGCGTTCTGATTTATGATGTTTTTTACCAGATCGAAAGAACTCAGTTCATGAATGCGGGGCGTCCATGTTTTCCTCCGAACGTTTAAAGGGCATTGATGTATTTGTCTGCGTTGCCGACTCCGGCAGCTTTAAAGGCGCTGCCGAGCGGATGAATCTGACGGCTTCGGCAGTCAGCAAAGGAATCGCTCGATTGGAGAGCAGGCTTGGGACTTCGTTATTCCATCGAACAACTCGAAGCTTGTCACTTACGGGTGCGGGGATTGCGTTCTATCGCACATGCACAGGCGTGCTGGCTGAACTCGAAGAAGCTGAGCTGTCCCTACTTTCCGAAAACACAGAGCCTCGTGGCAGGATCCGCATTGACATTCCAGGTGCATTCGGCCGCCTGCAGGCACTTCCGATTATCCTGCGATTCGCCCAGGAACATGCGCTGCTGCTCCCGCACATTTCGTTTTCCGACCGTGTCATCGACCCTATCGAGGAAGATTTCGATATCGTCGTGCGCATCGGTGGTTCGGACGTTTGGCCCGACACATTGGGGCACCGCTATCTGGGCAGTGAGTGGCATATCTTCTGTGCGTCTCCCGCCTATTTGAGTAAGCACGGCACGCCCTTGACCGATCGCGACCTGGAACATCATCAGTGCATCGCTTACGGCTGGGCGGATGGGACGGTTAGCCCTTGGAGTTTTTCAGGAAAGCATCCGGGTGAAATTGAACGCAGGGCGATAGCCGCAAAATTCGTTGTGGGAGACGGCGAAGGTCTGGCGATCGCGGTATCGGCGGGATGCGGGATCGCGCAGTTACCGTCATGGTTGATCGAACGTCAGCTTGAAGAAGGGACATTGGTTGAAGTACTTCCCCAGTTGGCAACCAATGGCCAGGCGATCAATCTGATTTGGCTAAAGAGCCGTCAGGCGCTTCCCAAGGTAAGTGCATTATTGGAGGCGCTTGCCGCTGGTTTGGTGCCGTCTGCTAGCAAAATTCAATGACCGCTTATGGCCGTTAGCGGTCCCTCACACGCGACCGCTACCGGCCAAAAGCAGACATTCAAACGACAGCCCTAGACGAATATTATAAGAAAAGACCGCCGGCGAATCGGACTCCAAAGCGATCTCCGATTTACTAATCGCATAGCACCACTCCAGCCATAGGTAGCTGATCAGGTTTTCACGCAGGGTGGCGAACTCGGCCGGCATCTCTGGATGGCGGACACCCAAACTGGCGACTGTATTCCCGGCTGAATTGCGAAGGGCTTTCATAGCCCACTCGATAACAGGCGCTCGCCACATCCAGCCCTTCGCCGAGCAATAGACGGCGCGCTTCCTGCAGGCGCAGTTGTTTCTGATACTGCAGCGGACTCATGGCGGTCACTGCCTTGAAGCGATGATGCAATGTGGAGTTGCCCAAATTGGCGACCCGGGCGAGTTCTTCGATGCGTAAGGGTTGGGTGTAGTGGTTATTCAACCAATCGATTGCTCGGGTTATCCGTCGTGTTTGCGAGTCGCCGAGGGCAAGCTCATATAGACGGCGTCCGTGCACGCCTCGCAGGAGACGGTAATACAACTCGCGAAGGGCAAGTGGTGCCAGCATGCCTATGTCTTTCGGTGTTTCCAGCAGCCGGACCAGCCGCAGCATTGTTTCCAGCAGGGGCACATCGACTTTCTCAAGGAAAAGACCAAGCTCCGGCTCGTCCGGGACGCCCGCCGGTGGAGCGTCGGCGATTACCTGAGCGATTTCCGTGGGCTCGAAATCAAACCGGATACACAGGTAGGGCGCCTCCGGGCTGGCCATCAGCACGCGGCCGGACACCGGAAGGGTGACCGAAACCACCAGGTAGCTGAGGGGGTCGTACAGGTAGTGGTCGTCACCCAGGCCGATTTCCTTTTGTCCTTGCACGATCAGGCAAAGTGCCGGTTTGTGTACGGTATGGATCAGTTCCGAAGGTGCATCGAAACGGATGACATGCAGGGGAGCTATGGCGGTCTCATAGACCCCAGGTGTGATAAAGCGTTGCGTCAGCAGGCGAACCAGTTCGTCACGGTAGACGGCTGTGTTTTGAAGGATGAAAGCATCGCTCTGTTCCATTTCAAGGCTCTCACAAGTGTTCATGAGCGTCTGCCTGAAGCTTTTCAGGCAGACGATATTCACCCGTCATCATCAAAGTACTCATTGCCGATACAGGATCATTCCGGCGTGATACAGCACGTCGTCATGAAAGTGGCCATCAGCGGTGAAGCCGGTGTCGTCCCAGTACTGGATGTAATCACCGACCAGTTCATAGCGGCCCTGATAGGCGCTCTTGTTTTTACCACGGGCCTCGTCGTAACGACCAGTCGTCAGAAGTTCATGACGAATGAATCCGTCCGCGGTAACCCACATGCCTGCGTAACGATGGTCCTGAGTGGTTTTTTTGGCATCTTTCATCACTTTTTCCCTCGGATGTTCAGACTGAGCCGATACGCCCTAAAGCCGTGCGATCAGAGCCGTTTTCGGCAACGCGAAAACCCGGAGTGCGGTCACTGCCACATTCAGTTACGCGCATGCCGGGCGTGTGGTCCGAACCATCTGCGGCAACGCGGAACCCGGGAGTGCGATCACTGCCGCCTTCAGTAACGCGCATGCCTGGCGTTCGATCAGCACCGTCAGCGGCTAGGTACAGGCTGGTCGAGGAAAGGTTGATCGCGCAGGCCACCATCGCGCCGATCACCAGTGAAAGGGAAAGCCGTTTTGCGTTTTTCATTGTTCAGTCCTCATTGACGTTGTTCATCTGAGCGGCCTGCCGTGGCCTGTGTGTGCATCCGTTGCGTGCTTTCAGATTACGTAGCCGAGCGCAGCGGTGTTAGGACGAAACTGCCGCAGATTTGCCTGATCCTCTCGGGCTGGTCGGGCATGTCCTGCGGCGCGTTTGTGCTGCGGCTCAGCCGGCCGTGACAGTCATGCCGCCGTCGGCCATGACCACCGAACCAACCATGAAGCTGGCCCGATCCGAGGCGATGAACGCGACCACTTCGGCGATTTCTTCCGGTTGGGCGGCGCGGCCGATCGGCGCCGCTTCGCCATGTTGGGCGAGAAACGCAGGGCCATCGTCGACCACATTGTTGAGGATGTTGGTCACCACATCGCCGACACCGACAGCATTGACGCGGATGCCGTGGCCAATGACCTCAAGCGCCAGGGTGCGCGTCAGTTGGGCAAGCGCGCCTTTGGAGGCGGTGTAGGCCGCAATGGTGGGGAAGGCGAAATAGGAGGCGTAGGACGCGATGTTGACGATCGATCCGGATTTGTTGGGCATCATCGCTTTGACCGCCTCCCGGCTATGCAAAAAGGCCGCCGTGGCGTTAACCGCCTGAATGCGTTCCCAGTCTTCGCGTGTCATGTCGATGACCAGTTTGTTGATGATGATGCCGGCGTTGTTGACCAGAATGTCCAGCCGTCCGAATTGCTCGACGGCCAGGGCGACCGCGCGTTCGGCTGCCCCGTCCTGAGTGATGTCGGCCACCAGGGGGACCAGGCCGGGGCGGGCCAGTGCTTCCACCTCAGGGTTTATATCTTCAGCAATGACCTGGGCGCCGCGGGCATGCAGCAGCAGTGCGATGGCCTTGCCGATGCCACTGGCCGCGCCAGTGACCAGCGCGACTTTACCAGCCACTTCGTTTGGGGTGCTGTTCTTGAAGTCGGTCATGATGTTCTCCAGCGATTTGATCGAGTAGGAATAAGCCGTGTTGGCGTCGGCGAGGCGCTTTCATCGGCGACGGGCCTACTGTCTCGCAGCGAGGCAAAGTCGGCTTTCGTGAGATTGCCCACGCTGTCGGGGTTTTGCGCTGAATGTCAGTGAGGGAGGTTCGGTGCTCGATTCAACCCACGGTAAAAGCCCGATATCATCGAGCCGGTCATCGTGACACGGCGTGCGGGCAAGCATCGGAGACCTGTCGGGCTTCGCACAGCCGAATCTGAAAAGGACGAGTCCATGGCAAATACCGGGCATACCTCCCAAGACGCGTTGTCGACATCCTCTCGAGACTTGCGCATCAATGGCGAGTCGATGGGTGAGTTCCTGCCAGGCGAACCTCAGGCGTTACCCTCGCGCCCGGAAATCACGGACGTGGTGATTCAGCTGTTTACCCATCGCAGCGTTACTGAGCCCATTCTCGTGCCTGCAGTGGTGGAACCGCTGCTAGTCCTGGTTCTGGCCGGGGCGGCGACGGTAGAGGAGTGCGCATTGGGTGGCGAGTGGGAAGCTGCAGATGTCAGTGCTGGCGATTTTTTCCTCACCAGTTCCGATGAGCCGTATGAAATGCGCTGGCAGACGCACGGAGGCGATACCTTCGAAGTCATGCATCTTTATTTGGGGCTGCCCTTGATCGAGCAAGCGTCTCGAGAGCTGTCGGGCCAGCACGCCGGGCCTGTGCGTTTGCGCGATGTTTCAGGGGCACGGGACGGGCGCGTCGCGTTTGTCATGGAGCAGTTGCGCACCGAGCTGCTCCTGGAACGCTCGCCCAGCGCGCTTTTCGCCCGCTCTCTGGCGCAGGCGCTGGCCGTGCATCTGGTGCGCAGCTATCTCGCTGAAAGCCAGCCCGGGCGTCGGGTCAGCGCCTTACAAGCCTACAAGCTGCGCAAAGTCACCGACGCCATGCGCGCGCAACTGAGCGCTGAATTCAGCCTGGCAACACTGGCCAGCCTTGCCGATCTGAGCGAGTACCACTTCAGCCGCCTATTCAAGCGTGCGACGGGGCTTTCGCCATCGCAGTACTTCATCCGCTTGCGCATAGCTCGTGCGCGGCACCTGTTGTTGGAAACCCGTCTTAGCGTCATCGACGTCGGGCTGGAGGTCGGCTACTCGAGCCCCAGTCACTTCTCGCAGGTCTTTCGTCGTGAAGTGGGCGTAACGCCCAGCGAATTCCGTGGGGCCTGAGCGGCGCTTCATTAAAAATTTGCAGGCGCCGCACACAGACACGAATAGGCAAAAGTGGCGCAGGTTTCGGCACGCGTCGAACAGGTCTGCGCCCTTAATCTTTTCGACGTACCTCGCAGCACCGACCGCGTCTTCAGCGGTCGGTGCTGAACTTCAATGCAGAGAGCAGGAGCTACGGATATGTCGAACATTCAAAACAAAGTTGTCCTGATTACCGGTGCAAGCAGCGGTATTGGCGAAGCTGCCGCCAGGTTGATCGCCGCCAAAGGCGCGCATGTGGTCCTCGGTGCCCGCCGTACCGAGCGTTTGGACAAACTGGTCAGCGAGATCCAGGCCGAAGGTGGTTCAGCAAGTGCCTGCGCACTTGACGTTACGGATCTGCAATCGATGCACGCCTTCGTGGCGTTCGCCAAGACGCAACATGGCAAGGTCGATGTGATCATCAACAACGCGGGCGTGATGCCGTTGTCTCCGCTGGCCTCGTTGAAGGTCAACGAATGGAACCAGATGCTCGATGTCAACGTGCGTGGCGTATTGCACGGTATTGCCGCTGTCCTGCCGGACATGCAGGCGCAGGGTTTCGGTCAGGTCATCAATATATCGTCGATTGGTGGCCTCGCGGTTTCTCCGACCGCTGCGGTCTACTGCGCGACCAAATTCGCGGTCAGGGCTATCTCGGATGGTCTGCGTCAGGAAACGGACAAGATCCGCGTCACCGTGGTGTGCCCGGGGGTTGTTGAGTCCGAATTGGCGGATACGATTTCGGACGATGTGGCTCGCGAGGAAATGAAAGCCTTCCGCCGTGTGGCGCTCAATGCAGACGCCATTGCGCGAGCGCTCGCCTATGCCATCGAGCAGCCTGATGATGTTGATGTGAGTGAGATTGTGGTTCGTCCAACCGCCAGTCCACATTGAGGAGTATTGGGCGAAAGGCACAAACTGGTCGGAGGCAGTCGCTTAGGAGCGGCTGCTCCTATCAGGAACGGCAACTAATAGTCGACAACGTAGCTTGCCGATGTCCGCTTTTGGCCGAAAGCAGCCACTCCCACTAGCCCCCCTGGAGGTCTGCCCCATGAAAACCGCCCTAATCTCCGACACCCACAACCTCCTACGCCCCGAAGCCCTCGCCGCGCTCCAGGGCTGTGACCAGATCATCCACGCCGGCGACATCGGCAACCCCGACATCCTCGCCCAACTGGCCAAAATCGCCCCCGTCCACGCCGTGCGCGGCAACAACGACCTCAACAGTCCGTGGGCCAAAAACCTCCCCGACCTCCTGACCTTCACCCTCAACGGCTGGCCAACCCTCCTCGTCCACGACATCGCCGACGTCCCCGCCGATCTCGATCCGGGCATCAAGCTCATCATCACCGGCCACTCCCACAAACCCCGCATCGAATGGCGCGGTGATCGTCTCTACGTGAACCCCGGCAGTGCCGGCCCTCGGCGGTTCAAGTTGCCGGTCACGCTGGCGATCCTCGAGATACAACCCGACCGCATCGAACCGCGCCTGATTTCCCTGCTGGATCCCCCCGCCTGAAACAGCTACCGTTCCCCGATCCAGAAAAGGGAACCCGCACCATCATGTCCATCGCCGACAACCTCCTCGCTTTCACCCTAGCCGCCACGTTGCTGACTCTGACGCCCGGTCTCGACACCGCGCTGGTGCTGCGAACCGCCACCGTCGAGGGCAAACAGCAGGCCTTGCGTGCCGCGGTGGGAATCAACGCAGGATGTCTGTTGTGGGGCGCGGCGGTGGCATTTGGTCTGGGGGCGTTGATTGCGGTGTCGGAGCTGGCCTACAACCTGCTCAAATATTGCGGCGCTGCGTATCTGGCGTGGCTGGGGTTGAACATGCTGCTGCGCCCTCGCCGTTCGCTGGCTCCGGCCGAGGCCGACGGCAAGCCGGGGGCGAACTGGTTCTTGAAAGGCATGCTGGGGAATGTGCTGAATCCGAAGATCGGGATTTTCTACGTGTCGTTCCTGCCGCAGTTCATTCCGCAAGGCCAGCCGCTGGTGCCGTGGACGTTCGGGCTGGTGAGCATTCATGTGGTGCTCGGGCTGATCTGGTCGCTGGTGCTGATTGGCGCGACTCAGCCACTGTCCGGGTTTCTGCGCCGAGAGAAAGTGATTCGCTGGATGGATCGCACCACCGGGATGATTTTTGTGCTGTTTGCTGCACGGCTGGCGTTCAGCAAGCGCTAAGACATCTGCGCAAAACAAACCTTAAGTCGAGAGCTGCCACTCCACCAAACTCAAGGCTTGCCCACAACATATGGATATCCGTATATTCGAACAACCATATATTCTGAAGACATCGTCATGCTCAACCCCGCCTCCGTTTTCAAATGCCTCGCCGACGAAACCCGCGTCCGGGCGACTTTGCTGATCACCCGCGAAGGTGAGTTGTGTGTCTGCGAGCTGGTCTGTGCACTCAACGACAGTCAACCAAAAATCTCCCGTCATCTCGCGCAGTTGCGCACCTGCGGTCTGCTGCTGGATCGTCGTCAGGGTCAGTGGGTTTATTACCGGCTCAATCCGGATCTGCCGACGTGGGTCCGCACCTTGCTCGAAACCACGCTCGCCGCCAACAGCGCCTGGCTGGAAGAAAACAGCGCCCGCCTCGACGCAATGGGCGACCGTCCACTCAATACTTCCGCCTGCTGCTGAGGATCAATCATGCGCGTTCTATTCATGTGCACCGCCAACAGCTGCCGCAGCATTCTCTCGGAGGCGATGTTCAACCATCTGGCGCCAGCCGGTTTCGAGGCGGTCAGTGCCGGCAGTTTCCCCAAAGGCCAGGTGCTGCCGCGCAGCCTGACCACGTTGCAAGCCGCCGGCATTTCCATCGCCGGGTTGAGCAGCAAGGGCAACGAAGCCTTCGAAGACAACCCGCCGGACATCGTCATCACCGTGTGCGACAAGGCCGCCGGTGAAGCCTGCCCGGTGTACTTCGGCCCGGCCCTGAAAGCCCATTGGGGGCTGGAGGATCCGTCGGATGTGGTCGGCGATGAACGGACCATCGATGCCGCCTTCCACGCCACCCTCGCCCGAATCGAAACCCGCTGCCGGGCCTTTTTTGCCCTGCCCTTCGCCCAACTTGACCGTGATGCCCTCAAGCGCGAGCTCGACCGCATCAGCACGCTGTAACCGGAGCCGACATGACCGACTTACCCAACCTCGATCCCTCACTGGTTCAAACTACCTCTCGTGACGAAGGCGCCCACAAGCCGCGCATCCTTTTGCTGTACGGTTCGACCCGCCCACGCTCCTTCAGCCGTTTGCTGGTCGAAGAAGCCGCCCGCCTGCTGGAGCACTTCGGTGCCGAGACGCGAATCTTCAACCCTTCGGGCCTGCCGCTGCCGGACGATGCTCCCGGCGATCACCCGAAAGTCCAGGAACTGCTCGAACTGATGCAATGGTCCGAAGGTCAGGTCTGGTGCTCTCCCGAACGTCACGGCGCCATGTCGGCGGTGTTCAAGGCGCAGATAGACTGGGTGCCGCTGGCTCTGGGCGCAGTGCGTCCGACTCAGGGCAAAACCCTGGCGGTCATGCAGGTCTGCGGCGGTTCGCAGTCGTTCAACGTGGTCAATCAACTGCGCGTGCTGGGCCGCTGGATGCGCATGTTCACCATCCCCAATCAGTCGTCGGTGCCCAAGGCCTATCTGGAATTCGACGAAGGCAATCGCATGAAACCCTCGGCGCTGTACGACCGGGTGGTGGACGTGATGGAGGAACTGGTGAAATTCACCTTGTTGCTGCGTGATCGCCCGGATCTGGTGGATCGCTATTCCGAGCGCAAGGAATCGGCGGAGGAATTGATGCAGCGGGTCAATCAGCGGTCGATCTGAAAGATTGAATAGAAACCGGCGCGATGATTCGCGCCGGTTTTTTACGTCACACGCTTACTTGTTGATCGACACGATGGTCGCTTTACTGCCCTCCATCTGGAACGAAAACTTCACCCGATCGCCCACCGCCAACCCGGCCAGTTGTTCATGGGTTGCCGCGAAGCCCATGGTCATCGGCGGCCACTGCAACGCCGCAACAGCACCATGAGCGATGGTCACGGTGTGCTTTGTGACATCAATGGCCTTGATCGTGCCTTCGGCATTCGCGGCCGCAGCCTGTTGAGTGGCGGGCTGTATCTGCATGCCCTGCATGTCATCCATCTTCATGCCGGGCATGTCCTCGGCGTGAGCGGTCAGTGCGAACGCAACCAGCGTACCTACAACAGTGATCGGGATCAGTTTCATGAGGTTTTTCCTTCAGATTGGAGGGTTCCAGCGGACAAGTGACGGCGGCGCATCAATCGATACGCCGCCGGAATGACAAACAGGGACAACAACGGCGCCGTGACCATGCCGCCGACCATGGGCGCGGCGATGCGGCTCATGACTTCGCTGCCGGTGCCGCTGCCCAGCAGAATCGGCAACAGGCCAGTGATGATCACGGCTACGGTCATCGCCTTGGGGCGCACGCGTTGCACGGCGCCTTCGCGAATCGCCGCGATCAGTCCGCGCTCAGAGTGATCGCCGAGGCCATCTCGTTCGGCCCAGGCGTTTTTCAGGTAGAGCAGCATGATCACGCCGAACTCGGCCGAAACGCCGGCCAGCGCAATGAAGCCCACACCGGTGGCGACCGACAGGTTGTAGCCCAGCAGATACAGGAACCACGCGCCGCCGCTCAATGCGAACGGCAATGTGGCCATGATCAACAATGCTTCATCGAAGCGAGCAAACGTCAGGTAGAGCAGCACGAAGATAATCAGCAGCGTGGCCGGCACTACCAGTTTCA
Organism: Pseudomonas sp. B20(2017); assembly: GCF_002113125.1. GTDB lineage: Bacteria > Pseudomonadota > Gammaproteobacteria > Pseudomonadales > Pseudomonadaceae > Aquipseudomonas. Next base: position 27,284 of record NZ_NEJP01000027.1, on the reverse strand, counting down.
GCCGCGCGTTGGCCCGCTCCAGAAACTCGAACTGCCCCGAATAGTTCAGGCTCATGCCGGGCTGCAATTTCACCTGTTCACTCACTGCGCGACGCAGATCGGCCACCACCGAAGCGATATCCCGCCCGCGCACGTCGATGTACACCCAGCCGGACGGCCGGGCATTCTCGCTCTTGAGCATCGGCGGGCCGTCCGTGACCTTGATTTTCGCCAGCATACCGAGGGTGATCTGGCTGCCGGAAGGCGTGTAGATCGGCAATTGCTCCAGCGCGCCGGGCGAATCACGCCACGCTCTTGGATAACGGATGTTGATCGGAAACCGCGCCAGCCCTTCGATGGTTTCCCCGACGTTTTCCCCGCCAATGGCTCCGGCGACGATGGATTGCACATCGCTGATGTTCAGCCCGTAGCGGCCGGCGGCGTTGCGGTCGATATCCATGTCGATGTAGCGGCCACCGGTCAGGCGCTCGGCCAGTGCCGAACTGACGCCGGGCACACCTTTGGCCACGCGTTCGACAGCCTGGGTCACGGCGTCGATCTGGGCCAGATCGTTGCCGGCGACCTTAATGCCGATCGGGCTTTTGATCCCGGTGGCGAGCATGTCGATGCGGTTGCGGATCGGCGGAATCCAGATATTGGTCAGCCCGGGCACTCGTACCACGCGATCCAGTTCTTCCACGAGTTTTTCCGGGGTCATGCCCGGGCGCCATTGATCGTGGGGCTTGAACTGGATCGTGGTTTCGAACATTTCCAGCGGTGCCGGGTCGGTGGCGGTTTCCGCGCGGCCAGCCTTGCCGAACACGTGCTCGACCTCGGGCACGGTTTTGATCAGACGGTCGGTCTGCTGCAACAGTTGCGCGGTTTTTTGCGCCGACAAACCCGGCAAGGCCGAAGGCATGTACAGCAGATCACCCTCGTCCAGCGGCGGGAGGAATTCACCACCGAGCCGCGAAATCGGCCAGGCCGCGCTGACAAACACCAGCAATGCCACCAGCAAAGTGAATTTCGGCCGGCGCAACACAGCATCCAGCGCCGGCTGGTAGATCCGGATCAGCCAGCGGTTGAGCGGGTTGTGGCGTTCATCCGGAATCCGTCCGCGAATCCAGTAGCCCATCAGCACTGGCACCAGCGTCACCGACAATCCCGCTGCCGCCGCCATGGCGTAAGTCTTGGTGAACGCCAGCGGGCCGAACAGCCGCCCTTCCTGGTCCTGCAAGGTGAACACCGGGATGAACGACAGCGTGATGATCAGCAAACAGAAAAACAGCGCCGGCCCCACCTCCGCCGCCGCGTCGGTCATCACCTGCCAATGGCGCTCGCCCTTGAGCGCCTGCCCCGGATTGGCCGCGTGCCACGCCTCGATTTTCTTGTGAGCGTTCTCGATCATCACCACCGCCGCATCGACCATCGCACCAATGGCGATGGCGATCCCGCCCAACGACATGATGTTGGCGTTCAAGCCCTGATAACGCATCACGGTGAAAGCGATCAACACACCCACCGGCAACGAAATGATCGCCACCAGCGAAGAGCGCAAGTGCCAAAGGAAGATCCCGCACACCAACGCGACGACGATGAACTCTTCGAGCAGTTTGTGGCTGAGGTTTTCCACCGCGCGATCGATCAGCTTGCTGCGATCGTAAGTGGTGACGATCTCCACGCCGGGCGGCAGGCTGCTTTTCATGTCATCGAGTTTGGCCTTGACCGCCGCAATGGTCTCGCGGGCGTTCTTGCCGCTGCGCAGAATCACCACCCCGCCGACGGTTTCACCCTGGCCGTCCAGCTCGGTGATGCCTCGGCGCATTTCCGGCCCGGTCTGAACCGTCGCGACATCGCCGAGGGTTACCGGTACGCCACCCCCTCCGAGTTTTAACGGGATCGCCCGAAAATCATCAAGCGTCTTGAGGTAGCCGGAAGCCCGCACGATGAATTCGGTTTCGGCCATTTCCAGCACGGCGCCACCGGTTTCCTGATTGGCCTTGCCGATGGCTTCGCGCACCTGCGCAAGGGGGATGCCGAGGCTGGCCAACCGCACCGGATCGGGCTGCACCTGATACTGCTTGACCATCCCGCCGACGGTAGCAACCTCGGCGACGTTGGGCAGGGTCTTGAGCTCGAACTTGAGGAACCAGTCCTGCAACGCCCGAAGCTGCGCCAGATCATGCCCGCCGCTGCGATCCACCAGCGCATATTGATAGATCCAGCCGACGCCGGTCGCATCCGGGCCCAGCGCCGGTTTGGCGCTGGCCGGCAGGCGACTCTGGATCTGGCTCAGGTACTCCAGCACCCGCGAGCGCGCCCAGTATTGATCGGTGCCGTCCTCGAACAGCACGTACACGAAGCTGTCACCGAAGAACGAATAACCGCGTACGGTTTTCGCCCCCGGCACCGAGAGCATGGTAGTGGTCAGCGGATAGGTCACCTGATTCTCGACAATCTGCGGCGCCTGTCCGGGGTACGGCGTGCGGATGATCACCTGCACATCGGACAGATCCGGCAGCGCATCGATCGGCGTGCTCTGCACCGACCACACGCCCCACCCCGTGACAAACAGCGTCGCCAGCAGCACCAGAAAACGGTTGGCGACGGACCAGCGAATCAGCGCGGCGATCATGGCTGACTCCCCGAAACGTTCCCGTCTGTTTCAAGCGGCTCGGCGACGATGCCCTTGAGACTGGCCTCGGAATCGAGCAGGAACTGGCCGGACGTCACGACGCTCTGCCCCTCTGCCAGGCCGTCGAGGATCATCGTTTTGTCGTCACCTTCCTGGCCAAGGCGTACCTCCACCGGGCGAAAGTGCCCCGCGTCTTCGGCGAGCATGACCAAGGCGCGCTTGCCGGTGCGGATCACGGCTTCACTCGGCACCCACAATTGACTCTGCCCGGTCGATCGGTTCAGCCGCACTTGTGCCGTCATCCCCGGCCGTAAGCTGCCATCGACATTGGCCAGTTCGACCCGCACGCGCAGGGTGCGGCTGTCCGCGTTGGTGTCCGGCAGAATCGCGCTGACAGTTCCGTTGAACACCCGGCCGGGAAAGGCCGGCAGGCGCGCTTCAACGGCCTGGCCCACGGCAACCGAACCGGTCTGCGATTCCGGCACCGCCACGGCGAGCCAGACGCTGTTCAGCCCGTTGACCCGCGCCAGGGTTTCACCGCTCGCCACGGTCATGCCCACCCGCACGTCGAGTTCTTGCAGTACACCGCCCAAAGGGCTGGTGACCGTCAGTTCGGGCTGCACCTTGCCGCTGCGCTCCACTTGAGCGATCAGGCTTGAGGGCATCCCGGTCAGCCGCAACCGCTGGCGCGCCGCCGCGATCAGGTCGGCATCACCGCTGCGCCTGAGCGCCAGAAACTCGCTCTGGGCCGCCGTCCATTCCGGCACGAGGATGTCTGCCAACGCCGCGCCAGTCGTGAGCACGTCCCCCGGCGCACGGGCGTAGACCCGCTCGACAAACCCGTTGGTACGCGCCTGGATCACCGCGACATCGCGCTCGTTGAATGCCAGCACGCCGCTCACATCCAGGCTCGACATGAAGGCGCCGCGACTGACCGGCGCCACACGCAGGCCGAGGTTCTGACTCAGCCCCGGATCGATGCTGACGGTCGCATTATCTTCGCCGCCGCTGGCGTATCGGGGCACCAGTTGCATATCCATGAAGGGAGACTTGCCCGGTTTGTCGAACCTTTGCTGCGGGTACATCGGGTCGTACCAGTACAAGGCTTTGGGCGCAGTGCTCGGCGCCGGGGCTGAAGCCGTTAAATCATTCATTCGATGATAGGCCAATCCGTAACCGCCACCCACGCCCACCGCCAGCGCAAGGCCGGCCAGCCACACGCCGTTCCATTTTTGAAAATTCACAGGCTGGTCTCCCCATAAGCGAAATGCAGGCGCGCAGCGGTCAGCGCGCGCTGTTCTTCCATGTCGATCTGTTTGAGGCGAGCCTCGATGAGTTCGCGGCGGGCGTTGACCACCGCATTCAAATCGCCCTGGCCGGCGCGATAACTGGCCAGGCTCAGATCGACTTTCTCTCTGGCCAGCGGCACCAGGCTTTCCTCGGTGCGGCGCACGGCCCGTTCGAGGCGCTGGTAGTCGGCCAACTGGTTTTCCAGTTGCTCGGTGTGCTCGCGGGACAGGGCTTCGCGCTCGGCTTGCAGTTGGATGAGTTCGGCCTGTCTGGCAGCGATTTTCGGGTTCTGGCGCGTCTTGGGAAACAACGGCAGATCCCAGGAAAACTGCACGCTGACCATGTCGCCAAACTCACGGCCACGATGCTGGTAATCCACTTCCCAGCTCCAGTCGGACTTTTTCTCGGACACTGCCTCTTGCACCTTGGCCTCGGCTTCGCGGGTCATGGGGGCGAAAGCGGCCAGTTCAGGATGGTGTTGCAGCTGATGATTGAAGGTCGAGGCATCGACCGGCCACGCGGGCAAACCGCCCTCGGGCTTGTCGTTAGCGGCGGCGCCGATCCAGCGTTTCAGCGCGGCTCGGGCTTGGGTGCGTTCAAGGGTCAGATTGTCCTGTTGCTCGGCGAGTCGGGCCGCTTCCTGCTTCGGTGTCACCGCGTCAGCAGGTTGCGCGCGGCCACCGGCAATCTGCGCCCGGACGGTCTCGCTCAGCAGACGGTTTTCCTTGAAGAGGTCCTGGAACAACGCCTCTTTGCGCTCGACCGAATAGCCGCTGATCCACGCCAGCGCCGTCGCCTGGCGGACCTTCAAGCGCTCGACGCGTCGCTCGGCAGCCGCGCGCTCGATGGCGGCGTCGGCAACTTCGATGCGCGCCTTGCGTTTGTCTGCGTTGGGCATCTCCTGCCGGTAACCGACCATCTGCATGGTCATGAAATCCTGATCGACGCTCCAGCGATCCGGGCCGCCCACGGGGTAGTTCTGCAAACCGAGCAACAGCTTGGGATCGGGCAACTCGCCCGCCGGAATGGCCGCGCTGCTGGCAGCCTGGATTTTCTGATCTTGTGCGGTCAGCGACGGCGCATTGTTTTCGGCCAGCCGCAGCGCGTCATCGAGTGTCAGCGCGGCGGCCAAACCCGGCCACGCGAGCACGCTTGCCGCAAGGCCAGCCACCAGAGGCCAACCCGAGCAATTGCACTTGAATGTCATGTTTACGATTCCTGTGATCGTCCACTGCGCGCGGCGAAAAACACGCGCACAGCCAAATCACTCCGCCAGGGCGGAATGAGCTTCAAGGGGAGACAGGAATCAGATGCGGGGCGGTCGCCAGACCCCGGACGGGGCCGCTACGGGGAGGGAATCACTGAAGAACGAATGCGTGACGGGACTGAACACGGTAACGGGCGGCTTGAGGATCGCGACTTGCAGCAGACCGCCGGTCTTGCACTCCTGGCCGGGTTTGCAGGGGGAACCATGGTCGACAGGACTTTTCATGTCCTGGCAGCAATCCATGTTCATGCCGTCCATCATCGCCATGCCCATGGCTTGCATCGGGCAGGGTTCTGTCGGTGCCTGCACACCCGCCATCCCGCTGAGGGGAAGCGCCAGGCTGATCAGGAAAACGAGACAAAACCGCAGATAGCGTTTCATGGCCGGGAGTCTAGTTGTGAAAACGGGCGCCCACAATGGGCTGCCCGGCGATCTCACCGGACACGCATTAAGCCAGGATTAGCAGCAGAAAATGATGCAGCAGGCGCCCGATCACCTAACCTCAATGTTTGTGTGATCAACCGGAACCGGCCAGCCCCCATGCGCAATGCATTGAAGTCATTGATGTTAATCGCCTTGATCCTGTTCGGCTCGGGCTTGGTGGCGGCGTCGGCCGCCGATTTGTCCGGCACCCCGGACGTCAGTACCAGTGCCCCGCTCCCCGGCGTCACGCAAAGCGATCTGCAAGCCCTTCAACTGCGCCTCGACGGCCTCAAGCAGCAGATATCGTCCGCCAACAACTACAACCAGCTCGAAGGCCCGCAGGATCGGGTGCAGACGTTCATTCTGGACATCGATCGGCTGTCGGCCTCGCTGCTGCCTCAGCAGGCGCAACTGACCGTACAGTTGGGTGTGCTCGGCGCCGCTCCGGCCGAAGCGGTCGCCGCCGAACAAGCCGATATCGCGGCGCAACGGGCGGCGTTGATCGAGCAGAAAACCAAAGTCGATACTGCGCTGAAGAATCTGGCGACACTCAAACAGAGCGCCACAGACCTGATCACACAGATCGCCGGTATCCGCCGCACGTTGCTCGAAAGCGAACTGACGCTCAGCACCCACAGCATTCTGAATCCCGGCTTTTGGGCTCCCCTTGTCAATCCGTCGGCAGATGATCGCCAGCGTCTGAGGCTTTTCGTCGATCAGGTGCAACAGACCGGCGCGCAAGCCTGGCAACCGAGTCAGCGCCTTTACACCGCCCTGCTGGTGGTACTGGCCTTTGTCGTCTGGACGCTGGGTCGGCGGCTGGCCGACCGCTGGCTGGCGTGGGTATGCATTCACCGCATGCCGGAGGGCCGGCTGCGCCGCAGTTCGCTGGCGTTCGCCTCGGCCCTGGCGACACTCGCGACCACCGCCATCGCCCTGCAATTGCTGTATTACGCCTGCACTCGTCACGTGCCGTTGCCGCCGATGCTGGCGACATTTTCCGATGAGTTCGGGAAAGTGGTTTATGCCTGCGTGCTGATCACAGGGCTCAGCCGCGCGTTGCTCTCGACCGAGCATCCGTCCTGGCGACTGCCGGCGGTGGCTGACCCGGTGGCGCTCGCGCTACATCCCTACGCGCGGATTCTCGCCGCGACGCTGCTGGTGCTGGTGACGGCAGTGCAAGTCAGCAATGCCGCCGGCATGAGCAGTCAGATCGTGCTCGCAGGCAGAGGCATCATTGCGCTGGCGGTGCTGGGCATCGTCACCACGCTGCTGCTGCGCGTCGGCAGGGTGCGCAAAACACTGGCCGCAGCCGGTGACACCCAAGTGGCGGGCAACACCTTCGCCGGCGTGGTTTACACCATCGCCACCCTGGCGATGGTGCTGTCGTTCGGCGCCCTGCTGACCGGGTATGTGTCGCTGGCGCGGTTCATCACCTACGAACTGGTGTGGGCGTTCATCGTGTTTTCCGGGTTTTACCTGCTGATGCAACTGCTCAAGGACAGCTGCGAGTACTTCTTCTCGCCCCGCCACTCCAGCGGCAAGGCGCTGAAACAACTGTTGGGCGTCGGCGACCAGCGACTCGAACAAGCCTCGACCCTGCTGGCCGGTTTCGGTCGGGCCGCGCTGTTGCTGCTGGCGGTCATCACGCTGTTTGTCGGCGGGATCGGCACCACACTCGGCCAACTGGCCAACAACATCGGCACGATCCTCGGCGGCGCCGGTCTGCGCAAGCTGAACATCGTCCCCGGCCACTTGCTCAACGCCGTGCTGGCGCTGCTGATCGGCATCTACCTGATCCGCGCCCTGCGCCGCTGGCTCGACAACGAGTTTCTGCCCAAGACCGACATGGACCCGGGCATGTGCGCTTCGCTCAGCACGCTGTTTTCGAACATCGGTTATGCGGTGGTGATCCTGCTGACCCTGTCATCGCTGGGCGTGCAATGGACCAACCTGGCGTGGATCGTCAGCGCCCTGTCGGTGGGCATCGGCTTCGGCTTGCAGGAGATCGTGAAGAACTTCGTCTCCGGGCTGATCCTGCTCACCGAACGCCCGGTCAAGGTCGGCGACCTGATCAGCATCAGCGGCGTAGAGGGCGACATCCGCCGGATCAACGTGCGCGCCACCGAAATCCAGCTCAGCGACCGCTCGATCGTGATCGTGCCCAACTCGCAACTGATCTCGCAGAACCTGCGTAACGTCACGCTGGGTGGCAGCGCCCAGGGCGTGGCGACACTGGAGCTGATGTTCCCGCTGGATATCGATCCCGAACAGGTCAAGAGCCTGCTGCTCGACACCTACAACGAACACGAAACCATCCTCGAAAAACCGGCACCGTTCGTGCGCTTCAGCAAGCTGACGCCGGACGGGATTACGTTGACGGTGACCGGGTATGTGGCGAGCCCGAGGATTGTCGGGACGACCAAGAGTGATTTGCTGTTCGAGATTCTCAAGCGGCTGGGGGCGGCGGGGATCGAGCTGGCCAAGCCTGCACAGCCGGCTGGCTGAGGGGAAGCGCTGCGCTGTTCCTGCCTGATCAGGACTCAGTTGTGTCCACTGTCTCGGGAGCGGCCTCGGCCGCCAGTTTCAGACGATCCGCCTTGCTGATGTACTTCGGCTTGTTGCTCTTGGGTGCCAGTTTGGCGTTGGCCTTTCTGGATTTTTCCTTGAAGAGTTGCTGCAGTTTCTTCTGGCGGTTCATGGTCATCTACCCGGCTGTAAAGGCTTGAATGATAACAGCTGAATCAGCCGGCGCAGAGACAGGCGAAACCTTACGCTCAATCAAGCCTTCACGCTAACCGGCTCGCAAATCCGGTTAAACGCCGGAGAGCACCCCGGGGTCGCCCGTGCGCCACACATTGTCAACCGTGACGCTTTGAATCAGCCAGGCGTCGCCTGCCCGCACCAGTTTTACGTCGTAACGGTTTTTCATCAGGTAGTGCCGTGAGTGATCACTTTGCGGCACGTGCTGGGCTTCCACGAGTGCATCAACCTGCGCCCGATCGCCAACGACGCTGACTCGCGGATTACTGACAGAGTGCGTTGTGTCGATGCCGGCAAGTGAACCTGAAAGCGCCGCCACGATGGTCTGGCGCCCCTGTAGAACAGGGTATTCGAACCCGGCCTTTGCAGCGGCAGGCCGGAAGTCGGAAATCGCATCTTCGGTAAACGCCGAAGCCAGCAATACTTCGTCGCGCAGATCGATTCCGGCGGCAAACCGGTACAGCGTTTCAACCACCGCAAGTTTGTCTGCGGTGTCCTGCAACTGTGTGGATGACATATTTGAAGCCTTAGGTGAAGTGAGCTTGAGGATTTCGCCAGGCGCGGGCCGAAGCGGACTCGCGTTTCAGAAATCAGTAACGGTTGTGCCTGCAATGCTTTCGGCGAACCCGATGCCGAACACCCGGGCCGGCGTTTCAAAACCCGGTCGTCGCTCCCCGCTCAACACTCGACGCGCGGCTTCGACAGCCGCGAGCGGTGTGTAGGTGTAGCCGTTGACGGTTTCGATCACCGAGCGTGCGACGCTGCCGTTGGCGCCGCTGACTTCAGCCACCGCTCGGGCGCGATGTACCTCGCGCTGTTCGACGCTCGGGCCGTCGGGCAGTTGCGACAGATCGCCGTCCGGGAACGCGTCACCGCTGATATGCACGAACATGGCGATATCGGGAATGCCGGTGGACTGCCAGCCGGTCACCAGGTCACCGAATGACAGCGGTGCGCAGAGCACCGGCCCGTTGCCAAAATCGAAGTGACGGGGCTGTGCGTCAGGCGTTGCGACCAGTTGTCCATCGACCCGCATCAACAGGCCTGCACCAATGATTTCGCCGACACTCAGGGCCGATCCGCGCGACATCGAACCCGCGACCTGCAAGGCGATTTTCAATGAACGCGGCTGCGGCACCCGCCGAGCGACATGCATCGCCAGACAATCGGTCGGCACCACATCCCAGCCAACGCCGGGCAGCAACATCACGTTCGCACTGGCGGCTTGAGCACCCAGCTGCTCGGCGCGCCGATAGACATTGATCTCCGCAGTGATGTCCAGATAGTCGACACCGGCCTGGATGCACGCCTGCATCAAGGCGTCTGCCGTCTGGGCGAACGGGCCCGCGAAATTCAGCAGTACCGCGATGCCCTCCAGGGCTTGTGCGGCCTGTTCATCGGGTTTGAACACCCGAAAAGGCACATCCAGTTGTGCTGCAAGCGACTCGAGCTTTTCGGCCGTGCGCCCAGCGATGACCAGATCCAGACCCTGTGCCTTGGCATGTTCGGCCGCCATGCGCCCGGTGTACCCGGTCGCGCCGTAGATCATCAGTGTGCTCATTGGCCGTGCTGCCATTTTTTGAAGACGAATTCGAGGCTGTAACCGTCCGGATCGAGGACGTTGGCAGCGTAGTAATCGGGGTCGTAATGCAGACGTGCGCCCGGAGCGCCGTTATCGACAGCGCCACTGTTGATTGCCGCCGCGTAAGCTGCGTTCACTTCGGCCTTGCTGTTGGCGACAAACCCGACATGCACCGCCCGCCCCTCTACCACGCCTGCGCGCAACCAGAAAAACATCCGGCCATGGGCACCGAAACCTTTCAGATCCGGATGGCCGGGCGGGCCGTCCTTGCCGTCGTAATCAAGCCTTGCGGTAATGCCCAGCGGGGTCAGTGCTGCGGTGTAGAAATCAATGGAGCGTTCGATGTCGCTGACTGACAAAAAGATGTAATCAAGCATGGAGCCACCTCGCATTCAAATGAAATAGCCGCCCGCGACTTCGATGGATTGGGCGTTGATCCAGCCGCCCTCCTCGGACAGCAACATGGCGATGACGCGCGCAACATCCTGCGGTTCGCCAACCCGGCCCAGAGCCGTTTGCGAGGCGAGCAATGCCTCGAATTCGTCGTTCAAACCACCGCCCAGCTCGGTTCGGATCGCTCCCGGCGAAACAGCGTTGGCCCGTATGCGCCGGTCCGCGAACTCCTTGGCCATGTAGCGGGTCAACACCTCGAGCCCGCCCTTGAACGCTGCATACGGCGCAACCCCGGCGGTAGCGACCCGGGTGGTGGCGCTGGTCAGGTTGACGATGCTGGCGCCCTCGCCCATCAGCGGCAACAAGGTTTGCGTGAGGAAAAACGGGCCTTTGAGATGAACGTTCAACAAACCGTCGAACTGTGCCTCGGTGACGGCTGCCAGCGGATTGAACAAGCCATGGCCCGCGTTGTTGACCAGTCCAGCCAGCGTAGCCACGCCCCAGAGGCTGTCGAGGTTATGTCTTACGGCATCACGGAAACGGTCGAATTGACTGACATCCGCAACGTCCAGCTCAAGCGCCACGGCTGTGCCGCCCGACGACTGAATCCGCTGCACGACAGCGGCGGCTGCATCGGCATTGCTCTTGTAGGTCAGGATGACGCCCATCCCGAGGCGGGCACAGTGTTCGGCGGTACTGGCGCCAATGCCACGGCTGCCACCGGTAATCACGATAACGCTCATGCGTTGCTCCAATGTCTCTGTGGTGAGTGACCACAGTAGCCATCGGCTTCGAGGCGAGCGCAGCCGATCCTCTTCGAAACCTGCCTGTTTCTGCTTTTTGCTTGCGCGGGAGTGATCGCGTAGGTTCAGATGCGTGGCATGAATAACCAACTGAAAAAACTTCGCGCCCTGGCGCAACACGCCGAAAACCGCCGCACGGAGACGGGTATCCCGCGCGTCGCCATGGTTCAGGGTGAAATCCCCGAGCACATGCTGGCAGCCGTTTACGAACCGATGATCAACCTGATTCTGCAGGGCAGCAAATCCATGACCATCGCCGACCGCACGCTTCACTACGACCCGGCGACCTACTTCGTCATGTCCATCGATCTGCCGGCGGTGGGACAGGTTCACCCCTCAGCGAGCGGCGAGCCTTACCTGGCGGTCAGCCTGACGCTGGATCCGGTGGTGCTGACGACCCTGCTGGCCGACTTGCCCAAACCGCTCGGGCAACATGAACAGGACAGCGGGTTTTCGGTCGCTGCTGTCACGCCTGAGTTGATGGATGCCTGGGTGCGCATGTTGCACCTGATGGGGAGGCCGGAGGAGATCGCGGCCCTCGCGCCGGTCTACGAACGGGAAATTCTGTATCGCGTCCTGCAAGGCCCCCACGGCTGGATGCTGCGCGACATCGCGGCCCCCGACAGCGCCATGGCCCGCGTCAACCTGGCCATTCAGCACATTCGTCAGGACTTTGCCGAACCGATTCGCGTGGACGCATTGGCGCAGCTTGCGTCGATGAGCGTGTCAGCCTTTCATCGACATTTCAAAGCCGTCACGGCGCTGAGCCCGTTGCAGTATCAGAAGCGTGTTCGCCTGCTTCAGGCCCGGACGCTGATGGTGGCCAATGCCAGCAGCGTCACCCGCGCAGCGTTCGAAGTCGGTTATGAAAGCGCTACGCAGTTCAGCCGCGATTATACACGGGTGTTCGGCCTGCCACCTTCGCGGGATGCGGTGCGGATTCTCGGGGAAACCCGAAGCAGCACGCAGCACTGATCAACCTTTTACGCCAGTACGTCAGTAATCCAGCGTACCTGCTGCTTCAGATCCTGCACCTTGCGCTCGCACACCCCATGCCGTGCCCGCCCGAAATGAGCCAGCGTCTGCTGCTTGTGCAGCAGCCGGTGCTGCCATTTGCTGACAAACGCCGGACTGCGCGCCTGCAACTGCAGCGGCCCGAAGTACAGTTCCTCGGCGGTATAGGAAACCGGCCCGCCCCGCTCGGCCACGATGATTTCGTAGTAGAAGCGGTTCTCCCGCAGGACTTCCTCAACGAGGATGCGGTAGTCGTTGTCCATCAGCCATTGGCGCAGCGGTTGCTCGCCGCCGTTGGGTTGCAGGATCAAACGTTCGCGGCCGCTCAAGCGCGCCTTGCCGGCATCGAGGATGTCGCGGATGGTCTCGCCGCCCATGCCACACATCGTAATCGCCGTGATCCCGTCTTCCGGTTCGACGGCCATCAAACCATTGGCCAGGCGCACGGTGATCTGCTGCTCAAGATCGTTTTCGCGCACGGTACGTTGCGCCGAACGGAACGGCGTCTCGGCCATCTCTCCCGCCACCGCCGCCGTGATCGCGCCACGGCGCATCAGGGCCACCGGCAGGTAACCGTGATCCGAGCCGATATCGGCCAGCCGCGCACCGACGGGCACATGCGCCGCCACTTGCTCCAGGCGCATGGACAATGTCTGTTCGTTCAACCGCAACCCCTTTCACTCTGAACGTCCGGCACTGGTGGCCGGATCGGGGCGCGATTCTGGGGGGCAATGGCGGGGATTTCAAATGCGTGTGGTCGCAATCGCACTACGCCACACCAATCGCTCATCAGCCAATTGCTCCTGCGACCGCAAAAATCAGTAAAGTGGCGACCCTGCACCCGGACGACTACAGAAAGGAACAACGCGTGACATCTCCAAGGGACTGGCTGGACCGGCTGAGGAACAAACCCGTGACCGAGCCCACATGGGTGGAGCACCGGCGCATCGAAGCGCTGGAACTGCTCGCAAATGCCAATGGCAGTGGTACCTGGATAGAACTCAGCACCCACTACAACGGGTTCGTCCGGGAAGTTGCCGTGAGAGAACTCAGTCGCGATTGCTCCCCGCAGGCGCTTGTAGCCCTGATAGAACGGCTCAACGATTGGGTGCCACAGATTCGCGATCTGGCGCTGTCCGGTCTGAACAGCTATCTGAGTCCCGCCCAAGCGCCCGCGTTGTTGTATGCGCTGGAGTCGATTATGGCGCTGGCGGCGCGGCAACGGGTTGACCATGCCCCCACCTACACCGCCGCACGCACTGTTCTTCAATCACCGGAAATCCGCGATGAAGTCTTCGCAAACTTTCTCACGCGGCAAGGCAGAGCCGCGCGCTATCTGTTCACGTTGCTGCTGGAAACGGATTTCGACCCGGAAAGACTTCTGCGCAGCGCTCTGGCTCATCGAGAGCTGACCGTAAGGCTGGCTGCGGTGTCGGTCTGCCAGGATCTACCGCCAGCGCAGGCTTCGCCGTTGCTGCTTGAGGCCCTGGCGCGGCCGGGAGCCAAGGTTCGTGTCAGCATACTGCGCGCGCTCCTTCCTTTATCTGACGATCCACAACAGCTGCTGCGATTGGCTTTGCTCGATCCTTCGCCGGCGATTCGCAGCCTGGCGCGTTGGGCAGCACCACGTCACGGGATCGACGCATCCGAGGTGCTGGCGCAGCGACTCAGCCAGGATTTCCCCGCCCACAAACGCGAATGGCTTGGCGTACTGGGCCTGGCTGCCGAGCTTGAAATCGGGCTCCAGAAGCACTGGCTGACTGAAGCGCTGGCCTCCATCTACCCCTCCGTGCGGCAGGCTGCGATTCGCGTGCTGGGCGACGAAGATCTGCCGCAAATGCTCGGGGCGCTGAGTGATCCATCGGAAAAAGTGTACCTCGCCGCCTACGCGCTATCAGACAAGCAGCCCTGGGCCGCGCTGAATACCGGGGTCGCCGCGAAACTGGATTGCGAATGGCATGACCTGCCCCCGCAACGCAGCCGGGCGATCTTGGGCTTGATGGCGAACTGGCAGCAGATCGCCTATCTGTTGAAACGGCTGGAGGCAGAACCCATGGTTGAAACATTCTGGCTGCGGCAGGTGGATCTCTGGTGCGATCGCCAGTATCAGGTTTTCGACCCGGTCACCTCAAATGACCAGCGCAGCGCGTTGGTGCAACAGCTCAGAGCGCTGGCCGCCAGCGGTCTTATTCAGAGTGACAGGGTTGCGCTCTTTACCGACTGATGTGTGAGCCGAGCTAAACCAGCACCGTCAACCAAGCCGACAGCAACAACAAAAACGCCAGCCCGGCGTTCATGCGCGTGAATGCCTGTGGCGAGCCAAAGAACCGTGCGCTGCCCACGCCCAGTAGCGCCCACGCCGTCATGCACGGCAGACTGACCAGCAGAAACGCCAGCGACAACAGCACCATCCGGGCGGTGTCCTCGCTGCCACCGGCAAACACGCTCACGACCGCCACGGCCATCATCCACACCTTGGGATTGATCAACTGCAGGCCGGCGGCGCCGAATACGCTGAAGCCGTCATCAGCCGCTGTCGCCGAGTCCAGCGACGGCGGCGTGCTGCGAAAGATTTGCCAGGCCAGCCAGCTCAACCAGAGCACGCCGGCCCAGGCCATGGCCTGCTGCACACGGGGATAGCGCAGCAAGGTTTCCCCCACCCCAAGCCCGACCACCAACACCACCAGCGCCGCCGACACACATGCGCCGAAGATGATTGGCAGCGTGGCCGTCATGCCGCGCCGTGAGCTGTGGCTCATCACCAGAATATTGGTCGGCCCCGGGGTGATCGAGGCGACGAAGGAAAACAGCAGAAAGGGTAACAACGATTCCATGACAGGACTCCCGGATCAAGACAGGAGGCCATGGTCGCGGTTACGCGGGGTTCAGTCTGGAAGGTTTGAGCAGCGCTTGCGGTAGTCCGCCGGCGTCAGGTGATAGGCACGGCGAAACCAGCGCCCGAGATGGCTTTGATCGGCGAAACCGAGGGTGCTGGCGACGGTGGCGGGTGTTTCGCCGCGCGCCAGCAACTGTCGGGCGCGGGCCAGGCGCAACTGAATCAGGTAGGCGTGCGGCGCCAAACCGAAAGCCGCCTTGAAAGCCCGGGTCAGTCGAAAGCGATCAACCCCGCAGGCCTGGGCCACATCGTCCAGCCCGATGTCATCGAAGGCGTGCGCATGCAGATAGTCCCGCGCCACATGGGCCACCCATGGCAGGCGCGGATCGAACGGCTGGCGCTTGCGCCAGTCGAGGTGGGACGTCAGCGAGCCAAGCAAGGTGTCGATGGCGGTCTGGCGCACGATGCGCAGGTCGCCTTGATGCAGGGCGTTGAAGGCCTGATTGATGGCCGTGGACAGGCGCGAATCCTGACTAAGGGTATCGGTGAACCCGAGTTGGCTATTGTCCGGCGCATGCTCGAACAGCACGCGCAATTCGCGCTCCAGCCAGTGCGGGTCGAGGTAGAGCATGGAATAGGTGAAGCCCTCCTCCGTCGGGGCGTGCCCGTCGTGGATCTCCCCCGGTTCCAGCATGAAAATCTTGCCCGGCGTACTCAGATGGCGCACGCGCCGGCAATGAAACTGCTGCACGCCCTGCTCGGTGACGCCCACCAGAAAGCTGTCATGCCAGTGTGGATCGTAGGCATGGCCCTGGAAATGGGCACGAATCGACTCGATCCCGGTGTCGGCATCCTGAGACAAGTCGATCCAGTTGCGTTTGTCCACGCAAGGCTCCGAAGGCAGTGGTTGTTCGTCAAGGACGTCTACGTTACCGCGACTTTGCCGATGGGTTTAGAACATTTGTGCACGTGAGCCAGGCAGGCCATTCAGCAAATTTAATGAACCCTGAGTGTCACGGCCCGCCTAAGCCAAAGACCATCAGGAGGTAGCTCATGCAAATTGAAACCACGTGGATCGTGCTGGCCGTCGTGCTTTTGCTCATCGAATTGTGGGCGATCAACAGGGTGCGCAAGAGTGAAGGAAAAGCCAGCAACAAAGGCGTCTGGATCGTATTGATCGTTTTTGTGCCACTGTTCGGGCTGATCGCCTGGGCGCTGGCCGGGCCAAAGCAGGTTACTCAGGCCTGAAAACCCAAGGCAAGCAGGAGCCCCGAACATTCGGGGCTTTTTGTTGGCCGCTGGTTTGTATCCCAGTGTGTACGAATGCCGCCCGGATACATGCCTGGGCATCAGATGACGAAAACGGAAACAGCGCAGATACGTGGACAGCCTTTAATGGACTCCAGATTCGAAGGGTTCAGCCAGAACCCGGCCCTCGCCGATCATAAGGAGACTTGCCATGAAGCACGCACCACACGCCACCGTCACTACCGGGAAAAACCGTCGCCGCCTGCTGGGCCTGTCGATTCTCGCCACCGCGCTGCTGCAGTTCGGTGCGTTCGCCAATGCCCAAACCGCGGCCCCCGAGCCAATCAAGACCGAAGCCGCCAGCGTCAAAGCCGACTTGCCCTTCGGCCCGCTCAAGCATGTGAAAGCCGGCCTGCTGGACGTGGCCTACGCCGAAACCGGCCCGGCCAATGGTCCGGTGGTGATTCTGCTGCACGGCTGGCCGTACGACATTCACAGCTACGACGGCGTCGCGCCGCTGCTGGCAGCCAAGGGTTATCGGGTGCTGATGCCGTACGCTCGGGGTTATGGCGACACGCAGTTCCTCTCCGACAAAACCGTGCGCAACGGCCAACCGGCGGCACTGGCCAGTGACGTGATCGATTTCATGGATGCGCTGAAGATCAAGCAAGCCGTGCTTGGCGGCTACGACTGGGGCGCACGTTCGGCGGACATCGTTTCGGCGCTGTGGCCGGAGCGGGTCAAGGCACTGGTCTCGGTCAGCGGTTACCTGATCGGCAATCAGGCCGCCGGCAAGAATCCGCTGCCGCCCAAGGCCGAGCTGCAATGGTGGTATCAATTCTACTTCGCCACTGACCGGGGTGAGGCAGGCTACGCCAAAAACACCCATGACTTCGCCAAGCTGATCTGGCAACTGGCATCGCCAAAATGGACGTTTGACGACGCCACCTTCGACCGCAGTGCCAAGGCGTTGCAGAACCCGGATCACGTCGCGATCACCGTGTTCAACTACCGCTGGCGTCTGGGCCTGGTGCAGGGTGAAAGCCAGTACGAGGCACTGGAACAGAAACTCGCCACCGCGCCGTCGATCAGCGTGCCGACCATCACTCTGGAAGGCGATGCCAACGGCGCGCCACACCCGGCACCCGAGGACTACGCCAAACGCTTCACCGGTAAATACCAGTTCCGTCTGATCAATGGCGGCATCGGTCACAACCTGCCGCAGGAAGACCCGAAAGCCTTCGCTCAGGCGATCATCGACGCCGATCATCTCTGAAGCGGGACGCGAGATGGCTCGTCATTTGACGAGCCGTTTTTCCTTGGACGGTCGATAACCGAAATAGGCGCTGTAGCACTTGCTGAAATGACTCGGCGACACAAACCCGCACGCCACCAGCACATCCACCTGGGACAGTTCGGTGTGTTGCAGCAGACGGCGGGCCTCGGTGATGCGCAGTTCCATGTAATAACGCTGCGGCGTGGTGCCCAGTTGTTCCTTGAACAGCCGCTCCAACTGACGCCGGGAGCGACCGGCATACACCGCCAGCTGTTCCAGCTCCAATGGCTCTTCAAGGTTGGCGTCCATCAGCTTCACCACTTCACGCAGCGGCGCGCTGACGCAGATGTTCTCGGTCGGTTTGATCCGCCGGTAACGCGATTCCTCGAACGCCAGAATGTCTTCGATGCCTTCGACCAGCGCCTTGTCGTGCAGGCCTTTGATCCAGTCCAGCGCCATGTGGAATGCACCGGACGGACTGGACGCGGTCAGCCGGTCGCGGTCGATCACATAAGGTTCGCTGCTGACCTGGGTTGCCTTGGAAATCTCCGCCAGCGCCGGCCGATGCTCCGGGTGAATCGCACAGCGATAGCCTTCCAGCACCCCTGCCCGGCCCAGGAACCACGCGCCGTTCCACAACCCGGCCAGTATTACACCGGCCTCGGCGGCCATTTTCAGCAGGCCGATGAACTCGTCACTCGCCTTCAATTCCGTGCGGTAACCGCCGCAGATCACCAGCAGATCCAGCTCCTGCAACACATTCGTTTCCAGACGCGAGTCCGGGCGGATTACCAGCCCCAGATCGCTGATCACTTCGCCGTCGCTCAGGCCGAAGGTGCGCGTGGAAAACAGACCGGGGCGCAGCAGATTGGCGGTGACGAGGGTGTCCAGCGCCTGGGTAAAGGCTGGCAGGGAAAAATGCTCCAGCAGCACGAACCCGGTGCGGGTCATGCGTCCCGGCCCGCTGGCGGGCTCGTTCAGGTAGCGAAGGTTCTTGCCCTTCATGCCACCGCTGAATTGGCGTCGTTCGATCAAGGTGTGGTCCATCGGTTTCATTGTTGTAGCGCCATGCTAACTGGCGCCGCAGCAAATTACTCGCGAACGGTGAGTACCGCAGGGGAGATCGTTCCCACGCAGTTGACCTTGATCGTTCCCACGCTCTGCGTGGGAACGATCAGTCACCCAATCCCCGCCGGCCTGCGTCCCAACGTCGCAGGGCCAGCATCTTGGCAAACGCCAGACAAAGCTTAAAATCGCGCCTCCTCTTGCAGCCGCCAAAACGGCGCCTGCCCGCAGCCATGACAACCCTCAGGTTTGAACAGCCGGCCACTTTCACCCAGTGCGCCAGGCTCAATCGCCCTGCCCGTTCGGCGGTCGTTTGTCTTCAACACACTTCGGCTTGGCACCCGCATGCGCAGAGGCGCACGTTCCGCTGTTCGATCACTTGAGGTTTTTATGACACCGCGTTTGCTGGCCATGGCGCTGGCGCCCTTGCTCGGGCTATTCATTGTTGCTTTGGGCAACGGCTTTCTGTCTTCTTTGACCACCCTGCGCCTGGGCGCTGCCGGCGAATCGGCGACGATGATCGGCATCGTGTCCTCGGCCTATTTCGCCGGCCTGACGCTTGGCGCGATCTTCAATGACCGGCTGATCCTGCGCATCGGCCATATCCGTGCCTACAGCAGCTTCGCTTCGCTGATCGCCGCGACCATCCTGCTGCAAGGTCTGTTTTATGACACCTGGGGCTGGGTCGTCCTGCGTCTGATCAACGGCTGGGCCACGGTCGGCGTGTTTCTGGTGATCGAGAGCTGGCTGCTGCTGGCCGGTGACGCGAAGATTCGCGGCCGTCTGCTGGCGCTGTACATGATCGTGCTCTACGGCGCCGGGGTTCTGGGTCAGGCATTTTTGGGGAAAATCACCGGGCTCGGCGACACCGCGCCGTTCATGGTCGCCGGCATGCTGGCGACCTTGTCGGTGCTGCCGATCGTGATTCTGCCGCGGGTTTCGCCGTTGCTGGAACAAGTCGAACCGCTCAAGCCACGGGCGCTACTGGGTGTGTCGCCCACCGGACTGGTCGGCTGCTTCGGTTCCGGCGTGACCATCGCCGCGATCTACACCCTGCTGCCGCTGTACCTGCAACGCATCGGCCTGAACGTCGGCGAAGTCGGCAGCATGATGGCCTGGACGATCCTCGGCGCGATGCTCCTGCAATATCCGGTCGGGCGCTGGTCCGACCGCAAGGATCGCCTGCAAGTGCTGACCGTGCTCTGCGCCGCGTGCACCGTGCTGTCGCTGGTGATCGTGCTGGTGCCGCTGTCCTCGGCCCTGCTCGCGGCGATGCTGTTCCTGCTGGGCGGCGGCGTGTTCGCGTTGTACCCGGTTGCGGTCAGCCACGCCGCCGACCGTGCGCCGGTTGAAACACTGGTGCCGATGATTCAGGGCATGCTGCTGATCAACTCGCTGGGCTCGGCGATGAGCCCGCTGCTGATCTCGCCGGCGATGAACGCCCACGGCGAAACCGGCCTGTTCTGGGCCTTCGCGCTGGTCAACCTGAGCATGGTGACGTTCTTCTTCTGGCGTCGCGGCAAACGTCCGGTGCCGGCAAACCCCGCGCCGTTTGCGGCGGCAGCGACCTTCTCGCCGACCGGCGCCGAGCTGCGGGTGACCGAAGATCTGCGTCAAGCGGCGCAGGAACATCCGCCGATGGTCGATGCGTTGAGCGGCGAAGCGGCGCCGCCAACAGGATCGCGCTACGAAGCCAGTTGAGTTTCTGGCGGACATAAAAAAACCGGTGATTTTTGTCACCGGTTTTTTTATTTATCGCACAGCAGCCTCTGAATCAGTGCGGAGCCCGAGGAATGGTCTTCATCAGGTCTTCAGGGCTGATATGCCCCACCACACTGCCCGGCTGCGGCAGATTCAGGATGTGGCCCTTCATCTTGCCGATCACGTGCATTTCGCACGGTTTGCAGTCGAACTTAAGGGTCAGCACTTCATCGCCGTGAATCAGCTGCATCGGCGCGACTTTGGTTTTCACGCCGGTCACGCCTTTGGCCTGTTTCGGGCACAGGTTGAAGGAGAATCGCAGGCAGTGCTTGGTGATCATCACCGGCACTTCGCCCGCCTCTTCGTGGGCCTCGTACGCCGCATCGATCAGCTTCACGCCGTGACGGTGGTAGAAGTCGCGGGCCTTCTGGTTGTAGACGTTGGCCAGGAACGACAGGTGCGCTTCCGGGTACACCGGCGGTGGCGTGGTCTCGGCCTTTCGCGAACCGCGCGGGTGGGCGGCAACGCGCGCGGCGGTCAAAGCTTCGATCACTTCACGGCGCAACGACTTGAGCTGCGAGTTAGGGATGAAGAACGCTTGCGGCGCATCCAGCTTGATCGAGGTCGCGTGGTACTCGGTGGTGCCGAGCTGGCCGAGCAGATCGTGCAAGGTCTCCAGCGCCTGTTCCGGCTTGTTGGCGACGCCGAACGGGCCGTCCAGCGCGACGCTGGCGCTGATGCCCTCTTCGCTGGTCACGGTCAGTTCCAGACGCTCTTCACGTAGCTTCGCCAGCCAGCTCACGCCGATACGACGCTCAGCGGAGGTCTTGAGCAAGGCCTGCTGCCAGTTGTGGTCGAGGTTGCGGTTCAGCGGGTGGTTCGGCCGCAGCTTGTACAGGCCGTCCGGCATTTCGTTCGGCTCGACGCGGTAGCGATAGCGCTTCTCGCCTTCTTCCTCGAACTCGCCCTTGGCTTCGGCGATGTTGGCGCGGAAACCCACCACTTCGCGCTTGACCAGCACGTTGAGGCCGTCGCCGTTGGACAGCGGCTCGTGAGTGATGACCTGCATATCACGCTTGCCGACTTTCTCGACCGTACCCACCGCCAGACCGGTGAAAGTCGGCGAATCGAACGCGCCGATGTCGATCTTGCGCTCGCTGACGAAGTAGTCGGTGCTGCCACGGTGGAAGGTCTTTTCCGGGTCCGGCATGAAGAAATGCGCGGTGCGGCCGCTGGAGGCGCGGGCCAGGTCCGGACGGTCGTTGAGCACGTCGTCGAGGCGCTGGCGGTAATAGGCGGTGATGTTCTTCACATAGCCCATGTCCTTGTAGCGACCTTCGATCTTGAACGAACGCACACCGGCCTCGACCAGTGCGCGGATGTTGGCGCTCTGGTTGTTGTCCTTCATCGACAGCAGGTGTTTTTCGTAGGCGATCACGCCACCCTTTTCGTCTTTCAGGGTGTACGGCAGACGGCAGGCCTGGGAGCAGTCGCCACGGTTGGCACTGCGCCCGGTCTGCGCGTGGGAAATATTGCACTGACCGGAAAACGCCACGCACAACGCGCCGTGGATGAAGAACTCGATGGCGGCATCGGTTTCATCGGCGATCGCGCGGATTTCCTTGAGATTCAGTTCACGGGCCAGTACCAGTTGCGAGAAACCGGCCTGATCGAGGAACTTGGCCCGCTCAAGAGTGCGAATGTCGGTCTGGGTGCTGGCATGCAGCTCGATGGGTGGAATGTCCAGCTCCATCACGCCCAGATCCTGAACGATCAGCGCATCGACGCCGGCGTCGTACAACTGATGGATCAGCTTGCGCGCCGGCTCCAGTTCGTTGTCGTGCAGGATGGTGTTGATGGTGGTGAAGATGCGCGCGTGATAGCGACGGGCAAATTCCACCAGTTCGGCGATTTCGCTCACCTCGTTGCACGCGTTGTGGCGCGCACCGAAGCTCGGGCCGCCGATGTACACCGCGTCGGCGCCATGCAGGATGGCCTCGCGGGCGATGGCCACGTCACGGGCGGGGCTGAGCAGTTCCAGGTGATGTTTGGGCAAGGACATATGTTTTTTTAGTCAGGCTGTCACGGTCGAGGCGCGCATTGTAGCCGCGAAACGCGTGGCCGGCACGCCTGTGCTGCCGGGTGGCAGCTGCCGACAATGCCCTTAGCACCGCATTCCCTGTGGGAGCTGGCTTGCCCCAGATCCCGCAGACACCCAAAAACCTGTGGGAGCGAGCTTGCTCGCGATAGCAGACTGTCAGTAGATAAAGATGCTGACTGATCCACCGCTATCGCGAGCAAGCTCGCTCCCACAGGGGGAAGTGTCGCTGGGCTGAATCAGGCCTTCGCGGCCATCGCGGTCACTTCCACCTTCATCCCCTCAACCGCCAGCGCCGCCACGCCCACCGCCGCACGCACCGGCCAAGGCTTGGCGAAGTAGCGCTTGTAAACCTCGTTGAACGCAGCGCGATCAGCCATGTCGGTCAGGTAAATGGTCAGGTGCAGCACGCGGTCCATCGAACTGCCGGCCTTTTCCAGCGCGACTTTCAGCGCCTGCAACGTGCATTCGCTTTGCGCGGTGACGTCGCCCAGTTCCAGGCTGCCGTCGGCACGGGTCGGAATCTGGGTCGACATCAGGATGCCGTTGAATTCGGTCACGTCCGAAGAGATCGAGTCTGCATCCGGATCCGGGGTGTAGGTGATGTCTTGGTTGGCCATGGGAAAATCCTTCGCTGGCAGTGAGGACGGCGCCATCGCGCGCCGTTTCGGGCGGCCAGTTTACAGACACGCTCGCCGGTTGGAAGTCCCGACGCGGTGTGTCAGCCCTGCGCCAGTATCCGCCGCAATTCCAGCGCATTGCCGAGTGCCGCGCCACTGGCGGTGTTGTCGAAAATGCACCAAGTGTCGATGCCGTCGACTGCCGCTACCTGCAAATCGCCGGCGAGCCTTTCCAGATACGCCGAGTCATAGGGGCTGTAATAAATGCGCGGCGAGCCATGCAGCCGCCAGTAACGCACGCTGGGCCAGCCGCGCGGAGCCGCATCGGCGCTGATTCGCGAGGGATCGACCACCGCTTGCGCGATGCGATAAGCCATTAACATCAGTTCGGCGGCGGCCCAGGATTCGTGGCGCGGTTCAAGCACCACAGCCCCGGAATAACGCTGGCGCAACTCGACGAAAAAGGCCTCTGCAAGCGCTTCGTCGAACGCCAGCGACGGCGGCAACTGCAGCAGCAGGCAACCCAGGCGATCACCCAGTCCCGAACACTGCTCGAAAAAGGCATCGAGCTCAGGTTCACAGTCTCGCAGACGTCGCTCATGGCTGATCGACTTCGGCATTTTCACGCAGAAGCGAAATCCGTCCGGAACCGACTCCGCCCAACGGGCATAGGTTTGCAGTTTGTGCGGACGGTAGAAGGAGCTGTTGATTTCCACGCCATTGAGCATCGCGGCATAACGTTGCAGATGAGTGCCCTGCTCCGGAAAGGCCGGCCAGTGCTGCCGGGGCAGGCTCCAACCCGCGCAACCAATGAAGATCGACGACGCACTCAAAACAGCACCTTGTCCGCTTCGCGCATAAAGATTTCCACGGTTTTCGGGCCGATGCCGTCGAAGGCTTGCAAACGCTTTTCGAATTCCTGGCGGTCGGCGCTCGCCTCTACCATGTTCATTACGCGTCCGGCGTACTCTTCATTCAGTTTGGCAGCCAGCGCGAGCAGGCGCTCGGCGGTGGTTTCGTCGTAACGCACGTAATGCGCCTCGCCGAGCATCCGCACCAGTTCGCGGTGAGTGCAATTGCCGAGTTTGCGCGGCGTATTACGCTGGTGTCGTTCAACGATCACTCGATAGGCTTCGGCGGCAATTTCGGCCTGGATCCGTTTGCCCATCAGGAAACTGGCGAGCAGCCATTTGAACAGGGCTGACTCGTTCAGCGGATGCAGGTCGATGTGCAAGTCTTGGGCGTTGATGGTTTTGGTCATGCATCTTTTGAGCGAGCGTCGGCGTGATGAGTGCGGGGCTGGCGACGAATGGTTTTGGGGCAAAAAGCGTCAGGTTTCTCCTCGTCGTGTGATGATCGATAAACAGGTTTGGGTCGCGCCGTTTAAAGACATGTCGGAATGCTTCCGGATGCCTACAAATCCTTGCGCCAGAGCCTACCGCTACGCCAGAATCCGCCGGCTTGTGCGCCTTGGGGTCGGCCGGTAACTTGGATCGGGTCACTGATTCGCAGTGATCGGGTTTAGCAGCCCGTCGAGTCAAGCCGTACAAGCCTCTATCAAATCAGTTATCTCTGAGCTTGATGGTGGCTGTGCGCAGGGCACCTTCGGGTGCGCCGATTGCTTGGCTCATCGGTCTGCTAACCTGCGCGCAGCTGCCACCCTAATTCGTTTAGCAGCGAGATGGTTGCAGCCTCACTCCTTAGAGAGGTTAGAGCCAATGTTCAAAATAACTCCGAATCCCCCGGTCACCGAACCGGCCAGCATCACCGACCCAGCATCCCCCTACGAATGCCCTGATTCGAAGCGGTTCCACGAAGCTGCCAACCGCGCCCTCGACTACCACCTCGGCCCGACATCCGCCCACATGATGGCCACGCCCTACTACCCCAACCGCCTCTACCAGGCCAACCCCGCCAGCAACACCGAATCCCTGCTCGCCGACGCCGTCGAAACCCTGGGCTCGGCCAACGTCATGCTCAACAACTTCGTCGACCTCCTCGAAGGCCCGCACCGCAAGACCGCGCAAGGCATCGCGCAGATCGTGATGCTGGCGGAACTGGCGGCGAATCAGGTTCTGGATAACGTGGTGCCGACTGAATAAATCACACTGGCAAAGTTCACCTTCGCTATCACTCAACATCAAAAGGGGGCGATTAAATAAATCTGCCCCTTTTGCTGCCCCTTTTGCTTTGTTTTTTTAAAAAAAATTACTGTCCCTGTATTTGCCTAGCAAACTTTTCACCACCGCTCACTTGGTCAACAAAGATTACGGCCTGCCCCTGCCTCAATGGACCACCCGACTGTACGTCTTCCGAAGAAAATCTATAAGGGTCCGCGCCAGGGACACTTACCTTAATTACCCCCATGTAAGTTCCGTCTGGATTAGCAATCAGGGCACTTACTTTACCTGCCAGTCCACCTGCCATAATATAGCCTCCAAAATTTCATTATCATTCGAAAGAAACAAATTAAAAGGGGACAGATTTATTTTGCCTCCCTTTACCACAATCAAAGGGGACCAATCAAAGGGGACAGATTTATTTTTTGCCCCTCACAAGCAAAGTATCAGCCCAAGCAGCCACAACCACACCTGATAGAACTAACAGTTTTTAATACTAATTCAGAACAACCAAAACTCTGAAAAACCATAAGAGGTCGCAGACACAGACTTATTTAATGGCCTCTCAGCCCACGCGGATACATTCTCTGACACATCCTGCCTGCCTCAGCCTCGCCACCTTCTAAACTTCATACGTCAAAACAAGGACGTAGGAAGACCCATGCCCAGAACGGGACGCATCGTGCTACCGCACTACCCACACCATATCGTGCAGCGTGGCCACAACAGACAGGTCGTTTTCGCCGAGCCAATGGACTTCGAGTGCTATCTCTCTGACCTGCGCGAGCTCAAGGAAGCATTGGGTATAAAAGTTTATGCCTACTGCTTGATGACCAACCATGTCCACTTGCTGCTCGCCCCAGGGGAGTCAACGTCCAGCCTTGGACAGCTCATGAAAGCCCTCGCCGGCCGGATGACGCGGTATCGCAACAAGGTTGAGGGGAGAACCGGGACACTGTGGGAAAGTCGCTACAAATCCAGCGTCGTTCAATCCGACACTTATCTATTGGCTTGCAGTCGCTACATCGAGTTAAACCCGGTGCGAGCCCAGATGGTGGCGCGTGCAGAAGATTATCGTTGGTCAAGTTTCGCTCTGCGTCTGAGCGATTTCTCTGAATCTACATGGCTGGACAAAGATCCCTGCTTTATGGAGCTGGGGCCTACGGATGCCAAACGGCGTGAACGCTATATATCGTTTGTTGAGATGGCGACACCCACCAATGAATTGCAACTCATAAGGGGTGCACTACAGCGAGGCCAACTAACTGGAAACATGAGATTTGTCGACGAAATCGAGGAAATCACCGGAAGACGCATTCATTTAAGAGATCGAGGACGGCCAGAGAAGAGTGCCTAACATCAAAAGGGATCGATTAAATAAATCCGTCCCCTTTTAATACTCTACATTCGACACTATCGCTCGGTTCAACTTCTAGCGCAATGGTCTTACCCAAACTAGCCAGGATTGAAATTTTCATAAAAAAACCATCAAAGGAGTTAAACAACAAGGACAAAATAAGGAGACAGATTGTTTTCCGCGATCAAATAAATCTGTCCCCTTTTAATACTAATAAATCTGCCCCCCTTTTAATACATAGCCCCTTTTAATACATGATAGAAGGCTTATTGATAAGGCCGAGCATTGTCATACTCTAAATGCTGTATGTCTAACTGAATTGGTTTTTTTTCAGGGACTTTTTCCGGCATAGGGTTACAGCTCCCATCAAGCTTAGCCGCATCAGCTCTTGTTAATTGAGGCCCATATCTATTCCTACATTCATTATAGTGAGCTTCAATTGCTTCTTGATCCGTCTGCTGGAAAGGAGCAGCATCGACCTCACGAAAAATACCGAACCCGACTACAGTTATCGAGATGGCGAACCCGAGGTATACTGCCGAAAAGCCAATGCCAATAGGCGCTTTCTTCTTCATAAGATTTATAAACCTCAAACCAGTGAGCAAAATAAAGCAAACAACGGGGGGATTTAATTTCCGCCACTCCACCAGAAAAAATTATCGACATAAAAACCTAAAGTCACACCTGATAGAAATTACAGTTTTTAATACATATTCAGAACAGCCAAAATTCTGAAAAAACATAAGAAGTCCACGAACGGAAACTCATTCAGCTCATTCCGCCCCTGAACCGTCCCCCCCCCCTCTCCATCCAC